>DASXFY010000022.1:0-6421 GCA_036489335.1 Steroidobacteraceae bacterium
GACGGCCCCGATGGCCGAAATCCGCAACTACACGATGAACTTCGGCCCGCAGCACCCGGCGGCTCACGGCGTGCTGCGCCTGGTGCTGGAGATGGACGGCGAGGTCATCCAGAAGGCCGATCCGCACATCGGCCTGCTGCATCGGGGGACCGAGAAGCTCGCGGAGTCGAAGCCGTTCAACCAGTCGATCGGCTACATGGACCGGCTGGATTACGTCTCCATGATGTGCAACGAGCACGCCTACGTGCTCGCCATCGAGCGGCTGCTCGGCATCACGCCGCCGGAGCGTGCGCAATACATTCGCGTGCTGTTCGATGAGATCACACGCATCCTGAATCATCTGATGTGGCTCGGCGCGCACGCGCTCGACATCGGCGCCATGACCGTGTTCCTTCTCTGCTTCAAGGAGCGCGAGGAGCTGATGGACGTCTACGAGGCGGTATCCGGCACGCGGATGCACGCCACGTACTACCGGCCGGGAGGCGTCTATCGCGACCTGCCGGATGTCATGCCCAAGTACCAGGCCTCGAAGTGGCGCGCGCAGAAGGACGTCGATCGCCTCAACGAGGCGCGCGCCGGCACCATGCTCGATTTCATCGAGGCGTTCACCCGGCGCTTCCCCACCTCCATCGACGATTACGAGACACTGCTCACCGATAACCGGATCTGGAAGCAGCGCACCGTCAACATCGGTGTCGTGACACCGGAGCGTGCCATGCAGCTCGGCTTCTCGGGGCCGATGCTGCGGGGATCGGGCATCGTGTGGGACCTGCGCAAGAAGCAGCCCTACGAGGTCTACGACCGCATGGACTTCGACATCCCCGTGGGTGTCAACGGCGACTGCTACGACCGTTACCTCGTGCGCATCGAGGAGATGCGCCAGTCGAATCGCATCGTCCGCCAGTGCATCGAGTGGCTGCGCAAGAATCCAGGCCCGGTGATGGTCGATGACCGCAAGGTGCGCCCGCCGCGCCGCGAGCACATGAAAGGCGACATGGAATCGCTCATCCATCACTTCAAGTTCTTCACCGAAGGCTACGAAGTGCCCGAGGGCGAGACCTACGCCGCCATCGAGGCGCCGAAGGGAGAGTTCGGCATCTATCTGATCTCCGACGGCGCCAACAAGCCCTATCGGTTGAAGTGCCGCGCGCCGGGGTTCCCGCATCTCGCAGCTCTCGAGGAGATGGTCCGCGGCCACATGCTGGCGGACGTGGTCGCGGTAATCGGCACACAGGATATCGTCTTCGGGGAAATCGACCGTTGAGCAACGACACCGAGACACAGGCCGCCGGCCCGCGCGCCGGCGCCACGACGCCCCTCTCCGAGCACACTCGGCGAGAGATCGATCACTGGATGGCGAAGTTTCCGCCTGGCCGGCAGCGCTCCGCCTGCATCGCGGCTCTGCGCGCCGCGCAGGAGCAGAACCACGGCTTCCTGACGCCGGAGCTCATGGACGCCGTGGCCGCGTATCTCGAGCTGCCGCCCATCCAGGTGTACGAAGTCGCCGCTTTCTACTCGATGTTCGAGACCCACCCGTGCGGCCGGCACCATGTCAGCATATGCACCAACATCTCGTGCATGCTCAATGGCGGTGAGGACCTGGTGGCGCACGCCGAGCGCAGGCTCGGCATCAGGCTCAACGAGAGCACGCCCGATGGACGCATTTTCCTCAAGCGCGAGGAGGAGTGCCTCGCGGCCTGCACCGGCGCGCCGATGATGATGGTGGACCATGTCTTTCATGAGCATCTGACGCCGGAGAAGCTCGACCGGATCCTGGATGAACTGAAGTAGCCATGCCGATCAGCCCCGACAAGATGAATCTGGTCGTGTTCGAGCCGCTGAAGCTCGAGCGCTCCTGGGAGCTCGCCACCTACCGCAAGATCGGCGGTTACGAGGTGTGGGAGAAGATTCTCGGCGAGAAGCCGCCGCGCGAGCAGATCATCGATGCCGTGAAGGCGTCGGGTCTGCGCGGCCGCGGTGGCGCCGCCTTCCCGACCGGCACCAAGTGGAGTTTCATGCCGCGCAACTCGCCGGCGCAGAAGTATCTGGTCTGCAACTCCGACGAGAGCGAGCCCGGCACCTGCCACGATCGCGACATCCTGCGCTACAACCCGCACGCGCTGATCGAGGGCCTGGCGATCGCCGCCTACGCCACCAATTCGACCGTCGCCTACAACTACATCCGGGGCGAATTCCTCGGCGAGCCGGTGCCGCGCTTCGAGGCGGCGCTGCAGGAAGCCTACGACGCGGGCCTCCTCGGCAAGAACGTCCGCGACACCGGGATCGACTTCGACATCCATACCTTCGTCGGCGCCGGCGCCTACATCTGCGGCGAGGAGACGGCGCTGCTCGAGTCGCTCGAGGGCAAGCCGGGCAAGCCGCGCTTCAAGCCGCCGTTTCCCGCCAACTTCGGCGTCTATGGCCAGCCGACGACCATCAACAACACGCTGAGCTTCGCCACCGTGCCCACCATCCTGCGCAAGGGTCCGCAGTGGTTCGCGGCGCTCGGCCCGGCAAACTCCGGCGGCACCGTCATCTACTCGATCTCCGGGCACGTGGAGAAGCCCGGCAACTTCGAGCTGCCGCTCGGCATTCCGTTCAAGGACCTGCTCGAGCTCGCTGGCGGCGTGCGTGCCGGCCGGCGCCTGAAGGCGGTGATCCCGGGCGGCTCCTCGGTGCCGGTGGTGCCGGGAGAGGTGATGCTCAAGACCAACTTCGACTACGACTCGCTGAAAGCCATCGGCTCCGCCGTCGGCACCGCGGCCATCATCGTCATGGACGAGACCACCTGCATGGTGCGCGTGCTGGAGCGCATCTCGCGCTTCTACATGTCGGAATCGTGCGGCCAGTGCACTCCCTGCCGCGAGGGCACGGGCTGGATGAACCGGCTGCTGAAGCGGGTGCTCGCCGGCCAGGCGCGCCGCGAGGAGCTGTCGCTGCTGGTCGATGTCGCCAACCGCATCGAAGGCCATACCATCTGCGCGCTCGGCGATGCGGCGGCGTGGCCGGTGCAGAGCTTCATGAAGCACTTCCGGCACGAGTTCGAGTACATGATCGATCACGGCGGACGCAGCATCGTCGCGGACCAGCTCGGAGCGCGGGCGGCATAACATGGCTGAAGAATTCGTCAACGTCGAGATCAACGGCAAGCCGGTCAAGGCCCGCAAGGGCGAGATGATCATCCGCGTCACCGACGCCAACGGCAGCTACGTGCCGCGCTTCTGCTATCACGAGAAGCTGGCCGTCGCGGCCAACTGCCGCATGTGCCTGGTCGAGGTGGAGAAGGCGCCGAAGCCGATGCCGGCGTGCGCGACTCCCGTCGCCGAGGGCATGAAGATCTTCACCGACTCGCCGCGGGCCATCGGCGCGCAGCGCGCGGTGATGGAGTTCCTGCTGATCAACCATCCGCTCGACTGCCCGATCTGCGACCAGGGTGGGGAGTGCGAGCTGCAGGATCTCGCCGTCGGCTTCGGCCGCGACATCTCGCGCTTCACCGAGCGCAAGCGCACGGTGCTCGATGAGAATCTCGGTCCCCTCATCGCCACCGACATGACGCGCTGCATCCAGTGCACGCGCTGCATCCGCTTCACGGAGGAGATCGCCGGCAACCAGGAGCTCGGCATGATCGGCCGCGGCGAGCAGGAGAAGGTGCGCACGTACATCGAGAGCACCGTGAACCACGAGCTCTCGGGCAACGTGATCGACCTCTGCCCGGTCGGCGCGCTCGTCTCCAAGCCGTACCGCTTCACCGCCCGTGCCTGGGAAATGACATCGGTACCCCTGGTGTCGCCGCACGACGGCACAGGCAGCAACCTTTTCGGCCATGTGCTGCGCGGCCGGCTGATGCGCGTGGTGCCGCGTGAGAACGAGGCAATCAACGAGATCTGGATCGCCGATCGCGACCGCTTCAGCTACGAGGGCGTCTACAGCGAGGAGCGGCTGGAGCGCCCGATGATCCGCCAGGCGAGCGGCGAGTGGGTGGAGACCGACTGGGAGACCGCGCTGGCCAGGGCGGCCGAAGGCCTGCGCGGCCGCGGGGCGGAGCTCGGCGTGTTGGCCAGCCCGTCGGCAACGCTGGAGGAGCTCTACCTCGCCGGACGCATCGCCCGCGGGCTCGGCAGCGGCAACATCGATTCGCGGCTGCGGCAGCGCGATTTCCGCGATCAGGGCGCGGACCCTGCCTATCCCAACCTCGGCATGCGGATCGCGGACATCGACTCTCTGCATGGCTTGCTCATCGTCGGCGCCAACTTGCGCCGCGAGGCGCCGATCCTGGCGCATCGGGTGCGCAAAGCGGCCCGCCACGGTGCCAAGGTGGCATTGCTGAATCCCGCCGTTTTTCGCTACTACTTTCCGGTCGCGGCGTACGTCGAGTCCGCGCCCGCGGCCCAGGTTGCCGATCTTGCCGCCATCCTGCGTGCAGCAGCGGAAGCCGCAGGCGCGACGATTCCGCCGCACCTGTCGCAAGTGACGGCGGCCGCGCGGATCGGTGAGCAACATCGCGCCGCGGCTGCGGCGCTCGCCTCGGGTGACAAGCGCGCGATCTGGCTGGGCGCACTGGCGCTTCGGCATCCGTGTTTCGCCGACCTGCGGGCGTTGGCCGCCGCCCTGGCGCAGGTGACCGGCGCCTCCCTCGGCGTGCTCGCCGAAGGAGCGAATGCGGCCGGGGCCCATCTTGCCGGCGCCGTGCCGCACCGGGAGGCGGGCGGCAAGCCCGTGAGCACTGCCGGCCTGTCCGCCGCCGACATGTTGGCGCGACCTCTTGCGGCCTACCTTCTGCTCGGTGGCATCGAGCCATGGATCGACTCGCCAGGCAGCGATGCGGCCCGCACTCTGGGACAGGCGCAGCTCGTCGTGGCCGTCACGCCGTTCGCGAGCGAGACGTTGCGCAAGTTTGCCCATGTGCTTCTACCGGCGGGCACCTTCGCGGAGACCTCCGGGACCTACGTCAACCTCGAAGGCGTATGGCAGAGCCAGACCGGCGCGGCGGCATCCGTCGGCGAATCCCGCCCCGGGTGGAAGGTCCTGCGCGTGCTCGGCAATCTCACGGGCCTGGCCGGATTCGACTATCAGTCCTCCGAGGACGTCTGTGCGGAGCTGGCGACGCTCGTCGGCGCTCCCACGGCGTATTCGGCCCCGGCCTACTCGGGCGCGCACGACGTCGGGCAACAGGGTGGCACACAGACTGCGCAGACCGTTGTCGACATCCCGATGTATCAGATCGATGCGTTGGTGCGGCGAGCCCCCTCCCTGCAAAGAACCCGCGAAGGCCGCACCGCCGCGGTGACTTACTGACATGCTCCAAACTCTTGCCACGGCCTGGGCGTCGCTCCCGGGCATTGTCCGGACGACGGTGTGGATCGTGATCATCACGGTCGTGCTCATCCTCTGTGTCGCATTCCTGACGCTGTGGGAGCGCAAGGTCATCGGTTGGATGCAATTGCGCCGGGGGCCGAACCGGGTGCGCATCTTCGGGCTCTTCCCGGGGCTCGGCCAGCCGTTCGCGGATGTCTTCAAGCTCCTGACCAAGGAAGTGGTCATTCCGACCAACTCCAACAAGTTCCTGTTCCGCATCGCGCCGATGATCGCGCTCATTCCGGCGTTCGCCGCCTGGGCGGTCATCCCGCTGTCGCCGGAGCTCGTCCTGTCCAAGGCCAATGCCGGGCTCCTCTACCTGCTGGCGCTCAGTTCCATGGGCGTCTACGGCGTCATCATCGCCGGCTGGGCCGCCAACTCGAAGTATGCCTTCCTCGGCGCGCTGCGCTCGGCGGCGCAGATGGTGGCCTACGAGATCGCCATGGGCTTCGCGCTGGTCGGCGTGCTGATGGCGGCCGGCAGCATGAATCTCGGCACCATCGTGCGCAACCAGGAGGGCGGTTTCCTCGCCTGGAACTGGTTCTGGCTGTTTCCGCTGCTCGTCGTCTATTACATCTCGGGGGTCGCCGAGACCAACCGGGCGCCATTCGACGTCGCGGAGGGGGAGTCGGAGATCGTGGCCGGCTTCCACGTCGAGTACTCGGGCATTGCCTTCGCGCTCTTCTTCCTCGCTGAGTACGCCAACATGATTCTCATCTCGGCGCTGACGGCGGTGTTTTTCTTCGGCGGCTGGCTTTCGCCCGTGCAGGGCTGGCCCCTCATCGGGCACACGTTCCTCGCCCAGTCGAGCTTTTTCTGGCTGGGACTGAAGATCTTCTTCGCCGTCTTCGGCTTCCTGTGGCTGCGCGCCACCTTCCCGCGCTACCGCTACGACCAGATCATGCGGCTCGGCTGGAAGGCGCTCATTCCGGTGACCCTGGTGTGGATCGGAGTGGAGATGGTGCTCGCGGCTTATCACATCGGCCCCTGGGCGCGGCCCTGGTACCACTGAAGGAGGCAAGTGCGATGGCCAATCCGCTGAAGACATTCCTCATGCCGGAGCTCA
>DASXFY010000026.1:0-105721 GCA_036489335.1 Steroidobacteraceae bacterium
CGCGATCGGCGGCATGACGGGCGTGCTGCTTGCCGTGCCGCCCGCGGACTTCCAACTGCACAACAGCGTCTTCCTGGTCGCGCATTTCCACAACGTCATCATCGGCGCGGTGCTGTTCGGGGTGTTCGCCGGGTACATCTATTGGTTCCCGAAGGCGTTCGGCTTCACGCTCGATGAGCGGCTGGGCAAGTGGGCCTTCTGGCTGTGGCTGATCGGTTTCTGGGTCGCATGGGGCCCAGGATACGTCGTCGGTCTGGAAGGCATGACCCGGCGGCTGCAGCACTACGATGTGGCGGAATGGCGGCCGTGGCTGATCGTCGCTGAAGTGGGTGTGGTCATCATCCTCCTCGGCATCGTTGCCCAGATCGCGCAGATAGTCGTCTCGATACGCACGCGTGAGCAGCGGCGTGACGTCACCGGCGATCCCTGGGACGGACGCAATCTCGAGTGGTCGACCGCTTCGCCGCCGCCGCCGTTCAACTTCGCGGTGCTCCCCGATGTCACCGACCAGGAGCCTTATTGGGACATGAAGGAGCGCGCACGCGAGATCGGGCAGCTCACCCGGCCGGAACCGCGGTACGAGCCTATTCACTTGCCGCGCAACAGCCCGACAGGCTTCGTCACCGCATTCCTCGCGGTCGTCACCGGCTTCGCGCTCATCTGGCACATCTGGTGGCTGGTGCTGCTCGGCCTCGTCGGCGCTTACGCCACGTTCGTCGTGTTCGCCTGGCGTGATCATGATGAGGAGCTGATTCCGGTCGAGGAAGTGGCCCGTCTCGATCGCGCCAACCGTGCCGCGCGCAGCGCGGCACTGCAGCACCGGCAGTTGCGCCGGGAGTCGCAACGGGAGTCCGCCCCGTGAGCGCTCCCGAGGGCGCGCTGCGCGCCGGCAGCGATCCCTACCATATCGGGCACGCGCCCGCGGCGGGCGTACCGGAGTACACCGGCCACGGTGCCGGCGGCCCGTCGCCGAAGCGTATCGTCGTCGGCTACGGCTTCTGGATTTTCATCCTTTCCGACGTCATTCTCTTCTCCTGTTTCTTTGCCACCTACACGGTGCTGATCCACGCGCGCAATAGCGGCCCCGGACCGCAGCAGCTCTTCGATCTGCACGTCACGGCGGCGGAGACCGCGTGTCTGCTGCTCTCGAGCTTCACCTGCGGGATGACGAGCCTCGCGGTCGCGCGACACAATCTCCTCTGGTCGGAGATCTTTCTGGCGATCACCGGACTTCTCGGCCTCACTTTCCTCGGACTCGAGGCCCATGAGTTCCATGGGTTGGTGGCCCAGGGCGACGGTCCGACCCGCAGCGCCTTCCTGACATCCTTCTTCGCGCTGGTAGGCTGTCACGGCGTGCACGTGACCGCGGGGCTTCTCTGGCTCGGCACGATGATGGCGCAGTTTCCGGCGAAGGGCTTCAAACAGAGCATTCGCTACCGGTATCTTTGCTTCTCGCTCTTCTGGCACGCGCTCGACATCATCTGGATCGGCATTTTCACTGTCGTCTACCTCATCGGGACGATCACCCAATGAGCTCCGATCCCAAGCAATTCGATGAATACGACCTCGGCTCGCATGTCGGCGAGGACCACGTCGTCGGTGCGCCTCCCTCCGGGGAGCAGCCCCCCACCCTGGGCTCGGAGCTGCGCGGCTATCTCCTCGGGCTGGCGCTCGCCGCGGCGCTCACCGCCGCTTCGTTCTGGGCGCTCGACGAGCACGTCATCTACGGGCCGGGTATCGTGATGGCGCTCATCGTCTTCGGCATGGCGCAGGTGGGAGTGCATCTCGTCTTCTTCCTGCACCTCACCACTTCGCCGGACAATACCAACAATGCGCTCGCCCTCGCTTTCGGCGTGCTCATCGTCTCACTCATCTTCTTCGGCTCGATCTGGGTCATGTATCACATGAACCAGAACATGATCCCGATGCGCACGCTGCTCGAAATGCACCTCCACTGATTCCCCGCCCAGCGGAAACAGTGCAAGATGCCACCCCATGCGCGCTCTGGGGCCCGCGGCACTGGCCGCCTCGTGTTTGTTGCAGCTCTGGCCGGCGACCTGTGCGGGCGCCGTCGACGCAGGCGGCTCCCTGGCGCTTACCGCGGATGATGTCTATCGGGGCGTCTCGCAGACCTGTGGGCACCCGGCCGCACAAGCGGACGCGCATCTTCGCGAGCTCGGAGCGTCCGGCTGGACTGCCTTTGCCGGGGTATGGGGCTCCGCGGGCGTGAGCGGCACGCGCTGCGGGTCGGCGAAGGAGCTGGATGCCTATGCCGGCTATACCTTGGCGCTGAACACCGATCTGAACGCCACCCTTATCTATACCCACTACGCCTTCCCCGGCGGGGGTTACGGCAATGCCCACCTGTCCGGCCATCGCTACGACTACGACCAGCTCGGGACGAGCTGGGACGTCATGGATCACCTTTATCTCACCCTTGCCTGGACCCCGGATGCGCTGCGCTACCTGCCGTACGAAGGGTCGTTTCGCACCCGACAGGACCGCAGCGCCTTGAGCTACGGCCTGGAATGGCGCCAGCCGGTCGTCTCCTGGCTATCGCTCGAGGCTGGAGCGGGCTACGATCGGATGGCCGACCCCTTCGGCACCGGATACAGCTTCTGGAGCCTGGGCCTCACCCATCAGGCGGGGCCCGTGGAGCTCGATCTCACTTATTTCCACACGGCGGACCGCGCGGTAGAGCTCTTCGGGCCGGAATCGGCGGGTGGGCGAGTCTCGGCCACGATACTGTGGAGCTTCTGATCCCGATGGGATGAACCCCCCGGAGCAGCCCAAGGTACACACGGGCATGCTCGCCATTTACCCTGCGGCGGGAGCGCACCAGGCAGAAAATGTGATGAAGTCGGCCCAGAAGGACTCGAGATCCGCAAGCGGTCCCTCGACCGAGGAGCGCGAACGCGCGCTGCTCGCCCGGATCTCCGACCACGACAGCGCGGCGATGAAGGAGCTCTATCTCCTTTATCACCGGCGGCTGGCGCGATTTCTGATGCGCCTCACCACCCGGTATGAGCTTGCCGAGGAGATCATCAACGACACCTTTTGGGTCGTCTGGCAGCATGCAGGCGATTTTCGCGGTGCGTCGCGGGTGTCCACCTGGATTCTCGGCATTGCCTATCGGCGGGGACTGAAAACTTTGCGTTACGCGGGGCCTCCACCCCCGGATATCGATGTCGCGGCGGAAGTGGGCACGGATGAGCCCGCGAAACAGGAGGAGCTCACCGAATGGATGGACGTGGCGCTGCAGCGCCTGCCCACCGAGCAACGGATGGTGATTGAGCTCGCCTACCATGTCGGCCACTCGTGCGAGGAGATCGCCTCCATCATGGAGTGTCCGGTCAACACCGTGAAGACTCGAATGTTCCATGCGCGGCGCAAGTTGCGGACCCTGCTCACTACCCTGGCGGGCCCCGCTTGAATCGGAGATCCTTAAGTGAAACTGCGCTTCCCACGCTCCACACTGCACTCTCGTGCGGAGCTCGTCATTCCCTGGCTCGCCAACGGATCCCTTCCTGAGGACGCCGAGCCGCTGGTGCGACAACACATCGCGTCCTGCCCCGAGTGCCGCGCGGAGTACGAGGAGCAGCTGCGGGTGTGTCAGGCGATGCGCACGGAGGGCCCGCTCGTTTTCGCGGCGGAGTCCTCGTATCAGAAGCTGCTCACCCGCATTCAGAACACGGAAGCCGGCAGAGAGCCGCCCGAGCCTGCCGCCAGGCCCTTCCCCGCGCAGGCGGCATACGCCATCCGGCGTACCACGCCAGCGGTGCGCTGGCTGGCCGCCGCGGCGGTCCTGCAGGCGTTCGCGATCGGCCTCGGCGCTTGGATGTGGCACTCATCCGGCACCGTGGCCAGTCACGCCCGCTATGTGACGCTCACGTCCGAATCGCCCGCATACGACTCCGGCCCGCGGGTTCGCGTTCTCTTCAGGACGGATCTCACGGTAGGAGCCTTGCAGACGGTACTGCAAGGGGCCGGCGCGCACATCATCGACGGCCCGGCGGATGGCAATGTCTATACGCTGGGCTTTGCGCCACCGCCAAAGTCCAACGCGGCGCTCGAAAGACGAATCGCGGCCTTACGCGCCAACCCGGCGATCCTCTTCGCGCAACCGGTTCAGGCGGGCGTGCGCTGACGTGAGGGCAACCCCGCTCAAGCTTCTGCCGCTGGCGGTCCTGGGGATCCTGGCGGGCTGCGCGCTGCGTCAGGATGCGCTGCGCTCTCCAGCGCTGCCCGCCCTGGCCAGAACGGACCCGGCACGCTTCGTCGTGATAACCGTGCGGAATGATCCGGGCCCCGTCATCGCGACGCCCGCCTCCACGCCCCGAGGCTATGGCGGCGTGAGCCTGTATCAGGTCAGCGCAAGCGCCCGCGCGACCGTCCATTCGCTGGAGCGGGACTACAGGCTGCGGGAGGTTTCAGCGTGGCCCATCGAGAGCCTGCGGGTGCATTGCATCGTCGTGCGCCTGCCGGATCTGACTCAACGCTCGACCGTGATCGCACAGCTGGCGCACGACTCGCGCGTCGAGTCGGTGCAGCCGCTCAACGAATTCACCGCGGAGACGGACTCCGGCGCAGGCGCCGGCGCCGAGCCCCCTCCACCTCCCGCGGATAAGCAACCGTACCTCCACCTGCAGGCCAACCTGAGGGAGCTCGAGGTACTGCAGGCGCACAGGCTCTCACAAGGCGCCGCCGTCCGGATCGCGATAATCGACACCGGAGTGGATTACCGCCATCCCGATCTCCAGGGTCGCATCGTCGGGCTGAACGACTTCGTTGCCGGTGGCGATGAATTCACGGATGACCGACACGGCACGGAAGTCGCCGGCGTGATCGCGGCGACCGCGGACGGCGGACTCGGCGTGCTGGGCGTGGCCCCGAAGTCGCGCCTGATAGCTCTCAAGGCCTGTTGGCCGCTGCCGCACAATGCCGCCGAAGCGGCTTGTGACAGCTTCACGCTGGCGCAAGCCCTCCAGGCCGCCATCACCGCACGGGCCGATGTGGTCAACCTGAGCCTGGCCGGGCCGCCCGATCCGCTGCTCGCACGGCTGATCCGTTACGGCATGCAGCACGGAATCATCTACGTCGGCGCGGTCGCGCCGGCGCGCAGTGGACTCGTCAACGCCTTTCCGGTCGACATTCCCGGGGTGCTCGGCGTGCAGTCCGCCGAGGACGCGGTCGCCAATGTCTCGCGGCACCTGCTCGCCCCGGGCCACGGCATCCTGACACTGGTGCCGGGCGGCCACTACGATTTCGCCTCCGGCAGCTCCCTCGCGACGGCGGAAGTCTCCGGGATCGTGGCGCTGCTGCTGGCTGACGGCCGGCGGATGCCGCAGGCGCGGGTGGAGCAGATTCTGACGCGCAGCTCACGGCAGCTCACCACACCCGCGGGCGTCTTCACTTCCGTCGACGCCTGCGCAGCCGTGGCCGACGCGCTCGCACGCACGGGCTGCGAGGTCGGTGATCCGCCCGCGACGCGGCTGCAGGAGTCCATGGGGTTCAGCCCCATCCCCACCGCCCGATAAGGCTCCGGGAAGGCTCGCTCAAGTACCTGCAAACCCGCAGGGGGTAAAGCTGAACCAGACGCTACCCGTGGAGCACTTACCGGCACCATGCTGTCGATACTGCTGGGCCATTCCTATTTCCTGCGCCTCGACGCCAAGCAGTGGCTGCGCGCAAAGCCCTATCCTCCGCTCGCGACCCTGCAGGTCGCCGCCCGGCTGCGGGCTCTCGGGCATCGGGTGGAGTTCTTCGATGCGATGCTGGCGGACGGCCTGGGCGAATACGAAAGCAAGCTGCACAGGCTCGAGCCGCAGCTCGTGCTGCTATACGAGGACAACTACAATTTCCTGACCAAGATGTGCCTCGAGCGCATGCGCGAGGCCGCCTGCCGGATGATCGTCCTCGCAAAACGAGGGGGCGCGCGGGTGATCGCCGCCGGCTCCGACGCCACCGACGACCCGAAAGCCTACCTGGCAGCCGGAGCCGATGCCGTTCTCGCAGGCGAAGGCATCGAAGCGCTCGAGGTCCTGCTGCAACGACTCGACGGCAACCCATCGATCGGTGGCACAGAGCTCATCGAGGGAGTCGTGGGCGTGGCCGGCTGCGGCTCCGAGCGGAAACCCGGCCGGCGGTCGCGAGTATCCATCCCGCCGGCACGGGGAGAGCTCCCGGCGCCCGCCTGGGATCTCATCGATGTCGACCTCTACCGCACCATCTGGCGGCGCGCGCACGGCCGCTTCAGTCTCAACATGGCCTCCTCCCGCGGCTGCTCTTTCCGCTGCGCCTGGTGCGCGAAGCCGATCTGGGGCAATCACTATCTGCAGCGCCCCGCGGCCGAAGTCGCGGCGGAGATGATCCACATCAAGCGCGAGATTGCTCCGGACCACATCTGGTTTGCCGACGACATTTTCGGCTTCCGCGTCGACTGGGTGAACGAATTCGCTGCAGTACTGGCAGCCTCGGGCGGCGGCATTCCCTTCACCATCCAGACGCGCGCCGATCTCGTCAGCGAGCGCATGGCGGCGGCGCTGCGCGCGGCGGGCTGTCAGGAGGCGTGGCTGGGCGCGGAGAGCGGCAGCCAGCGCGTGCTCGATGCCATGAACAAGGGCATCCGGGTCCCGGAGATCCATACCGCGCGGGCGACGCTCGGCGCCGCCGGCATCCGCGTGGGGTTCTTCATCCAGCTCGGCTACCTCGGCGAGGAGCTGCCTGACATTCTCGCGACACGCGATCTCATCGAGACGGCGCGCCCCGACGACGTCGGAGTCAGCGTGGCCTATCCTCTGCCCGGCACCAGGTTCCACGACCTCGTGAGCGCGCAGTTGGGCAAGAAAACCCACTGGCAGGCGAGCGGCGAGCTCGCCATGATGTTCCCCGGCACGTATACGACGCCTTTCTACCGTGAGGTGCGCGATCTGCTGCACGAGCAGGTGCGGCTGTCGATGCAACACGAGGCCCTTCGCAACGGTAGCGGACGAGCGCGCAGCGCGCTGCGGCGCCGCTGGGATCGCCTCCTGGCCCGGCAGGAGAGCTTTCTCAACACGACGCCCGCGAGGGTTGCGGACACGGCTGCATCGGCCATCGGGCTGCCTTGAGTGCACGCCATGTCAAACGATCCCAACCACATACCGCCGATCGCCGTCGTGCAGACGGCCTTGCATCGCATCACCGAGTCGCTCGCCACCGGGCTCGCCGACCCCGGTGCCGAGCCCCCCGCCTGGAGCGAGCTCGAATGGCGGCTCGCGCCGGCGGTGGCAGCCATGCACGGCATATCACCGCTCCTCGCGGCGGCGCTTCGCTGGCAAGGACCACCGCATTGGGCAAGCTTTCTCGCCGAGCAGCGCCAGCATACCCTGCTGCGGCAACAGCGCATCTCAGAGCTCCTGGCGACGATCGACGAGCATTCGCGCAGCGCCGGTATTGCCGTCGTCGCCCTGAAAGGGGCGGCGCTGCAGATGGCCGGCGTGTATGCCGCGGGCGAGCGGCCGATGGCCGACCTTGACCTGCTCGTGCAGCCTGCTGACGCCGAAACGGCGGTGGCCGTACTGCTTGCCCTGAGCTATTGCGATGCCGGCACCACCTGGAAGCACCAGGGCTTCGAGCCGGTGGGCGCCGCGCGGCACGCCATGCTCGGGGAGCACACCGACAACCCGATCAAGGTTGACCTGCATCACAGGATCAGCGAGCGTCTGCCGCTCACCCCGACAGACCTGACGGACATCGTCTTCCCGCCGCATGCCCAACCAGGCATCAACGCGTATCCCCGCGCTGCAGCGTTGATGGCACACGTGTTGGCGCATGCGGCGGGGACCATGACCCATCGTGGCTTGAGGTTGATTCAACTCTGTGACATCTCGCGCCTCGCGCGCCACATGAGCGATGCGGATTGGGAGGATCTCGTGCGCCTGCACGGCGCCAATCGGCGCTTCTGGTGGGCTGCACCGGCCCTCATGCTCACGGCACGCTACTTTCCGCGTGCAATCCCACGCGGCGTACTGACCGACCTCGAGCGCGGTTGTCCTTGGGTCCTGCGCCAAACCGCGCGCCGGCGCAAGCTCACCGACTTCTCCTACTCGCACCTCTACATCGATCCGATACCGGGAATCATCTGGACCCGTTCGCCGGCGCAGGCGCTGCGTTATGTGAGGTCGCGAGTTTTCCCCAGCCGGCGGCAACGCGCGCAGATGGAGGTACTGTCGAAAACCGGACCCTGGTCCGCGGAGCCGCAGTGGCATCGGCAGTCGCAGACTCGACGCGTCCTGCAATGGCTGTGTTCGCGTCCGACACGGACAGAGACCCTGCAACCGGTTCGCGCGGCGCTCTCGCGGGCATGTTGATGTGTCCTTCATGATGGATGCCCTGGACGATACGCGCATCGCCTTCGACAGTGTCGCGGCCGACTACGACGGGCCCAGGGGCAACAACGCTCTGATTCAGGACATGCGCCACGAGATGTGGCGCTGGCTCGACTGCACCTTCCCGCGGGAATGCGACTTACTCGATCTCGGTTGCGGCACGGGGCTTGACGCGGTGCGCATGGCGGAGCGCGGCCATAGGGTGATGGCAACCGACTGGTCGCCCCGCATGGTCGACAGGACTCGGGCACGTGCGGCGGCAGCCGCCTTGGGCGACAGAGTCCGCACGGCCGCAATCGGCGCGCATCAGCTCGAGCGGCTCGAGGGCAGCGCGCTTTTCGACGGCATCTACTCCAACCTGGGCCCGCTCAATTGTCTGCCGGACCTGGCCCCGGTCTCAAGCGAGTGCGCGCGGCTCGTCAAAACCGGCGGACATCTGGTCTTCACGGTGATCGGCCGCTGGTGCCCGTGGGAGATCGCCTGCTATGCTTCCCGCGCGGACTGGACGCGCCTCCGCGTACGCTTCTCGCGCGGGATGACGCCCGTCAGGATGAACGGGCATACCGTATGGACTCGCTACTGGACGCCCATGGAGCTGTACCAGAGGTTTGCGCGGGATTTCGCGCTCGTCCATTGCCGCGCACTCTGTCTCTTCGCCCCACCTCCCTACATGACATGGGTCAAGGACCGTCATCCCGCGTGGTTTGAGCGGCTGTGGCGCTTTGACCGGCGCACCGGCAGCTGGCCCGTGCTGAGAAGCCTCGGCGATCACTTCCTCATCGTGATGGCGAGACGTTAGAAGAATAGGTGCAGCTGAACGAACAAGAGGCTCTCGTTCTCGGCCGCGACGCCACGCGGTCCGTTGTAATCGCGCAAGCCGGCTCGTATCTGCATGAACTGTATCGGCGTCAGCTCGTACACCAGGCTCCATCGGCTGCGGCCATTGTCGGGCACGCCCCGATCGGGGTCGTAGGGCTCGAATGTGAGCTTGAGATTGTTGCCGGGCGCGATGAGCCAGTCGCCTTCGACCAGCCCCGCCGTCTGAGTCTGGCCCTGCTGGGGTGCGAATTCGTTCTCGACCTCGTCCACCTCGGCAAGCCACACGATCGGGCCGGTGCGGGTTCCGGCGAAAACTCCATAGATGTGCCTTCTGTTGAGCGGATCATCATCGTCATTGGCGGCGACGCCGACTCGCCAGGCCGACTCGACATAGCTCAGCTGCAGGCCATACTCCTTGCCCTGGCCCGTGGGCGCCGCGGCGAAGGTGCCATTGCTCACGTCGACCTGAGCATCCCAATGGCCTCGAAGCCACCCAAACTCGGCGCCGTCATCGGGCTCATACATGGAGGTGCTGGTGACATCGTATTTGAAGGCGGTCTGATCCTCGAATCGGAAGCCGAACGGCAGATACATCCGTCCCGCCTTGACGTACCAATCGTGCGCAGCCGACCAGTAGATGCCGTAGGCCTCATGATTGATCGCAGTGCCCGGAGCGATCTGCTCATCGACGTAGAAAAGGAGTCGATTCGGAATGACCTGAGCCTCGAGATACGCCCGAGTCTGCTGCATCTGGAATGCATCCACAGTCTTCGCTCCCGGCGTCTGTGTGGCCGTAGCGTCGTAGCGCAGGTCGCCGCCCACCCGCAGGAACTTGTTGATCTCCCCGGTCCAAAGACCCCAGTCCCCCTGGATCGGGTGCGCCGGAAGCGTGGTCTGCGCGAACACGTCACCGAAGTCGGTGCGCAGGCCGCCGCCGGTCGGATTGACATGGCAGGCCTCGCACTTCAGGCCCATGCGGACCGCGAGATACGGCTCAGCGTAGGCGCGCGAGCCGAGGAGAACCGCCAACAAGAGCAGCCCCGCAAAGATACCTCGCGGAAGGGTCATGATCTCTCCTCGTATCCACTGCGTGTGAGTCGCGCGCACGGGGGCTTCCGGTTCAAAGTGAACAATCAGCGCGGTTCGAGGCACCTACTCCCAGCGGCGGATGGAGAATGATGGCTTCCGGGCCGGCACAACTGATGTCATCGACAGGGATGAGCGTGTCAGCTGCCGCGGGGTGGCAGTTCCCGCAGGAGCTGCTGCAAGACCTCCACGGTATCGTTGGGATGTCGGCCACGGCGCAGCTCGAAGGCCGGCAGGCGGCGGGCGGCCCGCGAGAACACCCGCCAGCCCCGGAGGCTCGCGGCGTACGGCTGGGTGTCTCGCAGACGGGCAAGGCCCCTGCGCGACCCGACCGCGGTCAGAGACGCTCCCGCGCCACCATCCCGCGGGCAAAGCTCCACCACGCCCACCAGCTCGACCGGCCGGGGCGCGAGACGAAACCGCGGCTGCCTCAGGTCGATTTCCAACTTCTCGACGCCGCTGCGGCGGCGTATTACCGGAGACCGCCGCAGCCGAGCCGCCTCCCGAGCCGACAGAAAGCGAAGCGACTCCCGACGAATGTGCAGAAAGTTGGCCACACCTGTTGCGTGCAGCGTATCCGGCGTCACGAACAGGCTGTCCTCCGACACCGTATCCAGGCCTGCGAGCGCGCAATGCAGCATTGCGGTCGACTTGCCCGCGCCGCTCGCGCCGAGGAGCAGCAGTCCGCGTCCGCCGATGCCGACACAGGCCGCATGCAAAGGCATGAGATTCTGCGTCCGCGCCGCCAGTGTGAACACCGCAAACTCGATGAGCTCGTAGCGCAGGTGATACGGAAACCGCAGCAGCTCACGCTCGACGACGACCAGCGCAGCGTGTCCCGACGGGTGAACTGCGGCCATGCTGGTCTTCGGGCTCGCACCGCAGAAGAATCCAACCCCGGACGATGTGGCAAGCGGCGCAGGCTCGGCCGGGTTTCGCAAGCCCGCTTTGCCACCCAGCACGAGTTTGACCGCGAGGCTCGGCACACGCGCCGACAGCGTGTGCCGCGGCAAGCCTGCATACGCCCAGTCGACCACACGCATGAGCTCCTCGCTCTCGCTCTCGAACACGAACCGCGCACCAAGAAGTTGCAATGTCGCGCGGCGCACCCCTCGCCGGCGCTCCCCGAAGGGGTCGGCGGATACATCAGGCATGGCGGCGTGAGTGGGCGGCGTCATATCGGCGGACCTCGGGTGTAAGGTGAATATATCACTTGCGACTCGGGACGCTGTATGAACCACCGATTGCCGAGCTCCATCGACATGGCGTCCGCCACCGATCCGGCCCATCCCTGTGGACTTCTGGGCGATACGCCTGAGCGCGACTACTCACGAAAGCTGCAGCTCTTCAATGCGTTCGCTGAACCGGAGCTGCGGCTCGCCATCGCCGGCCTCGCGCTCAAACCAGGCATGCGAGTTCTCGATGCAGGCTGCGGCACCGGCGAGGCGCTCAAATGGCTTCACGACGCGGTGCGGCCCACCGGCAGCGTCGTGGGCATGGATCTCTCGGCGGCGCACGTGCGCGTGGCGCGTGGCGCGGCACCGGACTCCGTTCAGGTGTTGCAGGAAGACTTGACGCGCCCCCCCCTTGCAGCGAAGAGCTTCGATCTCATCTGGTCGGTCAACACCATCAACCACCTGCGCGACCCGTCTGCGGGCATCGGCACCCTCGCAGGACTGCTTCGCCCCGGCGGTCGCATCGCGATCGGCCAAAGCTCGCTGCTTGCCGATCAGCACTTCGCCTGGGACGCGCGCCTGGAGCGCCTGACGAACGAGGCGGTGCGTCGGTACTACGAGGCCCGCTATGGCCTGACGGAATCGGACCTGCGCCACGTCCGACATCTCCTCGAGTGGATGCACCTGGCCGGGCTTGCTCACGTTACGGCGCGCACCTTCATCATCGAGCGCACCGCGCCCTTGAGACCGGCGGACGAGGCTTACCTTCTCGAGGCAATTTATCGCGGGACGTGGGGCGAGCGGTTGCGACCGTACCTCACGAGTGAGGACTACACCGAGCTCTGCCGGCTTTGCGACCCGATGCACCCGTCATACGCGCTGCATCGCAGGGATTTTCACTTCATTCAGACCTTTACTCTGGTTATCGGCGAGGCGCCGGCCCGGCATGACTCGTCACTCGTCCCTACTTGATGCCGCGCCGGAGCCGGCGCCCCACGAAACTTGAAACTCTGCGTTGCAGTCCAATGACGGGCAATACCGTCCGACAATAAATCCGGGTTGCAGCGAATAGTGGACCCCATAGCCTGCTTCGGTACCGGCATTCGTATCCCAAATGGCTCAGCTGCTTTCCGATGAGCGCCTCCGCAACGAAGACCTCTCGAGAAGTCATTTCCCGCTTCCATCGACTGACGTCGGCCGAAGTCATGTCCCTGCCCAAACTCGAATGAGCTTTCTTCTCCCGGTCCGGTATCGCCTCATCGATCTTTCCGCGCCAGACGAGCATCTGATCCTCGAACTTTTCATCAATGAAAGCGCAAATCCTGCGCAGCGTCGCCTCCGGGTGCAGCACCAGATCTTCATAACGAACGCGGAGAATTCGTTCATTCAGCGGCGTGTTGCTGAGCTTCCGATCCAACTCGACAGCCCGTAGCCATTCTCTTACATATCCATGCATCCAGGGTCCGTACCAACCCTGCCTCTGAAATGACTTCGCCACATCGCGTCCGTCGCGAATCAGATGAATGAATTTCGCATCGTCGAACATGGCGGCAAGCGCCGGGACTATCTCGATATAAGCCGGCGTCTTGTCTCCCCACCGGCTCTTGCCTTCGACCTCCAAGTGCCATCGATAGACTATCTCCACGAGATCGCGTAAGCGTACTCTGGGCAAATTGGCTGCCCGAGAGCGAAATTCCGCGGCGTCGAGCTTCATATCGGGCCAGGTGAAGTAGCTCGTCATCATCGCAACAGCCGCGGCAGTTTCAGTCTCCTGAAGGAGTCTGTCGAGCGGAAACTCCGCGAGCAAGGCGGTGAGGTACCAGGTTTCCGAAGGTATGGCGATACGCGAGTGCGAGGCCAACATCAGGCGCAGCAGTGTGGAGCCCGAACGGCCGGAGCCGACGATGAAGAGGGGTGCCACGGCCGAGTCCGCGCACGACGACCCCTCCATCGCACCATGATCTGAATGCATGCGCCGGTCTAAGAGGAGGCTCCGGAGCGGGGTCGCTCCCGAAGCCCACTCCGATTGAGTAAAGAGACGGCGTGAGAAAAGACGTCTTCAGCGGTGTGCCGAGTGAGGCAAAGCACATCCCCTCTCCGGCATGTCGCCTGCATACAATTTCCGCAAGGCAGGTCGGACGAATCCAGGACCAGACTATGCGGCCCGAGCGGCCTCGACCAATCGCCGCGTGAGCTGCCGAACAGAGCCACTACGGGCGTGCCCGAGACCCATGCCATGTGCATGAGACCTGAATCTTCCGACAATACCAATGTCACACGTTGCAGCAGGTAGAATGCCTCTGCAGGCGTAGTCCGGCCGACCAGGTTAATGACGCGCTCTCGCAATTCACTCTGCAGAAAGTTCGCTTTTTCCGCAATGAACGATGTCCCCAGGACAAGGAACCTCGTATCCGGCCATCGCTGCAGCCACTGCCTCGCAAACAGGACGTACTTGTGCATCTCCCAGTTGCGCGTGGCGAAAGCTCCGGCCGGGTTCAGCACGACCAGCCGATCGGTCGGACCTACACTCTTCAAGATAGGTGTCGCCTCGAACGATCGTCGAAATTGCAGGCGGTTGTCCGGCTGGTTGGTTCCCAGGCCCACCGCCTCTATGGTCAGGCGGTTTCTTTCCCCCGCCGAGCGGGGAGAGAACCGGTCAAAGGCGGACCATGCCCTGGGCCGCAGGATAGTTCGCACGATTCTGCTGAGAGTGCTGTTCTGAAGATCGATGACGACGTCATACCGCCGCATGAGCAATTGCGGCAACAGCAGACAGGCGCTCAGCAACTGTCGCCTTCGATCTCGCCCTCCGCCGATACTGTACACATGGTCGAAGAGATCGAGATTCGCAGGTATATCCTCGACCTCCTTCCTGGTCAGGAAGTCCAGGCGCGCATCGACGGGTATGGAGTTGCGCAGGCATTGCAGGTAAGGGAGCGTGATCACGACATCGCCCTGCGCCTGCAGGCGAATCGCCAGTATCCGCCGCGGCGGGGTCCTATCCGTCCATGGCTTACAGGAAATGTTCACGGCCAGGTGTGTTGACCTGGGATCATCACGCTTTGCGCCGGTGGCTCTGATAGAGCTCGAGCAGGGGGCGAGGCGCGTGCAGCCGAAGTACTGCCTTCAAGGCACCGAGCCACCACTGCGGATAAACCCAGCTGAACGGAGCGCTCTTGCACAGCGCGCGCAGCATGCCGGCTCGAGCGCCAAGTTTTGCGTGGGTCGCGGCGAGCTTCAGCGCATTTCTCATGCGCTCCTTGCGCAACAGGGAGCGCCGGCGGGGCCCGACCAGCTCCTGGCCCAGACTGAGCGAGCGATCCCGACCTACGAAAGCGCTTTCCCATTCGCGGCTATGATTCTCATCGTGATGCCGAACGTGGACGAGCGGCTCGTCGACGATTGCGACTTCGCTCGAGAGGGCGAGCCGCATCCACAGGTCATAGTCCTCGGCGGATGACATCGCCTCATCGAATCCGCCCGCCTGCGCAATCAGCTGCCGCGTTGCCAGCACGCTGGGAGTCCTGATCGCCGCGCGGCCAGTCGCCACCTGCTCGAAAATGTCGCCCTCGTAAGGTACCCACCATGGCTGCCGAGTCCCCTCCAGCAGGAACTCGCCGCGCGCGTCGACCGGCAAGAACCCCGTGTAGCTCCAGCGACAGCTGGCCCGGGCACGCAGTGTTTCGATCTGCCGATCGAGCTTGGCGGGCGCCCATAGATCATCGGAGTCCAGGAAGGCAACATATTCGCCGACCGCCCTGCGCAGGGCCGCATTGCGGACGATCGCAGGCCTGCCGGTGTGCGGCAGCCACACAACGGTGACGCGCGGCTGATTCGCGAGGCTCTGAAGATATTGCCTGGTCTCGAGATCCGAGCCGTCGTCGGCGACGATCAACTCCCAATCCGTGAATGTCTGCGCGTACACGGATGCGACTGCCGGCCGAAGGAATTTCAGTCGATTGAAGGTCGGGAGCACCACCGACACAGTCGCTGCAGCCACGATGGCACGGCGCCTAATGGGAGCCGGCGCTTTCGCCCGGGCACGTCATGCATCACGCTCCGCAACGGCGGCAATGGGGCGCAGGGCTGCACACACCCAGGAGATCTTCCCGCCGTTGCCGGTCACCTGAACTTCATCGATGGTCGCATATGCGCGCTTGAGTCGCCGCAGTATCGTGGCACTGCCGCGTGCGGCGGTGCACAAGGACACCAACAGAAGGCCATCCGCTTTCAGGGAGCGCGCATATCGCTCCACGGTGCACAGCGGATCGCGTAGGCAACACAATACTTCGTTGAAAACAATGACATCGAAATTCTCCGCGGGAGAATACTCTTCGCAGTCCGCCACGAGGAAGGTACTGCGCTCGTTCTGCTGCTTTTGCGCCACGGCGATTGCGCTACCCGACAGGTCGATCCCGACATAGCTCGAATAGCAGGCGCTCGGAAGTCTGCCCAGCAATGCGCCCTGCCCGCACCCCGTGTCCAGCACCGCTGCGCCCGGTTTGAGGTGATATATGTAGCCGGCCAATATACTGAAGCGCGCAAGCTCGGGAAGCTGCGCCAGGAAGTCCCAACGTCCCGCCGCATACTGCGCTTCCCAGGTCTCTGCGGGCTGCAACAGGCCGTCGGCGCGTCGGCGTCCCGTGCTTAGCAAGGACGCCTGTAATATGCTACGGATCATGTCGCGGCTTCCCATTCTATGTTATCACAATGTCGGCGAGGCGCCCCGGGAGGCGCCCTTCAAGCTGCTGTACGTGAGCGCCGAAAAATTCGAGCGGCAGCTGTGGGCGTTGCGTCGTCTGGGCCTGCAGGGAGTTTCCATGAGCGAAGGCATTGCGCGGCTGCGCACGGCCACGTCGCGCGGCTGCGTCGCGCTCACCTTCGACGACGGGTACGCCGATACGCTCACAATGGCGGCGCCGATTCTGAAGCAATATGGAGTCAAGGCAACCTGTTATATCGTCAGCGGCGCCCTCGGGGCGTACAATCACTGGGACGCGGATCATGTGCGTGAAACAAAGCCGCTGATGAGCCGCGAGCAGCTCGACCAGTGGCTGGCCGCCGGCATGGAGGTGGGCTCGCACTCGCTGTCGCATCCGCGGCTGCACCAGGTGCCGCAGGACGTGGCGCAGCACGAAATCGCCGAGAGCCGGGCCGTACTGCGCAATCTGCTCGGCGTCCCGATCGCGCATTTCGCCTACCCGTTCGGAGCCTTCACCGCCGATATCGTCGAGTGCGTGCGGCGCGCCGGCTACTCCTCCGCGGTGACCGTCCTTCCAGGGATTGCCCGGGCGTCGGACGATGGGCTGCGCTTGCCGCGGATACTCGTGAACGGCGAGCGTGGCCTGTGGAAGTTCCTGCTGCACCTCGTTGGCCCTTACGAACGCTTCCGCCGGCGAGCGCCTTAAACCATTTCGCGGATTCTCATCACACACGCTGAATTGGATCCGCTGCACGACAATTGATTCGACCCGACCATGTACGCTGGTTTCGCACTTCAACGCTACGACGTCACCTCGCTTCCCTTCATCCCTTTCTCCGGCACGGGCGGCGAGGCGCTGAGTAACACCGGCGCAGTCGTCGGCGGGATGAACAACCCCGATGGGTCCGTCTCGCTTGCGGAATGGTTCAAAGGCGGGCTGACCGACCTGGGTGCCCCGCCCGGCCTTCCGAGCCGCGACTTCAACCGACCCCGGGTGTTCGGCATAAGCCGCTCCGGCACGATCGTCGGCACCCTTCACACCCCGGCCGGCGACCTGCCGTCTCGTCCGTTTGTGTATGAACGTAAACGTTTCACGGTTCTGCCTCTGATGCACCCGAGCGATCTTGGCGGTGCCGCAATCGGGGTCAACAGCCAGGGAGAGGTGGTCGGATACCGCCACACCGCGCGTAACAGAACGAGCGCGTGGCTTTGGTCCAATGGCACCTACTCCAGCCTGCCCATAAGCGGAACCAACGTCGTTGCCTTCGCCATCAATTCCGGCGGCGCCATCGTTGGCAACCGTACTCTCGGGTTCCTCCGGCGCCTCCTCACGGGCCGACTCCATTGCACCGGCCAACGCGGTTACGTACTGAGCCAGGGCGCGGCCGTGCATCTGAACGGATTCGTTTATGCGATAAACGACCTCGGCCAGGCGGCCGGGGGCTCGCCCCCGGTCGGTGAAGCGATGGCAGCCGTATTCAAGAACGGCATCGCAACGGTCATCGTGAATTTGCCCAGCGCCGCGGTCGGAATAAATTCCGCCGCGGACGCCGTCGGATTCTATCACCCTGCCGGGTGCGACTTGCGCCGTCTCTTCATATGGAGCGCGAATACGGGAGCTTTTGACCTGACACCCGACGGTTATCGTTCTGCGCAGGCGGCGGCCATCAACGACCACGGTCAGATCCTGGGTTTCGGCGAGACGGTGGGCGGAGAACAGCCCTACTTCCTGCTCACGCCCCATCCCACCGGCGTGCTGACGCCGAAGCCACTCATCACCGCACGACCCGCGGGCGCTCGGTAACAGACGAATCACAGGCGGGCTCACTGCCGCCTGCCGAGCACTGTGCGAGCTCGAGGCGATCCGCAGCCACGGACCTTGCCGTTCTCGAGCTCGAAGACCACATCGCAGGAGCGCACGAGTCGCGGCCCGTGGGCGATCAGAATGACCGTGTATCGCCCGCGCAGCCCGCCGAGCGCTTTCATCAGCTCCGCCTCGCTGGCTTCATCGAGCGCGCCGGTGGCTTCGTCGAGCAGCAGTACCGCCCGATCCCGGTAAAGCGCACGTGCGATACCAATCCTCTGGCGTTGTCCGCCGCTCAACGCTACTCCGCGCTCGCCGACTCTGTGGTTGAATCCTCCCGGCAGCAGCCCGATGAGGGTCTCGAGCTGTGCCAGGCGCGCAGCGTCGATCAGCCGTTCGGTGTCAATCTCATCGGGCGGGATACCGAAGGCGATGTTCTCGGCAACGCTCGCATCGAGGAGAAAGATATTCTGCGGGACGTAGGCGATCCGAGACCGCCACGCCGCACGGTTGGCATCATTGATCTCGATGCCATCGATCTCCAGCTTGCCCGCCGTCGGCGTCAGCAGTCCAGCGATCAAATCGACCATGGTGGTCTTTCCCGAGCCGTTTGCGCCGACCAAACCCACGATGGCGCCGGCGGGAATGCTCAAATCGACGCCTTCGAGCGCCGGCGGGCGGTCATGCGCGTACTGGAATGACAGCCCTTTGAGCAGGATCTCCTCTCGCGGAAGCTCTTGCCACCCGGTCTGCGCCCCCGCTGGGGCTGTCGACGCCGCACGTGCAGCCGTCGCCCGCGCAAGCCGCAGATCGGGCGCAATCAGCTCAAATCCGGCCCGAGCGGCGCCGACTCTGACGGCGGCGAGATAGACCTGCTGCATGATCGGCAGCAGCCGGTACGCCGCGAATGCCACGAACGTCAATTCCCCGAGCCAGGCGCCGGCTCCCATATGGTCTTCATTCAAAAGCAGAGCAATACCGACGAGAGCCGTTACCGCCAGGCACTCCATGATGTGCTTCGGAATGTGTCCGAGGTGGTGAATATGACACGCGGTCTCCGAGACACTCCGAGTCGTCTGTTCGAGTCCTCGGGAAAAGAGCCCCCGGTCCTGCAGCAGCAGGACCTCCTTGATCGCCCCGAGAGTCTCGTTGACGACCTTGGCCTGCTCGGTGCAGGCGCGCGAGTGCCTCCGGCCGAGGTCCAACAGGCGCTTGCGTATACGGAAATAGATTACGGCATAGCCGCCGGCGAGCCCGACGAGCATCGTGAGCGAGATCGCCGGGTTGAGCAGCAGAACGGAAAGGATGATCAATGCCCCGGTGGCGGCGTTAGTCACGATCAGGAAGACGTTTTCCAGGATCACATTACCGAAGAGGCGGGTCTCCCAGATGATGTTATTGAACAGCGTTGCAGTGTGCGTGCGCGCATGGAAGGCATACGGCCGCGACAGGTACTCGTCAAAAAGGGTCGCTTGCAGCTGATCGGCGATTCCAGAGGCGAGGCGGGTCATCGCCATCGAGCCAAGGGCATTGATCAGATTGGACAGCAACACGGCGGCGATGAAGGCGATACCGAGTGCCATCACAAAGGCGCGTTTGCCGGGAAAGCCGCCATGCAGATAAATCCAATGCAGCGGCCGGTACCGATCGATCAGTTGCGGATTGCCGAGCACGGCAAAAAAGGGCGCGATCGCCGCGATGCCGATGACCGTCGAGAGGGCCATCAGCAGCGAGATCACCTGCGCCGCGAGGACCTGCCGCTTCTGCGCCGGCCCGAGGACCCTCCAGATGTCGGTGACGACGCTCATGCGACATTTCGCTCCATCAAACCTCCGTAGGCGGCTCCAAGCCTGCGGCCCAATGCGCCGAACGACAGCTCGCGATCGAAGTGCGCCCGCACACCCATGCGCAGCCCCGCATCTGCGCGCGCGCGAAGCGCCAACAGCGCGGCGCAGAGGGAGCGAGCATTGCCCGGCTCCCACAGCGCTCCCACGGCCCCTGCCCCCGTCAGTGCCCGAAACGAGGGGATATTCGTCACGACCGGCGGCAGGCCGCAGGCCAGCGCCTCGATGAGCGAGTAGCCACTGCCTTCGCGATGACTGCCAAGCACGAAGACATCGGCCGCGCGCATGAGCTGCTCCACGCGCTCATGGGGCACGCGTCCCAGCAGGTGGACGCGGCCGCGCAGCGAGGGATCCGACTGGACGCGGCGCTGAACGCGCCGCAGCAGCGGAGCCGTGCCAAAGCAACACCAAAGCTGCAGGTCTGGCAACTCCCGCGCCGCCTCGCTCACCCCGTCGAGCACCGTCAGAGGATCCTTGTTTTCATTCAGGTGTCCAACCCACAGCAGCAGCGGATTGCCCGAGACACGCAGGGCTTGACGCGCCGCTTCCTGGCTCCCGGGCGTGAAGCGGCTGGTGGACTCCGGAATCTCATACACCGGCGTTTGCGAACCCAACAGACCGGCACTCAGGAACGGTCGTGCCTGGTCTCGCGAGCAAAAGGCGACGCCCGCGACGATCGGGGCGCAGCGCCTCAACGCCGCCCGCCGCCACAGTCGCGGCAACCTGTTGGCGTGATCCTGCAAGAGAATGGGCACGCCCGGTGCGAGCGCGGCCAGGGCAAGTACATGACCCGGAAAGCCGAGACCATGCACATGGAAAGCATCCGGTGCGAGCTCTCGAATCAACTTGCCGCAAGCGCTTTCCGGCCGAAGCGGCGATGACGGGCCACCGAATGGGACGAAATGATAGCTGACGCCGTTTCGGTCGATGCGCCGTGAGTGCTCCGATGCCTGGATGATCGACACGCGAGGCCCGCACCCCGCGACGCTCTCCGCCACATCGACGAGAGTGGGCCAGGCATCCAGGAGCTCTTCCGGCACGCGTCGCCGTGGATCGCTGAAACAGCCGATGTGCGCGATGTGCAGTGTGCCGTCCCGCCCCGAGTCTCGCGGCCTGCGGCCGATTTCGGCGGGGATGGCTGCCGTCGTACTCATCGGCGTCGCCCTCAGATACTCAGCACGCGCGGGTCTCTCAGCCGTACCACCTTCTTCCAGAGATCCAATTCCCAGGGATGATCGTACTTGCCATAGCGATAGCGCCAGGAAGCGAGTCCTCGCAGAGCGGCCTTTCCCCACGAAGGGGCGCGTACATCCATGATCGTCGGGAACCTGCATCCCAGCACCGTCGTGAAGTCGCGTATTCGCTGACGAAGACGCTCGGAGAGCCACGGCGCGCCTGAATGGCACCAATATGCGTGCCAGTCAGGTTCTGCCCATTCGTCGGCAGTGCCGGGAAACACCACGGGCTCGCCGCGGCAATCGCGCATTTCGGCGATGGAGCGCGCGACCGCCGGCTCCGTCCGGTCAGGTGACGGCGGAACCGGGGTGTAGACGTAAATCATCACCTCCGTTTCCGGGTAACGGCGCTTGATCAGCCGGATGAAATCGAACGTCTTCTCCGTCTCGCCCTCCGGATCGCGCGGCGGCGCCACCATGAACGAAAGCTCCGCAATGACGCCGTGTGCGCGACACGCTTCTATGGCGCCGAGGGTCTGATCGGGGCGGGTACCCTTGCGGATGTCGTGCAACAGCCAGGCGCTCGGCGATTCCGCCCCGATGTAGGCCATGCGCATCCCGCTCTTCCTGAGCAGCGCCCAGGAGCGCTCGGACAGATTCAACATGGCGTCCGAGCGTGCGAAGGACCACCAGGAGAGCTCGTGCCGGGCGAGAATCTCGAGCAGCGGCTGCATATCCACTTCCCGATCGAAGAAGTTGTGATCGTAGAACTGGATGCCATCGACGCCGAGCTGCCCGGTCAGGAAGCGCAGGTCTTCCTCGAGCCGCGCCGGCGTCGGCAGCGCCGTCTTTCCGCGAAACATCCCCGCGACGCCACAGAAGGTGCAGCGGTAGCGGCAGCCGAGGGCTGCCTGGTAGCCTGCGGTGCGGCGGCCGAGGTAACTGCGCGGCAGATACTGTGTCGGATCGCCGAGCAGTTCGTAGGGCAGTCTCGCGGCAAGGCTTTCCGCCGTGAACAGGCGCCGCTCATTGTGCACGATCAGTCCATCGCGCCGCCAACTGAGTCCGGGTAGCGCAGCGAGTGAGCTGTCGGCACCTTCGCCCAGGCGCTCCAGCAGAGCAGTGAAAGTCTGCTCACCCTGCGCGCGCACGACGTAGTCGACATAGGGAGCATTCAATGCGGCCTGTGGACAGTTGGTGGGGAATGCCCCGCCCCAGACGATCGGTACGGCCGGGAACCTGTCGCGAATGGCCTTGGAGGCCGCGATCGCCGACCGCAGCTGCGGGCCGCCCATCACGGTGAGGCCGACGGCGCGTATCGGAGTCTCCGCCATGATTCGCAGCGCTGTCGCAATGAAATCGCGGTCCACGTTGCCGTCGAGGATACGCCACGGGTATCGGCCCTCGAGCGACGCGGCGATACTCAGCACGGCGAGGGGCCAGCGCGCATTGCGCTGTTTGGTGATCGTCGGGTTGATGAGCAGCACCGTGCCCGGATCGTGGGCCATCACGTCACTCCTTTCGTGGTAGCGGCAGTGAGCCCGTACAGCGTGAGGTGCTCGCCGAAGTACCGGCGCTGCGCCAGCGGCGATACGTCATGGCCGCCTCGGCGCAGCGGTTCGAGGTATATCTGCGCATCGCCGAAAGTCGACAACAGCAAGAGCGCCGCGCCCCCTGGCTTGAGGTGCCGCTGCAACCCTTCGGCGAAACGCTCCCCGAGGCCATTCGCCCGCCAGGCCCGGTCCCGGTCGTTGCGTGCCTCGCCGGCCTTGAACGGTGGATTGAACAATATGAGGTCGAAGCGTTCCCCGGCGACCGGATCGAAGAGATCGCCATGGCGCACGTCCACCGTGCCTTCGGCACGGTTGAGAAGGGCATTGATCCGCGCGCAACGCACGGCGGAGGCGTTGATGTCGACTGCGACGACCCGGCGGGCATGCCTCGCGGCGAACACCGCGCACACGCCCGAGCCGGTGCCCATGTCCAGTACTTCCGATTCCGGCCCGATCCGACTCGAGTCCAGCTGGGAGACAAAGAACTCCCCGGTCCGCATCCGCTTCGGGTTGAAGACGCTGGGCGTCACGAGTATCGGAATGCCATATACGTGCTCGACGATGAATTCATCGTAACGGTCGAAGCCACGCAGGCGGTGGAAGAGGTGCAGAAGCTTGACGCACGCGCGGGTAGCCGCGGAAAAGCTGGGGGACGCCGCGGCGCCGGGGGTACGCTCTACTCCAACATCCAGATTGCGCGACGCCATCAGGAGAGCTTCTTCACGGGCACGAGCGCGCGGCTGAAGAGCATCTCGAGGGGCCAGTGATAGGCGTCCTTGCTGCAGCGGTAGCGCGCGAGTCGCTGCAGCAGCCGCTTGACGCCGTTGGCCGGCATCCACGCGAGCTCGTGAAAGAACTTGAAGCGCTCTATCAGCCGGAATTTCTCCCTGGAGACCCATGGACCGGGCTCGCCGGCCACATAGTCGAATACCGCCCAGGCCTCCAGGGTCTCCGGGAGGCGGTATCCCCGCCGAACGGCCTCGATGACCAGCTCGCTGCCGGGATAGGGCTTGAAATAGAAGATCGGCGTCAGAAATTGGGGGCTCATCGAGCGCAGCCTCTTGGCAACATCCAAGCTCGCCTGGATACTCGCCGCGCTCTCATCCGGAAAGCCGACGATGAAGGGGAAATGTCCGGCGATGTCGTGTTGCAGCATCTTGTCCGCGGTGAGGAATACCTGCTCGATGGTGATGTCTTTGTGGATGCGCTTGAGCATCTCATTGGAGCCGGACTCCACCCCGACGAGCAGACGGCGGCACCCGGACTGCTTGCACAGCGCCCAGATGTCCTCCGGCAGCCGCACGCCCTGATCTGCGCGCATGGTCGCCGCCCACGTCACGGGCAACCCACTCGCGATCATCTGCTCCGCGAGTGCCCGCACGCGCTCACGCTTCGTGAAGAAGGTCTCGTCCTGAAAATTGACGTCGTCGAAGTGATATCGGTCCCACAGCTCCTTCAGCCGCAGCGCCATGCGGGTCGGCTCGAGGCCGACCCAGCGGCGGCCATACACGAAGGGGTCGGAACAGAATGAGCAGCGAAAGTTGCAGCCTTGCGAAGAGATGTAGTCGAGCTGCCGCTTGCCCTTCAACTCGAAATAGCGGCTCACAGGAATCAGGTCGTAGTCGTGAGCGCGGAAGCGATCGATCTGCGCCAGCGGCCGGCGCGGATTTTCCTGGATCGAGCCGTCCGCAAGCTTGACCGTGCAGCCGGCGCAGTCCTTGAGGTCGCGGCGCTCGGCGAGCCGCTGCGCGATCTCCTCGAACGTCTCCTCGCCCTGGCCCTGCACGGTCACGTCGACGCAGGACTCCGCCAGACATTCGCGACCGAACATCGACGGATGCCAGCCTCCCCAGACCACCGGCAGGTCCGGCCGCGCCCGCTTCGCTGCGCGCGATATTTGCAGCGCATCCAGGATTGGGGCGCCGGTGAGAACCGTCACTCCCAGACACAAGGCACCCTCGAGCTGCGCGAGAACGGCTTGCTCCGCGTCCGCCTCGAGACGACCATCGATGATCACCACCTCGTAGCGGCTCGGATCGAGCTGAGAGCCGATCGCCAGCAGGGCGAGAGGCATGGTGAAAAATACGGCGCGAGGGTTATAAAGCAATACCTTCAGGCGCGGCTTGCACAGCAGGCCGCCTACCGGCAGTACCGACGATTCGGGATGGCGTGGCATCGCTTGATTGAGTTCCCGATGGGGGCCGCACGGTTCACCGGCGCGCGGCAGCCAGGGGTGATGCTCGCGGGCGACCCGCCGTCAGCTCCTCGTAAAGGGCCTCGAAGCATCGCGCGGTGTAATCAGCGTCCTCCCAGACGGCTCGCGTCCATGCAGCCCGCGCCAGGCGCAGCCGGAGGTCCTCGTCACTCAGCACTTGGCGCAGCGCAGCGGCGAGCGACTGCGGGTCAGAGACCGGCACGGCAAGCGCAGCATCGGGCGCCCATTCCGCAACATGCCCGACGGCCGTGCCGACCGTCGGCACCCCGAGCGCAGCGGCCTCGAGGACTGCGACCGGGCCCGCCTCGTGGCGCGAGGAGACGACCAGCACGTGAGCCCGCCGCATCAGCGGCAGGAGCTGCCGCTGCGTCATGAAGCCGTGGAATCGCACCCTGTCGGTCAGTCCGAGCTCGCTCGCGAGACGCTGCATCTGCCCAGCCAGCAGATCCTCGCCGACGATGTCCAGGTGGAAGTCCTGCTGGCCCTGCGCTAGTTGCGCCAGGGCGCGCAGCAGCGTCGGCTGGTCCTTGACCCGATTGAGGCTCGCCACGTGAATCAGGCGAGCAGGCTCATCCTCTTGGCGCCGCTGGGGTGCTCGAGCCGGCCAGACCTGCACGCAATCGACGCCCAGGGGTATTCGCCGTGCTCCGGCTCCGAGTGCGGCGAGCAGGTCCAGCTGCCGGGAGCTCGCCGCCGTCAGCGCACTCGCGGCGGATAGGACCACCCGCTCCTGCAACCTACCCAGCAGGGTAAGACGTCCGCCGTAGTTAATGTCGGGAATGCGTATAGGCTCGCCGCCGGCTACGTGCACGATGCTGGGAATTCCGAGCAGACGCGCAGCCGATACTGTGATGAGGCCGCAGGCGCCCGAGAAGAACGAATGCAGGAGTGCAAAGGGTGCCCTGTGGTGCTCCTTGACGATCGCGCGTATGGCGCGCAGCCGGGTGGCATGGCGTCCAATATTGTGAACGCGCGCTCCGAGCAGACTCCAGGTTGCCGGGTCCGGTTCCTGATGCAAGGCAAACACATGGAGCTCGTGGTGCACCGACAGGCGCTCGATGAGCGCAAGGAGCACCGGTATGACACGGTACTCCCCGCTCCGATCGACGCCCCCGGGGACGACCAGCGCGAGCTTCATGGCTGGTGAGTCCTCCCGGACACCCGTCGCGGTTCAGCCGCTGCTCAGAGGGCGCTCATGCGCAGTCGCGCCACATGGAGCAGACACAGGTCGTACACTCGCGGCGGCCGCCAACGCGGATGGAGGCGCGGAGCGCCATCATGTCGCTGCGATTCAGCGCCTCATCGAGCCCGCTGCGCACCCGAGCGTCAATCGGCCCGGGGATAAAGAAGCACGGGCTGACGCGGCCTTGAGCATCCACGACGGCCGAGAACTCCGGCGCGTTGCAGCGCACGGGCGGATAGGCCCCCAGTCCACACACCGCGGAGAAGTATTGATGGATGCGCCGCAGCTTCGCGGGGCTCTCGGCAATGAATCCGGACTTGAACGCCTCGCCGTGATCCCGCTCCAGGGTACGGATCAGCCGCTCGAGCTCCGGGAGGTCGACGGCACGCAGGCCAAGATCCGACTCGAATCCCTCGTGGCGCGCGAACGCATGCGGATTGGCGACATCCACCGCCAGGAACGAGATCTGCAGGGCCCCAAGGCGTCGCGCCAGATCGACGAAGGAGCTGAGCTGCCAGAAGTTGGCACGCTGCAACGTCACTCGCACAGTGACGCGCGCGCCGCTCTCGGAGGCGGCGCGGATACCTCTGCATACGACATCGAAGGCATCGATGCCACGGATCGCGGCATAGGTCTCTGCATCGGTGCCATCGAGAGACACCGTGACCGTGCTGAAGAGCGTTCCGACCCGCCGCGCGTACTTGGCGAGCGAAAGACCTGAGGTCAACAACCACACCTCGAGCCCCTCGTCGGCGAGAAGCGCGGCGATCTGCTCCCACTGCCGATTGAGGAGCGGCTCACCCCCCGAGAGCACCACCGTGCGGGTGCCCAGCCGGCGCAAGCTCGGCAGCAGGCGTGAAACGGCGGCGAGGTCGAGATCGGCGCGTCCGTTGCGCCAGTAATCGCACGTCTTGCACCGGGAATTGCAGCGCTCGCTCAGGTACAAGGTCACGAGCGGAAGGCGCCGGAGCGCATCGGGTTCGCGCGGCAGGGCTGACAAGGTGATATTGAGTGCCCCGCGGGTGAAGCGAGGTTCAACCGGGTGACCCCGGCAGACCTGTCCCTACCCCGGGCCGGCGAGCACGGCTCAGGCGCCCGGGAGGTCGTCGAGGGCGAGGAGCGCGTACGTCGCGAGCCAATGCTCGCCCGCGTAGTCCCCGGCGATATGGCCCATGGCGCTCGCGAGATGCGCGTCGATCGCGCCCTGCGCCCGCACCCGCAGCGGATCCGCGGCCGGCAGGTCGGCCACGATGCGCCGCCAGCACCAGGCGCGGGAGAGATTCAGGCCGTCGAGATGAGCGATCTTGCCGTCCGTGCGGTCGCTGACGGTCGCCGGTGTAAAGAGTGTCGCCGGCTCTCCCTGCGTGGCCTGCGGCAGGAAGGCGGCGAGCCAGGCGGCGAAATCCTCCCGCGGCATGATATCGGCGAGGAGCGCGGCTTCCATCAGTGCCGGAGAAAGGAAGTCGTCCTGCGACGGCTCCCATGCGGGACAGCCCCGGTCCGCCCGATACCATCTGAGCGCCGCCTCGGCGCAGAGCCCCGCAAAGGCGGAACTGCGTGCCGCGACCGCATAGTCGCGCGCCAGCAGCAGCGCGAACGCGGTGTTCGAATGCGCGCCGGAACGTATGGGATACGTGGCAAGGGGCAGATAGGCCTCGAAGCGGCGCACGAACTCCTTCGCGAAAGGCGCCAGCGTCGCGGCCCAGCGCCGCCCAGGGGCGCTCTCGTGCCGCAACAGTTCAGCCTGCAGCGCGAGCGCCCAGGCCCATCCATAGGGGCGCTCGAACCCGCGAGTCGCGGGCTGCTCGAGATAGCGCAGCTCACCAGCCACCCTCACCTCAGTGAACTGCGCATCGAGCAGCGTACGGATTGCCTCCGCCTCGGGCACGTGCGGGAAGCGGCGCAGCAGCCGGGCGAGAAGCCAATGGCCATGCACGGACGAGTGCCAGTCGAAGCTGCCAAAGAAGATAGGGTGCAATGCGCGCGGCCCTTTGATGTCCTGGGGACCGGTGAGCACGTGATCGAGCTTGTTGGGATATTCCTGCGTCAGATGACCGAGCGCGATGGCGGCAAAGCGCGCGGCGACTTCCGCGGTGAGAGTCTGTGACACGGAGCAGCCCCCTCAGAATCGAAACACCAGGATAAACATCAGGACGATATTGCACAGCAGTAACGGGATCGCGGTCGGGATCTGCACGCGGATCACACCGTTGCGGTCGGGAAGCTCCAGCAGCGCCGCCGGCACGATGTTGTAGTTGGCGGCCATCGGCGTCACCAGCGTACCGCAGTAGCCCGCGAGCATGCCAACCGAGCCCATGATGGCGGGATCACCGCCGAAGCGGTGCACGATGAGCGGCAGGCCGATGGCGGCCGTCATCACCGGGAACGCGGCGAAGGCATTGCCCATCACCATGGTGAAGAGCGCCATGCCGACACAGTACGCAACCACCGCGGCGAAGGGATGGCCGAGCGGCAACCACGTCGTTGCGATGCGCCCGACGGCGCCCCCGACGCCCGAGATCGCAAACACCGCTCCGAGCGAGGCCAGGAGCTGTGGCAGGATGATCGCCCAGCCGATGGCATCCGACAGGCGTCTGCCCTCCTCTACCGGTGCGAGCGCCGGCGGCCTGAATCGCAACATGGCGACGACCAGCGCGATGACGATGCCGAGGGCAAGCGCAATCAGAGTCACCTGTTTCGGGTCCGCGAGAGGCATACCCTCGATCCTGACCTTGCCCAGTGTCAGCGTGCCGGCGATGGCGACGATCGGAATGAGCAGCGCCGGGGTGAGGACCGCATTGCCTTGGGTCCTGGCAGTCGCCTCGCGCTCGGCGACGGTGGTGGTCTTGGGCGACCCCAGCCCCATGGCGGTGGCCCCCAGAGCGGTGAGCGCCAGTACCAGTATTCCATTGGCGAGGTCCCCCAACTCCGAGCCGAAAAGGAAGCTCACGGCGAGCAGGCCCCAGAAGGCGGTATTGCCGAACCGCTTGCGGTTGGCCCGATCGCCGACGCTGCGCACCGCGAAGCCGGCAAACATGGCGCCCGCGAGCCAGTAGACCTGCTCCAATCCGATCAGGATGATTTCTCCGCCGCCAATCGCTTGAGCCGCGCATCGAGCCGCAAGAGGCGAAAGCCGTGAATCGCGAAAGCCGTCAACGCCGTCGGGATGGCCCACAGCGACAGGCGAAGCGGCGCGATATCGAAACCGCTCTGCTGCAGAAACCCTTTGATGAGGAGAATGGAGCTGACCGCGATGAAGATATCTTCGCCGAAGAAAGCGCCCACGTTGTCCGCGGAGGCCGCATAGGCGCGGATGACATAGCGTGTGGGGGCGGATAGAGGACCGATGCTGACCTCCGCGGCGGCCTCCGCCATCGGCGCGATCAGCGGCCGCACGGTCTGTGCCTGCCCGCATAGTGATGTCAGCCCCACCGCCACCGTGATCTGCCGCAGCGCGAGATAGGCGATCAGGACCCGCCCGACCGTCGCGGCGCGCACCCGCGCAATCAGCATGCGAGCGCGCTCCTGCAGTCCTTCGCGCTCGAGCAACCCGATCACCGGTAATATCAGCCAGATGATCGATACGTAACGACTGTCGTCATAGGCCTTGCCGAGCGCGGCGATGAGATGCAGCGGCGAGAGTCCGGCGGCAATTCCAGTCGTGAGGGCCGCCGCCACGATGGCGATGAGCGGATTGACGCCGGCGGCGAAGCCGATGACGAGGACGGCGATCCCGAGCAGCGGCCAGAGACTCATCGCCGCACGGTACCGCGCAAGCGCCATTCTGGCCAGCCGCGGCCGGCCGACTCGTCGCAATGGGATTTCGGCCCGCCCTGCGCGCCGTCAAAGGCCGGAGCGAGTGAGTGCCCCGTTGGGCACGAACCGGCCGCCGTGCACGATCGTGGCGAGGACTTCCTCCGAGCGCTTCAGCCACGCATCCTGCTTGTCCGGCGTGATGTCGTTGTGTGCGGACGCAATCATCGGTACCGCCTCCCTGGACCCGCGTATCTCATCGAGCTCCGTCCAGATACCAGCGGGCGGCGCCGTCGTATCGATGAAACCCATCGCGATGAGCGCGGCAGCCGTGATGCGCGGTGCAAAATTGACCGTGTCGAAATAAAGCGCCGTGCGCATCGTCTGCGGGTCGCTGGAGTCCCAGTTGGGATAGCCGGCGCGGCGACCGTGCAGGTCGCCGTTCGAATCGGCGCCCGCAGGCTCGTTGACCAGCAGCGCGGTAACCTTTCCCGGGTTCAGCCCCGCCGTTACCAGGCTCTGTTGTCCGCCCATGCTGGTCCCCGTCAGCACTACCGTCCGGCCATCCCAGCGCGGCGAGCTGCGGATGTACTGCAGCGCGCGCGTATCGCGCAGATACATGTCGAGAAAATAGGAGGTGTCACGGTTGCGGGCGCCGATGGCCGAATAGTCGACAGGCACACCGGTTCCCCGGTCGGGCGGCAGATCGTGCGAGTCGACATCGAATGTCAGCCAGCCCTCGGCGGCACGATCCGCGGCCCACGCCGGGTCCAGCGGATATACGCCAGCCCACTGATAGATGATGAGCGCCGGGAACCTCCCCCGCCTGTCGGGCATCGCGAGATAACCTTGCACGTGCGAGCCCACGCTATCGAGCCGCACCCGGAAGAGCTTCACGCCCGGCTGGCTCGTCGGCATCGGCGTGAGCAGCGGATTGACCGGAATCGCGCGCAGTCTGGCAAGCTGCGCCGCCCAGAATGAATCGAAATCGGCGGGCGCGGGGACGGACGGCTCGAGGCGTGTCGGTGCCACCGCCGCACCGAGCGTGGCGACCCGATTCTCGGCGAACGCGCTGAAGGAGAATTCCGGATGCAGCAGCTCATAACCGGGGTACTTCGCAAGCAGCGACTTCAGCGTCGGATCGCTCTTCTCGAGCAGCACCTCGAGGTCACGGTTTACCTCGGCGTATTCGGCGGGAGAGAGCGCGGACGGCAAACCGGCCTGATAGTCGACCACGACATACAACATGGTCGGTTTATCGAGCGTAGCGCCGAATGTGGCGGTGCCGGAGCGCAGATCGAAGCTGCCGGTCTTGACCACATCGAGGTCGTTGCTCCTGATGGTGTACCTAAAACGGCCCTTGGGCGGAACCGCGCCGGGCGCGAGCGTCACCGTCCAGCCAACCTTTTCGCCGAGAGCATAAATGCCGTCGGCATGAAACGGCTTGAAGGTGAGCTGCGATTCGTTCGCCGCCGAAGCAGGTGCGAACGGTGCGCGGGCGCACGCGAGCAGGCAGATGCAGAGGATGCCAAGCGAGACTCTGATGATGCTGTTGCTCATTCTGGCGACGACTCCCGCGCCGAGTGATAGTCGATCAAGCGGTCCGCCCAGGCGATGAAATACTTCACGTTGGGCGCGTCAGTGTGTCCGCCGTCGTCCTGCCGCCACGCGAGCTGACCATCGAGCAGCCCGTGATTCACGGGCGGCAACGGCGCAGTGAGGTAGCTTCCCGGAACGTCCAACCCCCGTGCCCCGAGCAGCCGGTAGATGGGACTGGCCGCGACCGCCGCCATGAAGCCGCCGCGCTGGTCGACCCATTGCGCATCTCCCATCGCCGGCAGGCCATAGCTGATGAAAACGAGCCGCGGCGCGCAGAGTGCAATCAGCTCGTGGGCATCGACCGGCAGGTCACCCGGATTGCGCGCTCCGAAAACCGCCTTGGTGGCGCCATACGCGAGGAAGTCGCCCGCCATCCAATGGTACTCGCCGCTGCCCGTCAGGTTCGCGAGCGTCTCGCCGAAATTACGACGCAGCAGCGCGGCGCCGCCCCGTCCGGAGGAGCCTATGAGCCCCATGGCGAAGCGCTGGTCGAAGGCCAGAGTCACGAGCGCCGCCTTGCCATAGCGCGATACGCCCTCGATCCCGACATGATGGGCATCGACTGCCGGATCGCTCTCGAGGTAGTCCAGCGTGCGGCTCGCGGCCCACGCCCACGCGCGCAGGGCACCCCATTGACCGGGTGTGCGTGGTTGCCCGCTGTTGGTGAGACCGATGATGCCCCGGGTGAGCCCCGCGCCGCTGTCGGCCTGTACCAGGGTCGGATCGAGCACCGCGAATCCCCAACCGGCGGCCAGCAGCTCCATGATCGAAGGCGGATCGCCGTCGGCATTGCGCTGCAGCGGCGAGAACGGCGAGCGGCGAATGAGAGTGGCCTCCGGGTGGGCGCGAAACACCGCTCGCAGTGCCGGATCCGAGCGCTCGAGGGTCGAGCGCAGCGCGCCGTTGAGCTCGCCGAGCTCGCTGTCGCTCGGCTCCGTCGGCGGTACCGGAGTCGGCCCGAACCAGAACATGATGAGAACGGGCACCTTCTCCTTCGCCGCCGCCGGGAGAACGAGAGTCACCGGAATGTCGACGTTGATCGCCGGGTAAGCACTGTTGTCGACGTGGCCGGTCAAGCGCCGGTAAACAATCGGCTGTCCGCCGATGATGCCCTTGCCGCGACCGGTAACGTGCCACGTTACCTTGGGTACATTCCCGGGGATCCGTCCGTAGACCTCATTCTCCAGCTCCGCGACGATCTGCGGCCGCCGTTGGCGCCACCACATGGCCGCCGTCGTGACCTCGACTCCGTCTTCGAGTCGCAGCGGGTCCGGCAATATCGGATACGGATTGGCCAGCAGCTCGTCATAGTTGGCATGAGCCGGGTCGTTCTCATCGCCGCTGGCGCCCGGACGCAGCATCTGAATGCCGAGTTGCTGCATCATGTTGCTGTGATCCTGCTCCGCGGTGAAGGTCACCGGCGGCGGCGGCCTTGCCGCACCGCCCGCAATCGAGGCGGCTACCGGCAACGCGGCGCAGAGCACGATCCACGGCAAGCGACATCGACGCACCGGCGATTCCTCCCCGAGCTGTCCGCCGTCATGGTAGCGCTATCATAGCGGCGGCACAAGCGGCGCCCGGTGCTCGCCGGGCCTACTTTCGCTCGTTCTGGACGGCGATCGCCGCACGGATGCGCGTGAGTGCGGTCTTCAGGGGCGGCAAATCCTTGCTGCAGGTTTCCCACAGCGGTCGGATACGTATCGTGGTAGTCGTGCCGGATGACGTTGCCAATACCAGCAATGGCGCGCCAGGGGATCTGACGCTCCTCATCCTTTGCCGCCTGCGGCAAACGGCGGCTTGCCTCTGAGATTATTTCCAGGTTTCGCTCGACGAGTTGCCGAACCCTGCGATCCCTGCGAAATCTCTCAAAGTCGTAGCCAGCCGTATCTGTCGCGATATTCGCGATCGCCTCGAGCATATGATCGACATATAGGCTGGGATCCTTGTTCATCAGAATATCGCGCGCGCTTCGCGGATCACCCGGTCACGGATAGCGGGGTCGAGGCCCTCGCGTGTCACGACATCGACCGTCCGGCCTAGCGTGTCCTCGAGGAAATCCTTCACCGACACGAGATCGACCAAGCTGAAGCTGACATCCGGCGCAATGTCTACGAGTACATCGACGTCGCTGTCAGGTCGAGCGGTGCCGCGCACAGTTGAGCCAAACAGCGCCAGCGCCGCGAGGCCTCGCTCGCGTAGCGGCATTTCGAGAGCCCTGAGCTCGGCATCGATGTTCTCGATGTGCGATGGCTGACGTCGCGCTCGATTTGCGGTGCCGGTTTCCCGGCTGAGCAGCAAACGGAGCGCCTCACGAACCACCTCGCTCGCGTTGCCGTAGAGGCCAGAATCCACTTTGCCGCGGATGTATTGCTCGAGTTCCGGGGTGAGAGACACGTTCAAGGGCACCTCCACGGCCCAGATTAGCAAAGTTTGCTATTTTTTGCTATCTAGCTAGCGCGGGCCGCCACCCCAGGACGCACTTCGACCGCGGGTGGTAAGGGGGTCGGCTTTTTTTGGAATTTGCTGGATCGACACTAGGATGCTAGCATTCTAGTGTGACTGACGACGTCAAGCAGTTCAACGTCTACCTGCCGAACGAGTTGATTCGGGAGGTCAAGCACCACGCCGTGGAGACCGAGCAGTCGCTGTCCGCCATCGTCGCCGCGGCACTGCGCGCATATCTCGACGCTCGGCGAAAGAGACAGAGGGAGCCATGAAGACAGCAGGCATCGAGGGTTGGCTGATCGAGACCCACAACTGGGGCAAGACGGTGGCGTTCTGGAAGGGCCTGGGATATCACCTCGAGTTCGAGACCGATCATCACTCGGGCAAGATGCTCCATTCGGCAGGCAGCCCCTACATCTTCATCGCGGAGCGACCGCGGACGCATGCCCTGCAAATCGTTCCGGCGGTCGCCGTCCCAGACGCGAAGCAATTCAAGCCGCCGTCAAGTGCCACCGTGGTGCATCCGTTCGAGAAGCAACACTGGCCCGCTCTGCAGATGATGTTGAAGGACCCAGACGGACGTGAGGTCGGTGTTAACGCGCCGCTGCCCAAGTCCAAGCCCGCGAAGTAGCCGGCCCGATGCTGGCGCCGGCTCTGCTCAGCTCAGCAGCTCCGCGTAGCGCGGCAGATCGATGTTGCCGCCGCTGATGAGGATCCCGACGCGCTCACCCGGCCGATGAAACTGCTTCGACAGCGCGGCCGCGGTGCCCAGGCAGCCGGTCGGCTCGACGACGATCTTCATGCGCTCGGCGAAGAACTTCATCGCGTCGATCAGCATCTGATCGCTCACCGTGACGACGTCATGGACCAGCGCGCGGATGATGGGGAAATTGTGCTCCCCGAGGAACGTGGTGAGCGCACCATCGGCGATGGAGCGGGGCACCGGAATGCGGATGACGTGTCCGGCACGAAAGGACTGCTGTCCGTCGTTGGCGGTCTCCGGCTCGACGCCAATGACCCGGCAGCGCGGGCTCAATGCATGGGCGGAGAGCGCGCTGCCGGCGAGGAGCCCCCCTCCTCCGAGGCTCACCAACAGGACATCGAGCTCGCCTACGTGCTGAAATAACTCCCGGGCCGCCGTTCCCTGCCCGGCGATCACCTGTGGGTGGTCGAATGGCGAGATGACCGTCAGGCCGCGCTCAGCGGCAAGCGCGGCGCAGATCTCTTCGCGGCTCTCCTTGTAACGATCGTAGAAGATGACCTCGCCGCCATATTCCCGGGTCGCGGTCACCTTCGCCGCCGGCGCATCCTTCGGCATCACTATCGTGGTCGCCACGCCCTGCAGTCGTCCCGCAAAGGCGACCGCCTGCGCGTGATTGCCGGACGAATAGGCGATTACTCCACGCCGGCGCTGATCGGGGGTCAGCGTTGCGATCGCGTTGTAGGCGCCGCGAAACTTGAACGCGCCGCCGCGCTGCAGATTCTCGCACTTGAAGAAGAGCTTGCCGCCCGCCCTCGCATCAGCGGTCTTCGAGGTCATCACCGGCGTGCGATGCGCAATTCCCTCGAGCCGCGCCGCCGCCGCCTCGACATCGGCGAACGTCACCTGGACGTCGGCCAGCGCCGCTGCACCACGTTCATTCGGCGAATCTGATATATCGGAGACCTCGCCCGCCACGCTCATTCGACACCCAGTGCGATTCTCAGAGCCACCTTCAACAGCAATGACTTTGCCGCCGAAAGCTTACCGATGTAGTCGGTGAGCAAGCTTCTTTCCAGACGAGTCAGCTGATCACAGTTGACCACCGAGGCGTGCTTGAGTCCCTCCGACTCACCGACTGGCAATTCGGTCGCGAGCCCGAAGCCGTGCGAATTCACGGGCGCGCAGAGTACGCGATTGGCGTTCGAGTCGACCAGCTCTTGACGGCTGACGATCAAGAAACAACGTGACTTCTTGGGATCGCCATGCTGAGGCTGGCGAACGCGGTACATTTCGCCCCGCCGCAACTGTCTATTCACGGGAATTACTCGGCGTCCCAAGGAGCCTGGTACGTTGCGCTGTCGTCGCCCTGCGCGTTCAGCGCGCCCGCGTGCCGGTTCAGCAATTCGAGCTCACGGGTACGCCGCTCGCGCCTAAGCTCTCGCCTGGCGTAGGCCCGAACCGCAATCTCGATCCACGCCGATCGCTGGTTGGACCCGGCAAGACGATCAATGACTTTCAGTAGATTGCTCGAAAGCGTCACTGAGGTCTTCGCCTTGCGGGCCGGCGCAGAAGCCAGGGTCGCAAGCGCGGCAAGTTGTTGCGGGGTGAGCGCATCTATCGTCATACCAGAATTTATACTACCATTTATCCTACCACGCAAGCGCCACGGGATACCTTACCGTTACACCCGCTCCATCGCGAGCGCGATGCCCTGGCCGACGCCGATGCACATAGTGCACAACGCCCTGCGGCCCCCGGAGCGCTGCAGCTGATACATCGCCGTCGTCGCGAGGCGGGCTCCGCTCATGCCGAGCGGATGGCCGAGCGCGATCGCGCCGCCTTGCGGATTGACGTGCGCGGCATCGTCCGCGATTCCAAGCTCTCGCAGGACCGCGAGCGCCTGAGCGGCGAAGGCCTCGTTGAGCTCGATCAGATCGAAATCGGTGATGCCGAGGCGCAAGCGCTCGAGCAGCCGGCGCGTCGCGGGAATGGGCCCGAGTCCCATGACCCGCGGGGCGACGCCGGCGGCCGCGGCGCCGACGACACGTGCGCGCGGTGTGAGCGCATAGCGCGCGACCGCCGCCTCACTCGCCAGCAGCAGCGCACACGCGCCATCGTTGACACCGGAAGCATTTCCCGCGGTCACCGTTCCGCCACGGCGAAAGGGTGTGCTGAGCTTTGCGAGCGCCTCGAGCGTGGTCGCCCGCGGATGTTCGTCGCGCTCGACGACGGTGGGATCTCCCTTCCGTGCCGGAATGGAGACGGGCACGATCTCCTCTGCCAGGCTGCCGTTGCTTTGGGCCGCCGCGGCGCGTTGCTGGCTGCGCAGCGCGAACGCATCCTGGTCGGCGCGGCTCACGCGCCGTTCTTCGGCAACGTTCTCCGCCGTTTCCGGCATGGAGTCGATCCCGTACTGCTCCTTGAGGACCGGGTTGACGAACCGCCATCCGATCGTGGTGTCGTAGAACTCCGTGTCGCGCGCGAATGGCGTCTGCGCTTTGGAAATCACGAACGGTGCCCGGCTCATGCTTTCCACACCGCCGGCGATCATCAGCTCCGCCTCGCCGGCGGCGATCGCGCGCGCGGCGATCGCAACGGCGTCGAGCCCGGAGCCGCACAGGCGATTCACCGTCGCGCCCGGCACCTCCTGCGGCAATCCGGCAAGCAGCAGGGCCATCCGCGCCACGTTGCGATTGTCCTCGCCCGCCTGATTGGCGCAGCCGTAGACGACGTCATCGACGGCGCCCCAATCGACCTTGGGCTGCCGCGAAAGCAGCGCGCGGATGGGAATGGCGGCCAGATCGTCGGTCCGCACTCCGGATAGAGCACCACCGTAACGGCCGATCGGCGTGCGCACGGCATCGCATATATAGGCGTTTTTCATCCGATCTCTCCGCTGCGGAGACCTCGCCGTCCAGGGCGAGGAGGAGAGGCGCTCTTACTCACTCTCGCGGATGTACATTGATCTCGAACGAGACGTACGGACGGGCGTTGCCGAGTGACACTGTCAAGGACGTTCCACACGCACTTCACTCCAATATGGTTCTATCTCTGACACTAAAGACCGCGAATTGATGACGTGAAACTCCCAGGAAAATTCTGCGTCCTGGTTGTCGACTTCGCGCATTGCAACTACCCTGTTGCCATGGTGCTGACCTACCGCTACCGGATCAAGGATGCGAACAGGCGGCATCTTCAGCGACAGGCTTGGGCAGTGAACCAGGTCTGGAACTATTGCGGGGAGACTCAGAACGCCGCTCGGCGACACAATAAGCGCTGGCCCTCGGGCTTCGATCTGATCAATCTCACCCTCGGCAGCAGCAAGCTCCTCGGCCTGCATTCGGATACCGTGCAGGCGGTCTGTAAGCAGTTCGCCGTTTCCCGCGATACCTGCGGCAAGCGGCCGCGATGGCGTGGCAGAAGGGCCTTGGGGTGGATCCCCTTTCAGGCCGGCCGCGCCATTCGCTGGGATGGCGATGCAGTGATCTTGCTTAGGCGGCGGTTCCGGATCTGGCTCAGCCGTCCGATAGAGGGGAGGATCCTCTGCGGCTGCTTTGCCGCGGATGCCCGCGGGCGTTGGTACTTGAATGTGCAACTCGAGATGCCCGAAGACAGCGACCATGGGAGTGGGGAGATCGGCATCGATCTCGGTCTGAAGTCCCTGGCGGCGCTCTCCACGGGAGAGAAAATCGAGGCGCCGCGCCTGTACCGAAAATACGAGCGGGCGCTGGCTATTGCTCAGCGTGCTGGACGCAAGCCGCGCGCACGGGCCATCCACGCCAAGATCGCGAACTGTCGCAAGCACTTCCTGCATGAGCTGTCCACGCGGCTGGTGAGGCAGAACCGGCGCATCTACATTGGCAACGTCAATGCGGGAGGACTCGCCAGAACCAGCCTGGCCAAGTCCGTGCTCGATGCCGGCTGGTCGCAGCTTCGATCCCAGCTCCACTACAAGGCCATCAGGCATGGGGTTGAGTACATCGAGGTTGACGAGCGATTGACCACGCAGGTCTGTTCCGCGTGTGGTGCACGCGGCGGCCCACAAGGCCGAGAGGACCTCGTAGTGAGAGAGTGGACCTGTGGCGGCTGTGGTGCTTGGCATGACCGGGACATCAACTCTGCCATCAATATCCTCGTCTCGGGCCGGAACGTCGGCCTCCGGAAGACGGAAATCTCCTCACTTCAGTGAGGGGAAGACGTTAAGGGATTAAATGGTACCGCCTTCCAGTGCCACGGCCTGCTAAAATTTCACCTGGCGGCTCGGGTGCCTGCGGCATCGGTGAGTAACGCGCAGAGCACCGGCAAGCGCCCCACCTGACGCGCTGATCAGCCAGTTGCTGACGCTAGGCTGGCGCGTTCCTCTCCCTTCCGGCAGAGACACTGATCGAACCGCCAGGGAATGTCGCAGCCGGGATTCCGTACTGCATTATCCAAGACCCGAACGATTCGGAGCCCCCGATGCCCTCGCTTTACGACCCGCTCGCGGTAGGCGACCTGCTGCTGCCAAACCGCATCCTCATGGCGCCCCTCACCCGCAGCCGCACGGGTGCGAGCCGGATACCGAATGCCCTGATGCAGGAGTACTACACGCAGCGCGCCTCGGCGGGACTCATCGTCTCGGAAGCCACCGTCGTGACACCGATGGGCATCGGATATGCGGACACTCCGGGCATCTGGTCGGCAGAACAGGTCGCAGGCTGGAAGCAGGTCACGCAGTCAGTGCACGCCGCCGGCGGCCGGATGTTTCTGCAGCTCTGGCATGTCGGCCGGATCTCGGATCCTGTGTTTCTCGACGGCAAGCTGCCAGTCGCCCCGAGCGCTCTGGCAGCCAAAGGCAACGTCAGCCTGCTGCGTCCGGAAACCCCCTTCGTCACACCGCGGCCGCTCGATCGCAGCGAGATTCCGGGCATCGTTGCAGCCTTTGCCCGCGGCGCGCAGAACGCTCAGCTCGCCGGTTTCGACGGCGTCGAGATACACGGAGCCAACGGTTATCTCCTCGATCAGTTTCTGCAGGACGGCAGCAATCACCGCGATGACGACTACGGTGGTCCCGTGGAGAATCGCGCACGATTGCTGCTTGAGGTTGTGGACGCTGCCATTTCCGTCTGGGGTCCCGGCCGTGTTGGCGTGCATCTGGCCCCTCGGGCCGACTCGCATTCGATGGGCGATTCAAATCGCACGGCCACCTTCAGCCATGTCGCGCGCGAGCTCGGAGGGCGCAGGATCGCGTTCACCTGCGCTCGCGAATACGTCGGCCCCGACAGCATCGGCCCGCAGCTCAAGGCCGCTTTTGGTGGCGTCTACATCGCCAACGAGCGGTTCACCCGCGACAGCGCGCAGGAGGCGCTCGGCTCCGGCGTAGCCGACGCCGTCGCCTTCGGCAAGCTCTTCCTCGCCAATCCCGACCTGCCGGCGCGCTTTCGCGCCGCAGCCCCCCTCAACGCGCCCAAAACCGACACCTTCTATCGAGGCGGACCCTCCGGCTATACGGACTATCCAACTCTGAATGCCACGGCGGCGGAAGGCGCAGACGCGCTGCGCGCGTAGGCCCCGGGGTTCGGCGCATCTGCGCTGTGCTAACATCCGAAAGCCATGACCTCACCCGATCCCGGCATACAGCCCGGCGAGGCCGTCCGCCTTTCGCCGCACATCGTGCGAGTCACCGCGCGCAATCCGGGCACCATGACCGGCCCCGGTACCAACAGCTATCTCGTGGGTGCCAGCGAGCAATGGGCGGTCATAGACCCCGGCCCGGCGGATGACCGGCACATTCAGGCGCTGCTGGACGCCGCCCCCGGCCCCATCCGTTACATCCTGGTGACGCACACGCACCGCGATCACTCTCCCGGTGCCACCCCTTTGAAGTCCGCCACCGGCGCCCCACTCCTTGGGCGAACGACCACTCACCGCCACTGGCAGGACGCCACTTTCGCCACCGACCGTGAGCTGCACCACGGCGATCACCTGACAATCGCGACCGGCGCCACGCTGCGCGTGCTCCACACCCCCGGCCACGCCAGCAACCACCTCTGCTTCCTCCTGGAGGAAGAACACATTCTCTTCACGGGCGACCACATCATCCAAGGCTCGACCGTGGTGATCGACCCGCCCGACGGCGACATGGCGGCTTACATCGCCTCGCTGGAATCGCTGCTGCGCGAGCCCCTGTCCCACCTCGCCCCCGGCCACGGCACCCTGATCCCCCAGCCGCATACCGCGATCCAATCCCTGATCCAACATCGCCTCAAGCGCGAGGCCAAAGTGCTGGCCAAGCTCCCACCCCGCCAACACCCCGCGGATCTCGCCATCCTGGTACGCGACGTCTACGACGACGTCTCACCGCAACTGCACTCCCTGGCCGAACGCTCCCTGCTGGCCCATCTCCTTAAACTGGAATCCGAACGCCGCGCCCTCCGCACTGCCGACAGCAGCTGGTCAACACCAAGCTGACAAACGGAGCGGCTTCCTGATTTGATCCTGGCCGGAACCTGATCGCCAGGACGGCGATCCGCTAGCCTACCGGGGTTCGCCGCATGCGGCGAACGCCCGCGCGGGACCGCGCGGGCCGGGTGCCCCACCGCCATGGATGGCCATGGTGACGTGCCTGACGGCGTTCCGGCCAGGATCAAATCAGGGAGCCGCTCCGACCCCCCGCTGTGTAATCCTCAGTCACTCCACCGCCAATTCAAAATCTCCGGCATATCCTCCCCCACTTCCCGAATGTACTGCCGGTGGTAAATCAGCTTCTCGCGCATGGCCTGCTTGATATATCCCGCCCGCGATCCAATCTGCGGCAGCCGATCGATCGTATCCGCCACCAGGTGAAACCGATCGAGGTCATTCAGCACCGCCATGTCGAACGGCGTCGTGATCGTGCCCTCCTCCTTGTAGCCGCGCACGTGCATGTTGTCATGGTTGGCACGCCGATAGGCCAGCCGATGGATCAGCCACGGATAGCCGTGAAAGGCGAATATGACCGGCTTGTCGCGCGTGAAGAGCGCATCGAAGTCCCTGTCGCTCAAGCCGTGCGGATGCTCCGCCTCCGGCACCAGCTTCATCAGATCGACCACATTGATCGTGCGGATTTTCAGCTCCGGCGCGAGTTCGCGCAGCAGCTTCACCGCCGCCAGAGTCTCCAGCGTCGGTACATCTCCCGCGCACGCCATGATGACGTCAGGCTCGCTGCCGCGGTCCGTGCTCGCCCATTCCCAGATGCTGATGCCCGCCGTGCAGTGCATGACCGCCTGTTCCATCGTCAGCCACTGCGGCGCCGGGTGCTTGCCCGCGATCACCACGTTGACGTAGTGCCGGCTGCGCAGGCAATGATCCATGACCGACAAGAGGCAGTTGGCATCGGGGGGCAGATAAACCCGGATGATGTCCGCCTTCTTGTTCACGACGTGATCGATGAACCCCGGATCCTGATGCGTGAAGCCGTTGTGATCCTGCCGCCAGACGTGCGAGGAGAGTAGGTAGTTCAGCGAGGCGAGCGGCCGCCGCCAGGGGATCTCCCGTGTCACCTTCAGCCACTTGGCGTGCTGATTGAACATCGAGTCCACGATGTGCACGAACGCCTCGTAGGAGTTGAACAGGCCATGGCGCCCGGTGAGCAGATAGCCCTCGAGCCAGCCCTGACATTGGTGCTCGCTCAGCACCTCCATCACGCTTCCCTGCGGCGCCAGATGATCGTCTCCCGCAACGCGCTCGGCGACCCACTGCCGCTCCGTCGCCTCGAACACGGCGCCCAGGCGGTTGGAATTGGTCTCGTCCGGGCCGAAGAGCCGGAACGTGCGTGGATGCTGATTGAGCTTCACCACATCCCGCAGGAAGCGTCCGAGCACGCGTGTATCTTCTGCGTCGACGGCGCCGGCCCGCGGGACTTCGACGGCGTACTCGCGAAAATCGGGAAGCGCGAGATCCTTGAGGAGAAGCCCCCCATTGGCATTTGGGTTCGCGCCCATCCGCCGTGCGCCTTCCGGCGCAAGCTCGGCGAGGTCCCGGCGCAGGGCGCCGCCGGCGTCGAACAGCTCCTCCGGCCGGTAGCTTCGCAGCCACTGATCGAGAAGCTGCAGGTGCGCCGGGTTGGTACGCACCTCGGCGAGTGGCACCTGATGCGCGCGGAAGGTCCCCTCCACTTGCTGACCGTCGACCATCTTCGGTCCGGTCCAGCCTTTGGGCGTGCGCAGCACGATCATCGGCCACCGCGGCCGGTCCTCTAGTCCTTCCGTTCGAGCCGTGACTTGAATGCGCCGGATCTCCCCGATCACCGTATCGAGCGTCGTGGCCATGAGCTGGTGCATCCGCACCGGGTCATCGCCTGCGACGAAGTACGGCAGATAGCCGCAGCCACGCAGATACTCGGTCAGCTCCTCGTCGCCGATCCGCGCCAGCACCGCCGGATTGGCGATCTTGTAGCCGTTGAGGTGCAGGATCGGCAGCACCGCGCCGTCGGTGGCGGGATTGAGGAACTTGTTGCTGTGCCAGCCGGCGGCGAGCGGTCCGGTCTCGGCTTCGCCATCGCCGATGACACAGGCGACGGTCAGTGCCGGATTGTCGAACACCGCACCGAAGGAATGGCTGAGCGAATAGCCGAGCTCACCGCCCTCGTGAATCGAGCCCGGCGTCTCGGGAGCCACGTGGCTCGGGATGCCGCCGGGGAAGGAGAACTGCCTGCAGAGTTTGCGCAACCCTTCCTCGTCGCGCGTGATGTTGGGATAGCGCTCGGTGTAGCTTCCCTCGAGGTAGGTGTTGGCGACCAGTGCCGGGCCGCCGTGTCCCGGCCCCGCAACGTAGATCATCTCCAGCTCGTACTGGCGGATGATCCGGTTGAGGTGCACGTAGATGAAGTTCTGCCCTGGCGTCGTGCCCCAGTGCCCGAGCAGACGCGGCTTGATGTGACCCGGCTCGAGCGGCCGGCGCAACAGCGGGTTGTCGTACAGGTAGATCTGGCCGACCGAAAGATAATTGGCCGCCCGCCAATACGCGTCCATGCGCCGCAACATATCCGGGGAAAGTGGTTCGACCATCGCGGCCTCCGGGACAGGACTGCCCGGAGTATACGTTTTGATCGCGACCGGCGCGTTACGGGAGGGCTTGGACGGCAGCTCGGCCGACCCTGACTCAGTGCTGGATACCGCCCTGTTTGATGCTCTTCTTGAGCGTGTCCGCCACACTGCGGGGAAAAACGCCGGTGACCAGCAGGCGGTACTCCGTATCGTCCATGATCTCGACGCGGTTGCGCCCATGTGACTTCGCGCGGTAGAGGGCCTCGTCGGCGAGCTGCAGAGCGCCGCTCGGCGTACGCCTGACATCGGGTGCGACGACAGCGACGCCTATGCTGGCGGTCAACACTGGACCGTTACGCGATGCGCGATGCTCGATGGCCAAGGCTTCCACGGCCTTGCGAATACATTCAGCCGTACCCGCGGCACGAGCGCCGTCCGTGTCGTAGAGGATCGCCGTGAACTCCTCGCCGCCATAGCGGGCGACGAGATCGAGCGGCCGGCGCACGCAGCCCTGGATCGCCTGCGCGACCTTGCGCAGCGCCACATCGCCGGCCTGGTGCCCATAGCGATCGTTGTAGAGTTTGAACTGATCCACATCGAGCAGCAGGATGGCGAGCTCCCGACCGTCCTCGGCCGCCTGGCGCCACAGCCGCGGCAGGTACTCATCGAACACCCGGCGGTTCTTGGTCCAGGTGAGCACGTCATGCTGCGCAAGCTCGGCGACCAGTTGGCTCTCGAGGAACGCGCACCGCGAGTGCGTCTCGATCTGCTGCGCGGCAACCGCGAATGCGATGAACGCGATCAGTGCGAATGCGCCGCTATGGAAGGCGATGGTCGGCGACAGGTGAAATGTGACGGCCGCGACCAACATCGACGCCCCCGACAGGACGACGACCAACAGCGCCGTCCGATAGCGCAGTCCCATGAAGTAGAAGGGCCCGAGGAGCAGAAGCGGCAGCAGCATCAGAGCATCGAGCTGTCCGTGCGCGGCCACTCGCACGAGCTGCGCCGCGATGACGCTGTTTCGCACCGGGATGAGGACCTGCGCCCACGGCAGGTAGTAGCGCTCGTAGAGCCGGCCCCATGCGAACCAGAGGAGGAGGAGCGAGCTGGCCCCGACGGCGAGGAACACCGGCGCCGAGCCCACGCCGGGCGAGCTGCCGGTCAGCACCTCCAGGCCGCGCAGCGCGATGAGCAGCACCGCGAGCGTGCAGGAGAGCCGAACCAGGGTACGGTTGTCGCGCAGAAAAACGCGGAGGTAATCGGCCTCCATGGTCGCGGCAAAGCGAGCCCCCGGACGCGCCTTGCGCAGCTCCGCCGCATAGGGCGAGTCGTGCAGGCCTTCCAGGCTCGGCGGCGAACTCGTCATCCTACGGACAGTAAGCGCGATCGGCGCCGCCCGATGTGATCGGTTGCTAGATTATGACGAACGGCGCAAGCGCGGACTCTGCCGTTCGGCAGCACCAATGTAGAATCAATACCTTGCGATGGGATGTTCAGACCCTATGGCTTGAGCTGGCCGCGGATCTCACCGCCGGGATGCGCCGCGCTGTGCACATTCACGTAGAGCTTGCCAGCGAGGAATTCCTTGCGCTGCTGCGGGCTGAGCTTCGAGCCGGCGGGTATCACCCAGGTTCCATGCGGTCCCGGCGCCAGAGCCATGACCGCCGGCCCCTTCCTGCCCGGCGCGCCCTCATGAATGTGCGCCATCGTCCCCTCGATTCCGTGAGTGTTGATCTTGCCGGTTATCGAGCCATCGGCGGCGACATCGATCACGCCGGCACCGCGGGCCATCGTTTTCACCGGTGGCGTCTCCTGCTTGCCCGTCAGCCTCACCGTTCCGGCGCTCGCGAGTCCGACGCCAGCCGCGAGGAGTACGGTGACAGCCGTGGCGCGTCGTAACGTCGATGTCATGCTTGCGGCCTTTTGTCGCTCGTTCTTGCAGGCAAACATATCATCGCGTGATCCCCACCACCACCGGCATGGCCAGCAGCACCAACGGCAGCTGCACCAGAGCTCCGGCGATGATGGCTATGGCGAGCGGTTGCAGCATCTGATCGCCCGAGCCGCTGATCGCGGCGCCGAGCGGCACGAGCGCGAGGATCATGGCGAGGGTGCTCATGGTGATCGGCCGCAGCCGATTGCGGGCGGCCTCGTAGAGCGCCTGCCGCGGCGGCAGCGTGCGCTCGAGATCACGGTACTCGGAGACGAGGAAGATCGCCATCTCGGTCGAGATGCCGATGATCATCACCATGCCCATCATCGCCGTGATGTTGAGCTCGATTCCGGTCACCCAGAGGCCGATGAAGACCGCGGCCGTAGACAGGAGCGAGCTCGCGATGATGATGACCGGCAGCCAGAAGCGCTCGTAGAGAAAGAGGAGAAGGATGAATTCAGCGACCAGTGCCGCGCCGAATACGCGGATCATGCCGTGCACGGCCTGCTGCTGCTGTTGGTACTGGCCGCCCAGCGTGTAGTACGCCCCTGCCGGCAGGAGGCCCGGAGCGGCCAGCGCCTTGCGCACCGCCGCGATGGTCGAGCCCAGGTCGTGACTGCCGGTCAGCTCCGCGGTCACCGCCACTACCTGTGCGAGATTGTCACGCGTGAGCTGCGGCTGCCCGGCGACGAAAGTCACCGTTGCCAGGGTCGCGAGCCGAAGGATCTTGCCCGTCCCGGAGCGGATGGGCAGGCTCTCGAGCTCATCGCGGTAGATCCTGCGCTGTGGCGGATCGAGCCACAGCCGCACGCCGACGTCCTGCACCGTGCCGAGGTACCGGGTGACGACTGAGCCATAGAGATACTGGTTCACCTGGCTCGCGACATCCGCGGCGGTTAGCCCTTCCATTGCCGCGGCTGCCGGATCGACGTGGAAGTCGAGCGCATCGCCCGCGGGAACGACCCCGTCGTTGACCGAGGATGGCTCTATGCCCGGGACCTTCGAGATGACAGCCGCCACCTTCGTCGCGACATCGCCGAGCACCGCGGGGTCCCTTGCGCTCAGCGAGACGACCACCGGCTGCGGCCGTCCCACCATGTCCCCGATCATGTCGCTCATGAGGAGGTGGGTGTCGACATTGATACCGGGCACCTGGGAGGACACTTTGCCGTTGATCTCATCCATGACTTCCCAGATCGTCGGGCGCTTGGCGGGATCGATCAGCCGGATGAAGAAGTCGCCCTGGTACGCCTCGGCCAGATCGCCGCCCAGTCCGGCGCCGGTCCGGCGCGAGTACGTGTAGACATTCGGGTCTTTCTTCAGGATGGCCTCGACCTCGGAAAGCTCGCGGTCGGTCTCCGCGAGCGACGTACCGGGCGCCGTGTAGTAATCGAGCACGAAGCCGCCCTCGTCCATCCTGGGCAGGAATCCGCTGCCGACATGCAGATAGGCAAAGAGTCCGACCGCGAGCAGCACGGCAACCGCGGGAGCGAGCAGGATCGGGCGCTCGAAGAGTCTGCCGAGTACTCGCCCATGAGTGCGCTTGAGCCAGGACTCCTTGCCGTGCGAGGGGTCCTCGAAGCTGCCGAAGTCGATCATGCCCCGCGCCAGGAGCGGCACCGTGAAGGCGGTGAGAATGAACGAGATGACGAGCGCCGACGCCATCGTCAGCGACAGGAACTTGAAAAAGGCGCCGGTGATGCCCGAGAGCAAGGCGAGCGGCGCGAAGACGATGATGGTCGCGAGGCTCGAGCCGAAGAGCGGACTCAGGAACTCGCGCCCCGCCTCGAGCACCGTCGCCTGAGGGTTCTCTATGCCAGGCACACCCGTGCGCCGCGCGATGTGCTCGATCATGACGATCACATCGTCGATCAGGAGGCCGATGGCCGCCGCGATGCCGCCGAGCGTCATGATGTTGAGAGTCATGCCGAGAAGCGAGAGCAGCAGCACCGTGACCAGTACCGACAGCGGCACCACCATCATCGCCACCAGCGTCACCCGCCAATTGCGCAGGAACGCGAGCAGCACCAGCGCCGCGAACACCAGCCCGATCAGGATCGCCTCCTCGAGCGCCGATATCGACGAGCTGACGAGCTGCGTCTGGTCGTACCACTTGTAGAGCTCGATGGAGCCCGGCTGGCTCTTCATGAAGGAATCGAGCCGCTGTTGCACCTCTTTGGCGAGCGAGAGCGCATCGGCGCTGTCCTGCTGATACACGTCAAAGGTGACCGCCGGCCTGCCGTTATCGTCCACCAGCATCCACTGTGGCACGGTGCCCATGGTCACCCTGGCGATGTCGCCCAGGCGTACGATACCGTCGGATCCGGTGTGCAATGCGACCTGGCGAACCGACTCGATCGAGGTGAATGCGTTGTCGTTGATCGCGAGGTAGAGAAGGTCGTTGTCCTCCAGCCGGCCCACCGCCTGGATGCTGTTGGTCTGCGAGAGAGCACTGGTGAGGTCGGCCAGAGTCAGGCCATGGGCGCGCAGCCGATTCGGGTCGACGGAGACCTGCACCTCCGGTGTCTGGCCGCCAAGCACACCGACGCGCCTCACTCCCGCAATGCCGGTGAGCAGCGGGACGATCTGATATTGCGCGAGCTGGCGCAGGTCCGCCGGCGAGATGGTCTTCGAGGTGAGCGCGTAGGAGACGAACGGCATGATGACGTTCGGGCTCATCTGGATGATGTCGTAGCTGGTGCCCTGGGGAAGGGAAGGCAGCTCTTGCGCGAAGGCCGCATCGACGCCGAGCAAAGCCTGATTCATGTCGTGGCCCCAGGGGAAGTTCACGAACACTTCCGCCGAGCCGCGCGAAGTGGTCGACGTCACCTCCTGCGCTCCAGGGACCGCGCGCGCCACCCGCTCGAGCGGCTCGGTGATCTCCACCAGCATCTGCCGCGCCGGCATGCTGCCGGCATCGATCTCGACACGGATGCGCGGGAAGCTGGTGACCGGAAAGAGCCCGACCGGCAGCGAGATTGCGGCGAAGACACCGGCGAGCGCCAGTGCGAACGCGACCGTGAGCAGGGAGCGGCGGTGGTGCTCCAGCCAGGCGGCGAAGCTCATTTGCCGGCAGGTCTCTCGGCCTGCGGGCTGCTGGCCAGCCGGACCTTCATTCCGTCATCGAGCTGATAGTTGCCACTCAATACCAGCGGCGCGCGCGCATTCAGCGCCCCGCCAATGACGTCCTGATCCCCATGTGCAACCAACACCTGCACCGGCACCTTATGGGCGATTCCATCGACTGCCTGTACGACGTAGGGCTCGCCGCTATCGTTGACGAGGATCGCTGCATGCGGCACTACATAGCCATGGATCTCAGCGGTCGTGATCGCCGCCCGTGCCATCTCGCCCGGCAGCAAGCCGCCCGGCGGCAGCGCGATTTCCACCGGCACGAGACCGGTATCCGCCTCCGCCATCGCGCCGCACAGCAGCACCTTGCCGGCCAGCGGCTGATTGCCGCCGATGAACTGCACCGCCGCACTCTCGTTGGCATGGATCGCGGCAGCCTGCGCCGGCATGACGCCCACATTGAGGACGAGACTGCGCGGTGCGGCGAGGTCGACGAGCGCCGCGCCCTCCGCGACGATCTCACCGGGAGTCGCCGAGATAGCGGTCACGATGACCCCGAACGGGGCGCGAATGACGTGCGGGCCGCCCGCACCCACCGCATCGAGGGCCTGCAACGCCGCGCGCGCATCAGACTCCGATTTCTCGGCGTCGGCGAGTTGCTGCACCGTGGCGAGATGCCCGGCTGCCAGCCTGCGCGTGCTCGCGACCAGGTGTTCGGCGACGGCAAGAGCCGACTTCGCCTGGGCATAGGACGCGGCGGTGGCGGGGCTCGGTTCCAACCGGACGAGCGGCGCCCCCGCGGACACCCGCTCGCCCAAGCGTACGTCGACCTCGGATACGACCGCCGACATTGGAGCCATGATGGCCTTGTGGCCGGCGCCCGCGGGCTCCACCGTGCCATAACCGACAACGATACGACGCAGGCTGCCTTGCTTCAGCCGTGTGAGCGTCACCTGCACGCTGGCGTTGGCGTCGGGAGCGTCGTCGGCATATGCGACCTGTAGCGCGAACATGGCGCCGATTCCGAGACAGGCCATCCGGGCAAATGTTCTGCGGATCATGAGCTCTCCGGGGCAATGCGGGCCTGCGGCAGACCGAGCCCCAACTCGAGGGTCAGGGCGATCGCCGTCTCGCCGCGCGAGCGCTCGAGCGCAAGCGCCTCGATCCTGCGATCCAACGCCGTCGTCTCGAAGTCGGTGAGGGCGCGTTGATCCATGTTGCCCTGGGCGTACGCACGCCGCGCGGATTCCGCCATCCTTTCCGCAATGGCCGCTGCGCTCTCTGCTTTGCGGACATCGTCGGTCAGCCGCCGCAGCTGCGCATCGAGACCCTTCGCCGCCGCGAAGGCATCATCGAGACGGGATTGATATTGTTGGTGCAGGACGAGACGCGTCGCGCGCGCTTGAGCCACCTGCCCCTGATTGCGATCGAAGATCGGCAGGTCGAAGGTTGCGGTCGGACCCGCCGAGCGGACATTGGTCGTATCCTGTCCCCACTGCCCGCCCAGCACGAACGCCGGGAACTGGCCGATGATCGCGGTGCGCACGTCCTCGTCCGCCGAGTGATAGCCGAGTCGCAGCGCCACGAGATCGGGACGACGGTCGGGCAGGTCCGCCAGCAGCGGCGCCAGATCCGTCGGAGGAAGCGCCAAGGAAGGTGCGGCAATCGCGAACCGCACCTGCGGGTCGAGCCCGAGCAGCGCATCGAGCGCCTGCCAGCTGTGCATCTGGGCGAGGCCGAGAGAAGCGACGGCCTGCTCTGCCGCGGCCCTCGCCGTGAGCAATGGCGCGAGCGCGCCGAGATCGAGGTTACCCTCCCGCGTGGCGGCCTGAACCTGTCGCGCTTCCTGATCGAGCAGGCTCAGCCCCCGGCGGCTGAGCTCGAGTGATCGGGCGCCGTAATAGAGCTCGAGCGCCAGCAACCTTGCCTTCTGCGCCACCTGCCATTCCTGCCACAGGAGGTCGGCATTGACCTGCTGGCTCTGGAAACGCGCCGACTCGACGCGAGTGTGGTAAGTCAGAATGGACTTGACGTCCTCGGTGAGCGAAGCCGACCACGCGGGCGCGAAACCACCCGCGCCGCCGAGCAGCGCCCCGTAGCTGACACCGGCGGCGGGATTCGGCAGCAGCGAGCTTTGCAGCAGGCTGGCCTGAGCGACATCCCACTGGCCCTGCTGCGAGCGCAGCTCGGGATCGTTGAGCACCGCGAGCAGGCCGATGTCGGCGACTGTGAGCGGCGCATTCGTGGCAATCCGCCGCGACGGCTCACCCGGTCGAGTCGCCGGGACTTCCGTCCGCAGCGCCGGCAGGCCGGCGGCGAAATCGGGCCCGCGGGCGAGCGGCAGCGGGTGATACAGGGCGCAGCCGCCCGCGAGCACCGCGAGGCCGGCCGCGGCGCCAAGTCTCAAACGAGCGCACATCGATGGCATTGTCGAAGAATGCCGGCGGATGCTGACCAAGTCCTGACGCCCGGTCAGCACTTCGTCAGGGCTGCGGCGATAAAATGGCGGTCCCCGTCCCTGGCATGCCGAACCGTAGCCGTATGAGGGTCTTGCTGGTCGAAGATCACCGCGCCATGCGGGAGATGATCGCGGATCACCTCAAGGAGCGTGGCTTTGCCGTCGATGCGGTGGGGCGCGGCGAGCACGCGATCGCGGCTGCCGCGGTCGCGCCCATGGACGCCGTGATTCTGGACCTCGGCCTGCCCGACATGGACGGCATGGCCGTGCTGAGCTCGCTCCGAATGTCTCATCCGGAGCTTCCCGCAATCATCCTGACGGCGCGCGACAGCGTCGATGACCGGCTCCTCGGGCTGAACGCGGGCGCCGACGACTACATCGTCAAGCCTTTCAACATCCTCGAGCTCGAGGCCCGCCTGCGCGCAGTGCTTCGCCGCGCCGGCAGTCCGCGTGGTACGACCTACTCCCTGGGTGGCGTCACTTTCGACACCGTCACGCGGGAAGCTGCGGCCTTCGGCAAGTCGCTCGAGCTGACGCGCCGCGAGGCGGCCCTGCTCGAGGAGCTGATCCGCGTTCCCGGACAGGTGATCACCAAGGATCGCCTCGAGGACCGGCTCTACGCGCTGGAGGATGCGGGCAGCGCGAACGCGCTCGAGGCCGCCGTCTCGCGCCTGCGGCGCAAGCTCGCGGCGGCGCACGCCTCGCTGCAGATCGAGACCAAATGGGGCATCGGCTATCGTCTGATCGAAGGCGGTCCGGGTTGACCCGTACTCACAGTCTGCGGCTGCGCCTGCTCGGAGCCATGGTGGCCGTGTTCGTCCTTGGGCTCGCAGCGGCGCTTCTCTCCTATCGGACAGAGGTCTACGACATCACGAGCGATCTGCGGACACGCACGCTCGAGAACCAGGCGCGTGAGCTGTTGGATGCGATGCGAATCGGCGCCGGAGGTTCGCTGCAGGTGAGCACACCCGACGATTGGCGCCAGGTCTATTCGAGTCCGTCGCGACGGTTCGTCTTCACGATCTTCGATGCCGCGCATCATCCGATCGCCTGGTCGGCCAATCTCGAGGCTCCGCTGCCGTTCATTCCCGTCGACTCCCGCGACACTCTGGGACCGGTGGAATTCATCGGCGCGGGCGCGGCCCGCCGCGCCATCGTGGCCGCCCGTGGCCCACAGGGCTCGACCGTACTGGTCGGCCGCGGCGATCACGATCGCGACGAGCTCGTCGACAGCCTCTTCGAAGAGGGCTCCGAGCAGCTCACGATCATCGTGCCGTTCGCCCTCCTCGGGCTCGTCCTCATCTGGCTGATCAGCGGCTGGAGCTTGCGCCCGATCGCACGCGCTTCAGGCGAGGCGGCGCGAGTGGGGCCACAGCGTCCGGACATGCGCATCTCTTCGCGTGGACTGCCGCAAGAGATCAAACCCCTGGTGGAGGCCGTCAACGGCGCACTCGATCGCCTTTCGCGGGCCTACGCCACGGAGCGGCGACTCACGGCGGATGCGGCTCATGAGCTTCGAACGCCCCTCGCAGTCCTCAACCTGCGCCTGCAGCGCGCGAAACTCACCGGCAACACCGAGTGGAGCGCGGTCGAGCGCGAGCTCGCGCAGATGGCACGCCTGGTCGATCAGCTCCTCGACCTGGCGCGCAAGGAGGCACTCTCGCGCGAGCGCCAGACCGAGGACCTTCCCGTCATCAATCTGTCACGCGTGGTGCGCGAAGCGGCAGCCACGGTGCTGCCGCTGATAGAGGCCGCCGGTCGCGAGCTCGTCGTCGATGTTCCCGACCTTGTCCAGGTTCGCGGCAACAGCGATGACTTGCGCGACATGGTGCGCAACCTTCTCGAGAACGCGACCCTGCATGGGCGCGGCAAAGTCAGCGCGCGGATCGTGAGCGCCGATACGGTCCCGGGCTTCGCGACGATAGAGATTGCCGACGAAGGATCCGGCGTCCCCGCGGGACAGGAGGAAGCTGTATTCCAGCGCTTCCGTCGGCTCGACGTGGATACTCCAGGCTCCGGCCTCGGGCTCGCCATCGTGCGCCACGTCGCCCGCAGCCATGGCGGCGATGCCCACTTCACGCCCGGTGCGGGCTGTGTGGCAGTGCGCCTTCCGGCGCAGGCGAGCGGCTCCTGAAAGATTAGTGCTGCGGCCGTCCGCCGCCGCCGGCCCTGAGCAGCGCGTCGACTTCCGCCTCGGCGGCGATCCAGTCCTCGAGCTCGCCGCCGGGCGCAAAGCCGCGCCGCTCGGCACGGAGGTACGCCGCCTGCGCGACCATGGCTCGCCGTGCGTCCTCGGAGACGGTGCTGCGGGTGGGGGCACCGGATGGGGCGGCGGGCTTCCCGGCTTCCGTGCGCTGTTGCGGCGCGATCTTTTCGGGAGCGGGCTTCGGAGATTCTGCGGTGCGAACCGACCCTGTGGTACGACGAGTGGCCATGACTACTCCTATGGTTATAGATGCGCTTCAAGCGCGCGCAAAGCTTGCCGGCAGCCCGCTTGCCACGCAAGCCAGGCCCGGAGCGCGACCGGAAGTGTCCGCGCGAGTGTCCGCTGTCCGCCGGACGGACGCTCCGCGAGCGCGGCGACACGAGCCCGCGAGGGCGAAATTATGTTTGTTTTCAATGTCCTGGCGGCTCGGTGGCACGCTGGCATACGAGCTGCAATGAGGCAGTGGAGAAGCCTATGAGCATCACCAACCTCAAACCTCCATCCGTACCGGCCGCCCCCACGAGCCCGGCGCCGACGCCGATCCGTGACACCTCGGCGCAGGACGTCACGCGCGATGCGTCCCAACAGGCCTGGTATCGGCGCAGGATCGTTCAGGTCGTCGGCGGCAGCGCCGTTGGCCTGGTGGTCATCCTCGCCTGGCTGGCGCATAGCTGGTCGCACTCCGGCCACGTCGTCTCCAGCCAGAGCCTGGAGGTCGCCACCGTGACGCGCGGCGACTTCGTCCAGGATGTGGCGGGACGCGGGACGGTCATCGCGGCGATCAGCCCGACGCTCTCCTCCACCGCGCCGGGCACGGTTACCTACCTCGTGCATGCCGGCGACCGTGTGACCAAGGGAGAGGTTCTGGCCCGCCTGGCAAGCCCCGAGCTCGAGAACCAGTACGAGCGCGAGAGCGCCAGTCTCGCGAGCCTGGACTCCGCGCTCGCGCAGCAACGCGTCGAGCTGCAGCAGGAGCTGCTGCAGAACCGCGAGCAGGCGGACCTCGCCGCGGTGACGATGAGCCAGCAGCTGCGCGAGCTGCAGCGCCTGCAGGAGGCGTGGACCCTGCACGTCATCAGCGAGCAGCGCTACGAGGCCGCTTATGACACCTACTCCATCGCGCGACTCAACTATGAGAACGCGAACCACAATGCCGCTCTGGAGCGGCAACGCATCCTGCTCGAGCTGCGCACCCGCCAGCTCGCACGCAACGCGCAGTCCCTTCTCGTCCAGGGCCTGCAGCACCGCATCGATGCCCTGACCGTCCGCTCGCCCGTGGATGGCATGGTTGCCGACCTCGCCCAGCCCGACCAGTCGCATGTTGGCAGCAGCATGCCGCTCGTGACGGTGATCGATCTCTCGGCGCTCGCCATCCAGTTCCAGGTGGCGGAGTCGTTCGCCAACGGCATCGAGCCGGGACTGCCGACCGACATCACGCTCGATGGTCAGACCGTGCACGGTGTCGTCACTGAGGTGTCACCTGATGTGCGCGACGGCTGGGTGACCGGCCGCGTCAAATTCGCCGGCGCCCAGCCGGTGGGCCTGCGCCAGAACGAGCAGGCGGCGGTGCGCATCGTGATGGGAGAGCACAACGATGCCCTGATGGTGGATCGCGGTGCCTTCCTGGATCCGGCCACGCGCTTCGTGTATGTCGTGCGCGGCGACGAAGCGCTGCGGACTCCGGTCACGCTCGGGGCCGCCTCGGTGTCCGAGATCCAGGTCCTGCGTGGCCTGACCGCGGGCGATCGGGTGGTGATCTCCGACACGCAGGACTTCAACGATGCGCGCCAGCTGCGGATCGCGCACTGAGCGGGATGACCCGAAACAAACCGCCAAGAGGCTCACATGCTGAAGATGCAAGATATCAGTAAGGTCTATCGCACCGATCTCATCGAGACGCACGCGTTGCGCAACTTCTCGCTGGACGTGAAGAGCGGCCAGTTCGTCTCCGTGAGCGGGCCTTCCGGCTCCGGTAAAACGACCTTCCTCAACGTCGCCGGCCTGCTCGAGACTTTCGACACCGGCACCTACGAGCTCGACGGCAAAGATGTCACCCGCCTGTCGGACGATGCACGCTCACGCATGCGCAACGAGAAGATCGGCTTCATCTTCCAGAGCTTCAACCTCATACCCGACCTCGACATCTACGACAACGTCGATGTCCCCCTGCGTTATCGCGGCATGAAGGCGGCGGAGCGCAACCAGCGCATCAGCAAGGCCCTGGAGCTGGTCGGGCTCGCTTCGCGCATGAAGCACATGCCGTCGCAGCTCTCCGGCGGCCAGCAGCAGCGCGTCGCCATCGCCCGTGCGATTGCCGGCGATCCGGCGCTGATCCTCGCCGATGAGCCCACCGGCAACCTGGACTCACTCATGGCGCGCCAGGTGATGGACCTGCTCGAGCAGATCAATGAGATGGGCACCACCATCGTGCTCGTGACACACGACCCCGAGCTCGCCAGGCGGGCACAACGCAACATTCACGTGGTCGACGGGGTGGTGATCGACTCCGCGCCCTACGAGCGGCGCACGCCCGGCGAGGAAGTCAGAGCGGGCGCCGAGGGCTAGCCCCATGCTTTCGTATTACCTGCGTCTCGCCTCGAAAAGCTTCCGCCGCACGCCCGGGCTCACGGGACTGATGATCTGCGCGATCGCGTGCGGCATCGGCGCCTGCATCGTGACGCTCACCGTATACCATGCGGTGTCGGGCAACCCGATCTGGTGGAAGAACAACGTGCTCTATGCGGTCACCATGGATTCATGGGACCCCACGCAACCCGCCGATTCCGCCAACCCGACGCTGCCGCCGCCGCAGCTCACCTATCGGGACGCGACGTACCTGATGACTTCGAGCATCCCCAGGCACAAAGCCATCATGACCCAGCTTCTGGGCATGTTGAGCGGCGCTCCCGGCCAGAGGGCGCCCGTTCCGGTGATGACCCGCGCCACCACCGGTGATTTCTTTTCGATGTTCGACGTTCCCTTCGAGTTCGGTGGCGGCTGGGGTGCGGGCGCGGACCAGGGTCCGGGGCCCGTCATCGTGCTGAGTCACCTGGAGAACGAGAAGCTCTTCGGTGGCGCCAACAGCGTCGGACAGACCCTCATCTGGAACGGGCGGCAGTTCCGCATCATCGGGGTGCTCAGGGAGTGGCAGCCGGCGCCAAGGTTCTACGATCTCAATGAAGGCGGCGGATTCAGCCGCACTGAAGATGCGTACGTGCCCTTCAACTGGGCGCCCACGCTGCAGCAGATGCCCTCCGGCCATATGGAGAGCTGGGGCACGCAGTCCGTCACCAACTACCAGGGGTTCATCAACTCCGAGAGCAACTGGATCGAGATGTGGGTGGAGCTGCCGACGGCGGCGAGCCGCGCCGATATGCTCGCATTCATGAATTCCTACTGGGCGGCGCAACGCAAGGCGGGCCGATTCCAGCGCCCGATCAACAATCATCTGACCGATGTCGGCGACTGGCTGAAAGTCAACCATGTCGTCTCGGCCGACAACAGCATACTGCTGCGGCTCGCGTTCGCGTTCCTCGCGGTCTGCCTGATCAATACCATCGGCATCCTGCTCGCCAAGTTCCTCAAGCGCTCGGCCGTGACGGGACTCCTGCGGGCGCTCGGCGCCAGCCGGCGTCAGATCTTCTGGCAACATCTGGTGGAGGTGGGGGCGATCGCCGCCACCGGCGCCACCGCCGGCGTCGCGCTTGGCATCATTGGATTGAAGGCGGTACAGGCTCTCTACGACACCGGTAACTCGGCTGTCGGCGGCAGCAACTACGCCGCGCTGGCGCATTTCGATCCGATCGGTATCGCCTGGGCGCTCGGCCTGGCCGCGCTGTCGACCTTCGCGGCGGGACTCTATCCGGCATGGACGATCGGCCGCCTGCCGCCTTCCCGTTACCTCAAGAGCCAGTGACCGGCGGGAGATTTCGATGTCCCTCAGCATCCGACCCCTGCTCTCCAGCCTGCTGCGCAGCCGCACCGGCGCGATCCTGGTGGCGCTGCAGATCATGATCGCGCTCGCCGTGATGGTGAACGCCGTCTGGATCGTGAGCCAGCGCATCGCGGACATCGAGCAGCCTACAGGCATCGACGATCCGCACATGTTCGTCATCGATGTCGCCGGCCTCACCAACCATTTCGACCTGTCGAGCTCACTCGAGCAGGATCTCACCTACCTGCGCGGGCTGCCCGGCGTCGTCGCCGCCACCGCGACGGAATCGGTGCCCCTGAGCAGCGACGGCGAGGATACGCTTCTCTGGCTGCAGCCGGGCCAGCGCGGCCGCTCTGTAGCAGTCGGCAAGCTGCAGATGGATACGAGCGGCGTTCAGACCCTCGGCACCGCGATCGTCGCCGGGCGCAACTTTCGCCCCGATGAGATCCAGCCCTTCGCCAAGGGACACCTCGATCAGACGCCGCCCGACATCATCGTGACCCGCACCCTCGCCAACACCCTCTTCCCCGGCGGCAACGCCGTAGGCAAGGTCGTGTACGATGACTACGGCAAGCCGATCACCATCGTTGGAATCGCCCGCGATTTCATCGGTCCGGTCGGGATGGGCAACGATCCCTACGACTATGCGATCTATCCGCAGATCCCCGGGGGCTACGGAGCCTACCGCTGCATCGTACGCGTGCAACCTGGCCAGCTCGATTCAGTCATGCAGACGGCCGTGCCGCATCTGGCCAACGCCAATCTCAACCGTGTCATATTCTCCGTCCGTCCGCTCTCCTACTTCCACCAGCGCATGATTGCGGAGAGCCGTAACATGGCGATCTTCCTCAGCGTCGTCACGGCGATGATCCTCGGTGTCAGCTGCCTCGGCATCTTCGGGCTCGCCACCTACAACGTGAGCACCCGCACGAAGCAGATCGGCACGCGCCGCGCCATCGGCGCGCGCAAGCGCGACATCATCGCCTATTTCATGGTGGAGAATGCCTTCGTCCTCTCCGCCGGCGTCCTGGCCGGCTGCGTGCTCGCTCTCGCGACCGGCTATTGGCTGTCGACGCAATATGCGCTGCCGCGACTGGACCTGTACTACCTCGTGGGCGGTGTGCTCTTCCTGTGGCTCGTCGGTCAGCTCGCCGTCTGGCAGCCGGCGCGACGGGCGGCATCGGTGCCGCCCTCGGTCGCGACGCGAACGGTCTGACACTTCCGGGAGGGCGCCGTGCTCAGCTACTACCTTCGACTCGCAATCAACAGCCTGCGGCGCACTCCCGGTTTGACCGCCCTCATGGTCGGCGCGATCGCGCTCGGCATCGCCGCCTGCATCGTCACACTCACGGTGTATCACACCATGTCGGGCAACCCCATCTGGTGGAAAAACAACGTGCTGTATGCGGTGACCATGGATTCGTGGAGCTTGGGTGCACCATTCGATGCGCTGCACCCGAGGCTGCCGCCCCCGGAACTGACCTACAAGGATGCGCTCTACCTCGCCGGCTCCGACATCCCGAAGCGCAAGGTCATCATGACCGAGTTGCAGGGAATGCTGAATGGTGCACCAGGACAGGCAATGCCGCTGCGCGTGATGACGCGGACCACGACCAAGGACTTCTTTGCCATGTTCGACGTTCCCTTCGAGTACGGCGGCGGCTGGCGCGGGAGCGATACCGAGGCGCTACCGGAGATAGTGCTCACCAAGCAGGTGAACGATGAGCTCTTCGGCGGCGCCGACAGCGTGGGACAATCCATCCTCTGGAATGGACACCGATTCCGGGTGGTCGGGGTTCTGCGCAACTGGCAGCCGTTGCCCAGATTCTACGACGTGATCGACGGCGCCTTTGCGGCGCCACAGGACATGGACCAGGTATACGTGCCGTTCCCCTGGGTCAGCGCCCTGCAGGCGCTCCCGTGGGGCAATATGGCCTGCAACGGCGACTCGGGATCACTTGGCAACTACGGTAAGTTCCTCAACTCGGAGTGCATCTGGATACAGATGTGGGCGGAGCTCCCCTCAGCGGCCGGTCGCCAGCGCTTTCACGCCTTCATGGACGCCTATTGGGCCGCGCAGCACAAGCTGGGGCGATTTCCCCGCCCGCTCAACAATCACCTGACAGACGTGGGTCAGTGGCTACGGGTCAACAGCGTCGTGAGCAGCGACAGCCGGATTCTGCTGCGCGTCGCGTTCGCCTTTCTTGCCGTCTGTCTGATCAACACCGTCGGCATCCTGCTGACGAAGTTTCTCCGAGGCGCCCCCATCATCGGCGTGCGGCGAGCGCTGGGAGCAAGCCGACGCCAGATCTTCATGCAGCACATCGTCGAGGTCGGCATGGTTTCGGTTGCGGGCGGCCTGCTCGGCCTGGCGTTGGGCGCGGCCGGGCTGGCGGGTGTGCAAGCCATCTATGGACAAGATAACACCTACGGAATGCTCGCCCATTTCGATCCCATGGGAGTCGCGTGGGCGCTGGCCCTTGCCGCGGCGGCGACTCTCGCGGCAGGTCTCTACCCCGCCTGGAGCGTCGGCAGAGTGCCGCCGGCCGGTTACCTGAAGGGTCGCTGATATGGTGAACCTGAATGTCCGCCCCATCCTGTCGGCGCTGATCCGCAACCGCACCGGCGCCGTCCTGATTGCGCTCGAGATCGCGATCGCGCTCGCCGTGATGGTCAATGCGGCCTGGATCATCGCTCAGCGCGTGCAGCAGATCGAGGAGCCGAGCGGGGTGGACGCACGCGACACCTTCGCAATCGGCCTCGCGCGCCTTTCGAGCAAATCCGATCTCGGTAGCGCACAGCAGGAGGATCTGGCTTACCTGCGCAGCCTTCCTGGAGTGATCTCTGCCTCGGCGACGTCCTCGGTCCCGCTGAGCCGCTACGGCCAGGGTACCTCGCTGTCGGCGGATCACGGCCCGCAGGCACCCATGACTGCGACGCGCATGCTTGAGGCGGACGCGACGACTCTCCCGACTCTCGGTGCGCGCATCGTCGCCGGCCGGAACTTCACCGCGACGGACATTCGGCCGCTGACGACAGCATTATTCCAGACCTACCCTGAGGTCATCATCACGCAGTCGCTCGCCGACAAAATCTTTCCAGGCGGCAACGCGCTCGGCAAGCCAGTGTACGCAGGCGACAGCACTCCGATGACCGTCATCGGAGTCACCAGCGACTTCATTCCCTCCGCGCCGAGCGGCTCACCCCACTACGATGCGCTCCTGCTGCCGCAGACACCGGGCGACTTCGGCTTCTACTTCTGCCTGGTGCGCACCCGGCCCGGCATGACCTCGGCGCTGCTGCAGACCGCGCGGCGACACCTGGCCACTTCGAATCTCGATCGGGTCGTCTTCCTGGCGCAGACCCTCGGCTACTACCGCCAGCAACTCAATGCGGAGAGCCGCGACGTGGCGATCTTCCTCACCCTGGTCACGGCGCTCATTCTGTCCGTCACCTGCCTCGGCATATTCGGCCTGACCACGTTCAACGTCAGCACGCGCACGAAGCAGATCGGCACCATGCGCGCCGTCGGCGCCCGCAAGCGAGACATCGTCGCCCATTACCTGATCGAGAATGCGATCGTTCTCATCGCCGGCGCCCTGGTCGGGTGCGCGCTCGCGCTCGGCGTGGGTCAATGGCTCACCGAGCAGTACCAACTCCCCCGCCTGGATCCGACCTTCCTGGCGATCGGGGTCATCGGCCTGGCGGTGCTCGGCCAGCTCGCCGCCTGGCACCCGGCACGGCGCGCCGCGACCGTCCCGCCCTCGGTGGCAACTCGGACGATCTGACGGCTCTTTCGGTAGGATTGGCGCCATGATCAAGGCCGCCGCCAGCGCCGCACGATTGAGTCTCGCCGAGAGCGTCATTCTCGTCATCGATGACAACGACGCGGTGCGGACCGCGCTCGACATTCTGCTGTCCCTTCACGGGGCCCGCGTCCTGGGCGCGGCATCGCCGCTCGAGGGGCTGGAGATTCTCGGCCAGGAGCCCGTGGACCTGGTTGTCCAGGACATGAACTTCCGGCGTGAGGCGACCAGCGGCGAGGAGGGCGTGCAGCTCTTCCACGAGATCCGCAAGCGTCACGACAACGTGCCGATCATTCTGCTGACCGCCTGGACCCATTTGGAGACCGCGATCGATCTGGTCAAGGCGGGCGCAGCGGACTACATCGCCAAGCCCTGGGACGATGCGCGCCTGCTGACGACCGTGCGCAACCTGCTCGATCTCAGGCGGGCCCGAGCGGAGAGCTCGCGGCTACAGGCGCAGCGACGGCAGGCGCGACGCGGGCTCGCGGAACGATTCGATCTTCGCGGCGCGATCTACGAAAGCGAGGCGATGCACACCCTGGTCACGATGGCGACGCAGGTTGCGCATGCGGATGTGCCGGTGCTCATCACGGGGCCGAATGGCGCGGGAAAGGAAGTGCTCGCCGACATCATCCAGGCGAATTCCGCCGTCCGCTCCGGACCCTATCTCAAGGTCAATCTGGGCGCGCTGCCGCAGGATCTCATCGAGGCGGAGCTGTTCGGCACGGAGGCCGGCGCTTTCACCGGAGCCCGCGCTCGAGTCGGGCGATTCGAGGCCGCCAACGGTGGCACCCTATTTCTCGATGAGCTCGGCAATCTCGCGCCCGCCGGGCAGGCCAAGCTGCTGCGCGTGCTGCAGACCGGCGAGCTCGAGCGCCTCGGCTCCAATGTCACGCGCCGCACCCAGGTGCGAATGGTAGCCGCCACCAACACCGACCTGCGCGCCGCGATCCGCGACGGACGCTTCCGCGAGGATCTGTACTACCGGCTCAACGTCATCGAGCTGGAGCTGCCGCCGCTGTCGCGGCGGCGCGAGGATATCCTGCCGCTCGCCCGTCACTTTCTTGCTGCCGGACGCGAGCTGTCACCGGACGCCGAGCGGGCGCTGGTCAGGCACTCCTGGCCGGGAAACGTACGCGAGCTGCAGAACGTCATCCGGCGAGCCTGTCTCCTCTGCGCCACCCCCGCGATCGCGGCGGACGCTCTGGCGCTTCCAGCCGCGGAGCAGTCGGATCTCACCGGAGAGTCGGCGGTCGACCGCGCATCGATCGAGAGCGCTCTGCAACGCTCGGGCGGAGTGGTGGCGCACGCCGCGCGTGACCTGGGCCTATCCCGTCAGGCACTCTATCGCCGCATGGAAAAGCTCGGCATCAAGACCGACTGATGCTCCCCAGATCTCTCTCGGGGAGAGTGATCGCGGCGCTCGTTCTCGCGACGCTGATGGCCGCCGCGGTCGGGGCACTGGCGGCTCATGGCCTGAGGTCAGCCGCGCTCGGCTTCGTCGCTGGCACGATATTGACTCTGCCCCTGATCGCCTGGCTGGGGATGCGTGTGTCCGGGCCCTGGACGCTGGTGCTCGAGGCGGTCAGCAGCGGCATCGGCAGCCTGCTCGATCGGGATTTCAGCGTCAGCATCGCCCCGCGCGGCGGCCGCGAGCTCGTCAAGCTCATCGGCGCCTACAATTCCCTCGGCGATGTGTTGCGGCGGGAGAGGCTCGATATCTACCAGCGCGAGCTCCTGCTCGACACCGTGCTGCAGACGACGCCGCTCGCTCTCATTCTGACCAACACCGCCGGCCGGATCGTCTACGGCAACATCGCCGCGCGGCAGCTCCTGCGCGGCGGGCGCAAGCTCGAGGGCCTGGCCCGGGAGGAGATCCTGGAGGAGTCCCCGGCCGCGCTGCGCGAGGCGCTCAAGGGAGATGGCGATACGCTCTTCACCATGGAGATCGGCGGCGAGCCCGAGGTCTATCATCTGTCTCGCCGCGGCTTCGTCCTCAACGGGCAGCCGCACGATCTGGTGCTCCTCAAGCAACTCACCCGCGAGCTCGCCGCGCAGGAAGTGATCGTCTGGAAGAAGGTTATCCGCGTCATCGCGCACGAGCTCATCAACTCCCTGGCCCCGATCCGCTCGCTCGCCCACTCCGGCAGCCTGCTTGCCGTTGGCGCCGAGAGCCCGGCGCTGGAGCGCGTGTTCGCAACGATCGGTGAGCGTGCCTCTCATCTTGCGACCTTCATCGAGGGCTACGCGAAGTTCGCCAAGCTGCCGAAGCCCAGGCCAGCAGCCGTCGTCTGGGCGGACTTCCTGGCGCGAATCGCGGCCGCGCAGCCGTGCAGGATCGAGGCGCCGCTGCCGCAGCGCGAGGCCGCCTTCGATGTCGGCCAGCTCGAGCAGGTGATGATCAATCTGCTGAAGAACGCCGCCGAGTCGGGCTCGCCGCCGGAGGCGATCGCGGTCAGTGTCCACCCGCGCGCGCAGGGCTTCGTGGTCGAGGTCGCCGACCGCGGCACCGGCCTGTCGGAACAGGTTCTGCGGGACGCGCTGCTGCCCTTCTTCTCGACCAAGCCCACCGGCACCGGCCTCGGCCTCACGCTCTGTCGCGAGATCGTCGAGGCCCACGGCGGCCGCCTCACCCTGGCGAACCGCCCGGGCGGCGGCGCCGTGGTCTCGATTCACTTGCCGTAGCTCACTGAGTTGCGACTTGCGGCGTCGCATCAAAATGACTAGACTAGACTTAGTTTACTGAGAGTCTCCCTTCCCGCCATGACCAAAGTGCTCAACATCCACGAGGCAAAGACTCACCTGTCTCGCATCGTCGAGGAGGTCGCGGCCGGGAAAGAGATCATCATCGCCAAGGCCGGTAAACCCATGGCTCGCCTGAGCCCCATCACAGCTGGCGTGAAAAAGAAGCGGCTGGGGCTGCTCAAAGGCAAGATCAAGGTTGCCGCCGATTTCAACGCGCCGCTGCCGGATGAGATGCTGGAGCGCTTCGAAGGGCGCTAGCTTTGCAGATCCTGCTCGATACACACCTGCTCCTCTGGGCTCTGGCAGCCCCGAGCAAACTCTCGTCGAAGGCTCGGCAGCGAATTGACTCGTGCGAGGTCTTTGCGAGCGCGGCATCGATCTGGGAAATCAGCATCAAGTCGGCGCTCGGCAAGCTTCAGGCCAACCCGATCGAGGTGCTGTCGGGCATCGAGCCGGCAGGATTCGATCATCTGCACATCACCGGCGAGCATGCGGCTGAGGTGGTAAATCTGCGGCACCTGCACAAGGATCCGTTCGACAGGCTTCTGGTTACGCAAGCGTTGGTTGAAAAGATGATTTTGCTCACCGACGATGACACGCTCGGCGGCTACGGAGACGTCGTGGAAGTTGTCTAGCGCCCTTATCGGCGCCAGAGTCCTGGCGACCCTCGACAACATCTAAACTGTCGCCCGGGTCACAGCCGTAACGTCATCCGAAAGACACGCCAATGGCAAAACATCGCCGGGTCATTCGCTTCGCCGCCGTCGGCGGCGTGTTGCTCACCGCCGTCCTGCTAACAGCGCCGCGTCCGGCGCGGCCACACTCAGCGGCTGCTCGCGGATCGAGTCCGTCCGCGGCGCTGGCCGACAGCGTGCGGCCGCTGGACTTCTTCCGGGGGCGCTGGTCGTGTCAGGGCGAGTTCCCGCGCACCGGCAAGCACATCAGTTCCGAGGAGCGCTTCGCCCCGGATCTGCTCGGCCGCTGGCTGGTCATGCGACACGACGATCACCCCCCGTTTGGATTCCACGCGATGGAGGTGTGGGGGTATGACGCCGCGCAAAAGCGCTTCGTCGATTACGCCTTCGACAATGTGCCGGAAGTCCGCGAGTACATTTCGTCCGGCTGGGTCGGATCGCGGCTCTCCTGGACCCTGCCCGGACAGAGCGGCAAGGGTGATCGCTTCGTGTTCGAGCGCAAGGGCGGCGCGGAATATCAGGTGGATTATTCCGTCACCCTCGATGGCAAGGCATGGATTCTCGTCGACACTCTGACGTGCCAACGGCAGGCAGATTGAGACCGACGGGCTAGATTTGCGCGCCGCGCCCCGAGCGCCGCCGCGGGACCGAGCCGGCGGCGGGCGTACGCGCAGCTCCGTTGCTCGCGCGCGCGCCGTTCCCGTTGCCGAATTCCGCCGCGTTGACGTCGAGTCCCTTGAGGTACTTGCGGAAGTCCTTGCCGAGAGCCGGATGGCTCAAAGCGTATTCCACTGTCGCCTGCAGATAACCGAGCTTGCTGCCGCAGTCATAGCGCTTGCCGCTGAAGCGGTAGGCATAGACCGCCTCTTCGCGCATCAGCGCCGCGATGCCGTCGGTGAGCTGGATTTCCCCGCCGGCGCCCTGCCCGAGCCGCTCCAGATGCTCGAAGATAGCCGGGGCGAGCACGTACCGCCCCACCACCGCCAGGTTGGAGGGCGCGACGGCGGGCTTCGGCTTCTCGATGATGCTGCGCACCCGGCTGGTGTTGGATTTGTCGGCCTCCACCGCGACGATGCCGTACTTGTCGGTGTCGGATTTGGGCACCACCTGCACGCCGAGAATGCTCGCGCGCTTCGACTCATAGACCTTGGCCATCTGCGCGAGGCAGGCCACTTCGCTCCTGATCAGGTCATCGGCGAGGTGCACGAAGAAAGGCTCCGCGCCGACGGCCGGCTGCGCGCACAGCACCGCGTGCCCGAGCCCGAGAGGCGCCGGCTGGCGGATGTAGATGCAGGAGGCGTAGGACGGGAGGACACTGCGCAGTTGGTTCAGCAGGTCACTCTTGCCCTGGCGCTCGAGCAGCTGCTCGAGCTCACCGTCGGAGTCGAAGTGATCCTCGATGGCGCGTTTGGAGGCGCCGGTGATGAATACCAGCCGCGTCACGCCCGCGGCCAATGCCTCTTCCACGGCATACTGGATGAGCGGCTTGTCGACGACAGGCAGCATCTCCTTGGGGCTCGCCTTGGTGGCGGGCAGGAAGCGCGTGCCGCGTCCGGCCACCGGGAAGACGGCGGTGCGGATCACGGACTTCGGGGTCAGCCTCATCGGAACTCTCCCGGAAAATTCGCAGCTTGGCGGCAAGTGTATCGTGTCGGAAGGCTCGCAAAGGACATGCCACGTCTCAGGAAAAGGCCTTTTCCTCGCTCTTCTCCGCCCACTTGAAGACCGCCGGCCGCATGCTGTCCCAGGAGCGGCACTTCGGGCAGCGCCAGTACCAGCCTACGCTGAGCAGCCCGCAGTCATCGCATTGATAGCGCCCGCCGGTATCCCCGATCCGCGTCAGCAAAGTCCCAAGCGAGCGGGCGTCCGCCACCGATTCGGTCTCCGAGCCCGCCTCCCCGGCGATGTCGGGCAGGCGCCGCACCTCCTGCGGCGGCAGCGCGGTCGCGAGCAGCCAGGCGAGCTGCCTCACACTGATCGTGCCGTTGCGGCGCAGCCTCGCCGCGATCTCCTCCACCGCCCCCCGGGCGCTGCCCCAGAGGCCGAGCACCCGCGGAATGATCTCGAGCGCCAGCTCCGGTGACTCCTCGAGCGCCTTGAGGTAAAGCGTCAGCGCGCCCGCCGGATCCCCGGCCAGCTCGGTGATGCGCGCTGTGAGGACGTCGGCGCGCGAGAGATCCGCCTGGTGGGTGCGCGCCTGGCGCAGGAGCGTTCGCGCGCGCTCCGCATCTCCCTGCACCAGCGCCTGCTCCGCGAGCTCACAGAGGTAATGCGATGCGATCCGGCAGCGCTCGTTCTGCACCGTTTGCGGCAGCTCGTGAAAGACCTTCAGGGCGTTGGCCCAATCACCCTGCGCCTCGTAGATGCGCACCAGGTGATCGAGCGCCGCCCGGCGGTACTCCCGCGAAGCCGACAGCTCCTCGAGCAGCCGCTCCGCCCGATCCATGAGCCCGGCGCTCAGGTAATCCAGCGCCAGTGCGAAAGCCGCCTTGTCATTGAGCGACGAGCTCGCGTGCTCCCGCAGGTGCGAGTGAATCGCGATCGCGCGATCGACCTCGCCCCGCCGCCGAAAGAGACTGCCGAGCGCGAATTGAATCTCCGCCGCATCCCCATCCGCCTCCGCCATGCGCGCGAAAATCTCCACCGCATGGTCGAACCGGTCGTTGATGAGGTGATCGAGGCCGACGTAGTAGTCGCGCGGCAGGCGCACGGTTCGCGCCGGACTGGTGAGCCGTCCCAAATACCACGCCGCGACGCCAACCGCGACGAACGCCAGCGCGAGCAGCAATGCAGGCAGCTCAATCACAGCCGCCTACGATACTCCTAATCCCTGATGGGATTATCCGCGCCGTCGTTGACCCGCTCGCGCAGATCCTTGCCGGGCTTGAAGTGCGGCACGTACTTCCCGGAGAGCGCCACCGCCTCCCCGGTCTTGGGGTTGCGCCCCTGGCGCGGTGGCCGGAAATGCAGGCAGAAGCTGCCGAAGCCGCGGATCTCGATCCGATCCCCCTGCGACAGGGAGTCGCTCATGATCTCCAGGATCTGCTTCAGTGCGAGCTCGACATCCTTGGCCGGCAGATGCTTCTGCTTCGCCGTGATGATCTCGATGAGCTCGGACTTCGTCATGTTGGAAGGATCGGGGTTCAGCTGCGATCCCCGATGTGTTCCTTCAACAGATCCCCCAGGCTCGTGCCCGTGGTCGCGTCCGACGAGGAGCGGTAGCTCTGTACCGCCTCCGCCTCCTCGTGCGCTTCCTTCGCCTTGATCGAAAGGGTGATGGCGCGCGACTTGCGGTCGACGCCGGTGAACTTCGCCTCGACCTCCTCGCCCACCTTCAGCACGGTGCGCGCATCCTCGATACGGTCGCGGCCGAGCTCCGAGGCGCGCAACTGTCCCTCGACACCGTTGCCGAGGTCGATGAGCGCGCCGCGGGCATCCACTTCCTTGACCACGCCCTTGACGATCGTGCCCTTCGGGTTGTCCGCGATGTAGCTCGAGAAGGGGTCCTTCGCGAGCTGCCGGATGCCGAGGCTGATGCGCTCACGCTCCGGATCGATGGTGAGGACCATGGCCTCGACCTGCTGGCCCTTCTGATAGTTGCGCACCGCCTCTTCCCCGGGCACATCCCAGGAGATGTCAGACAGGTGCACCAGGCCGTCGATGTTGCCGGTAAGACCGATGAAGATGCCGAAGTCGGTGATCGACTTGATCTGACCCGCCACCTTGTCGCCGCGGTTGTAGTTCTCGGCGAACTCCTTCCACGGGTTGGCCTTGCACTGCTTCAGGCCGAGGGAGATGCGGCGGCGATCCTCGTCGACGTCGAGCACCATCACCTCGACCTCCTGGCCGGTGTGCACGACCTTCGCCGGATTGACGTTCTTGTTGGTCCAATCCATCTCCGACACGTGCACCAGGCCTTCGACGCCGTCCTCGATCTCGACGAAGGCGCCGTAGTCGGCGATGTTGGTGACCTTGCCGAAGACGCGGGTGTGCGGCGGATAGCGGCGCGCGATGTTCTCCCACGGGTCGGCGCCGAGCTGCTTGAGGCCCAGGCTGACGCGCGAGCGCTCGCGGTCGAATTTCAGGATGCGGACGTCGATCTCATCGCCGACCTTCACAACCTCGGAGGGGTGCTTGACGCGCTTCCACGCCATGTCGGTGATGTGCAGCAGGCCATCAATGCCGCCCAGGTCCACGAACGCACCGTAATCGGTGAGGTTCTTGACCGAGCCGTGCACGACCGAGCCTTCCTGCAGGTTCTCGAGCAGCGCACTGCGCTCGGCGGAGAACTCCTGCTCAACCACGGCGCGGCGCGACACCACCACGTTGTTACGCTTCTGGTCCAGCTTGATGACCTTGAACTCGAGCGGCTTGTTCTCGAGATAGGAAGTGTCGCGGACCGGGCGCACGTCGACGAGCGATCCCGGGAGGAAAGCCCGCACGTTGTCGATCTCCACCGTGAAGCCGCCCTTGACGCGGCCCGTGATGACGCCGGTGACGATCTCCGACTTGTTGAATGACTCCTCGAGTCGCGTCCAGGTGCGGGCGCGCTTCGCCTTCTCGCGCGAGAGGCGGGTCTCACCGGTGCCATCCTCGACCGAATCGAGGGCCACCTCCACCTGATCGCCCGCCTTGACCTCCAACTCGCCGCGCTCGTTCTTGAACTGCTCGACGGGGATCACGGCCTCGGACTTCAGGCCCACGTTGACGACTACGACGTCGGGAGTGACATCGACCACCAACCCGGTGAGGATCATCCCCGGGCGGATGCGTTGGTTGGCGAGACTCTGCTCGAATAGCTCCGCAAAACTTTCTGTCATATTCTCTGTCGAAATACTGGCGACCTCGTGCTCCGTGCAGCGGGCCAGGCAGATGCAAAAACGGCGCGCGCCTCATGCTGCGCACCGACCAGAAAAAAACCTTCAGCGAAATCGGCCTCCCTACGCTATGAGCTTCGGGAGGCGGGCCAAAGCGCCCGCAGGGCTCCGAGCTCCAGCACACGGCCGACGACCGCCTCGATCGGCAGAGCCGTCGAGTCGATCACCTCCGCGTCGGGGGCGGGAATCAGGGGGGCTATCGCCCGCGTCGAATCCCTCGCGTCCCGCTCGGTGATCTCGCGCGAAAGGGCGGAAAGGCTAACACCAGACCCCTTTTCCTTCAACTGCTTATAGCGCCGCAGTGCCCGCTCCTCGGCGCTGGCCGTGAGATAGACCTTGAGGGGAGCCCGGGGAAAGACCACGGTCCCCATGTCGCGGCCGTCCGCGACCAGCCCCGGGGGGTGGGCAAAGGCGCGCTGGCGCTCGAGCAGCGCCGTCCGGACCGCCGGCCACGCCGCCACCCGGGAGGCCCCCTGGCCGGCCGTTTCGGTTCGAATGGCCTGGGTGACATCCCGGCCCGCCAAGAGGACCTGCTCATTGCCGTCCGGACCCACCCCGAAGACCACCTGCATGCCAGCGGCAAGCCGGGCATGGCCATCGACATCGCCAGGGTCGAGCCCCTGCTCGAGGCCCGCATGGGCCACCAGCCGGTAGAGCGCGCCGCTGTCGAGGAGGTGCCAGCCCGCCCGGTGCGCCACTGCCCGGCTGATCGTGCCTTTACCGGAGCCGCTCGGCCCGTCGATCGTAACGACAGGCGCCAGCTCGGTCATGCGATCTCGACCTTGAGGCCCGCGGCGCGGGCAAGCTCGGGAAAGCCCGGGAAGGAGGTCGCGACGTTGGCGACGTCGCGGATCTCGATCGCACTCTCGGCCACGAGTCCGGCGACCGCGAACGCCATGGCGATGCGATGATCGCCGCGGCTCTCGATCGTGCCCCCGCCCAGACGCGCGCCGCCGCGCAGCCAGATGCCGTCTTCGAGCAGCTCGTTCTCCACCCCGAGCACGCTCAGTCCCTGAGACATGGCGGCCAGCCGGTCGCTCTCTTTGATGCGCAGCTCCAGCGCGCCGCGCACCAGCGTCTCCCCTTCCGCCACCGCCGCCGCGATGAAGAACACCGGAAACTCGTCGATGGCGAGCGGCACCAGGGATTCGGGCACCCGGATACCCTTGAGCCGGCTCTTGCGCACTTCGATGTCGGCGATCGGCTCGCAGCCGGGCCGCGCCTCCTGCCGCAGGGCATGCACGCGGATGTCGGCGCCCATGAGCCGCAGCATCTCGAGGAGCCCCGTGCGTGTCGGGTTGACGCCGACGTTGCGCAGCAGGAGGCCATGCTCGGCGGCGAGACAGCCGGCCACCACGAAAAACGCGGCCGAGGAGAAGTCCGCCGGCACCGCGATCGAGGTGCCGATCAGGCGCTGTCCGCCCTCGACCGCAACCGTTGCTTCTTCCCGCAGCACCTCGACGCCGAAGGCGCTCAGCATCCGCTCCGTGTGATCGCGCGAGGGAGCCGGCTCTGTCACGCGGGTGCGGCCGAAGGCCCGCAGACCCGCGAGCAGCACGGCGGATTTCACCTGTGCGCTCGCCACGGGCAAGGTGTAGTCGAGAGCACGAAGCTGTGGAGTGCCATGGATCCCGACCGGCGGCCGGCCGTCGTGGGTACGGATATCGGCGCCCATGAGGCGCAACGGGACGGCCACGCGCTCCATCGGCCGACGCATGAGCGATTCGTCGCCAACCAGGGTGGAGTCGAACGTTTGCGGCGCGAGGAGTCCCATGAAGAGCCGCATTGCGGTTCCGGCATTGCCCATGTCCAGCGGCGCGCCGGCCGCGGTCAGGCCTTCGATGCCGCGGCCGCTGACACGCACGTGTTGCGGTTCCGGCCGCTCGATCTGTACGCCCAGAGCCTGCAGCGCGCGCAGCGTCGCGAGGCAGTCCTCGCCCGCCAGGAAACCGGTGATCTCAGTCTCACCCTCGGCGATGCCGCCGAGCATCAGCGCCCGATGCGAGATCGACTTGTCGCCCGGGACCGTGAGCTCGCCCGCGACCTCACCGCCCGGCTGCACCCGATAGCGTGCGCCTGTGCTCGATGTCGTCATGCCCGACACTCTACAGCACTGCGCGCGGATAGGAGCCGAGTACGCGAAAGAGCGAGGAGCGGCGCTTGAGCGCCTCGAGAGCGTGGGCCACGTGCGCCTCCTCGGCGTGACCCTCGATGTCGATGAAGAAGATGTAGTCCCATTTGCGCCGGTGCGAGGGGCGTGACTCGATGCGCGTCATGCTGACACGGTGCTGCGCGAGAGGCTCGAGCAGCCGATGGAGCGCTCCCGGTGCATCGGTGTGTGAGACTGACACCAGGATGGTCGTCCGGTCCTGGCCGCTGGCGGCGAGCAGCTTGCGGCCGAGCACGAGGAAGCGCGTCGTGTTGTCGGCGCGATCCTCGATCTCCGCCGCCAGGACCTTGAGGCCGTAGACCTCTGCCGCCGTCTCGCCAGCAATCGCCGCCGTGCCGCGCTCGTCGCGCGCGCGGCGGGCGGCCTCGCCGTTGCTCGAGGCGGGCACCAGCTCGACGCTCGGCAGATGCTCCTGCAGCCAGCCGCGGCACTGCGCCAGTGACTGCGGGTGCGAGCAGATGCGCACGATGCGTCCGAGGGCGCTCATGTTGCCCATGAGGTAATGATGGATGCGCAGCTCCACCTCACCGCAGATCTTCAGCGGCGAAGCAATGAAGCGGTCGAGCGTGTGGTTGACCGTGCCCTCGGTGGAATTCTCGATCGGCACCACGCCGAAGTCGGCCGCGGCCGATTCGACCTCGTGGAAAACCTCATCGATGGAGCCCAGCGGCAGCGCGCGCACCGAGTGCCCGAAATGGGTCAGCACGGCGGTCTGGCTGAAGGTGGCCTCGGGGCCGAGATAAGCGACCTTGAGCGGTTCCTGCTGTGCGAGACAGGCTGACATGATCTCGCGGAATAGGCGGACGACCTCCTCGTCGCGCAACGGTCCGCGGTTGCGCTCCCGCGCTCGGCGGAGCACCTGCGCTTCGCGTTCCGGACGGTAGAAATCGACGGTGTGCCCGTCGCGGCTCTTGGAGATGCCGACCAGCTGCGCCAGCTTGGCGCGCTCGCTGATCAGGCGATGGATCTGCTCATCGACGGAGTCGATGCGCCCGCGCACTTCGTCGAGCTTCACACGCGCCACGCGCCGTCGAGAGCTCTTCCTGGCGGCCATGGCGGCGGAATCAGACCAGCCGCGCCGACAGGACGCCCGCGATGGCGCGGATCCTGCCGAGCAGATCCTCACCGACGGCCCCGTCGACGTCGATGAGCGTGTAGGCGTACTCGCCACGTGACTTGTTGAGCAGGTCCGCGATATTGATCCTGGCTTCGGCGAGGCAGGTCGAGATCTGTCCCACCATGTTGGGAACGTTGCTGTTGGCTATCGCCAGGCGCGTCGTGCCCGGCACGCGCGCCAGCACCGCCTCCGGATAATTGACGCCGTTCCTGATGTTGCCGTTCTCCAGGAAGTCGCGTATCTGGTCGGCAACCATGATGGCGCAGTTCTCCTCGGCCTCGCCGGTGGAGGCGCCGAGGTGCGGCAGGGTGACCACCTTGGGGTGGTCCTTGAGCAGGTTGGTCGGGAAGTCGCAGACATAGCCGTGCAGGCGCCCGGCATCCAGCGCCGCCACCACGGCCGGATCGTCGACGATGCCGCTGCGCGAGAAATTGAGGAGCACGCCGCCCTTCTTCATCAGCCGCAGGCGGGACTCGTTGACCAGCCTTCGGGTCTGATCATTCAGCGGCACGTGCACGGTGATCACATCGGAGCGGGCGAAGAGATCCTCGAGCGAGAGCGCCTGCTCGACGCTCGAGGAGAGCTGCCAGGCGCGCTGCACGGTGATCTGCGGGTCGTAGCCGAGGACGCCCATGCCGAGCGCTTCCGCGGAGTTGGCCACCTCGACGCCGACCGCCCCGAGGCCGACGACCCCGAGCGTGCGCCCGGGAAGCTCGAAGCCGACGAAGGCTTTCTTGCCCTTCTCGACCGCTTCGTCGATCGCCTGATCGTCGCCGCTCAGGGAGCGCGCGAAGGCCCAGGCCTGGCAGACGTTGCGCACCGCCAGAAAGAGGCCGGCGAGCACGAGCTCCTTGACGGCGTTGGCGTTGGCGCCCGGGGCGTTGAAGACCGGAATGCCGCGGCGGCTGAGATCCGCGACCGGGATATTGTTGACGCCGGCGCCGGCGCGGCCCACCGCACGCACGGTGTCCGGTACGGGCAAGCCATGCATGTCGGCGGAGCGCACCAGGATGGCATCGGGATGCTCCAGGCCGGATGCGACCTCGTAGCGCTCGCGCGGCAGGCGCTCGAGCCCGCGCGCGCTGATGTTGTTGAGAGTCAGGATGCGGTACTTCATGCGGCGGCGTCCATCAGGCGTTGCGGCGCTGGAATTCCTTCATGAAGGCGACGAGCGCCTGCACGCCTTCGAGCGGCATCGCGTTGTAGGTGCTGGCGCGCATGCCGCCGGCCGAGCGGTGGCCCTCGAGGCTGACCAGGCCCGCGGCCTTCGCCTCGCTGATGAACGTCTGATCGAGCTCCGGCCGCGCCAGCGTGAAAGGCACGTTCATCCACGAGCGGGCCGTCTTCGCCACCGGATTGCGGTAGAAGCCGGAGTCGTCGATGGCGCGGTAGAGGAGCTCCGCCTTGGCGCGGTTGCGCGCCGCCATCGCCTCCAGGCCGCCCTGTGCCCGCAGCCATTTGAAGACCAGCCCGGCGATATACCAGCCGAAGGTCGGCGGCGTGTTGACCATGGAGCCCTCGGCGGCCATCGCCTGGTAATCCCATACAGTTGGAGTGCCAGGACGCGCCTTGCCGAGAAGATCCTCGCGCACGATCACGACGCAGAGTCCCGACGGGCCGATGTTCTTCTGCGCGCCAGCGTAGATGACGCCGAACTTCGAGACATCGACCGGCCTCGAGAGGATAGTCGACGACATGTCGGCGACGAGCGGCACCCCGTCCGTCCGCGGTATGTAGGGAAACTCCACTCCACCGATAGTCTCGTTCGGCGTGTAATGCAGGTAGGACGCGCCGGGCGACAACGTCAGGCTGCCTTCATCCGGCACCGTGGTGTAGCCCGATGCGGCCGCATCGCCCGCAACGTTGACCTTCACCTGCAGGCGCTTCGCCTCGCCGATCGCCTTCTTCGACCAGGAACCGGTATTGACGTAATCGGCAACCGCTCCGGGAGCCGTGAGATTCATCGGGATGGCGGAGAACTGGGCGGTCGCGCCTCCCTGGAGGAAGAGCACCTTGTAGCCGGCCGGAATCGCGAGCAGCGCGCGCAGCACGCTTTCCGCCTCCTCCGCCACGGCGACGAACGGCTTGCTGCGGTGGCTGACCTCCATGACCGACATGCCGCTGCCGCGCCAGTCGAGCAGTTCCTCGCGAGCCTGCTCGAGAACTTCCAGCGGCAGCGCCGCCGGTCCGGCGGCGAAATTGAATACGCGCACGACAGCCTTCCGGGTTCGGATATAGAGACCAGGGAGCGAGGGATACTACCTAAGCCCCCCTTGGGGCGTCAGAACTTTTGGGTATTTAGTTCGGCGCAAAGAAGGGCCGTGCTATTGGCCTTCCGTGGCGGCAGGGCCCCCGGCCCGCCCCGTCCCGGGCGGGCGTTCGTCGCTCTCGAGCGACTCACCCTCCAGGCTCTCGATGCGCTCGATGCCCACCAGGCGCTCGCCCTCGGAGAGGCGGATGAGGCGCACGCCCTGGGTGTTGCGCCCGAGCTCGGATACTTCGTCCACTCCCGTGCGCACCAGCGTGCCGGTCGAGCTGATCAGCATGATCTCCTGGCCGGGCAGCACCCGCAGGGCCGCGACAGTCGTGCCGTTGCGGTCGGAGGTCTGCATCGCGATGACGCCCTGGCCGCCGCGGCCATGCACGGGGAAGTCGTCGACGGGCGTACGCTTGCCGTAGCCGGAGGCGGAGGCCGTGAGCACCGCGCCATTGCCCTCGTCCTGTCCGACGACGATGAGCGCGATGACTTCCTGGCCGTCCCCCAGCTTGATGCCGCGCACGCCCGCGGCCTCGCGGCCCATGTGGCGCACTTCGCTCTCCGCGAAGCGGATGGCCTTGCCGCCGCTCGAGACCAACATGATCTCCCGCAAGCCGTCGGTGATCGCGACACCGACCAGCCTGTCGTCATCGTGCAGGTCGACGGCGATGATGCCGCTGGGACGCGGGCGCGAGAACGCGGTGAGCGGTGTCTTCTTCACGGTGCCCTGGCTGGTCGCCATGAAGATGTAGTGCTGCTCGTCGTACTGCTTCACGGGCAGCAGCGCGTTGATCTTCTCTCCCGGCTCGAGCGGTAACAGGTTCACCATCGGTTTGCCGAGGGAGCTGCGCCCCGCCTGCGGCAGCTCGTACACCTTGAGCCAGTAGACCTTGCCGCGGCTGGAGAAGCAGAGCACGGTATCGTGTGTGTGAGCGACGAAGAGCTTCTCGACGAAGTCCTCGTCCTTGACGGCGGTGGCCGCCTTGCCGCGGCCGCCGCGGCGCTGTGTCTGATACTCCGAGAGCGGCTGCGATTTCGCGTACCCCGCATGCGAGAGCGTCACGACCACGTCCTGCGGCTCGATGAGATCCTCGGTGCTGAGGTCGAGGTGCTCGCGGTTGATCTCCGTACGGCGGGCGTCGCCATAGGCGTCGCGGATCTCGATGAGCTCGCCGCGAATCACCTCGGTGAGCCGCTCCGGGCGCGACAGGATATCGCCGAGATCGGAGATGCGGGTGAGCAGATCCTGATACTCGGCGATGATCTTGTCCTGCTCCAGGCCGGTGAGACGGTTCAGGCGCATGTCGAGAATGGCCTGCGCCTGCGCCTCCGACAGCCGGTATTCACCGTTGACGAGGCCCGCGGCCGCGGACAGTCCGCCCGGGCGGGTGGAGATGGCGCCGGCGCGCTCGAGAAGCACGGTCACCACTCCCGGCTGCCAGCCACGCGCGATGAGGGCGGCGCGCGCCTCGGCGGGCGCGGGCGCCGCCTTGATGAGCGCGATCACCGCATCGATGTTGGCCAGCGCCACCGCGAGACCTTCGAGGATGTGAGCGCGCTCGCGGGCCTTGGCGAGATCGAATATGGTGCGGCGGGTGACCACCTCGCGCCGGTGCCGGATGAAGGCGTCGAGCATCTCCTTCAGCGCCATCAACTTCGGCTGCCCGTCCTGCAGCGCCACCATGTTGATGCCGAACACCGTCTCCATCGGCGTCTGCGCATAGAGGTTGTTGAGGACGATCTCGCTCACCTCACCGCGCTTCAACTCGATGACGATGCGCATGCCGTCCTTGTCCGACTCATCACGCAAGCCGTCGCCGGCGATGCCCTCGATCAGCTTCTCGCGCACGAGCTGCGCGATGCGCTCGATCAGGCGCGCCTTGTTGACCTGATACGGCAGCTCCGTGACCACGATGGCCTGCCGGTCCCCCCGGCCGACCTCCTCGGTGCTCACGCGGGCACGCACCGACAGCCGGCCACGGCCGGTGCGGTAGGCGGTGGCTATCTCCTGCGCGCCGTTGATGATGCCGCCGGTCGGGAAATCGGGTCCCGGCACATGCTGCATCAGGGCCGCGAGCGGCAGCGACGGATCGTCGAGGAGCGCGAGACACGCGTTGACGATCTCAGTGAGGTTGTGCGGCGGGATGTTGGTCGCCATGCCGACCGCGATGCCGGTCTGGCCGTTGACCAGCAGGTTCGGGATCTTCGTCGGCAGAACCGACGGCTCGAGCTCCGACTCGTCGTAGTTCGGCGTGAAATCGACCGTTTCCTTGTCGATATCGGCGAGCAGCTCGTACGCGAGGCGCGACATGCGCACCTCGGTGTAGCGCATGGCCGCCGGCATGTCGCCGTCGACGGAGCCGAAATTGCCCTGGCCATCGACCAGCAGGTAGCGCATCGAGAAGGGCTGCGCCATGCGCACGATGGTGTCGTACACCGCCGTGTCGCCGTGCGGGTGATACTTGCCGATCACATCGCCCACCACGCGCGCCGACTTCTTGTACGGCTTGTTCCACTCGTTGCCGAGCTCCCGCATGGCGAAGAGCACACGCCGATGCACCGGCTTCAGGCCATCGCGGACATCGGGCAGCGCGCGCCCGACTATGACGCTCATGGCATAGTCGAGGTAGGACTGCCGCATCTCGTCTTCGAGGCTGACCGATACGATTTCTCGGGCGATTTCGGACATCCGGGAATGTTAGCATATAGGCATGATGCGCATGTCCATGGAGCTGCCACCCAATGCCGATCGCGGCGAGCTGTCGAAATTCGACGCGCTGGCGCACCGCTTCTGGGACCCGCGCGGCGAGTTCCGCCCGCTGCATCTGCTGAATCCGGTGCGGCTCGGATTCGTCGCCGAGTACGCGCGCCTCGCCGGCGCACGCGCGCTCGACGTCGGCTGCGGCGGCGGCATGCTCAGCGAGGCGCTGTCGCGCCGGGGCGCCAGGGTCACAGGCATCGATCTCGCCCCCGGCATGGTCGAGGTGGCGCGGCTGCACGCGGCCGAGGAAGGCCTCGACGTCGATTACCGCATCGTGGCGGCGGAAGAGCTCGCGGCGAGCGACGCGCAGAGCTTCGATGTCATCACCTGCATGGAAATGCTGGAGCACGTGCCGCAGCCGGCGCACATGATGGCGACCCTCGCCTCGCTCGTGCGGCCCGGCGGCTCGGTATTCGTCTCGACACTCAACCGCAACCTCAAGTCGTTCCTCATGGCGATCGTCGGCGCCGAGTACGTGCTCAAGCTTCTGCCGCGCGGCACCCACGAATACGAGCGCCTCATCCGGCCGTCGGAGCTCGCGCGCTGGGCGCGAAGCGCCGGCCTCACGCCGCGGGCCATGGCCGGCATCGAACTCAACCCCTACACCGAGACCTGCCGTCTGACACGCGATCCCTCAGTCAACTATCTCATGCACCTCGAGCGGGTGCAGGCGTAGCCGGGCCATGCTCTTCGTGCTGATTGCGGTCGCCTCGCTCCTCGTTGGCGCAGCGCTCGGATTCTTCCTCGGGCAGCTGCGGTCCGCCAAATCCGAGGCGCACCTGCGCGCCTCGTTCGACTCACTCGCCGGGGAAACGCTGCGTGCCAACAGCGATCTCTTCCTGCGGCTCGCGCGCGAGGCGCTCGGGCGCGATCAGGCGCTCGCGCAGAGCACCCTCAAGGAACGCGAGACCGCCATCGCGCAGCTCGTCGAGCCGCTGCGCACGGCGATCGAGCGGACGGAACAGCAGGCAAACGCGCTCGAGCGCGAGCGGCACGAGGCCTACACGGCCCTGCGCACGCAGATCGAGTCGCTGGCCAGCGGTCAGAATCAGTTGCAGCGGGAAACGCGCAACCTCGTCACGGCGCTCCGTCGTCCGGAAGTGCGCGGCCGCTGGGGAGAGCTGACCCTGCGCCGCCTCGTCGAGCTCGCCGGACTCAGCGAGCACTGCGATTTCACGGAACAGCTCCACCTCTTCGGCCAGGACGGGGCGCTGCGTCCGGATCTGGTCGTGCACATGCCGGACGCTCGCGACCTCGTCATCGATGTGAAAACGCCGCTCGATGCCTATCTCGAGGCGCTCGAGGCGCCCACGGACGAGCTGCGCCAACACGCTCTGAAGAAGCATGCGCAGCAGGTCGAGGCCCGGGTACGCCAGCTCGCCTCCAAAGCCTACTGGGCGCAGTTCGAGCGCAGCCCGGAATTCGCGGTGCTCTTCCTGCCCGGCGATCAGTTCCTGTCGGCGGCGCTGGCCGAGCGGCCGGACCTGCTCGATGGCGCGCTCAAACAGGGCATCATCATCGCCACACCCTCCACGCTGATCGCGCTGCTCAAGACAGTGGCCTACGGCTGGCGGCAGACCGCGGTGACCGAGAACGCCAAGTTGATCCGGGAGCTCGGCCAGGAGCTCTATCGCCGGCTCGGAGCCTTCACCGGCCACCTCGAGCGGCTCGGCTCGCGGCTCGGAGCCGCCGTCGACGCCTACAACTCCGCGGTGGGCTCGCTCGAGCGTCAGGTGCTGCCGCAGGCGCGGCGCTTCCCCGATCTCGGCGTCACCGCCGATGCCGCGCTGCCCGAGCTCGGCGCGATCGAGCAGCCGCTGCGACCGGTCGCCGCCGCCGAGCCGAACGATGTCAGAGACTCCTGAGCCGCGGACTCCGCGCTTTCTCGCCTGGCTCTACTCCACGCGCACCCAACAGCCGATCGTCGCCGCCCTCTGTGGGATCGAGCGCGAGGTGAACGCGAGCACCAGGGCCGGCGTCGATCACCACGTGGCGCACACGCGCCTCGAGTGGTGGCGCGAAGAGTGTGCGCGATGCGCCGCGGGTCACCCCGTGCATCCGCTGACACGCGAGCTGCGAATCCATATGGAGCGGCTGGCGCCCGCGGCGCAGGTCAACTCCGCTCTCGCGGGCCTCGCGGGACTGACCGATGTCGCAACCTGGGACCTCGCGGGCGCCACCTTCGAGGATCGCGCGCAGCTCACGGCCTACTGCCGCCGTTGGGCGGCAGCGATGGTGGCACCGCTCGGCGCCGCGGCAGCCGACTGGAGCGAATTCGGCGCGGCGCTCTGCGAGCTCGAGCTCCTCGGCCAGCTCGCGCCGGATGCGCGCGGCGGCAAGGTCCGACTTCCGCTCGACGAGCTCGACCGGGCGGCGGTGCCGCCGGCGGCGCTCGCCACACCTCCCTGGCCGCAGCCTTTGGTCGCGATCCTGCGCGCGCGTCATCAGGCCTCGAGGCGGGAACTGGTGGTGACGGTCGCGGGACTGACGCCCGCAATCCAACAGAGCGCCCGCGGACTCCTCGTCTGGGCCGCGGTCGCCTGGCAGGCATCGCAGCGCGCCGAGCGCGCACTGCCGCGCGCGGCGGCGCCCTCAATCGCGAGCGCGGCGGCGGCGAACTGGCGCGCCTGGCGGGCGGCGCGGGCGGCGGCGGACGGGAGCCTGCGGTTGGGTTGAATTGTTGTCCGATGACGCCGATAGCAATGCGTCAACCTCGGCGAGTGTCAGCTCCCGGTAATGTCCCCGTCCGAGAGCGCGTTCCAGCGCGACTGCTCCCAGCCGCGTTCGCAGTACCCGGCTGACGATCGCTCCCTGGCGCTCGAAGAGCTGGCGGACGTCCTTGCCGCTCGCGCCGCGCGCACTGATCGCATACCAACGGTTGGCGCCCTCCCCGCCCGCGGCCTCGCAGCCGAGCACCGCCAACTTCTCGCCGCTGTCGAGCACGCCGCCGAGGACTCCCTCGATCTGCTGCTGGATGAGCTCACCGCGCACCCTGACGCTGAGCTCGCTCGTGAGCGCGCGAACGGAGCGCTGCAGCCGGGCGGCGAGCTCACCGTCGCCGCACACGAGCTCGAGGCCGCCGTCGATGCGGGGCATGGGGCTCACCACCACGAATCGCCGGCCGGCGCGTTTCGGCAGGCGCGCAAGAAAGGGCACGGCGTCCGGCGCGTCCGCGGGCGCAGCATTCAGGCTCTCGCCCGGCGAGCGATGATAGATGTAGGCGCTGCCGCCCGACTGCGGCGCGCGCTGCCGGATCACACGCCCATCGAGCCGGACCTCGTCCTCGGGAGTGACACGGACACCGAGCGAGGCGGCCTGGCCGTTGACGGTGAGGCGCCCGGCCCTGATCCACTCCTCCGCTTCGCGGCGGGAGGCGAGTCCGGCGCGCGCGAGAACCTTCTGTAGCCGTTCAGGCTCGCCGCGCTGCCCGTGCATGTGGGTCAGTCGGCGCTGTCGGGAGGCGCGGCGACGAGCTCATGGGACTCGCCGCCGTCGGCGGACAACCCGTCGCCATCGTCACCATCCTCATCGTCGGGCAGGGGCTCGGCGGCGCCCGGCAGTGCATTCGAGTCGGCGGCTTCAGCGGGCGTCTCGGGACTCAGCCCGAGCTGCAGTTTGATGTCGCCCACGGCCTTCAGCTCCGAGAGCGGCGGCAGCTCATCGAGGCTCCTCAAGCCGAAGTAATCGAGAAAGTCCCGCGTCGTGCCCAGAAGCTCCGGGCGGCCGGGAACGTCGCGGTGACCGACGACGCGCACCCAATTGCGCTCGAGGAGGGTCTTGACGATGTTGGGATTGACGGTGACGCCGCGTACCGCCTCGATCTCGCCGCGGGTGATCGGCTGACGATAGGCGATGAGCGCGAGCGTCTCGAGGAGCGCCCGCGAGTAGCGCGCCGGGCGCTCCGGCCAGAGGCGCGAGACTTCGGTCGCCAGCTCGCGACGCACCTGGATGCGCACTCCGCTAGCGGTCTCTTTGAGCTCGATGCCGCGCTCGGCGTACTCGGCGGCGAGGGTATCGATCGCGGCGCGCAACTGCTCGCCCGATGGCCGCGCATTCTCGTCGAACAGGTGCAGCAACTCAGCCGGCTGCACCGGTCGGCCCGCGGCGAGCAGCGCCGCCTCGATCACATTGCGCAGATAGTGCTCGTTCATTCGCTTGTTGCGTCCTCTCCGTTCTCAGCAACCACCCGGAGCCTGCGCGCCGGGGTCGCGGCCCTGATGTGCAGCGGCGCGTACGGCTCCGCCTGCACGATGTCGATCAGTCCCTCGCGCACGAGCTCGAGGATCGCCATGAAGGTGACCGTGACGCCCATGCGGCCCTCTTCAGGGCGAAAGAGACGTACGAACTCGACGAAGCTCGCCTGCTCCAGGCTCGACAGGATATCGCCCATGCGCTCGCGCACGGACAGACGCTCGCGCTGGATGTGATGGTGCGCGAACATCTCCGCGCGCACCACGACTTCCTGGAACGCGACCAGCATCTCCTGCAGCGTGATCTGCGGCAGCGCCCGGGTCACCGGCCGGTCCTTGAGCTCCGCCGATGTCGCCCAGACGTCACGCTCGAGCCGCGGCAGCGAGTCGATCCCCTCGGCGGCGCGCTTGAAGCGCTCGTATTCCCGCAGGCGCCGGACGAGCTCCGCGCGGGGATCTTCCTCCACGCCGTCGGCCGTGATCTTCGGCCGCGGCAGCAGCATCCGCGACTTGATCTCGGCGAGAGTGGCCGCCATCACCAGATACTCGCCCGCGAGCTCGAGCTGCAGGTCCTGCATCAGCTCGATGTAGCGCATGTACTGGCGGGTGATTTCGGCCAGTGGAATATCGAGGATGTTGAGATTCTGCCGCCGGATGAGGTAGAGGAGCAGGTCGAGGGGACCCTCGAACGCCTCGAGGAATACCTCGAGAGCCTGCGGCGGGATGTAGAGATCGCGCGGCAGCTCCGTCACCGGCTCGCCGTTCACGACGGCGAAGGGCATCTCCACCTGCTGCGGCGGCGGCTCGCTCTGATGGGGCTCAGAGCTGGGATTGGACACGACGATCGTTAATTCCGGCTTCACCATGCTTCAACCCGTCCGCAGGTGCATCGCGCGGCGCACTTCCTCCATGGTCTCGCGCGCCGCCTCACGCGCCTTCTCCGCGCCCTCCGCCACTATATCGCGCAGCAGCTCCGGGTTCTCATCGTATTCCTGTGCGCGGCGGCGCATCTCGGTCACCTCGGCGACGATCTTGTCGATCACCGGCTGCTTGCAGTCGAGACAGCCGATGCCCGCCGAGCGGCAGCCTTCCGCCGCCCACTTGCGCGTGGTGTCGTCGGAGTAGATCTTGTGCAGGTCCCACACCGGGCACTTGTCGGGATCGCCCGGGTCGGTGCGGCGCGCCCGCGCCGGATCGGTCTGCATGGCGCGCAGCTTCTTGGTCACCGACTCCGGATCCTCACGGATCTCGATGGTGTTGCCGTACGACTTCGACATCTTGCGGCCGTCGGTCCCCGGCACTCGCGGCGTCTCCGTGAGGATCACCTGCGGTTCCGGCAGGATGGTGACGCCGGTCCCCTCCAGGTAGCCGAGCAGGCGCTCGCGGTCGGCGACCGTGATGCGGTTATTGCTCTGCACCAGCGCGCGGGCTCGCTCGAGCGCTTCGCGCTCGCCGTTTTCCTGAAAGCGGCGCCGCAGCTGCCGGTAGAGCGTCGTGTTCCGCCCGCCCAGGCTCTTGACGGCGCGCTCAGCCTTTTCTTCGAAGTCCGGTTCCCGGCCGTAGATGTGGTTGAAGCGGCGCGCGGTCTCGCGTGTCAGCTCAATGTGCGCGACCTGGTCCTCGCCGACGGGCACGTGCGCAGCCCGGTAGACGAGGATGTCTGCGCTCTGCAGCAGCGGATAGCCGAGAAACCCGTAGGTGGTGAGGTCCTTCTCCTTGAGCTGCTCGAGCTGATCCTTGTAGGTCGGGACGCGCTCCAGCCAGCCGAGCGGCGTGATCATCGAGAGCAGCAGATGCAGCTCCGCATGCTCCGGTACGTGCGACTGGATGAACAGCGTCGCGACACCGGGATTCAATCCTGCGGCCAGCCAGTCGATCAATACCTCGCGCACGAACTCCGGCAGGCGCGCGGTGTCCTCGTAGCCGGTGGTCAGCATGTGCCAGTCGGCGACGAAGAAGAAGCACTCGTAGCGATATTGCAGCTGCACCCAGTTGTGCAGCGCGCCGTGGTAGTTGCCGAGGTGCAGCCGCCCTGTCGGCCGCATGCCCGAGAGCACGCGCCCCCCCGCAGGCGTGGCGCTCAGCGCCAGGTTGGAATCTATCGCCACTTTCGCTCGACCGTCCTCAAACGATCAGTATACCGGTTTGCCCGTGGGGTATCCCATGACGGGGCCGAGCGGCCCCCGGCCTTCCCGCATCACCACCGGCGGGGTAACCGACAAGTCGACGACCGTGGTGGGCATGACGCCGCAGTCGCCCCCATCGAGCACGGCGTCGATCTCGTGAGCGAGGCGCGTGTGGATCTCGTGCCCGGAGGTCAACGGCAGGTGGTCCGCCTCGTCCGGCAGGATGAGCGATGAGCTCATGAGCGGCTCGCCGAGCTCGCGCAGCAGCATGCGCGGTACGGGATGATCCGGGATCCGCACGCCGATGGTGCGCCGCTTCTCGTGCTGCAGGCGGCGCGGGGTCTCGCGCGAGGCTTTGAGCAGAAAGGTATAGGGTCCGGGCAGGCAAGCCTTGAGTACCCGGAACTGCCAGGTGTCGAGCAGCGCAAAGCGTCCGATATCGGCGAGATCGGCGCAGATGAGCGTGAAGTGGTGGTGCCGATCCGCCCGGCGGATGCGGCGCACGCGCTCGAGGGCGCGCGTGTCGCCGATGTGCCAGCCAAGCGCGTAGCAGGAATCGGTCGGGTAGGCAATGACGCCCCCCTCGCGCACGATATCCGCCGCCTGGCGGATGAGGCGCACCTGGGGGGTGACCGGGTGAAGCTCAAAGTACCGGCTGGTCATTCAAATTGGCGCAGGAAACGCCTATCATACGCGACCTTTTTAGCCAGCCAGGAAACTCATACGCCCACCCCTACCGCCGGCGAGATTCGCGCCGCCCTCGAGCAGGCGCTCGCGCCTCTGTCCATCGAAGTGGTCGATGACAGCGCCCGCCACGCCGGGCACGCGGGCGCCCGGGAGGGTGGCCACTACCGGGTGACACTGGTGGCCTCGGCCTTCGCCGGCCGCGCGCAACTCGAGCGGCATCGGATGGTCTACTCGGCGGTTGCACCGCTGATGGGCCGCGGGATCCACGCACTGAGCATAGTCGCGCAGGCGCCCAACGAGTAACAACGGTCGGTTCAACTGTCGCATCTCATCGTCTCAAACCCAACGAGAGTCTTATGAAGCATCTCAGGATCCTCTGTCTCACCGCCGCCCTGGTGGCGCTGGCCGCCTGCCAGCAGTTCAAGTCCCACTCGGGCACGGCGAGCCAGAGCAGCCCGGCCGCCGCCTCTTCACCGACGGTCGCAACCGTCGACGGCGCGCCGATCAGCCGTGACATGTACGAGTTCTATATCAAAGGGGTTACCGGCAAAACCTCGAGCGATCTCTCGCCCGAGCAGCGCGGTCAGGCGCTCGACAATCTGATCCGGGCGCAGCTCATCGCCCACGAGGCGGAGCAGGAAGGTCTGAGCAAGCAGACCGACACCGCGCAACTCCTCAGGATGGAGCGGCTGAACGTCCTGGAGCAGGCGCTTTCGCAGAAATTCCTCGCCGGCAAGCAGCCCACCGACGATGAGCTGAAGGCCGAGTACGACTCCGAGGTCGCGAAGCTGCCGCAGACGGAGTACCACGCGCGGCACATCCTGGTTGCGACGCAGCCCTTCGCCGACAAGATCGTCCAGCGGCTGAAGGCGGGCGAGAAGTTCGAGGATCTCGCCAAGGCGGAATCGATGGATGCATCGAAGACCAACGGCGGCGACCTCGGCTGGTTCACGCTGGACCACATGGTGAAGCCGTTCGCCGACGCGGTGAGCGGCCTCAAGGTCGGGCAGTACACCACCGAACCGGTGCAGACCCAGTACGGCTGGCACGTGATCCAGCTGCTCGGCACCCGGCCGGTGAATCCGCCGCCGTTCGATCAGGTGAAGCAGAAGCTGGTGCAGGTCGTGGAAGCGAAGCAATTCCATGCCTACACGGATGATCTGCTGAAGCAGGCGCAGGTCGAGACCTATCTCGATCCGCAGACCGACGCGCAGACGAGTGGCAAGAGCGGCTCGCCGACACCGGCACCCGCGCCCGCGCCGGAACCTGCCTCAGCACCGCCGGCGGCTCCCGCCAGCGGCGGCTAAGAAGCAGCCCAACAAGCGGCCCAGGGCGTTCCCTGGGCCGCCGTTCAGGAATCCCGTACCAGCTCAAGGAAGGCGCCTTCGTCTAGCACCTGGACGCCGAGCTCCTGCGCCTTCTTGAGCTTCGAGCCGGCCTCGGGACCGGCGACTACCAGGTCCGTCTTTTTCGAGACGCTGCCGCTGACGGCGGCGCCAAGACGCTCGGCCAGGGCCTTGGCCTCGTCGCGGGTCATCTGCTCCAGACGACCAGTAAAAACAATGGTCTTCCCGGCGACGGGTGAGGCGGTTGCGGGGCGCTCAGCTTCGCGAATGCGAACCTCGCGCGCCAGATGATCGACCATCCCCGCATTGTGAGGCTCGGAGAAATAGGAGCTCAGGCTCTCGATGACGGTCTCGCCGATCTGATCCATGGCGTCGAGCTCCAGCCGTGCATCCACATCGCCTGCGGCGAGGTGGCGGCAGGCCTCGCGGAAGGCCTGAAAGGCGCCGTAGCCGCGGGCCAGCGAGCGGGCGGTGGTCTCACCGACGTGACGAATACCCAGGGCGTAGATGAAGCGCTCGAGCGGAATGCTGCGGCGGGCCTCGATGGCGGCGAAGAGATTGCGCACCGAGACTGCGCCGAAACCCTCCTGCTCCTCGAGTTTGATCGTGCCGTTGCGGCGCGCGAGGGTGAAGATGTCCGCAGGCTCGGCGATCCAACCCTGCTCGTAGAAGAAATTGATCTGCTTTTCGCCCAGGCCTTCGATATCGAAAGCGCGGCGGGAAACGAAGTGGCGCAGGTGCTCGATACGCTGGTGCGGGCAGGCGAGCTCGCCGGAGCAGCGGGAGATGGCGCCTTCCTTGCCGGCCGCGGTGACCTCGCGTATCACCGCCGTCGCCAGCGGACAGGGACAGGTCTTCGGGAAGGCGAACCCCTCGGTGTGTCCAGGCCTGCGCTCGAGGACAACCGCAAGAACCTGAGGGATCACATCGCCCGCGCGCTGCACCGTCACGGTATCTCCGATCCTGACGTCGAGCTCGCGGATGTAGTCTTCGTTGTGGAGGGTTGCGTTGGAAACCACGACGCCGCCAACGTTGACGGGCGCTAGCTTGGCGACGGGTGTGAGCGCGCCCGTTCTGCCAACCTGCAGCTCTATCGCATTCACCGTCGTCACGGCTTTCTGGGCTGGAAACTTGTGCGCCAGCGCCCAGCGTGGATCGCGGCCGACGAACCCGAGGCGGCGTTGCCAGTCGAGCCGGTTCACCTTGTAGACGACGCCATCGATGTCGTAATCGAGCCTGGCGCGCTCGAGCTCGATGTCATGATGAAAGGCGAGCAGTTCCTCGGCCGAGCCGCAGAGCCTGCTCAGCGGGTTGGTGGCCAGGCCGCGCTGCTCGAGCCACTGCAGCATGCCCCACTGCGTGTCGGCAGGCATCTCGCTCATCTCACCCCATGCGTAGGCGAGAAAACGCAACGGGCGTGAGGCCGTGACCTCGGGGTCGAGCTGACGGAGTGAGCCGGCCGCGGAATTGCGTGGATTGGCGAATACGGTGCGGCCGGCGGCGGACTGCTCCTCGTTGAGCTTCAGGAACGCGGCCCGTCCCATGTAGACCTCGCCGCGGACCTCGCAGACCTCGAGCGCGCCGCGTCCGCGCATTTTTGGCGGGATGTTGCTGACGCGGCGCACATTGGCGGTGACGTCCTCGCCCTCCGTGCCGTCACCGCGGGTCGCACCGCGCACCAACACGCCGCGCTCGTAGCGCAGTGACAGCGAGAGGCCGTCGATCTTCGGCTCCGCGGTGAGCTCGATCGGCTCGCCGGCGGCTAGCTTCAGGAAGCGCCGCACGCGCTCGATGAAATCGACCACATCCTCGGCGCTGAAGCCGTTGGCGAGCGACAGCATCGGCAAGGCATGGCGGACCTTGGGGAACTTGCCCGAGAGCGTGGTGCCTACGCGCTGGGTCGGCGAGTCCGGCGTGACCAGCTCCGGATGCGCGCTCTCGATGGCGCGCAGCTCGCCCAGGAGGGCGTCATAATCGGCGTCGGAAACTGTGGGCCGGTCTAACTCGTAGTAGAGCCGATTGTGATGCGCGATTTGCGTGCGCAGCTCCGCCGCACGCGCCGCCGCATCATGCGCCATGCGCCGCGGCGGGCGGCAGACTGGCGCCCGCTTCTGTTCTGAGACCCTCGCGGATGGTGGCCACGCGCAGTTGGGTCAGCGGTCCGCCGCGCTCATCCTGCAGCGCGCCCTCGAGCCGCTCGTTGAGATTGCGCGCGGCGATGAGCAGCTCCTCGAACGCCTGTTGCGGCGTTCTCAGACCGGGGAGCACGACGAAGAGACTGAGGCCCCCATAACGCTGCGAGTCCATGGTCTCGAGGTTGAAAGAGCCGGGGCGATTGAGCGAGGCGGCGCTGAGCAGCGCGCGATTCCCTTCGTCGGGCTTGTGGAAGATCGAGAACTTGCCGAGCAGGAAGCCCTCCGCCGCCAATGCGAGCCGCAGTGTCCGGCCGGCGAAGCGCGCCTGGGGTGCGACGAGTCGCAGCGCCAGGATGCGGCGCGAGGCCTCCGGCGGCCATTCGACGATCACCTCGACGGGCGCACTACCCTCACCGTTCGCGGCGGGCTCGACGATTCTGACGGTGCCGACTCCTTCGGCACCTGCGATTTCGGGGACCGGGCTCGGTTCGCTCGGCTCCATGTCATCGATCGCCTCCATGACATCGCTCGACTCCTCGGGATCGAAGGGCAGCACGGGCAGCTCTCCGGTTCCAGTGTCCTCGGGATCGATCAGTCGCGGCTCGGGCGGCTGCTCATTCCATACGGCCGCGAGCGCGATGCGCTCGTCGGCATCGGCGATGACGATAGGCAGGTCCTCGAAGGGTCCCGGCGCCGGCGCCCGGACCCGAGTGTCGGCAGCGCGATCGTAGGTAGCGCCACCCTCCTCCTCGGTATCCGTGAGCGTCATGTCTGATGACACGACATCGGCGAGGCCGTCCTCTCCTATCCACGGTTCAGCGCCTTCGGCAGGGCCGGCGGTCGGTCGCGGAGCGTCGTCGCGCGGCAGTCGCGCCTCACGCAGGTGCGGTGCGAAGGCCTGGCGAGGGCGCCGCCGCTCCCACCAGGAGAGCGCGGCGATGAACACCACTCCCAGTACGAGCAGCGTCCAGCGTAATTCCGACATTGGCAGCATCGGATAGCTCAGACGGCCGCGAGCCGGACAGCCTCATCGACATCGACGGCCACGAGGCGAGAGACCCCGGGCTCGTGCATCGTCACTCCGAGAAGCTGGGACGCAAGCTCCATGGTCGTCTTGTTGTGGGTGATGAAGATGAACTGCACGCGGTTCGACATGTCCTGCACGATATCGCAGAAGCGGCCGACGTTGTGCTCATCGAGCGGCGCATCCACCTCATCGAGCAGGCAGAACGGAGCCGGGTTCAGGTCGAAGATCGAGAATACCAACGCAACCGCGGTCAGGGCCTTCTCACCGCCCGAGAGCAGGTGGATGCTGCTGTTCTTCTTGCCGGGCGGACGCGCCATGACGGCAATGCCGGCATTCAACGGATCTTCACCCACGAGCTCGAGATACGCGTGGCCGCCGCCGAAGAGCCGCGGAAAGCGCTCCTTCAGGCCGGCGTTGATGCGCTCGAAAGTATCGTCGAAGCGGTTGCGCGTTTCCTTGTCGATGCGTCCCATGGCCTCCTCCAGCGTATCGAGCGCGGAGGTCAGGTCGGTGAACTGCCGGTCCAGATAGTCCTTGCGCTCGGTCTGCTCCTTGAGCTCGTCGATCGCGGCGAGATTGACCTGACCGAGTTTCTCGATGCCGGCCCGGGTCTCCGTGAGCCGCTCCTCCCAGGTCGGGATGGACGCATCCGCGGCGAGACTCTGCTGCACTTCGGTCAGCTCGAAGCGGGTCTCCGCGAACTGTTCGGCCAGTGCCTCGCGCCGGACACGATTCTCCTGCGCCGCAAGCCGCGCCGCCTCCATGGCCTCGCGCGCCTCGCCGACACGACGCTCCGCCAGCACGCGCTGCTCATCGAGCGCGCGCAGCGCGGTCTCCGCCTCCTCCATGGCGCGGCGGGCCTGGGCGAGCTCAGCCTCGACCTCGAGCCGCCGCGCGAGCGACTCGTTGAGGCGCGCCTCGAGTTCGAGAATCGGCGCATCGCCGCCGGCGAGCTCCGCGTCCAACGCCTCGCGATGCCCCTCGAGCTGCGCTCGCTGCTCGATCATGCGTCCGAGGCTCACTCGCACCGAGGCTTCGGTCGAGCGGCGCGATTCGATGCGAATCAGAAGATCGCGCGCTGCGACCTGCGCTGCCTGCGCGCGTGCGCGCGCACTCGCGAGCGCCTCGCGGCGCATCTCGCGCTCGCCCTCGAGCTCCTCACGCCGCATGTTGAGATCCGAGCCCACCGCGAGCCCCTGCTCCAGGGTTTCTCCGGCGCGGCCAAGACCCTCCTGGGTAGCTGTGATCTCACGCGCGTGCTCGGCGGTATCCGACTCGATGCGCTGGCGGCGCAGCGCCGTTTCCTTGGCGCGGGCGCGTGCGGCCTCGAGCTGACCCGTGATATCGGCATGACGGCGATGAGCGGCCTGAATGCCGGATTGCGCCGCATCGCGCTCGCCCTCCGCCTGTACCAGACTTTCGCGCACGGCCGCGAGCCCGTCTTCCGCCTGGCGCACGTGCGCTTCCGCGGCCTCGACGGTGACGCGCAAGCCCTTGAGACGGTGCTCGCGCTCGATGACCCCCTGATGGTGATCCACGCCGCGGCTCACCCGCAGCCAGTCGCGGCCCAGCCATTCACCACCGCGCGTGATGACCGACTGACCCGCTGCCAGTGTTGCGCGGCGTTGCAGCGCTTCCCCGAGGGATTCCGCGGTGAGAACGCCCGCGAGTTGCGCGAGCACGGCCGCGGGCCCGGAAACCTTGGCCGCCAGCGCTCCATCCGCGGCTGAGGCGAGAATCGACCCTGCCACCGCGCCTTCCACCAGCGCCACGCGCCCGCGAGCCAGTCGCTCCAGGGGCGCCGCGAGGTCATCGAGGCTGTCGATGCACACAGCCTCCAGGTAGTCGCCGAGCGCGGTCTCGACCGCAAGTTCCCAGCCCGGCTCCACCTCCAAAGTCTGCGCGATGCGAGTGCGGCCCGACAGTCCGACCTCGCCGAGCCACTCGGTGGCCTGGCCGGCGCTGGCCGACAGCGCGGCTTTCTGCACGGCTTCGAGCGAAGTGCACTCCGCGCGCGAACGCTCACGCTCACCGCGCGCCGACTCGAGCGCTTCCTCCGCGGCCAACTGTCCGGCGCGCGCGCTCTGCACCCGCTCGAGCGCCACACGCAGCGCATTCGCCAGCGAGTCGCTGTCGCCACGCGACTGCGATTCCTGTGCGGTGAGCTCGGCAAGCAGCTCGCTCGACTCCTGCGCCTCGAGCGCCTCGCGCTCGAGCGTGAGCCGCTCGACCTGGCCCTTGAGGCGTCGCAACTGGTTCTCGAGCTGCTCGATGCGCGCCCGCTCCACCTGAGTGGTGCGATCGGCGGCGCCGAGCGCCTGGTTCAATTGCTCCCAACGCTCCTGCCAGCCGGCGAGCTCCCGCTCGGCCGACTCAAGCGCCTGCGCCGAGGCGGTCTCGGCGCTCTGTGCGCGCTCGAGCTCCGGCGTCGAGCGCGCAATCTCCCCGGCGAGCTCGGCGAGCTGGCGCTCGTCGCGCTCGATGTGCGCGCCGAGTTCCGACAGCGTGGTGCGCGTCTTCGCGAGGTCGGCGCGCTGGCGCTCCCGCAACTCGCGAGTATGTTGGATCGTCTGCTCGAGGCGTGAGATCTCGGCGCCGATCTCGTAGTAACGGCCCTGGATGGCGGAGACATGCTCGCTCGCCGTGGCGTGATGGGCTCGCTGGCTCTCGATTGCCGCCTCGGCGGCACGCTGGTCGGCGAGCGCCGCCTGCATCTCGATCTCGCGGGCGCGGGTCGCGCTGTCGTGCACCTGGGCGCCGCTGTCGAGCTCTTTCAGGCGCAGCGCGAGCAGCTCCGCCGTGAGCCGCCGCTCCTCATCCTTCAGAGCCTGGTAGCGGCGTGCAGTCGCAGCCTGGCGCTGCAGATGGCGGATCTGCTTCTCCACTTCATCGCGCACGTCCTGCAGGCGCTCGAGATTCTCGCGCGTCTCGGCAATGCGGCTCTCGGTCTCCTTGCGCCGCTCCTTGTAGCGCGATATGCCCGCGGCCTCCTCGACGAAGGCGCGCATGTCCTCGGCCTTCGCCTCGATGACGCGCGAGATCGTGCCCTGCTCGATGATCGCGTAGCTGCGCGATCCCAGGCCCGTGCCGAGGAAGAGCTGGGTAATGTCCTTGCGCCGGCAGCGTGCGCCGTTGATGTAATACCCGGAAGAGCCGTCGCGCGCCACCTGGCGCTTGAGCGAGATCTCGTTGTAGCTCGCGTAGGCGCCGCCGATCTTGCCGTCGGAGTTGTCGAAGACGAGCTCCACCGAGGCCGTGCCCACCGGCTTGCGCGCCGCCGAGCCGTTGAAGATGACATCCGCCATGTTGTCGCCGCGCAAATGCTTGGCCGACAGCTCTCCCATCACCCACCGCACCGCATCGATGACGTTGGATTTGCCGCAGCCGTTCGGGCCAACGACACCGGTGAGATTGCTGGGAAAGCTGACTTGCGTGGGATCGACGAAGGATTTGAAGCCGGCGAGCTTGATCTTGGTCAGCCGCATCTATGCGAAGGCCCCCAGAAAGAACGGGCCTAGTGTAGAGTAAATTCCCATGCCCTCACAGCCCACGATCGATCTCGAGATCTTCACCAATCCACGTCCCGAGCACGATTACACGATTCGCATGCGGATTCCGGAGTTCACCTGTCTCTGTCCAAAGACCGGGCAGCCGGACTTCGCGACGCTCGAGCTCGAGTACGTGCCGCACCGTGCGTGCGTGGAGCTCAAATCCCTGAAGCTCTACATCTGGTCGTTTCGCAACCGCGGCGCCTTCCATGAGGCGGTGACCAACGAGATCGCCGACCACCTCGCCGAGACGCTCTCGCCGCGGTTCCTGCGCCTGCAGGCGCGTTTCAAGGTACGCGGTGGCATCTACACCCGCGTGATCGTCGAGCGGCGGCAGCCGGGGTGGACGCCCGCGGACCCGATTACCCTTCCTTGAGGGCCGCTCAGTCTCTTATTCCTGCCACTGTACAGACCCCGGCACGCCGGTATAATCGCGCGTCCTTCACAAGGCTCATGCTTTTGAGGAGCGACGAATGCCGGCCAAGAAGCCCGCGCCGAAGTCCGCGAAGGGTAAGAAGGCGGCACCCCTGAGACCCGCGGCCAAGAAAGCCGCGGCGACTCGCAGGCCACCGCCCGAGCAGCGCGGCAGAGATGTCGAGCGCGCCAAAGTGGCGGCTGCTCACGCCCATAAGACGGCGAACGCGCCGGCCAGGGCACAGGTCTCTGCGGACGTCGCATCGCCCATCACCCCTACGACTACGGAAGCAATCACCGAGATGCGCAAGGCTGCACATTCCACATCCCAGGCGTCATCCCATGGCGGGAAGTCGCCGCTTTCCAGCTCCCGCGACGAGAGTCATGTACCGCCGGCCGTGACCGGCCCCGGCGTCGATCCGGACGAGGCCGAAGGCGCAGAGCCCGGCAGCCTCCTCGCCGGGCCACGCAACGTACAGCCGTACATCGCCAAGCGTGGCGAGCAGTACATGAGCAAGGAGCAGCTCGACCACTTCCGCCACATCCTCAACAGCTGGAAGCGCGACCTGATGGTCGAGGTCGACCGCACGGTCTCGCACATGAAGGACGAGGCCGCCAACTTCCCCGATCCCAACGACCGCGCCACCCAGGAAGAGGAATTCAGCCTGGAGCTGCGGACGCGCGATCGCGAGCGCAAGCTGATTCGAAAGATCGACGAGGCGCTGAAGCGGATCGAGGACGGCAGCTACGGCTACTGCCTGGAGACCGGCGAAGAGATCGGCATCAAGCGCCTGGAGGCACGCCCAGTAGCAACCCTGAGCATCGAGGCTCAGGAGCGCCGCGAGCGGCGCGAGCGGCAGTACGGCGACCGCGACGATAGGTACCGCTAGGTACACGGGCCGCTTCGCACCCTCCCCCACGGGGTCCTTGCACCTCGGCTCCCTCTTGGCTGCCGTCGGCAGCTATGTCGATGCCCGCAGCCGCGGGGGGCGCTGGCTGGTGCGCATGGAGGATCTCGACCACGCGCGTATCGTACCCGGCAGCGCCGACGAGATCCTGCGCGCGCTCGAGGCCTTTGGCCTCTCCTGGGATGGCGAAGTCCAATACCAGAGCCGCCGCACTCCTCTCTATGCCGAGGCGCTCGAGTCACTGCGCGCCGGCGGGCTCACATTCGAGTGCAGCTGCTCCCGCCGGGAGCTGGCCACCGAGGAATCCGGATATCCCGGTACCTGCCGCGACGGACCCCGCCGGCCGGGAGACACGGCGACCCGCTTGCGCGTCGATGAGACGGCGACCATCTCCTTCGACGATCGCTTCCAGGGCCCGATTGCTCAACCCATGGGCAAGTTGGGAGACGTCATCGTGCGCCGCCGGGACGGCGTGTTCCCCTACCAGCTCGCGGTCGTCGTCGACGATGCCCTGCAGGAGGTTACCGACGTCGTGCGGGGGGCGGACCTGCTCGAGAGCACCGGCTGGCAGATCGCCCTGCAGCGCGCCCTGCGGCTTCCGACGCCCCGCTACGCCCATCTGCCGCTGCTGCTCGAGCACAGCGGCGAGAAGCTGTCGAAATCCCGCCGCTCAGTGGCACTCGATGCGCGCCAGGCAGGCGTTGAGCTGCTGAGCGCCTTGCGGCTCCTCGGTCTTTCCCCTCCCGCGGAACTCGCAGGCGCGGCGCCCGCCACGCTGCTTCAATGGGCCATGACCTGTTGGCGAGAGCTGCCGCCGCCGATGGCGCGAGAGCTCATCCTGCCGGCGGCAAGCCCGGATGGATAGCAGGCTGCAGAAGTTGCTTACCAGGAAACAACCATTGAAGACTTTTTCGGCGATCTCGACCTGCGTACGCGCGAGCTTCTCGTGTTTACCATGCGCGAAATCATCCGCCGGCGCGGCATGCGGGCCGCACCGGTGGAGTCATCTTTCGCGGATTGGCCGCCCGAAGATCAGGCGGCGTCGACGTCGCGCATCGATAGCCGGATGCGGCCCTGACGGTCCACCTCCAGCACCTTCACGCGAATCACATCCCCTTCCTTCAGCTTGTCACTGACGCGCTCGACGCGCTCGTTGGAGATCTGGGAGATGTGCACCAGGCCGTCGCGGCCCGGCAGGATCGTGACAAAGGCGCCGAAGTCCATCAAACGGGCCACCTTGCCCTCGTAGATCTGGCCGACCTCGACGTCGGCGGTGATCAGCTCGATGCGCCGCTGCGCCTCGCGACCGGCGGTGCCGCTCACGGAGGCGATCTTCACCGTGCCATCGCTCTCGATGTCGATGGTGGTACCGGTCTCCTCGGTGATCTGCCGGATGACCGCCCCACCCTTGCCGATCACATCGCGGATCTTTTCCGGATCGATCTTCAGGGTGATGATGGACGGCGCCCACTCCGACATGCGCTCGCGCGGCTCGCGGATGACTTTGTTCATCTCCCCGAGAATGTACAGCCGGCCCTCGCGGGCCTGCTCCAGCGCGACCTTCATGATCTCGGGCGTGACGCCCTCGACCTTGATGTCCATCTGCAGCGCAGTCACGCCGTCCTTCGTTCCCGCCACCTTGAAATCCATGTCGCCGAGGTGATCCTCATCGCCGAGGATGTCGGTGAGAACCTTGTAGCGGTTGCCCTCGAGCACGAGGCCCATCGCGACACCCGCCACCGGCGCCTTGATCGGCACGCCCGCATCCATCAGCGACAGCGAGCTGCCGCAGACGCTGGCCATGGAGCTCGAGCCATTGGACTCCAGAATCTCCGACACGATGCGGATGACGTAAGGAAATGATGCCATGTCAGGCATCACCGCGTTGACGCCGCGGCGGGCGAGGTTGCCATGGCCAATCTCGCGGCGCTTGGGCGAGCCCATCATCCCGGTCTCGCCTACGGAGAACGGCGGAAAGTTGTAATGCAGCATGAAGGGCTCGCGGCGCTCGCCCTCGAGGCCGTCGATGATCTGCGCATCGCGCGTCGTGCCGAGCGTCGTTACCACCAGCGCCTGCGTCTCACCACGGGTGAAGAGCGCGGAGCCGTGGGTCCGGGGCAGCACGCCCACCTTCACGGTGATCGGCCGGACCGTCCTGGTGTCGCGGCCGTCGATGCGCGCCTCGCCGTTCAGGATCCGCTGGCGCACGATGTTGCTCTCGAGCTTGAAGAGGACGCCGTCGACCTGCTCCGACGTCCACTTGGGTGCATCGCCACTCGCAAGAGTGCTCGTGGTCTGCGCCTTGACCTCGGAGATGCGTGCATGACGCTGCTGCTTCTCAGTGATGGTGTAGGCCTGAGCAAGAGCGGCCTGCGCGTGCAAGGCGACCGCGCTGGTCAGCTCCGCATTGTCCGCCGGGCCCTGCCAGTTCCAGCGCGGCTTGCCGGCCTCTGCGACCAGCTCGCGGATGGCGCCGATGGCGATCTGCATCTGCTGGTGGCCAAAGACCACCGCGCCCAACATCACCTCTTCCGATAAGCCCTTCGCTTCCGACTCCACCATGAGGACGCCGTGCTCCGTCGCGGCAACGACGAGGTGCAGCTGCGACTCGGCGAGCTGCTTGGCGGTGGGATTGAGGAGGTATTGGCCGTCCTTCCAACCGACGCGGGCGGCGCCGATTGGGCCGCTGAAGGGAACGCCGGAGAGGGAGAGCGCCGCGGAAGCTCCGAGGAGCGCTGAAATGTCAGGATCGATATCCGGATCGACCGAGAGCACCGTCGCGACCACCTGCACTTCATTGTAGAAGCCGTCAGGAAAGAGCGGACGGATCGGCCGGTCGATGAGGCGCGAAGTCAGCGTCTCCTTCTCGGTCGGACGACCCTCACGCTTGAAGAAGCCGCCCGGGATGCGTCCCGCAGCATAGGTCTTCTCCACGTAGTTGACGGTGAGGGGAAGGAAATCGCGGCCGGCGGCGGCCGTTGTACGGGCGCACGCGGTGACCAGCACCACGGTATCGCCCATCGAGACCCGCACGGCACCTTCGGCCTGACGGGCGACTTCGCCCGTCTCGATGGTGACCGTCTGCGGACCGTATTGAAATGACTTGCTGACAACGCTCAAGCTCGGGCCCTCGGAAAAGAAATAGGTTCCAAACACAAAGGCCGCGCGGAGGCGGCCTTGTGCTGGGGTGTTTAGCGGCGAAGTCCCAAGCTCTCGACGAGCTCCTGGTACTTCGCGGGTTTCGTGGCCTTGAGATAGTCGAGGAGCTTGCGGCGTTGGTTGACGAGCTTGACCAGGCCTCGGCGGGAGGAGTGATCACGCTTGTGCGCCGTGAAGTGCTCGCCGAGCCCGTTGATACGCTCCGAAAGGAGCGCTACCTGGACTTCGGGGGAGCCGGTATCGGCGGGATCGCGCCTGTACTGCGCCAGGATGCCGCCTTTTTTCTCGCTGGTAAGAGCCATTGCGCCTAAATCCTAAGTGACTGTCTTAAGTAGCCTTTTGGGAAGCGCGGAATTTTAACCGGTGTAATGCCTCTGCCACAAGCTCGCGGGCCCTTAATTTGATTTGGCGCTATACTCTGCCGCGCCATGGTTCGATCATTGATCATCGGCATTCTCAGCGCAGGAGCCCTCGCCGCCTGCTCCACGACACCGTCGCATCCCGCTGCCCGCACAGCCTCAGCTATTCCGCTGGGCTGGTGCGCCAAGGCCGACGGTTCGCTGCTGAAGCCCGGGGCTCCCGGCTGCACCTCCCTGATGAAGACGTATTCCGGGGAGCAGCTACGGCAAACCGGCTTTACAGACGTAGGCCACGCGCTGCAGATGCTTGACCCCGACGTCCAGGTCCGCGGCCACTAGCCCGGATCCGTGAACAGTCGTCGCGGCCGAACCTTGCCTCGGCCGTCGGATTCGCCGAGTCCTAGAAAACGTCTCTCAGGGTTGTAGAGCCTGATCCGCCCGGGAGGAGGACTGCGCACCAGCACGACCTCCTGTCCGTGACCGATGCGCTCGGCCTGCCAGGATTCGAGGGTTACCGCCGGCAAATGCTCGAGCGGCCGGTCAGCCGGCAACAGCTCGAGGTTCCGCTCCTCGCAGGCGCGTGTCACGGCCTCGAGGGTTTGCATGCGCTCTTCCTCGAACGGCTCAACCCAACTACGTCGCAGGGCGGCGACGTGCCCGCAGGTGCCCAACGCGCGCGCTATGTCCTCCGCCAGGGTGCGCACATACGTGCCCTTGGAGCAGAGAACGTCGAGGTCAACCGCCGCCTCCGTCTGCGCTACCGGCGCCAGCTCCAGGATCTCTATTTCCCGCGGAGCACGCTCGACCGTGACCCCGGCTCGCGCCAGCCGGTAGAGCGGTTGGCCGTCGCGCTTCAGCGCCGAGTACATCGGCGGAATCTGACGGCTGAGGCCGAGAAATCCCTGCAACGCGGCCTGCAGCCCGTCCTGCCAGCGCGCGGGCACCGGCGCTTCCTCGACCACGGGCCCCTCACGATCACCGGTCGCGGTGCGCGCGCCGAGTGCGAGCGTGAACTGGTAGCGCTTGCGGTTGGAAAGGATCTCACCGGCGACCTTCGTCGCCTCGCCGAGGCACAGCGGCAGCATGCCGGTCGCGAGCGGATCGAGGCTGCCCGCGTGCCCCGCCTTGCAGCCGCCGAGGAGGCGGCGAACGCGCTGCAGCGCCGCGTTGGATGACATCCCCGCCGGCTTGTCGAGCAGGAGAATACCGTGCATCAGTCAGTTACGGTGCCGCGTGTCGTCGGCGACGGCGCTATCTATCAGCCCGGTCAGGCGCGCGGCCGTCTCCGCGGTGTCGTCGAACACGAAATCGAGCCGCGGAGCGTGCCGCAGTCCGAGCCGCCGTCCCACCTCGCCGCGCAGGAAGCCGGCAGCGCGCGTGAGGCCGCTTTGCACCTCCTCCTGCGGATGCGTCGAGACGAACGGCGAGTAGAAGACCTTCGCCACACCCATGTCGGGTGCAAGCTTGACGCCGGTAATGGTGACGTTGCCGACGCGCGGGTCCTTGACCTCGCGCGCGATCAACTCCGCGAGCACGCGCTGCAGCTCCGACTGGATCTTGCGCAGCCGGCCGCCACCCTCCTGACTCTTCTTCACTGCAGGGTCCGGGCAACCTCGAGACGCGAGAAGCACTCGATCTGATCGCCGACACGCACGTCCTGGTAGTTCTTCACGCCGATGCCGCACTCCGTTCCGGCGCGCACTTCGTTGACATCGTCCTTGAAGCGGCGCAGCGACTCCAGCGCGCCCTCGAAGATGACGACGTTGTCGCGCAGCACGCGGATCGGGTTGTTGCGCCTGACCAAACCTTCGGTCACCAGGCAGCCGGCGACGACGCCGAACTTGCTGGAGCGGAACACCTCGCGCACCTGTGCCGTGCCCACGATCTGCTCCTTGATCTCCGGTCGCAGCATGCCGGTCATCATCTGCTTCACGTCGTCGATGGCTTCGTAGATGATGCTGTAATAACGAACCTCGACGCCCGTCTCCTTCATCGCATCGCGCGCGCCGGAGTCGGCGCGGACGTTGAAGCCGATGACCAGCGCCTTGGAGGCTGCCGCAAGCTGCACGTCCGACACGGTGATTCCGCCCAGGCCGCTCGCCACGAGCTTGACCTGCACCTCCTCGGTGGAGAGCTTGATGAGCGCCTCGCGCAGCGCCTCGACGCTGCCCTGCACATCGCCCTTGAGGAGCACGGCGACGACCCCCGCCTTATCCTCGCCCAGCTGTGAGAACACATCCTCGGCGCGCGTCGTCTGCCGGGCGAGCTTCACGTCACGGAACTTGCCTTGGCGGTAGAGCGCGACCTCGCGCGCCTTGCGCTCGCTCTCGAGCACCAGCAGCTCCTCGCCGGCATTCGGCGCGCCGGACAGCCCGAGCACCACGACCGGCATCGAGGGCGAAGCCTCCTCCACGGGACGGCCGTTCTCGTCGAAGAGCGCCCGCACCCGGCCGAACTCGGAGCCGGCGATGATCGGGTCCCCGAGGCGCAGCGTGCCCCTCTTGACGAGCGCGGTCGCCACCACGCCACGGCCCTTCTCGACGCTCGATTCGATCACCACGCCGGACGCCAGCCCGTCGCGCGGCGCACGCAGCTCGAGCACTTCCGCTTGCAGCAGCACGGCGTCCAGCAGCTCATCGATGCCCTGACCCGAGCGGGCCGAGACGTTGACGAACATGTTCTCGCCGCCCCATGCCTCGGGAATCACTTGCTGCTTGGCGAGCTCGGTACGCACCCGGTCCGGATCCGCATCGCTCTTGTCCATCTTGTTGACGGCGACGACGATCGGGACTCCCGCCGCCTTGGCGTGTTGAATCGCTTCCACCGTCTGTGGCATGACGCCGTCGTCGGCCGCGACCACCAGGATGACGATGTCCGTCGCCTTCGCGCCTCGCGCGCGCATCGCCGTGAAAGCGGCGTGGCCCGGCGTATCGAGGAAGGTGATGACCCCCTTTGGCGTCTCCACGTGATAGGCGCCGACGTGCTGGGTGATCCCGCCGGCTTCGCCGGCCGCCACCTTGGTGCGCCGAATGTAGTCGAGCAGTGAAGTCTTGCCGTGATCGACGTGGCCCATGACCGTGACGACCGGCGGTCGCGGTTCCAACTCCACCTTCTCCGGCGCCGCGCCCTGCAGGTCCTCCTCGATCTGGTTCTCCTTGAGGAGCTTCGCGGTGTGACCCAACTCCTCGACCACGAGCACCGCCGTGTCCTGATCGATCGGCTGGTTGATGGTCGCCATGACACCCATGTTCATGAGGACCTTGATCACCTCGGTCGCCTTGACCGCCATCTTCTGCGCCAGCTCCGCGACGGTCACCGTCTCACCGATGCCGACCTCGCGCACCACGGGTGCGGTCGGCATCTCGAATGCATGCCGCCCTTCGCTGCCGCTCGGCGCGGCGCGTGATTTGACGCGGCGCTTCTTCTTGTAACGCGAGCTGACATCCGTCGTGACGTGCAGCTCCTGCCTGCCGTAACGGGTGTGCCTGTCATCCGCCGCGGGGCGGTCCCGCGACGGAGCGGCGGGTGCCGGCGCGCGTTCCCGCGCAGCCGGTGCGGCGGCCGGTGAGCCGGCGGCGGCGCGCGGCGACTCTGCCACCGCAGGCACGGCGGCCTCGGTGGCGGCGCGGCGATCCTGGTGAGTCTGGCGCTCTTGCGCCTGACGCTCCTGCGCCTCGCGCTGCAACACCTGCCGCTGTTGGTCCTCGCGCTCGCGGTCGCGGCGCTCTTCCTCTTCGCGCACGCGCACCTCGGCCTGGCGACGCGCCTCATCCATGGCGCGGCGGCGCGCACTCTCCTCTTCCTCGACACGGCGGCGATTTTCCGCCTCCAGCCGCTCGCGCTCGCGCCGCTCGGCCTCGACGCGCTCGGTCTCGCGGCGCACGACTTCCTCCGCCTCGCGCCGCTTCTGGTCCATCTCATCCTGCTGGTGGCGCGCCTGCTCCTCGAGCACGTCGCGCTTGATGTAGGTGCGCTTCTGGCGGACCTCGACGTTGACAGTGCGCGCGCGTCCCTGAGCGCTCGCGAGCTTCAGCTCGCTTTGCGTCTTGCGCTTCAGCGTGATGCGGCGGGGCGCGGCATCGCGCTCGCTCTCCGTACCACCGTGGCTGCGGCGAAGGTGAGTCAGCAGCTCGAGCTTCGCATCGTCGCTGATGCGGTCGTCGGGTCCATTGACCTTGATACCAGCCTGATCGAGCTGCACGAGCAGCCGATCCACCGGCACCTTGAGGACCTCGGCAAACTGGGAAACAGTCACTTCCGCCATATTTTTCGTACCCCTCAGGCCTGACCGGCTTCGAACCAGTGGGCTCGGGCGGTCATGATGAGCTTGCCGGCTTCCTCGGCCGGCAGTCCCTCGATGTCCTTCAGATCTTCCACCGACTGCTCCGCGAGATCCTCGCGGGTGCGCACGCCGCGCCGCGCGAGCGCGAGCGCGAGATCGGGGCTCATGCCCGCGAGCAGCAACAGGTCGTCGGCCGGCATCGACTGATCCAGCGTCTCCTCGCTGGCGATCGCCTGGGTCAGCAGTACATCGCGCGCGCGATTGCGCAGCTCCTTGACGATCGCCTCGTCGAACTCCTCGATGGAGGCCAGCTCCCCTTGCGGCACGTAGGCGATCTCCTCGACGGTCGAGAAGCCTTCCTGCGCGAGAATGGTGGCGACATCCTCATCGACATCGAGCTGCTTCATGAACATCTGCACCAGCGCCTTGGCCTCCGAGTCGCTCTTCGCTTCGGCGTCGGACTCGGTCATGACATTGAGCTCCCAGCCGCTGAGCTGACTCGCGAGACGGATGTTCTGTCCGCCGCGGCCGATGGCCTGCGAGAGCTTCTCCTCCGCGACCGCGATGTCCATGCTGTGAGCATCCTCATCCACCACGATCGACATGACTTCCGCCGGCGACATGGCATTGATGACGAACTGAGCCGGATTCTCGTTGTGCGGGATGATGTCGACGCGCTCGCCGGCGATCTCGTTGGAGACCGCCTGCACGCGCGAGCCGCGCATGCCGACGCACGCGCCCACCGGGTCGATGCGCGGATCGTTGCTGCGCACCGCGATCTTGGCGCGCACGCCTGGATCTCGGGCGGCGCCCAGGATCTGGATGAGCCCCTGGCCGACCTCCGGCACCTCGAGCTTGAAGAGCTCGATCAGGAACTCCGGTGCGGTGCGCGTCAGGAAGAGCTGCGGCCCGCGCAGCTCCGAGCGCACTTCCTTCAAAAAGGCCTTGATGCGATCCTGCGCCTTGACCTGCTCGCGCGGAATCATGTCGGTCCGCGGCACGAAGCCCTCGGCGTTGGAGCCGAGGTCCACGAAAATACCGTTGCGGTCGACGCGCTTGACGACACCGCTCACCAGCGTACCAACGCGATCGCGGTAAGCGTCCACGACCTGTTGGCGCTCCGCCTCGCGCACTTTCTGCACGATGACCTGCTTGGCCTGCTGCGCGGCGATGCGGCCGAACGACACCGACTCCATCGGCTGCTCGACGAAGCCGCCGACATCGATCTTCGGGTCCAGGTCTCGGGCATCATCCATGCGCAGCTCGCGCTCCGGCGCCTCGAGCTCCGTCGAGTCATCGGCAAACACCTTCCAGCGGCGGAAAGTCTCGTAATCCCCGTTCTTGCGGTCGATGGCGACGCGCGCGTCCCACTCCTCGCCGTATTTCTTGCGGGTAGCCGACGCCAGAGCCGCCTCCAGCGCCTCGAAAATCACTTCCTTGTCGACGCCTTTCTCGTTGGAGACCGCATCGACGACCATCAGGATTTCCTTGTTCACTACTGTCACCTCGCCAGCTTTTCGGTGGCCACCGCCGACCCGCGCGGGTCAGCCTGTCAGCCTGGCCTTATCAATTTCTGCAAATGTCATCGCAACGCGCTGTCCGTCGACCTCGAGCGCAATGCCGGAGTCGTCGGCCGAAAGAAGCGTGCCGGTGTAGCGGCGGCGGCCCTCGCGCGGCGCGGTCAGCTCCACCGCCACCCGCGAGCCGACGAAGCGCGCGAAGTGCGCCTGCGTGCGCAACACCCGGTCGAATCCCGGCGACGAGACTTCCAACGTATACGCGGTGGGTATCGGGTCCTCGACGTCGAGCAGGGCCGCCACTTCGCGGCTCACTCGCTCGCAATCCGCAAGCCCCACTCCATCGGGGCAATCGACAAAGAGTCGTACCACGGCGCTGCCGCGCCCCGAGGTATGCTCGAGCTCCACGAGCTCGTAGCCCAGCCGCCCGACGAGGGGCTCAATGAGGGCGATGAGCCGCTCTCGCAAGGTTGCGGGCATGGTCGTGGTTAGAAAACAAAAAGGGCCGCGAGGCCCATTCAGTGTGTACAAAAACAAAAAGCCCCTCGGGGGGCTTTCTGGCACTTGCGCTATCGGCGGGCCGACGGCTGACGTCTAGTCTACCTCCCCCCTCCGCTCCCCGCGGCCGAGCCCGTGGGGGCGCGCATTGTACCCAAATGTTCCCACCAGTGGAACCATTCCATACTATTCAGTCCATGGGCGAGAACCTGCACCTCTGGCGAAACGTCGGCATTGCCGCCTGCGACAGCGCGATGACCCGCTATGAGCAGGGGGCCCTGCTCACGCGCGGGCCGCGCATCGAGTGGCTTGGTGAGGAGCGGGACCTTCCGCGCCACTACCAGCCCGACGAGTCGCACGACCTGCGGGGCGGCTGGCTGACTCCCGGCCTGATCGACTGTCACACCCATCTGGTGTTCGCCGGCACCCGAGCGACCGAATACGCCGAGCGGCTGCGCGGGCGCTCGTACCAGGACATCGCCCGGGCCGGAGGCGGGATTCTCGCCAGCATGCGCGCGGTGCGAGCCGCCTCACCGCAGCAGCTCTTCGATGAGAGCCTGCCGCGACTGCAGGCCCTGCGCGCCGAAGGCGTCACCACGGTCGAGATCAAGTCGGGGTACGGGCTCACCCTCGAGGACGAGGCGAAAATGCTGCGGGTGGCGAGATCGCTGGCGCAAGTCCTACCCGTCACCATCAGTACGACCCTGCTGGCCGCGCATGCCCTCCCACCGGAGTACGCCGGGCGCGCGGATGCCTATGTGGACGACATCGCCAGGGAGTGGCTGCCGAGATTACACGCGGAAGGACTGCTCGATGCTGTCGATATATTCTGCGAAAATATTGGCTTCAGCATCGATCAGGCAGAAAGGCTCTTTGAGGCGGCGGCGCGGCTCGCGGTCCCGGTGAAGATGCACGCCGAGCAGCTCTCCAATCTCGGCGGCAGCCTGCTCGCGGCAAGCCGCGGCGCGCTCTCCTGCGATCACCTGGAGTATGCGACCGCGAGGGAAGCGGAGGCCCTGGCCGCCGCCGGCACCGTGGCGGTGCTCCTGCCCGTGGCCTACTTCTGCCTGGCCGAAGAGCGCAAACCGCCCGTGCCGGCGCTGCGTGCGGCCGGGGCCAGCATGGCCATCGCCACCGACTGCAACCCCGGGTCGGCGCCCGGCGCCTCCCTGCTGCTCGCGATGAGCATGGCGACCCGGGCATTCGGCCTGACCTGCGAGGAGGCCCTGGCGGGAGTCACCCGACACGCCGCGCGCGCTCTCGGGATGCAGGGGGAGCGCGGCACGCTGGCGCCTGACAAGGCGGCCGACTTCGTGGTGTGGGACATCAGGGAGCTGGAGGAGCTCGGCTACTGGACCGGCTTCAATCCCCGCCGCTTGGTCGTCCAAGCCGGCCGCGTCGTTTCCTGAGCCCTATGTCCGCCCGCATTGACCGCTGGCTCTTTGGCGTGCGCCTCTTCAAGTCCCGCTCCCTGGCCGCCGAGGCTGTAAATGGCGGCAAAGTACACATCAATGACGCGCGCGTGCGGCCATCCCACGCCGTGCGGCCCGGGGACCTCGTGACCTTCGCCCGGGGCGTCATCGACTTCGAATGTGAGGTGGCCGCAATCCCGGTGCGGCGCGGACCCGCCAAGGAAGCCGTCGCCTGCTACACGGAGACGGACGCCAGCCGCACGCGGCGTGAGCAGCACGCGCAGCGGATGCGTCTCGCCGCTGCAATGGCTCCCCGCCCGGATGAGCGCCCGGACAAGCATCAGAGACGTGAACTTAGGCGTCTGCGCGGTCGGTAAGTGGACTGGAGTCGCTAATAGACCGGCTGCCGGTCGCAAGCGGACAGGTTGTCCCCTTCCGATTCGTCGATAATCGCCTCATATTAGGATGGCTGGCAGCGCCGCCGTGAGGTTTCCGCAAAATGTCCCTGAGCGTCTTCGATATCTTCAAAGTCGGCATCGGGCCGTCGAGCTCGCACACCATGGGGCCGATGCGCGCCGCGCACGAGTTCGTGCTGGGATTGGAGCGCGAGGGACTGCTGCCCGCGACGCGACAGGTGACGGCGCGCCTC
>DASXFY010000051.1:0-8105 GCA_036489335.1 Steroidobacteraceae bacterium
AATCGGCTGCGGCGGCCACTGAGGCCGCCGCAATCAGGAGTAACCCTGTTCCGATAATCCGCCGCCTCCAAGCGCCGGCGCGTGCGATTCTCCTCACGGCATGCTCACGGCGCGCTTCCTCCGCTATTGGTTGGGGACCCACGGCACGACCGGCGCGGGAGCCGTCGGTGCTGGAGCCTTCGAGGTGTTCCACCAGGGCACCGTGCGCGCCCAGGCGAAGTTGCGTGCCCAGGCGAAGTTGCGTGCCCAGGCGAAGTTATTCGACCAGACGAAAGCCTGGGTCCAGGCGAACCCCTGGCTCCAGGGATAGCCCTCGCTCCAGGCGTATCCCTGGGCTCCCGGATAGGCGCTCGACCATGTCAAACCGTCTCCCGACTGCTCGGTGTCCGGTGAAGACGACTGCATGTTCATGATGTAGTAGTTGCCGTTCGCGTCGCGATTGGCAGGGCCGCCGAAGTGCTCCGTACCGGCGAGATCGGCGGCGAGGTTCAGTCCTATGTTGGCGCAATTGACCGCGGAGCTGTTGGTAGCCGAGACCGCGTTGATGAGGCCCGCGCCCTGCTGGAAGACGCTGTAGGCGAGCTTGCCGGATGAGGTCACGGCGGGCCGCGCCGAATCCATCAGGCGGCATTTCACGTTATCCGGCGTCAGCGAAGGGTCTTCCTGCAGCATCAGCGCGACGACGCCCGTGGTCACCGCCGCAGCCTGCGACGTACCTGACATCGTGAACATCTGCTCGACGATATTCATCGAGTTCGGATCGATGTTCGCCAGATAGCTGCCGCTCGCCATCGAGGCGACCATATGGCCGCCGGGGGCAACCACCTCGGGCTTGACGAAGCCCTCGTAGGTCGGGCCCGTGGACGAGAACGAGGCCAGCCGCCAGTCGCTGGTGTTGTAGGGCTGGTAGTTGTCCGTGAGCGCGCCGACGGTAATGACATACGGCACGTTGCCCGGGACATCGATCGTCATCGGGCTCGGCCCATCGTTGCCCGCCGCCACGACCACGACGATGCCCGCCTGCCAGGCGGCCATCACGGCCTGATCGAGCGGATCCTGCCAGTAGTACGATTCCGGCGTGGCGCCGAGCGACAGGTTGAGGACCCGGATGTTGTATTTCTTGCGATTGGCGACGATCCAGTTGATGCCGGCGATGATGTTCGAGTAGCTTCCGGCGCCGTAGCCATCGAGGGCGCGGACGATGACGAGGTTCGCCTGCGGCGCGATGCTGAGGTACTGCCCGGCGATGTTCTGCGCGTCGCCCGCGGCAATGGAGGTGATGTGGGTGCCGTGGCCGTACGGATCGCCGGTGACCGGACCGGTGCCACCGCCGCTCGTGACGTCAACCGTGGCCAGGATGCGCGAGCCGTAGTTCTGGGTGACATCCTGCCACAGGCCCGAGTCGAGCACCGCTATGGTGATGCCCCTGCCGGTGACTCCCGCCTGCTGCAGAGTATCTGCGCTGACCAGCGTCGGGTAATTCGTCTCGTAGGTCAACGTGAGCGCGGCCACGCCCTTCCCGTCCTGTGTGCCCGTCGCGTTGCTCAACGTCGAGACGAGCGGGGCGGTCACGGCGCTGGTAATGGAATTCCCGGTAACGGTCGTGACGAGCGGCAGAGCCGTGGTCGTTACGGTCGATACCAGCGGATTCGTGGCAAGTGTCTGATTGAGGGCATTCGTCGTCTTGCTCAGAGTCTGTGTGAGGCCAGACAGGAGCGAGCCGCGCGCGGCGGCCTGCCGGTCCTCGAAGACCCGCACGCCAGCGGTCGCGCGCAGACGCGCAACCTGCTGCGTATCGAGGCGCGCAGCGACAGCATGGATGATCGAGAGGTCGCGCTCGACGCTCCCATGCACCCGAAGCACACTCACGCGGGCGGCGACCGCAGTCGGCGCCTGCACGATGTAGAGGCTCGCTGCGGCGTTGGCCGTCGGTGCCGCGGCGCCGAAGGTGAGGGCCAGGATCAGAATCCGGACAGGGCTGGGGATACGCATCGGAGTGCTCTTGGAAGTTGTTTCTTGTCTGCGGCGCATTCTCGGCGGATGTGATCTCTGTCGCAGTCGAGCCCGACGCAGCGAGCCGCGCCGTACTGTGACTTCGGTCACATAATGACCCGTCAAATCGCGCGCCGGAGACCCCCGATGCAGCTCATTCCGCGCCTCGCGTCGCGATTTCGGGCGGCGAGTCGCTTATGTCCAATGCAGCCTGTTGATAGAGATCACCGCTGCCGTAGCGGCAACCCAGCTCGAGCAGCAGGTCGCGGGTAGCGGCCTCGTCGACTCCGGTGGCTATGGGGACGAGTCCCAGGGCAGACGCCATCTCGATGCCTGCCTGACAGACCTTGCGGGCCACCGGATCGGTGCGCAGCGCGGCCACCCACGCGCGATCGAGCTGCAGGCCCCAGAGCGGCGCGCGGGCGAGCGAATCCAGCGATCCAATGCCGCGGGCCACCTCGTCGACCACCAATCGCACGCCGACGCGCTTCAGAGCTTCGGCGTGCGCCTGCTCACGGGTGATGAAGACCTTCTCGGCGATTCTCAGCTCGAGCCGTTCCGCGGGTATGCCACCGTCGCTCACCAGCCGGGATACGTCGTTGAGGAACTCCTCGTGCAGGACGTGATGCCGCAGGGCACCGAATGAGATGCAGACTTCCGGATCGCAGCGGGCGGCAAGCGCCGCGAAATCGCTGCGCAGATGCGCGAGGACGGCTCGGGACAACGAGGCCGCGAGTCCCGTGGCGGCGGCGAGGCGCAGGAATTCAGCGGGTCGGATCTCGCCGCGCAACGGATGTTGCCAGCGCAGATAGCCGACACACGCGGCGAGGCGCCCGCTCTTCAGATCATGGCGACCGGTATAGCGCAGGCGGATGTCACCGTTGGCGATCGCGTTGCGCAGCTCTCGAGTCAAGTCGATGCGCGCGAGGGTCCGCAGCTTCATGGTATCGGTGAAGAACCGGACCCCGTGCGCGGAGCCGGATCGGCGCGCCTCCATCGCTGCGCCACGGGCCTGCTCCAACAGCAGCTTGGGTGTGGAGGCGTCCTGGCCGAGTATCGCGACGCCAGCGTGTGGAGTCAGATGGAATTCCGCATCTCCGGTCCGGACAGGTTCGCGTAGGCTGGCGCAAAGCTGCGCAACGCACGCCTCGATCGCGTCCCGATCAGCACTCTCGATCACGACGGCAAGCAGTCCTTCGCTCAACTGCCCGAGGTACCAGGGCGGGCTTGCCGCGGGCGATCCGGGCCCCACCGGCGAAGCCGGAAGCCTGCGGATCGCGGCGCTCATGACTTGCTCCGATATCTGGGAAGCGAGCACTTGCGCGATGTCCGTGATGCCATCGATATGGATGACCGCGAGCGCGATGGGCATCTCCCGCAGGGCGGCCCATGACATCGATTCCTTGAACCGCTGCAGGAACCCACGTCGGTCGAGTTTGGGCGCCGGACGCACTCCGCTGTCGGCAGGATCGTCCGCAAGGGCGCCGCCGGGTGCCCGGATGATGCAGACCGCGCGATCGGGACCCCGTGGTGACGCCTGCACGGTGTATTCGCTGCCAGCCATCACGAAGCGGGCCTCGACAGACGTGCGCTGCGCGATCGATTTGCGCGTCAGTTGCCTGAGCAATGTGGCGACGGGCTCGGGCAAGCAGGCTTCCAGGGGCTTGCCGGTCGCTTCCGCGGGGAGGCGCAGGCTGCCTGTGTCGCGGCCTCCGCCCTGGGCCACCACGACACCGTCCCGGCCAACGAGCAGCGCGAGATCGGGCAGCGCCTCGAGCAATGCCTCGGCGGCGTGCGGCGGCGGCGCAGGGGCGCCGGCCTCGGCACGGAGAGGTATGTTGGACTTGGCGGAAATGGGTCGCTCCCGGATTACATAAATGATCACGCGAGCAGCGCGCCGGGTGCCTCCATGCTCGGCCAAGAGTAGCCGCAGCCGTCCAACCGAGTCCGGGACGCAGCTCGCGGTTAGCCGCTCCCCGGTGCGTGACCCCCGTCACGCCCTACGAGCCCACGCGATGCGACGGAAGCGTGAAGTCCGATGACGCCTTCGAGGGCGCAAGCACGTAATTTCTGGCCTTCATGCGCAGGATCGTATTCAGCCCCGGAATACCAGGGGGAGCGGCGGTGCCTTTCAAGCGGGCCGTCCTCCTCGCCCTGGCTCTGTGTGCCGCGATCCCGGTCACGGGGCGGGCCGACTGCTTTTCCGTGTCCGACGCCGCGTATGTGAAGCTCGATCCCCTGGTGGACAGGAACGCTCGCGACGCCCTGACGGCGGTAGCGGCGCCCCTTCACTCGCTGGCGGCAGCCGGAAAGATGGCGGATGCGCGCCAACTCGCGGCGCTCTATGCCGTTCAGGCGGATGCCTACAGCATCCTCGAGCTCGACCATGAAGCGCTCACGGCGGCCGGCAAGGGACTTGCGCTCGTTAGCGGACCGACGGACCCCCTGCGCCTGGAGCTGCTTTCGACGGCTGCCCTCAACATCTACACTCAGGACGGCATCGAGAATGCAATCGGCAGGATCGAGGCAGCCCGTGGCGCGCAGCCTCGGGATTCCGCCTCCAGCCTTTGTCTCGAGATCAGTCTCGGTACCCTCGAGCGTCGCGCAGGCGAGAACGCGCTTGCCACCAGGACTCTGACAGAGGCCTACCACGACAGCGAGACGGGTGCACGCGCCGAGGCCCACTCCGAGGCGGCCATCGAGCTGTCATCGGCGCTTCGCGGGCTGGGTGATTACGGCGACGCGCTCATGCTGGTGCGCGAAAAGATCGCGTGGGATGCCGCCCAACACGACTCGCTCGCGCTGTCGGTCTCCTACTACATCGAGGCCGAGATCCTCGGCGCCATGCGCCGCTTCCACGCCGCGATCGCCACCTTCGAGCGGGCGCGCAGCATCAGCGTGTCGCTCGGCGACCGCCAGGGCGTTGCCTTCTCGGACATGCGGGTCTGCCAGTCCTTCATCGAGTTGAATCAGTATCAGCAGGCGCGGCCGCGCTGCAGCGACGCCGCACAGGTGTTCACCGCCAGCATGACCACCGACGTGTTGAAGCAGACGCAGGAGTATCTCGCCGAGATCGATCTGCACGACGGGCACGTACAGCAGGCGCTCGGAATCCTGAACCAGGTGCTCGACCACAGTGGCACCGACATGGATACTGGTGCTGTCGGTACCGCATACCGGGCGCGCGCGCAGGCGTTCGCCGCGTTGCACGACTACAATAGCGCCTATCGCGATCTTGCGGAGTATCTGCAGCGCTACCGCGCGGAGAACCTGGCGCGCAGCCGGCGGTTGCAGCAAACCGTGAAGGAGCGCTTCCTGGCCGAGCAGGAAATCGCCCGAAATGCAGTTCTGCGGCATCAGCTCGAGCTGACGCGCGCGCGGGCCACGCGCCAGACCGAGACACTGCGTTGGGTTGCCGCGGCCGGCACGGCGGGTGCGCTCGCCATCGCCCTACTCTCCTACATCCTCATCACCTATCTACGCCATCGACGGCAGCTCATGCGCCTCGCCAGGGAGGACAATCTCACTGGGCTGCCGAACCGCGGCCATGCGGCGGAACTGGCGACGGCGGCGTTGGCGGCCGCGGCTGAACAGCACCGGCCGCTCACGGTCGCAATCATCGACCTCGATCATTTCAAGGGCATCAACGATCGCTGCGGCCATGCGGGCGGTGACTACGTACTCAGGGAATTCGCGCGTATGAGCCGCGACTCGCTGCGCGCCGGCGACGCTCTCGGGCGTTGGGGTGGCGAGGAATTCCTGCTCATCCTGCCCGACACGACGCTCGATGCCGCGCTTGCCAGTGTCGAGCGCCTGCGCGTACTGGCTCTCGCGATCCAGGTCCCTTCATCGACACCGGACGATCCGGTCCGCGTCACCTTCAGCGCAGGACTCGCCACGACCGCGGAGGGCGCGCACTCCCTGGACGACATCATCGCCCGTGCCGATGCCGCCCTGTACGAAGCCAAGCACCAGGGGCGCGATCTGGTGCGCATCGACAGCGAGAGCTACCGGAGCGCCTCGACGGGCGTGCGCCGCGCCCTGCACCTGCGGTAGGGCCATCGACAAGGCCCCGGCCGGCCCGTATCCTCCCCCAACGCCATGAATTTCTGCACCCAGTGCGGCGCCCGGGTCGAGTTTCGCGTGCCGCCGGGCGATCACCTCGCGCGACACGTCTGCGATGCTTGCGGGACCGTCCACTATCAGAACCCGCGGTTCGTCGTCGGCTGCGTGCCCGAGCACGAGGGCAGCATTCTTCTGTGCCGGCGCGCGATCGAGCCGCGCCGCGGCTACTGGACCGTGCCGGCCGGCTTCATGGAAAACGGCGAGACTCTGCAGCAGGCGGCAGCGCGCGAATCGCGCGAGGAAGCCTTGGCCGAGGTGGAGGTCGGTTCGCTGCTCACCGTCGTGCACGTGCTGCATGCGCAGCAGGTACACGTCTTCTTTCGCGCGATTCTGCCCCGAGCGGAGTTCGGCGCCGGCATCGAGAGCCTGGAGGTCCAGCTGGTCCGCCCGGAGGAAATTCCCTGGCCCCAGCTCGCCTTTCCGAGCACCGAGTTCAGCCTGCGGCGCTACCTGGAGGATCGCGCCGCCGGCGTCGAGCCGCATCATTTCGCCTCGCTCGATCGCCGGCTGAGAGACTGAGGTCTGAGCTCATGACCGGGGCGACTTTGCGGCCTCCCCGGCGCGCATGGCAAAATATGTCTTTTCGGCGCGCTCGCGGGCGCGCGGTGCACACACTTATGACCTTCGTCGTTACCGAAAACTGCATCAAGTGCAAATACATGGACTGCGTGGAAGTCTGCCCCGTGGACTGCTTTCACGAGGGACCGAACTTCCTCGCCATCGACCCGGATGAGTGCATCGACTGCACCCTGTGCGAGCCCGAGTGCCCGGCCGAGGCCATCTTCTCCGAGGAGGAGCTGCCTCCGGGTCAGGAGCAGTTCAAGAAGCTCAACGCGGAGCTGGCCAAGCAGTGGCCCGTGATCGCGGAGAAGAAGGATGCGCCGGCCGACGCCAAGGAATGGGACGGCAAGCCGGACAAGCTGAAAGTGCTGGAGCGGTAGGGTCTAGCCGCGCGGATGATGCTGCGAGTGCAGCTCTTTCATGCGCTCGCGCGCCACGTGCGTGTAGATCTGCGTGGTGGACAGGTCACTGTGCCCCAGCAGCATCTGGACCACGCGCAAATCCGCCCCATGATTGAGTAGGTGCGTCGCGAAGGCGTGGCGCAGCGTATGCGGCGAGAGCTCCTTGGCGACCCCCGCCTTGCGCGCGTAGCGCTTAATGATGTGCCAAAAAGCCTGGCGCGTCATGCGGTCACCGCGCCGGGTCGGAAAGAGAAAGTCGGTCTGCCGCTCTAGCAGGATCTCCCCGCGCGGCCCATGCTCGAATTCCATCAGCCAGCGTACCGCCTCCTCGCCGAGCGGAATCAGCCGCTCGCGGTTGCCCTTGCCGAGGATGCGGATCACGCCCTGGTTGAGGTTGACCTGTCCGTGTCGCAGGTTCACCAGCTCGGAGACACGCAGTCCCGTGGCGTAGAGCACCTCGAGCATGGTGCGGTCACGATTGCCGAGCGGATCGCTCACCACCGGCGCGCCGAGCAGGGACTCGACCTCCTCTTCCGTGAGCGACTTCGGCAGCGAGCGCCCGATCTTCGGCATGGCGATCTGCGCCGTCGGATCATCGCGAGTGCCGCCCTCGCGCGCCAGATAACGGAAGAAGCGGCGGAAGCTCGAGAGCTGCCGCGCGGTGGAACGGGGTCGGGCACCCTCGCGCACCCGCCAGGCGATGAAGTCCTGCAGGTCCGCGCGCGAGGTCTCGTCGATCGGCACCTTGCGCTCCGCCAGCCAGCGGGCAAGCGCCGTGAGGTCGGCGCGATAGGCGGCCAGGGTGTTGGGCGACAGGCCGCGCTCCAACCAGACGGCGTCGAGAAAGCGAGCGACCGCCGGGTTCGTGGAGTCGGCGTGAGCACCCATGGCAATTGCGGCAGAATGGTTCGACAATTCCCGTCTCGGCGAGCAGGTCGCGGTCAAGGTAGCGACCGCAGTATGGTGAGCGCGGCCGAGTCACCGACGTGATGATCTTCACATCTGAGTCCGAGCATTAACATAAAG
>DASXFY010000057.1:0-2424 GCA_036489335.1 Steroidobacteraceae bacterium
GAGGGGCTGAAGGTGGCCGAGAACATCAGCTTCGCCAACCTGAAGGCGGCGCTGCACGGATTCCTGCAGTCGTTCTTCGGGCGCGATCTCGCCATGCGGCTGCGGCCTTCCTACTTCCCCTTCACGGAGCCTTCCGCGGAAGTCGACATGTCCTGTGTGTTCTGCGAAGGCAGGGGCTGCCGCACCTGCAAGCACACCGGGTGGCTCGAGATCGCCGGCTGCGGCATGGTGCATCCCAACGTGCTCATGGCGAGCAACATCGATGCGGAGCGTTACACGGGCTATGCCTGGGGCATGGGAATCGATCGCCTCGCGATGCTGCGCTACGGGGTGAGCGACCTCAGGCTCTTCTTCGAGAACGACCTGCGTTTTCTCGAGCAGTTCCGCGCGGTCTGACCATGAGGATTCCATATTCATGGCTGACCGAGTGGGTGAGCGTCCCGTGGAGTCCACAGGATTTGGGCTCGCGGCTCACGATGGCGGGACTCGAGCTCGAGGCGCTGGAGCCGGCGGCACCGGCGTCCTCCGGGGTGGTGGTCGGTGAGATCCTGACCGCGGAGAAACATCCCCGGGCCGACAAGCTGCGCGTCTGCCGCGTCTCGACGGGGCACGGTGAGCCGCTGCAGATCGTTTGCGGCGCCTCCAATGCGCGCGCGGGATTGAAGAGCGCTCTGGCGGTGGTGGGCGCGAAGCTGCCGGGGGATCTTGCGATCAAGGCGGCGAAGCTGCGGGGTGTGGAGTCCGCGGGGATGCTTTGCTCCGCGAAGGAGCTGGGTCTTGCCGACACCTCCAGCGGCATCGTGGAGCTCCCATCCGATGCCCCGTTAGGCAAGGACCTGCGCGAGTACCTCGCGCTCGATGAGATGGTTCTGGAGCTCAACATCACTCCCAACCGTGGCGATGCGATGTCGGTCATCGGTGTCGCGCGCGAGGTTGCGGCGCTGTCCGGCGGGCGGGTGAGGGGACCCGCCGCGCCATCGTTGCAGGAGTCGTTCCGCGACACCCTCGGCGTGCGCCTCGATGCGCCGGCCGGATGCCCGAAGTTCGTCGGTCGCATCGTTCGCGGCGTCGACAACAAAGTGGTTACCCCCGTCTGGATGCAAGAGCGTCTGCGGCGGGCCAGCGTGCGCTCCATCAGCCCGGTGGTGGATGTCACCAACTATGTGATGCTAGAGCTGGGTCAACCGATGCACGCGTATGACCTGGCGAAGCTGAGCGGCGAGATCCACGCACGTTTTGGTCGTGAGGGCGAGAAGATCACACTGCTCGACGGCAGGACCGTCGAGGTGCAGCCTGATGTCCTGCTGATCGCGGACGGTGCAGGACCGATCGGCATTGCGGGCGTCATGGGCGGGGAACGCACCTCCGTCAGCGCTGAGACGACAGACATCTTTTTCGAAGCCGCGTATTTCGCACCTGACGTCATCATTGGGCGCGGCAAGCGCTGGGCACTGACGACGGATGCCAGTCAGCGCTTCGAGCGCGGCGTCGACCCGTCGAACCAGGAGCGGGCGGTGGAGCGTGCGACGGCGCTGCTGCTGGCTATGGCGGGCGGGCAGGCCGGACCCGTTTCCGTGAAGCAGGCCGACGAACATCTGCCGGCCAGGCCGGAGGTCAGTCTGCGTCGCAAGCAGTTGGCGCGACTTCTGGGTGTCGGGTTCGAAGATGCGCGCGTGCGCAAGAACCTGGAGGATCTTCAGATGCGCGTGGAGCCGGCGCAGGACGGCTGGCGCGTGACACCGCCGCCCCATCGCTTCGACATTGCGATCGAGGCGGATCTGATAGAGGAGGTCGCGCGCATCGTCGGGTATCAGGCAATACCGGAGGCGGATGCGCAGGTTCCACAGCGCTTCGGCAGCCTGCCTGCTTCCCAACCCCCAGAACGGGCGTTGCTCGAGGCGTTAGCGCTGCGCGGCTATCAGGAAGCAATTACCTACGCGTTTGTCGATCCTGAGCTGCAGGCGAGGCTTTTCCCAGACGTGGCTGCCGTCGCGCTCGCCAATGCGATCGCGAGCGACCTCTCGGTGATGCGGGTGTCGCTCTGGCCGGGCCTTCTCAAGGCCGCGCTGGAGAATCAGCGGCGCCAGCAGGATCGTATCCGGCTGTTCGAGCATGGAGCGCGCTTCCTGGCGACCGCGGCGCAGGGCCTCGGCGCCACGCGTGAAATAGACGCCCTGGCCGGCATTGCCTGCGGCCACCGTCTGCCGGAACAGTGGGGCCTGCCGCGTGAGATGCGCCAGCCAGCTGATTTCTTCGATCTCAAGGGCGATCTCGAGGCGCTGCTCGCCGCCACCGGCGCCCAGGCTGAATTCACCTTCGAGCCGAGTGCGCTCTCGTGTCTGCATCCCGGCAGGACGGCCCGGCTGCTGCGCCGGGGCACGCCGGTCGGCTGGCTGGGGGAGCTGCACCCCTCGCTGGTGAAGG
>DASXFY010000079.1:0-179645 GCA_036489335.1 Steroidobacteraceae bacterium
GCGCTCCGCGTGGCTGCGCAACGGCAGCAGCGGCCGTTGCGGCAGCAGATCGTTCAGCGTGCGCCCGTTGAACCTGGCGCCAGAGGCGTCCCGCTGCCGACCCCTCTTTCTTTCTGTCATAAATGATTCTCCGGGGAGCGCGGAATCATATCAAACTAAAACCCGTGCGCGCAGGCCACCGCGCCACTTTGCTGTCGCAGGCAGGCATCGATCTCGAAGCCCACAGCCTGGGGTCCCGGATCCACGAATGTCATCGTGGCATCGACGCGACTGCCGGCGGCCAGCAGTGAGCTCGGCGCAACGGACGCGGGCAGGTAATCGCCGGGCGGAACGTCGCGTGCGGCAATCCGATTTCCGAACCTGTCCTGCAACGTCACTCGCAGGAGCGGCAGCGGCTGCGCGCGGCTCGCGGAGTTCTTCACGCTCGCACGTACGATAATCTCGCCAGCTGTTGCGCCAGTAACAGACGCACCGAGCTGACGCACGTCATACGCGTGGATGTTCCACCGTGGAGCAATCTTCACGCCCAGCACGGAGTAAACCGCGCTCAACGGGCCCATCAACGTCGAATTGGCGGCCAAGGTATCGCGATAATGATTCACGACCTGCAGCACCAGAGCGATCGCAAGCGCGCCGGCACCCAGCGTCCACGCACGACCGCCGCGCCGAGCCGTCGAGGCGAGCTCGAACGCGCTCTCCGGCCGTTCCTGCGAAGTGTTGGTCTGCTGCGCATCGGCAGGTTCCGCCGGCGATGAAGACACGGGCTCGTGGGGCGAGGGTGCGGCGGCTGTAGCCGCAGGTGCGGACTGGCTCGCGCTCGCGAGCGGCGCGGAAGGCCCGGGCTCGTACACCTTCGTTTCCTGCTCCGCAGCCCCTGCGGGGGCGGTGGGCGCGCGCACGGAGGTCACGAAGACGCTGCCGGCGTCGAGCTCGATCTCTATCTCGCCTGCGGCTCCAGGCGCAGAAGCGGCTGCGGGCAACGGTGCGGGTGCGGGGGATTCCGCTGACGCTTCGGGAGGCGCTTCGGGTGGTATACCCGTGTCCGTGACATCAGCGGGAGTCGGCGTGGCGCCGGGCCGGTCTTCCGACAGCCGCGCCAGCGCGTTGAATACATTCAGACATCGCCCGCAGCGGACATAGCCCTGCGCGATCCGCAGATCAGCCGCGGTGACGACCAGGGTCAGGGCGCATTTGGGACAGACCGTGAACATTCAATAGCGCGGGCGGCTATTCCGCCGTCCCCAGAGACAGACCCAACTCTCGCGAACCCCGAAGGAGCCCATATCAAACCACGTGTCGTAGGCGCGTGTCACCTCGGAAATCTCCGGCTCCATCAGGCCCGACAGGACGAGCGCGCCCGCGGGCCGCACGATGTCGGCGAACGCGGGCGCCAGCGCCACCAGCGGCCCGCAGAGAATGTTCGCGAGCAGGAGGTCCGCGCCCCACGGAATCGCCGCGGCGGAGTCGCAGAGCCGCACCTGCTCGCTCAGCCCGTTCGCGCTCGCGTTGTCGCGCGTCGCGATGAGAGCCTGAGGGTCGATGTCGAAGCAGCTTGCACAGCTCGCACCGAGCCGCAGGGCGGCGAGCGCCAACAGGCCGGAGCCGCAGCCGAAGTCGACCACTGCGCCATCCCGCGGCGGATGAGAGTCGAGCCATTCGAGACAGAGCGCCGTGGTCGCATGGGTGCCCGTGCCGAAGGCGAGACCCGGATCCATCCGCACCACCGCCGCCCCCGGCTCGACGACCTGCTCGTGCCACGGGCACACCCACAGCCGCCGGCCGAAGCGCATAGCGTGGAAGTCACGCAGCCACTCGCGCTCCCAGGCGCGATCGGCTACCGCCCGCGCGCGCAACTGCTGCGGATCCACGCCGAGCGAGCGACTCAGCGCGCGAACCACTGCGTCACGGTCCGCGTCCGCGGGGAAAAGGGCCTGCATGCGCGCCGCCGGCCAGAGCCGGAATTCCCCCGGCGCCGGCTCGAGAACGGGACGAGCGTCAGTTTCGTCCGCATCCACGAAAGAAACGGCGATCGCGCCGCAGCAGAGGCAGGCGGCCTCGGCGTCATCCGCCGACAGCTGCCCGAGATCCAGACTGACCTCGAGGAAAATGCGCGAAATACTCTTACCTCAGCCCCAGGCGCCTTTCCAGGTAATGAATGTCGGTGCCGCCCTTCTGGAAGGCCGCGTGGTTACAGATCTCCTGGTGCAGCGGCACATTGGTCTTGATGCCTTCGATCACCATTTCCGCGAGCGCATTCTTCATGCGCGCGATCGCGGTCTCGCGCGTGTCGCCGTGGGCGATGAGCTTGCCGATGAGCGAGTCATAGTTGGGCGGCACGTGATAGCCGGAATAGATGTGACTGTCGACACGGATGCCCGGGCCGCCCGGGGCATGCCACAGGCGGATCGGACCGGGAGAAGGCATGAACGTCTTCGGATCCTCGGCGTTGATGCGGCACTCCATGGCATGCCCGCGGATCTGCACGTCACTTTGCACGTAAGGCAGACGTTCCCCCGAGGCGATGAGGAGCTGCGCCTTGACGAGGTCGATGCCGGTGACGAGCTCAGTGACCGGATGCTCGACCTGAATGCGGGTGTTCATCTCGATGAAGTAGAACTCCCCATCCTGATAGAGGAACTCCAGCGTGCCTGCGCTGCGATAGCCGACAGCGCGGCAGGCATCGACGCAGCGTTCGCCCATGACGCGCCGCTGCCGTGCAGTGATGCCGGGCGCGGGAGCTTCCTCCAACACCTTCTGGTGGCGGCGCTGCATGGAGCAGTCGCGCTCGCCCAGATGGATGACGTTGCCGTGGTCATCCGCCAGCACCTGGAACTCGATGTGCCGCGGCCGCTCCAGAAACTTCTCCATGTACACCTGGTCGTTGCCGAACGCCGCTCGCGCCTCAGCCCGGGTGATGCCGATGGAGTTGAGCAGGGACGCCTCGCTGTGCACCACGCGCATCCCGCGGCCGCCGCCGCCGCCCGAGGCCTTGATGATCACCGGATAGCCGATGTCGCGGCCAACGCGCAGATTCTCCTCCGGATCGTCGCCCAATGGTCCGTCCGAGCCCGGAACGCACGGTACGCCGTGGCTCTTCATCACGCGGATCGCCGATACCTTGTCGCCCATCATGCGGATGGTCTCCGCCCGTGGGCCCACGAAGACAAAGCCGCTGTTTTCGACGCGCTCGGCAAAATCCGCGTTCTCCGACAGGAAGCCGTAGCCGGGATGGATGCCCACGGAATCGGTGACCTCGGCAGCGCTGATGATCGCCGGCATATTCAGGTAACTGCCCGCCGAAGGCGGTGGCCCGATGCAAACGGATTCGTCGGAGAGCAGCACGTGCTTCAGGCTGTAGTCGGCGGTGGAATGCACCGCCACGGTCTTGATGCCCAGCTCACGACAGGCGCGCAGGATGCGCAGAGCAATCTCGCCGCGGTTGGCGATGACGACCTTCTCGAGCATGACGGAGCGCTTATTCGACCACGAAGAGGGGTTGGCTGAACTCGACCGGATCGCCGTTCCGCGCCATGATGGAAGTGACGCGACCCGCGCGATCGGCCTCGATCTGATTCATCATCTTCATGGCTTCGATGATGCACAGCACCTGGCCGACCTTCACCTCATCGCCAATCTCGACGAAAGGCTTGGCGCCCGGCGAGGGGCTGGCATAGAAAGTACCGACCATCGGCGCGGTGATCACGTGCTCATTGGGTTTCGGCTTCGCAGCGCTGTCACCGCCCGCAGCGCCTTGCCCGGACACCTCGGTGGGCGCCGCAAGCGGCATCGGCGCAGTGGGCGGGGGCGCTCCGAACCAGGCCTGGGGCATGGCTTGTACCATGGCGCCGGCCGGCGCCATCCGGCTGATCCGCACGGCTTCCTCGCCCTCCTTGATCTCGATCTCGGCGATGCCGGATTCCTCCAGCAGCTCGATCAGCTTCTTGATTTTTCGAATGTCCATGCCGGGAATGCTCCCCCTGCTGTTGTTGGGCCTGGTCTATTGTTGGAAAGGGCCGCGTGCCTCAGGACGAGGCCGGTTGGCCGGCCTGAGGCCGCTCCGCCCCGCCCGCGAGATGGCGGCAAGCCGCCCGCACCGCGAGCTCGTAGCCTAGCGCGCCGAAGCCCGAGATCACTCCGATGGCAATGTCGGAAAAGTAGGATCGATACCTGAACGCCTCGCGTGCCCGCGGGTTGGAGAGATGGACCTCGATCATCGGCACACTCACGCCGAGTACCGCGTCGCGCAGCGCAATGCTGGTATGGGTGAAGGCAGCGGGATTGAAGATCAGCACGCCGATCTTCTCGGCAGCTGCCTGCTGGATGCGTCCGATCAGCTCGTGCTCGGCATTGCTCTGGTAGCAGAGGAGCTCGTGGCCTTCCTCGCGGGCAAGCTGTACGGCGCGCCGCTCGATCGCCGCGAGCGTCTCCGCACCGTAGATCCCGGGCTCCCGGGATCCCAGCAGATTGAGGTTCGGACCGTTCAGCAGCAGCAGACGGGTCATTCTGGGCGGGGCACGCGTGCTCGAATCAAGCGACGCGCCGGAATTTACCCCAATTCCAAGAAAATGGGTGATTTTTGCGGCGAATGCCGGGAAACGAGCGGCGTGATGCTCAGAACCTGGCGCTTGGCGTCTCGCTGCGGGCCACGGCCAGCCTGGCCATTCCAGCGGAAATCTGGCGGCGCGCGGTGTCGAGGTCGATCAGGCCCCGGTCGAGGTCGCCTAGGCGATCGAGGATCAGCGCGGCCTGATCCGGCCGCAGTGCCCCTACTTTGAGCGTGACGATACGCCCGCGAGCATCGACGAACACCGAGAAGGGGAAAACCTCATCCATGCCGAGCGCCCGCACGGCCTTCAGTCCGGGCTGCTCGCCGATCAGGAGCGGGTACTGGATCGCCGCACGGCGTGCGTACTCGAGCACTGCGGGGCGGGAGTCCACCGCGACTCCGATGACCTGGAGTCCCTGCCCGGCACGATCCCGGCTCAGCTGCTCGAGGAGGGGTATCTCGTCCTGACAGGGACCGCACCAGGTCGCCCAGAAATTCACCAGCAGCGGGCGACCCTTCCAGTCTGAGAGATGGCGCGTAGCGCCGAGACGGTCCGTGAAGGCGATGTCAGGCAGAGTGTCCGGAATTGACTGCGAAGTCGGCGACACATGAGCGGGTTCGTGCGTGGCGTCGTCGGATGCCGGCGCTGATGCCATGGCGATGGGCATCTTCGGCCCCACCAGGTCTCCATAGGCAAAGAAGCCACCAAGCCCGGCAGCAACGATCAACGCTGTCGCCGCAAGTGCCCGAGTCAGCAAGGCGCGCATCGGACATCAGGACGCAGGCTGCGAGCCTACGGCGGCATGCACAGCCGCTGCGAATTCAGCACCTTTCATGTAGCCGACGACACGGTAGCTGGGGCGCTCCTGGCCGTCGCTGCCGAAGAAAGCGATTGTCGGTGGGCCGAAGATGCCGAAGCGCTTGAGAAGCGCCTGGTCAGCCGCGTCGTCGCTGGTCACGTCCGCCCGCAGCAGCACCATTCCGGAGAGGGCCTTGCGGACCGTGGGGTCGAGAAAAGTCGTGTCTTCCATTTCCTTGCACGAGGTGCACCAGTCTGCATAGAAGTCGATCATGACCGGGCGACCCTGATGCGAAGCCTGCACCACCTGACGGTCGAGGTCGGCGACGCTGCGGATCGGATGGAAGGGCAGCGCGGGTCGCGTGCCCGACCATGCCGGAATCGGGGAGAGAGGACTGGTGCCGCCGAGAGCAGCCCCCGCAAGGAGCGTGAGTCCATAAAGCCCCGCGATCAACCCTCCGAATCGTAGCGGCCAGCGAGACGCCGGGACGCCCCGTGCGCCGACGAACAGTACCGCTGCGGCCGTAGCCACCGGTATGGTCCACAGCGCCAGGCTCAACCGCGGCGGCAGCACGCGACCGAGCATCCATACGGCCACGCCCAGCATGACGGCGCCGAAGAAGCGCTTGATGGTCTCCATCCAGGCGCCGGCCTTGGGCAGCAGCCGGCCCGCCGAGGTGCCTATGATCAGCAGCGGCGTACCCGTGCCGATGGACATGGCGAAGAGCGCGGCAGCGCCCCGAGCTATCTGGCCCGTCTGGCTGATGAGGGCCAGGGCGGCCACCAGCGCCGGCCCCACGCACGTGGTGACCAGCAGTGCCGAGAGGGCGCCCATGATCGCAACGCCGCCGAGCGTACCGGCGCTTTGCCGGGTGCTGAGGCTCGCGATACGCGTCTGCAATGCGGCGGGCATCTGCACCGTGAACAATCCCAGCATCGATAGCGCCATGGCGCCGAATAGCGCCGCAAAGGAAGCGACGATCCAGGGACGCTCGAATGCCGCCGCCGGCGCTCGCCCTCCTAGCGCCGCGAAGGCCGTGCCGGCGCTGGTATAGGTGAGCGCCATGCCCAAAACGTACGCGAGGGAGAGCACAAAGGCGCGCAGAGTGGTCACCTTGCGGCCCTGACCGACGATGATGGCGGAAAGGATGGGAATCGTCGGATAGACGCAGCCAGTGAATGCCAAGAGCAGGCCATAGCCGTAGAACGCGGCGAGCATCGCCAACAGGCTCCCCGAGAGGGCGGCGGCCGCGTAGCCCTGTTGCGGCGGCTGGGTGGCGCTCGAGGCACTACCCGCGGCGACCCCCGCCCCCGGCGTTCCGGAGCCGGCGGGAGGCAGGGAGACGGTGAGAGTTTTGGTGGTCGGCGGATAACAGAGCCCGGCATCCGCACAGCCCTGGTAGGTCACCCGCAGCGAGACAGGGCCGGGACTGCCCGCCGAGCTGCGGCCAACCGGCAGCAGCCCGGTCAGCTGGCGGCGGTAGATCTCCTCCCGACCGAAGTACGGGTCCATCTTGATCTGACCCTGGGGCAGCTGCAGCGTCCCGAGGGTGGCACCGTCGGTGGTGGCGATCTTCAGCCGGCTGCGATAGAGGTAGTAGCCGTCGCGGATGCTCCAGTCCAGCCGGATCGCATTCGGCGCGGCGGCGGTCGCGCTCACGTGAAAGACCTGATCCACCGGCAGGAATTTCTGCTGGCTGGCGAGCGCGGCGAGCAAGCCATTGTTGCTGGCCGGGGGCGTCTGGGGGCTCCCGGCGGCGGCACTGGCGCTGCCGGCACAGCACAGCAGTACTACGGCCAGAGCTGGGCCGATGCGCCTCACTCTACCGCTCCCCGCAGCCAGGAGAGATACGCCGCGGAGCCGGCCGTCACGGGCAGGGCGATGATCTCCGGCACTTCGTAGGGATGGAGAGATTTCAGCCGCATCTCGAGCTCCGGGTACCGGGTAGTGACCGTTTTGATGAGCAGCAGCGCTTCCGGTTCATCCCGGATGGCTCCCTGCCAGCGATAAGTCGAGTGTACCGGCCCCACCCGGCTCACGCAGGCTGCAAGTCCCGATTCGACCAGCTCACGGGCGATCCTCGCGGCAGCCGCGTCATCGGGGCAGGTGGTCAGTACCACGAGGGGCTCGGTCGGTTCGCCGGCGAGTGCCATTTTCAGGGGGTCGGGCTGGAGGCCGCACGATCATAATCCCCCGCACGAAAATTCTCCCTCCGCCGGGGCTTGAAATCCGACCCTCGCCGCCTATCATTAGCAGCCACGTGGGGAGAGTGCTAATACCCCTCACGTCCACATTCCCCTTAACACCAGATCCTAGGAGCGTCCCCCATGAAGATTCGTCCTCTTCATGATCGCGTCATCGTCAAGCGCCTGGAAGAGGAGCGTACCTCTCCGGGTGGCATCGTCATTCCCGACACGGCGGCTGAAAAGCCGATCCAGGGAAAGATCGTCGCGGTCGGCAACGGCAAGATTCTCGAAGACGGCAAGGTCCGTCCGCTGGACATCAAGGTCGGCGACAAGATCCTCTTCGGCAAGTACAGCGGCACGGAAGTCAAGGTTGACGGCGAGGAGCTGGTCGTGATGCGCGAAGAGGATGTCATGGCCGTGATCGAGAGCAAGTAAGCGGAGACAAGACAATGGCAGCCAAAGAAGTCAGATTCAGCGACGATGCCCGCCAGCGGATGCTCCGCGGCGTCAACATCCTCGCCAACGCCGTCAAGGCGACTCTCGGCCCCAAGGGCCGTAATGCCGTGCTCGAGAAGAGCTTCGGCGCCCCCACGGTCACCAAGGACGGCGTCTCCGTCGCCAAAGAGATCGAGCTGAAGGACAAGTTCGAGAACATGGGCGCGCAGATGGTGAAGGAAGTCGCCTCGCACACCTCCGATGAGGCTGGCGACGGCACCACGACCGCGACGGTGCTCGCTCAGGCGATCATTCGTGAGGGCCTGAAGGCCGTCTCCGCGGGCCGCAACCCGATGGACATCAAGCGCGGCATCGACAAGGGAGTGATCACCGCAATCGAGGAGCTGAAGAAGATCTCCAAGCCCTCCAAGGACTCGAAGTCGATCGCCCAGGTCGGCACCATCTCGGCCAACGGCGATGAGTCGATCGGCAAGACCATCGCCGATGCGATGGAGAAGGTCGGCCGTGAAGGCGTGATCACCGTCGAGGAAGGCTCGGGCCTCGAGAACGAGCTCGAAGTGGTCGAAGGCATGCAGTTCGACCGCGGCTATCTGTCGCCGTACTTCATCAACAATCAGCAGAGCCAGACCGCGGAGCTCGAGAAGCCCCTCATCCTGCTGGTCGACAAGAAGATCTCCAACATCCGCGAGCTGCTGCCGCTGCTCGAGGGTGTCGCCAAGTCCGGCCGGCCCCTGCTGGTCGTAGCCGAGGACCTCGAGGGCGAGGCGCTCGCCACGCTGGTGGTCAACAATATCCGCGGCATTCTCAAGGTGGCGTCGGTCAAGGCCCCGGGCTTCGGCGACCGCCGCAAGGCCATGCTGCAGGACATCGCCGTTCTCACCGGCGGTACCGTGATCTCCGACGAGGTCGGTCTGTCGCTAGAGAAGGCGACGCTGAATGACCTCGGCGAAGCCAAGAAGGTCGTCGTGGAGAAGGAAAACACCACGATCATCGACGGCGCCGGCAAGCAGTCGGACATCAAGGCCCGAATCGAGTCGATCCGCCAGCAGGCCGAGGAGGCCACCTCCGACTACGACAAGGAGAAGCTGCAGGAGCGCGTCGCGAAACTCTCGGGCGGAGTCGCACTCATCAAGGTTGGCGCTGCCACCGAGATCGAGATGAAGGAAAAGAAGGCGCGTGTCGAAGATGCGCTGCACGCGACCCGCGCGGCCGTGGAGGAAGGCGTGGTGCCGGGCGGCGGTGTCGCCCTGATCCGCGCGCTGAAGGCGCTCGACAAGCTCGAGGGCGCGAACGAGGACCAGACGGTCGGCATTCGCATTCTCGCTCGCTCGATCGAGGAGCCGCTGCGGCAGATCGTGGAAAACGCCGGCGAGGACGCCGCCGTGATCCTCAACAAGGTCAAGGAAGGCAAGGGCACCTACGGCTACAACGCCGCTACCGGTGAGTTCGGCGATCTGATCGAGCAGGGCATCCTCGATCCGACCAAGGTCACGCGCCTGGCGCTGCAGAATGCGGCGTCGGTGTCGGGTCTGCTGCTGACGACAGAGGTTATGGTGGCCGAGGCTCCGAAGGACGAGGAGCACAGCCACGGGATGGCGCCCGGCGGCGGCATGGGTGGAATGGATATGTAATGCCTGTCTCCCGAAGACCCGTAGGGGCGTAGGGAGACCCCTCGAAAGAGGTATCGATAATTCAGAGATGAGCCGATACGATTATCGGCCCTGGTTAGGGACGGCGCCCGACCCCAAAGCGGGCGCCCTCCTGAAAGTCGCGGAGCAAGACCCCCTATTCCGCGCAATCTTGAAGGCCCGCGAAAGCGGGCCTTTTTTTGTGTGCTGCGCGCCCGTATGCCGATGGACCCGACCTGCTAACGGGGGGACTTCGGAGTCGGCTGGATCGCTGTCTGCGACACTTGCTGGTGCACCTCATTGACGAATTGCTGGCGCGTTTGCAGGTCGCCCCGCAGGCGCGCTGCATCCTCGCAGTCCAGGATCGGGACCATCGAGCCGGTATGCTCGTCATGACGGCAAAAGAGAGTCTTACCACCCTCTATCTCGGTGGTATAGCCCGCCCGGAGCGCGAGCTCGAGCACCGAGGTCGATACCCCCAATTGTTTCGCAAGGGCGTCCAATTTGACGCTGGGTCGCTTGACGGGCGGCTGGGCACATCCCGTGCCACCTACGGCAATTGCCGCACACATGATGAGCACCATCGGATAAGTCTTACGCATGCAGGATCTCCTTCCGAATCCAAAGTCTCCCCGGCCTAAGACCACTCTGCAATGGCCACTTGCGTCGGGTGGTCATGACCTGTCGTGGATCTGCATGATCCGCAGGAACAACCTTGGCCTCAGCCCTGGCCCTGAGCGCTATCACCTGGTCAGCGCTTCCTGCTTAGTCGCCTGCCACCGCACGGCGCATAATCCAAAGTCACTGCGAGGCTGCGGGAGCGTTCCATGACTCTACTTTCCAGGCGTGTCCTGATGGCTGGGGCGATGACAATGGGTCTCTTGCTGGGGGTGGCAGGCGTGGCAGCGGGGCAATCAGCGAATTCAGGGTCGGCGGCGCAGGCATCGGCGGGCGGGCGCGTCATCGCCAAGGGGCCGGGCTACAGCATCGTCGCGACCTCATCCCGCGCGGGTCATCAGCTGGCGGAGACGAGAGTCACGGATGCTCCGCTCGAGACGTTGCACGAGCCGATCGTGTGTCAGGGAGAGCGCGTGTTGAGTATCGACAACCGGAACATCCGCTTCGAAGGCAATGCCATCACCGCGGAGGATGGCTGCGAGCTCCACATCAGCAACAGCCGGATCAGTGCCGCCGGTATCGCCATCCGGGCGCGCAATGCCAATGTGCACATCGAGAACAGCGAGATCGAGGGTCACAAGGCATCCATCGATGCCGCCGGCGGTGCGCAGATTTACGCCGAGACGTCGACCTTCAGAGGCGCGGCCCGCCGCCTAGGTCAAGCGGCCATCCACGACCTCGGCAACAACGTCTGGGATTGACCGCCTGATTATCGGCGCGGAGCTGAAGAAGTGTCTGCAGGGGCAGCTGCAGGCCCTGGAGTCGGCTTCGCCGGGGCGACTCGATTCGCTGCCGCCCCTCGTCCGCGACTCGCTACCGCTCGTCTTTGCGGCCAGTGATTTCGTCGCTCAGGCGTGTACCCGCGACGCCGAGCTGCTGAGCGATCTCATCGGACATTACAGTCTGACCTCCAACGCGGCGGCCGGTGACTTCGCTGCTCGCGCGCCGGCCGCACACCTCGGCTCCGATACGGACATGCTCTCGGCGCTGCGACGCTGGCGCCGACGTGAGATGGTGCGTATCGCATGGCGCGCCCTGGCCGGCTGGGCAGAGGTCGAGGAGACGCTCGGCGAGCTTTCCGACTTCGCCGACGCGGCTATCCGAGTGGCGGTCGCGCACGCGCGGCAAGCCCTCGCGGTCCGATATGGCGAGCCACGCTCGCCCGCGGGCGCGGTGCAGCCCCTGGTGGTCGTCGCCATGGGCAAGCTTGGCGGGCACGAGCTCAATTTCTCATCCGATGTCGACCTGGTGCTGCTTTTTCCGGAGCACGGCGAGACCGACGGTCCGCGGCCGATCGCCAACGAGGAGTTCTTCACTCGTCTCGGTCAGGGCCTCATCCGGTTGTTGGAGAGCACGACCCACGACGGTTTCGCGCTGCGTGTCGACATGCGGCTGCGGCCTTTCGGCGACAGTGGGCCGCTGGTCACGAGCTTTGCTTCGCTGGAGGATTATCTGCCTCTGCATGGCCGCGACTGGGAGCGCTACGCCTATGTGAAGGCGCGTGCCGTCACAGCCGCCGACCGGTATGCCGAGATCCGCGCCTCGGCGCTCGGCCCATTCGTCTACCGCCGCTACCTCGATTACGGCGTGTTCGAGAGCCTGCGCGAGATGAAGGGTCTCATCGAGCGCGAGGTCGCGCGTCGCGAGCTCGCCGGCCACGTCAAACTGGGGCCCGGCGGCATTCGCGAGATCGAGTTCATCGTGCAGGCATTCCAGCTCATTCGCGGCGGGCGCGAGCGGCGGCTGCAAACGACCTCGCTGCTCGAGGCTCTGAGCACACTCGGTGAGTTGCGCCTGATGCCCGAGGCGGCCGTCCCCGAGCTGCGCGCGGCGTATCTGTATCTGCGGCGGCTGGAGAACAGCCTGCAGATGCTCGCCGATGGCCAGGTTCACCAGCTTCCGGCCGACGAGCTCTCGCAGCAGCGGATCGCGCTGGCGATGGGTGCCGCGGATTGGGGCGTGCTGCTCACGGAGCTCGGCCGGCATCAGGCCTGCGTCAGCGGTCATTTCAACCGTTTCGTTTTCGGGGCCGCCGACCGCGGCGGCGCTGCGGTCAGCATCGATCTAGGCCGGCTGTGGGACGACGGCGCGGAGAGCGCGATGCTCGCCGAGTCGCTCGGCGGCGCCGGATTTACCGACGCTGCACAGGCGGCGCAGATGCTGTTGGCGCTACGCGCCTCGGCGCTGGTGCGCAAGCTCGATGATCCGGGACGACGGCGGCTGCAGGCGCTGTTGCCGCCCCTGCTCGCCGACATCGGCGCCGCCGGACTCGCGGGTCCGGAGCAGCTCGCGGTGCTGCGCCGGATCATTTCGATTCTGGAGGCCACCGGCAAGCGCTCGGCGTATTTCGTGCTGTTGCGTGACAGTCAACCCGCACGGTCGCGGCTCATCGAGATCTGCCGCCACGGCGAGTTTCTGGTGCGCCAGATCGCCTCCTACCCGCTGCTGCTCGACGAGCTCGTCGATGAGCGGCTGCTGTCGGATCTGCCCGACCGCCAGGCGCTCGCGTCCGAACTACACGCTGCAATGCAGCAGCTCGACGATGAGGATCCGGAGCGTCAGGTCGAGGCGCTCTGCCACTTTCAACGAGCCGCCATCTTCCGGATCGCGGTCGCGGACCTCACCGGACGATTGCCCGTCATGCGCGTGAGCGACCGGCTGACCGAGATCGCGGAGCTCATCCTTGGGCGCGCGGTCGAGCTCGCCTGGCGCCAGATCACGGCGCAATTCGGCGTGCCACACTGCGGCGAAGGCGCGCAGAGGCGCCCGGTGAGCATCTGCGCGGTGGGCTACGGCAAGCTCGGTGGCCTCGAGCTCGGTTACGCTTCGGATCTCGATCTCGTTTTTCTGCACGACTCCCGCGGTGAGCGCCAGGAGACCGAGGGCGCCCGGCCGATCGAAAATCCGCTCTTCTTCGTGCGTCTGACCCAGCGCTTGGTGCACCTTCTCACGGTGCACTCGGCGGCGGGCCGCCTCTATGAGGTCGATGTGCGGCTACGGCCGAGCGGCAAGGGCGGCATGCTGGTCACGCAGATCGATGCTTTCGCGGAGTATCAGCGGCGGGAGGCCTGGACCTGGGAGCATCAGGCGCTGCTGCACGCGCGCGCGGTGGCCGGCGAAGCCGCGTTGTGCGCGGAGTTCGAGCGGACTCGCCTCGATGTGCTGCGTCACGCGGTGCGGCGCGAGAGCCTGCGGGCCGATGTGCGCGCGATGCGCGAGCGCATGCGGCGGGAGCTCTCGAAGAGTGACGACGGCAGGCTGGATCTCAAACAGGACACCGGCGGTATCGCCGACATCGAGTTCCTGGCGCAATACTGGGCGCTCAAGTGGGCTCGCGACTATCCGCCGGTGGCTATGTTTTCCGACACCATCCGGCAGCTCGAGTCGGCCGCTTCCGCCGCCCTCGTGCCGCAAGCGACCGTCGATTTCCTCACGGCTGCCTACCGGGCGTACCGCACCCGGATGCACCATCTTTCCCTCGCCGGTGAGCCGGGCCTCCTCGCAGCGGACGAGTTCGTCGCTGAGCGCGGCGCGGTCACGGCGGTGTGGGACGAGGTGATGGTGCGGGCTGAACCGGTATAATGGCGCCATGGCCGCGCAACCCAAAGCACTCATACAGCCGAACGCGCAGAACCAGTACGAGGTCACGTGCGAGGATCTGCCGCTCTCATGCCCGATGCCGCAGATGTACCTGTGGAATTCCCATCCGCGCGTCTATCTGCCCATCGAGGATACCGGCTGGGCCAAATGTCCCTATTGCAGCGCCGAGTACACTCTCAGGCGTTAGCTCACTCTCCCAGCACGGACGCGATCAGCCGCATGAGCTTGTCTAGCGCGCCGCGATTGCGGTCGACGGCGGCCCGACCACGCTCACCCATTTCCAGGCGCAACGCGCGATCGGACAGCAGCTCGGCTACACGCGAGCCGAGCTCCGTCCCGTTGCGGACGATCTTCGCCGCACCGCATTCGAGCAGCAGCCGCGCCACATCCTCGCCGTTGGAGTTGTTGGGTCCGGTCAGGATGGGTAGTCCGAGCGCCGCGGGCTCGAGCAGGTTGTGGCCGCCAATGGGAGTGAGACTGCCACCGACGAAAGCCACGTCGGCCGCCGCATAGAAATAGAGCAATTCACCAAGCGTATCGAGCAGCAGCACGCCGTAGCCTTCGCTTGCAACTGCCGGCCCGGCTGACTGCGAGCGTCGTCTGAAAGCAACTCCTTGCCGCTCGAGCCAGGCGGCCACTTCGCCGAACCGGTTGGGATGGCGTGGCGCAAGCACCAGCAGTACCCCGGAAGGAGCTGCGCCGACGTGCCGCTGTGCTTCCAGCACCGCTTCTTCCTCCACTCCCCCATGGGTGCTGCCCGCCACCCATACGGCACGGCTTGGCGCGTATTGCGTGCGTAGGGCCCGGCCGCGCTCCCCGATGTCCGCCGGCAGCGTGAGATCGAATTTGAGGTTTCCCGTGACGTATGTGCGCTCCGCTGCGGCGCCGAGAGCGCGGAAGCGCTCCGCGTCCCCTTCGCCCTGTGCGGCAACAACGACTCCGCCCGACACGGTCTCCTTGAATAACGCACCGAGACGCCGGTAGCGATCGGTAGAGCGGCGCGACAGGCGCGCGCTGGCGATGATGAGCGGTATGCGGCGGCGTCGGCATTGGCGATAAAGGTTCGGCCAGAGCTCGGTCTCCATCATGACCGCGAGGCGCGGACGGGTGCGATCGAGAAAGCGGCGCACCGATCCCGGCAGGTCGAATGGCAGGAAGCGCACTTCGGCGGTGCCGCTGAAGAGCGCGCGGGCGCGCGCCGCACCGGTGGGAGTGAAGGTAGTCACCAGCACCGGCACCTGCGGATACCGCTGCCGCAGCGCGATGACCAGCGCCGCGGCCGCCTGCACCTCGCCGACGGACACCGCGTGAACCCAGATAGGGGAGTGCGGCAGGACCGGACCGAGTCCGAATCGCTCGCCGAAGTTGCGCCAGTAGCTGCGGTCGCGCAGCCCGCGCGCAACGAGCATCGCCGAGATCAGAGGAGCCGCGAGGTATACCGCCGCGAGGTAAAGCAGGCGCATGGTGAGTCGTCGTCAGCCGCTCGACGGCTCGCGGGGCGAGGCCTGCTGCCAGTACCCGTTGAGCAGCCCGTGCCAGTCCGCCTCGGAGAAGCGCTCCGCCGGCAGGCCGTAGGTGATCTTCTCGAGCGACCGCCGCAGCCGCACGAGATTGGCATCGCGCCACATGCCCGGCCGCCGGAGCTGACAGCGGTCGAAGTCGACCAGGTAAATGCTCTCCTCGCTGAGCAGCACGTTGCGTGCGTTGAGGTCGGCGTGGCAGACACCGAAGTCATGGAAGCGCCGGATGCAGCGCCCGATCGAGATCCAGGTGACGATGGACAGTGCCCCCAGAGCCAGACACTCGGCGAGCGAGCCCACGGTCGTCAATCGCTCCGTGATGATGTCCCCCTGATAGGTGCGGCCCCGGCGGACGTACCGGGCCGCTATCGGCGCCGGGACCGGCAGTCCGGCGCGATGCAGCCGATACATGATCGACCACTCCGCGAATGGGCGCGTCTGATCTTCACCACTCCAGATGTATCGGTCGGAAGAGAGCAGGGAGACTAACCCACCGCGGTGATAATGACGCAACACCAGCCGGCGATCGCGGCCGCGCACGAAGTGCGTGGTACCCCGGCCCTGCGCGGCGCCATCGAGCTCGCCGCGCGAGCTCCAATATCGCGGGTCGAACCAGGCTGGCGTCAAATTGCGGGCCCTGGAGGCGTCGTATAGCATGGCGCCTCCCTCGATGAGACCTTGCTTGACCTCCGACCCGAGCGGCCAGCGCCCGCTCACCGGGTACCCTCCGTGAAGTTGCCGCTCGACGGACCGCCTCGCACTCTCTGCATATTGAGACTCTCGTCGCTCGGAGACACATGCCATGTCGTTCCGGTCGTGCGGGCGCTGCAGCGCTCATGGCCGCGGACGAAGCTGACATGGATCATCGGCAAAGCGGAGTCGCGCCTGATGGACCTCATTGATGGCGTGGAGTTTATCACCGTGGACAAGCGCGCCGGCCTTGCCGCGCGTCGCGATCTCAAGGCGGCCCTGCGCGGCAGAAGCTTCGACGTCCTGCTGCACATGCAGGTGTCGCTGCGCGCAAGTCTCGTCGCGAGCGTCGTGCAGGCGCCGATCCGGCTCGGGTTCGACCGCTCGCGCGCTCGCGAGCTGCAGTGGCTCTTCACCAATGCGCGGATTGCGCCACGCACCCGCGAGCATGTCCTCGACAGCTTCTTCGGGTTTCTGGAGGCCCTCGGTATCCACGACCGCACTTTGCGCTGGGACGTGCCACTGACACCCGCGGAGCTCGAATATGCGCGGACACTGATTCCCGACGGCCGCCCCACGCTGGTCATCAGTCCCTGCTCCGGTCACACGCGACGCAACTGGCGGCCGGAGGCTTACGCAGCGGTGGCGGACCATGCCGCGCAGCGTCATGGAATGAGTGTGATTCTGGCGGGCGGCCGCACGGCGATCGAGCGTGACGTCGGTGCAGCGATCGAGCGGTCGGCGCACGTGCCAGTGATGAACCAGATCGGGCGGGACACGCTGCCGCAGATGCTGGCGCTGCTTTCCCGGGCCACCGCGCTCTTATCGCCGGACTCGGGGCCTGCCCATATGGCCACGATGGTCGACACTCCGGTGATCGGCCTCTACGCGGCCACGAATCTCGAGCGCAGCGGCCCCTATCTGTCGCGCAGATGGTGTGTGAACGCCTATCCACAGGCGGCGCTGCGCTTCCGCGGCCGCCCGCCGGAGGAGCTTCCCTGGTGGGAGAAGATCGAGGAGGCTGACGTGATGGATCTCATCGCGCCGGCACAGGTCACCGCGAAGCTCGACGAGTTGCTAGCATATGAGCCATGAACGACGACATCCTGGTGCCCGTTTCTCCCGGGGAGGTGCTCGACAAGATCACCATCCTCAGGATCAAGACGGCGCGCATTCTCGATCCGTCGAAGCTTGCGAACGTGCGGTTGGAGCTCGAGCTGCTCGAGAGGACCTGGCGCGACTCCCGCTTCGCCGCGGCTGACGTGGCACGCGAGGAGCGCGCGTTGCAGGAGGTCAACGAGCGACTCTGGGACATCGAGGACCGGATCCGCGAGAAGGAGGCCCGCCAGACCTTCGACCGGGACTTCATCGAGCTCGCACGCGCCGTCTACCACTCGAACGACGAGCGGGCGGCGATCAAGAAGCGCATCAATTCCGCACTGGGCTCGCGGCTGATGGAAGAGAAGTCCTACCAGCCATATCGGGTGGCCCCCAGGGGCTCCGACGCTCCGTAAGTCAGGGGCTAGGGCGGTGGTGGGGGCGGCGGCGGCTTCGGAGTGGGCGCCGGTGCCGGGGGCGTCAAGGCTTCCGGCGTGATCGGACCGAGCGCGACCGAAGCACTCGCTTTGAGCCATCGGTTGATGGCCTGTACTTCGGCGGGATCGAGAGTCCCTGCCGCAAACCGCAGCTGCACCACGCTGGTGATGTATGCATAACGGCTGGCGGCATAGTTGGTTTTCGCCTGCACCAGCGTACTCAACGCATTGAGGACGTCGACTTCCGTCTGCGTCCCCACTCGATAGCCCGCCTCTGTTGCCCGGTAGGCCGTCTGGCTGGAGACCAGCGCTTGCTGCAGCGCCTGGACGTGCGCGATGCCACTGATGACGCCCAGATAGGCGTCGCGTGCCTGCTGCTCCGTCGTGCGCGCGGTTCCCTGCATGGCGTCTTTCGCGGCGATCCACTGGTATTGCGCCTGATGGACGCGCGCTTCAGTCCCGCCGCCGCTGAAGATCGGGACGTTGATCTCGATTCCGATCTGTCGATCGTTCGTCCACGACGGCAGCCCATTGAAGGTCCCGAGGCCGACGATCGACTCATCCTGAGTTGAGCTGTTGAATGACCGGGAGGCCGTGAGACTGAGCGTAGGGAGATGGCCCGCGAAGGCCACCTGCACGTTAGCCCGCGCCACATCGGCGGCCAGGCGGCTGGCGATGAGCGATAGATTCTGCTGCAGCGAGGTCTGCACCCACTCATTCTGGTTGGCCGGGCTCGGCATGAGCAGTGGCATGTCCGGGCCCGGCTCCGACAGAGTCGGGTACTGCCGGCCGGTGATGACCTGAAGCTGATCCTCCGCGTTCGCCAGGGATTGCTTGTCGCCTATGACCGCTGCCGCGGCGGTGTCCCGCGCGGCGCGAGCCTGCTCGACATCGGTGATGGCGATGAGCCCGACCTGATAGCGCTTATTGGCCTGCTGGAGCTGCAGATCGAAAGCCTGCAGGGAGGACTCCTGTGCCTGCAGGGTGTCGAGGGCTGAAAGCACGTTGAAGTAGGCCGTGGCGACCCGCAGGATGAGGTTCTGCGCTGCGGCCTCATACGTGGCTTGCGCTTCGGCCACCTGGCTGTCGGCCGCCCTGAGATTCATCCAATCGGACCAGGAGAAGAGGTCCTCGGAAAGGTTCAGGCTCCAGCTCTTCGCCATTGTGCTCGTGTTGGCGTAGAGAGGGACCGGCGCGATCGTCGTCGCCGAGACCGACTCGATCTGGGTGCTCTGGCCCGCGTTGTGGTCCCAGGATTTGCCCGCGGATCCTGAGATCTGCGGTAGCAGTGACGCCCAGGCCTCCGGCCGGGCCTCGCGCGCCGCCCTGTAGGTCGCATAGGCCTGCTGGTAGGTCGGGTCGCTGGACAGGGCGTCCTGGTAGACCTGGGCGAAGTCCGCGGCCATGACGGCGGCGGGAAGTCCAAAGGCGAAGCCGGCATATAAGAGGGCCAGGCTCGAAGTCCGTACGGCGCGGTGCATAATCTTGCAGACTCTTGAGTCTAGGGAAGACAGGCTCTTAGAACACAAAACCCTGCGGCCGAGTTGCATGAACGAGAGGATCGATGACCGTCTCGAAGAGGCTTTCCGTGCCCCATGCATCCTCGGTGATCCGGCGAATGAGCCGCGCCTCCATCACCGGAGGCATGCCCACCGCCACAAAGAGCCGCCCGCCGACCGCGAGCTGGCGCTGGAAGCGCTCCTCGGGGACTGGGAGCGAGGCAGTGATCGCGATGGCGTCGTAACGCCCGTCGGAATCGAGCTGGGTCGCGTCCTGCGCAATGACATCCACGTCGCGCAACCCGAGTGAGGAAACGTTGGCGCGCGCGAACTCCGCCAGCTCGGGGAAGATCTCCAGCGACCGCACCGATGCACCGCCCGCCCGCAGACACGCGGTCACGAATCCGGAGCCCGTCCCGACTTCGAGTACCCGCTCGCCGCCGCTGAGGGCGAGTGCCTGCAGGAGTCGGCCGACGACGCTCGGGCGCAGCATATGCTGGCCACACGGCAGCGGAATCTCCACGTCCGCGAAGGCCAGGAAGCGATGTTGCGACGGCACGAACGCTTCGCGTGGCACCTGCCGCAGGATCTCGAGCACCCGCGCGTCGAGCACGTCCCAGGCGCGAACCTGCTGCTCGATCATCTGTTCGCGTGCTTGGGCCATCGACATCGTGCTGGGGGGCTCCGATTGGACTTATTGCATCCCGGCGGCCGGGCACGTGAAGTTACGGGTTTTTGCGGCTCCTGCCAAGCCGCGTTGCGACGAGATATGGTGAAACGCCGACGGGACGCCAGACGCGTACGCTATGCTTCAGACGTCCGCACCCCGGGCACGAGAATAATGAAAGCAATCCCGGACTGCCTGGCAGCCACGAATTCCATGACGTTGCAAGCACGCGCTCGAGCGGCCGGAAGGCCACTTAACGGCGGCGGGGCCGACTGATGTCCGCCATCGCGCTTCCGCTCCTGTGCATCCTGCTAGGACTCGCCGCCCTCATCCTCATTTGGCTGTACGTTGCCCAGCGCAGTGAGCTGCAGGACGTCGATCGCCTGTCGCAGCAGCTGCAGCGCATCGCCATCGGCGGCGCGCTCACCGGCCGCGTGGAATCAGGGAGCTCCAAGCCGGAGCTGTCGGCGCTGGTCACGGCCATCAACCACCTGCTGACCCGTGCAGCCTCCGACCGGGAGGGCGGTCGGGTCACGCCGAAACTGTTCGCGGAGCTCGGCGAGCGCATCCACGAGGCGGTGCTGGTGCATCGCGAGGTGATCCTGTACGCCAACCGGCAGTTTGCCGCGCTGGTCGGCGCCGATCGCGCCGACCTTGCGGGCCGCCGCCTGGGCGACCTCGTGGCGCCGGAGTACGCCGAGCTGGTGCACGAAAACATCCGCCGGCGCCTCGCCGGCGAGCCGGCCGCGGAGCGCTACGAGGTCGAGGTCCTCGGCCGCGAAGGTCAGGTGAGCCGCCTCGAGATCTCTTCCTCGCGCGTCGACTACGATGGTGGCAGCGGGCTGCTCATGACGGGCGTGGAAATACTTCCGACACAGACCGTCGAGGCGCTGCGCGTAAAGACCGAGAGCGATTCCACCGCCTATCTGCTGGCACTGAACTCGCTCACCGAGGCCGTGATCGCCACGGACGCCGAGGGCCACATCACCTTTCTCAATCCGGCGGCTGAACGACTCACCGCGACAGCGGCCGACCAGGCAGCCGGCAAGACCCTGGAAGAAGTCGTCGGACTGGTCGACGAGACGGATCGTCGCCTGCTGTCCGACCCGGTGCGCCAGGCGCTCACCAGTGGCGCGCCCGTGACCCTCGGTCGCCGCGCGCTGCTGATCTCGCGCGCCGACGCCGGCGAACGCTCGATCGAGCTGTCGGCGACGCCGATGCGAACCGCGCCCGGCGAGCAGGTCATTGGCGCCGTGGTGCTGCTGCATGATGTCTCCGAGCAGCGCGGCCTGGCGCGCCAGATGTCCTATCAGGCGACTCACGATGCGCTCACGGGCCTGGTCAACCGGCGCGAGTTCGAGCGCCGCCTGGAGGAGGCGATCGAGAGCGGCCATCGCGGCGACGGCCAGCACGTGTTGTGTTATCTCGACCTCGATCGCTTCAAGGTGGTCAACGACACCAGCGGCCATCTGGCCGGCGACAGCATGCTGCGCGAGGTGGCGAAGCTGCTGCGCGATGCGGTGCGCGACAGTGACACGGTCGGGCGCCTGGGGGGCGATGAGTTCGGCATGTTGCTCGTCGGCTGTCCGCTCGAGAAGGCGCGCCAGATCGCCGACGATGTCTGCCGCGCGGTCGGCGATCACCGCTTCGTGTGGCGCGACCAGATATTCAACATCGGGGTGTCGGTGGGCCTGGTGGAGATCTCGCGCGAGAGCGGCACGATCGAGGAACTGCTCACCGCCGCCGATTCCGCCTGCTACGTCGCCAAGAAGCAGGGTTCCGGGCGGGTGGCGGTGTATTCGGCGCGCGATGAAGCGCTGGCGCGCCACACGGGCGAGATCCAGTGGCTGCAGAAGCTTCAGAGCGCGCTCAAGGAAAGTCGCTTCCAGCTTTATTATCAGCCCATCGTGCCCGCCTACGGCACCGACGGCGGCGGTCCGGCGATGGAAGTGCTCGTGCGCCTGCGGGAGGAGGACGGCAATCACGTGGCGCCGGCGGACTTCGTGAAGGCGGCTGAGCGCTATCGGCTCATGGGCCTGGTCGACCGCTGGGTGGTGCAGACGACGCTCGCGGCGCTCGGCCGTGGCGCCATTCCGATCCAGAGCAATCGCTGTGTTGCCATCAATGTCTCGGGCCAGACCCTGGCGGACTCGCAATTCCTCGAGTTCGTGGTCGAATGCCTGGACAGCACCGGGGTGCTGCCGGTACAGGTGTGCTTCGAGATCAGTGAGACGGCAGTGGTGGCCAACCTCGAGCACGCGCGCCGCTTCGTCGGGGTGCTGCACGGCATGGGATGCCAGTTCGCGCTCGATGATTTCGGCTCGGGTGTGGGATCTTTCTCCAACCTGAAGAACCTGCCGATGGACTACCTCAAGATCGACGGCTCCTTCATCCGCAACCTGGCGCGCGACTCCGTCAATCAGGCGATGGTTACGGCGATGATCAAGCTGGCGCGCACGCTCAACTTCAAGGTGATCGCCGAGCAGGTGGAGGACAGCGCCGCCCTGGATGCGGCGCGGCGCATAGGCGTCGACTTCGTGCAGGGCTATGCCATCGCGCGACCGTTGCCGCTGCCGCTCGCGGCTTGATTATTGGCGCACAAAATCGCGTGGAGCGATTTTGAACGCCTGAAACAGGCGGGCCCGCAGGGCCGAGGCGCAGGATGCGCCGAGTAAATCGCTCCCGGCGATTTACTCGGCCAGCCATGTGACTCGTTTGATCCCGCGGCCCCGGGAACGGCCCGGGGCCGCTCGATTACTTGCTGTTGCCGTTCTGCGGATCGAACTTCAGCGCCGCGCCGTTCATGCAGTAGCGCATGCCGGTTGGCTTGGGGCCATCGGGAAACACATGACCGAGATGGCCGCCGCAGCGCGAGCAGTGAACCTCCGTGCGCGCCACCAGGTGACTGTGCTCCCCGCGCGTCGCCACCGAGCCCGCGATTGGGTGGAGGAAACTCGGCCAGCCGGTGCCGCTTTCAAACTTCGCCTGTGACTCATAGAGCGGCTGGCCGCAGCCGGCGCAGCGAAACACGCCTGCGCGGTGCTCATCGTTGAGTGCGCTCGTGCCGGCCCGCTCGGTGCCGTGACGACGAAGCACGCGGTATTGCTCCGTGGTCAATCCGGCGCGCCACTCTTCGTCGCTCTTGGCGACCGCAAACTGTTCTTTGGAGTCCACGCCCCATCTCCCGCATTGCCGCATCGCGCCCGAGTCCAACAGGTCCGCTGCGGCCGCGTCAAGCACCCGGCGGCATGCGGGCCAGGCGGTGCCTCGCCCGAGATCGCTGCGGGGCCGCCACCGACGAGAAAGCAACAGACATCTTTGCCCTTTCGCCCCTGGGCAATCAATGAGTTGCGGCGCTTCCTCGCCTAGATGACGATCGCTGTAGGGTGTATCCAACAATCAACAACTGAGCCGCTACGAAATCAACGGGTGCAAGTTGGCCGCGGGCGTGGTAAGAAGGCTGCCCATTCATGCACGAGTGCGAGCAGCTACGGAGGCCGAGCGTATGCAGCTTGCCCGATTATGGCGTGAGCACCTTGCCGCGGGCTGTCCCCGCGAGCTCACCGGCGTCGAGATCGCCGGCAGCGATGCGCGCACACTGGATGCCGAAATCACGGCCTGCGTGAGCGCGCTCATTTGCAGGTCGATGACCGTCGACGAGCGCATCGAGCGCCGCCTCGCCGAGATCAGCGACGCGCTTGCCAGCAAGCAGGCGCAGGCGGACGCGCCGGTCGCAGCCTACTGCGCCCGCCTCAACCGTCTGGTGGGGGCGATGCTCGTCGAGTCCCGGCACGGCAGGGCGTAACTCAATCCCCCGGCTCCCTCCCTCCCACGTTCCTGGAATGCACCAGGAGCGCTCCCTTCCTCATTCCCGCACGGATCGATTCTTGCTCAGCTTGGGCTAGGTAGGTGTCGAAGGCTCACGGTCGTGGGATGCTCGAGTCTTGCGGGAGAGACCATCGTGGAGGAGTTGCCGCACGCGGAAGTGCCGCTGAGGGTGCTGGTGGTGGACGATCAGGTGGATTCCGCCGACGCGGTGGCCTGCCTGCTGGCGATGATGGGCCACGAAGTGCACACCGCGTATGGGCCCCATGAGGCTCTGGAGAAGTACCGGCAGGTGCACCCGGAAGTGGTCCTGATGGACATCAGCATGCCGGAGCTGAGCGGCCTCGAGACGGCTGCCCGCATCCGCTCCATGCCGGAGGGCACCTCGACCACCATCATCGCCCTGACCGGCCTGGGCCACGAGGCCGATCGGCGTCGCTCTCGCGAGGCGAGCATCGACCATCACGTCGTAAAGCCCGCCTCGCCCGCCGTCCTGCACCGCCTATTGAGCGCGATCCACCACGCCTGACTCCGTCAAAGCAACGGGATCATCAGCAGTGCGACTATGTTGATGATCTTGATCAGCGGGTTGATGGCAGGACCGGCGGTGTCCTTATACGGGTCGCCGACGGTGTCGCCCGTCACCGCGGCTTTGTGGGCGTCGGATCCCTTGCCGCCGTAGTTGCCTTCCTCGATGTACTTCTTGGCGTTGTCCCACGCGCCGCCACCGGTGGTCATCGATACAGCGACGAAGAGGCCGGTCACGATGGTGCCGATGAGAAGGCCGCCCAGTGCCTTGATGCCGGCGCCGGGCCCGAGCAGGTAGTTCATCACCACGACCAGCACGATGGGTACCACGCTCGGCAGCAGCGACGGGATGATCATCTCGCGGATGGCGGCCCGGGTCAGCAGGTCCACGGCCCGCGAATAATCGGGCTTGGCCTCGCCTTCCATGATGCCCTTGATCTCGCGGAACTGGCGCCGGACCTCGGTGACCACGGAGCCGGCGGCGCGTCCCACCGCCTCCATGGCGAGTGCGGCGAAGAGATAGGGCACGAGGCCACCAATGAAGAGCCCGATGATCACCGCCGGATCGGAGAGCGAGAAGGCGACGAGCTTGCCGGCGGCCTGGAGATTGTGGGTGTAATCGGCAAAGAGCACCAACGCCGCGAGGGCCGCGGAGCCGATGGCGTAGCCTTTCGTGACCGCCTTGGTCGTATTGCCGACCGCATCCAGCGGGTCGGTGATGTCGCGCACCTGCTTTGGCAGGCCTGCCATCTCCGCGATGCCGCCCGCATTATCGGTGATCGGCCCGTACGCATCGAGAGCCACTATCATCCCCGTCATCGACAGCATGGCGGTGGCCGCGATCGCGATGCCGTAGAGACCATCACCGCCGGCCGCGCCCAGCTTGTAAGAGCCCCAGATTGCAAGGCATACGGCGATGACCGGCAGCGCGGTTGCCTTCATCGAGACGCCCAGGCCCGCGATGATGTTGGTGGCATGACCGGTCTGCGATGCGGCGGCGACCTTGCGGACCGGGCTGTACTCGGTGGCGGTGTAGTACTCGGTGATGACGATCAGTGCGGCGGTGAGGCCGAGGCCGATCAGCGAGCAGCCGAAGAGTGAAGTTGCCTGCCCGGGCATGAGCGCGTGGGTGATGAAGTAGAAGCCGATCGCCGAGACGATGCCGGAGACGATCACGCCCTTGTACAGGGCGTTCATGATCTTGCCGCCTTCGCGCGTCGAGACGAAAAATGTGCCGATGATCGAGGAGACGATCGACACCGCGCCGAGCGCCAGCGGATAGATGGCGGCATTGAGTGCCGCTGCTTCGCTTTGACTGCCGTACAGCAGGCCGCCGAGCAGCATCGTGGCCACGACGGTGACGGCGTAGGTCTCGAAGAGATCCGCCGCCATGCCAGCGCAGTCGCCCACGTTGTCGCCGACGTTGTCGGCGATCACGGCCGGGTTGCGCGGGTCGTCCTCGGGAATGCCGGCTTCCACCTTGCCGACGAGATCGGCACCGACGTCGGCGCCCTTCGTGAAGATGCCGCCGCCAAGGCGCGCGAAGATCGAGATCAGCGAGCCGCCGAAGGCGAGGCCGACGAGCGCGTGCAGCGCCGGCTCGAGGCCCATGAAATGGCGCAGGATGGCGAAGTAGCCGGCGACGCCGAGCAGGGCGAGCCCGACGACCAGCATCCCCGTGATCGCGCCCCCGCGGAACGCCACTGCGAGCGCGGCATTGAGGCCCCGCGTGGCGGCCTCCGCCGTGCGCACGTTCGCCCGCACGGAGATATTCATTCCGATATAGCCCGTGGCACCCGAGAGCAGCGCGCCGATGGCGAAGCCGGCGGCGGTCGGCCAGTGCAGGAAGAAGCCGAGAATGAGAAAGAGCACGACACCCACGACGAGGATCGTGCCGTACTGGCGATTGAGGTACGCCTTCGCACCGGCCTGTATGGCCGCAGCGATTTCCTGCATGCGCGCATTACCCGCGGGCAGGCGCAGGATGGCGGTCGTCGATACGATGCCGTAGAGCACGGCGAGCACTCCGGCCGCGATTGCGGCCCAGAGCCACGTGGTGGCATCCATCAGGTATCTCCCCCGGACTTCTAAAGGGCTTAAAAAAAGGCCGCGAAGTGTACCACGAGCCTTAGAGCTTGAATTCAGTGCGCAGGCGCTTGCGTACGGGGGTGCCCTTGATGTGGACGTAGTCGGGCAGGCCGTCGCGGTAGGGGGGGTAGGCCTCGCCGGCGACGAGCGGCTCGAGATAGCGCCGGCAGGCGTCCGTGATGCCGAAGCCATCCGCAGTGATGTAGTCGCGGGGTAGCTTCTTCTCGCGATTGGCGACCTCGGCCAGCGGGACGTGGCCGATGGTCCATCTGTACGGCCGGGAGGCCTTGCGAACGATGGTAGGCATCACCGCGTTCAGACCCTGGATTGCCAGCTCGACCGCAGCCTTGCCGACGGCATAAGCCTGTTCCACGTCGACTTTGGAGGCGATATGGCGAGCCGAGCGCTGCAGGTAGTCCGCGACCGCCCAGTGATACTTGTAGCCGTGAGCCTGGCGGATCATATCCGCTACTACCGGCCCGACGCCGCCGAGCTGGGAATGACCGAAGGCATCGCGCGTGCCGGCCTCAGCGAGGAACTTGCCGTCGGCATACGCGCTGCCCTCGGAAACCACGACCACGCAGTAGCCGAATGCGGTGACGCATTGTTTCACCCGCTCGAGGAAGCGGTCCTTGTCGAAGGGGATCTCGGGAAACAGGATGATGTGCGGTGGCTCGGCGGGTTTGCGCCCGGCCAGGCCGGCCGCCGCCGCAATCCAGCCGGCGTGCCGCCCCATCACTTCGAACACGAACACCTTGGTCGAGGTACGCGCCATGGACGCCACGTCCATGGCTGCTTCGCGGGTGGAGACGGCGATGTACTTGGCGACGGAGCCGAACCCCGGGCAGCAGTCGGTATGCGGCAGATCGTTGTCGACCGTTTTCGGGACCCCGACGCAGGTGATGGGATAGCCGAGCATCTCGCCGATCTGCGAGACCTTCAGGGCGGTGTCCATCGAGTCGTTGCCGCCGTTGTAGAAGAAGTAGCCGATATCGTGAGCGCGGAAGACCTCGATCAGGCGCTCGTATTCCGCGCGGTTCTGCTCCAGGCCCTTGAGCTTGAAGCGTGCCGAGCCGAAGGCTCCGGCCGGCGTGTGCTTGAGCCCGCGAATCACTGCCGGACTTTCCCGACTGACGTCGATGAGGTCTTCTGTCAGCGCGCCGACGATGCCATCACGACCGGCATACACCTTGCCGATGTAGCGCGACCGCCGCATGGCCGTCTCGATGACACCGCAGGCGGAGGCATTGATCACGGCAGATACACCGCCGGATTGGGCATAGAACGCGTTCTTCTTGGACGTCGCTTTTTTCATGGCGTCGTAGCAGTCCCACAGGTGGAGCAGAAAAGCATAGCGCATGGGAGCGCGTTTGACCTCGCCCCCCCCGCGCCGGTAACGTGACCCGCCTTTGGGGGCATTCAGGTCTCGATAGAACTCATGCGCATCGTCCTCTTGGGGGCCCCGGGGTCGGGGAAGGGCACGCAATCGCAGCGCTTGGTCGAGCGTCACGGCATACCGCAGGTCTCCACGGGCGACCTGCTACGCGCCGCCGTGGCCAAGGGCACGGCTCTCGGCCTCAAGGCCAGGGAGGCGATGGCTGCCGGCCGTCTGGTCGCCGACGAGATCGTCCTGGGCATGATCCGCGAGCGGCTCGCGGACGCCGATACCCGGCCCGGATTCATCCTGGACGGCTTTCCCCGTAACCTGGTACAGGCGCGCGCTCTCGATGCGCTGCTCGGCGAAATAGGCAAGCCACTCGATGCCGTCGTGCAGATGGAGGTCGATTACACCGAGCTGTCGCGCCGCATCTCCGGCCGGCGCACCTGCGCTGACTGCGGCCGCGTCGTGAACCTGTTGACCGCGCCGCCGGGGGCAGCCGAGCGCGATGTCTGTCCCAGGACCGGCAAAGCCCACCGCCTGTTCCAGCGTCCCGACGACAACGAAGCCACGGTCGCCGAGCGCCTGAAGGTCTACGAGCAGCAGACCCGGCCGCTGGTGGATTACTACCGCGGGCAGGGCCTGCTCCGCACGATCAATGCCGAAGGCACGATGGCCGAGGTCGAGCAGCGACTGGAAGGGGCGCTCGGAGCTTAGATCGCGGCCAGCAGCTTGTCGCCGATCACCGGCTTGCGCCAGCCGCGCAGGGCGCCGATGTCGTCGCCGCCCTCAGCCAACCGCTCGAGCTCACGCCGCGTGGCCAGCACTTCCGGGCTGATGCCCAGCTCCGTCGCCACCGCCTGATTCACCGTGCCGAGTTTCTTCACCAGCGCGCCCTGTGCAGGGTCCGGGCGCTGCCGCGTCTGCAGCGCCGGCGCCGGATCCGGAATGTCAGCCGCTGCAACACAAGCCAGCAGCTCGCTGCCACAATGCCGCGCCACGCCTTCAGGCAGCTCTGTGATCGCCGCCAACGCGGCCGGCGACCGCGGCACGCGCACTATGAGCTCGCGCAAGGCCGCATCATCGAGAATCCAACCCCGTGGGCGATTCCGCTCCATGGCGCGGCGCTCCCGCCAGGCGGCCAGCCCACGTGCCAGTCGCTGCCGGGACGAGTCGAGGCCGCGCAGCCCCTTCAGGCGACGCCAGGCGTCCTCCGGGTCCGTTGTGAGGGCACGTGCGTCCGCCAGTCCCGAGAGCTCCTCGGCGAGCCAACTCAGCCGGCCGAGCTTGTCGAGCTGTTCCTCGAGCGTGAGTTTCAGCGGCACGAGGTGACGCACGTCGTCACGGGCGTACTCGATCTGCTCCGGTGACAGCGGCCGGCGTGACCAGTCAGTGCGGGTATGAGCCTTCGGCAGCTCGATGCCGAACAGCCGCCGCACGAGCTCCGCATAGCCGATCTGCGCGGCGAATCCCGCGAGCGCGGCGGCGATCTGCGTATCAAACACTGGGCGCACCAGCCCGACGGCGGGCAGCAGAACTTCGAGATCCTGGCGCGAGGCGTGCATCACTTTCACGACCGGCGCCGTGGTGAGCGGACCGGCGAGCGCGCCGAGCCCGGGCACGGCGATCGGGTCGATGCAGAGCGCGTCGTCGCCTGCCGACACCTGTAGCAGGCAGAGCTCCGCGCGATAGGTGCGTTCGCGAAGAAATTCGGTGTCGAGACCGATGCTGGCGTGGCTCGCGAGGCGGGCGGCGAGATCGGTGACGGAATCGGCAGTGTCGGCGATGTGGTGCAACTAAGCGAAGGATGATCTGTAGAATCCGCGCCCATTATGCACGTCCATGTCCTCGGAGTTTGCGGGACCTTCATGGGCGGCATCGCCGCTATCGCGCGCGCTGCCGGCCATCGTGTCACCGGCTCCGACCGCAATGTCTATCCACCGATGAGCACGCAGCTCGAGGCGCTCGGGATCGAGCTCATCGAAGGCTATGACGCTGCGCAGCTCGATCCCGTGCCCGATGTGGTGGTCGTGGGCAATGTCATGACGCGCGGTCAGCCTGTGATCGAATCGCTGCTCGACCGCGGCATTCCCTATGCGTCGGGACCGGAGTGGCTGGCGCGCGAGGTGCTGCGTGACCGCTGGGTGCTTGCCGTGGCGGGAACACACGGCAAGACCACTACATCCTCGCTCCTGGCGTGGATTCTCGAGCACGCGGGACTGGCGCCCGGATTCCTGATCGGCGGCGTGCCCGCGAACTTCGAGAGCAGCGCGCGGCTCGGCGCCACGCCCTTTTTTGTCATCGAGGCGGACGAGTACGACACCGCCTTCTTCGACAAGCGCGCGAAGTTCGTCCACTACCGTCCACGGACGCTGATCCTCAACAACCTCGAGTACGACCACGCCGACATCTATCCGGACGTGGCCACGATCGAGCGACAGTTCCATCACCTGGTGAGAACAGTGCCTGGCAGCGGCCGCATCATCTGCAACGTTGCGGATGAGCGTCTGAAAGAGACGCTCGCAATGGGATGCTGGACGCCGTTAGAAGGATTCGCGGGCATTGCTGCTGTGGACGCGCACTGGATGGGGCGCACCGCCGGCGGCGTCGAGGATTTCTCCTGTTTCGAAGTTCTCGAGCAGGGCCGGCCGCGCGGCACGGTACGGTGGGAACTCATCGGCGCGCACAACATGGAGAACGCGCTCGCGGCAATAGCGGCGGCGCGGCACGCAGGTGTCACCGTCGAGCGCGCAATCGAGGCTCTGCATTCGTTCTCCGGGGTGGCCCGACGCATGCAGCTTCGCGGTGAGGTGAATGGCATACGTGTGTACGATGACTTCGCCCATCATCCGACCGCGATCGCCACCACCGTCGATGGTTTGCGGCGGCGCGTCGGCGCGGCACGGATCGTCGCCGTGCTCGAGCCCCGTTCCAACACCATGCGCATGGGGGTTCATCGCGACCAGCTCGCCGGCTCGCTGGCCGGCGCGGATGACGTTTGGTTGTATACACCCCCGGACCTGGGATGGGACCCGGCCGCCGTGCTTGCCGGGCTCGGCAGCCGCGGTCATGGGCGCAGCGACGTGTCAGTGCTCGCCGCGGATCTGGCACAGACGCTGCGGCCGGGTGACCATGCGCTCATCATGAGCAATGGCGGCTTCGGTGGCCTTCACGCCAAACTGTTGGATGAGCTGCGGCGTCAGCCGGCTTTGGGCCGATTGGCATAGAATCGCCACAAGCCGATCCCCAACACCACGGTCCAGCCGAGCACCAGCCAGCCGGTGAAGCCATCGTGCGGGCTGAGAAGAAAGCCGAGCGGGGAGGCGCGATTCGGTTGTGACAAGCCGTGCACCACCAACATCACCCAGACCCAGCCGGCGTGCAGCCCCATGCCCGCGGCGATGTTGCCGGTGATCGCCCGCACCATCGCCAGCACGACACCGACCGCCGCCAGGCAGAGGAAGGCATCCGCGATGCGCAGCGGATGGTCGAAGGACTGCAGCGTGCCGTGAAGCAGCGCGATGCCGCTCCAGGGGGTGACCTGCGCCGCCGCGATGTGGAAACTACCGAGGAAGTGCGTCCAGGAGTAGACGATCGCGGTCAGCACGATCGCCGCGGCCGTACCCGACTGCCGCTGAATACCGGCGAACATCGCCCCGCGCAGCGCCGTCTCCTCGATCAGGGCGACGGCGAGGCCGCTGGCGAGCCGTTTCGCGACCAGCGCCGCAAGCGCGCCGCCGCCGTAGAGCGCCGCCTGGTGAAAATCGAGCAGCCCTAACGCCGTCATCGAGGCCGCCACGCCGGCCATGGTGATCGTCCCCAGGACCAGCCCGAGGGACAGCTCGCGCAGGAAGATGCCGCGCGGCGCGCCATAACCGAGGCTGATGCGGTCGGCGAGCTGCAGCCGCCGCGCCACCAGCAGGAATCCGAGCAGAAATGCCAGCATGCCGATCCGCTCGCCGATGCGATGGAACGGAAAGTCGAAATGCGGGTGCAGCAGCAGCCACGCCGGATAGGTGAGCGCCGCCATCGCCGCAAGGCTCACTGCGATCAACAGCAGAAACCAGGCGAAAACGCGCATGCGGGTGAATCGTCGGCAGGGGCGCGCAATGTACGGGAAAGCCGCCTTTGCGCGCAAATGCGCCCTAATGCAGCAAATCGGCATGAAGGCGCAACTTCTCGCTCTGGCGGCGTGCGCGGCGGCGCTTGAACAATGCGCGCCAGTCATCACGCGAGTGGAGAGCCGCCATGCAGCAGCCCAGGGCAAGACAGATCCTGCAATCTCTCATCCAAGGGGTCGATCCGGTCACCGGCGAGGAGTTGCCGCGCGAGACGGTGCTGCAGCACGCCGATGTGCTGCGCGCGCTTCTTGCCGGGCTGTCGGCTCTCGAGCTGACGGCCGCGCGCGCTCAGCGGCGCGCGCAGCTGCCCGACAACGTCGGTCTGGCGTGGACGACGGACGAGGAGAGCAGGCTGCTCGCAGAATTTAAAAGTGGCGAGTCGCCGGAAGCCATCGCCCACAAGCACGGACGCACGCTACGTGCCATCGAGGCGCGTCTGGAGAAGCTTGGACTCATCACCGCGGAGGAGCGCACCACGCGCGGCGGGTTCACGGGCGTTTCAGAAACGCCCCCGCGGCCACGGCCGGCGCGCGGCGGTATACTGCGGCGCAAGAGGGCGCAGCGCCGCTCGAAGTGAGTCGCAGATCGCGGCGGAATCCGCTCCCGCATCCCGTGTCGAAAGCCCCCTCCAATCCGGTCGTCATCTGGTTCGGCAGAATCGGCGACATGATCATGCTGAGCACGCTGCTCGAGATCCTTCACCGGAGGTTCGGGCAGCCGTGCCGGATCATCGGCGCCGGCGGCTGGAGCGCGGAAATCTATCGCGCGCACCGCGATGTCGTCGAAGTCATATGTCTGGGGCGGCATACCGCCTTCCTCCTCGACCGCGAGTGGTGGCGCGCGCGCCGCGCTTTGCGCGCCGACCCCGCCGCGCCCGTGTATGTTTGCGAGGACTTTCCAAGCAAATTGCCGCGCATCACTCGCTTGCTGAGGTGGAGCGGCACACCGGCCAGTCGCTGCGTCATCATGGCGGACATGCTCGCGGCCGCGAGGCTGCGCGGGCAGGCACCCGAGCACTGGGTCGACCGACTCGTCGCGCTCGGACGCTGCACGCCGGGCGCTTTTCGGGAAGCGGATTTTCCGTGGCCGGAACCGGCGCCGCGCTGTGCTCCGCGTCTCGATGTCACTACTGCGGAGCGGGCTGAATGCGGGGCGTGGCTCGCGTCGCAGGGGTGGCTCGGTCGGCCGCTCGTACTCGTGCAGCCAGGCAACCAACGCACGATGAAGGGCGGAGCGCTGCACTCTGCCTCGTCCGACGACCACAAGGCATGGCCCGTGGAGTGCTGGGCGGAGTTATTGCGCCACGTCCAACAGCGTCTGCAGCAGCGGCTGCCGCAGGCCCTCATCGTCCTCGTCGGGGCGCCACAGGAAGAGGCATTCCTCGAGCTGATTCGCGCGGCGGCGAGTCTGCCATCGATCCACATGGCGGTGTTGCCGCTGCGGCGGCTCTTTGCCCTGTGCGCCCAATCCCACAGCATGATTTCCGTCGATACCGGACCGGCGCACGCGGCGGCCGCGGTTGGTTTGCCGCTCGTCGTCCTCTTTGGCGCCTACCCGTCGCAGGTCTGGCAGCCGCGCAGCTCAACCGGCTCGCCGGTGATCGGCATCGGCGGGCCGCCGGCGGCGAGCCGCCTCGACCGGATTCCCGAGCATGTGGTGTTCGATGCCTGGTGTGAATTGCTCGACCACCTGCGGGCCGATCCGGTGCGCCCGGATCGGGCCGCGGGCTGACAGAGGAGAGAGCCTTGGCTTCGCTGACGATCGAGACGGCAATGGCGCTGCGGCGCATGGCGGCAAAGCTCCTCGGTGACTACACGCCGCCACGGCTGCAGCACACCGGAGAGCTGCTGGCGGAGCTCGAGGGCGCGCTCGGCCGCCAGTCGGTGACCGGTGAATGGGCCGGCCTCGCGGCGGACATCACCCGCGCCATCACGGCAGGCGGTGCGGATGGCTTCCTGCGCCTGCCGCCCGTGGCGAAGACCGTACATCCGCGCATTCGCGGCCGCTCACGCGACTATTTGCACTATCTTTTCGAGTCCGCTCGATTCTCTGCGGAAATCCAGCGGGCACTGTCGGAATCGCCCGTCGGCAGGCCGCTCGTCAATCCGTACTACCCTCTCAGCAGTCCGCTGCTCGTGCAGCACGGCTACCATCTGCTGCGGCTGTTGGAAGCCACGGATCTCGATCTCGCCAAGCTGCGTGTGGTGGTCGATTTCGGCGCCGGTTACGGCAGCTTCTTCCGGCTGTTGCGCAATCTCGGCTACCGGGAGCGCTATCTCATCTGGGACCTGCCGGTCATGTGCGCCCTGCAGCGCTTCTATCTGCGCAATGTGTTTCCAACCGGGCCCGGTGGCCAGCCGCCGGGCAACCTCGAGTGGCTGGATTCCGGCGAGCCGGCGGCGGCCGCGGTCGTCGGCCGTAACTGCGCGGCGCACCAGGCTTCGCTCTTCATCGCGACCTGGTCGCTCAGCGAGACACCGCTCGCCGTGCGCGAGCGGATCGCGCCCCTGCTCGCCGGCTTCAGCCACATCCTGTGTGCCTACCAGCGCAGCTTCGGCCAACACGACAACGTGCAGTACTTCCAGTCGTTGGAGAAGTCGCTGCCGGGCTTCGCATGGCAGCACGCCGAATGCCCGATCTACCGCGGCAACTTCTATCTGATCGGCAAGCGAGTGGGTTCCGGATAGGCACAGGATGTGCCCCGCCGCCGCAGGTGGCGGACGTTGAGGAAAAAACCACGCCTTTTTGCTCAACGCGCGCTGGGCCGGGCAGGAGCCCGGATCCAGCGCTATCAAATGAGCAGCTGCTCGAAATCCGCGGCAATGCGCTCGAGCGAGAAGCGCCCCTGCGCCCATTCCCGTCCGGCCGCGCCCATCCGTCGCCGCCGCTCGGGATCGTGCAGCAGCGTCGAGATCGCACCCGCGAGCCCGTCGGCGTCACCGGGTGCGACTGCGATGCCGGTGTCGTCGGCGACGAAGGTCTCCGGCAGCCCTCCCGCGAGGCTGCAGACCACGGGTACGGTAACTGCCTGCGCTTCGACGGAGACGCGCCCGAAGGGCTCCGGGTAGAGCGAGGGCACCACGAGAATATCGAGGGCGGGATAGAGCGCGGCCATGTCGGCTTCCCAGCTCTCGAATCGATGGCGGCTGGCGTAGGGTGACTTTGCTACTCGCGCCTGCAGGGCTGCGGAGTCCTCGCCGTCACCTACCCACAAAAGGCGGCTCGACGCCTCGGCCGCAAGGAATCGCTCGGCGGCGGCGAGTAAAGTGAAGATGCCTTTCGCCTCGATCATACGGCCGACACATCCGATGACGAGATCCGAGTCACCGTACCCGCGACGCTCCCGGGCGCTCGCTCTCGCGGCCGGCGATGGCCGAAACCGCTCGGTATCGATCGGGTTGTAGAGGACTGAGGCGCGCTCCACGCTCATTCCCTGGCGTTGGTAGTCTTCCCGGTGGAATTGCGACACCAGGATGAATCGATCGGTGCGCCGGGACAGGAGCTCACGGGTCCGCTGTTTCAGCGGCACATCGTGCCAGTGGCGAAAGAGCGCCACACGCGCGCCGGTGAGGCCGCGAACGGCGAGCAGCATCCGATAGAAGCGCGGATCGTTCGAGATCATCCAGTGCGGCCGCTGCTGCATCGCCAGGCGCAGCAGGCCTGCGGCGATGCGGATGCCGCGGGTCCGGCCCGGACGGATGGCTACCGTTGGTACCCCGGCCGCCTGCAGTAAGGCCGCCACCGGACTGCCGGCGATCACCAGACAGCGTACGTCATGGCCACGCCGCGCCATCGCAGTTGCCAGGGCGGCGATGTGCTGCTCCGTTCCGTAGCCGCGAGTGCTCGATTCGGCGAACAGCAGTCTCATGCCAACGTTATACCCGATGCATAATCATCGCCGCCATGAGCGCCATCCTCTTCTTCGATCCCGCATGCGGTCGGCCGTACGACAGCGAGACGCTGCGGCGCGAGGCGATGGGCGGCACGGAAGCGACGGTGGTGCGTGTTGCCGACGCTCTTGGAGCGCTCGTGGTACAGCACAACCGCGTCAGCGCGAACGGCCGCTACCTGCCGCCGAGGGTGGATCGCACCGTCACTCACGTGATCGTCAACCGGGATTCGCACGCTCTGGCCCAGGTACGGGAGCTCTATCCCAACGCCCGCGTCCACCTCTGGCTGCACGACCGGGTGAGGCCCCACTCGAAGCGCGCCAGGAGGATTGCGGCGGACGCTGCCATTTTGCGCGACCTTGCCGTCAGGGTGATCTGTGTTTCAGACACGCAGCGGCTTTCGGTCGAGGCGGCACTGCGTTGGATGAGGCTGAGCGACCGCGTCTCCGCCAGCACCATCTACAACCCTGTCGACGATGATTTGCAACCGGATGGCTCGCCGATCGACGGGCGCAAGCTCGTGTTCCTGTCGTCCCCCAACAAGGGCCTGAAGTTCACGCTGGACGCGTTTGGTGCTGTGAAAAAAGCGATGCCCGACATGCGCCTCGTCGTCGGCAATCCCGGCTACAGGACGGACATGGCCGCACGGCTCGATGGGGTCGAATATCTCGGCGCCCAGCCGCAGCGGCGCATCCATGCGGAGGCGCGCACGGCGCTTTGCACGTTCTTCCCCAACTTCGTCATCCCCGAAACTTTCGGCCTCGTGTTCGCCGAGTCGAAAGCGCTCGGCACACCGGTGCTCACTCACGACTGCGGCGCCGCGCTCGAGGTTCTCGGGGACCCGGCGCAGGTGCTGCCCGTGACGGCCGCCAAACGTCTCTATGAAGGGCTCCTCGGTGGCTGTCCCGCCGGCTGGCGCCGTGGGCCGGCTGGCGTCGCGGGCGCATTGGGTCTCTTCGACGCCTACGTCGATCGTATCCGGGCCTGGCGCGAGGGGGCGCGGCCAGTGACCGGGCCCGATCCACGCTTCCGCCTGGCCTCGGTCGTACAGCGCTGGCACGAGACACTGGCGACATGAGTTTCCCAGTACCATGGCGACATGCCGGCTCGAGCGCTGCGTCCTTTGGTCTTCAAGCTTGGCCGTATCGGCGACATGGTCATGCTGACGGCGGCGCTGCGGCTGCTACACGCGCGATACGGCGAACCCTGTTACGTCGTCGGCGCGGACGCATGGGCGCCCGATGTCTACCTGGGCCTGGAAGAGGTCTCGACATGCTGGCCTCTGCCACGGAAGGCGCCCGCTTTTTTTGGACTCGCCTGGCTGCAGGTGCTGCTCGCGTTGCGCCGCAGTGCGCCGGGTCCGATTTATGTCTTCGAACATCATCCGGGCCAGGTGCGCAGAATCCGCCGCCTGCTGCGCGTGGCGGGTGTCGACCCGGGCCGCTGCCTCTTCATCGATGAGGAGCCGGGTACGGATCTCTTGTGGAGCGATGCACTGCTGCGGTTTGCGCGGCGGACGCCTCCCGCGCTGAGGGCGAGCGATTACCCTGAGCCGGAAGGTGGCGGCATGTGGACGCCGCGGCTGCATATCCAGGAGGCGGAGCGTGCGGGACGCGACCGCTGGCTGCGCTCGCGAGGCTTTCACGGTCAGCCGCTGATTCTGATACAGCCGGGCAATCATCGCTCCATGGGTCGCCGCCGGCTGCGCAACTGGCGCGGACGCGATGACAAGGCGTGGCCGGTCGACCGTTGGGTGTTGCTGCTGCACATGCTTCATGCTCGTCTGCCCGAGGCGATGCTCGTACTCCGTGGCGCGGCGGCCGAGATGCCGCTCCTGGAATCCGTTCGCGCCGCGGCGGGCCTGCGCTCTGTCATCTGTGCCTGCACCGAGCTGCGTCCGCTCTTTGCGCTTTGCGAGATGGCCCACAGCGTGATCTCAGTGGATTCCGGTCCGGCGCACGCGGCAGCGGCGCTCGGGCTGCCGCTGGTCGTCCTTTTTGGCACCCAATCACCGCGCGTGTGGCTGCCGCGCAGCTCGAACGGCTCGCCCGTCGCGGCGCTCGGCGGCTCGCCGGAGCTCGCGCGTGCGGAACAGATTTCAGTCGCGGCGGTGTTCGAGGCCTGGTGCCGGCTCACCGGCGGCAGCAGGGCCGCTCAGGCAGCGGCCCAAGCGGACTTGGAGGTTCCGCTGGCGCCGGCTTCGAGCCAGACGAGGTCGGTCACGATGGAGCCATCGGCCTTGAGCTCGAGCGTGCGGTAGCCGGGAGGGCGCCGGTCGATCGCGAACTGCTCGGAGTGCGGCAGGAACTGGGCGCACGTGGAAGGGGTCGCAAGCAGCCGCGCTCCCTTGCGCACCGCGTCGTAGCTCTGGTGTACATGACCCCAGACGATGCCGCGAACATTCGGGTGCCGATCGATGACGTCGAAAAACTCGGCTGCATTCTGCAAGCCGACCCGGTCGAGCCAACGGCTGTCCATGGGGACCGGATGATGGTGCAGACATACGAGCACATGCCGCTGCGCCGCGCCGGCGAGCGCCAACTCCAGCGCCGCAATGCCATCCGCGCTGATGCGTCCGGCCGCCGATCCGGCAATGGTGCTGTCGAGCAGCACGATCCGCCACAGCCCAAGATCGACGGCGCCCCCGATGACGAAAGGTGCGCAGTCGAGCTCGCGACGCATCGCTTCCGGCTCGTCGTGGTTGCCGGGCAGGCAGAGAACCGGCATCCGCAGCTCGCCGAGCAGGCGCCTGAAATGGACATATCCCGAGGGATCGTCCTGGACGAGGTCGCCCGTTATCAGGAGCGCGTCGGGCGGCCAGTCGTGCTGGCGGGCGTTGGCAAGCGTTGCCTCGAACGACGGCAGCGTGGAAATGCCACGCAGCAGCTCGCCCTCGCTGCCGTAGAGATGCGGGTCCGTGAGATGAGTCAGACGCACGACGCTCGTTGCCATTTCCGAAGGGTAGCAGACAGGTGCGAGTCGTCTGCAGTGAACTGGGTCGCGGGGGGCGGCGGAGGTGGTGGAAATCTGCGCCAGTGCGCCGATTGTGACGACGATACTGTGATGCTCGCCAACCGAACATAAGACATTGTCGGGTTGTTGCGACGCCCAGGGCCCCGCCTGGCTCCTGGTTCAATGTGCCCGTTCATAGGCTGAACACGCTGCTCACATGCTGGGATGGGCGTGCGCCGCGGCGAGGCAGGCGTGCTGCGTGTCCGGCGCAGAGCCGCCGCAGAGCAGGTTGCGTCACACCCCACGATTGAGCATCCGCGACGCCTGATGGACAATGCGCGCCCGTTTTCCCGGGATTTCCCCATGACCACACGCCGTGAGCTCGCCAACTGCATCCGTGCTCTGTCGATGGACGCGGTGCAGCGTGCCAATTCGGGGCACCCCGGAATGCCGATGGGCATGGCCGATATCGCCCAGGCTCTGTGGTGCGATTTCCTCGAGCACAACCCGGGCAATCCGCAATGGCCCAACCGCGACCGGTTCCTGCTGTCGAACGGCCACGGCTCGATGCTGCTCTATTCCCTCCTCCACCTCACCGGCTATCCGCTGTCACTGGAGGACATCGAGAATTTCCGCCGCCTCGGCAGCCATACCGCGGGCCACCCGGAACACGCGCCCGCGCTCGGCATCGAGACCACCACCGGCCCGCTCGGGCAGGGCCTCGCCAACGCGGTGGGGATGGCGCTGGCGGAGCGTATCCTGGCCGCGCAATTCAACCGCCCGGAATTTCCCGTCGTCGATCACTACACCTATGTGTTCTGCGGCGATGGCTGTTTGATGGAAGGCATTTCACACGAAGCCTGCTCGCTCGCCGGCACTCTGGGGCTCGGCAAGCTCATCGCCTTCTACGACGACAACGGCATTTCGATCGATGGCAAGGTGGCCGGTTGGTTTACCGACGACACTCCCAGGCGCTTCGAGGCGTACGGTTGGCATGTCGTGCCCCATGTCGACGGTCACGACGCGGAAGCGGTGGCCGCCGCGATCCGCGCCGCGCGCGCCGAAACCACGCGCCCCTCGTTGATCTGCTGCCGGACCATCATCGGCTGGGGCGCGCCGCACAAGCAGGGGACCCAGGAGGCGCACGGGGAAGCGCTGGGGGCGGACGAGGTGTCGGCCGCCCGCAAGACAATCGGCTGGCCGTACGAGCCCTTCGTCATTCCCGCGGAGCTGCGTGCCGCCTGGGACCATCGCACTCGCGGCGCGGCCGCGGAATCAGCCTGGCGGGAGTTGCTGGCGCGCTATCGCAGCTCGCACCCGCAGCTCGCCCGGGAGCTCGAGCGGCGCATGCGTGGCGAGCTGCCCGCCGACTGGAAGCAGACCGTGACCGAGGCGCTGGCCGCCGGGCTCGCGCAGCAGGCGCCGCAGGCAACCCGGCAGTCCTCGCAGGCCACGCTCAACCTGATCGCGCCGCGGATTCCGGAGATTTTCGGCGGCTCGGCCGATCTCACCGGCTCCAACAACACCAAGTTCAAGTCCGCGGGCGAATTCGACCCGAAAGAAGCGACGGGCAATTACATCCACTACGGCGTGCGCGAGTTCGGCATGACGGGCGTGATGAACGGAATGGCGCTGCATGGCGGCCTCCTGCCCTACGGCGGCACCTTTCTGGTGTTCTCGGACTACGCGCGTAACGCCGTGCGTCTCGCCGCGCTCATGAACACACACGTGGTGCTCGTCTATACTCACGACTCGGTCGGTCTCGGGGAGGATGGCCCCACGCATCAGCCGATCGAGCACCTGACGAGCCTTCGGGCCATGCCGAACATGTGCCTCTGGCGGCCGTGCGACGCTTTCGAGACGGCGGTCGCGTGGACGGCGGCCGTGGAGCGGTCCGGGCCCACTGCGCTCGTGCTGACCCGCCAGGCTCTGCCGCAGCAGGCGCATAGCGCTGAGCAGCAGGCGAATGTCCGTCGCGGGGGCTACGTCCTGATCGACTGCCAGGGCAGCCCCGAGTGCCTGGTACTGGCGACCGGCTCCGAGGTCGGCATCGCCGCGCAGGCGGTGAGCGCGCTCAATGCCGGCGGCAGGCGAGTGAGGCTGGTCTCCATGCCTGCGACGGAGGTCTTCGATGCCCAGGACGAGGCATACCGGGAGGCGGTGCTGCCGCGGGCCGTACGCCGCCGTCTGGCGGTGGAGGCGGGCGCCACGCTATCTTGGTGGCGCTACGTCGGCATCGAGGGTCGGGTGATCGGGATCGACCGCTTCGGCGCCTCCGGCAAGGGCGCCGAGGTACTGGCGCACTTCGGCTTCACCGCCGAGCACGTCAGCCGAGAGGTTGGCGAGCTGCTAAAGTCCGCCGGCTGAGCCACGCAGCAATCAGTTTCAAGTATCGCCAAGAGGTTATCGGGTCATGCCAATCAAGGTGGGAATCAACGGCTACGGCCGCATCGGCCGCAATGTCCTGCGCGCCCTCTATGAGGGCCGCCGCACCGGAGAGGTGCAGATCGTCGCCCTCAACGATCTCGGTGACGCCAAGACCAACGCGCACCTGACGCGTTATGACACCGTGCACGGCAAATTTGACGGCGAGGTGAAAGTCGATGGCGACGCCATGGTCGTGAACGGCGACCGGATCAAGGTCCTCGCCGAGCGCGATCCGGCGAAGCTTCCCTGGGGCGAACTCGGTGTGGAGTACGTTTTCGAGAGCACCGGCCTGTTCACCAGCAAGGCGAAGGCCGGCGCGCACCTGAAGGGTGGCGCGAGGCGCGTCATCATTTCGGCGCCGGGTGGTGAGGATGTCGACGCCACGATCGTCTATGGCGTCAACCACGATGTGTTGAAGAGCGACTTCACCGTTATTTCCAACGCCTCCTGCACCACGAACTGCCTGGTCCCGGTGGTCAAGGTGCTGCACGACAAGATCGGCATGGTCAACGGCATCATGACCACGATCCATTCCTACACGAACGACCAGGTGCTGACCGACGTCTATCATTCCGACCTGCGCCGTGCGCGCTCCGCGACGATGTCGCAGATCCCGACCAAGACGGGTGCCGCTGCGGCCGTTGGCCTGGTGCTTCCCGAGTTGAAGGGCAAGCTCGATGGTTATTCCATCCGCGTGCCGACCATCAACGTGTCACTGGTCGATCTCACCTTCACCGCCAAGCGCCCCACCACGGCGGAGGAAGTGAACAAGCTGATGCGGGAGGCGGCCGCCGCCGGCCCGCTCAAGGGCGTACTCGCCTACAACGACGCGCCGCTGGTCTCGAGCGATTTCAACCACGACCCGCATTCGTCGATCTTCGACGCTACGCTGACGAAGATCATTGACGGCACCCTGGTCAAGGTGTTCGCCTGGTACGATAACGAGTGGGGCTTCTCCAACCGCATGATCGACACGACGCTCGCCTGGGCCAAGGCATCATGAAGGTCCTGCGCATGGCGGATCTGGACCTGCGCGGCAAGCGCGTCCTGATCCGCGAGGATCTCAACGTCCCGGTCCAGGATGGCGTGGTCACCAGCGATGCGCGCATCCGTGCGGCGCTGCCGACCATCCGTCACGCTCTGGAGCAGCGCGCCAAAGTATTCATCCTCTCGCATCTCGGCCGTCCCGAGGAGGGCAAGGTCGATGAGGCGTTGTCGCTGAAGCCCGTCGCGGCGCGCCTGTCGGAGCTGCTCGGCACGGCCGTGCCGCTGCGGCGCGACTGGCTCGAGGGAATCGATTGCGAGGCCGGCACGGCGGTGCTCTGCGAGAACGTGCGCTTCAACAAGGGCGAGAAGAAGGATGATCCGGCGCTCGCCCGCAGGATGGCCGATCTTTGCGATGTCTTCGTCATGGACGCCTTCGGTACCGCGCACCGCGCGGAAGCCAGCACGCACGGGGTGGTGAGGTTCGCCAAGAGCGCCTGCGCGGGGCCACTGCTGGTCGGTGAGCTCGAAGCGCTCGAGCGTGCGCTCGAGAAGCCCGCGCGGCCGCTGGTCGCGATAGTCGCGGGCTCGAAGGTGTCGACCAAGCTCACGGTGCTGGAATCGCTACTCGCCAAGGTCGATAAGCTGATCGTCGGCGGCGGCATCGCCAACACTTTTCTGGCCGCGACCGGATTGGCCGTCGGCAAGTCGCTCTACGAGGCGGAGCTGCTCGATGTCGCGCGCCGTCTGACGACACAAGCGCGTGCGCGAGGCGCGGAGATTCCGCTGCCGACCGACGTGGTGGTCGCCAAGGAGCTCGCTGCCACGGCGCACGCCGATGTGCGCTCCATCCACGAGGTCGGCCCGGACGAGAGGATCCTCGACATCGGCCCGGACAGCGCGGAGCGCCTGGGCGGCATGCTGCAATCGGCGGGAACCATCATCTGGAACGGCCCGGTGGGAGTGTTCGAATTCGAGCAGTTCGGCGAAGGCACGCGCGCCATCGCCCAGGCGATCGCGCGCAGCAAGGCCTTCTCTCTGGCCGGCGGCGGCGACACGCTGGCGGCCATCGAGAAATACGGCGTCGAGGACGGAATTTCCTACATCTCGACCGGCGGTGGCGCCTTCCTCGAGTTCGTGGAAGGCAAGACTCTGCCGGCCGTGGCCGCCCTCGAGGAACGGGCAAGGAGCTGATCCATGCTGAGACGAACGAAGATCGTGGCGACCGTCGGTCCGGCGACCGACGACATCGCTGTCTTGACGGAAATGATGCGCGCGGGCCTCGATGTCGTGCGCCTCAACGCCTCTCATGGGACGGTGGAGGACTGCCGCCGGCGGCTGGAGATGGTGCGTGAGGCCGCCAACAGCGCCAACAAATGCATCGGCGTTCTTCTCGATCTGAGCGGACCGAAGATCCGCATCGAGAGCTTCCGCGACAAGAAGGTGATGCTGGAGGAGGGCCAGGTCTTCACGCTCGACACGGCGCTCGATCCGAAGGCGGGCACGGTCGGGGAGGTGGGTTGCGCCTACAAGGATCTTCCCAAGGACGTCAGCGCGGGTGACACCCTGCTGCTCGGCGACGGCCAGATCGTGCTCGGAGTCGAGAGCGTCAGCGGCACGAAAATCTCGACCCGAGTGCGGGTAGGCGGTGAGCTGTCGGATCGCAAGGGGTTGAACCGGCAGGGCGGCGGCATTTCCGCACCGGCGATCTCGGAGAAGGATCGGGACGACATCCGCTTCGCGGCCGAGGAGCAGGTCGACTACATCGCCGTATCGTTCGCGCGCGACGCCGCCGACGTTGAGCAGGCGCGCGCGCTGGTCCGCCAGGCGGGGGGTGAGGCGCGCATCGTAGCCAAGGTGGAGCGGCATGAAGCTGTCGCCAACCTGCCGGGAATCATCGATGCCGCCGATGTCGTCATGGTGGCGCGCGGCGATCTCGGCGTCGAGATGGGTTATGCCGAGCTAACGGGGCTGCAGAAAACCATCATCCATCAGACGCGCGCCAGGAACCGCGTGGTGATCACCGCGACGCAGATGATGGAGTCGATGATCCAGAACCCCGTGCCCACCCGCGCCGAGGTCAGCGATGTGGCCAACGCCGTCATGGACGGTACGGACGCTGTAATGCTGTCGGCGGAATCCGCCACGGGCCGCTATCCGGTGAAGGCGGTGGAGGCGATGGCACAGGTCATCGAGGGCGCTGAGAAATACCAGCTCACCCACAGCCGCACCCGCCACCGCACGGAGGGCCAGTTCAAAGGAACCGAGGAGGCGATCGCCATGGCCGTCATGTACGCGGCCAACCACCTGAAGGTGCGCGCCATCGTCGCCTTGACGGAGTCGGGGGCGACGCCGCTTTGGATGTCACGTATCCGATCCGACATTCCCATCTATGCCTTCACGCGGCATGAGCGTACGCGCCGCAGGGTCACGATCTACCGCGGGGTCTATCCCGTTATCTTCGATGTCACCCGCTCCGCTTCCATGGGTGCGCTGTACGGGGCTCTGTTCTCGCGCCTGCTCGAGCTCGATCTGGTCAAGCGCAAGGATCTGGTGATCCTCACCAAGGGCGAGCTGTCGGGGGTTCAGGGCGGCACGAACTGCATGCAAATCCTGCAAGTCGCCTAGCTTTCGCTGGGGTTGTAATCTAGACGGGATGGACGAGCCCGTCGAAGTCACGAAAAGGTCGCCAGCCAGGCCGACCGTCGGGTTGGTCCTGGCCGGGGGCGGCGCTCGCTCAGCCTACCAGGTGGGCGTGCTTCTGGCGCTGACAGAGCTGCTGCCGCGCGCGCGCAATCCCTTCCCGGTCATCGTCGGCACCTCCGCTGGCGCGGTGGCGGCCAGCGTGCTCGCGGCGGAGGCGCACCGCTGGCGGCGCGCGGTGGCGGGGCTCGAGCGCGTCTGGGGCAACTTTCGCACCGGCCAGGTCTTCCAGGTGAATACCGCGCACATGCTGCGCTCCGGCGCGCACTGGCTGCTCGCGCTGCTTTCAGGCGGCCTCGTGCTCTCGCCCCCCAAGGCGCTGCTCGACAATAGCCCGTTGCGGCAGCTCCTGGGAACCCATGTGGACTGCGGCAGCATCCATCGCAGCATCGCGCGCGGACACGTGCAGGGCTTCGCGCTTTGCGCCACCAGCTACGCCAGCGGCCATTCGGTCGCCTTCTTCGACGGCGCGGACTCGATTCCCGAGTGGACCCGTGCGCACCGCATGGGGCGGCGCACGGAGCTGACTCTCGATCACCTGATGGCGAGCGCCGCGATTCCGCTGCTCTTCCCGCCGATGTGCATCGGCCGGGAATACTTCGGCGACGGCGCCATGCGTCAGTTGAATCCCTTGAGCCCCGCCATTCACCTCGGTGCCGACCGCCTGCTGATCATCGGCGTGCATGCGCGGCGGGCGGAGGGCGTCGGTGCCGGCAGCGGCACGAGCCGCACGATGCCGACGCCGGGCGAAGTGCTGGGCTACATGATCGATACCCTGTTCACAGACCAGGTCTACGGCGATCTGGAGCAGATCGAGCGCATCAACAAGTTGGTGCAGGAGGCGCCTTTCGCCGCCCGCGGCCTCAGACACGTCGATACTCTGATGCTCGCCCCGAGCATCGATCCGCGCGAGATCGCCGGCCGATTCACCGCCGACATGCCGCGCAGCCTGCGCGCGCTGCTGCGCGTCATCGGCGGCCGCGACGTGTCGGGATACCAGCTCGCGAGCTATCTGACGTTCGAGGGCAGCTATACCCGCGCGCTCATCGAGCTCGGCTATCGCGACGCCATGGAGGCGAGAGCGGCGCTGGTGGCTTTCATGAGCGGCGAGCGGCTGCCGCCCCTCATGACCGCCGCCGGAGTGGCGCAGGCAACCTAGCGATTTAGCGCGGTATGACGCGAGGTCACGGTGGGGAACTGGCCGCCGAACTGCGCCACCAGCCTGTCGACGATGTAGACGGAGCGGTGCTGGCCACCGGTGCAGCCGACCGCGACGGTGAGATAGCCGCGGTTGCTGGCGACATACTCTGGAATCCGTGCGCGGATGAATTGCGCGATGTCCGCGACCAGAGTCGCGACGTTGGTCTGCCCTTCGAGGAAGCGGATGACTTCGACGTCCCGTCCCGTGAGGCCGCGCAGCGCCGGCTCCCAATAGGGGTTGGGAAGAGACCGGGCGTCGAAGACGAAATCGGCATCGCCCGGAATACCGTGCTTGAAACCGAACGACTCGAAGCTGAGTGACAGGCGGCCGACATGGGGCTCGCCGACGCGTTGCCTGATGAGATCCCGCAGTGCGTGCACACCGAGCCGGGACGTATCGATGACGAGATCCGCCGCATAGACGATGGGCTCGAGGAGCTGGCGTTCCAGGGCAATGGCCGCGCGCAGATCGACATCGTGCCGGCTCATCGGATGCTTGCGCCGCGTTTCGGCGAAGCGCCGCAGAAGCTCATCGTCCGTCGCGGTCAGGAAGATGACCTCGCACTCGATTCCACTGCGGCGCAGCTCGTCGATGAGTTGCGGCACGGTGGCGATCTCCGCCGCGGTGTTACGCGCGTCGAGCCCCACCGCCGCGCGCTCATAGGTGCGCTCCGGCCCGCGCAGGGAGTGCGAGATGAAGGGCTTGAGCAGCGCCGCCGGGATGTTATCGATGCAATAGAAGCCCAGGTCCTCGAGCATGTGCAGCGCCACGCTCTTGCCGGAGCCGGAGAGACCGCTAAGGACTACGATGCGCACCGCGCCACCGCCCCCGCATACCTTTCGTCCTCTGTGGGGCCGCGTCTCAGGCGCGCAGCGCCCGGCCCTCGACGGCGCGATGATCCGTCACCTTCTCCTTGTGCTTCTTGATGCAGCGATCGAGCTTGTCGGCCAGCAGATCGATGGCAGCGTACATGTTCTCCTCGGTCGCATCCGCGTGGATGGAATTGCCGCTCACGTGCAGCGTCGCCTCGGCCTTCTGTCGCAGTTTCTCCACTGTCAGAATGCAATGCACGTCGATGACCTGCTCGAAATGCCGTCCGATGCGCTCCAGCTTCTTCTCCACATAACCTCGCAGGGAGGCGGTCACTTCGACGTGGTGGCCGGTGACGTTGAGCTGCATAGCTGTCTCCTTCTCACATGTTGTGGCTGACATATCTCGGATCACTGTCAATTCACATTCACATCTGGCCCAGACCCGCCCGCCGCCGCTCGTTGGAGGGCGGAATGCCCATCGCTTCGCGGTATTTCGCCACGGTGCGGCGCGCGACCGGAATGCCTTCCGCCGAGAGGAGCTCGGCGATGCGGCCATCGCTCAGCGGCGATTCCGCAGTCTCATCCTTGACGAGCTTCTTGATCTTGGCGCGGATGGCGGTAGAGGAGGTGCCCGAGCCGTCCGCGCCCTCGACGTGGCTCGAAAAGAAAAAGCGAAGCTCGAAGACCCCCCTCGGGGTGTGCATGTACTTGCCGGATGTGACGCGGGAAATGGTCGACTCGTGCATGCCGATCGCCTCGGCGATGTCCTTGAGGATCATCGGCCGCATGTGCTCGTCGCCGTGCTCGAGGAAGGCGGTCTGGCGCTCGACGATCGAGCGGGCAACCTTGATCAGAGTTTCGTGGCGGATTTCCAGGCTCTTCAGCAGCCAGCGCGCCTCCTGCAGCTGCGCCCGCATGGTGGCGTGGGTCGAGTTGCGCCCGATGAGGCTGGCATAGCTCTGATTGAGGCGCACCCGCGGCAGGGTGGCGGAGTTGATCTCCACCGCCCAGCCGTGCTCGGTGCGCCGGACGAACACATCGGGAACGACGTACTCCGCCGCGCCCGCGCTGACCGTGGCGCCGGGGCGCGGATGACAGGAGCGTACGAGCGCGAGCGCACTGGCGAGCTCCTCGTCGCTGGCCCGCAACTCCCGCTTCACGACCGCGAGCTCGCGGCCGGCAATGCGCTCGAGGTGGTGGCGGGCGATCTCGATCGCGGCATTGAATCCGGGGATGGCCGGATCGAGCTGCCGCAGCTGCAGCTCGATGCATTCCCCGACGGAGCGCGCACCGACTCCCGGCGGATCGAGCGCCTGCACGTCGGCGAGCGCCGCCGAGACTTCCGCCGGCTCGCATTGGATCTCCGGCCGCAGGGTGTTGGCGATTTCCTCGAGCGGCTCCGTCAGGTAGCCGTCGTCGCTGATGGCATCGACTATGGCGCGCGCGATCGCGAGCGCACGCGGCTCGAGCCTCACGAGCTCGAGTTGCCAGAGAAGATATTCCTGCAGAGACTGGCCGGCGGAGTCGGCGAATTCCTGCTGCCGATCGTCATCATCGCCGCTCCACGGCGTGTCCGCCGGACCGACGCTGTGCTCGCCCCAGCCCTCATCCAACACTTCGACGGCGCTCTCGCGCGGACTTTCCTCCTGGACCTCGGCCGGCTCCGGCGCCGCTGCGTGCTCGAGTGTGGTGGTATCGAGACCTTCCTCGTGACCCTCGTCCATCGGCTCGAGCATGACGTTGGTCTCGAGGAGCTCGCGGATATGCGCTTGCAGCTCGAGGGCGGGCAGTTGCAGGAGCCGGATCGCCTGCTGCAGCTGCGGGGTCATCGTCAGTTGCTGACCCAGCCTTAGCTGCAGGGAGGGTTTCAGCATGCTGGCACGGCAGCGGCCTTAGGCCTTCCTAGGATAAGTCTCTGATTTTGCACAGTTTATCAGAAGAGTCGGGTCCTTCAGAGGCGGAACGACTCACCCAAGTACACCTCACGCACTTGGGGGTTGGCAAGGATTTCTTCCGCACTTCCTTGAGCGATCACCGTCCCCTGGTTGACGATGTAGGCGCGCCCGCAGACCCCCAGGGTCTCGCGGACGTTATGGTCGGTGATCAGTACCCCGATGCCGCGGCTGGTCAGCTCGCGGATGATGCGCTGGATGTCGAGCACGGAGAGGGGATCGACACCCGCGAAGGGCTCATCGAGCAGCATGAAGCGCGGCTCGGCGGCGAGTGCTCGCGCGATCTCCACGCGCCGCCGTTCGCCGCCTGAGAGCGAGAGCCCGAGGCTGCGGCGCACGTGTCCGATGCGCAGCTCCTCGAGCAGCTCCTCGAGGCGCTGCTCGCGCGCCGCCCGCTCCAGGTCGGGCCGCGTCTCAAGGACGGCGAGCACGTTGTTCTCCACCGACAGCTTGCGAAAGACCGAAGCCTCCTGCGGCAGGTAGCCGAGGCCCATCTGCGCACGACGGTGCATGGGCAGGAGCGTGAGGTCCGTATCGTCGAGTCGAATCCGCCCCGCATCGCAGGGCACGAGCCCGACGATCATGTAGAACGCGGTGGTCTTGCCGGCGCCATTCGGCCCCAGGAGGCCGACCACCTCGCCGTTCGAGACCTCCAGGCTGAGATTGCTGACGACCTTGCGGGATTTGTAGCTCTTCTCGAGCCCGCTCGCGCGCAGGGTCGTCATGCACGCCCCTGGGGCGGGGGAGCGGCGTTGCTCCCAGTCCCGGAGGCATGGCTCGGCGGCGGCGGATGCGGGCTCGAGGCCGGCGGCGGGTGCGGGCTGGCGGCGCCCTTGCACGACGATGGCGTACCTTGTTTCGGCAGGGTTTGCGGCGCGAGGGTGATGTGCACGCCCTGGCTCGCGCCGCCGGAGGTTGCCAGCACCTTCTGCTCGCGGATGCTGTAGGCGATCGACGGTGCGCTCATCTCGTTGTGGCAGTCCGAGATCCAGGCGTCTTTGGTCAGGAGCACGGTGCCATGGCTCACGTCATAAACGATCTGATCCGCGTGGCCCTCTTCCATACCGAGGTCACCCTCGCGCTGCTGCTCGAATTGCGCCGGGCTGCCGGTGACCGTCGCAGCCGCAATCTGATTGTCGCGGAACTCCACCGTCGCCTGCTCGGAGCGCAGACTGCCACGCGGCGGGGCATCGATTTGCACGTTGCCCTGGAAGGTCCAGCGGCTGTTGGTGAAATTGAGACCCGTGGCCCGCGCATTGTCGGCCCGCACGCGTGTGGCGCCTTGCGAGACCACTATGTTCTTGAAGATCACCGTGTGGCTTTTGTAGTCCAATACCTGCGATTTGGCGTCGAGCTCGATCTTCTGATGCGGGTTGATGGGTAGCGGCTGCTGCACCGGGGCGCTGCCGCCGAGCGAGGCGGCGGGGCCGGTGGCGGCGTGCGCGACGGACTGCGCCAGCGCCAGGCAGAGGAGACGGAGGTTACTGCGGGAAAGTGCCATGTACGGCAGATTCTAAGTCCACGCGATAGTCCTTCAAATTCGCGCTGAGCCCGACGGCGCTCTCCCGTCGCCCCGCCCAGAGCAGTATCACCGGATCGTGTGTGGTCACGATATAGCTGTGCAGGTCCACGGCGAGCGCATCGGTCGAGATCTGTGCCGGCTGGGGTGAATCGGGGGGCGTTCCGGAGACATGCACGTTCCCTGAGAGGGCGATCTGTCCCGCGGCCTGTTGCAGTGTCCCCTGGTCGGCGGTCGCCGACCAAGGGACCCCGTTTCGGTCCCGGAATGTCATCTGTACCTGTGTGAGCTGCACCTGGTCCTGATCGGGGAGCTGCCGGATTGTGGCGGCGTTCACGGTGTAGAGCGGCAAACCGTCCGCACCGGCCTGAACGACGCGCGCATTCTGTGCCGAATAGCCCTCATCCCCGGGCGTCCGACGAACCGTCGTTGAGCTCGGCGCACCATTCTGCTGCCCGGCGAGAAGGAGCGAGGCGACGATCACCGCGACGATGGCAAGAATGGCGAATATGCGGTAGATCACTTGGCCGCAGCGCCGTGCCGGCGCGCCTCCAAGAGATAATCGCAGACCTCACGGACCGCTCCCTTGCCGCCCGGGAGGTGGGTTATTACGTGCGCGGCGTTGCGCGCTTCGCGATGGGCGTCCGCCACGGCAAACGAGAGTCCTACCTCACGCATCAGGGGTACATCGGGTACGTCGTCGCCAACGCATGCACATGCGGCTGCGGATACCCCGAGCCGCCCCCGCAGGCGCTGAAAGGCAGCGAGCTTATCCACTACGCCCTGGAATAAGTGCCGTACGCCCAGCTCACGGCAGCGCCTCGCTGTCATCGCGGAACGGCGGCCCGAGATCACCGCGATCGTGACGCCGGCGGCGGCAAGCAGCTTCAGGCCCAATCCGTCACGCACATGGAAGACTTTCAACGTCTCGCCGCGCGCGCCGTAGTACAGGCGCCCGTCCGTCAGCACCCCATCGACGTCGAGCACCAGCAGACGCACTCGCGCGGCAGCATCGGTCGGCGGACTCACGGTAGCGGCGCTCACACGACGCCGGCGCGAAAAAGGTCGTGTACGTTGAGCACACCGAGCAGGCGTCCCTGCTCGTCGGCGACCGGCAGCGCGGTGATGCGATGCACCTCCATCAGGTGCACCGCTTCGGCCGCAAGCCCATGCGGGCCGATGCTCTTGCCCGGCGAAGTCATGACTTCGCTCATCGTGGCGCGGTGGACATCCACCTGACGATCGAGCGCGCGGCGCAGGTCGCCGTCGGTGAATATGCCAAGAATCCTGTTGCTCCCGTCAACGATGACAGTCATGCCGAGGCCCTTGCGGGACATCTCCAGCAGGCCCTCACCGAGCGGTGTTTGCGGCCCGACGCGCGGCAACGCCTCGCCGGTGCGCATGATCTGCTCGACATGCAGCAGCAGCTGCCGCCCCAGTGTCCCGCCGGGATGCGAGCGCGCGAAGTCCTGCTTGGTGAAGCCGCGCGCCTCCAGGACAGCGACTGCTAGAGCGTCGCCCATCGCGAGCGTTGCAGTCGTGCTGGCGGTGGGCGCCAAGTTGAGCGGGCAGGCCTCCTCCGGCACGCTGACATCGAGAGCCACCGTGGCCGCCCGGCCCAGAGTCGAGTCGGTCTTGCCGGCCATCACGATCAACGGCACCGCAAGCCGCTTCAGGTGCGGCAGCAGCAGCAGAAGTTCCCGTGTCTCGCCGGAGTTCGAGAGCGCCAACACCGCGTCGCCGCGAGTGATCATACCGAGGTCGCCGTGGCTGGCTTCGGCGGGATGCAGGAAGAACGCAGGTGTGCCGGTGCTGGCGAGCGTCGCGGCTACCTTGCGGGCGATATGGCCGGACTTGCCCATGCCGGTGACGACCACCCGGCCCTCGCAGTCCAGGCATACCTGGCAGGCCGCGGCGAAGCGGCCGTCGAGCCGTGCCAGCAGCGCCTCGACCGCCCGTGCCTCGATGGCCAGCGCACGGCGGGCGGTGGCCAGCAGGCTGTCCTGATCGGTGGGGATGGCGGCGGAGGTCATGATGGGGGTGATAATATCCGACGGATGAGCCCAGAGGAGATTGCGCGGTTGATCCGCGCCGGCCTGCCCGGAGCCGATGTCCGGGTCCAGTCGGACGACGACACCCATTTTCAGGCGCGCATCGTGGCCGAGCAGTTCGCCGGCAAGCGCGGCGTCGCCCGTCACCAGCTGGTCTATCAGACCCTCGGCGAGCGCATGGGCCGTGAGATCCACGCCCTGTCGATCGAGGCGCTGACGCCGGCCGAATCCGGGCGGGAGTGACATGGACAGGCTGCAGATCCAGGGAGGCACGCCTCTCCAGGGCGAAGTACGCATCTCCGGCGCCAAGAACGCGACGCTGCCCATACTGGCCGGCGCGCTGCTGGCCGACGGGCCGGTGGTGGTCGGCAATGTCCCCCACCTCAAGGACGTGACCACGACCGTGGAGCTCCTGGGCGGCATGGGTGCGACGGTCACAGTGGACGAGCGGATGCGTATCGAGGTCGATGCGACCACGGTGCGCGAATGCTTCGCACCCTACGAGCTGGTCAAGACCATGCGGGTGTCGATCCTGGTGCTGGGACCCCTCGTGGCCCGCTACGGCCGGGCCGACGTCTCGCTGCCGGGGGGCTGCGCAATCGGCGCGCGGCCCGTCAACATCCACGTTGCGGGGCTCCAGGCTCTCGGGGCCGATATCACGATCGACGGCGGCTACATCCGGGCGCGCGCCGGCCGCTTGCGAGGCGCGCGTCTCGTGCTCGACACCGTGACCGTCACCGGCACGGAGAACCTGATGATGGCGGCGACCCTCGCTGAGGGCGAGACCGTCATCGAGAACGCGGCGCGCGAACCGGAGGTGGTGGACCTCGCGCAGTTCCTGATCTCGATGGGCGCCAAGATCCACGGCGCCGGCACCGACAAGATTGTGGTCCAGGGCGTCAAGCGGCTGGGGGGCACTTCGTACGAGGTCCTGCCGGATCGCATCGAGAGCGGCACCTATCTGGTCGCGGGCGCCATCACCCGCGGCAACGTGCGCATCAAGAACACGCGCCCCGATCACCTGGATGCGGTGCTCGTGAAGCTCGAGGAAGCCGGTGCCAAGGTCGGAGTCGGAGACAACTGGGTGGAGGTCGACATGCGCGGCCGCCGCCCGCGCTCCATAGATGTACGCACCGCGCCGTACCCAGCCTTCCCGACCGACATGCAGGCGCAGTTTGCCGCCCTCAACACCGTGGCCGACGGCGTCGGCACGATCATCGAGACGATCTTCGAGAATCGCTTCATGCACATGCTCGAGATGCGCCGTCTCGGCGCGGAGATCCGTCTCGAGGGCAGCACGGCGATCATCCGTGGCGTCGAGCGGCTCACCGCCGCACCGGTCATGGCGACGGACCTCAGGGCCTCGGCAAGCCTGGTGCTGGCCGGCCTGGTCGCGGAGGGACGCACCGAAGTCGAGCGGATCTATCACATCGACCGCGGCTATGAGGCGATCGAGGAGAAGCTCGCGCAGCTCGGGGCCCAGATCAAGCGCGTGGTGTGATCATTTATCGGTGACAGGTAGGACACGTCTGACTGCGGGACGGGCAGGCAGGCGGTAGACTGCCGCCAAATTTGGAGGTCCGTATGCGAATTGGCATGGTGGGACTCGGACGCATGGGTGCCAACATGGTGCGCCGGTTGTTGCGGGGCGGCCATGAGTGTGTAGCCTACGACAGGTCGCCGGAAGCCGTGCGAGCGGTGGCAGCGGACGGGGCCATCGCCGCCAACTCGCTTGCGGAACTCGCCAAGGCGCTCACTCCACCGCGCGCCGTGTGGATCATGGTGCCCGCGGCACTGGTCGACAGCGTGATTGCGCAGCTGCGGCCGCTGCTCAGCTCCGGCGACATCCTCATTGACGGCGGTAACTCCCACTATCAGGACGACATCCGCCGGGCGGAGGAACTGCGCCCGGCGGGACTGCATTACGTCGACGCGGGCACGAGCGGCGGCGTTCTCGGCCTCGAGCAGGGCTACTGTCTGATGATCGGCGCCGAGCCGGGCGTCTTCAGCACGATGGAGCCGATTTTCGCGACCCTCTCTCCCGGAGGGCGCAAGCCCGAGGCTACCGGCGGCAAGAGCGCCGCCAAGGCGGCAGCCGAGATGGGTTATCTGCACTGCGGCTCGAACGGCGCCGGACACTTCGTCAAGATGGTGCACAACGGCATCGAGTACGGCGTGATGGCGGCCTATGCGGAAGGCCTCAACCTTCTCCAACATGCCGATGCCGGACTCAATCGGGAGGAGGCCGACGCGGAAACAGCGCCACTCGCCAACCCGCGGCTCTTTCAGTACCGGCTCGACATCGCCGCGGTCGCGGAGGTCTGGCGGCACGGCAGCATCATTTCCTCGCGCCTCCTCGATCTGACCGCCGAGGCGCTCGCGGCCGACCCTGTGCTCGACAAGTTTGGCGGCCGTGTCTCGGATTCGGGCGAAGGAAGGTGGACCGTGCAGGCGGCGGTGGAGGTCGGCGTCCCGGCGCATGTACTCTCGGCCGCGCTCTACTCGCGTTTCGAATCCCGTGGGCGCGCGGAGTTCGCCGACAAGCTGCTCTCGGCGATGCGGCTCGGCTTTGGCGGCCATCTGGAAAAGAAGTCCTGACGGAGGCGTGATGGAGCGGCGAGACAGCGACACTCTGGTGCTTTTCGGGGCGACCGGCGACCTCTGTTACCGGAAGATATTTCCCTCCCTCTACAACCTGGTGCGCCGCGGCCTGCTGCACGTGCCGGTGATCGGCGTCGCGCGCGCGGGCTGGAACGTCGAGCAGCTTGCCGGCAGGGTGCGCGATAGCATCGCTAAATTCGTTCCGTCGCCGGATGAGGCCGCGCTCGGGCGTCTGGTCGCCTTGCTGCGGTACCACGATGGCGATTATCAGGACCGCGAGACTTTCGTCGCGCTGCGCAAGGCGCTCGGGGACTCGCAGCGCCCGCTCTACTACCTCGCAATCCCGCCCAGCATGTTTCCGGTGGTGATCGATCACCTGGGCAGCTCGGGCGCCGCTCAGGGCGCGCGCGTGGTGGTCGAGAAGCCGTTCGGGCGCGATCTCGCTTCCGCCAGGGCGCTCAACCAGGAGCTGCACAAGCAGTTCGCGGAAAGCTCCATCTTTCGCATTGATCACTACCTCGGCAAGGAGGCGGTGCAGAACATTCTCTATTTCCGCTTCGCCAACTCCTTTCTCGAGCCCATCTGGAACCGCAACTTCGTCGCCAGTGTGCAGATCACCATGGCGGAGACGCTCGGAGTCGAGGGACGCGGCAAATTCTACGAGGAGACCGGCGCCATCCGCGATGTGATGCAGAACCATCTGCTGCAGATCCTGGCGCTGCTCGCGCTCGAGCCGCCGGTCAACACCGAAGGCGAGTCATTGCGCGACGAGAAGGTGAAGGTGCTGAAGGCGGTGCGGCCGGTGAGGCCGGATGGCGTGGTGCGCGGGCAGTTCGCCACCTATCGCAAGGAGCAGGGCGTGTCGCCCGATTCAAAGGTGGAGACGTATGCGGCGATGCGGCTCGACATCGACTCCTGGCGTTGGAGCGGCGTCCCTTTCTATCTGCGTGCCGGCAAGTGCCTGCCCGTGACGGCGACGGAAGTCGTGGTCGATCTGAAGCCGCCGCCGGCCCATGTGTTTGGCGAAGCGGGTCCGGACTATCCCAACTACGTGCGGTTTCGGGTCGGGCCTGACGTTGCGATCGCACTGGGTGCCCATGCGAAGAAGGCGGGTGCGACGATGCAGGGCAGGGAGGTGGAGCTGTTCGTTGCGCAGCACGACGCCGATGTGATGGATGCGTACGAGGTGCTGATCAGTGCGGCACTCATCGGCGATACGGCGCACTTTGCGCGCGAGGATGAAGTGGAGGCCGCGTGGGCGATCGTGGACCCGGTGTTGGGAGCGGGGGACGCGCCCTATGCCTACACCTGCGGCACATGGGGACCGAAGGAGTCGGAGCGGCTGTTGAGCGGCGCCTGCGGCTGGCACAACCCGGGAAAGGAGCCGCAGGGCTGGACGCGCTCGTGCGCGCCCTCGCACCTGCCAATGGGGAAATTCGCGCCCTAACGGCGGCTATGCAGTTGGCTCGACGCCGCAGCGGTAGAGCCGTTCGGCGCCCGGCTCGAGGCGCAGCGCAGCGGTCCATTCCGGGCGGTTGAAGGCGTCGGCCATGCATTCCATCGGCTCCAGCGCGATCGAGCGTCGCACGTCACGCTTGAGTGCGTCGCCCGTGAAGGCGTGCATCACGCCGCGCTCCTGCCAGACTGTGATGCCGAAGCCGCTCTTCGGATCCATGAGCCGCGTACGGCTGCGGCCATCCGCGGCCACGACCAGATCGCTGTATCCCTGATCGAGCACGCTGCCGCCGATCGGGCGTGAGTGGCGGAAATCGAGCGCCGGCGCATCGTCCAGCGGCACGTAGGCGTCGTTGCCGGCCAGCGGAATCAGATCGATCCCGGTGGCCACGAGCCGTTGCGCGGGTATCTCCAGCGTCCACTCATCGGCAAAGCCATCGCTGACACGGAAGTAGGGATGCCAGCCGAAGAAGCAGGGCGCGGGCTCATCGCCGCCGTTGCGCATGCGCACCGCGAGAGCGAGTCCAGCGGCATCGAGGGTGAAGCTGACGGCGAGATCGATGGCAAAGGGATAGCCCGGTTGTCTGCCGACGGAGGTGCTCAATGTCACCCGGGCGGCGGCCGCCTCGGCGGTGAGCTCCGTCACGACAAAATCCGCATCGCGCACGAAACCGTGTCGGGACTCACGCTTGCCGGGGGCTGCGCCGGGCCGCAGGTCGTAATCGGTGCCGTCGAAGCTGTAACGCGCGTCGGCTATGCGGCCGGCGAAGGGCACCAGAACACCGAAGCGCGAACCCGGGCGCGCGATGATCTCGGCGGCATTGCGGTGGCCCGCGGCAATGTCGAAGGATCGATCGCCGCGCGCGACCTCGAAGCCGATGAGGGCGGCACCGTGGCAGGCGATCCGCACGCACCGCCCGCCATCGTCCTGCAGCACCACGATCGGCTGATCCTCGAGCGCCGCGCGCCCGACCGTGTATTTCATGATTGGCTTGCGGACGGCGCGAGCTCCGAGGCGCGCTCGAACCAGAGCTCGACGCGAGGGCAGCTCGCGACGGCGCGCAGCGCGACGAGATTCGGATCCTGGCCGATGAAAGCGGCGATGGCATCGTGTTTGCCACTGCCCGCCACCACGAACAGCGGCTCGGCTACATTCGCCAGGAATTCGGGTGTCACGCTGATTCCCTGCATCCCGTCAGGCCGTTGCACGGCAATGGCGAGGTGGCGGCGCGATTGCTCGAGATCCTCGGGGCGAAAGAGCGAGGCGGTGTGGCCGTCGGGACCCAATCCCAACAGGGCGAGCCCGATGCGCGCGCCGGCTTGCAGCAGGGTACGCAGGCTGCTCTCGTAGTCCTGGGCGGCTTCCTCCAGGGGAAGCTCGGTTCTGACGCGCAGCACCTGAGTCTCGGAGAGCGCCAGGGCATCGAGCAGCGGACGCGTCGCGTGGTAGTTGCTGGCGTCGGAGTCGGCTGGGACGTAGCGATCGTCGGAGTAGACGATCGTCAGTGCGTCGCCGCGCGGCGGGCGCCGGCTGGCGACTTCGCGGTACGCCGGGATGGGGGTGTGGCCGCCGGAGAGCATGATGACGGCAGGACCGCCGCCGGATTGCTTGGCAGTTGCGCCAATCGCCTGCTCGAGACGGTCGGCGAGCGCGCTGTCGAGCTCGGCGCGGGTGGCGAAGCGGCGAACGTCTATCTTGGGCATGCTGGCTCCTATTCGTTGGTGCGCGGGCCCTCGACGACCCGCACCTTCACGTTGAACTGATTGCCGCCCCGCTGATCGTGCAGGGTGAGCGTCGTGCCCGGTTTACACGTGGCGATGCGCGCACGCGCCTCCTCGGCGGAGACCACTGGGACTCCGTCGATGGCGAGCAGCAGATCGCCCGGCTTGAGCCCGGCCTCCTGCCCGGGGCTGCCGACGTAAAGATTGGCGACGATGACACCACCGCGAGCGAGGCCGACCTGCTGCGCTTCCGTATCCGAGACGTCCTCGGGAACGATTCCGATCCAGCCGCGGATGACGCGTCCATAAGTGATGATGTCGTGCAGCACGCCGCGGACCATGTCCACGGGGATCGCAAAACCGATGCCTTCGACCCCGAGGCTCTTGGCGACGATGGCGGTGTTGATGCCGACCAGCTCGCCGCTGGAGTCGACCAGCGCGCCGCCCGAGTTACCAAAATTGATCGGCGCATCCGTCTGGATGAAGTCCTCGAATGTCGCTATTCCGAGCTGTCCACGAGCGGTGGCGCTGACGATGCCGTGCGTGACGGTCTGGGAGAGTCCGAGCGGATCGCCGATCGCGAGGACGACGTCGCCGACCCGCAGCTGATCCGATCGCCCGAAGGTAATGACCGGCAGATTCGAAAGATTGATCTTGAGGACCGCGAGATCGGTATCCGGATCCACGCCGACGACCTGTGGGGTCGCGACGCGACCGTCCGCAACCTGCACACGGATGGCGCCGGCGTTCGCAATCACGTGGTAGTTCGTTACGATGTGTCCGCTCCCATCGATGATCACGCCCGAGCCGAGGCTGCGCTCGATGCGTGGCCTGATGTAGGGCAGCACATTGCCGAAGAGCTCGCCGAGAGGCGACGGATCGACACGCTCGTTCACCACGCGGGCTGTGTATATGTTGACTACCGCCGGGGCCGCGCGCTGCACGGCCGCCGCGTAGGTAACGCGCTCCGGCCCTTTCGTGGCGGGTGTGCTTGCGGCGAAGACCGGCGCGGATGCCGGCGCAGGCTCGGAGTCGGCATTGCCGCGGATCAGATCCGGCCGCAGTGCGACGATCACGAAGGCGAGCGCCAGCCCGCCGACCACCGACCCGGCGATGAACGTCAATCCTCGGCTCAGTCGCTCCAGCATGTGTCCACCTCTCGCTGTGTATAATGCCGCGCTACCGCGGGATTTGGGGAGGTACCTGATGGCTGGGGAGACACCGGTTTCGGAGAAGCGAGGCTTCTGGGCATGGCTCAACAAGCGCCTGCCCGTGGATGAGTTCATCGGTACCCAGCTCACCGGCTATTACGCGCCGAAGAATTTCAATATCTGGTATTTCTTCGGGTCGCTGGCGCTGGTCGTGCTGGTGCTCCAGCTCGTCACCGGCATCTTTCTCGCGATGTACTACAAGCCGAGCGCCGCCCACGCGTTCGACTCGGTACAGCACATCATGCGCGAGATCGACTGGGGGTGGCTGATCCGGTACATGCACTCGACCGGCGCGTCGGCCTTCTTCATCGTCGTCTACCTGCACATGTTCCGCGGCTTGATGTACGGCTCTTACCGCGCGCCGCGGGAGCTTCTGTGGGTGATTGGCATGCTCGTCTACCTCGCGCTCATGGGGGAGGCGTTCATGGGTTACGTGCTGCCCTGGGGCAACATGTCCTTCTGGGGCGCGCAGGTGATCGTCAACATCTTCGGCACGGTGCCGGCCATCGGGCCCGGCCTCGTGCAGTGGATCCGCGGTGACTACGGCATCGCCGATGCGACGCTGAACCGGTTCTTCGCGCTGCACGTGGCCGCCGTGCCGCTGATCCTGCTGCTGCTGGTGATGCTGCACCTGGTCGCACTGCGGCGTTCCGGGTCGAACAATCCCGATGGCATCGAGATCAAGGAGCGGAAGGGCCCGGATGGCCACCCTGTCGACGGGATTCCGTTCCACCCGTACTACACCGTCAAGGATATCGTCGGCGTTGGCGTGTTCTTCATCGTCTTCTCGCTGATCGTGTTCTACGCCCCGACGGTTCACGGGCTCTTCCTCGAGCAGCCCAACTTCGAGCCGGCCAATGCGCTGTCGACCCCCGCCGAGATCCATCCGGTGTGGTACTTCACGCCCTACTACGCAATCCTGCGCGCGGTCCCGAACAAGGGGATCGGGGCGCTGCTGCTGCTGCTGGCGTTGGTGTCGCTGCTGGTGCTGCCGTGGCTGGACCGCTCACCGGTCAAATCCATCCGCTACAAGGGCTGGATTTCGCGCGTCATGCTCGCGATCTTCGTGATCTCCTTCGTCGGCCTGGGCTATCTCGGCCTGCAGCCCGCGGAAGGCCTCTACGTCATTCTCGCGCGCATCTTCGGGATCTGCTACTTCGCCTTCTTCTGGCTGATGCCGTTCTACTCGCGCATCGATCGAGTCAAGCCGGTGCCTGAGAGAGTGGTTCATCATGCCCATTAAAGCTCATTACAGGATCGTGCCCGCGCTGCTGCTGGCAGTGGCGCTCGTGGCGGGAGCGGCCGGCATCAGCCGCGCTGTTGCCGCGGACGAGACCGCTTCCGATGCGGACTGGCAGAGCTGGCAGGCGAACGCCAACGACACCGACACTGCCTCGATGCAGCGCGGAGCGCGCGATTTCGTGGCGTACTGCCTCGGCTGCCACTCGCTGAAGTACGAGCGCTGGTCCCGCCTCGGGCAGGACCTCCACATCCCCAAGGCGCTGCTCGCCAGGGACCTCATTCCGCCCGGCGAGGAGCCGGGCGACTACATCACCTCGCCGATGATCGATTCGGATGCCGAGAAATGGTTCGGCAAGGCGCCGCCCGATCTTTCCCTCATGTCGCGTGCTCGCGATGAGAACTACATCTATCAGTATCTGAAGACCTTTTACGTCGATTCGGACCGGTCGACCGGCGCGAACAACATGGCGTACCCGCAAAGCGCCATGCCGGACGTCGTCGCGCCACTCGAGGGGCTGAAGATCGCCGTCTACAAGACCGTCGAGTCGCAGGGTCCCGATGGACACATGGTCAAGGAACAGGTCTTCGACCATTTCAAGGTGATCGCGCCCGGGAGCATGACGCCGCAGCAGTTCGATCAGTTCGCCCACGATATCGTGAACTTCCTGGATTATGTCGGCGACCCGCAACAGGCCTCACGCCAGGCCATGGGCGTCTGGGTGGTGCTGTTCCTGCTGGTCTTCACCTGGCTGGCCTGGCTGCTGAAGCGCGAATTCTGGAAGGACGTCAAGTAGGAGGACCGGCGGACCCGGTAAACTCAAGGGGAGAAGCTCGGGTGGGTGGGCCGCGGGAGCGGAATCGTGTCGAGCAGACGTTCAATCATGACGCTGTTTTCCGCCCCGGGCGACCCGTGGAGTCATCGCACCCGCATCGTCCTGGCGGAGAAAAGCATCGGCATCGATGTCGTCGATGTGGAGCCCGGCAAGTACCCTGAGGATCTGCTGGACCTCAACCCGTACCACACCGTTCCCACGCTCGTGGATCGCGACCTGGTGCTGTACGACTCGCGGGTGATCATCGAGTACCTGGACGAGCGTTTTCCGCATCCGCCGCTGATGCCCGTCGACCCGGTCACACGCGCGCAGTTCCGGCTGGCCCTCTACCGTATCGAGCGCGACTGGTACACGCTGCTGCAGCAAATCGAGGTCGAGGACGACAAGAAGCATCTGCCAAAGCTGCGCAAGGTGCTCGCCGACACCATCGTGCAGGGCGTGGAGCTCTTCAAGATGAAGCCGTACTTCCTGTCGGACGATTTCTCACTCGTCGATGCGACCATCGCGCCGATTTTGTGGCGGCTGCCGCATTACGAGGTTGAGCTGCCGCCGAAGGCGCAGCCCATCCTCAAGTACGCGAGCCAGGTCTTCTCCCGAGCCGCATTTCGCGAGTCGCTCTCGGAGCGGGAGCGCGAGATGCGGCTCTGAGCCGCGCGATGCTCAAAGCTCCTCCCAAGCGCCCTTATCTGCTGCGCGCGATGCATCAGTGGATCACCGACAGCTGCCACACGCCGCACGTGATCGTCGATGCGGAGCGCTCCGGCAGCGAGGTGCCGCGCGCCTACGTGCAGGAAGGCAAGATCGTCCTCAACCTGAGCTACACGGCGACGCAACGCCTCAAGATCGACAACGACGTCGTGGAGTTCGATGCGCGCTTCGCCGGTGTCGTGCACCACGTGCGCTTCCCCGTCAGCGCAGTGATGGGCATTTACGCGCGCGAGACGGGGGAGGGGATGATGTTTGCCGAGCAGGACGCCGGCCCCGAGACGCCGCCTCCGACAGGCCCGGCGCCCTCCGAGGAGGGCACCGGCACGCCGCCCAAGCGCCCGCAACTGCGGGTAGTGAAATGAAGGAAGGAGTCGGCCTGTAAGCCGGGTTCTGTCGAGAGCAATCATTCCTCTGGGACCCACGTCACCGCGGGCCTCAAGCAGCCTACCCGGAAGCGCGCGCGGATCGGCGCTGCGCGCTCTGTTGCCAGAGCCCGCTGCTTCCCTATTTGGCCTTGCTCCAGGTGGGGTTTGCCATGCCAGCTCTGTTACCAGAGCCGCGGTGCGCTCTTACCGCACCGTTTCACCCTTGCCGTCCCTCGCGGCTTACGCCACGAAAGCTTAGGCGGTTTACTTTCTGTTGCACTTTCCGTGGGCTCGCGCCCCCCAGGCGTTACCTGGCACCTGATCCGCCGGAGCCCGGACTTTCCTCCCCCCCGACAATGTCGAGGCAGCGATTGCCCGGCCGACTCCATCCCTATTATGGCGCAAATCGCTCCCGGCGATTTGCGCGAGCGCGCCTACTGGCCGCATTTCACCCTGCGGCCCCGGGAACGGCCCGGGGCCGCTTACTTAATCGCTTTCGGACGCTGGCTTCGTTTGATGCTGGATCAGGGCGTAGGCCTCGCTGCGGGTGGCACCGGTCAGCTGCGCGGCAATGGCCGCCGCTCTGCTCGGCGACAGCTCCTTCGACAGCAGATCGACGGCTCGCCGCAGTAACGCCGCATCGACGCCCGCCGCTTCGCGCGCGGCACCTGCCACCACGAGGGTGATCTCGCCGCGCCGGAAGTTGTCTTCAATAGAGGACCTTTGCGCCAGCTCCGCGAGCGTGCCACGGTAGATGGTCTCGTGCACTTTGGTGAGCTCGCGCGCCACGGCGGCGCGACGCTCGCCGCCGAGCTCCGCGGCAAGGTCTGCGAGGGTGGCGGCGATGCGATGGGGGGCTTCGAAGAACACCAACGTGCGCGTCTCGCCGGCGAGTTGCGCGAGGTGTGCGCGCCGCTCGCGTGCGCGCGCCGGCAAAAAGCCTTCGAAGCAGAAACGACTCACGGGCAGACCGGCGACGGCCAGTGCCGTGGTGATGGCCGATGGGCCAGGGATGGCCTCGACATCGATACCCGCGTCGGTTGCTGCACGCACGAGCTCATAGCCAGGGTCGGACAGAAGTGGCGTACCGGCGTCGCTGACCAGAGCGATCGTCTCCCCCGCGGCCAGGCGCGCCAGGATCCCGGGTACGCGCTGTGTCTCGTTGTGGGCGTGCAGCGACAATAACGGCCGCGCGATGCCGAGCGCCTGCAGCAGAGCGCCTGTATGGCGCGTGTCCTCCGCCGCGATCGCGGCAGCGCTCTCGAGCGCCTGGCGGGCGCGCGCGCTGACATCACCCATGTTGCCGATTGGCGTCGCGACGACTTGCAACCGACCTCGTGCCTTGCCCACTATAATCCTCGTCTTCGCCGCACTGCGGCCGTAGCTTGGCCCCAGCCCAGAGGCTTCACAACCATGCATGCGCGATGGACCGTCAGCCTGGCTGCACTCGCCGCAGTCACTTTAGTCCTAACGGGCTGCGTCAGCGTTCCGGCCGGGCCCGCGCCTTCCGCCGATCAGGCGGCGGCACTCGCCCGCCAGGGGAACCAGGCCGGCGCCGCGCAGATGTACGCGACCCTGGCCGATCAGAGCAGCGGCGCGCAACGCAACGATTTTGCGCTGCAGGCTGCGCAAGCCTATCTTGCCGCGCGGCGTCCCGACGATGCGGCTGGCGCCCTCGATCTTCTCTCGCCGCCGCTCTCCGCCGGCGAGACATTCGACCGCTCGCTGATCCAGGTCCAGGTTGCGCTGCAGCGTGGCCAGGCGGCACGCGCCTGGCAGCTCATCGGCGCGATGCCGGTACCACAGCAGGCAGAGCCCGCGGAGCGGTATCTGCGCCTGCGGCAGCAAGCCGCCTTTGGGGCGGGATACCTCGCCGCCGGTGTCGAGGCAGAGGTGCAGCTCGAGCATTGGCTGCTCAATGCCGGCGCGGTGCAGCAAAGCCGTGTCGCCCTTCTCAATGCGCTGCGCGACTCGGCGGAGCGCGGCGTGAAGGCTCAGCCAGGAGCCGCGGCCAACCCCGTCGTGTCCGCCTGGCTGGATCTGGGCCCGCTGGCAGCGGAGGCGGCACACAACCCCACGACGGCGACCGCCGATCTGACCGCCTGGGTGGCGAATCATCCCGGGCATCCCGCGGTCGATGTCGTGCGCAGCGAGCTTCTCGGCGAGCAACCGCAGTCACTGGCGGCGCAGGCACATATTGCGTTGCTGCTGCCCCTCAGCGGGTCCGCCGCTCCAGCGGCCGCCAGTGTGCGCGATGGCTTCCTCACCGCGTACTACCAAACACCTGAGCAGCAACGGCCGGTCGTCCGACTCTACGACACCGGCGGCGAGCAATCCGTCGCCGACCAGATCGCCGCAGCGACTCTGGGCGGCGCCGACATCATCGTCGGACCGCTGACACGCCAGGCGGTAGTGGCCGCAGCCGTCGACCGAATGCAGCACCCGCCGCTCCTGGCGCTCAACTTCCTGCCGGACGGCGAGCAGGCGCCGCCGCTCTTTTTCCAGTTCGCCCTGTCGCCAGTGGAGGAGGCGAAGCTGGTTGCCCGCCGCGTGCTGAGCGATGGACATCATCTGGGAATCGCGATCGTGCCGGCGGGAGACTGGGGCTCGCGCGTGCTCGGTGCCTTCACACAGCAGTTGCAGGGCGGCGGTGGCACGGTGCTCGCCAGCACCATGATCGACGTCACCACGGCTGATTATTCCGATGAGCTCAAGCAGGTGCTGGGCATCAATCAGAGCCGCGACCGCCTCGACCGGCTGGAGTCGCTGCTGGGGACGCACCTCGAGTTCGTGCCCAGACGGCGGGAGGACATCCAGTTCATTTTCTCGCCTGCGACGATGGCGTCCACCGAGCGTTCGCTGCAGCCGCAGCTGCGATTCTTCTATGCCGGCGGAATCCCGACTTATGCGACCTCCGATGCTTTCGAGCCTGATCCACGCGCCAATCAGGATCTCGACGGGCTGATGTTTCCGGATATGCCGTGGATGCTCGGCAGTCCGCTCGCCGAGGCCGTCCGCGCCGCGGCCAGCCAGGCCTGGCCATTCGGTGGTCCTAGGACGGGCGCGCTGTTCGCCTTCGGGTTCGATGCCTATCGGATAGCCGAGGCGCTACGCGAGAGTCGCGGCCCGTCGTCGCTGGATCTCAACGGTCTCACAGGTCAATTGACGCTGGATCCCGACGGGCGTATTCACCGCCAGCTCATCTGGGCGCAGCTTCGCGGCGGCGAGATCACGCAGCTTCCGAGCGCTCCCGGCAACTGATCGAGCGCGGGAATCCGGCATGGACAGCGCTGCGCTCACGTGGCGACAGCAAATCGGGCGGCGCGCGGAAGATCTGGCCACCGCGTACCTGCAGGCTCAAGGTGCGCAAATTCTGTTGCGGAATTACCGCTGCCGCTGTGGCGAGCTCGACATCGTGGCCCGATTCGGCGCGAGTGAGCTTGCGATCGTGGAAGTGCGCACCCGCTCATCGAACGCCTATGGAGGGGCAGCTGCCAGCATCGACGCCGGCAAGCGACAACGGCTGGTGAGAGCGGCGAGTCTGCTGCTGCAGCAGAGGAAGGATCTCGCGCGGCTGCGTGTGCGATTCGATGCGGTGATCGTTTCCGATCCACTCGCCGACGCGCCCGCGATCGAGTGGATCAAACACGCATTCCTGGCCTGAAAAAGGCCGCCGCTGAGGCCAAGATAACCTACTGGATAAGGTTATCCGGGCAAGCTGCTGATTGCTAAGACGAATGCTTCAAAAGCACTGTTTGAAGCACTTTCCCGTTCTACATAACTCGCTGTGATTGCGACAAATTTCTCACTTTTTCAATTGACATAGCGCGACCGCGATTCCTATAGTGGCAGCAGGTGGGAAAAAGTGGGAGGCAATGGGTAGAAACCTTCCCCTGAGACCCCGATCCACGATGCCGAAGGCATTGGAAACCCCATGTTTCGCGGCCCTACAAAAGTCACCCTGGATGAGAAAGGCCGGATGGTCATGCCCACCCGCTATCGGGAGCAGATCGCCGAGCGTGCTCAGGGAAGAGTCGTGGTCACCGTGGACAGCCGGGACCGCTGCCTTCTTATCTACCCGCTGCCGGAGTGGGAGCTGATCGAGACCAAGCTGATGAGTCTGCCGTCCCTCAATGAGGAGGCGCGGCGGCTGCAGCGGCTCATGGTCGGACATGCGGTGGATCTCGAGCTCGATGGGCATGGGCGGATTCTACTCCCGCCGGAGCTGCGTGGATTCGCGAGCCTCGAGCGCCACGGCATGTTGATCGGCCAAGGCGCCAAATTCGAGCTGTGGAGCGAGTCGACTTGGGCCGAGCGCCTCGAAGAAATGTTGAAGAGCGGGAAGGCTACGACGGGTTTGCCGTCGGAGTTCGACTCGCTGTCGTTGTAAAGAGTCAGGGGTGTGGTCGAGCACATCCCGGTGCTCGCAGATGAGGCGCTCGAGGCGTTGGCTCTCGAGCCGGATGGTTACTATGTCGATGCGACGTTCGGGCGCGGTGGTCATACGGCACTCCTCCTCCAGGCCCTGGGTCGAGAGGGCCAGGTGCTCGCGATCGACCGGGACCCTGAGGCCGTCGCGGCCGGCAACCGGCGCTTCGCCCACGAAATGCGGCTTGCGCTCGTGCACGCGTCGTTTGCCGATATCGGCGCGCTCGTGCCGGCTCACTCGGGCGGCCGCGCATGCCGGGGTGTTCTGTTCGACCTCGGCGTTTCCTCACCGCAGCTCGACGATCCGGCGCGCGGCTTCAGCTTCCGGGCCGACGGTCCGCTCGATATGCGCATGGACCCGACACGCGGTGAGCCGGTGTCCGCGTGGCTCGCTCGTGCGGGCGTCGACGAGATTCGCGAGGTGATCGCGACACTCGGAGAAGAGCGCTTCGCGCGCCGAGTGGCTCAGGCCATCGACGCGGCAAGGCGCGAGCGCCCGATCGAGCGCACGCGCGAGCTCGCAGAACTGGTCGCGCGTGCAGTGCGGACGCGAGAGCCGGGGAAGCATCCCGCAACCCGTACGTTCCAGGCGTTGCGGATATACGCCAACGACGAGCTCGGACAGCTCGACAAGGCGCTTCTGGGCGCCGTCGGCGCGCTTGCCATGGGTGGACGCCTCGCGGTCATCAGCTTCCATTCCCTCGAGGACCGAGTGGTCAAGCGCTTCATGCAGCGCGAATCGCAGCTCGATCCGGCGGTGGCCGCGCTGCCGATCGTGCCGCCGCAGCTCGTGCCGCGCCTGCGGCTGGTCGGCCGCAAGCTCCGCGCGAGCAAGGAAGAAGTCGTACGCAATCCCCGTGCGCGCAGCGCCTTGCTGCGGGTGGGGGAGAAAGTGCGATGAAGGCCGCCGCCGCAACCACTCTGGGGCTCGCGACCGCGGCGCTCTGGGCCGCGGTGCTGCTGTCCGCGGCGGGCGCGGTCTACTGCAAGTTCCGCGCGCGGCAACTCTTCATCCAGCTCGAGCAGTTGAGCACGCAGCGCGACAACCTGGATATCCAGTGGGGTCAGCTGCAACTCGAGCAGAGTGCCTGGTCCACCCATGCGTTCGTCGAGAGCGTCGCGGGCAAGAAACTGCACATGACCATGCCGGCACCCAAGGACATCGTGATCGTGCAGCCATGAGGACGCGCAACGCACGTCATTCCGCGCCCCGCTCGTTCCGCTGGCGGGCGTATCTGTTGGTGGGGCTCCTCGGCGTCGCCGCGGCGGCGCTCCTCTGCCGCGCGGTCGACCTGCAGCTTTTCGAATACTCTTTCCTGTCGAAGCAGGGCGATGCGCGCTTCACCCGCACGGTCGACATAGCGGCGCACCGCGGCACGATCACCGACCGCTACGGCGAGCCGCTCGCCGTGAGCACGCCGGTCGACTCGATCTGGGTCAGCCCGAAGCAGATTGCGAGCGCGCCCGGGCAGATTGCGCGGCTCGCGCATGCGCTCGGCATCAACACCCAGGAGCTGCTGCGGCGGGTGACGAGCAACCTCGACCGCGACTTCCTCTACGTCGCGCGCCAGTGCCAACCGGCGGAAGCTGCGCAGATCAAGGCGCTCAACATTCCCGGCGTATATCTGTCGCGCGAGTACCGCCGCTACTACCCCGCGGGGGAAGTGACCGGTCAGCTCATCGGCTTCACCAATGTCGACGATCAGGGCCAGGCGGGGCTCGAGCTCGCCTCCGACCAATGGCTGACCGGCATCGACGGCGAGAAGCGCGTGATCCAGGATCGCTATGGCCGGATCGTGCAGGACATCGAGAGCATCCGGCCCGCGCGCCCGGGGCGCGATCTCGTCCTGTCGATCGATCTGCGCATCCAGTACCTCGCCTATCGTGCATTGAAGGAGCAGGTGGCGGAGCAAAAGGCGAGCTCCGGCGCCATCGTCGTAATCGACATCGCCACCGGCGAAGTGCTCGCGATGGTCGACCAGCCGGCATTCAATCCCAACGACCGCGACCAGATGCAGCAGTGGCGGTACCGCAATCGGGCGGTCACCGACGTCTACGAGCCCGGGTCATCGATGAAACCTTTCTTCGTCGCCGCGGGGCTCATCTCCGGCAGGTACGACGATCGCTCGGTAATCGACACCTCGCCGGGCTTCATCAAGGTCGGCGCGCACACCTTCTCGGATGAGCATGACTTCGGGCCGATCGACATCGCAATGGTGCTCGCCCACAGCTCGAACGTCGGCATGGCGCACCTGGCGCTGTCGCTACCGCCGAGGCTCATCTGGACGACGCTGCGCAACTACGGCTTCGGACAGCTCGCCACCAGCGGCTATCCGGGAGAATCGGCGGGCTTGCTGGCGCCGCTGCACACCTGGAGGCCCATCGACATCGCCACGATGTCGCATGGCTACGGTGTCTCCGTGACGACTCTCCAGCTCGCGCACGCCTATGCGACCGTCGGTGCGCTCGGCATCACGCGCCCCATTTCCTTCCTGCGGGTCGACACGCCGCCCGCAGGCACCCGGGTGATGGATCCGCGGCTTTGCCGTGAGTTGATAGGGATGATGCGCTCGGTGATCTCGATGGAAGGCACGGCGCCGCTAGCCGCGATTCCGGGCTATACCGTGTCCGGCAAGACCGGCACGGCCTGGAAGGCCGACGCCGGTTCTTACGAGCAGCATCGCTACGTCTCGGTCTTCGCCGGCGTCGCCCCCGCCAGCGCGCCGCGGCTTGCGGCCGCCGTCATGATCAACGATCCGCAGAACGGCATTCACATGGGCGGTGATGTCTCGGCGCCGGTGTTCGCCAAGGTGGTCGGCCGTGCGCTGCGCCTCATGGCGGTAGCCCCGGACGAGCCGGTGGAGCAGCCCGCGGACCTGCGGACGGCCTCGCTCAAATGACTCCGGCCACGAATCCAACAGCGACGCGCCGCATGCCGCTCGGCGAGCTCACCGCCGGGCTGATCGCCGCGCCTGCGGCTGTCGAAGTCAGCGACGTGACCCTCGACTCGCGCGCCGTGGGTCCTGGCGCGCTCTTCCTTGCATGCCGCGGCCACGGACGCCACGGCGCGGAATTTGCCGCTGACGCCGCGGCGCGCGGTGCGCGGGCGGTACTGTACGAGCCGTCGCCCGGAGCACTCGAGCTGGTTGCAGCAGGCCTCGGGGGGCTTGCCGGAGGCCGCGACAACGGCCCCGCGGACGTGTTCGTAGCACCCGTGCCGGAGCTTTCCCGTCATGTTGGTCTCATCGCCGACCGGTTCTTCGGTCAACCCTCGCAGGCGGTGACGGTCGCCGGCATCACCGGCACCAACGGCAAGACGACCTGTGCGTGGCTGCTCGCGCAGGCCCTGAGCCACTGCGGCCGACCCGCCGCCTACATGGGCACCATCGGCTTCGGGTTTCCCGGTGCGCTTGCCAACGCGGAGCACACCACAGCCGATGCCGTGACCGTCCACCGCCGGCTCGCCGCCATGCGGGCGCTCGGCGCCGCGGCCGTGAGCATGGAAGTCTCCTCGCATGCGCTTGCTCAGCATCGCGTCGGCGGCGTCCGTTTCCATACGGCCGCGTTCACCAACCTGACACGCGATCATCTCGACTATCACGGCACCATGGCGGCCTACGCCGATGCGAAGTCGCGTCTCTTTGCCTGGCCGGGACTTGCGGCGCGCGTGATCAACGTCGATGACGAGTTCGGCGCGCAGCTGGCCGGGCAACTTTCCACGGCCCGGCTGGTCATCACCACACGCACGGGCGCAAGGCGCGAATCGACGCCCGATACGCGAGTAGTGAGCGCGTCGCGAGTCGAGGCCGCCGTATCCGGCCTGCGTCTCGAGGTGGAGTCCAGCTGGGGTGCGGCAAAGCTCAGCGTGCCGTTGATCGGCGAATTCAACGCCGACAATACTCTGACGGTGCTCGCCGTGCTGCTCACCTGGGACATCCCTCTGGCCGAAGCGGCTGCTGCGCTGGAGTCGTGCCGGGCAGCGCCCGGAAGGATGGAGGCATTCGGCGGCCGCGACACGGCGCCGTTGGCGATAGTGGACTATGCCCACACGCCGGATGCGCTTGCGAAAGCGTTGCGGGCCGCGCGCCGCCACTGCCGCGCGCGTCTGCGCGTCGTCTTCGGCTGCGGCGGTGACCGCGATCCCGGCAAGCGGCCGATGATGGGCAGGATCGCAGCCGAGCTGGCGGATGAGTTGGTCGTGACCGACGACAACCCGCGCGGCGAGCCGCCCGAGCAGATCGTCGCGGACATTCTGGCAGGCATTCCGCGCGGCGCCGCGGCGCGGGTCGAGCACGATCGTGCGCACGCCATCCGCGCCACGCTGCAGCGGTCGGGCGCGGAGGACGTGGTGTTGATTGCCGGCAAGGGACATGAGGAGTACCAGATATACGGCAGCGAGCGCCGCCCGTTCAGCGATCAGAGCGTGGCGCGCGCGGCTCTCGAGGCGATGCGGCCGTGAGCGAGAATGTGGCAGTCGAGCGGACGCTGCGGAACTTCGCACGCGCTTGCGGCGGGCGACTCGAGGGCGGCGACCGCGTCTTCGCGGGTGTGTCGAGCGACAGCCGCACGCTGTCGGCGGGCGATCTCTTCGTTGCGTTGCGCGGGCCGCGCTTCAACGGCAACGAATTCGCCGGCGCCGCATTGGCAGCCGGCGCGGCAGGGGCGCTCGTCGACGCGCCGCAGCCCCTCGGACTGGCGCAGGTCGTCGTCGCAGATACGCAGGCGGCGCTGTCGCGCGCGGGACACGCGTGGCGCTCGGCGCTCGACATTCCGGTCATTGGCGTGGCAGGCAGCAACGGCAAGACCACGGCCAAGGAAATGACGGCTGCGATCCTTTCCGCAGCCGGCAACACCCTGGTGACGCGCGGCAATCTCAACAATCACATCGGCGTGCCCCTGACCCTGCTGCGGCTCGAGCCCGGACACCGCTTCGCGGTCATCGAGGTGGGCGCCAACCGGGCAGGGGAAGTCGCGGAGCTGGTCAAGGTGGCGCGCCCGACGGTAGGCCTCATCACCAACGCCGGCGCGGAGCACCTCGAAGGTTTCGGCAGCCTCGAGGGAGTGGCCCGCGCGGAAGGCGAAATGGTCGCGGGCCTGGCGGCGGACGCGACCGCGGTCATCAACGCCGACGATGAGTTCGCGGATCTCTGGCGCGGTATGACCCGCGCGCGGGTAGTGACCTTCGGCGTCGCGAAGGCGGCGGATTTCCGTGCCTCGGGCTTGCGTACGACTCTCGGTCCGGGGGGCTTTCTGACTCGATTCCGCCTCGCGAGCCCGCTCGGGCACGCGGAGATCGACCTTCACCTGGGTGGTCAACACAACGTCGCGAACGCTCTCGGCGCCGCGGCCGCGGCCGCCGCCGCGGGCGCAACGCTAGAGCAGATCGCCCGGGGCCTCGGCGCCATGCGAGCCGTGCCGGGACGCCTGCAGCTCAAACAGGCCGCCAGCGGCGCGTGGATCATCGACGATTCCTACAACGCCAATCCGAGCTCGGTCCGTGCGGGTATCGAGGTGCTCGCCGCGATCGAAGGCCGGCGCTGGCTGGTGTTGGGCGACATGGCGGAGCTTGGCGAGTTCGCCGCGGACGCGCATTCGCAGATTGGCGCTTTCGCCCGCGAGCGCGGCATCGAGCGCCTGCTCGCGACCGGTCCGCTCGCGGCCCTGGCCGTCGAGCGCTTCGGCACCGGCGGCCAATGGTTCCCGGATACGGAGGCGCTGGGGCGGGAACTGCTGCGCGCCCTCGCCGGTGGCGGCGCGGAGGCGGCGGCCGTGCGCCTGCTGGTCAAGGGCTCGCGGTTCAACAGGCTGGAGCGCGTCGTGTCGGCTCTCGTACACAACAGCAACAACGATGCGGACGGACACTGAGTGCTCTACTGGCTCGCACATTGGCTCGCGCAACGAACGACCGGCTGGCATACCGGCTTCAACGTCTTTTCCTATCTGACTTTCCGCGCCATTCTCGCGACCATCTCTTCGCTTGCGATCTCGCTCATCGTCGGGCCGGCACTGATCGCTCGCCTGTCGCGCTATCAGATCGGTCAGGTGGTGCGCGACGACGGCCCCCAGACCCATCTCATGAAAGCCGGCACGCCGACCATGGGTGGGACCCTGATCCTGGTGACGACGTTCGTGAGTACGCTCCTCTGGGCGGACCCAGCCAACCGTCTGGTGTGGACCGTGCTGGGCGTAACGTTCGCCTATGGCCTCATCGGCTTCTACGACGACTATCTGAAGCTCGTCGTGCGCAATCCCCGCGGCCTCGCGGCACGTTGGAAGTATTTCTGGCAATCGGTGGCAGGTCTCGCCACCGCGGCAACGCTTTATTTCACGGCGACACAGGCCGCGGACAGGACACTCTTCCTGCCGTTCGTCAAGTCGTTTGCCGCGCCATTGTCGGCGGCCGGTTTCATCGCAATCGCCTATTTCATGATCGTCGGCATGAGCAACGCGGTGAACCTCACGGATGGCCTCGACGGTCTGGCCATCATGCCCGCCGCGCTGGTCTCGGCGGCGCTCGGCATCTTCGCTTACGTGAGCGGCAACCATGTGTTCGCGCACTATCTGCAGATCCCGGAAATCACGGGCGCGGGCGAGCTTTTGATCTTCTGCTCGGCACTCACCGGCGCGGGCCTGGGCTTTCTTTGGTTCAACGCTTACCCGGCGCAGGTCTTCATGGGCGATGTCGGCGCGCTCGCCATCGGCGCGGCCCTCGGGGTCATCGCAGTGATCGTGCGCCAGGAACTGGTGGCGCTCGTGATGGGCGGCATCTTCGTGCTCGAGACCGCCTCGGTGATCCTCCAGGTCGCATCCTTCAAGCTCACCGGGCGGCGCATCTTCCGCATGGCCCCGCTGCATCACCACTTCGAGCTCAAGGGCTGGGCGGAGCCCAAGGTGATCGTGCGCTTCTGGATCATCTCCCTTCTCCTCGTGCTGGCGGGCCTCGCCACTCTCAAGCTGCGATGAGCGCCCAGAATCCCAAGGCTACTGCCGCTGTCATCGTCGGTCTCGGTCGTACCGGCCTCTCCTGCGCGCGTTATCTGCGCGAGCGCGGCTGGCGGCTGGCGGTCACGGACACGCGGACTGAGCCGCCGCAGTTGGCCGCGCTGCGCGAGCTCGACCCGCAGATACCGGTGCGGCTCGGGGGCCTCGATGCGCGGCTGCTGGATGATGCGCTGTGCGTCGTAGTGTCTCCCGGCGTATCGACGGATGAGCCTTTCTTCGCCGAAACGCGCCGCCGCGGCCTCGAGATCGTGGGTGACATCGAGCTCTTCGCGCGCGCCGTCGATGCGCCGGTCGCCGGCATCACCGGCACCAACGGCAAGAGCACTGTCACGACGCTGCTCGGCCGCATGGCCGCGCGGGCCGGGTTGAAGGTGCGGTTAGGGGGCAATCTCGGCGAACCCGCGCTCGACCTGCTGGGGTCGGCGCATCGGGTCGGGGAAACCGTCGGCCTCTACGTCCTCGAGCTCTCGAGCTTCCAACTCGAGGCGACCCACTCGCTCGATCTCGCGGCGGCGGCCGTGCTCAACGTCAGCCCGGATCATCTCGACCGCTATTCTTCCGTGGCGGCCTATGCCGAGGCGAAGGCGCGCATCTTCGCCCGCTGCGACACCGCCGTGATCAATCTGGACGATCCGTTGGTGGTGGCGATGCCGAAGCCGGGCCAGCGGACGCTCAGCTTCTCACTGCGCGCCACCATCGGCGCTGACTACGCGGTGGCCATACGCGATGGCGGCTCATGGCTCACGCGTCGCGGCGAGCCGTTGCTACCGGTATCGGCGATGCGCATCCGCGGGCTTCATAACGCGGCCAACGCTCTGGCGGCACTTGCGCTAGGCGAGGCGCTGGGCCTGCCTCTGCCGGCAATGCTCGCGGAGCTGGAGTCGTTCACCGGCCTGGCGCATCGCACGCAGTGGGTCGCGGAGGTCGCCGGCGTAACCTACATCAACGATTCCAAGGGCACGAACGTCGGCGCGACCATCGCCGCCGTCGCCGGAATGGAAGGGCCGCTCGTCATCATCGCCGGCGGTGACGGTAAGAATCAGGACTTCGCGCCCCTGGCTCCCGCTTTCCGCGGCAAGGTGCGACACACGGTGCTCATCGGCCGCGACGGCCGCCTCGTGGGCGAGGCGGTGCGCGGCGTCTGCACTACGGCGTACTGCGCCACGCTCGAGGAAGCCGTGCGCGCCGCGGCGGTGGCGGCCAGGGCCGGCGACACCGTGTTGCTTTCCCCCGCCTGCGCGAGCCTCGACATGTTCCGCGACTATACCCATCGCGGCGCGGTGTTCGCCCGCGCGGTGGAGGAGTTGGCGGCATGAGCGTGCGTCCCACTGCCGTGCACCTCGACGGCGCAACCCTCGCCCTGGTGCTGGGGTTGCTGCTGTTCGGGCTGGTGATGGTCACCTCCGCTTCCATCTCGATCGCGAGCCATGATACGGGCAACCCTTTCTACTTCCTCGAGCGGCAGGTACTGACCGCGCTCGTCGGCGCGGCTGGCGCCGTGCTCGTCTTCTGCTTCCGGATGCAGCGATGGGAGCGCCTTTCCTCTGTGCTGCTCGCGGCCGCGCTTATCATGCTGCTCGTGGTGCTGGTGCCCGGGCTGGGCGAGGTCGTGAATGGCGGCCGGCGCTGGCTGCGGCTCGGGGGCGTGAGTTTCCAGGTCTCGGAGCTCGCCCGCGTACTGGTGTTGATCTACATCGCCGGCTACGCGGCGCGGCGTCAGGATGAGCTGCGCGAGAGCTTCACCGGCCTGATCAAGCCATTGCTGCTCCTGGGGCTGGTCGCGATGTTGCTGCTCGGCGAGCCCGACTTCGGCGCGGCCACCGTGCTCTTCGCCACCGGTTTCGGCATGCTCTTCGTCGCCGGCGCGCGGCTGCGCTATGTGTTCGTGCTGACGGCGGTGGCCGCCGGCCTCTTCGCCCTGCTGGCGGTCACTTCCGCCTATCGGCTGCGGCGCCTGACGGGCTTCCTCGATCCCTGGGCCAATGCCTATGGCAGCGGCTTTCAGCTCACTCAGTCACTGATCGCGATCGGGCGCGGAAAGTGGCTCGGCGTCGGCCTCGGCAACAGTGTGCAGAAGCTCTTCTACCTGCCCGAAGCGCATACCGACTTCCTGTTCGCCGTGCTCGCCGAGGAATTGGGCCTCCTCGGCGTGCTGCTGACGCTCGGCCTCTTCGTCGGGCTCATCTGGCGCGCGTTCTACATCGCGCGGCTCGCCTCGCAGGCGGGCCTCGATTTCCAGAGCTACCTCGCGGCCGGGTTCGGGCTCTGGATCGGGGTCCAGGCCTTCATCAACATCGGCGTCAACATGGGCGTGCTGCCGACCAAGGGACTGACGCTGCCGCTGATGAGTTACGGACGCTCGAGCCTGATCGTGACGCTGGTCTGGGTTGGAATGCTGCTGCGCGTCTATCACGAGACGATGCTGGAGCGGCGCGGCTCGGCCACCGTCATGGGGAGCAGCGCATGACCGACCGGCCGATCCTCATCATGGCGGGCGGCACCGGAGGACACGTGTTCCCGGCGCTGGCGCTCGCGCGCCGGTTGCGCGAGCAATCGGTCGAGGTCATCTGGCTCGGCACGCGCCGCGGGCTGGAAGCGCGGGTCATTCCGGCCGAAGGAATCGCGATCGACTGGCTGTCGGTCGGAGGCCTGCGCGGGAAGGGTTGGCGCACGCTGCTCGCGGCACCGTGGCGGCTCGCGGTGGCGCTGACACAGGCGCTGCAGGTGATGCGGCGGCGGCGGCCCGCGATCGTGGTCGGCCTCGGCGGGTTCGTCACCGGACCGGGCGGCATTGCGGCGTGGCTCACACGCCGGCCGCTCATCATCCACGAGCAGAATGCGATCGCCGGCTTCACCAACCGCTGCCTGGCGCACTTCGCGCGCGAGGTGTTGCAGGCATTTCCGGACAGTTTCGCGGCGAGCGTTAAGGCGCGCACCGTCGGAAATCCCGTCCGCCGCGACATCAGCGCACTGAGGCCGCCGGTGGAACGCTTCGCCGCGCGTGAAGGGGCTGTGCGCATCCTCGTCGTCGGCGGCAGCCAGGGGGCCGTGCGCCTCAACACTGTCGTTCCCTACGCGTTGGCCCGGCTCGCCGGTGTAATCCGCTTCGATGTCCGTCATCAGGCTGGTGAGCGGTGGATCGAGGCCGGACGGCAGAGTTATGCCGACGCCGGCGTGCGCGCGGACGTGCGGCCTTTCATCGAGGACATGGCGGAGGCCTACGGATGGGCGGACCTCGTGATCTGTCGCTCGGGCGCCCTCACGGTGTCGGAGTTGGCCGCGGCCGGGGTGGGCGCGGTACTGGTGCCGTTTCCAGCCGCCGTCGACGACCACCAGACTTACAACGCGCGATTCCTGGTGCGCGAGGGCGCCGCGGTGCTGATCGGCGACCGCGAGCTGACCGTCGAGCGGCTCGCCGCGGAGCTGGAGCGCCTGTGCGCCAGCCGCGCCAAGCTGCTCGTCATGGCAGAGCGCGCGCGCCGGCTCGCCAGGCCCGATGCCACCGAGAAGCTCGCCGCCTCCTGTCTGGAACTCGCACGGAGGGCCGCGTGATCGAGGAGCGGCGCAGCCTCTTGGAACGGCCGCGCGTGGAGCGGCGCCGCAGCGCTGACCAGCGCGACCGGATGCGCCGCATCAACACCATTCATTTCGTCGGCATCGGCGGCAGCGGCATGAGCGGCATCGCCGAGGTGCTGCTAAACCTCGGCTACGCGGTCCAGGGCTCGGACCTCAAGACCGGCCCGGTGACCGAGTGGCTCACGGGGCTCGGCGCCCGGGTGCGGCTGGGACATGCGGCGGAAAACATCGAGGGCGCGGACGTGGTCGTGGTGTCGAGCGCCATCGCCAGGAGCAATCCGGAAGTCGAGGCTGCTCTCGCGCGGCGAGTGCCTGTGGTCTCGCGCGCCGAGATGCTCGGTGAGCTCATGCGCTTCCGTTATTCCATCGCGGTGGCGGGCACGCATGGCAAGACCACGACCACCAGTCTGATCGCCAGCATCCTGGCGGAGGGCGGTGAGGATCCGACGTTCGTCATCGGCGGACGGCTGAAGAGTGCCGGCAGCCACGCCCGGCTCGGCACGGGGCGCTATCTGGTCGCCGAGGCGGACGAGAGCGACGCCTCGTTCACGCATCTGCAGCCGCTGATGGCGGTCGTCACCAACATCGACAACGACCACCTGGTGACCCATGGCGGGGATTTCGAGCGCCTGAAGCAGAGCTTCGTCGGCTTCCTGCACAACCTGCCCTTCTACGGGCTCGCAGTGCTGTGCCTCGATGATGAGAATGTGCGCGGCATCCTCGATCGTGTCGGCAGACCGGTCCTGACCTACGGGCTGGATGCGGCGGCCGCGGTTCGTGCAGTCGAGACCGATCGCCTGGGCCTGCGGACCCGGATCCGGGTGGTGCGATCGGCGGGCGCTCCCCTCGATGTGACCGTCAACCTGCCAGGCGCGCACAACGTGCTGAATTCGCTTGCGGCCATCGCAGTGGCGACGGAGCTCGGTGTCGCAGATGCAGCCATCGTGCGCTCGCTCGCCGGCTTTCAGGGCATCGACCGCAGGATGCAGCACGTCGCGGACATCGACTCCGCGGCAGGTGTCATCACCGTGATCGACGACTATGGCCACCATCCGACGGAGGTGGCGGCGACGCTGGAGGCGCTGCGTCAGGGCTACCCGGGGCGGCGCATCGTGCTCGCTTTCCAACCCCATCGGTACACGCGCACACACGATCTGATCGATGATTTCGGCAAGGTGCTCTCGACGGCGGACGTGCTGCTCGTCACGGCGGTCTACGCAGCGGGCGAGGCCCCGATCGTGGGCGCGGACGGGCGGGCGATCTGCAGAGCCGTGCGCAGCCGCGGACAGGTGGAGCCGCTATTCGTCGAGCGCGTCGAAGAGTTGGCGGAGTCGCTGAAGGACGTGATCCGCGACGGCGATGTGGTCGTGACCATGGGCGCCGGCAACATCAGCGCGGTGGCGCACAAGCTGCAGGAGCGCTTCGCCGACCTCCTGCCGCCGCGGGGGAGCGCCTGATGCTGGCCGTGGCGAAGGAGTTTCTGGGGCGCATCCGGCGCGACGAGCCGATGAGCCGCCATACCTCGTGGCACGTGGGCGGGCCGGCGGAAATCTATTTCACGCCGGGCGACCGCGCCGAGCTGGCGGCATTCCTGCGCAGCGTCCCGGCCGACCTGCCGGTGTCGTGGGTTGGGCTGGGGAGCAACCTGCTGGTGCGCGACGGCGGGATTGCGGGCGTCGTCATCAGCACGCGCGGCACGTTGGATCGGCTGGAGCGCACCAGTCAGGGCATGGTGCACGCGGAGGCGGGTGTTGCCTGCGCGCGCGTCGCCAGGCAATGCATCAAATGGGGTCTCGGCCCGGCGGAGTTCTTCGCGGGCATCCCGGGAACGATGGGTGGCGCGCTGGCGATGAACGCCGGCGCCTTCGGCGGTGAGACCTGGCGCCATGTCGTGGAGGTCGAGACCATCGATCGCACCGGTCGCGAGCATCGCCGGGCGCAGAGCGAGTATCGGGTGAGTTACCGGCACGTCGAGCCGCCGGTAGCCGACGAGTGGTTCCTCGGCGCGTGGCTGCGCTTCGAAGCGCGTCCTGCCGAGCACCGCAGCGAAGTCGATGCTCTTCTGCAGCGGCGCAAGGCGACACAGCCGATCGGCGAGTGGAGCTGCGGCTCGGTGTTCACCAACCCGCCGGGCGACCACGCCGCGCGCCTCATCGAGGCGACGGGGCTGAAGGGACTGCGGATCGGCGATGCGTCCGTCTCGTCGAAGCATGCCAACTTCATCATCAACCATGGGGCCGCCACCGCCGCAGATGTCGAGAGTCTGATCCTGCGCGTGCAGGACGAGGTGCAGCGCGCGCAGGGTGTGCGGCTGCATCCCGAGGTGCACATCGTGGGCCATGCCGTGGAGCGGAACATGGAGGATGCGCGCTGATGCGGCTCGCCTATGATCCAACGCTCAGGCACCGCGCCACCGATCCCGGGGAGTTCGGCCGGGTGGCCGTCCTCATGGGCGGCGACTCGAGCGAGCGGGAGATCTCGCTCCTTTCCGGCGCGGCGGTGCTCGCGGCGCTCGAGCGCCGTGGGGTCGCGGCCTTCGCCTTCGATCCGCGCGAGCGCTCGCTGCTCGATCTCGCCGGGGAGCGCTTTGATCGCGTCTGGATCGCACTGCATGGGCCGGGCGGCGAGGACGGGACCGTGCAGGGCGCGCTCGAGTACTTGGGCGTCCCCTACACCGGCAGCGGCGTCGCCGGCTCGGCTACAGCCATGGACAAGTTGCGCAGCAAGCGTCTGGCGCAGGCGATTGGAGTGGCATCGCCCGCTGCACTGGAGCTCAACGGACCGCAGGATTTCGAGCTGGCGCTCGAGCGTCTGCGGCTGCCGCTCATCGTCAAGCCCGCCACTCAGGGCTCGAGCGTCGGGATGACGAAAGTCGCGAGCGCAGAGGCGCTTCCGGCAGCCTACGCGACCGCGGCCGCAGTCGACCGAAGCGTCTTCGCGGAGCAGTGGATCACCGGCCGGGAGTACACCGTCGGCCTGCTGCAGGGCGGGGCGCTGCCGTCGATTCGCATCGAGACGCCGCGCGCCTTTTACGACTACGAGGCGAAGTACTTCCGCGACGACACACGCTATCTCTGTCCCTCGGGTCTGTCGCAGCCTGCCGAGCAGCATCTGCAGAATCTCGCGCTCGCCGCCTTCGCGGCCGCCGGCGGCGAAGGCTGGGGGCGAGCGGATTTCATGATGGATGCCGCCGGGCGGCCGCTGCTGCTCGAAGTCAACACCGTGCCGGGGATGACCAGCCACAGCCTGGTGCCGATGGCCGCGCGGGCGGCCGACATCGATTTCGACGAGCTCGTCTGGCGGGTGCTCGAGACGAGCTTCGTGCGTCTCCCTTCGCCCTGCGGGCTTCGGGAGACAGGTCACCTTGCAAGGGAGGCGCACTGATGTTGAAGCGCAGCCGCAACCGCATCAAGGCCCGCGAGGCGGCAGCGGCGCGGCCGCGCGTGCCGTGGGGGCTCATCGGGCGGGCGTGCGCGACAGGGGGGGCGCTCTTCGCCACTCTGTGCGTTGTGTTCTGGGCGCTCAACCAGCCTATCCGCACCGTGGAGGTGACGGGACGGTTCCAACACATCCCGCCGGCCGAGGTCGAACAGCTCGTGGCGCGGGAAGTCCGCAACCAGGGCCTGCTGACGGTCGACCTGGCGGCGGTGAGCCGCGCGCTGCACACGCTTCCGTGGGTCGATGCCGTGAGCGTCGAGCGCGCGTGGCCGCACGGACTGTCGGTGCTGGTGGTGGAGCAGGTCGCTGCTGCCCGCTGGGGACAGGACGGGCTCGTCAACGCGAGCGGAGTGCTCTTTGCGACCGGCATCGACAGCTTCCCGACGGGACTCGCGCGCCTGTCGGGACCCGAGGGCTCCGAGGCCGAGGTTACGGAGCGCTACCTCGCCATGCAGCGGCGGTTACTCGGCGCATCCTGCGCCTCGCCCCTTCGGGGCCGCCAAGCGCAGGAGCGCTCGGCGTTGCAAATCGCTCCCTGCGATTTAGTGACAGCGGCCGGTCTCGCCATCGGCGCGCTGCGGCTCGATCCGCGTGGCGCGTGGCAGCTCGATCTCGCCAACGGCATCACGGTGCGCCTCGGGCGCTCGCAGGTCGATGAGCGGTTCGAGAAGTTCATGGGCGCCGCGCTCGGCATCGTCGAGCATCGCGCCGCGGACATTTCATACGTCGATATGCGCTACACAAACGGTTTTGCGATCGGCTGGCGGACAGGGGCAACTCATGCTTAAGCGATCCGATAGAAATCTCATCGTGGGCCTCGACATCGGGACCTCCAAAGTCGTCGCTCTGGTCGGCGAAGTCGGCCTCGACGGCACCATCGAGGTGTTGGGCCTGGGGTCCCAGCCCTCGCGCGGCCTGAAGAAGGGCGTGGTCGTCAACATCGAGTCGACGGTGCATTCGATTCAGCGCGCGGTGGAGGAGGCCGAGCTCATGGCCGGCTGCGAGATCCACTCGGTGTTCGCCGGCATCGCCGGCAGTCACGTGCGCAGTCTCAACTCCCACGGGGTGGTGGCGATCCGCGACCGCGAGGTCACGCACGGCGACGTCGAGCACGTGATCGATGCCGCCAAGGCGGTGGCGATCCCCGCCGATCAGAAGATCCTGCACGTGCTGCCGCAGGAGTTCATCGTCGATGGCCAGGAGGGCATTCGCGATCCGATCGGCATGTCCGGAGTGCGTCTCGAGGCGAAGGTGCACATCGTCACCGGTGCCGAGAGTGCGGCGCAGAACATCGAGAAGTGCATCAAGCGCTGTGGGCTCGAGGTCGACGACGTCGTGCTCGAGCAGCTGGCGTCGAGCTTCTCGGTGTTGACCGACGACGAGAAGGAGCTCGGCGTGTGCCTGGTCGACATCGGCGGTGGCACGACCGATCTCGCCGTGTTCGCCCACGGGGCGATCCGACACACGGCGGTGATTCCGATCGCGGGTGACCAGGTGACCAACGACATCGCGGTCTCCATGCGCACGCCGACCCAGCACGCCGAGGACATCAAGATCCGCTACGCCTGCGCGCTCTCCCAGCTCGCCAACCCCGATGAGAGTATCGAAGTGCCGAGCGTCGGCGACCGCCCCGCACGGCGGCTCGCGCGCCAGACGCTGGCCGAGATAGTCGAGCCGCGCTACGAGGAGCTCTTCGGCCTGGTGCGCGAGGAGCTGCGCCGCAGCGGCTTCGAGGAGGTGATCGCCGCCGGCATCGTGCTGACGGGCGGCAGCGCCAAGATGGAAGGCGCGATCGAGCTCGCGGAGGAGGTCTTCCATGTGCCGGTGCGGCTCGGCCTGCCGCAGCAGGTGCACGGCCTCACCGACGTCGTCCGCAATCCCGTTTTTTCCACGGGCGTGGGGCTGCTGCTCTATGCCCGCGACAACTTCCTGCCCGCGCGTCGCGGGCGGTCCCTGGGCAACGCGAAAACGGCGCTCGACCGCATGCGCGCCTGGTTCCAGGGAAACTTTTGACGCTGACAGACTGAACGACTCCGACAACCCAAAGCAATCATTCCAATCAACCGACTCATTCTCGAGGAGCACGCGCAATGTTCGAATTAATGGACGCCTACAGCCAAAGCGCTGTCATCAAGGTCATCGGCGTGGGCGGCGGCGGTGGCAACGCCGTGGCTCACATGGTCACCTCCGGCATCGAGGGGGTGGAGTTCATGTGCATCAACACCGATTCGCAGGCCCTCAAGCACGCCAAGGTGAAGACCGCCCTGCAGATCGGCACCAACATGACCAAGGGACTCGGCGCCGGCGCCGACCCGGAAGTCGGCCGCCAGGCGGCGATGGAGGACCGTGACCGCATCGTAGAGTTGGTCGAGGGTTGCGACATGCTGTTCATCACGGCGGGCATGGGCGGCGGTACCGGTACGGGCGGCGCGCCTGTGGTCGCGCAGATCGCCAAGGAGATGGGCATTCTGACGGTGGCCGTGGTGACCAAGCCCTTCGAGATGGAGGGCAGCAAGCGCAGCTACGTCGCCGATCACGGGATCGCGGAGCTCGGCAAGTACTGCGATTCGCTGATCACCATTCCCAACCAGAAGCTGCTCACGGTGCTCGGCGCGACGACCACGCTGCTCGACGCCTTCAAGTCGGCCAACCAGGTGCTGCAGGGGGCCGTGCAGGGGATCGCGGAGCTCATCACCCGGCCGGGCCTCATCAATGTCGACTTCGCCGACGTGCGCACCGTCATGGCCGAGACCGGCATGGCGATGATGGGCTCCGGCGCCGCGAGCGGCGAAGGACGGGCGCGGGCTGCGGCCGAGGCGGCCGTGTCGTCGCCACTCCTCGAGGAGATCAACCTGGCGGGCGCGCACGGCATTCTCGTGAATGTCACCGCGGGTATGGACCTATCGATCGGTGAGTTCCAGGAGGTCGGTCAGATCGTGAAGCAGTTCGCGTCCGAGGACGCAACCGTGGTCGTCGGCACCGTGATCGATCCGGAGCTCAGCAACCAGGTGCGGGTGACGGTCGTGGCCACGGGTCTCGGCCGTCCGGCCGCAGCCGCCCGGCCGCAGCCGCTCGGCGTTTTCCGCCCGAGCGAGGCCGCGGGGGGACGGGGCGAGCCGCCTGCGCGGGAGCGGGACATGCGTGAGCCACCCATGCGGGTGGTGCGGCGCAGCCCCCTGTCGAGCAGCGACTACGCGCAGCTCGACAAGCCGACGGTCCAGAGACAGCGTGCGGTGGGCGATGGCCTGCGCCAGGATGTGCAACCGGAGGACCTGCTTGACATTCCGGCATTCCTGCGCCGGCAAGCCGATTGAGCGTAACTGGCCGGCTTGTGATAGGGTAGCGCGCCGTTTCGTGGGCGCGGGGCGGCAGGTCGCGGAATCTTGGTCATCCGCGGCCTGCTTCGATCGTTGAGAGACGAAGGAATTACGCAGCTATAAACATGGTCGGTCAGCGGACGCTCAAGAACTCGATCCGCGCCACAGGCGTCGGCCTTCATACAGGCAAGAAAGTCCTGATGACGCTCCGCCCGGCTCCTCCCGATACCGGCATTGTGTTCCGGCGCACCGATCTGCCCCAGACGGTGGACGTGGCGGCTCATGCGGAGAATGTCGGCGATACGACGCTCGGTACTACGCTCGGCCGTGGTAGCGCGCGGGTGTCCACCGTGGAGCATCTGCTCTCGGCCTTCGCCGGCTTAGGCATCGACAACGCGATCGTGGAGCTGTCGGCGCCTGAAGTGCCGATCATGGATGGCAGCGCGGGTCCGTTCGTCTTCCTGCTGCAGTCGGCGGGCATCGAGGAGCAGAGCGAGCCGAAGCACTTCATCCGCATCAAGAAGCGACTGCGGGTGGAGGATGGCGACAAGTGGGCGGAGTTCAGCCCGTTCGACGGCTTCAAGGTCAACTTCGAGATCGAGTTCAATCACCCGATCTTCAAGCGCCGGGCGCAGAAGGCGTCGATGGACTTTTCGACGACTTCGTTCCTGAAAGAGGTCAGCCGCGCGCGCACCTTCGGCTTCATGCGCGACCTGGAATGGCTGCGGGAGCGCAATCTCGCTCTCGGCGGCAATCTCGACAACGCCGTAGTGCTCGATGACTTCCGCGTGCTCAACGAGGATGGGCTGCGCTACGAGGACGAGTTCGTCAAGCACAAGATCCTGGATGCGATCGGTGACCTCTACCTTCTCGGGCACAGCCTCATCGGGGAATTCAGCGGCCACAAGTCGGGGCACGCGCTGAACAATCGGCTGTTGCGGGCACTGCTCAAGGATGTGAGCACCTGGGAGAAGGTCGCGTTCGAGTCGTACGCCGATGCGCCGATTTCCTATATCGAGGCGCCGGCGCTGCCAGGGTCCGGCGCGGGCTGAGCTTCTTCCTTCTCTATTGCTTCCTCTATTGCTTCGTTCGCGGCAGCACGCGGACGCTGACTTCCGTGATATCCGGTTGGGCGGCGCGGATTTGACTCTGCAGCTCCTGCAGCGCGTAACGCAGGCGGGCGGACCAGGCGGGGGACTCCGCAAAAACTACCAGGGTACCGTCACGTTCCGTAATGCCGGTGATCCTGGGGGGGAGCTCGGGGGGAAGGCGGGCGGAAAACCAGGGGTGCCAGAAGGCTTGGCGGGCGCTCTGGCGGGTGGCTTGCTTCAGAATGGGAACCGAGCGGGCCAGCAGGTCTTTGACAGAATGTGCCGCTTGCGGGCGAAAGCCCGGGGCGGTACCCGATTCTGGTGAGCGGCGTGGGAGTTTGGGGACGCCGCGCTTGTGTGGGCGCCTCTTATTGGGCATATTCTCAGTGTTGCTGAAGGGCAAACCCGCCGAAAGGCGGGGACGCAAAACCACCGGTCTAAGGCGAAAGCCATGACAGCGGGGTTGCCGGCAAAGCGCAAGTATTTTCGAAGAAGGGTTTCCAGGGGCTTTGGCGATCGCGAAGGCGGTTGCGAAGGTCGGGAACCCAGTGGGCTGGCTCGTGCGCTCGGTTTGCTGCGTTGCCTGCCGAAACCTGCGGGGTAGACGCATCCGGAGCGCACGGCATGAATGTCATCATTTTTTCGAAGCGGGACGGCCAGGCCCGCCATCTGAACCTGCCGCCGCTCGCGCTCGCATGCCTGTCCCTGGCAGTACTCGCCATCGTGGGCGGCGCCTTTGGGGTGGGAATGAGCCTGCGGGATGGCGACAGCAGCGGCGGGCTCGCGTCCGGGCAGACCGCCCACTGGTCACAGGTACTGGCGAAACAGCGCGAAGAGATCGCCGACCTCAAGCAGCAGATGCAGGTGCGGGCCGATGCGATCGCCATTCAGCTCGGCGACATGAAGGCGCACGTCATCCGCCTCGATGCCCTCGGCCAGCGACTCACGGCCATGGCCGGCATCAAGAGCAGCGAATTCAACTTCGGACAGGATCCGCCGCAGGGCGGACCTGAAATGGACATCCCGGGCGCGCGGCCGCAGATCGGCGACGTCGCGAGCATGCTGAAGAGCCTGCAGGGCCAGATCGATTTGAGCGGCTCACAGCTCTCGGCGTTGGAGAACGTCATCCTCTCGCGGCAGCTCGGTCAGGAGATCCATCCTGAGGGGCGTCCGGTCAACAGCGGCTATATCTCCTCGGGCTTCGGTGCGCGCGTGGATCCTTTCACCGGCGGCGAGGAGTTTCATGAGGGCATAGATTTCGCCGCGCCGGAGGGCACGGGGATCCGCGCCGTGGCCGCCGGCGTCGTCACCTGGGCGGGCCCTCGCGGCGGCTACGGCAATATGGTCCAGATTGACCACGGCAACGGATATGCGACCCGGTACGGACACGCCTACCGGGTGGTGGTGCACGTAGGTGAGACGGTGCAGCGCGGCGACGTTGTCGCTCTGGTAGGGGATACCGGGCGGTCGACCGGACCGCACGTTCATTTCGAGGTGCTGAAGAACGGCCATGAGGTGAACCCGGCCCGCTTCGTCGCGCTGCGCGCGGGGTCGACGGCCTTCCCCGGTCCGGAAAGCGTGCATGTGGCGGCCGGCAAGGCGCTGCCGAGCGCGACCGCCGTCGGCCAGGACTAATTCGCAGGGAGTGATTTGCAACGACACGCGGATAGCGGGTCGGCCACCGCGTGAGCGGGGGCGAGGCCCAGGATGGGCCGGGTACTAAGACCGGCTTTCAGGCCGGCGCACCAGGACGGTAGGCAGACGCACTCGCCGCGCCCGCGGCGGTCCAATGAGCTTGATTTCGGCGAGGCAGGAACCCATTGGGGAGTCCGCCTCCGGTGCGTAGAATACCCCGCCCGTTCCCCCGGGGCCGTTTCCCAGTAGCAGGATCCTCAAGTTGCTCGACACTCTGAAGCGCATTTTAGGCAGCCGTAATGACCGGATGATTCGTGGCTATGGACGCTACATCCGCGCGGCGAAGGAGCTCGAGCCCGGGCTGCAGGCGCTGAGCGATGAGGCCTTGCGCGCCAAGACGGAGGAATTCCGGCAGCGCCTGCGGGAGGGGACGAGCCTTGACGACCTGCTGCCCGAAGCCTTTGCCGTCGTAAGAGAGGCCGCATCGCGCACGCTCAAGATGCGCCACTTCGACGTCCAGCTCATCGGCGGCATCGCTCTTCACACCGGCAAGATCGCGGAGATGCGCACTGGTGAGGGCAAAACGCTGGTCGCGACCTTGCCCGCGTACTTGAACGCCCTCCCCGGCGAAGGCGTGCACGTCGTCACCGTGAACGAATATCTGGCGCAGCGCGATGCCGATTGGATGGGACCGGTGTATCGGTTCCTCGGGCTCACAGTCGGTGTGATCAAGAACTCACAGACGCCGCAGGAGAAGCGTGAGGCGTACGCCTGCGACATCACCTACGGCACCAACAACGAGCTCGGCTTCGACTATTTGCGCGACAACCTCGCCTTCAGCCTCGATGATCGCGTCCAGCGGCAGCTCGCGTACGCAATCGTGGACGAGGTCGACTCCATCCTGATCGATGAGGCGCGCACGCCGCTCATCATCTCGGGGCCGGCGGAGGAAAGCACGGAGCTCTATCTGCGAATCAACCAGCTGGTGCCGAGCCTGAAGCGCCAGCTCGAAGAGGAGGGACCCGGTGACTTCGCGGTGGAGGAGAAGACCAAACAGGTTCACATCACCGAGGATGGCCACGAGCGTGTCGAGGAGCTGATGTTGCAGGTGGGCCTGCTGCGCGAGGGCGAGAGCCTCTACGACCCCGCCAACATCCGCCTGATGCACCATCTGAACGCGGCGCTGCGTGCGCACGCCCTCTACAAGAGGGACGTCGAGTACATCGTGCGCGGCGGCGAGATCATCATCGTCGATGAGTTCACTGGCCGCACCATGCCGGGCCGGCGCTGGTCCGACGGCCTGCATCAGGCGATCGAAGCCAAGGAAGACGTGCGCGTGCGCGAAGAGAACCAGACGGTCGCCTCCATCACCTTCCAGAATTATTTCCGCCTCTACCGGAAGCTTTCCGGCATGACCGGCACCGCGGACACGGAAGCGCCGGAATTCCTCGAGATCTACGGCCTCGAGGTCATGGTCATCCCGACCCACAAGCCGATGGTCCGCAAGGACAATGCGGACTTCGTGCATTTGACGCAGGACGACAAATTCAAGGCGATCATCGAGGATATCCGCGAGTGCGTCGAGCGCGACCAGCCGGTGCTGGTCGGCACGACTTCCATCGAGACCTCGGAGCTGGTCTCCGGCGTGCTGCAGAAGGAGGGCATCGGGCACGAGGTGCTGAACGCCAAGCAGCACGAGCGCGAGGCGCACATCGTCGCGCAGGCCGGTCGGCCGGGCTCGGTGACCATCGCCACCAACATGGCGGGCCGCGGCACGGACATCGTGCTGGGCGGCAGCCTCGAGGTGGAGCTCAACGCCCTGACGCAGGAGTCCGCTGAGGGTACCGGAGAGCTCGAGCGCGCGCGTATCAGAAGTGACTGGAAGGTGCGGCACGAGAAGGTGGTGACGGCGGGCGGCCTGCACATCATCGGCACGGAGCGGCACGAGTCCCGCCGCATCGACAATCAGCTCCGCGGCCGCTCCGGCCGCCAGGGCGACCCGGGTTCGAGCCGCTTCTATCTCTCGATGGAAGACAACCTGATGCGCATCTTCGGCGACCCGGTGCGCACGCAACGCCTGCTCAAGATGGCCGGCATGAAGGAAGGAGAAGTCATCGAGAGCGGCATGCTGAGCCGGCAGATCGAGAAAGCGCAGCGCAAGGTCGAGGCCCACAACTTCGACATCCGCAAGCAGCTGCTCCTCTTCGACGACGTCGCCAACGATCAGCGCAAAGTGATCTATCAGCAGCGCACGGAGATCATGGGGACCGCCGAAGTGTCGGCGGCTATCCGCGGCATCCTGGAGGAAGCGATCGGTACCCTGATCGATCAGTACCTGCCGAAGCACGCGATGCCCGCCGACTGGGATCTCGAGGGCCTGGGCAAAGCGCTCGAGGGCGATTTCAACGTGCGCGTCGATGTGAAGAGCTGGCTCGAGCAGGAGCCGGAGCTCGAGGAGCCGGCACTGCGCGCGCGGTTGGCGAGCGACGTCCAAAAGGCGTACGACGCCAAGGTGTCCCGCATTGATCCTGCGTTGATGCGCCACATCGAGAAGGACGTCATGCTGCGCACGCTGGATGCACACTGGCGCGATCACCTGGCGGCGATGGACTACCTGCGCCAGGGTATTCATCTGCGCGGCTATGCCCAGCAGGATTACCGCACCGAGTACAAGCGCGAAGCCTTCCAGATGTTCACCGCGATGCTCGATCGGGTGAAATTCGAGACGGTCACACGTCTCATGCAGATCGAGGTGCGCACGCAGGAGGAGGTCGAGCGCGAGGAGGAGGAGCGCCGCCGCCGCTTGATGGGAGCCTTGAGCCCGCAGCACGCGGAAGCGCTCTCTGCCCTGGCCAGCGGCGGCGAAGTGCCGCCGGATGCCACCGCCGTGCCTGCGGCAGCGCAGGCGGCGATGATGCGCGGCGGCGCGCGTGGTCGCGCCGGACCCGACACTCCTGTCCCGCTGCCGCTGGATCCACAGGGCACCTTCGTGCGCGGCGAGCGCAAGATCGGCCGCAACGAGCCGTGTCCCTGCGGCTCCGGCAAGAAGTACAAGCATTGTCACGGCGCCCTCTCCAGCGTCGAATGAGGCGTCGCGAGACCCACAAGGACGGTTGAGCGTGACTCTGGTCGTGGCTGCAGCGATCCTCGATGCTTCGGGGCGGGTTCTGATCGCCGAGCGGCCGCCGGGCAAGCACATGGCTGGCCGCTGGGAGTTTCCTGGCGGCAAGGTAACGCCGGATGAGACGGAGGCGGCGGCGCTCGCGCGCGAGCTCGTGGAGGAGCTCGGCGTCGAAGTGATCAGCGCGCGGCCCGTGATGCGGCTGAGCCATCGCTATCCCGATCGAACCGTCGAGCTTTCCATGTGGCTGGTGGAAAGTTACCGCGGTGAGCCGCAGGCGCTCGACGGCCAGCGGCTCAAATGGGTGGAGCGGGAGCAGCTCGGCAACGAGGACATTCTCGAGGCGGACCGTCCGTTTGTGGCCGCGCTGGTACAATGGCCGTTGCCTTCCTAGAACCCAGACAGGATTCCCCCCCATGGCAGCGAAGAGCGATCTTCCTGAAGTAAACCTCGACCCGGCTGGTCTCTATCGGGAGGAGATCTACACCGATCGCCGCGCCGGCACGATCCGTCGCCTGACGCCCGTGACCGTGGATGGAGCCACCGATCCGGGGCGGCCGGTGCTCTTTTCCGGACAGACGCAGCTCCTCACTCCCGCGGGTGTTCTGCCGCTCGCATTCGAGATCGATGCGAGCACGCTCGCGCAGGCACTGGACAAGTTCCCTGAAGGGGTCAGCGCCGCACTGGAGCAGGCGATCGACGAGGCCCGCGAGATGCGCCGTGAGGCTGCAGGGCGCATCGTCGTGCCCGAGGTGGGCGGCGGCGGCGGCATAGGCCCAGGTCCCGGCGGTGGCGGCAAGATCAAGTTTCCCTGAGGTCGAAAGCAGGGCTGGCCGTGCAAATCGCCGGGAGCGATTTGCGCCAATTAACCTACACCTTCGCGGAACGTAATGTGCTGACCGGGCATTGAACCCTTCCCGGCGCAGGGCGCCGAACACCGTCCAAGGGGTGCAATGCGTCAGGCTTCCGAGTCCGCGGCCGAGGCCGAGGTACCCCTCGTCAGTGTGGGGGTGCCGGTATTCAACGGCGAAGCCTTTCTCGAGGATGCGATTCGCTCGGCGCTCGCGCAATCGCTCGACAACCTCGAGCTGATCCTCTGCGATAACGCTTCGCAGGACCGGACGGCAGAGATCTGCGGCGATTACGCCGCTCGCGACCCGCGCGTGCGCTACTTCCGCAACCCGCGCAATCTCGGCGCCGCCGCCAACTACAACCTCGCCTTCAGCCACGCGCGCGGGCGTTACTTCAAGTGGTTGGCTCACGATGACCGCATGTTGCCTTCCTTCCTCGCCAAGACTTACCGGGTGCTGGAGGAACGCAGCAACGCGGTCCTCTGCAACACGGTGATCACGTACATCGACTCCGGCGGCATTCGCCTTGGTCTGTACGACAGCCGGCTCTCGGGCGCGGACTCCTTGTCGCCGTCTGAGCGCTTCGCGTGGATGGTGCTGCGATCGCACACCTGCGTGGATTTCTTCGGCCTCATCCGCCGTCAGGCGCTGCGCGACTCGCTGTTGCACGGCAGCTTTCATGGCGCCGATCGGGCGCTCCTGGCGCAGCTCGCGTTACGCGGCCGTCTGATACAACTGCCGGCTCCGCTCTTGGCTGTGCGCGAGCATCCGAACCGCTACACGCGCGCGCAGTCCCGCTCTTCCGATCGGGCCTCTTGGCATGACGGCAGTGAAGGCGGACGCGCGAGCTTCCCAACCTGGCACCTGTACGGCGCGTACCTGAAGCTGGTCCGGCGGGAGACGCTGACGCCCACTGAGCGCTCACGCTGCTACACCGTGCTCGGCAAATGGTGGGGGCACAACTGGAACTTCGCGCGCGCTGCGGTCGATCTGCTGGCCGTGGCTGCGCCGAGCGCGCCCGCTCAAGCGGAGCGGCTGAAGGCTCGCCTCTTTGGCGCCGCTCCCGGTCATCTGCTCGCGGACCGGCGGCGTTGAATGGCGTCTGTTGCGCCCTCGGCAGTCGTTTCCGACCGGAGAAAATCCCCGAGACCTCACTTGGCGAGCGGTTCCAGCGAGCGGTTCCGGATAGCGATGGTCGCCGCCTGTCCCATGCCGGCGCGGCGCGGCACGCCGCTGCGCGTCGAACGGCTGGCCGAGGCGCTGGCCGCGCGCGGCCACGAGGTCGAGCTCATCACTTATCACGTCGCGGATGGGCCGCAATCTCTCGGCTTTCCGGTGCATCGTATCTTTCACCGTCCGGTCTACTGGCGGATGCCGGTCGGACCGAGCTTCCGCAAGCTCGCGCTCTACGATCCGGCGCTCTCCTGGAAATTGTCGCGCGTGCTTTCCGGCCGGCGATTTGACGTCATCCACGCGCATCATGTCGAAGGCCTGCTGGTGGCGCTGCCGCCGCGTCTGCGCCACCGCATGCCGCTCGTGTATGACGCGCATACGATGCTGGCGGCGGAGTTGCCGAGCTACGCGACAGGACTCACGCGCAGCGCCTTCGCTGCGGTCGGCGGCTGGTTGGATGGGGCGTTGCCCAGGCGAGCCGATCACGTTGTTGCGGTGACGACCGATATCCGGGATCGGCTGGTCAAGGCACACGGGCTGGACCCTGGCCGCATCACCGTCGTGACCAATGGAGTGGAGACCGGCTGCTTTCGGATCGACTCGCGGCCCCCGCCGGACGGGCTCGTCCGCCTCATCTATTCCGGGACCCTGGCGCCGTATCAGAACATCGAGCTGCTGCTCGAGGCATTCGCTCGCGCGAGACGGCAGCGGCGGGAGCTGCGGCTCTGCTTCTCGGTCAGCTCCCCATTCGAGCCTTATGAGGCGCTGGCGCGCCGGCTTGGGGTGCGGGAGGCCATCGAGGTGTTGGCGGACGGATTCGGCGAGCTGCCGCTGCGGCTCGCGCAATCGGCGATCGCCGTGCTGCCGCGTGTCAGTTGTCCGGGGATCCCGCAGAAGCTGCTCAACTACATGGCCGCGGGGAAGGCGATCGTGGCGAGCGCCGGCTCGGCCAAAGTCCTGGAGCACGGGCGCACCGGCCTGGTGGTCGCGGATGGCGACGTGAGCGCCTTCGCCGAGGCGGTGCTGCGTCTGGCCGCCGATCCGGAGCTGGGAAAGGAGCTGGGCCGGCGCGCCCGCGAGACCGTCGAGCAGGACTTCAGTTGGGAGGGGGCGGCGGCAAAGTTGGAGCCCGTATACGCACGGCTGGCCGCTACAGCGCAATCAGCTCCGGATGCAGCGAGCGAGCGGCGAGGTCATGCCTGATCTCGTCGCTGTAAATTGAGTTCATGACCAGCACCACCTCCGGGCGCAGCGAGCGCAGCGCATCGGGGGAGACGATCTCGAGGCCGCTGCCGGCGAGGAATTTGCCGTGCTTGTGCGGGTTGATGTCCACCACGGCGACGAGCTCAGCGCTGAGACCCGAGGAGAGGGCAAGGGAGCTGATGAGCGAGACGCACTTCGAGCCCGAGCCCCAGATCGCCAGCCGGTGACCGCGGTCGCGATGCTTCGCCAGAGCGTCGGCAAGCGACTGCAGCCGCTCTGCGACCTGCCGCTCGAAGCGCGCGACGAGCGAGGCGACCGTCGCCAGATCGTTCTCCTGCGGCAGCAGCGCACCCGTGGGCCGCGCGGCGGGCTGCGCCTCCAACATCAGGTACTGACCGTCGTAGGCCTTGTAGAGCCGGCGGATATCGAATCCCGCCGAGCGAAACAGGCGCGCCAGCGAGCCGCGGGTGAAGTAGGAGCAGTGCTCGTAGTAGATGTCCCAAAACGCGCCCTGCTGCAGTACCCGCTCCATGTCCGGAAGCTCGAAGAGCACGTTGACGTGGCGCCGGTCGCCGATCGTCTCGCGCACCAGGCGGACGAATTCGAGCACCGGCGCGATGTGCTCAAGCGTATGACGACAACACAGGTAGTCGGCGTGCAGATGCGCATATTTCGGACCATAGAAATCGCGGATGAACCTGATGCGGTCCGCCGCGCTCGTGCGCGTCCGCTCCGGCCGGTAACCCGGGTCGAGCCCGATGCCGCCGCAGCCGCTGCGCTCGCAGAGCCCCACGAGAAACTCACCCTTGCCGCAACCGATCTCGAGCGCCGTCATTCCCGGCCCGAGCTCGAATCTCGCGATCTGATCGTCCCAGACCTCATCGAGAAAGCGCAGAAAGCGCGGCGAGTAGGCCTGCGTCTCCTCATAGGCCGGCGAATAGCGCTCGAGCGCCGGATCGAACCTGATATTGCCGATGAAGCCGCAGCTGCTGCAGAAGCCGAGCTCGATGTCGCCGCGCGGAAAGTCGCGCGCCTCCTGTCGCGAGGACATCATGAGGCAGCTGTGCACCGGCACGTCCGCCACCCTGTAGAAGCTGCGAATGTCCGCGCCGCCACAGCAGGCGCAGCGCGTCGCGGCCAGGTCGGCCGTGAATGCAACCGAGCCTGCACGGGCAGGCGAGCGGATGTGAGCAGGGGCCCCGAGCCCCGAATTTTCCGACATCACGGCTCCTAAAGTACGACCGGTTCCGGCACCGGGACGATGAATTGCCCGCCGCGCCGCCGATACTCCGCCTGCTGCTGCATGATTTCTTCCTTGAAATTCCACGGCAGGATCAAGAGGTAATCCGGCTGCTGCGCAAGAATGTGCTCCGGCGACACGATCGGCAGCCGCACTCCCGGAATGCACCGCCCCTGCTTGTGCACGTTCCGATCCGCCACGAAATCCAACACTTCGCGCCCGATGCCGGCGAAGTTGAGCAGAATGGTGCCCTTGGCGGCCGCGCCGTAGCCGGCGAGCGTGGCCCCCTGCCGCCGCAGGCCGCCGAGAAGCGCCACCAGCTCGTCGCGGATCCGGTTCACCCGCGCCGAGAAGCCCGCGTAATACTGCAGCCGATCGAGCCCCGCGCGCCGCTCCGCCTGCAGGAACTCCGCAACCGGGCGATCGTCCCGCTCCTGCTTGCCGACGAACAGACGCAGCGAGCCGCCATGAATCGGCAGCGGCTCGACGCGATTCAGGGCGAGGCCATGGCGCTGAAAGAGCCGCTTGAGCGCTGTCACCGAGAAATAACAGAGGTGCTCGTGATAGATGGTGTCGAACTCGCCGTGGTCGATCAGCTCCTTGACGTAGGGGACCTCGATGACCGCTACCCCGTCTTCCGCGAGCAGCGCGCCGATCCCGGCGACGAACCCATTCGTGTCCGCCACGTGCGCCAGTACGTTATTGGCGTGGATGACATCGGCGCGGCGTCCTTCGGCGGCGAGTTGCATCGCCAGATCGCGACCGAAGAATGCCTGCAGTGTTTCGATGCCGCGAGCGCGCGCCGCCGCGACCGGGCCCGGGACCGGATCGATACCCAGCACGGGAATACCCTGCTCGCGGTAATACTGCAGGAGATAGCCGTCATTGCTCGCGAGCTCGACCACGAGCGAGTTGCCATCGAGCCGCTGCTCAGCGATGCGCGCCGCGACGTTCGCCGCCGCGTTCTGCAGCACCGTGTCGGTGAAGGAGGAGAAGTACGGGTAGTCCGCGCCGAAAAGCTGCTCCGGCGGCACCGTCTCCAGGATCTGCACCAGTGTGCAGTCCGGACAGAAGGCGACGTCCAGGGGATAGCGCGGCTCTTCCCGCTGCAGATCAGCCGGGGCGAGGAAGCCATCCGAGAGCGGCAGATCGCCCAGCGAAAGGAAGGTGCGAAGGTCCGGTCCCGCGCAGCTTCGGCAGAGGATCGTGCTCCTCGATCGGCTCATGCGGCCGAGCAATGCGGCGCGGAAGCCGGGCGCGCCGCGACCCGCCACCGCAGCATGTCGTCCAGCGTGCCGGCCGTCTGCAGCTCCCGGATGCGCTTCAGGCGGATGAACTGCGAGCTCAGGAATTCCTCCGCGCTGGTGCCGTGATGACACAACGCCTCATACACCTGCTCGATACCCGTGCGCACCGTCCACTGGGGCTGGAACTCCGGCAGGCGCGAGCGGATCTTCTCGCAGTCCACACGATAATTGCGCGCGTCCGGACTGGCATCACCCGCGTACGTGACCTTGGAGTTTGGAACGACCTCCGCAACCATGTCCGCGACCTCGCGAACACGATAGTTCTCGGAAGTGATTCCGACGTTGAATGCCTCGTTGTGGACGAGTTCCCGCGACGCCTCCAGAACGGCGACAAAGGCCCGCGCAATGTCTTCGATGTGCACCAGCGGGCGCCATGGCATACCGTCGCTCTTGATCAGCACATTGCCGGTCGTACAGGCGTAGCCCACCAGATTGTTGACCACCAGATCACCGCGCAGCCGTGACGAGACCCCGAAAGCGGTGGCGCTTCGCAGGAAGGCGGGACTGAACGAGTCGTCCGCCAGTCGGGCGACGTCGCGTTCCACCCACACCTTGCTTTCGGCGTAGGGCGTCACCGGATTGAAGCCCGCGCTCTCGTCGAGGAAAGTATCGCCGGCGGCGCCGTAATTGCTGCAGGAAGAGGAGAAGACGTACCTGGGTACGCCGGCCTCTTTCGCCAGACGCGCCAGTCGCACCGAGGCCTCGTGGTTGATCGCATAGGTCGCCGCCGGCTGCAGGTCGCCCAGCGGATCGTTGGAAATGCCGGCCAGATGCAGTACGGCGTCGAGGCCGCGCAGATCCTCGAGCTCGACCTCGCGGATGTCCTTGCGCAGCACGGCGCTCGGCGATGTCTCTTCGGTCGCGAAGCCGCAGTCCTCGTAGAGGAAGCTGTCGAGTCCCGTCACGTGATGGCCGCGATGGAGCAGCATCGGCAGCAGCACGTGGCCGATGTAACCATCGTGACCGGTCAGCAGTACGCGCATCTGTTTCATGTGTGCCAGACCTTCCACGGGGCATCGCCACCCGCCCACAGCGATTCGAGGCGGACTTTGTCGCGCATGGTGTCCATGCATTGCCAGAAGCCATTGTGCTGATACGCCATCAGTTCGCCGTCGCGCGCCAGGCGTTCCATGGGCTCCCGCTCGAACTGGGTGGCATCGCCGTCGATGTAATCGAATACCCGCGGCTCGAGCACGAAGAACGCGCCGTTGATCCATGCCTCGCCGGCGAGCGGCTTCTCGTCGAAGCGGGCCACGCGCTCGCCATCCAGCTCCAGGCGCCCGAACCGCGCCGGAGGCCGAACCGCGGTCACCGTGGCGGTGCGCCCATGATGGCGATGGAACTTCAGCAGCTCAGTCAGGTTTAAGTTCGAGACGCCGTCCCCCCATGTCAGCATGAAGGTGCCGTTACCCAGATGTGGCGCAAGTCGTTTGATGCGTCCGCCGGTGTTTGTTTGCTGACCGGTATCGATCAGGTCGACGACCCAGTCCTCGGCGGTGCTCTCGCCGTTCGCGCCGTTGCCGTGCCGCTCCACGCTGCCGGTCCTGAGCGATACGCGCAGGTCGGGCGCGAGCGAGCAGTAGTCGGCCATATAGCGCTTGATGCACTCGCCCTTGTAGCCGAGGGCGACCACGAATTCCTTGAAGCCGTAGGTCGAGTAATGCATCAGGATGTGCCACAGGATCGGGCGGCCGCCGATCTCGACCATGGGCTTCGGCCGCACGACTGTCTCCTCCGCGAGCCGGGAGCCGAGACCGCCTGCGAGAATGCCTACTTTCATGCGATGCTACCGGTGGTGCCCAGTAAGTACTCGGTTGTTCTGCGCAGTCGGGGTCGCCCGGTTCGCGCGTGCGCCTCGAACGCTCTGCCTCGGCTACAGCTCGCAATAAGCGTGCCCGGACCGGCTGGCGGAACATGAGCCGGCTGCGTGTCCTGGCGGCGAACATGGCCGCCGTCATCACCGGCAAGGCGGCCACGGCTGTCGTGGGCCTGCTGACGGTTGTCGCGCTCACGCGCCACCTCGGGCCCACCGAGTTCGGCTACTACCGGACCGTGCTCACCTACTCGGCTTTCGCCGCCGTGCTTGCGGATTCCGGCCTTTACATGGTGACGCTGCGCGAAATGTCGCAGGGCACCGTCGATGCGGGCCGCGTGCTCAGCAACACGTTGCCGTTGCGAATCGTCAGTACCGGCAGCGTTCTGCTCGCTGCGGCGGCGGTAGCATGGCTCACGCCATATGATCCGCCCGTCAAATGGGGCACGCTGATCGGCGCGGCGATCTATACGTGTCTGCAGACAAGCGACTTTCTCATCGCCGCCTTCCAGAGCGTTCTGAAGCAGGCGCGTAACGCCGTTGCGGAGGTCACGGGAGCCGTCGTCACACTGGCGGTGGTGTCCGTGTTGGCACTCACCCATGTTGGAGCGCTGCCGATGCTCGGCGCCACGTTGGTGGGCGCCGCCGTCGCATTGGGTATCTCCATCAGGCTGGTGCGACGCCTGGTGCCGTTTCGATTGCGATTCGAGTTGCCGCTCTGGCGGCAATACCTGATCGCGGGACTGCCGCTCGCGGGCTCGCAAATACTGGGGATGGCGATGTTGCGCGGCGATTCGCTGCTGCTGTCGCTCTTTCAGCCGGCGGCCGCGGTGGGCCTCTATGGCGTACCGGCGAAGCTTTTCGAGATCACCACTTCCGTTCCCTACATCCTCGCCGGCCTGATGATGCCGGCGCTCGCGGCGAGCGCGCAGAAGGATCGCGCGGACTTCTCCCGCCAGCTCGGCAGCACGCTGGATGCGGTAGCGGTGTTTGGGGTCGGGATCGTGATCGCGTTCGCCCCATTCGCCGGCCGGTTGCTGGCGCTCATCTCCGGCCAGCAGTTCGCCGCCGGTGCGCCGGCGCTGGTCGTCATCTCTTTCGCCATTGCTCTGGCGGGACTCACGCACGTCCTACGGTTCACCCTGGTGGCCTGCGGCCAGCCGCGCCGGGTCCTGGTCGCGGACGCAGTGGCGTGCACCTGCGCATTCGCGGCTTACTTCGCGCTCATTCCCAGGTATTCGCTCCTGGGTGCCGCCGCCGGCACGGTCGTCGCGGAGACGAGTGCGCTCGTCGCGATGAGCATCGCACTGGGGCGCGCGGGCTGTCGACTGCCGTCATTGGCCAATCCCGCGAAGGCCCTGATGGCGGGAGCGCTCGCGGTTCTGTCGATGAGATATCTGGCGGCCGTCGGCACTCCGTGGCTGTTGGCGCTCGCCATCGGCGGGGCGCTGTATCTGGCTGTTCTGACGCTGACGCATGCAATACCGCGGCAGCTTCTTCTTGTAGTATTGAGCTCGGCACGAAAGACCGGAGTGGGCCATGGGTAGATACAGGCAGTTGCGTCCAATCACTTTCGCCGCGGCGGCAGGCCTGCTTGCCGGCTGCGCGATGCTGGTGGGCCAGCCCACGACGGTGGCAGGCCCGGGACGGCTCGACGTGCCGCAGCCCACCGCGACGCAGATTGCGACGGGCGCCAATCCCAATCCATCCTCACCGCGCATCAATCAGTTCGTGGCCCAGTTGAATCCGCCGCGCGAGCGGCACGCAGGCAACCCCTACGGTTGGCTGGAGAACGTACATTCGGACCGGACGAGACATTGGATCCTCGTCGAGAATCGTGCGACGGCGGCGGCGCTTGCGACTCTCCCGCGGCGCGACTGGATTCGCACACGCCTCGCACAGCTCGAGGCCGGCGGTCGCGCCGGCGTTCCCGACGACGTCGTCGTGGAGCGCACCACCTATGTAGGATCTGACGGCGCCCGGTTGCGCATGGAGATTGCGCATCGGCGCGATCTGGCTCGCGACGGCAATCGGCCGGCGCTGCTCACGGTCGATCATCCCACCGGCAAGCCGCCGGGTCCGCTGCTCGAGCCCTTCGTGTTGGTATGGTTGGAAATGGGCGGCGTGTATGCGCGTGCCGAGGTGCGCAACAGCCTGGCGCAGGAGCCTCGCCCGCACGGCTCGGCCACACTGCCCGACAAGCCCATCGCGCTCAGCGATCTGTTCGCGGCCGGACAGTCCCTGATCGATCGCCATTACACCCGCCGCGAGCGGCTCGGCATCTATGGGCGCGGCTTCGGCGGCCTGATGGCCGGTGCCGCCGTCGCCGTGCGGCCGGATTTCTTCGGCGCGGCGTTGCCGACCGGCACCTGGCCGCAGTACCGCCAGATCGCGACTGGCAATTGCTTTCCGCCGACGCTGATCAGCACTGCCGAGCGTGACGGCACCATTAGCCCCTGGCAGGGGTACGAGCTCGCGGCGGTCCTGCAGGCGGAGCAGGTCTGCGGCCGTCGTCCCATCCTTATCCGAGTCGATGAGCACGGAGGCGCGGAAGAGCCGGTCGCAGCCAGGCGGGAGCGCGCAGCGGACGAGCTGGCATTTGCGGCCAAGTGGCTGGTGGGGCCGCAGGCCGCTCGGTAGCGCGCTTCAGGAGGGTCTGCGAAGGGGCGGGTCGCCGTCCTGCGGGAGGGGCGCGCGATCCACCGCCTCATCGGGAGCCGGCTCGCCGGGGATGGCATGCTTCTCGGTCAGCCACGCACCCAGATCGATGAGCTTGCAGCGCTCACTGCAGAAGGGCCGAAAAGGCGCTTGCGACCACTCGATCTCGCGCTCGCAGGTGGGGCACTTGACGCGCTGGTCGGACATCACGGGCAGCAGGTGAGCAGGAACCTCACGTCCGAATCGGCCTGCGTCGCCCGCTCCCCGAGGCCCTTCCAGCTGAGGAAGCGCACGTTGCAGCGGTGATGGCTGCCGCTGACTTCCGGGTAAAGGCCCATCGACGCGGGCAGGGCGATGCGCAGAAGCTGCAGCGGGTTCTCACGCTCGAACGTGATCGTGAAGTTGCCGCCCTGGGCATTCTCCTGCCGTGTGCGGCCGTTCTGGCGAGTCAGCCAGATGAGCTCCGAGACGGCATCGCAGAGAGGTCGCAGCACGGTCAGCCACTGGTTGAAGGTCCTCACCCGGGCCTCGTCCGGCTGCGAGAGCCAGTAGAGGTAATCCGGCAGGTCGAACTCACAAGTGCCGCCGGGAATGCTGCTGCGATGCTTGATGGCGTTGAGGAAGTCCGAGTCTTTGAGTGGCTGCAGGTTCGCAATGCCGACGTTCAGCAGCTCGGAGCGCAGCCGGGTCAGGTTGGTGATCAGGGTCTTCAGCCGATTGGCATCGACGCCTGGCTTCGACTGGAACTCCCCGAGCAGGGTCAGCTGGCGCTCCAGCTCTTTCATCGCATCCGAGCGCACGTCGCTGCGCGTGGTGATGGCCAGGATGTCGATCAGGCTCGTAACCGCCGAGCGCGTGCCCCACTGGCTCGCCGTCTCGTTGTGGTAGAGCGCCTGGCTATAAAGGAAGTCGAGCCGCAGGAATGTCCGCATCCGCTCGTTGAGCGGCTGCTCGAAGACCAGCGTGCGGTCACTATCGAGGGCGTCGGGCGGGGCTTGAGGAGGCGCGGCGGCCTCGGGGGCGTCGGTCGTCATGCGACCTATTGTGCGGACATCCGCGGCCGGCGTAAACGGTCGCGGCAGGTTAGGAGAATCGCGCCGGCGCGGCCTTGGCTGTAATCGTGGTGGCGCCGCCCGCTCCCGCTTGTCCGGCGAGCTCCAGATAGCGCGTGTGCAGCGCCGACACCTGATCGCGCACGGAGCTCAGATCGCCCTCGTTCTGAATGACATCGTGCGCCGACTTGAGCCGCGCCGTGCGCGAGGTTTGCGCGTTCAGGATGGCGCGGGCCTGCTCCACCGACGAGCCGTCTCGCGCCTGCAGACGCCGGATCTGCAGCTCTTCGTTGCAGTCGACCACGAGCACGCGGTCGACGTGAGAGGCCAGATTTTTCTCGACCAGGAGCGGCAGGATGAGTATCTGATAGGGGCCGCCGGCGGCAGCCGACCAGGCCTCTACCGCGGTGCCGATAGCGGGATGCGTCAGGGCCTCGAGGTCGGCCCGCGCCTTGGGGTCGGAGAAGACGATCTCGCGCAGCTTCGGTCGATCGAGATGGCCGTCAGGCGTCAGGATGGCGCGACCGAAGCGCTCCACCAGCCGCTCGAGCGGCGGCTGCCCCGGCTCCACCACTTCCCGCGCGACCTGGTCGGTATCGATGATGGGAACACCCAGGGCGGCGAAGAACTTTGCCACCGTCGATTTGCCGCTGGCGATGCCGCCCGTCATTCCGACGCGAAATACTCTGCTATTGGCCATGATCTCAGTGGGACGCAAACAACCCCAGATAGCCTGTCACCAGCTCGTGCCCGAACATCAGCATCAGCCAGCCCGCGGCCGCAAGGAAAGGCCCGAAGGCGATTGGCGTGGCGCGATTCTGTCCGCGGGCGGCCAGCAGCGCGATCCCCACTACGGCCCCGACGGCCGCTGCAATGAGCACCGTCGGCAGCAGCATCCGCCAGCCGAGCCAGGCGCCGAGCGCCGCCAGGAGCTTGAAATCACCATACCCCATTCCTTCCTTGGAGGTGAGCAAACGGAAGAGATGATAGACGCTCCAGAGGCAGAGGTAACCCGCGATCGCGCCGATGATGCTGGAACGCATATCCACCGGGATCGGTGCCATGCCAGCGGCGGGCGCGAACAGGCTGAGAAGAAGGCCGAGCCACAGCAGCGGCAGCGTCAGGCTGTCAGGCAGCAGCTGATGGTCGATGTCGATGAATGCCAGCGCGACCAGGAACCAGGTGAGGACGAGGCCGGCCACGGTGGGCCACGCAAAGCCCAGCTTCCACGCCACCGCGGCGGAGAGGATGCCGGTCAGAGCCTCCACAATGGGGTAGCGCCCGCTGATGCGGGCGCCGCATCGGGCGCAGCGGCCGCGCAGCAAGAGGTAGCTGAGGATCGGGACGTTCTGCAGCGCGGTGATCTGCGCTTTGCAGGCGGGGCAGGCGGAGCGGGGGACGACGAGATTGAAGCGCTCTTTCGTCGCCGCGGTCGCCGGCACGGTCGCGGCGTGGTCCGCGTGCTCGAGCTCCGCGCACTGCTCGCGCCATTGGCGATCCATCATGATGGGGACGCGGTGGATCACGACGTTGAGGAAGCTGCCTATGACGAGACCGAGCACCAGACAGGCGCCGACGAACAGGGCAGGTGAGGAAGCGAGGAGCTCGATCACGGATGGGCTTCAGTGGTGTTGTCAAAGAAAACGCCGCGTCGAGCGCGGCGTCCGCGCGAGATTGACGCGGGGCGTCGGCTCAGATGACCTGGCCCATCTTGAAGATCGGCAGGTACATGGCGACGACGAGTCCGCCGACCAGCACACCCAGCACCACCATGATGAGCGGCTCCAGCAGGCTCGACATCGCGTCCACCGCGTTGTCGACCTCCGCCTCGTAGAACGTGGCGACCTTGGCCGACATGGTATCGAGCGATCCGGACTCCTCACCGACGGCGATCATCTGCACGACCATGTTCGGGAAGATGCCCCGTGCCTCCATGGCGCGCTGCAGGCGCTGTCCGGTGGCGACCTCATCCTTCATTTTCATCACGGCGTTTTCGTACACGATGTTGCCGCACGCGCCGGCCACTGACTCCAGCGCCTCGACGAGCGGTACGCCGGCGGCAAACATGGTGGAGAGGGTGCGCGCGTAGCGGGCGATCGCCGCCTTGTTCATGATGGGGCCGATGATGGGAACCTTGAGGGATATCCGGTCGAGTATCTCGCGCATCTTGCGCGAGCGCTTCTTGAAATAGAAGAAAGCGTAGCCGATCGCCCCGAAGACGACTGCGAGATAGATGCCCTGGTGCTGGACCAGCAGCGACACGTTGATCACCAACTGGGTGAACGCGGGCAGGTTCGCGCCGAAGCCCTCGAACAGCTTTTGAAATTCAGGGATCACGAAAATCATCAAGACGATCGTCACGATGAAGGCGACCGCGACCACCGCTGCGGGATAGAAGAGGGCCTTCTTGACCTTCTTCTTCATCGCCTCCGATTTTTCCTTGTAGGTCGCAACCTTGTCGAGAAGCGATTCGAGCGCGCCGGCCTGCTCGCCGGCCTCCACCAGATTGACGTAGAGATCATCGAAGTAGAGCGGATGCTTGGCGAGCGCCTCATGCAGTGAGGTGCCGGCCTCGATATCCGCCTTGACGTCGAGAATCAGCTTTTGCAAAGACGGCTTTTCACTGCCGCTGCCGACGATGTCGAACGCTTGCACCATCGGAATGCCGGACGCCAGCATGGTCGCGAGCTGACGACTGAATATCGCTATGTCGGCTGCGTTGACCCTGCCTCCCCTCATGCTCTGCGCCTGCTTCTTGATGCGCGAGGGCGCGATGCCCTGCCGGCGCAGCTCGCTGCGCAGAGCCCCCTCGTCGGGCGCGAGGCTCTTGCCTTTGACGCGATTGCCGCGCTTGTCGCGGCCCTCCCATGCGAAGGAAAGATCGCGCTTGAGCGTCTTGACGCTGGCGGTTGCTGCTGGGGCCATGGTTGCTCCGTCCTTCGTCAGTCGATGGTGACGCTGTTGATTTCCTCGAGGCTCGTCAGACCCGCCCTGACTTTCTCGAGGCCGGCGCGGCGCAGATCCCACACGCCCTCTTTCTTGCCCATATCACCAATATCCGGCGCGCTGCCGCCGGCGAGAATCAGGCGCGCGATGGCGTCGGTGATGGGCAGTACCTGATAGATCCCCACCCGTCCCTTGTAGCCATCCGTGCAGACCGAGCAGCCCTTGGGTGCAAATATTCGCAGGCCACCCTTGACGTCGTCGTGGGTGAAGCCCTCCTTGGTCAGCGCTTCCTCCGGAATATCCATTGGCTGCTTGCATTGACTGCAAAGGCGTCGTGCCAAACGTTGCGCGATGATGAGGCTGACCGATGTCGCGATGGCGTACGGCTTGACCCCCATGTCGATCAGTCGGGTCAAGGTCTGGGGCGCATCATTGGTGTGCAGAGTGGAAAGCACCAGGTGGCCCGTCTGAGCCGCCTTGATGGCGATCTCCGCGGTCTCCAGATCACGGATCTCACCCACCATGATGACATCCGGGTCCTGACGCAGGAAGGCGCGCATCGCCGCGGCGAAAGTCAATCCGACCTTGGGGTTGACGTTGACCTGGTTCACCCCGGGCAAGTTGATTTCCGACGGATCTTCGGCCGTGGAGATGTTGGTATCCTCGCGGTTGAGGATATTGAGGCCGGTATAGAGCGAGACCGTCTTGCCGCTGCCGGTCGGGCCGGTCACCAGGATCATGCCCTGCGGTTTGGCGAGGTATTTCTCGTAGAGCGCCTTCTGGAAGGGCTCGTAGCCCAGTGACTCGATCCCGAGCATCGCCTGCGAGGGATCGAGAATACGCATCACGATCTTCTCGCCGAAGAGCGTCGGGCAGGTGCTCACGCGGAAGTCGATCGCGCGGTTCTTCGACAGCTTCATCTTGATGCGGCCGTCCTGGGGCACGCGCCGCTCCGCGATGTCCAGCCGCGACATGACCTTGAGGCGCGCCGACAGCTTTTGCGCGAGCGCCACGGGGGGCTGTGCAATTTCCTTCAATATACCGTCCATGCGGAATCGCACCCGGTACGTCTTCTCGTAAGGCTCGAAGTGGATGTCCGAAGCACCACGCCGAATGGCATCGAGCATCACTTTGTTGACGAAGCGGACGATGGGCGCATCTTCCACATCATCACGGCTGATCTTGTCGTCGACCTCGTCGTCACCGCCCGTGACTTCGAGCGCATCGAGATCGACATCATCGTCGCCGGCGAGCGGTGTAATCGCCGCTTCGGCCTGCTCGATGGCCTTGTCGATCGCCTTCTGCAGCTTGTCTTCCTCGACGAGCACCACCTCGATGCCGAGGCTGGTCTGGAATTTGATCTCGTCGATGGCGTGCTGGTTGGTCGGGTCCGCGACCGCCAGGAAGAGCCGTCTGCCGCGGCGGAAGATCGGCAGGACCCTATGCTTCGCTATGAGCTTGTCGTTGGCGACCCGGACCGTCTCCGCGTCGAGGTTGATCGCATCCAGGTCGAAGAGCGGAACGCCGAATTCGTTCGAGGCGGCCACGGCAATGTCGCGCGCGCTGGCGGCGCCGCTCGAGACGAGCTGCGTCACGATGTTGGTGCGGCGCTCCTTGGCCGCATTCATGGCCTCCAGCATGGCCGCTTCATCGACGACGCCGTCCTGCACGAGGCGCTGAGGCAGTCCCCCCAGCCCGGTACGGGCGCCTCCAAGCACCAGAGAAGCGTTCTCGTTCATGGACTTACGACAATCGGATCAGCCCCGTGGGTCTCAAGTCTACCGGAGCCGGAGGCTCAGGCAATTGTCAAATCTCTCCCATGGTGGCACAGGTCCGGTACCCCCTGCGTGAACGGCCTCCCAAAAGAAGAAGCCCCTCCGGAGAGGGGCTTCGGGTCCATTGGGGAATGCTCGATTGCAGCAATATTACTTGCGGCAGTTCGACGGGACGTACTTGTCCTGGGTCGGGTCGGTCACCTGGCACAGCCACGTGATCGCGTCAGAGGGCACCGTACCGCCGACGAGATTGGCGCCGTCCACCTGCGGTTTCAGCGTGAGCACGACGTTAGCGGCCACCGCAGTGTAAGTGACGGTGATCAGGCCCGACGTGCTGGCGACTGTGACGCTAGAGACGTTGGTGGTAGAGGCCGGAGATGTCCAACCCAGCACCAGGCTCGAGGCGCCATTATCAGCGTTCTCGGCAACGGTCGTTTCAGCGGCGGCAGCGAGGTTCAGACCCTCAGTGATACGCGCGCGGATGACGTAGTTCTGGTACGCGGGAATGGCGATGGCCGCCAGGATGCCGATGATCGCGACGACGATCATCAACTCGATCAGGGTAAAACCCTTTTGCGCAGATTTCATGAGCTAGGCTCCTCGATTGTTGAGAGATTCACGCAGAGGCGCAAAAGGCCGCCTGCTGATCAGGTCAAAGCAAGGCCTATGCCAAAGGATGACAAACGGAATAAGTACCTGAATTAATTAGAAAAAATGCTGCTCTTACCGTCCGCCGCCACTTGACTTAGTGCGTGGTCGCTGACCAGCGACGCCGAGCCGCGCGTCACAAAGTGACGCAAACTGTCACTACACCTCGACTAGCTCGCTGCCCAATCCGTCTTGCCTGCATCGGCAGAGGGACCGCGCGCGTTATCCGACCGCTTTGAATCTGACGAGCCAATCACACCGGTCTACTTTCTGCGAAAGACATAATGCCCGCGGCACGCTTAGCAATCCTACGCACCCGAACTACACTCCGCGCTGACGTGCCGCCGCGAGCGGCGGAGCCGCGCTATGAGAGATTCCAAATGGCTGCAATCGCTCGCCTCCGAGACAATATCGAGCAGTTGGTGACGCCTGAGCTCGAGCTGACGATCCTCATGCCTTGCCTCAATGAGGCGGAGACCGTCGCGACCTGCGTGCGCAAAGCACAGGGGTTCCTGCGCAGGGCCGGCGTCGCGGGCGAAGTACTGGTCGCGGACAATGGGTCGACCGATGGCTCGCCCGCGCTTGCCTCGGGTGCGGGTGCGAGGGTGATCCATGTGCCGGCCAAGGGTTACGGCAGCGCCCTGCTCGCTGGCCTGGAGGGAGCCTGGGGCCGGTACGTGATCATGGGAGATGCGGACGACAGCTACGACTTCTCTGAGCTGGACACCTTCCTCGAGTCCCTGCGCGCCGGCAACACCATGGTCATCGGCCACCGCTTTCGCGGGGGCATCCGCCGCGGCGCGATGCCATGGCTACACAGATACCTCGGCAATCCGGTGCTGAGCTTCCTCGGCCGACTGTTCTTCTCCTGCGGCATCGGCGATTTCCACTGCGGTCTGCGCGGAGTGCGGCGTGACGCCGCGCTGGAGTTGCGACTGCAGGCGCCCGGCATGGAGTTCGCGAGCGAGATGATCGTCAAGGCGGCGCTCTCCCGCTGGCGCATAGCGGAGGTTCCGACGGTGCTCTCACCGGCAGGCCGGTCGCGGCCGCCGCATCTGCGCAGCTGGCGGGACGGCTGGCGACATCTGCGCTTCCTGCTGATGATGAGTCCGCGGTGGCTGCTCCTCTATCCCGGCGCCTGCCTGATTGCCGCCGGGGTCGCCGCGGAGCTCGCGATCCTGCGCGGACCGATCGTGATTCACGGTGTTGGCTTCGACATCCACACCATGCTGTATGCCGCCGGCGCCACGATTCTCGGGCTGCAGCTCATGCTCTTCTCACTCGTGGCGCGCACCGTCGGTGTGGTGAAGAACCTCCTGCCGATGACGCGCAACCTGGCGCGGTTCCTGCGGTTCTTCACTTTGGAGCGGGGTATTCTGCTTGGCGCCTCCCTCGGTCTTGCGGGCCTCCTGCTGGCGGTGTATTCGGTCGATACGTGGGCCCGCGCCCGCCTGGGTGCGCTGGATCCTGTGTCGATGATGCGGATCGCGATTCCATCGGTGACCTTCATGCTGGCCGGTGGAGAAATACTGTTCGCCTCGTTTCTCCTTGGGCTGATCGACGTTCGTCCTTCGGACGAGGACGAGCATCGCGCATGAGCTCCATGGATGAGGCGCTGACTCTCGTGCGGCGCCCCTCTTTGCTCGAGAGCCTGACCCGTCTCATCACCGCGCGGCGCTTCATCGTTTATTGCTGCTGCACGCTGGCCGCCCTGTTGACGAGCTATCACCTCGGCAAGGACATGGCCTGGGACACGCTCGACTATCATTTCTATGCCGGCTTCAGCGCGCTGCACGACCGCTTCGGCCAGGACTACTTTCCAGCGGGGCCGCAGAGCTACCTGAACCCTTACGTCCTCGTGCCGTTCTATTTGTTGGTCTCTTCCGGCCTGACGGCCCTCCAGGTCGCTTTGGTCCTGGCGGCCGTGCAAAGCGTCATTCTGTGGCTGGTGTACGAGCTGGCCCTGGTAGTCGCGGCGCCGATGACGCCCAGAGCCCGTCTGGCGCTGGCGATCTGCGCGGTCGCGTTGGCATATGCCAATCCGGTACTCATCAACCAGTTCGGCGCGAGTTTCGCCGACGTCCTCACCGCAGAGATAGTCCTCGCCGGCTGGTTGTCCCTCGTCGGAGCCGTTCGCAGCCCGAACGCCATGCGCGTTGTGTGCGCAGGGCTGCTGCTGGGCTGTGTGAGTGCGCTCAAGCTGACGAATGCCCTCCACGCCGTCGCTGCCGGCGTGATGGTGCTCTTCATTCCGGGAGGCTGGCGAAACAGGTTTCGATCTGCGGCGCTATTCGTCGTGGCGGGGATAGTGGGATTCGCGGCGGTAGCCGTGCCCTGGTCCATTCGCCTCGAGCAGCATTTCAGCAATCCGTTCTTCCCAATGCTGAACGGCATCTTTCGCTCGCCGCAGTTCACGACCGCGCGGATCATCCATTACCGGTTCATTCCGCCATCGCTCGGCGCAGCGCTTTGGCGCCCGTTCGCCATGGTCAGTCCGCGCGGCCTGATCCATGCGGAGTTGGCGGCGCCCGATTTGCGATACGCTCTGCTGTTGGTCGTGGCCGTGCTTTCGCTTCTCGCATGGGCATGGAGGCGCCGGCGTGGGATCGCTGCACAGCCCGGTGAAAGCTCCAGACCGGCGCTCGCGGCTCTCGGATGGGCTTTTGTCGCGGACTGGATTCTCTGGCTGGCGGCATCGGGTAACAGCCGCTATTTCATTCCCATGGCCTGCGTTGCCGCGGTTGTGGTCATGGCCATGCTCTTTCGCCTCTGCTCGGAGCGGCCGAAGCTGCGCAATTATCTGCTGCTGGCGGTCTTCTTGGTCCAGTTCTATCAGGTTCACTTCGGAGCGGAATATTCACCAGGTCTTCCCTGGGATCACGAGCCCTGGTTCGAGGTCTCGGTGCCGAAGAGTCTGGCCAGCTCCCATCTCTATTTGAGCATCGGCATCCAATCAGATTCGTTCCTTGCGCCCTACCTGGGGCCGCGATCCGGCTTCATCAACCTCGAGGGCGACTACACCCTGGGACCCGAGGGAGAAAATGGGAAGCACATCAAGGAGTTGGTCACGCGCTATTGGCCAAACGTTCGGATGCTGATGCGTGACGGCCGGCGCGACGCGAGCTACGACGTCGACTTGCCGAAGATGGTTAACACCAACGACGCGCTCGAACCGTTCGGATTGCAGATCGATAGCAGCGACTGCGCGCCCATCGTCGCCCGCGGCATAAGCTCGCCAGCGATTGGCACCGTAACAGGACGAGCGCCGTCTACACCCTCAATGGCTAAGGTAAATACCGGATATTTCATCACTTGCCGAGTCGTGACTGCGAAAGCGCGCGACCCGGCGCTCGTCACCGGCGAGAGCCGCGCCAATCTCGCCCTCGATCACTTGGAGGATGCGTGTCCCGCGCTCTTTCAGCCGCGCCGACCGACGACCTACTTGATGGGAGACGAGGCGCACGGGTACGTCTGGGTGCGACAGTATCCCAACACCGATATGTTCGTATGGGTAGCCAAAGGCTGGGTGCGATTTCAGGCGTTCATGAGTCAGGAGAAGTACGCCGGCCCGGAGAGCGCCTGGGAGAAGGCGCCTTTGCGTGCGAGTTGCGGTCGCGGCGCGGACGGCGATTTTCTGCGAGTGACAGGGCCGCGCTGAGCGCCTTCAGATGAGCTCCGTGGAATGTCAGGCGGCGCCGCCCAGGAGCGCCATCCCGCCAGTCTCGCTGCTCAAGCGGATCGCGACCTCACCGCGTTTCCTGATCTACGTCGCTTGCATGCTGCTGGCGCTGGTGACCAGCTATCGCCTCGGCAAGGACATGCAGTGGGACACGCTGGATTATCACCTTTACGCGGGATTCAGCGCCGTTCACGACCGCTTCGGTCTCGACTACTTTGCCGCGGCGCCGCAGTCGTATCTGATCCCCTATGTGTATGCTCCATTCTACCTGCTGGTCGCCTCAGGACTGAGCGCGCTCGAGGTGGCCGGGATTCTCGCTGTCATCCAGAGCGCCATCCTTTGGCTGACCTACGAGCTGGCGCTCGTCGTGACTCCGTGCCGCAACGCCCGTGGCCGCATTGCCCTGGGGGCCTGTGCGGTGTTGCTGGCCTTCGCGAATCCGGTGCTCATGGAGCAGTTCGGATCCAGCTTCGCGGACATCACCACCGGCGAGCTAGTGCTCGCGGGTGTGTTGGTTCTCGTCGGGGCGGTCCGTAACCCCAGCGCCTGGCGCATCGCCGGTGCCGCCTTTCTGCTCGGCGCCGCGACGGCACTCAAGCTGACCAACTCACTGGAGGCCATCTCCCTGGCGGTCGTGCCGCTATTCCTGCCGGTCAGGTGGCCGAAGCGATTTGGCTGCATGGTTCTCTATGGCCTGGGCGCCGGTTTGAGCTTTGCACTGGTGGCGCTCCCGTGGTCCATCCGGCTGGAGCGGTATTTCGGCAATCCACTCTTTCCTCTTTTCAACGGAGTGTTCCGCTCGCCCCAGTATCTGACCGCACCTGTGGTGGATTACCGCTTTATTCCAACCTCGCTGGCTGCCGCCCTCTGGCGCCCCTTTGCGATGATGGCGCACGTGCGGATGGTGCACGTTGAGAGGCCAGCGCCGGATCTGCGCTACGCGCTGCTTATCGTGCTTGCGGTGCTGCTGGTGCTTGCCGGACGGATGAGCCGCTCGGGAGGTGGACAGACGGTCGGACAGACGGCCCTGCACGAGGCAGGCGGATCGGCGGATGGCCGCGCGCTGCTCGCGCTCGGTTGCGCGTTCCTCGTCAACTGGGTGCTGTGGCTGAGGCTGTTCGGTAACAGCCGCTACTTCATTCCGATGGCCTGCGTGGCGGCGGTACTGGTCGTGGCGCTCGCTTCCCGGCTCCTGCTCGCATGGCGCAGAGTGCTCGTGTGCGCCACCGCGGCGATCCTGCTTGTGCAGATCTACCAGGTCCAGACGGGCGCGGTGTACCGGCCGCACTATCCGTGGGCTGGGGAGCCGTGGTTTGGCGTTTCGCTACCACAAGCCATCGGCTCGCAGCCGGCTCTCTATCTCAGCGTCGGCGTGCAATCGAACTCCTTCGTCGTGCCTTATCTGCCTGCGGGCTCGGCGTTCATCAATCTCGAAGGAGACTACGTGCTCGGGCCCGATGGGGTAAACGGAGCGCGTATCCGTGAGCTGATAAAACGGTTCTCGCCGAACCTGCGTGTCCTCGTCCTGGACTCACGCGTTGACGCCGAGCACGATACGGACGTTCCGCACCTTGACAACGTCAATGATGCGGTCGAGCCCTTCGGGTTACGGGTCGATTCGAACAGCTGTCACAGGGTCGTGGCGCGAGCAACTCCCAAGCTGGAGATCGTGACCGCCGGGGGAGCGCTGCCGCAATTGCCGGCATCCGCTTGGTATACGCGCTACCTGGTCACCTGTCCGCTCGTACCCGATCCCGGGCGATGGGAGGCGCTGGCTGCAACGGAACCCTCAGCCAATCTCGCCCTGGATCGACTCGAGGACGCCTGCCCGACGCTCTTTCAGCCGCGGCGACCGGAGACCTACCTTACGGGCAGCGATCGGAAGGGCTATTTCTGGGTGCGCCGGTATTCGAATACCGATGTATTCGCCTGGGTGCACGCTGGCAAGGTCACATTCGAGAAGTTGATCGGCAGCGGTCGCGGTCGCCTGCTCGATGCCGGCTCGGAGCTCAACTGGGAGCGCGCGCGCTTGCGGGTCGTATGCGGCCGGCGAAGCGATGGTGATTTTCTGCGCGTCCTGCCGTCGGGGAGCTAGCGGATCCCGTGCGACGGGCTACGGCGTTGTCGCACCCTGTTGGCGCTGCAGCGACTGCACCGAATAGGAGAAGGCTCGATGAAGGAGGAAGCTCATCGGCGTATTCACCACGGCGAGCAGCAGGGAGGCGGCGATGTACCAGACGTGGGCGCCGTCCACCAGCGCCTTCATGAGCAAGGAGTTGACAACCAACAGGGTGCCATTGAGCAGTAGGTAGCGGGATGCGCCCAGGCGTGTGGCCCGAACCGTAAAAGTAAAACGTCCGTTGAGCAAGTAGCCAAGGATGTTGCCGACACAGAACGCGATGCCGAAGGCGACGAGATAATAGAGACCGGCGAGGTCATGGAGTGCCGCCAACACCGCGGTGCTCACGCCGAGACAGACGAGCCCGACAGCACCGAAGCGCGCAAGCTGCGCGGCCATCAGGAATGCTGCGCGACGCCTCATGATGGCTTTTCAGCCAGTGCCAGAAGCTGCGGGCCACGCCCAAACGACAGCGCATCGTCCAGCTTGAGGAACTGATAAATCGCCCCGGCCGCGAGTCCCGCGATGCCGCTCGGGCGTACGCTCATTACTTTCTCGGGACCTATCATGTCGGCTGCGCGCAGATAGATCCGCGCGAATGGACCTCCCCAGCATTTCATGCGTCTGATCCTGAGGCCGGTACGCTCCATGCGCTCCCTCAGCACGGTGGGCTCATAACGACGCACATGGCCGGCCGCGACGTCCTGCGGGCCCCAGAGTGACTGCCAGGCGGGAACGGAAACGAACAGGCGTCCCCCGGGGGAGAGTGCTCGCGCTATGTGCTCGAGCGCCAGCGCATCGTCGGGCATGTGCTCGAGGACTTCCATGCAGCTGATGAGCTGAAATCCGCCGCCCCACGGCAGCGGCTGGGTGCCCTGCAGGTCACATCGGGCCAGGCGGTCTTTGATTGCGGGGTGCGCGAGGTCGATGGCGGCCTGTGAGTATTCCGCGCCATAGATCTCGAGCCGCGGCGAGCGATTGAGCGCCTGCAGCATGAACGCGCCGTTGCCGGCGCCGACATCGAGCGTCCGTGCGGAGCTTTCGGGTACCAACGATAACCAACGCAGGGCGAGGCGATAGCGGGTGCGAGCCATGGGGCCGCCCGCGTGCGTATTCGCCCACAGGTCTCGCCAGAGGGTGTCGTACTGCTCGCGATAGGCTTCTTGATCGGTCATGGGAGTTCTCGCGTCATTGCACGCTTTCGAGCCCTGGTTTGGAAGTGATTTCGTCGAATAGGAGCAGGTATTGCGATGCGCAGTCTTCCCAGGACCACAGGCGGTGCGCGTGACGCGCACGGTCCTCTCGCTCCTCGAGGTACCTGACGTCGAGGAGCGCTTCGCGGAGCGCCTGTTCCCAACCATCGATATCGGCGGTGGTACGGGGAGTCGCATGTGCCCGGATCATGTCCTTTGCCGCCGGGCAGGCCTCTCGAACCTCTTCTGTCGAGAGGACTCCGAGGCCGCATGCTAGCGCTTCCTGCACCACCAGCGGCAGCCCTTCGCCGGAGCTCGGAAGGATGAGGAGATCCGCGGCCTGGTATATGCCGGGGAGTCGGTCATGCTGAACCCTGCCGAGCACCACCACGTTGTCACGCTTCCAAAGGGAAGGATCCTCCGGGCCGGAGCCGACGAAGACCCATCGCGCCTCTGCAACGCGGGATGTCAGCGACTGGAGGATGTGCAGACCCTTTTTCCTCACGTACCGTCCGACGAAGAGGATCATCCGCTGCCGGGGCTCGATTCCGAGCTCCGCACGAATCCGCTGTCGCTGCTCTTCGGTTATGGACCTGAATCGAAGGGGATCGAGGCCGTTGAAAACCAGCCGACTCTTCGCACACTTTCCGCGCCGGAAGAATTCGCGGACATTGGCGCTGATGAACACCATCCGGGTTGCCAGACCGAAGATCAATACCGCCAGACCGCGGGCCATTGCAGCGTACAGGGCGGTCAGAAACCGCCCACGCAGACCAAGCGCGCCCATGTGCTGTGTGACGACCACGGGACGACCGCGCAGGCGTGCGAAACAGACAGCGAGGATGCTGCCGAAGTAGAGATGCTCATGCACATGGACGACATCGGACCTGCCGATGGCGCGCCACAGGGAGGGCAACGCTGACGGCGACCAGATCGGGTAGGGCAGCTGAGTGATGCGCTCGACCATATTGAATGCTCTTACCGCGACGACCGCCCGATCGGGCGTCGACTCCGGCGGCGGATCCGTATCGCCCGAGATCCATTCCACAACCACCCCGCGTCGGCCGAATTCCGCGATCAGCCGCTCGGCCACGCGCTCTATTCCGCCGCCGTGGGACGGGAAATAATTGGTTACGGTCAACAGCCGCAGGGGTCTCGGGGCCGACATCGATGGCTAAGGTGTTTCGCGGGGCGCAATTGACGGATTATCCACGGATTTTCCACAGTTCGCGTGACTGCGCGCGCGGTACCGCGGCAAAAACGTGACGCCACACGCCAAATCACGCAGGCGGAGCTAGCCAGGTAGTGCCAATTCAGCTACGTTGCCGCTACCACCCGATTAGCCACATTGCGGCGGCCCACAGGCATGCTTCTCGACTGGTTCAATACGCGCGATGCGGTCGCTGTCGGGGCGACATTGGCCGATCACTTCCTGCCTGAGCGGTCCTCCGCGGCGGCTGCAGGCAATAAGAGCGGCGCACCAAAGGACTGGCGCCAGCACGTGCCGCGATTTCGCCAGCGGATCGCGCGGGAGGCCGGTGCGCTGAAGCTGAACCTCTTCAAGCGCGCCAAGCTGCTGAATTCGTTCAAGTGGAGACTGTTGGAGCTCGGGTTCGATGCCGGTTCGGCTGATGAGCTCACTCAAGTCGTACTGATGCAGCTCCTCTTCACGGGGGATAAGGCCGTCATTCCCCCAAACAGCGGCGTCGCAAAGGAAGCGGCTGGACGATCGGCGAAGCGCCTCCCGATCCTTCTTGGTGAAGCCGACTCCCTGTTCGCGCAGGGCAAGTACGCCGAGACTGCCAAGCGACTAGAGGAGGCGGTGACTTTGGATAGTCGCCGCGCCGATGTGCTTGCCAAACTGGGCGCAGTACTGTGCTGCCTGGGCCGATTTGGCGAGGCGGAGACCGTGATCCGGCGTGCCGTCGAGTTGAAACCGAATTTCGCAGCAGCACATCTCAACCTCGGAACTTTGCTGCGCGACAAAGGCGAATTCGCTGCCTCCGAGACGGCGTTACGTCGTGCGGTCAAGCAGGATCCCAAGGATGTGCAAGCGCTGGCGAGTCTGGGCCTCACTCTCGGCATGCGTGGCCGCCTGCGGGAGGCACGGGAATATTTCGAGAAAGCGCTGCGCATGAAGCCGCAGGATGCGGCGACGCTCGCATCTCTGGGATGGCTGGCCGGCATCGAGGGGCGCTTCGAGGATGCGGAGAAGTGCCACCGGGCAGCTCTTGAGACCGACCCACGACATCCCGGAGCCTGGGCCTTGCTCGCCGGGCTGCGACGGATGACGGATGTCGACAAAGACTGGCTGCAGGGGGTCGAGCGTACGCTCGCAGAAGGTGTCCCGGCGGTCGAGGAATTGAAGCTGCGCTACGCGATGGGCAAGTACTTCGATGATCTCGGCAAGCATTCGCGGGCGTTCGAGCAATACAAGCGTGCGAATGAGCTGCAGAAGCTGCTCGTCGCACCTTACGATCGTGCGGCACGCACGAAGTTCGTCGATGAAACGATCAGCGGATACACAGCGGAGCGACTTGCTCGGACAGCGCAGGGCGCTACCGATTCCGCGAGACCGGTCTTCGTTACCGGCATGATGCGCTCCGGAACGTCCCTCGTGGAGCAGATCATCGCCTCGCATCCTCAGGCTCTGGGCGCCGGCGAGCTGGATTTCTGGAATGTTGCCGCACGCAAGCAACACGAGGGCACGGCCAAGGGGCTGGATGAGCCGCTTGCGAGGAAGCTGGGCGAGTCATATCTGAAGGTTCTGGAGCAGCACTCCTCGAGCGCGGTGCGCATCGTCGACAAGTCGACGTTCAATACGGATCATCTGGGCCTGATTCATCAGGTGTTGCCGCGGGCGCGGATCATTTATGTGCAGCGCGATCCCATCGACAACTGTCTATCGTGCTATTTCCAGGACTTCGCCAACGCGGCGAACTTCACCATGGACCTGTCGGATCTGGCGCACTATTACCGCGAGCATCACCGCCTGATCGCGCACTGGCGTACCGCTCTGCCGGAGGGCGTGCTTCTGCTGGTGCCTTATGCGGACCTGATTGCCGAGCCGGAGACCTGGAGCCGCAGGATCATCGAGTTCGCCGGCCTCGAATGGGATTCGCGCTGCCTGGAATTCCACAAGACGCAGCGCTCCGTGTTGACCGCCAGCAACTGGCAGGTACGGCAGCCGATCTATTCCAGATCGGTGGGCCGCTGGCGCAATTACGAGAAGTTCATCCGGCCGCTGCTCGAGCTGCGGGAGTTGACCCGCGACAGCGTCACGTAGACGCATGCGTTGTCGCGGCGCACCCACTCGGGTGTGATCAGCTCCTCGACGTATCCTCGTGCATTCATGACGAGTGCCACGAGACCCGCAAGTGGCCGACCGATCAGCGGAATCCGCCTGCAGGCCTGGTACCAGCACGTCAGGCGCACCATGGTCGTCCACCCGAGCGGGCCTACGACCGCGACACATTCAGTCGTCTCGAACCCGCTGGCCGCCAGCTCCGCCAGCAGCCCCTGCCGCGTCCAGCGGTGATGATCCTCGGGGTGCGGGTGGTAGAGCCATGTCCCATGCGTCGAGAGGAGGAGCCAACCGTCTTTGCGCACGATTCGCAACGCCTCGGCGAGGTACTGCCTGACATCGCGCACGTGCTCCAGCACCTGAAACGAGAGCACCAGATCAGCGCTACCATCCGCGAGATCCACGCGTCCATTCTCGTCGATGCGGATATCCGCATTCTCAAGGTCCGCGCCACGGTACGTTATGCCGCGCGCGTCGAAGATCGGACGATAGGGTTGCGAGCCGCAACCCAGATCCACTGCCGTAGCGCTGGTGCGCCCCGCCTGCGCCGCCATTCGCTCGATCGCCGGCCGCATCCCCCGCAGTACCAGCCAGTCGCTATTTGTGATGCGCGGTTGCAATCGGCGTGCGGCGGACTCGGTATGCATATAGCGCGCCAAACTATCACATTGTGCGCAAGAGTCTCAATATCAGCTCGCGCACCGGCTGTTTGGCAAGCACGCTCCGCGATTCCTAATCTTCGGGCGCTCGCGCTGTCGGAATAGTTGCATAACACCCTCCAGACGGTGCGTCACCAAGGATGGCTTGATTTTTGGTTTCGGCGGGAGCACGATCGAGTGCAGCTCGGGAGAGGGCTGGTGAGGCAGATCTTCCGGGCCAACATGAAGTCCGGGAACAGTGCAGGGGGTCGTATGATCAGGGGGCACTTTTCACGCAGCCGCGCTTTTGTCGTCGTCTGCTCATTCTACTGTCTACTTCTACTGATCGCCTCATTGGCATTCACGCCTCGAGTAGCAAGCGGCCAGGCCTACAGTACCTGTATCGAGGACGGCGGACAGGCGGATTGCACAGCTCCGTTAATAGTCGACAAATCAGGCGAATACACGCTCTGGGTAATTCTTCCTCCCTCGATGGGCGGAAATAAGCCGACATTCAACCTGAACTCTGATCAGGATATCTCGGACGCAATTTCAGCCCTTAGCCTTGGTTGCGATACTGCCCAAGCCCCCTTGCCCCCGTACCAGTGGAATCTGCAGCCTTACAGCGGCAATGGCTACGAAGTCTTCACGACTCCAGACATCTCAGCAACCCAATACTACGAATCAAACTGTACACAGCCCACGGGGCGTACGTACTACGGTCAGAGAAATCGACCTTTGTCATGCCCCCCAGCATGGCTCGATGCCCGGACTACGGCAACGGCAAATTTTCCTGATGGATTCTGCTGGCGCCCGGCAGCGCAGTGCTGCCAAGCGGGTCAAGCCAACAAGGGAGTGGGGGATCCGATAGATCCTGCACTCGGTAACGAAATAGAGCAGGAGATAGATTATTCCGGCGGCGCGGCGAGCCCGCTTCGCTTCATACGAACGTATAACTACGCAGGCGCGATCGCTGGGCCGGGAGCATCCTTGGGTGCCGTGGGGCAAGGATGGACACATTCGTACGAGCGGCGACTTTGGTTCTATCCAGGAGGAGCGGTCCGCGCCTTGCGACCCGACGGATATCACAGGGTATTCACCTTGGTCAACGGACAATACCAGGAATTTGGTACCGCGGTGGATAAGCTGGTTGAGTTACAGAGCGGCGGTACGGCTACTGGATGGGAGTTTGTCGGTGCCGACGACACGGAGGAGTTCTACGACACCTCAGGCAATCTGACCTCTATCACATACCGCGGCGGCGCGTCTGTTGCAATGATTTACAGCACGGCCTCTACACCGCCCGAAATTGCGCCGAATCCGGGCTTGCTGATAACCGTGTCGGATAACTTCGGCCATCAGCTGAACTTTACCTACAATGGTCAGGGCCAAATCTCCACAATGACAGATCCTGGCGGGGCGGTTTACACGTACTCTTACTCTCTGTCCGTCTATGCCGCTCAGTCCTTATTGTCTGCAGTCCAGTATCCGGATTCGTCATCTAAACAGTACCTCTATAATGAAACAGCTTATATAGGGAACACCAGCACTCCGTACGCCCTCACGGGCATCGTCGACGAGAATGGCAGTCGCTACGCGACGATTGAGTATAACGCCGGGCAGGCTTACTCCTCCCAGTTGGCGGGTGGAGTCGATCAATATACGATCAGCGAGTACCTGATTACCGGGTACGCATACGGTGGTGAGAACAACGGCGAAATCGTAACTGACCCTCTCGGCACTCAGAGGCGATACCATTATCAGGCCATTGGCAATGGCGTAACAAAATTCATGTGGATGTCGCCAGGATGCCCTACCTGCTCGGATGCGCAGTCGAATTTCACCTATGATGCAAACGGAAACATTGCGTCGGGTTACGACAATAAGAGCAATGAAACCGTCTACTCCTATGACTTGACGCGGAACCTGGAGACGTCGCGCACGGAGGCTTACGGGACAGCGCAGGCGCGAACGATCACGACGCAATGGGATGCCAATTGGCGCCAACCTGATCTCATTACCGAGCCGAATCATACTACCGCATATACGTATGACTCGACGGACAACGTACTCACTAAGACGATTACCGACACGGTGACAAACGCCGTGCGTACTCGGATCGATACGTACGATGGCTACGGTAGGATCCTCACTGCACAAGATCCGCGTGGGAACGTCACCACCTACACGTATTACACGTGTACGACGGGCTCCGGGTGTGGAGAGCTTGAGACGGTGAGCGATGCACTGGGGCACGTCACGACTTACAACACTTACGATGGGGATGGTCGGCCGCTGACCATCACGGACCCCAATGGAACGGTCACTACTCTCGCCTACGATGCTCGTGGTCGCTTGACCTCCCGGATAACCGGTGGCCAAGCTGCTGCCTTCTCCTATTATCCTACCGGGCTCCTTCAGCAGGTCACCTTTCCCGACGGTAGTGACCTCTTGTATACCTATGATGCGGCACACCGCCTCACGCAGGTGAGCGACGGCCTCGGAAACAAAATCGTCTATACCCTGGATGCCATGGGTAATAGGACCGCGGAGAACACCTACGACCCTTCCGGAGCCCTCCACCGCACCCACACGCGGGTCATCAATACGATGGATGAGGTCTATCAGGAAGTGAACGCCGCGGGCACTTCGGCCGTCACCACCACTTTTGGCTACGACGGCGATGCCAATCCCACGTCCATTGCTGCGCCGCTCTCCCGGAACACCGCGGAGAGCTTTGACGCGTTGAACCGGATCAGCTCGATCACAAACCCGGCGAGCGGGATATCGAGCTTTGGCTACGATGCCGAGGATGATTTGACCTCGGTCAAGGACCCCCGTGGCCTTACCACGTCGTACGACTATGATGGTTTCGGGGACCTCACGTCTCAGCTGAGCCCAGATACCGGGTCGACGACGAATACGTACGATGCCGCCGGGAACCTGGCGACCTCGACCGACGCGCGCGGTGCGATCGCAACCTATAGCTACGACACCGTGAATCGGGTGGCCTCCATCGCCTACTCCCTGAGTCGCACGACTGATCAGACGCTTTCCTTCACGTACGACCAAGGGACTGACGGCATTGGTCACCTCACCGGAGCCTCAGATGCAAATCACTCGATGACCTTTGGCTACGATGCTCTGGGAGAGATGACCGGGATGAGCCAGACCGTTGGCGGGGTGACTCGCGCGATCTCATATGGCTACACGAACGGGGACCTCACCTCAGTCACTACTCCGTCAGGGCAGACCGTCACGTATGGCTACAATGCCAACCATCAGGTAACGAGTATCGCGGTGAACGGAACGACGGTGCTCTCGAACGTGAGCTATGAGCCATTCGGGCCTGTGGACGGTTGGACCTGGGGCAACAGCGCCACTTTTAGCCGCGCATTCAACGGCGATGGGCTGATCACTGGGATCACTAGCCCAGGGAGCCAGGAGACTCTGGGCTACGACAATGCTTCACGCATCAGCGGCATCACGAATACCGCGTCAGGGTCATCGAGCTGGACGTACGGCTACGACGCCCTGGATCGGCTGACCGGCGCCACAAGTAGCTCGGTTACCGAAGGCTGGACCTACGATGCGAACGGGAACCGTCTCACTCAGACCGGCACTACTCCCTCGACCTACTCGATCGCATCTACGAGTAATAAGATCAGCGGGATTACCGGAACCTTGTCTCGGACCTATGCCTACGATGCGGCGGGGAATACTCTCAATGATTCAGCCGACACCGATACCTACAACGATGCAGGGCGTCTAAAGACCATCGTCAATACCTCGGGCACGACAAACTTCGTCTACAACGCTCTAGGCCAGATGATCCAGGCGAGTGGGTCCTCGGGAACCACGCTATACGCCTATGATCAAGCCGGTCACATTCTTGGCGAATACGACGGCTCGGGGAACCTCATCCAAGAGACCGTTTGGCTTGGGGATATCCCGGTGGCCACGCTGAGACCCGGTGGGGCATCGGTCGCGATCTACTACGTTGAAACGGATCAGCTCAATACTCCGCGAGCGGTCATCCGCCCGAGCGATAGTGTTCTCATGTGGACCTGGTTCTCCAGCCCCTTCGGCACCGAAACAGCCAGCACTAATCCGCAAGGAGGTGGAGCGTTTTCTTACGACCTGCGGTTCCCGGGGCAGATCGCTGGGGCGTGGGGCAGCACTTACCAAAACCACTTGAGAGACTACGATTCCGCGGTGGCTCGTTTTGACGAGTCCGATCCATTAGGGTTGCAAGGAGGTAGTTACTCCACGTATGCGTATGCACTGAGCAACCCGATCAGCAACGATGATCCTGATGGGAAGCAGGTCGCTGCCGGCGCTGAAATTGGAACATTAGTCGAACCAGGATTGGGTACAGTTATCGGAGCAGCCATTGGTGCCGGAATCGAAGGGGCTGTCGTGCACGAGGTCTGCAAGGCCCATAAATGCCCGCCCTGCAAGACTGTAAGTGGCAAACTTGTTCCTCTTGGCACAATTGCGTATCGTGCGCTCGACACGCCGCCACCCGGAAGGCCGCAGCACGGTGTAGAAGGACCGCATTACAACATATACATGGCTCATCAGAATCCCAATAACTGCCAGTGCTTCTGGCAGCCAATTGGGGCGGTGGCGCCTGCAGACCTACCCCCTGGCTCGATTCCGATTGAACCCTTTGCAAACTGATCGGTATGGCTTGAGCAATGAAATACGCGGATGGACAAGAGGTCATGCTAGGCGATCGCGTTCGCCTTGGCGAAGACGACGGCGGAGTTGTGGTTTGCTCGATCGACACTGGGGTCTACAGCGCAGAGGCGCCCGAGGCGGACTGGAGCTACTTAAAGAAGGGTGTGGTGATCCGGTTTCCCAAATTCGGCCTCATCCACTATGAAGCGACGGAACCTGATCTTGAGTTGATTGCGCGTGGCGCATGACGAAGCTGGACGAATTGGCGAAAACGCTGTTGACCCACTGGTCTTGGGTCTGCTCCAAGCACTGTTCGCGCGCTGACAGATCCTATTCGATCCCCAGCTTCTTGATCCGATAGCGCAGCGCGCGGAAGCTCATTCCCAGCAGCTTTGCCGCCGCCGTCTTGTTGTAGCGGGTCTTCTCCAGCGCTTTCACGATGGCGTCGCGCTCGATTTCCTCGAGATGCTCACCGAGTGCGGCACCGCCGGCGTTGGCGGCCGCGGTTGGCAGGGGTGTTGCGGTTGCGGCCGGGCGGGACGTGGTGCGCAGCTTGATGTGATCGGCGGTGATCAAGCCGCTGACGCAGAGGGTGATCGCGCGCTCGAGGACGTTCTCGAGCTCACGTACGTTGCCCGGGAAGGGATAGGACTGCAGCAGCTCCAGGGCGTCATCGCCGAGATGCGGCGGCTGCATACCGGAGCGACGGCCGAGTCTTTCCAGGATGACCTGAGCAATGTCCGGAATGTCCTCCGGCCGCTCGCGCAAAGGCGGCACACGCAGCTCGATCACGTTGATGCGATAGAACAGGTCCTCGCGAAAGAGGCCCTGGGCGACCAGCTCGGCGAGATTCTTGTGGGTGGCGGAGAGGATGCGGACGTCGACCGTTTCTTCCCGCGATTCGCCGACGGGGCGCACCGTCTTTTCCTGCACGACGCGAAGCAGCTTCACCTGCATGTGCAGCGGCAGGTCGGCGACCTCGTCGAGGAATAGTGTGCCGCCCTCGGCGGTCTGCACCAGACCCTTCTTGTCGGCCACCGCGCCCGTGAAGCTGCCGCGCTTGTGGCCGAAGAGCTCGCTTTCCATCAGCTCCGTCGGGATGGCGCCGCAGTTGACGGCGATGAAAGGGCCTTCGCGGCGGGCGCCGGCCTCATGGATCATGCGGGCGACCAGCTCCTTGCCGGTGCCCGACTCGCCGAAGATGTGCACCGGCGCCTGGCTGCGGGAGACCCGCGAGATCATCTCGCGCAGCTGTTCCATCACGTGCGAGTGGCCGATCAGCCGCGCACTGCTCGGATCCCCGGAAGCATCGGTTGTGCCGCTGGCACCCAGACGGATGGCACTGCCGACGAGCTTGCGCAGCACGCCCAGGTCGAGGGGCTTGGAGACGAAATCGAAGGCGCCGAGCTTCAGCGCGCGGACGGCGGACTCGACGTTGCCGTGGGCCGTGATGACGGCGACCGGCACAGTCGCCCGGTTCTCCTGAATCCAGGCCACGAGGTCGAGTCCGTCCCCGTCCGGCAGGCGCATGTCGGTGAGGCAGAGGTCGAATGGCTCGCTCTTGAGGAGCTTCCTGGCCGTCGTGACGTCAGGCGCCGTCCGGGTGCGCAGGTTCATGCGGCTCAGCGTGAGGCTGACGAGCTCGAGCAGGTCTGGCTCGTCGTCCACGATCAGCACGGCCGGCTTGACCGGCTCGGGGCGGGTGCTCGTCACGGATGCATTCAATGCTCGACCTCCCAGCGCCGAGGGTCTGCGAATACCAGCCTAAATACGCTGCCGCCGCCGTGACGTGGCTCATAGAGCAGCGTCGAGCCATTGGTTTGGGCCAGCTCCCGGGCCAGAAAGAGACCCAGTCCCGTTCCGCGGCCGCCGCTGAAGAAGGGCTCGAAGATCCGGTCCATGTTCTCCCTCGCCACCCCGGGCCCCCGGTCGGCCACTTCCAGGAAGGGACGGCTGTTCGACATCAGCCGGCCGCAGCGCATTTCGATCGTCGAGCCGGCGGCGAGTGCCTGCCGCTCCGGATAGGCGTAGCGCATGGCATTCTCGCAGAGATTCCACACGATTTGCCGCAGCTGGCTCGGGTCGAAGCGGACTTCGATTTCCCCGGTGGGGCCGCTCACTTTGAGCCGCTCGCGCGGCCACTGCATGGTCTCGACGAATTCGTCGCAGAACTCCTCGCTCCAGGTCTGCAGCGGCAGCCTTTCCAGTCTCGCCTCCTCGCGGCGCGAGAGCCTGAGCACGCTGTCGATGATGCCGCTCACGCGCTCGGCGTTGTTGCGGATGATCTCCGTCAGCCGCCGCTCCTGCGGCTCCAGATGCGGCGATTCCGCGAGCAGCTGGCCGGCGTGGCTCATGGCGCCGACGGGATTTCGGATCTCGTGCGCGATGCTGGCGCTCAGCCTGCCGAGAGCCGCGAGCTTCGATTGTTGCACTTTCTCCGTGATCAGGCTGGTGTCCTCCAGGAAGACGAGCACGGGCGCGGGCGTAGAGGTGCCGAGCGGCGCGAAATGCGCCCGGATGACCTGCGCGCCGTCGGCGCCGACGAAAGTCTGCTCCAGCGCAGGGAAGATGCCGGTATCGCCGCTGCTCTGGCGCCAGCGCTCCAGCAGATACAGCAGCCGGGGGGAGGATTCGCCGAGGAGGGCGTGTGGATAGGCCTTCTCATCGCCAAGCATGTGCGCTGCCGACTCGTTGATCAGGCGGATGCGGTCCTGATCGTCGACCACCAGGATGCTCTCGCGCAGATGCTGCACGATGTACTGCGAAAGCTGGGCGAGATTCGCCAGATCCACTTCCTGGCGGCGCAGCGTCGCCTCGCTCTCGCGGATGCGGTTGGCGAGCGGCCACGCGAGCAGCGCGATGGCGAACAACACCACGCCGAGCACGCCCGCCGTGGTGTACTCGGCGAAATGCATCGGCGCGCTCAGCCCGACCAGGAACTGCTGCACCAGTACGGCAAGCGCGGCCATCGCCGCGATGAGGAGCGCATCGCGATGCTTCGCCAGCGTCGCCATGGCGAGCACGGGCAGCACGAGCAGGATACCGAAGCCGCTCGCCACACCGCCGCTCGCATAGAGAATAACTCCGATCGCCGTCGAATCCACACTGGCATTGACTAGCGCGACCAGGCGCAGGGTCGACCAGCGCAGGCGCCGCGCGATGACGAGCAGCACCGCCGCGGTGAAATAAAGCACGCAGGCCGCGAGGAAGAGACCCGGACGGGGCACCATCGTGAAAGGTTGGCCAGACAGCCGCAGCGCGCTCAGCAGGACCACCGGCACGAGCACCCGATAGAGATTCAGCAGGCCGACGACCCGCCAGGCGATATCGGCGGGAGCGGCGGCGGGCGAGGTCGCGGCGGTGGCCGGCATGAGCGATCGGAGTGGGAGGTGCCCGGGGAGGATGGGAGCGCGCGACTCTACCACCTTCGCGCCGCGGCGGTCCGCGACCTGGGTCGCCCTTGTTCTCCCGGGGCTCTCTCTGGCGGCGGTGGCCTTTTTTGGACACAATGCAAAGTTCACGTCACGTCAGGACGATTCCAGGATCACCTAATGAATCTGCACGAATATCAGGCGAAGGAGATATTCAGGAATTACGGCATTCCAGTGCCCGCGGGCAGCGTGGCCGCGAGCGCCGAGGAGGCCGTTTCAGCCGCCAACGCACTCGGCGGACCGGTCTGGGTCGTCAAGGCGCAGGTTCACGCCGGCGGCCGCGGCAAGGCCGGAGGCGTCAAGTTGGCGCGCGACAGCCAAGCCGTCCGCAGCGCCGCCGCCGCCATGCTCGGCACGCGCCTCAAGACCAAGCAGACCGGCCCCGAGGGCCTGCCGGTGGAGCGGGTGTATGTGGAGTCGGGCTCGGAGATCGCGCGCGAGATCTATGTGTCGCTGACGCTCAATCGCGAGAAGGGCCGCATCGCCCTCATCGCCTCCGCTGCCGGCGGCATGGACATCGAGGAGGTCGCGGAGAAGACGCCCGAGCAGATCCTCGCCGTGACGGTGCATCCGTCGGCGGGCCTGCAGCCCTACCAGGCGCGGCAGATCGCCTTCGGCCTCGGGCTCCAGGGTCCGCAGATCGCCGAATTCCAGTCGATCGCGGCGGCGTTGTACAAGCTCTACATGGAGCAGGATGCGAGCCTCGTCGAGGTGAATCCCCTCATCGTGACCAAGGCGGGCAATCTCGTTGCCCTCGATGCCAAGATCAACATCGATGCCAACGCGGTGTTCCGCCATCCTGACCTCGCGAAGTTGCGCGATGCTTCCCAGGAAGATCCCATGGAGCGCCGCGCCAGTGAGCACGAGCTCAACTACGTGTCGCTGGATGGCGATATCGCGTGCATGGTCAACGGCGCGGGACTCGCGATGGCGACCATGGACCTCATCAAGCTGCATGGCGGCCAGCCGGCCAACTTCCTGGACGTCGGAGGCGGCGCCACCAGCGAGCGGGTGACGGCAGCTTTTCAGCTCATCCTCTCCAACCCGAAGGTTCGCGCGGTACTGGTCAACATCTTCGGTGGAATCGTGCGCTGCGATCTGATCGCCGATGGGGTCATCAACGCGGTGAAGAACGTGGGTGTGAAGGTGCCGGTGGTCGTGCGCCTCGAAGGCACCAATGCCGACAAGGCGCGCACGGCGCTGGCCAATAGTGGCCTGACCATCACCGCCGCCACAGATCTGACAGATGCCGCGCGCAAGGTCGTCGCGCTAGCGGCCGGAAAGTAAGGGCGTCCAGCATGAGCATTCTGGTCAACAAGTACACGAAAGTGATCTGCCAGGGCTTCACCGGCAAGCAGGGCACCTTCCATTCGGAACAGGCGATCGCCTACGGCACGCGACTGGTCGGTGGCGTCACTCCCGGGCGCGGCGGCCAAAAGCACCTCGGACTGCCGGTGTTCGACACCGTCAAGGATGCGGTGAAGGAAACCGGCGCGACCGCAAGCATGATCTACGTGCCGGCGGCAGGCGCTGCCGACTCCATTCTGGAGGCGGCCGATGCCGGCATCGAGCTGGTGGTATGCATCACCGAGGGCGTGCCGGTCAATGACATGGTGCGGGTGAAGTCGGTGCTCGCGGGGTCCGGCACGCGCCTGGTCGGCCCCAACTGTCCCGGCGTCATCACCCCGGATGAATGCAAGATCGGCATCATGCCCGGCTTCATCCACAAGAAGGGCGCGGTCGGCATCGTCTCGCGCTCCGGCACCCTGACTTACGAGGCGGTCTTCCAGACCACCAACATCGGCCTCGGCCAGAGCACCTGTGTCGGCATCGGCGGCGATCCGGTGCGCGGCCTCAACTTCGTCGACGTGGTCGAGCTCTTCGAGCGCGATCCGGGCACCGAAGGCATCATCCTGGTGGGTGAGATCGGCGGCAGCGATGAGGAGGCGGCCGCGCAGTTCATCCGCCACTACATCAGCAAGCCGGTGGTGGCGTACATCGCGGGTGTCACGGCGCCTGCAGGCAAGCGCATGGGCCACGCCGGCGCCATCGTTGCTGGCGGCAAGGGCACCGCAGCAGACAAGTACGCAGCGTTCGAGGCGGCTGGCGTGCGCACCGTCAAGTCGCCCGCGGAGCTCGGCACCGCGATGAACGAGCTGCTGCGTCGTCGTCGCGCCAGCGCCAAGGCCAAACTCTTGCGTCCCACGGCAACTGCGCCGGTGGCTGCACGGGCGCCAGCGAAGGCGGTGCGAAAGCGTCCCAAAAAGCCGGCAGCAAGGCCCGTGAAGCGGGCGGCGAAGCCCGCTCCGGCGCCGGCCTCCCGGCGCAGCAAGGTCAAGCGCACGGCCGGCAGGAAGAAATCGCCCGCCGGGCGAAAGGCCAAGCGCCGCTAGGATTACATGACAAAATCGTCGGGAGCGATTTTGGACGGCGACAGCCGGCCCGAAGGGCGAGGCGCAGGGACGGGGCCTCGCAACGAGTCGCTTCGCATCGCGCTCGCGCAACTCGACCTGCTGGTCGGCGACGTGCACGGAAACGCGGCGCGCGTGATCGAATGCGCGCGCGACGCATACCGCGAGCACCAGGCCGATCTGGTCGCATTCCCCGAGCTGACGCTCTCCGGCTACCCGCCGGAGGACCTGCTGTTTCACCGCGGCTTCCGCCGTCAGATCGAGTCGGGATTGGACGAGGTCTGCCGCCAGGCGTCGGGCCCCCGTGTCATGGTGGGGTTTCCGGAATATACGCGCTCGACCATTTACAACTCCGCCGCGCTCATCGCGGACGGCGCGATCGCGGCCATCCACCGCAAGGCTGAGTTGCCCAACTACAAGGTGTTCGACGAGAAGCGCTACTTCCATGCGGGCGCGCAGCCGACGGTAGTGGAGTGCAAGGGCTTTCGGGTGGGCCTGCTCGTCTGTGAGGACATCTGGGAGCCGGAGTCCGCACAGCTTGCGCGGTCGGATCGCGCGGAGCTGCTGGTTGTCATCAACGCCTCTCCCTACGAGCGCAATAAGCAGCGAGAGCGGGAAGCCGTGGTCCGCGCGCGCGTGGCCGACGTGGCCTTACCCATCGCGTACGTCAACATGGTGGGCGGGCAGGACGAGCTGGTGTTCGACGGCAATTCCTTTGCGATGGACGCACAAGGCGAGGTCGTCATGCGTGCCCCGGCCTTCAAGGAAGGCACCTACTTCGTCGATTTCGAGCGCCATGGGCGCGGCAAGGTAGTACCTGTCGCCGGAGACATTGCCCCGGAGCTGAGCGACGAAGCCAGCGTCTACAGTGCGTTGGTGCTAGGGGTCCGGGACTACGTCAACAAGCACGGCTTCCCCGGCGTCGTGATGGGACTTTCCGGAGGCGTCGATTCCGCACTGACACTGGCGATCGCAGTGGATGCGCTCGGCGCGGATCGGGTGCATGCCGTCATGATGCCGTCGCGTTACACTTCCCCCATGAGCCTGCAGGATGCGGCCGAGCAGGCGCGCCTGCTGGACGTCAAATACAGCGAGCTCTCGATCGAAGGCATGTTCGAGGCGACGCTTGCCGCGCTGAAGGATGAGTTCGCGGGACGGTCACCGGATGCGGCGGAGGAGAACATCCAGTCGCGCTGCCGCATGCTGCTGCTCATGGGCATCTCCAACAAAACCGGCCGGATGCTGCTCACGACGGGCAACAAGAGCGAGATGGCGGTGGGCTACGCCACGCTCTATGGCGACATGGCCGGCGGCTTCGCGCCCATCAAGGATTGCAGCAAGCTGCTGGTTTACCGTCTGGCTGCTTACCGCAACGGTTTGCGCAGGGTCATCCCACAGCGGGTCATCGACCGTCCGCCGTCGGCGGAGCTGCGTCACGAGCAGAAGGACTCCGATTCGCTGCCGCCGTACGAAATCCTGGACCCCATCCTCGAGGCCTTCATCGAGGAGGACCTGTCTGTCGATGAGATCGAGGCGCGCGGCTTCGATCGTGCCACGGTCGGCAGGGTGCTCGACCTGGTCAAGCGCAACGAGTACAAGCGGCGCCAGGCCCCCCCGGGAGTGAGAGTGAGCCGCCGCGCCTTCGGGCGCGACTGGCGCTACCCCATCACGAACGGCTACCGGCGCTAGCGCCTACCAGAAGTGCCACCAGTGGTGCTGGACCGCAGCCGCGACCACGGCCACCTGGCCGGTGTAATTCGCCGCGTAGACCCTGCGTGCCTCGTCGGCGAGAGCTGTCATCCCCAGCCTGTCGTAGGAGACGATCATGATCGCGAGCGCGTCTTTCGTTGCCGGCGCACCCTCATAATCGTCGATGACCAGCTTTGCCCGCCGCGCCGCGCCGATGTAGGCGCCGCGCTTCAGGTAATACCTGGCGACCTCGACGTCATACCCCGCAAGCCGGTCGCGAAGGTAGATCATCCGCTGCCGTGCGTCGTACGAGTAGGCGCTCTTCGGGTATTCGGTCACGACCGTGCGGAAGGCCGCGAAGGACTTGTTTGCGGTGGTCGGGGGCCGCTTCGAGAGGTCGACGTGGAACAGCTTCTCGATGGGGTTCGGCTGCTTCTCGAAGTTTATGAGGCCTTCCATGTAATAGGCGTAGTCGACCCGCGGATGGGTCGGGTTCTCGCGGATGAAGGTCTCGCAGGCGTCGGTGGCGGAATCGGCCTCGCCCGCGCGGTAATATGCGTAGATGAGATCGAGCTGCGCCTGGTGCGCCTGGTCGGTGAACGGGAAGATCGCCGTCAGCTGCTCGAAGGTCTTGATGGCGCCGTTGAAGTTGTACTCGTCCATGTCATGCGTAGCCCGCTGGTAAAGCACCTGGGGACTCGACTGCTCGTGCTTGTGATGGGCGCAGCCGGTCAGCACGAGGGCGCTGGTGCACAGGGCAAAGACGAGAAGACGGGCTTTCCCGGCCCTTTTGGGCTTGGAGAGGCTAACGGATACCTGTCTCCCGAAGCGCCGCAGGCGCGTAGGGAGAGAAACGAGATTGAGCATGGCGCGGGAGTATAGCGAATCCACCGGCAGCCCTTCGGACTCAGCGGACTGCGGGGAGTTCCGCACGCATTCCCTGGTGCTGTCCGGGGATGCCTCGGGCCTGAGGCTCGATCAGGCGCTGGCGCGCGCGCTGCCGCAGTACTCCCGCGCCCGCCTTCAGGGCTGGCTCGAGGCGGGCGCCATCCTGGTGGATGGGCGGCGGCTGCGCGCGAAGGACAAGGTCCTGGGGGGCGAGCAGGTCGAGGTCGCGGCGCGGCTGGAGCCCGACCAGCGGGTAACGGCGGAAGCGCATCCCCTGGCCGTGGTCCACAGGGATCGTGCCCTCTTCGTCATTAACAAGCCGGCGGGGATGGTCGTGCACCCTGGGGCCGGGAACCGCAGCCGGACGCTGCAGAACGCATTACTGGCCCTCGACCCGAAACTCGCTCTCGTGCCGCGCGCCGGGCTGGTTCATCGCCTCGACAAGGATACGAGCGGGCTGCTCGTCGTGGCGCGCACGCCAGAGGCCCATTCGAGGCTCGTCACCGCCCTGGCGGAGCGGGAGATAGAGCGCATTTACCTTGCGATCTGCAATGGTGCGATGACGGGTGGGGGCACTGTGGATGCCCCGATAGGACGTCACCGTACGCAACGCACGCGCATGGCGGTGCGCAACGATGGACGCGAGGCCGTCACGCACTACCGCATCTTCAAGCGATATCGCGACCACACTCTTCTGCGCGTGCAGCTGGAGACCGGGAGGACGCATCAGATCCGCGTTCACCTTGCGCACATCGGCTATCCCATCGTGGGCGACCCGGTATACGGAGGCCGCCGGCGGTTGCCCAAGGGTTGCAGCGCAGCTCTGACCGCGGCGCTCAATGCGTTCCCGCGCCAGGCGCTGCATGCGACCCGGCTAGCGCTGGCTCACCCGATGACCGGTCGCGCCCTCGAGTGGGAAGCTCCGTTGCCCGACGACATGGCGCGACTGGTGTCGGCACTGGATCACGATCAGCGGCTGGCGGAGCCTGAGCGGTGAGCGGACCTGATCTCATCGTGCCCGAGTGGCCGGCGCCCGCGGGTGTGCGCGCCGCGTTCACCCTGCGCACGGGAGGCGTCAGCCAGCCTCCGCTCGACTCCTTCAACGTCGGCTCCCGCGTCGAGGACGAGCCGCACGCAGTCGAGGAAAACCGCAAGCGGCTGCGGCAGCGCCTCGAGCTGCCCGCGGAGCCGGCATGGCTGACTCAGGTGCACGGGGCGCGCGTGGCGGACCTCGACTCAGAGGGCTCAGGCGGCGCCCTCGCGCCGGCCGATGGCGCCGTGACCCGCACGGCCGGCCGGGTCTGCGCGATCCAGGTGGCTGATTGCATGCCCGTGTTGTTTGCATCTGCTGACGGCGCCGTAATTGGCGCGGCGCATGCCGGCTGGCGCGGGCTGGCGGCCGGAGTGTTGGACACCGTGGTTCGGGCGATGCATGTGCCGCCGGAACGACTCGTCGCGTGGCTGGGGCCGGCGATAGGGCAGGCGCATTTCGAGGTCGGGGAAGAGGTCCGCGCCGCGTTTCTCGCCGCCGACAGCCAAGCTGCGGCCGCGTTCACGGCAAACGCACGCGGGCGGTGGCAGTGCGATCTCTACGCGCTCGCGAGGCGCAGGCTGGCCGGACTCGGCGTCGGGGAAGTGTACGGGGCAGGCTGGTGCACCTACGCCGACCCGGAGCGCTTCTTTTCCTTCCGTCGCGATGGCCGCTGCGGCCGTATGGCAGCCCTGATCTGGAGGGCTTGAACGAAAGCTGATACACCCCAATTTTTGGCGCTATCCAACCCCTTGAAGGTCTCCCCCGATGCGGCAGGACAAGCTCACGAGCCGATTCCAGCAGGCGCTGGCCGATGCCCAGTCGCTCGCCCTCGGCCGCGACCATCAGTTTCTCGAGCCCGCCCATGTGCTGCTGGCCCTCCTCGACAGCCAGGGCGGTACCGTTCGGCCGCTGCTGATCAAGGCGGGGGCGGACGTCACTCGGCTGCGCTCCGAGCTGGGCGCGGCACTCGACCGCCTGCCGAAGGTGGAGGGCACGCCCGGGGAGATCCACGTCTCCAGCGATCTCAACCGCATCCTCAACGTCACCGATAAGCTCGCGCAGCAGCGGGGCGACCAGTTCATCTCCAGCGAGCTCTTCGTGCTCGCCGCCTTCGAGGACCGCAACCTGGCGCGCATCTTCCGCGAGACCGGCGTGGTGCGCGGCGCGGTGGAGAAGGCGATCGACGAAGTGAGAGGCGGCGAGAAGGTCGCCGACCCCAACGCGGAGGAGAGCCGCCAGGCGTTGGAAAAGTACACCGTCGATCTGACGGCACGCGCGTCCTCGGGCAAGCTCGATCCGGTCATCGGCCGGGATGATGAGATCCGCCGCACGATTCAGGTACTGCAGCGTCGCACCAAGAACAACCCGGTGCTCATCGGCGAGCCGGGCGTCGGCAAGACCGCGATCGTCGAAGGTCTGGCGCAGCGCATCATCAACGGAGAGGTGCCCGAGGGATTGAAGAACAAGCGCATCCTGGCGCTCGATATGGGATCGCTGATCGCCGGCGCGAAGTTTCGCGGTGAGTTCGAGGAGCGCCTGAAGGCCGTGCTCAACGATCTCGCCAAACAGGAAGGGCAGATCATCCTCTTCATCGATGAGCTGCACACCATGGTGGGTGCCGGCAAGGCGGAAGGCGCCATGGATGCGGGCAACATGTTGAAGCCGGCGCTGGCGCGCGGCGAGCTGCACTGCGTCGGCGCGACGACGCTCGACGAGTATCGCAAGTACATAGAGAAAGACGCTGCGCTTGAGCGGCGCTTCCAGAAAGTGTTGGTCAACGAGCCCTCCGTCGAGGACACGATCGCGATCCTGCGCGGACTGCAGGAGCGTTACGAGGTCCACCACGGAGTCGACATCACCGACCCGGCGATCGTCGCCGCGGCCACGCTGTCGCACCGCTACATCGCCGACCGCCAGCTTCCCGACAAGGCGATCGACCTGATCGACGAGGCCGCGGCGCGCATCCGCATGGAGATCGACTCCAAGCCCGAGGCGCTGGATCGCCTCGAGCGGCGCATCATTCAGCTCAAGATCGAGCAGGAGGCGCTGAAGAAGGAGCAAGACGAGGCCTCGCGCAAGCGCCTGGCGACATTGCAGGAGACGCTGCGCGGCCTGGAGAAGGAATACTCCGACCTCGAGGAAGTGTGGAAATCCGAGAAGGCGACCCTGCAGGGTGCGGCGCAGATCCGTGAGGAGCTGGACCGCGTGCGCCTGGAGCTGGACGCCGCGCGCCGTGCCGGCAACCTCGGCCGCATGGCGGAGCTGCAGTACGGCAGGATACCGGAGCTCGAGAAACGCCTCGCCGCGGCCGCGGCGGCGGAGGACAAGGCGCCGCAGCTGGTGCGCAACAAGGTGACCGAGGAGGAGATCGCCGAGGTCGTCTCCAAGTGGACCGGCATTCCGGTCTCGAAGATGCTCGAGGGTGAGAAAGAGAAGCTCCTGCGGATGGAGGAGGCCCTGGCCCGCCGGGTCGTCGGCCAGGACGAAGCGCTGAAGATCGTGTCGAACGCCATCCGCCGCTCCCGCGCCGGCCTCTCCGATCCGCGCCGACCCAACGGCTCGTTCCTCTTCCTGGGACCGACCGGAGTCGGCAAGACCGAGCTCTGCAAGGCGCTGGCCGAGTTTCTCTTCGACACCGATGATGCGCTGGTGCGCATCGACATGTCGGAGTTCATGGAGAAGCACTCGGTGGCGCGGCTCATCGGCGCTCCGCCCGGCTATGTCGGCTACGAAGAGGGCGGCTACCTGACGGAAGCCATCCGGCGCCGCCCTTATGCCGTCATCCTGCTCGACGAAGTCGAGAAGGCTCATCCAGACGTGTTCAACGTGCTTCTACAGGTACTCGATGACGGCCGCCTGACCGACGGTCAGGGGCGCACCGTCGACTTTCGCAACACGGTGATCATCATGACCTCGAACCTCGGCTCCGAGGTGATTCAGGAGCATGCGGGGGAGAAGAACTACAGCCGCATGAAGAGCGCGGTGATGGAGATCGTGCAGCAGAGCTTCCGCCCGGAGTTCATCAACCGGATCGACGACATCGTCGTCTTCCATCCGCTCGGCACGCAGCAGATCCGTGCGATCGTCGACATCCAGATCATCTACCTGCGCAAGCGCCTGCAGGAGCGGGATATGGACCTGACGCTCGACGATAAGGCGCGCGACCTGCTGGGTGAGGCGGGCTTCGATCCCGTGTACGGCGCCCGGCCGCTGAAGCGTGCCATCCAGCAGCAGATCGAGAATCCGCTGGCTGAGCGGATCCTCAAAAGCGAGTTCACCCCGGGTACCCGCATTCGCGCCACGGCGCGCGATGGACAGATCGTCTTCAACAAGGCGGCCTGACTATAATCGGGCGGGACCTCTCCCACAGAGCTACAACTCAAAGCCATGCCCTTCTACGAATACGAGTGCCGGAGCTGCAAGTTCTACACCGAGTTGATGCAGAGGATCAGCGATCCGCCACTCGTGAAGTGCCCCTCCTGCGGCAAGCGGACCATGCAGAAACTGGTTTCCGCGCCGGTGTTTCGCTTGAAGGGCAGCGGCTGGTACGAGACCGACTTCAAGACCGACAAGGAGGGCAAGCGCAATCTCGCCGCCGAGCGCGACGAGCCGAAGCCCGCCGCCGAGGAGTCGAAGACGGAGACCAAGGCACCTGCCGCCGAGAGTCCGGCAAAGCCCTCGGAGCCGAAGACCGCTGGCGCGGCCCCGAGCGTGACGACTTCCGTCGGGGCGACCAAGCATCATGGCTCGCCGCCGCGCAAACGCCCTGCCGCCGCCGCGAAGGCAAGCCGCCCGGCAGCGCCGCGAGGCAAAGCGAAGCCCGCGTCCCGGGCAAAGCCTGCGAAGCGTGGCTCGAGGCGGTGAGCCGTTGAGCACGCCGGCCGTCCAGAGTCCCGTCCCGGCCTTCCAGCCGGGGCAGTCGGCGCCGAAGAAGAAAGGCTCGCCGCTGCGGCGCTATCTGGTCGCGGGCGTGCTCGTCTGGCTGCCGATCATTGCCACTGTCTGGGTGGTGACTTTCCTCTTCCGCCTGGCCGACCGCACGCTGCTGCGCTTGCCTCTGCTGTCCAGCTATCGGCCCGAAGGGCTCATGGGCCTCGCGCTGCCCGCGCTCGGCGCCGTCTTCGTGCTCGTGGTGCTCCTGCTGACCGGCCTCCTTGGAACCAATCTCATCGGCCGGCGCCTGCTCGTGTGGGGCGAGGACCTGCTGCACCACATTCCCATCGTCGGCAGCGTGTATGGCGGCGTCAAGAGCTTCGCCGAGAGCGTTTTTTCACAGTCGAATTCCTTCCGCAAGGTGGTGATGGTCGAGTACCCGCGCGCGGGCGTCTGGAGCCTCGGCTTCCTCACCGCGGAAGACGTGCCGGAGATCAGCGAGAAAACCGGTGTGCCGCACGCCTGTGTCTATATTTCCGCCGCCCTCAACGCCACCGGCGGCTACCTCGCGATCCTGCCGCGCCGGCAGATCGTGGAGCTGGAGATGAGCGTGGATGCCGCGATGAAGATGATCATCACCTGTGGCGTCGTCGTCCCGCCGGCCCCCGATCGCAAGCGCGAGCTGGCGAAGCCCGCCGCCTGAGGGTCGGGGTGCCGTGGGGGCTGGCTCAGGCGCGCTCTGGGCGGGAGAATCGGACCTGCCGCCGCTGGAGCCGCCGTTGAGCGACGCCAATGAGGCCCGCGACCGGCTGCGCAAAGGTACGCCCGCAGCTGCGGCGGTTCTGGTTGCGGCCCCTCCGAGCGGTCCGTAACATCGCGCGTTCTTATGCGGTCACACTATTGCGGACAAGTCGACGACAAGCTCATCGGCCAGACGGTCGAGGTGGCCGGCTGGGTACACCGGCGGCGGGATCACGGCGGGATCATCTTCGTGGACCTGCGCGACCGGGAGGGTCTGCTGCAGGTCGTGTTCGATCCCGATGCGGCGGAGCTCTTCCGCGAGGCGGAGCGCCTGCGCAACGAATTCGTCATTCGCGTGAAGGGACGGATCCGCGAGCGGCCGACCGGCACGGTGAACGCCAATTTGTCATCCGGGCGCGTGGAGCTGCTGGCGGGTGAGCTGGAGCTCCTCAACCGCTCGGAGCCGCTGCCCTTCCAACTGGATGAGCAGGTCGGCGAGGAAGTCCGGCTCAAGTATCGCTACCTCGACCTCCGTCGCGATGTCATGTATCAGCGTCTGCGTCTGCGCCATCGGATTACGCGTGCGATGCGCGCGTTCCTCGATGGGCACGGCTTTATCGACCTCGAGACGCCGATGCTGACCAAGGCGACTCCGGAGGGCGCGCGCGACTACCTGGTGCCCAGCCGCACGCACCCGGGCAAGTTCTTCGCGCTGCCGCAGTCGCCGCAGATCTTCAAACAGCTGCTGATGATCGCGGGCTTCGACCGGTACTACCAGATCGTGCGCTGCTTCCGCGACGAGGACCTGCGCGCCGACCGGCAGCCTGAATTCACCCAGCTCGACGTCGAGACCTCCTTCCTGACTCAGGGGCAGATCATGGAGCTCATGGAAGGACTCACGCGCTACTTCTTCAAGGAAGTGTTGGGCCAGGCGCTGCCCGATCCCTTCCCGCGCATGACCTTCGAGGAGGCGATGCGCCGCTACGGCTCCGACAAGCCGGACCTGCGCGTGGCGCTCGAGCTCGCTGACATAGCCGATCTCGTCAGGGACTGCGACTTCAAGGTGTTCGCCGGTCCTGCCAAGGACCCGAAGGGCAGGGTGGCGGCACTGCGCGTACCCGGCGGCGGCGCGATGCCGCGGTCGCAGATCGACGGCTACACGGAATTCGTCGGCCGCTACGGCGCCAAGGGGCTCGCCTACATCAAGGTCAACGAGCGTGCGCGTGGCCGCGACGGACTGCAGTCGCCCATCATCAAGTTCCTGAGCGATGCGGCGGTCGCAGGCATTCTGGAGCGCACGGGCGCCGCGGACAACGATCTCATCTTTTTTGGCGCCGACAGCGCCAAGGTCGTGTGCGATGCGCTCGGCGCGCTGCGTCTGAAGATCGGCCAGGACCTCAAGCTCGTGCAGCAGGGCTGGCGGCCGCTGTGGGTCGTCGACTTCCCGATGTTCGAGTGGGATGGCGACGATCGGCGTTGGGTCGCGATGCACCATCCATTCACTTCGCCCAAGATCGACGATCCGGCGGCCCTGCGCGCCGATCCGGAGAAGGCCATTGCGAAGGCCTACGACATGGTGTTGAACGGCTCGGAAATCGGCGGCGGCTCGGTGCGTATCCACCGGCAGGAGATGCAGTCCACAGTGTTCGATCTGCTGGGCATCGTGCCGGAGGAAGCTACGCGTAAGTTCGGCTTCCTGCTGGACGCTCTCAAGTACGGTGCGCCACCGCATGGCGGAATCGCTTTCGGGGTCGACCGGCTGGCGATGCTGATGGCCGGCGCCGACAGCATCCGCGAGGTCATCGCCTTCCCGAAGACACAGACCGCCGCGGACCCGCTGACCGATGCGCCGACGGAGATCGGCGAGGCGCAGCTTCGCGAGCTGCACATCCGCGTACGTACGCCACCCCCGGCATAGGTCTGGTCGCCGTAATGGCCGCGCCAATCGCCGCGCCATGAGAGACGATGCTGCGCAACACGTGATCTACGTGCACGGGCTATGGATGCCCGGCGGTGAGTCGCTGCTGCTCGGACAGCGGCTGCTGCGCGACTTCGGACTGCACATGCATGCCTTTCCCTACTCGGCCGGCACCTGGGGCATGGAGGAGATCACCGGGCACCTGCGCAGCTTCGTACGCTCCCTCGAGCTTCCGGCGGTGCATTTCGTCGGCCACAGTCTCGGCGGCCTGGTCATCTACCGCTATTTCGAGCACTACCCCGATCAGCCTCCAGGCCGGGTCGTATTCCTCGGCACGCCCTGCCTCGAGAGTCGCGCGGCCGTGCAGGCGGCGCAGTTGCGGTTCGTGAGCACCCTCATGGGTCCGTCGGTGGCGGAAGAGCTGCTGCGCCCGCGGGAGCGGCACTGGAGCTTCGGCCGGCCGCTCGGAATCATCGCCGGCAGCCAGTCGATCGGGCTCGGCCAGTTCGTCGCCGGCTTCGACGAGGAGTGCGACGGCACGGTGGCTGTCAGCGAGACGCGCCTTCCCGGCGCGGCGGATCACATCACCCTGCCGGTCAGCCACATGGGCATGTTGGTGTCGACGCGGGTGGCGCGGGAGACCGGCTCGTTCCTCAGGGACGGGCGCTTCTCGTTGCGCTGAGATCCTTCGCCATGCAAATGGCGGAGGCGGGACAGAGGGAGCGGAATTCCGCACTGTCGTGCACGGCCGCGCGGGCTTGGGCGCGGTCCTTCGTGTCGTAGCCCAGCCGTTCGAAGAAGTCACGCGCAGTTAACGTGAGGAGGATCAGTTCGCCGATCCCCGCGTCCCGCGCGCGCCGCTCGAGCTCGGCGACGATCAGTCGTCCCACGCCCGAGCCGCGCCACTGTGCTTTGACGGCAACCGAACGAAGCAACGCGGCGCTGCCGAATGGCTCGATTGCCCCAGTTGCGATGACTGAGTCCCCATCGCACGCAACGATGAACTGCGCGCGCGACGCCGCGAGATCGCTGGTCGGCAGTCCATTGCGCACCAGCAGATCGTGTATCGCTTCGGCGTCCGTCGCGGTCGCGACCCTGAGAGTCAGATTCGCGGTTGTGCTCATGACAGGCTGCTTCTACTCCAGCAATCGCCGCAGACGATAGATTGCATCCAGCGCGGCCCTGGGTGTCATCTCGTCGGGAGCCAGAGCCGCCAGGGCTTCGCGCAGCGGGTCGGGGGGCGCCTCGGCCGGCCCGGTCGCGGCGAACAGCGGCAGCTGATTGTTGTCGGCGCCGTCGAGCCGGTCGCGCTGTGACTCCAGTGCTTCGAGGTAGTGCCGCGCCTGGCCGATGACATCGCGCGGCACGCCGGCGAGCTGCGCGACCTGCAGCCCATAGCTGCGGCTCGCGGGCCCCTCCTTCACCGCATGCAGGAAAACGATGCCGTCACCGTGCTCGGTGGCATCGAGATGAACGTTGGCGCAGCCTTCCACTTCGGTTGCGAGGCTCGTCAGCTCGAAGTAGTGAGTGGCGAACAGGGTAAAGGACCTGATCCGAGTCGCGATGTGATGCGCCATTGCCCAGGCGAGTGACAGGCCGTCGAAGGTGCTGGTTCCGCGCCCGATCTCGTCCATCAGGATCAGGCTGTGGGCGGTGGCGTTGTGCAGGATGTTGGCGGCCTCGGTCATCTCCACCATGAAGGTCGATCGGCCTCCCGCGAGGTCGTCTGCGGCACCTATGCGCGTGAAGATGCGATCGACGGGGCCGATGACCGCGCGATCGGCCGGCACATAGCTGCCGAGGTGCGCCAGGATCGTGATGAGCGCCGCCTGACGCATGTAGGTGGATTTGCCGCCCATGTTGGGGCCGGTGATGATGAGCATGCGCCGGGCGGAATCGAGCTGCAGATCATTCGGCACGAAGGGCGTCGCGGCGAAGCGCTCGACGACCGGATGGCGGCCGCCGCCGATATCGAGGAGGGGATCCGCCACGAGCTGCGGCGCTGTCCACTGCAGAACGCAGGCGCGTTCCGCGAGCGCCGCGAGCGCATCGAGCTCGGCGAGCGCGCCGGCGGTCGCCTGTAGCAGCGCAAGCCGCTCCGTCAGCTGAGTCAGGATGGCTTCGTAGAGCGCTTTCTCGCGTGCGAGCGCCCGCTCGCGCGCGCCGAGAACGCGATCCTCGAAGCTCTTCAGCTCTGCGGTGATGAAGCGCTCCGCGGACTTGACCGTCTGCCGACGGATGTAGTCCTTCGGCGCGCGCTCCGCATCCTTGCGCGAGATCTCGATGAAGAAGCCCTGCACGCGGTTGTAGCCGAGCTTCAGCCCCGCGATGCCGGAGCGCTCGCGCTCGCGCTGCTCCAGCTCGAGGAGAAACTCATCGGTGTGCGTCGCGATCTTGCGCAGCTCGTCGAGCTCGGTGTCGTAGCCCGCCGCGATGACATCGCCGTCGCGCACGAACGTCGATGGCTCCTCGGCTATCGCTTTGCCGAGCAGGTCCACGTCGTCATCGTGCTCGCCGATGCGGCCGGCCAGCTCGGCGACGAACGGTGAGTCGACTTCGCGCAACGCCGACTTCAGGGCCGGCAGCGCTGCCAGGGAGGCGCGAAGCTGGGTCAGGTCCCGCGGCCGCGCCGACCGCAACGCCACGCGCGCCAGAATGCGCTCCACGTCACCAATGCTCTGCAGTCGCTCGCGCAGACCCTCGAAGCGGCGTGAATCGATCAGTGCGCCGAGCGCCTGATAGCGTGCACGCAGCGTCCCGTGGCTGGTGAGCGGTCGATTGAGCCAGCGACGCAGCTGGCGCGAGCCCATGGAAGTGACACACTGGTCCAACACCGCGAAAAGTGTCGCGTCCTCACGCCCTGTGAGGCTGACATCGAGCTCGAGGTTGCGGCGCGTAGCCGCGTCGATGATGAGCGCGTCCGTGCGCTCCTCGACGTGCAGCGCGCGGATGTGCGGCAGGGATGTTTTCTGGGTGTCGCGCACGTACTGCAGCAACGCGCCGGCGGCGCAGATGGCGAGCGGCAGCTCATCTGCGCCGAACCCCTTGAGATCCAGCGTGCCGAGCTGATCCGTGAGCAGCCGTGAGGCGCTCGCCAGCTCAAAATTCCACGGCGGCCGGGAGCGCAGCGCGGTGCCGTTGCGTTTGACGTCTTCTGCCGCAGTGCCCTCCGGGATCAGGAGCTCCGCGGGTTTCAGGCGCTCTATCTCCGCCGCAAGCGCACTGCGGCTGCTCGATTCCAGCATGGTGAAGCGGCCCGCGGCGAGATCGAGCCACGCGAGCCCGAAACGCTCGCCATCGCGCGCCGCCGCCGCGACCAGGGTCTCCTGGCGCTCCTCGAGCAGAGCGTCGTCGGTCACGGTGCCCGGGGTGATGATCCGCACCACTTCCCGCTCGACGGGACCTTTGGATTTCGAGGGATCGCCCATCTGCTCGCAGATGGCGACGCTCTCGCCCCTGCGTACGAGCCGCGCGAGATAGCCCTCGACGCTGTGAAAGGGCACGCCCGCCATGGGAATGGGCTGGCCGGCGGAGTGGCCCCGGGCGGTCAGCGTGATATCGAGCAGCGCCGCGGCACGCCGGGCATCCTCGAAGAAGAGCTCGTAGAAGTCCCCCATCCGGTAGAAGAGCAGCACGTCCGGATGCTGGCTCTTGATGCGCAGGTACTGCTGGATCACGGGGGTATGGCTGTGCTGGTCGTTCAATTCTCGATTCCGTGGTATCGCGTTGCCTGGCGTCGAAGTCGTCCGCCACGGCGGTTCGTGGCGGACGGGGATTATCGCTCAGGGCCTGAGGCCCATGCTCGCCAGGCGCTTGGCCAGAGCCGGGTGGCCTGCTTGCGCCGCGCTGAGATCCGCTTGCCCCTGGGCCGTCAGGCCCTTCTTGAGCTCCACCAGACCGAGCGCATAGCGCGCCAAGGGGAACTGCGGACGCAGCTTCAGTGCGGCCTGGAAGTCCGCGAGCGCGTCATCGAGCCGGTCATCCCGCAGATAAACGAGGCCGCGATTGTTCAGGGTCGCCGCCGACAACAGCGCGATACCCGATCTCCTGATGAGCGTGAGCGCGGTATTGCAGTCATCGAGTGCGCGGTCGACGTCGACGTTCGCCTCAGCCTCCGACCCGCAGCGGTTGCTCAGCGCATATGACAAGCTGACGTCATCCGGATGATTTTCAACCCAGATATCGTACTGATGCACCGCGCCGGCGTACTCGCCGGCGGCGCCGTAGAGCCTCGCCAGCTGTAGTCGCATGTATGCCTGCCGCGGAGCCAGCCGATCCACCGCGTCGAGGTCGGCCTGTGCGGCGGCGGGTTGTTTGGCGATCTCGAGCTGCGCGCGGGCAAAGTAGGCGTCGAAGTCGTCCGGTCGACTGTAAATGGCGGCATTGAAATTCGCGAGCGCCCGCTGCGGCTGCTTACTGCGCCAGTACGCTAGGCCGAGCTGGTAGTGGCAATCGGCATCGGTGGGCTCGAGTTCGCACGCGTGAAGCAGGTCCGCGATAGCCTGCGTCAACTGACCCCGGGAAGCGTCCGCCACTCCGCGGCGCATGAAGCCCGCTGCATCTGTCGGCACATCGGACACGGCCATCGCTCCTGCCGAGATGGCCGGCTGCGCTGCGGTGGCCGGCAAGTTGCCAAGCGGAGTTGGCAAGTGCGCTGGCGGCAGCGCGTTCACATCGAACACGGGGCCGCCGTTGAACGTGAAGTACACCTTGTTCTGGCTATAGGCGACATAGATGTGGTGGGCGAGAAAGAAATCCGAGCCGAGCAGCATGTCGGCGTCTTCCAGTCCGATGTCGCCGATCAGGAGGTGCGTATGCTCGATCGCCTCGCCGCCGATCTCGAATTTGTCGATGGGCGCCGCCCAGACCGGGACCGGCTTGCTGCCGAGGCCGGTGCTCTCGCCCGCGGCGACGACTCCAGGACTTCCGGGTGTGATGCCGGCGCGTTTCGCGGCATCCAGCGACAGCATCGAACGCCACGCGCCGGTATCGAAGAGCACTTTGATCCTGTGACCGTTCACCGAGGCCCGGGCGATCAGCTCGGTCTGTCGCTGCGACGTCCAGTCCACGCCGACGATTCCAACGGCTTGCGTCGAGTCCCAGTAGGCCAATACCGCATCGCCGCAGTGCTGCGGCTTGACGAAGCGCAGCACGCCGTCCGCGAAGTCGAAGTCGACATCCGCGATGCGGAATATGTTCTGGCCCAGAATCCCAACTACGCCGCCCTGAAAATCGTTGTTGCCCACGAGGAATTGCGCGCCGTGGGCTCCGACACCAGCCACCGCAAACGTCGCGACGGTCGCGATCCTGGGAACGAACGAGCCGCCGACGCCGCTGACGTAGAATCCGGCCGGCGCGTAACTCAGCGGCAGCTTGAATTGCGCCGCCGCGGCGGGCGAGAGAAACCCCCAGAAGCTGCCGGTGTCGACGATGAACCGCGCCTCGGTGCCGTTGATGTCGGCGGCAATGACCGGCCGCAGGTTTTCCACCTTGATGGGAACCTGCGGCGACATCATGAGCTTGCAGCCGTTGGCCGCCGCCGCCGTGGACAGGGAGGCAGCCAGCAGTACGGGGACCCAACCTGGGGCACGGGGAGGCACGATCAGCGAGGTCGGACGAGTGCCGTCAGGGAGCGAGCCCCATTTTAGCAAAGCGCTGGGCGACGTCATTATCGAGCTTTTCGGCGGCGGCGAGGTCGGCCTGTCCTTGAGGCGCCTCACCGAGCTGCAACTCCGCGAGGCCGCGGCCATACAAGGAAGTAGGCATCCTCGGGTTGACCTGTAGCGCGGAGGCATAATCGTGTACGGCATCTTCCGGTCGGCCGAGCCGCAGGTAAACCAGCGCCCGGCTGTCGAGGACGTTCGGGTCATCCGTGGCGATGGTCCTTCCAATGAGAGTGCCGGTATCTGCCGCGGCTTGCGGCTTCAGGTCGAGCGCGCGATTGCAATCGTCCAGCGCCTCCTGCAGATCGCGGTTGAGCGTCGCCCGAAGCCAGCAGAGCGCGTTCAGCCCGGTGGCCTGGTCGCTTTGGGGCGGGTGATGGATCAGCCACTGATCGATCTGATCGACGGCTTGCGGGTAGTCACCGAGGCTGCCGTATATCTGACCTGCGCTCAGGCGCAGGTTCGCGTCCGGTGTGGCGAGGCGGCTCGCCGCGTCAAGATCGGCTTTGGCTTCGCGCGCGGTATCTGTCGGATCGGCGTCTGGGTGCGATTGCAGCAGCCCGGCGCGTGCCATGTGCGCCTCAATGTCATCCGGCTGCAGCGTTATGGCGGTGTCGAGATCCTGCAGGGCGGGCTTGAACTGTCCGACTTCGGCATAGATCACCGCACGCTGGTAATGATTCTGCACGTCGCGAGGTGCGAGATCACAGGCGCGAGTCAGGTCCGCAAGCGCGCGATCAAACTCCCGCATTGACGCGAAAGCCATGCCCCGACGCCTGAATCCGTCAGCATCGGTGGGAGCGTCCGAGTCGGGCTGCGCGGGAGTTGTCGGGGAATTCGCCGCGCTCGCGGCAGCCTGCGGGATATTCAGGTTGAAGAGGGGGCCACCGTTATAGGTGAAATAGAGCTTCCTCTGGCTATAGGCGACGTAGATGCGATGAGACAAAAAGAAATCCTCTCCGAGCAGCATGTCAGGCGAATCGTCGCTTATTTCCCCGGCTTGATGCTGCGGATCGATGTCGGCGACCAGCAAACGCGCGTGCTGCACCTTTTCACCGCCGAGCTGGAAGGTGTCGACGGTCGCCGACCATACTTTGTCGGATCCAGGGCCAATGCCACTCGTCAGTCCGAGGAATGTCGATCCCGGGCTGTTCGGTGAAATGCCCGCGCGCGCTGCCGCATCCAGAGACAGGTATGACCGGGGCGAGCCGGTGTCGAACAAAACCGTGATACTGCGACCATTCACCGTCGCGGCGGCCAGCAGGCGGGATTGCATCGTGTCCATGGCCTGCAAGTCGACGGATGAGTACGGCGTACTTACGGCCCAATAGGCGAGCGGCTGGCGCTCACAGCCAATGGGTTTGAAGAAACGCAGGATTCCGTTTGACAGATCGTATTCCACATCCGACAGCCGCAATACATTTTGCCCGAGCAATCCCGCCGAATCGCTCCCAAAACTCTGGTCGATGACGAGGAATTGAAGGTTAGGTGCGGACGCTCCGAGGATCTCGAACGATTTGACGGTTGTGACCTGCACCGCGGCGTCGCCTCCCGCGCCGCGGACGATGTGGAGGCCTTGTCCCGGAACTGAGGTTACGCGGAGCCGATACTGTGCGGCCGCGTCACGTGACAGGATGCTGTAATAAGAGCCGGAGTCGAGTATCAAGCGCGCCTTGACGCCATTGATCTTCGTCCAGATGAGCGGACGTGGGCCCTGCATGTCGACCGGCAATGTTCCGAGTTGCTGCAGCTGGCAATTGGCCGTCGCAACCGCGGTCGACATGGAGAATGCCGCCAGGGCCGCTACGCATCCGAGGTGTCGTGTGCGCACGAGCCTTCCCTCCCATTCCATCGTTTATTCGAGTTCTAAATCTGCCGTGCCTACCCCCAAGCTTGCGTAGCCTACTCCAACTCATCGGGCTTGAAAACGGGATGATGATCCATGACTTCACGGTGCGGTAAACTGGCGGCATGTCGGCGATGCAGCTCATCACGGATCAGGATCTCTATCGGTTGGCCGAGGATGTCGGGCGGGAGCTGCTCGACGCAGGCTGGCGCATCGTGACGGCGGAGTCCTGCACGGCCGGGTGGATCGCCAAGGCGCTGACCGATGTCCCCGGAAGCTCCCAGTGGGTTGATTCCGGGTACGTGACTTATTCAAACAGTGCCAAAATGCGTGATGTCGGCGTGTCGTCGCGAACTCTGGATGAGCATGGCGCGGTCAGCGAAGCGACGGTGCGTGAGATGGCCAACGGCGCCTTGCGGGCGGCGGCCGTCGAGCTGGCGATCGCGGTGAGCGGCATCGCGGGGCCGGATGGCGGTACGGCCGAGAAGCCGGTAGGCACCGTCTGGTTTGCCGTTGCCACGTCCGAGGCGCGGGGCACCGCTACGGTCAGCGAGCGTCGCCGGTTCGAGGGGGATAGGGACCAGGTACGCCGTCAGGCCGTGGACCAAGCGCTGCGGCTCGCGCTGCGGCTGGTGCGGGCCGGCCGTGGCGGCTGACGAGCCGGCGTGGAAGCGCAGCAGCACGAGCCTACCTGTCGCCTCTTCTTCGCGCTCTGGCCGGATCAGGCGATGCGCGATGCCATGGTGCGCGCAACCCGCAAAGCCGCGCCGGCTGCCGGCCGGCCGGTACCGGCGAGCAATCTGCACGTCACGCTGGCCTTTCTTGGCTCGGTCCCCGAGCGGCGCCTTGGGGAGCTTCGCGAGGTTGCCAGGGCGAGCGCGGCTTCGCCCGGAGGCCGACTGGAGCTCACCTTCGATCATCTCGAGTATTGGCGGGCTGCGCGGCTCCTCTGTGCGCAGAGTTTGCTGGATCTCGCCGCCGAAGGCAGCCAGCCCGAGGTCGTGCGGCTGCTTCTGGCACACGGCGCGCACGCTCGCGGCCGGCCCGATGAGCAGGTTGACGTGAATCCGCTCGCCGTAGCCATGGTGAACCTGGCAGATAGGATTCACGATCCCCACGTCATCAATCCTTTCACCGGTGCGCGGGAAACGGCCGCAGGTTCCGTGGCAATCATCAGATTGCTCCTGGATGCGGGTGCGGACCCCAACGCGCCCCTGTCGCAGGGTTATGACGAGCTCAGCCCGCTCGGCTCGCTCATGCTGATACCGCGCTTCGACGGCGACCTCGTCCTCGCCCGGCTGCTGGTGCAGCACGGGGCGCGGGTCGATGGCACCGACGCGGCCCACTCGCCACTGGTGCTGGCGATCGAGCGCGGCAACCAGGACTATGCGCAGCTGTTCCTCGACAGCGGCAAATTCAGCGCCACGGGTCTCAATGATCCCCTGGCCGCGGCCGCAGGGGCACAGAACGGTTTGCTCATGCAAGAACTCGTCGCGGCAGGTGCGGATCCGGATACCCGCTGGGCCGACCGCCCGATGCTGTGCCGCATTCTGCTCTTCAACCAGCAGCGGACGACAGCGCTCGCCCTGGTCGCGCACGGTGCCAACGTGAACGCGGACTGCGGCATCGGCCAGACCCCGCTCACTCTCGCAGACGACGCCGATCACCAGGTGATTGACATGCTCGTCAGCCGGGGCGGGCGGCTCGGGGTGCCGGATACCGACAGAGCGGATCTCGTCACTCACGGCCTTTACCCTGGCCCGCTCACCTGGGCGGTGGTGCATCACCATGACTACGCCGCTGCCCGGCTCCTCGCGCGGAACCCGCAATGGGCGCAGGCCGAATGCGGCCTGGTCATCTACGCCGCCGCATCCGGGGCGAAATTCACGCTGGCCGAGCTGTTCAGGCAAGGGGCAGACCCGAACGCGAGCACGGCATCCGGAGTCACCGCTCTGATGGTAGCGGCCTATCATGGTGACGTTGGCGCGCTGCAAGTATTGGTCTCCCAGCCCGGAATCGACATCAACCGCGCTACTTCCTGGCAATTCGACCGCGAATTCTTCACCCCGCCCCTCGAAGGCGGGCAACCGCCGTTGCGATACGGATCCCGCACCGCGCTGATGTTCGCGGCCCTCGGCGGCTCGGTGGGAGCGACCGAACTGCTGTTGCACCATGGCGCCTACGCGCATGAAAGGGACGCCGAAGGATGGCAGGCAGCCGATTTCGCCAGAAACGGTGGTGTCGTCGCCGCGCTATCGGCGCGCTAAGGTACTCCATTGTGGCGGCCCGCAAGGCGGCACGGGCACGCCGGGGGTTCCGGCCGCCGCAGCGGCGGCCGGCCGGTAGCGGCGGCCGAGCCGCCGTCATCGGTCGAGGCGCAAGCGCAAGACCTCTTCGTCGACCGTGATTTTGCTCCTGATCTCAAGCTCTTCCGGCCGCATGTGACGGTAGAGCGTAAAGTCTCGGATCGAAAGCCGCCCGCTCGCCGAGGGCGCCCTATACAGTGTTATCGAATCATATCCACTGTGCGGCACCAGAAAGAGCGCAAATAACAACGAAACAACCTGATTAGCAAGCTTCTGTTGCTGCCGCTTTGTGGGATAATTCTTCGCCAGAGAATTTCTCTCGCCGCAACCTCACCGGGTGATCGAAAGATGGAAGAGAACCGCAAGAAGGCGCTCGCCGCCGCATTGGGCCAGATCGAGAAGCAGTTCGGCAAAGGCTCCGTGATGCGCCTCGGCGATGGCGCATCGAGCTTCGACATCGAGGCCGTTTCCACCGGCTCGCTCGGTCTGGACGTTGCCTTGGGCATCGGCGGGCTGCCACGCGGCCGCGTCGTCGAAGTCTTCGGGCCGGAGTCCTCCGGCAAGACCACGCTCACGCTGCAGGTCATTGCAGAGGTACAGCGCAGCGGCGGCACGGCGGCCTTCGTCGATGCGGAGCATGCGCTCGATCCGACGTATGCCGAGAAGCTCGGTGTGAACATCGCCGATCTGCTCGTCTCGCAGCCCGACACCGGCGAGCAGGCGCTCGAGATCACCGACATGCTGGTGCGCTCGAACGCGGTGGACATCGTCGTGATCGATTCCGTCGCGGCGCTCACGCCGAGGGCGGAGATCGAGGGCGAGATGGGGGAGATGCAAGTCGGGCTGCATGCGCGGCTGATGTCGCAGGCGCTGCGCAAGCTCACCGGCAACATCAAGCGATCCAACACCATCGTCATCTTCATCAACCAGATCCGCATGAAGATCGGCGTCATGTTCGGCAATCCGGAGACGACCACCGGCGGCAATGCGCTGAAGTTCTACGCCTCGGTCCGCCTCGACATCCGTCGCATCGGCGCGATCAAGAACGGCGATGAGGTCGTCGGCAACATGACCCGCGTCAAGGTGGTGAAGAACAAGGTGGCGCCGCCTTTCCGCGAGGCGGAGTTCGAGATCATGTACGGCCAGGGGATCTCCCGCGAGGGCGAGATCATCGAGCTTGGCGCCGCACAGGGCATCATCGAGAAGTCCGGCGCCTGGTACGCCTACAAGGGCAACCGCATCGGGCAGGGCAAGGACAACACGCGGACCTACCTGCAGAGCAATCGCGAGGTGGCGCGGGAGATCGAGGAGCAGGTCCGTGCCCGCCTCCTGCCCAGCAAGCAGCAGCGCAACGGTGGCGGCGAAGCCGCTAATTCGGCCTGAAGCGGCTGCCGATCCGGAAGCGATCCGCGCCGCCGCCCTGACCCTGCTCGCGCGGCGCGATTGGCTCACCGGTGAGCTGAGCGCGGAGCTGCTGGCTGCCGGTGCCGATCCCCAGGCTACGGCCAGCGCGATCGCGGAGCTGGTACGGGAGCAGCTGCTGAACGATGCCCGCTGTGCGGAGCATTACGTCGCTTTGCGGGCGGAACGCGGCCAGGGACCGCTGCGGATCGGGGCCGACCTGGGCTCCCTTGGCGCGCCTCGGGAGCTGATAGAGGCGGTGCTCTCGGCTGGGCCGGACTGGCGCGCCCTCGCCGAGGCGGTCCGGCGGCGCAAATTCGGCGCCGAACCCCCCGATTCCCCGGCCGAGAAAGCCCGCCAAGCTCGATTTTTGCAGTACCGGGGGTTTTCATCGGATCATATCCGGGCGGCCACTGGCGCCGATCTCGAACCGGACTGAAGAACTTGAAGCAGCCTCCATTCTTAAGGGCGGCGGATGCCCGCCGCGCCTTCCTGGAATTTTTCCGCGAGCGCGGCCACACGGTCGTACCCTCGAGCCCGCTCGTGCCCGGCAATGATCCGACGCTGCTCTTCACCAATGCCGGCATGGTGCAGTTCAAGGACGTATTCCTCGGCAAGGACCGGCGGGACTACGTCCGCGCCACCTCCAGCCAGCGCTGCGTGCGCGCGGGCGGCAAGCACAACGACCTCGAGAACGTGGGCTACACGGCCCGCCACCACACGTTCTTCGAGATGCTCGGCAACTTTTCCTTTGGCGATTACTTCAAGCGCGACGCGATCCGCTTCGCATGGGAATTTCTGACCGGGAGACTGCAGCTCGATCCGGCTCGCCTCTGGGTGACCGTCTTCCGCGACGACGACGAGGCGGCGGATATCTGGCTGAAGGAGGTCGGGGTTTCGGCGGCGCGCTTCTCGCGCATGGGCGAGCAGTCGAACTTCTGGGCCATGGGCGACACCGGCCCCTGCGGCCCCTGCAGCGAGATCTTCTACGACCACGGACCTGGGGTGCCGGGTGGGCCTCCGGGCTCGCCCGACGAGGACGGTGACCGCTTCGTCGAGATCTGGAATCTGGTGTTCATGCAGTTCGATCGCGCGCGCGACGGCACGCTGACGCCACTGCCCAAGCCGTCCGTCGATACCGGGATGGGCCTCGAGCGCGTCGCCGCGGTGCTGCAGGGCGTGGACTCGAACTATGACATCGATCTTTTCAAGAACCTGATCCGCGCCGCGGCGCAGCTGGCACACACCAAGGGTCTGGAGTCGAGCTCCCTTCGGGTCATCGCCGACCACATTCGTGCCTGCACGTTTCTGATCGTCGATGGTGTGCTGCCTTCGAACGAAGGACGCGGCCACGTGCTGCGGCGCATCATTCGCCGCGCCGTGCGCCACGGCTACAAGCTCGGCATCGAGGAGCCGTTCTTCTACAAGCTGGTTCCGGTGCTCGAGCGGGAGATGAGCGCCGCGTACCCAGAGCTCACCCGCGGCCGCGAGCTCGCCGAGCGGGTCCTCAAACAGGAAGAGGAGCGCTTCGCGGAAACATTGGCCAACGGCATGGCGTTGCTGGAAAGCGCGATCGCAGCAATCGTGCAGGCGAACGGCGCACGGCAGGGGCAGAGCGCGGTCATCCCGGGCGAGACCGTCTTCAAGCTCTACGATACCTACGGCTTTCCGGCAGATCTCACCGCCGACATCGCGCGGGAGGGGGGGCTGACGATCGACCAGGCGGGATTCGATGTGGCGATGGAGGAGCAGCGGCGCCGCTCGCAGGAGGCGAGCAAGTTCGGGGTCGGCGACCACGGCGTGACCTTCGTCGATGCGCGCACCGCCTTCAAAGGCTACGAGGGGTTGGAAGCCGAGGGTCGCGTCGTCGCGCTGCTCAAGAGCGGCAGCCCGGTGGAAGAGCTGCGCAGCGGAGAGGAGGGCGAAGTTGTGCTCGATCGAACGCCTTTCTATGCGGAGGCGGGCGGTCAGGTCGGGGACACCGGCACTCTGACAGGTGCAGGGTCTGGCTTTCTCGTGCGTGACACGATCAAACGCGGCGCGGCCTACTCGCACCTGGGGCGGGTGTCGGAGGGGAAGATCAGAACCGGTGATGTCATCCGCGCGCACGTGGATGCGGAGCGCCGACGAGCGGTAGCGCTGAATCATTCGGCGACACACCTGCTGCATGCGGCGCTGCGCAAGACATTGGGCTCGCACGTCCAGCAGAAGGGCTCGCTGGTCGCGCCTGACCGGCTGCGCTTCGACTTCTCGCATTTCCAGCCCATCACTGCCGCGGAGCTGACTGACATCGAGCGTCTGGTGAACGCGCAGATCCGCCGCAACGCTCCCGCGGAGACCGAGCTCATGGGCTACGAGAGCGCCGTGGCCGCGGGCGCGATGGCGCTCTTCGGCGAGAAATACGACAAGGACGTGCGGGTGCTGCGGATCGGAGACTTCTCGATGGAGCTGTGCGGCGGCACGCACGTGCAGCGCGCCGGTGACATCGGCCTCTTCAAGATCGTCAGCGAGAGTGGTGTTGCCTCGGGCGTGCGTCGCATCGAGGCCATCACGGGCGAAGCCGCGATCGAGTACATGGAGCAGAATGACACCTTGCTCCGGGACCTGACGCAACTCCTGCGCAGCTCGCGCGATGACGTCAAAGACAAGGTGCAGGATGCGCTCGAGCGGGTCCGCCAGATGGAGAAGGAGGTTCGCACGCTCAAAGACCGGCTGGCGTCCGGCCAGGGCGCGGACTTGGCTTCAGGTGCGGTGGACATCGGGGGCGTCAAGATCGTCGCGACGAAAGTCGAGGGTGCCGATGCCGGCGCGCTACGCAGCGCGGTCGATAGTTTGAAGGACCGGCTGAAGTCGGCTGTGGTGGTGCTGGCTTCGGTGGAGGGACCTGAGAAGGTGGTGCTCGTAGCCGGCGTGACCGCGGATCAGACTGCTCGCATCAAGGCGGGCGAGCTCGCGGGAGCCATCGCCGCCAAGCTCGGCGGCAGGGGTGGCGGGCGGCCGGACTTCGCGCAAGCGGGCGGCAACAATCCGGCGGCCCTGGATGCAGTGCTGGCGTCCGTACCGGACCTCGTGCGCGCCCGGCTGAGCGGCTGAGTCGGAACAGAATCTCGATCCGGACCGTTTGAGGCCCTGTGCGTGGCCTGGTAATCCTGCTGGTATGCGGAGTGATCGGTGTGCGGTGCGCGCACGCCGCCGATCCGCAGCCGTACAAGGTCGACTGGGCCTCTTCCGGCCAGAAGGCGATCGACTCCACGATGAAGCTGACTTCGCAGCTCGAGACGCTGCGGGAGACTGCGCCAGTGGACCCCTTTGGCCTGATCGCGCGCGCCCGCGGCGATGTCAACAGGCTGCAGACGGTATTGCAGAGCTTCGGTTACTACGACGGCTCAGTTGCCATCACGATCAATGCCATGACGCTCGATAGCGAGGAACTCGGCAATACGTTGGGCGCGCTGCCGAAGAAGAGCTCGGCCCGTGTCCGCATCGTCCCGACCCTCGGGCCTCTCTTTCACGTGCGGCGCATCGAATTCAAGGGAAACCTGCCGGCGGGCTTCGAGCGCAATGTACGCCTTGCCACCGGCGCTCCGGCGGTCGCATCCGATATCCTGGCGGCCGGAGCGACGCTGCAGGCAGAACTGCAGGATGCCGGCTACGCTTTTGCGAGCGTTGACAAACCCGTGGCCTACGAGCGGCCCGCGCAAAAGGTTTTCGACCTGACCTACGCCGTATCTGCCGGGCCGCGCGTGCGCATCGGACAGATCCGTATCGAAGGGCTGAAGGACGTGCGCGAGTCGTTTGCGACCCGCGGACTCCTGGTGCACACGGGCGAGCAGTACGACGCGGCCAGCATCGAGAAAGCCCGCCAGGCGTTACTCGGTGTCGGCGTCTTCTCCACCGTCAGCGTCGAATTGGGGAAGCCTGACTCCGCGCAGAACGTGCCTATCACGTTCGTGGTCCAGGAGGCCAAGAAGTACACCGTCGGAGTGAGTGCCGGCTATTCCAGCGACCTTGGCGGCAGTGCGGGTTTCAACTGGAGCGACCACAACGTCTTCGGCAGCGGGCAGCAGCTGGCCACGTCGGTGTCGGCCATCAATCTCGGCGGCTCGGCGAGCACCGGGCTCGGTTACGACGCCACCGTGGGGTATTCGATACCTGATTTCATGCGCCCTAACCAGACGCTCGGCTACTCTGTCGGTGCGCTGCGTCAGGCGCTGCAGGCCTATACGCAGACGGGGGAGACGGCGGGCACCTCGTTGAATCGTAAGCTGTCGAGTCTCTGGAATCTGACGACCGGACTTTCCTACGAACACGAGATCATCGGACAGGAGAGCCTGCTGACTTGCCCGGCTCTGAAGCCGGGAGTCTCCGTTGTTCCGCAGGCCGATTGCCAGCCCATCAGCTACAAGTACAACCTCTTAATGCTGCCGGTCAGCGCATCCTATGACTCCACGGATCTCGCCTCACCCCTGGACGATCCTACCCATGGCTTCAGGCTTTCGCTGAGCGTCACGCCGACGTTCTCGCATGGCGCTGTATCCTCGGGAAAGATCTACACCGTGATGCAGGGGAGCATTGCGGCGTATTTCGATGCGAGCACGCTCATTCCCGGCGATCCGGCGGGACGCACGGTGATCGCCGCGAGGGCGTTGAGCGGTGCTGCGCTGGGCGCTACTCAGTTCAGTCTCCCACCCGACCAACGCTTCTACGCGGGCGGCAGCGGCACCGTTCGCGGCTATCGCTATCAGTCCGTCGGTCCGGAGTTCGCTGACGGCAATCCGGAGGGCGGCACCAATATGGAAGCGGTCAACCTCGAGTTGCGCCAGCGCGTGGGCACGAATTTTGGTTTCGTGGCCTTCGTCGACAGCGGCGGCGTCTCGAGTCCGTCCGGAAGCGTGTACCGTGTCGGCGTGGGAACAGGAGTGCGCTACTACACCTCAATCGGGCCCATCCGCTTCGACGTGGCGTTGCCCACGGCGAGACGGCCCAATGACGACAGGTTCGAGATCTACATCGGCCTGGGGCAGGCGTTCTGATGCCCAGGTGGCTGCGCATCACAGCCTGGAGCCTGGGCGGGCTGCTGATTCTCGTTCTGATTCTGATAGCCGCGGTGGTCGTCATCGGCAACACCGGAAGCGGCCGAAGACTGCTCGAAAGCGAGACGGCGAAGCTCACGTCGGGGCAGGTGCGCATCACGGGATTCGGCGGCAGCTTCCCGGCCCACATCGAGATTGCGAGCCTCGAGCTGCACGACTCCAAGGGCGTCTGGATGACAGCCCAGGGGGTTTCGCTGCACTGGTCGCCTCTCGCGCTCCTTGCGTGGGACATGCACATCCAAAGTCTTGCCGTCCGCGCTGCTGATGTCGCCCGGCGGCCGGTCAGTTCCCCGAGCAGCCGCGAGAGCAGCAGCTCCAGCTCGAGCATGCCCGGCGTCGACATCGATCGGATGCGGATCGGAACCCTGGTGCTCGAACCGGCGGCGGCAGGCATGGCGGCGCGCCTGAGCGTGCACGGCAATCTGCACTACAGGTCCATGAAGGATGCGCAGGGCGGCCTCGTCGCACAGCGCACCAATGGCACCGGCGACTACGAGGTCAGTTTCGCACTGCTGCGCTCCGGCGGAATGAGCGCCAGCCTCAAGCTGCAGGAGCCGGCGAGCGGCCCGCTCGAGCATCTGCTCAATGTCCCGGGCCTTGGTGCGCTGTCGGTCCTTGCGAGCATCGACGGGCCACGAAATGCGGAAAAGCTGAGCCTGGATGCGCACGCCGGCCCGCTGAGCGCCAACGCCAAGGGCACGATCGATCTCGTACGGCGGGCGGCCGATCTTGCCTACTCGGCGGCTTCTCCGCCCCTGTCGCCCATGCCCGGACTCGCCTGGAAGCGAGTCGCGCTGCAGGGACGCTGGACCGGGCCCGTGAGCGCGCCTGAGGCCACCGGCGTGTTGGATCTCGAGGGACTCGAGCTTCCCGATGGCTCACAGCTTGGCGCTCTCCAGGCGACGCTCGGAGCGAATGGGCGCGTGCTGACCCTGCGCGCGACAGCCAATGACATCATCCTCCCGGCCTCGCAGCCGCCGCTTCTTCAGGGCTCGCCGCTAAACGTGAGCGCAACGTGGCATCTGGATGCCAGCGGGCGTCCACTGGAGCTCACGGTGAGCAATCGGTTGTTCGATATCGGCGTGCAGGCGATCACTACAGGCTCGAGGAGCGCCAACTTCGATCTGCGCCTGCATGATCTCACCGCTGTCGCGGCGGTCTATCACCAGGACGTCGGTGGCACGATGAGCCTGTCCGGCAAGGTCGCGGAGCAGGGCCGCAACACCACACTCGAGCTGACCGGCACGGGCGATGTTACCGGTGCGAGCATGGCTGCGAAGCTGCTGGGGAGCGGGGTGCGGTTGCACTTCGCGGGCAGCATGACGCCAGTCAACATCAATGTCGACACTCTGGATCTCTCCGGGCGCGCGCTGTCGGTCACGGCAGATGCGCAGGCAGATCGCTCCGGACCTGGCGCCTCGACCCGGTTCGTGCAGGCGGTACGCGCGCACTGGCGGGTTTTGCTGCCGAAGCTGGCGTTGATCGCACCCTCGGTTGGAGGCTCACTCGAGACCACGGGGTCGGCGGACGGTCCTTTGCAATCCCTGACGGCCAACGTGCAGGTGCACTCCACGGTGGTAGTGCGCGGCGCGCCGCCCGGTACGGTCCGGGCAACCTTGCAGGCGCGCGGGTTGCCCTCCGCGCCGAGCGGATCGTTCCAGGCAAATGGGACCTTTGACGGCGCGCCTCTGCGGCTCGAGGCGTCTCTCAAGCAGGTGGCAGCCAAAACGTTCCATGTTGTCGTCCCGCGTCTCACCTGGAAGAGTCTCGTCGTCAACGGAGACCTGACGGCGGGCCAAAATCTGGCAACGGCCCGAGGCAGCCTCCACATGCGCATGGCGCATCTGGACGATCTGCAGCCCTTGATCGGCAAGCCCATACGGGGCGCCATCGCGGCCAACATCGATCTTACGCCGGGCGCGGGCGGTGCCCATACGCAATTCGATCTCGTCGCCAGCAACATCGTGGCGGCGGGCGTCTCCGGAAATGCGCGACTTTCCGCAGTGGGCCCGCTGAATAATTTACGTATCGAGCTCACGGCACAGTCACCCGACATTCACGGCACGGCGGCGAATCTCTCGGCCGGCGTACTGCTCGATGAGACCAGGCGAGTCGTCGACCTCGATCGTTTCCAGGCGCAGTACAGGGGGCAGACGCTGCATCTGGTCTCTCCATCACGCGTGATGTATGCGCGCGGCATCAAGGTGCGGAATCTGCAGCTTGCCGCGCAGAGAGCGGTCGTCACGATCGATGGTGAGCTTTCACCGGCGCTCGATTTTAGAGCATCCATCCATCATGTCGATGCGCAACTGGTCGATGCGTTCGTGCCGCATCTCCTCGCGCAGGGTACCTTCGACGCGGATGCTCAGCTTCGGGGGACGCAGGCCGCACCGGTGGGTCACGCCACGCTCGCGCTGACGGGCCTCAAGCTCGCCAACCAGGCCGCGCAGGGGTTGCCCGCTCTCAACATGCACAGTTCGCTGCAGTTTCACGGCCAGAACGCGGACATCGTCGCGAAGCTGAATGCGGGCTCGCATTCACGACTGACGATGAGCGGCCGCGCGCCGCTCAACATGACGGGGACGGTGGCCCTCAAACTGGCAGGCAGAATGGATGTGGCTCTCATGAACTCCATACTGGAGCAGCGTGGGGAGCGTGCCGGTGGAACCCTCACGGTCAATGCGTCGGTGTCGGGCGCGGCGCGTGAGCCGCAGATCCGCGGCGTGGTCGAGCTGGCAGACGGGGATCTGCGCGATTACGCGGAAGGGGCTCACCTCGATCACATCAACGCGCGGCTGGTCGGCGGTCGGGGCATCCTCAAGATCGCGAGCATGACTGCGCGCGCCGGCCCCGGGCAGCTCTCCGCCAAAGGCACGGTTGGCGTGCTGCAACCGGGTATGCCCATGGATATCTCGCTGACCGCGCACCACATCCAGCCGATCACCAACGACATCCTGACGGCGAATCTCGATACCGACATGAAAGTGGTCGGCACCCTGCGGCAGCGCCTCGACGTGACGGGCACCGTTCACATCAACCATGCCTCGATTACCATCCCGAATGGGCTGCCGCCGAGCGTCGCGACTCTGAATGTCATTCGTCCTGGCCAGGCGAAGCCGCCGCCACCAAGCTCGCAGTTCGTCATCGGACTCGGCATCACTCTCGATGCGCCCGCGTCAATTTTCGTGCAGGGCCGAGGCCTCGATGCGCAACTTGGCGGCGGCCTGAAGATCGCCGGTACTTCCGACAATCCCCAGGTGAGCGGCGGGTTCAGGATGATCCGCGGCGTGTTCTCACTCGCCGGCACGAATCTCAATTTCACCAGCGGCAAGGTGAGCTTCAACGGGCAGGGCCTGAAGGGCGGGATCGATCCCTCGCTCGACTTCATTGCGCAGTCGAGCGTCGTCTACAACGGGCCGACGACGGTCACCCTGACCGTCTCGGGATTCGCCGATTCGCCAAAGATCTCGCTGTCGAGCAGTCCGCCGCTGCCGCAGGACGATCTGCTGGGTCTGCTTCTCTTTGGCAAGCCGGCCTCGCAGCTCACCGCGGTACAGCTCGCGGAAACCGGTTATGCGCTCGCCAGTCTGAGTGGCATTGGGGGCGGCGGCAGCGGGGGCAGCAAATGGAATCCGCTCACGTGGGTCAAGAAAGCGTTCGGCCTCAATACACTGTCGGTGGGGAGTGCGACGCCACAGAACCAAACGGGTGCGAGCAACAGCCCCCAGAGCTCTGCGAGCGGCGCCAGTGTCACGGCTGGAAAGTACGTCTCCAAGAGGGTCTACGTCGCCGCCACGCAATCTACGACCGGCTATAGCCAGGTACAGGTGAACGTCGACCTGAACCAGTATCTGAAGCTCGTGACGCGTCTCGGCAACGGCACTGCCACCGCGCAGGGCGTGACCCCCGAAAACGACCCCGGAAGCAGTATCGGCCTGGCCTGGCAGATGGCGTACTGAGCCCGGCCCGCCCTGGGCCGAGCACAAAACGGCCCGGTTGCAGTATCATGGCGGCCCTTCTTCGCGGGAAGGCCGGCTCCACACCTATAAGTGCCTGGGCCGAAAACGTTTTTCCCCGAGACGGAGAGATGGCCGAGTGGTCGAAGGCGCACCCCTGCTAAGGGTGTAAGGGTCAAAAGCCCTTCGAGGGTTCGAATCCCTCTCTCTCCGCCAGTATTTTTCCGGTCTATTCCGCAGGTTGCGCCCGGCCTTGGGTGCTCTGGTGGCGTATTGGTGGCAAATCCGGGGCCTTCCAGGGGACCGGTGTTGGTGTTCGCGATGGACTGAGGGGCCTCCGATGTGGCGACGCTCGGCAAGGCGATCTCAGCCGGACGCGATTCCATGGCGCATCTGATCGCCTCGATGTCCGACTCCTTTGCCCCGTCTGTCCAAGCCGCGTAGACCTCGAGCATCGTCTGCACGCTGTGGCCGTGTTGCTTCGCGACCCACAGCGGGTTCTTGCCGACCATGAGGTTCCAGCTCACCGACGAGTGCCGCGCGTTATACGGGTCACGGTAGCGCGCTTTCAGGGCACGCAACGTCCGCCGCCACCGGACCCAGGGGTACTGAAGATTGCCGATTGGGCTGCCGTCCTCCTTGAAGAACAAATTGTCATGCTGGATCTGGCCGGCGAGAACGAGGTGCGCACGCAGAGCGAGATGCCGCTTCAACACGTGAAGTGCCCGCGGGCAGAGCTCGACCAGGCGGTCCTCGCTAGTCTTCGTCCGATCCTTGTCCCGCGCCATGACGCGCGCTTTGGTGACGCTGATCTTGCCCTGGCTGATATCGCAATCTGAGACGAGCAAGGCGATCTGCTCGGATGGGCGCAAGCCTGTGAAGAAGCGAAACTCGTCATAGTTACCCTGCGCCGCGCCCCAATCGCGGTGCAGCGCGGCGATGAGCGCTTCCGCCTCCTGGATAGAGAATGGGTCGACCACGGGCCGGTCCTTCTTCGTAATGCGAAAGCCCTTCAGGCCGGTGGCGGGATTGTACTTCTCCGGATGATCGCGGTAGCCGTAGTCGAACGCGCACCGCAGTGGGCTGATGATGTTGTTGTAGGTCTTCTTCGAAAGTTTCCGCGAGTCAGCGATTCTCACCAACTCGGAATACTTGACCCTGTCGAAGAGCACGATCCCGATCGCTGGTCGCCAGATGCAGTCCAGAATCTTGCGATAGCTCTCATAGGTCGCGAAGGCGAGATCACTCTTCGACATCCGCGATTCGCAGTGGGTCATGAACTCATTGAATACGTCATTGCACGTGCGTGCGCCGCGCGCGTCGCCGCCCAACTGTTCCATGTAGCGGTATTCGGGAAATTCTTCCGCGAATACGAACGTGCCGCTGGCGATACGGCGTTTGATCTCCTGGAGCTGAACACGTGCACGTCGCAGATTTGCCTCTGAAGGCACCCGCTTGATCGTCGGCCGATAGCGGACGCCCTCGAAGACGAAGGTCAGCTCGATTCGGTCGGCACCCTTCGGCGCGACCCCGCCGCTTATGGATTTTCGACCCACTTGTGATACCCCGCCATGTCGATCACGATGTGGCCGTCTGGAGCGTGCTTCCAGACCTTGCCTTCCTGCCAGTCACCGCGCTCGATCTTGCGCTGCATGGCTTTCACTGAGTAACCCGTCAGCATTTGCGCCAGTGGCAGCAGTACGTACCGCGCGGGAGAGAGTACGGGCGCATTGTGGGAAAGCCGCGGCTCCTCGCGGATGGGCGAGGGTGTACCGATTCCGGGCCTATCGAGTTCTGGTCCATCGTCCTGGTCGGATATCGCTCTGCGTAGCACGACTGCACCTGCGCATCACATCGCACCCAATCCGAGTGCTTACGCGGGGTAGCTTCGGCCCTCACGCCACCCCGGGCCAGCTGCGAAACGGATGAGTTGCCGCAGATCCGCCTGGTGCGGGCAGCGACCGCGCGGCGAGGGCATGAGCCGAACTGCCATAGCCTGCAACGCGGCCGAGCATTCTGCAACGGAATGCACCGGGTCATTCAGCCTCCGCGCCCTGTGTCACCCTGTGACGGCGAACGTCGCCGTCGGACGCCGCTAGTCATGAGGTTCTCATCGTGCAAACTGACGTACGACCCTGATGCTCGGCCTCGTGAAGCATCGTGGTTGCCGCCGCCACGTGCTTCTCGACCGTCCGCTCATTAACGGCGAATGCGCTCGCGACCTCGCCGTAACTGTATCCGCCACGTTGCGCGATAAACATCTGGCACGTTCGCGTGCTTACGGCACTGAGCAAGTCCGCTACCCCATCGAGTTCCTGCTCGGCGGCAAGCGTGCGCTCCGGGCCGGCTGCCGGGTCGATCAACAGCCCCATTCTGTCGCTCCGGTCGATGTCCTCGAATGGGAAACGTGCAGATAGATTGCGATGAAAGCGGTTGATGTTCAGATTAATCACGATGCGGCGCAGCAAGGAGTCCGCATCCCTAACGGTTGCGGACTGCTCATAGGTGAACAGCCGCAGGTGCGCCTCCTGTACGATGTCCCTGGCGTCCTCAAGGGAGAAGCACCCACAGCGACGGCAGAGCGTCATGAGGCGCAGGTAATACCCAGGCAGCCCGCGCATCCTGCGAGGACTCTGCGGATAACAGGCGCCGCGCCAAGCTGCGGGCCAGTTGCAGGTTGGTGTCAGCCGGACGTAAAACCCCCGCGGGTCGTGCGCTCTGCTTCAGTAATCAGGCCCAGCTTTTGGAGCCGCGCTTCGATTGCTCTCAGCGTTCGCCCGTGCTTTTGCGCGATCACCTCAGGCGAGTCGCCGCTCTTGAATGCGGCAACGAGCTTACTTTCTTCCTCCGTGGTCCATGCGCTTCCGACATTGTCGGGCAACTGCGAGCGGCGTTGGGCGCGTGCCGCGGCCTGATCAAGCGCATTGAAGCCGGCGAGTAGCGCGCGGATGACATCAGCTTGATGAAGCACGCTTTCATTCGGAAGCGGCTCTGCTGATTCTGGATCCAGCCCCGCGATCAGGGCTTTCAGGACCTTTCTCGGATCGGTATGAGGCATAGTGGCATCTCCTGGCTCAGGAGTCCTGTACGGACAAGTCCAGAATGGGATAATTTGATGCTAGTCCTCATTTGCGCGAAAGTCTAGTCCAAAATAGACTAATTCCGATTTGGGATTATATGTGCGCGCTTCGATCCTTCGGAGCGCGTCATTGAAGTCGTTACGGTCGCGTACTCATCGCAACCTCTGTGCGGTGCTCGTGGAAGCCCGAAAGGGCGCCGAGCTCAGTCAGGAGGAGTTGGCCCGGCGGCTGCGCCGCTCGCAGTCTTTCATCGCGAAGATCGAAGTAGGGGAGCGGCGCCTGGACGTACTCGAATTTATCGAGATTGCCCGAGCCTTGAATCGAGACCCGGCCGAGCTGCTATCGCACGTACTGGGGTAGGCGAGGGCGGGGCGTCCTTGATGATTCGGCAGAGGTTCCATTTGTTGACTGTTAATATATACAGTATAATGTCGCAGCGACTTTTCAGCCCGGTAAGATCTTTTGATGCGCCAAGCACCAACGCGACCAATTGATGGTAGGTCGGCGACGAGTAGGAGCGAGGGCGCCTTCTATCTGGGACTTCCCGACCACGAGCAGAAGTTAGCCGACCCCCGATTCCGATATAAGTGATAACAGAGGCTAGAATCGCTGTCGGTAACCCGAGAGGCCCGCGCTCCACAGCCTGGAAGTTCTGGAGCCACGATGGCAGTGTTTACGTTGCTAGTCGGATGTTTGGCGGCGACGTCAAAGTCAGCATCCACGGCAGCGGAGAATGTCAATTATCACGGCCGGGTGAATGGGCGAAAGCAAATAATCGTCCAAATGCTGAGCGGCATCTACACAAGTGGAAGGCGACGCTTCCGCTAGGAACGGCCGCGGAATTCGTCCTCGAGATCCGCATTCCATCATCGGAGTTAAGATCAATCTCTGTTGATGAGGAGCTGGCCGCCGTTCAGTGGCGAGATGCAGCCCCCCAGGGATTGGCGACTGCGATTCAATGCTTCATCAGTCCAGCCGCGAGTTTTGGTGCCGTTGCGAGTGCAATTCCTGTGGACAGCCTGCAAATGGTGCTGCCATTTGGGGATGGTCGCTGGTTCGTTGGCCGGCATACCGTTATGCATCTCAATCAGTACGAACTCGCCGACGTACGTAATGAATCACGGACGATTGCAAAAAAGAATGGATACCAAGTCACCACTCAACAGCGGGCAGCTGGCCTAATTATCGGTGAGGGGTCGGCCCGCGGTTTAATTGAATATTGCTTGGCCGGATAACCCGTCCACCCGTCCAATTTGAGATAGCCGCCGTATTGGGATCTGGAGCGACGTTCGGGTCTGCATCCGTCGGCGGGCTGGGTGGCCGGTAACGGGTCAGGAGCGGGCATTACGGTTGGCGATCCCCCCGCCATCCCTTGTCCACCGGTCTGCCAGAATGCAGGCTTGGGCGTACGCGGGTCCGTTATTTAGAGGGACACTATGAGACAGAAGATAGTCGAAGTGGCTGCTGAGAGAACTGACACAAGGTGCACCGCATACCTGCCCGTGCGGGTCGCACTGACATTGTCAGGAAGCACTCAGGATGTGCTAGCCGCGCTTCAAGACCTGCTGGATCTGACCGGGACGATCTCGTACGCGTTCGACGCACGCAATGTCGCAATCCGATTCGACTTAGCGGAATACCCCGATTTTTTCCAGGAATATGCAGAGGTGCCCATTAAGGGTCTTGCCCGCGGGTACGTGATGCTTCGCGCCACCGCCGAATCGGAACACGTTGTCGGTCACTTCTACGATCCGGAGACTGGTGCGCCTTCTCTTAACGTCTCGTTCGAAGACCGCCTCGACGCCTCCAAATATTCTGCCGCCGAGGAGCTTAAGAAAGCACTTTTCGAGCTGGTTCTGGCCAGCAACCTGGCGCGTCCGGGTATCTTGATGCCCGAGGGCGGCGCAATCTTTTGCGATGGTGTTAGGCGAGTAGCAATTCCGAAATGGGTAAACCCAGTCGCGCATGCCATTCAGGAGACGCACCATGTGAATTGGCCGAGCACCAAGACAATCCCGTTCTCGACGGTTTGGAACTGGCTGAGGGACGTACCGGGTTTCAAGGACGGAATCGGCAACACGGAGTTAGGAAGAGCGATAGCTGCCTTTTCGTACCTATTCGGTAATTCTATTGACGGTGCACATCCGTTTCTGCACGGTCTGTGGGCAATACTGGGCTTGGAGGCGATCTACGGAGAAGGTACTGAGTTAATAACAAGGCTACTTGTGGAGAGGACGAATGCGTTTCTTGGCCTGCAGACGAGCCACAAGAAGGCGCTAAAGGAAATGTACTCCTTCCGGTCTACCTTTCTTCATGGAGACATGAACATTCCATTTGCTCATTGCGCGTACCACGGCGCTGAGCTGATTGAGCTCTTCCATGACCGTGCCACGGAACCGGAGGCCTTGGCGGTTCGCGTTCTGGTTGCCACGTTGCAGAAGATGGCGGAAGAACAAAGACATCTTCTGAGCTTTCGAACGGAAGTCAATCCGCCGCAAACATGTTAGGCCGGCTGGCCCGAGCCCCGTCAACTATGCGTATCGCCGCTGCGCTGCATTCGTTAGGGCGCCCCGCTTTGTGTCGGAGGCGGTCTCCGGCCAGGAGGGGCCTACAGGCCCGCTCCTGGGCACCCACCGGATTCGACTGTGAGTAGCCTTGAGCTCTGCTCTGATGTCCATTGCGGACTTCCTAAAGACCATGAGGTCCATCCGACAAAGCCTAAGATGAAACTCAATGAATTCAACCTGGACAAGGTCATCACCCTTTTACGCTGGCCCGTTGCGGCGTTCAGTGCCATCTATTTCCTCTGCATGATTGTCGCCCCGTGTATTATCGGCGACTGGCGTTGGAGCTATGTGCAAGACGTGTGGGATCGCTGGCAAGGAGTAAACGTCGGCGTCCTCGCCTTCGGGGCTAGCCTCATCGCGTTCGAGATCACTCGGTACAACGAGAGTAGGCAGCGCAAGCGGGAGTTCTTGGCAGCACGAGCCTTCCTGCCAGAAGCCCTTAGCGAACTCAGCGCCTACCTGAAGGATAGCGCTGACCTGCATATGGCCGCATGGAACAATTCGCCACAAGTTACCTTTCCATCGGTTCCATCTCAATACAAGCATGTCTTTGGGAATTGCATCCGCCATGCCGATTCCGATACTGGCGAACAACTTTCCGCGCTACTGTCCGAGATATTGATGTGGCTTCAGGTTCATGCCGCGCGGCTTGAGTCGTTTATCAAAAATCCTGCTCATACCGCCGGAATGAAGAAGATTAACACTCTGGATGGGTTGCGTCTCGTCGGTGAGCTTCAGGCCAGGGTGAACAAGCTATTCGACTTTGCGCGAGGAATAGGAGAATTCGACTCGCGACCTCTTGCATGGGAGGACTACCAGACCGCCTACCGGAATCTGGATCTGCACATCGAGGGCCTCGTTGTCGGCGCGTTTAGCCTCGAGAGCAAGACGAAACGACATATCGAGAGGAGCAATGAGTAAGGCTCCGCGCTAAGGGTCAGTACCAGGGCTGGCAGACGCAACAGCTTCCGGGGAGGTGGATTTGCTGGAACGCCCTTCAGAGTGGCAGCATAGCCCGGGCGTTGGGTGACCGCTTTGGGTCGTAGGTGGCGATGGGTCGCACGCAATCATGGGGGGAGGCGGATGCGGGGAGGGGCCATGCGAGGCGGGAATCCGGTGCACGAGGGTGCAAACCGTTGCAAACGCTAGCGGGTCCTCGCATATGGCATTGCTTGCTGCGTTGCCTGCGCACAGTTCGGGATGTGCGGCCCTGAGGCGTCAACGTGCGTCAGGTGTCGCGGGGCTGGTGCAAGTCGAGATCGCTAGTGATTATCGCGATTGCTAGGCGCGCACATGGGCACAAGCCGCCGATTTTCGGTCCCTGCGGTGCGTACAGGCCCATGAGGCTGAATGCCAAGGCCGCCGATGCAGGCTCTCTTCGTCGCTTATCCACCCATTCCTCCTCCGTAGGCGCTCAATCAAGGCAAGTTGCAGCTCTGGCCCTAGTCCCGCTGGCGTCAGAAGTCCGAGCCGGTTGAGCTGCAACATGCGAAAAGGTGCTATCTGGGCTGCTTCGCAGGATAGCCTTCGCGGCAGCTCGTGTCAGACACTACACACATGGCCGGCAACCCATGTATTCAGTGTCGTGTCTCTCGTGAGGCGAAGTCGCGCCTGCATGCCATTGCCCAGGAGCGTGGTGTCACCGAATCCGAGCTCCTCAAGAAGCTTCTGGAGGTCGCGCTGCTCCAGAGCACGGGCTCGCCGGATTCGCGTGTCGTTGAGCCGGTCGGTGCTGTCTCGCGTAACGCGCGAGTATTTGTACGACTGCGACCGGAGGACCACGTCCTACTGCAGGAGCGCGCGGCGCGTCGGGCGATGGCCGCTGCCACGTACGCTTCCATAGTGCTTCGGACTCCCCCGGTATAGAGTTTTCCTGGACACGATTTTGGGCCAAAGTGAAGGCCCGAGGAGTGTCCAATGCGAAGAAAGAACGAAGCAACAGATGAAGAGCGAGGGCGATGGTCCTCGAAGAAAAAGATGGCTGCGGTGCTGCGTCTGATGAAGGGTGAGGACCTGGACGCGCTCTCGCGAGAGCTAAAGGTCAACGCCGCGACGCTGTCGTCTTGGCGCGAGGTGTTCTTGGCCAGTGGCCTTTCAGGGCTGAAGAGCCGAGAGCTCGATGGGCGCGACGAGAAGATCACGCAGCTGCAGAAGGCGCTGGGCGAGACGGCTCTAAATCTGGAGATCTCCCGCGAGATCAACCGGGTGTATGAGAGGAAACACGGCCCTTTGGCCCCGGGGAAGTCGAACAAGTGAGGCGAGACGTGTCGACTTCCCAGAACCGGATTGTCCCGCTGAACCGCGTCTGCGCTCTGGCCGGTTTGGCCCGCTCGAGCCTGTACTTCGAAAGGCTGATCCGTGCGCCCGTGGGGCCCCTCGGGCGGATACAGCGACGGCGAACTCGTCGAGCACATCCGCGCGGTGCTCTGCGCCTCGGTGTTTCTCGGCGAGGGCTACCGGAAGGTTTGGGCGAAGCTGCGCCACCGAGGGATCCGCAGCAGCCGCGGCCGCGTACTTCGCCTGATGCGCGAGCATGAGCTGCGAGCCCCGACGCGCAGCGGCGCCCCACGAGGGCCGCGCTCGCACGAAGGCACGATCATTCCGCCTGCGCCGAATATGCGATGGGGGACGGATCTGACCGGCACCTGGACCACGCGCGAGGGCTCGGCGAGTGTGCTGCTCACCCTCGACCATCACACCGCCGAGATCCTCGGCATCCACGCCGCCCGGCGCGCCACGCGCTGGGAGGCGCTCGAGCCGGTCCGCCAGGCCGTACGGCGCTGCTTCGGGCCCATCCGCGAGAAGATCGCCGCCGGCATCGAGCTTCGCCACGATCACGGCTCGCAGTACATCAGCGACGACTTCCAGAACGAGATCGAGTTCCTGGGCCTGCGCTCCAGCCCTTCGTTCGTACGAGCTCCCGAAGGCAACGGCTGTGTCGAGCGTGCGATCCGCACCCTCAAAGAGCAGCTGCTGTGGGTGCGGACCTTCGAGACGGTTGAGGAGCTGCGCCTGGCGCTCATTGAGTGGGCCGAGCTGTACAACCAGCAGTGGTTGATCGAGCGCCACGGCTTCAGATCGCCCGCTCAGCGGCGCCGTGACCATTACGCTGAGACCCAACAGTTGGCTGCCTAACAGAGTTCATTACCCATAAACCCGTGTCCAGAAAACCCTTGACCGCTACAGGACCCACCTGCGAGGCGTCGCACGGATTCCCGATCGGGAGTTTGCCGCGCTCAAGCGAGCAGTCGCCGAACTCGGGGCCATCGGTCGCAACCTCAACCAGATCGCCCGTGTCGCGAACGAAACTGGGCGCGTAAATGGCCCCAGTACCCAAGATCTCCAGGCAGTCCTGCGCGCCTGCACGGCACTCCGCGACCGGACGAAAGAGCTGCTTCATGCAAATACCGTGAGCTGGGAAACGGGCCATGCCGAAGCGTCGCATCGTTGATCTGCGAGCAGATCAGAGGCCCTTGCTGGATGTGGTCAGCTATGGTCGGAGCGGCCCCGGACTCCGCCCGCTATCCAAGGCGGAGGTCTCGCACATCGCCCGTACCGTTCGGCGCGCCCCAGAGGTGGTCGTCAAGGTCTCGGGTGGCGCCCGAAGCCTTCGCGGTGTCGCGCAGCATCTCGATTACATCGGCCGGGAGGGTCGAGGAGAAGTACGCACCGATGATGGCGACCCACTGCAGGGGAGGGGGTTTGAGAAGGCGCTGCTGGAGGACTGGGACCTCGACCTCGAAGCGCAGCCGCGCCACAGCGAGCGCGCTATCACTGTGGGACGCAAGCCGCCCAAATTGGTACACAACCTGGTGTTTTCGATGCCGAAAGGGACGTCACCCGACAAGGTTTTGCGTGCCGCCCAGGTCTTTGCCCGAGAGAAATTCGCCCTGAAGCACCGATACGTGATGGCACTCCATTTGGACCAGGGCCATCCGCACGTGCATATGGTGGTCAAGGTGGAGAGCGAGCAAGGCGCCCGGCTTTATATCCGGCCCCATACGCTTCGTGAATGGCGAAGAGACTTTGCCCAGCACCTTTGTGATCTCGGAGTTGAAGCCAACGCTACGGAGCGGGCCGTTCGGGGAGCGAGTGACAAAGAGGGATGGCATTCACCGGGCAATGCTGCGCAGGCAATCGACGCACATGCGGGCGCGTGCCGACCTTGTCGCGCGCGAGCTGAGCCGGGGCGGTCTTAAGGTCGAGTCGGCCAAGGCCACGCTCCTTGAGACGCGCGAAGCTGTGCTCGAAGGCTGGAAAAATCTGTCGGATATCCTCGAGCGGCAGGGAGAAATTCGACTGGCAGCCACAGTTCGACGCTTCACGAAAACGATGCCGCCGCCGCGGACAGAAAAGGAGAGCATCGCGCACCAGATCCGAACTCACATCGCTGCCCATCGTGCCGAGGAACGCGCGCTGATGCGATGAAATCGCCGATTAGGGTCCCCTCATTGGAGGTATCACCCAGCCGCAGCCCTAGTGACGCCCCCTGATCCGTACTGACCCAGACTCGGCACAGCCTCCTGGTCTACGCCTCAGGAGTTTTGCTGAGGTTTGCCCGCGAGTTTTATCGCGAACTGATCGAGCTTGATCTGCCCCAGGATAGGTTGTCGACGCCCGATGAATGAACTGGTGCCGGGGCGGGTCGCCGCAGTGGCGATTGAATGCAGGAACAGTTGGCAGATCTGGGTGCCCGGAGCCATAGCGATTGGGATCTCTCCGACGTTGGCGATCTCAAGCGTAAGGCAGCCCGCGAACCCCGGGTGTACGCCGGGTGCCGTCTCGATCACCAACCCCCGGCGCCCCCAGGAGGACTTCCCGGTCACGTAGCCCCCGAGATCTCGTGGCATGCGGATCCATTCGAGAGTGGCGGCGAGCACGAAGCTGTGTGGATGCAGGATGAACTTGCGTCCGAACGGGACAAAGTGCGCATGGATGAAGCTGTCTTCGGACAGCTGCTCAATTTTCTCTGGCGAGACATCCAGCAAATGATGGCGGGTTTTTTTTGGTGTCAGGAACCAGGTACCCAAACGCAAGTCGAGTGAGGCGTTTCCGGACTTTCTGAGCGCGGGCAATTCCGGCATGGGTGTCAAAACGAACGGATCCCGATGCTCGGGTTTGGCGGAAGCCTCAAGGAGATTGGCGAGATCCTCAGCGCCGAGCATCAGGGCTGTTCCTCTTGAAGCTTTTCGATCTCCAAGACTTCAAGGCTCTTGAGGAAGAGCTCGTTGAGAACGCGCGAGCGCTCTTCGGGCCGTTCTGCCAGTGCGGGATAGTCGTTGTTCCAGATCTGAATTTCCGAAATTTCGATCTCCCAGGTGGCATTGACGAGATTGACGAGTCTGACACCGCCTGCTACGGGTGTCGCGCGAGTAAAGGCGGCCTTCACTCTTTTCTTTTCTTCCTCGGAGTGCGCTCCGGGCTCATAGCTTGCAAGTTTCTCGTCCGCCTTTGCCAGTAACTTAGGAATGACCGACTCGCGGGCTTTGTCAGCCAGAGCGAGGAGAAACTCGTCCTTCCCTTTAGCTTCGCTTTGTTCCTCATCGAACGAGTCGGGATACTTCTCGGCGATCTGAAATCCTCGCTCCTTGGCCGCGGCAATTAGGTGGCGTGCCCGACTGGGCATCGAGGGATAGCTCGCGTCGCGCGCACCCCCGCCGGGAGAGAGCAGATATTGAAAAGCGTAGAGGTAGGCTTCACGGAAGAGGACTAGGCCGACGAAATCGCAGAACATCTCCTGGCACTGCGCCATGGCCCAGGCAAACGCCGGCTCCCAATAGGGTCGACCGGCGAGATCATTGACCTGGCTCTTTTCGAGCGGATCAAAGTGCTCCTGAAACTCATTGAAGCGATTGTTTAGGATCTCTGCGACCAAGGAGTCCGATACTAGGGGCGCGAAATGCTGATCCAGATTATTCGCGTACCACATGTTGTGACCGATCTCGTGGCCGGCCAGCGGCATGATCAGCCCGTTGCCGGCCTCAGACGCCGGAAGACCGACTAGCACGAATCCTTTCTCGATGAGTTGATAATGAACGTAGGTGTAAGGCGAGTACTGCCAGTCGGAGGTCAATAGCAGATGGGCATCGGGGCCGACGACGGCTGTGACAATGCGATGCAAGGGTCGGTGAAGTTCGAGGGCGCCGACCACATCGGTGGAGCGCGCCACGAAGCCCAATACGGGCAGGTACGCAAAGACCGCTTCAAGCGCGCTGCGACAGTTCGCCCGGATGGTGTGGGGGTCGTTCAGTGAGTCGTTGAGATGCTGCAGGGTGTCCTGGAGCTCACCAAACTGGCCTTCGACGAAGGCGAGGGTTTTGCGCGAATCCTCGTGCGGGAACTCGTGGGACTTAAGGACCTGAATGAGTTTCAGGACTTTGTCTACGCGCTGCCGCGCATGTCTCAGCAGCTGCGACATGCATCATCACAGTCGCGAAGACTTAGGGCTCTGAGGCCGCGGGGAACGTACCAAGCGTTGTTTGGAGCTTGCCAAATCCGAGATCGCGAGACAAAAATCCCGAAGCGCCACGATCATGTCGCTTTTGGCCTTGAAGCCATCGATCTGCAGCAGCTGCTCGGTGAGACGCCCGATCTGGGCCAACACCTCGTCCAGATTATTAGGTTTGTCGGAAGTGGCCTGAAGCACCGCGCCATGCAAAATGCTCGTGGTCAAAGGATCCAGAAGCGATTTCTTGTCCGCGCCCGGTGGCAGCTGCAACGCACCTTGCAGACGCGAGGCGAATTTCGCAATCGCGTCCTGCCTGGATTCTTCATGAATCTTGCCTTGCGCCTCCAGTCGCAGATTATCCAGCTGGAAGGCCGCTCGCGCCGCCAAGCTCGGCAATTCCGGATCCAGGGCGCGGAAGGGGGGAGTCCGGGCGTTCGCGGCTTGCAGGGAGTCCCTCGCTACGACGTTCTCATCGCTCATTGTTCCTGTCCCATCGTCAATGGCGAAGGTGGGCACGACGTGACCACTGGGTTCAACGTCGCAGTACGAGTAAGCGAACTGAGCAGACAGCGGTGCTCTGGGTAACCCGAAGAGACTGATTGGGTAGAGACCAGCGCACAGGGCGAATCCTTCCATAACGGTGTACGGCTTGCAAGCCGGTTGTGCGGGTGCTGCATCGCAGGCTCGCGCGGATAGCACGCGGGCGATGCGCGTACAGGTTGCTGCCACGCGCGAACTGGATGTCGCGCGCGCGTCGGGGGTGTCACGGCAGCGGCGGCTACGCGACATCATGCAGATGTCCATAGCGTTCCTCCAGCCTGAGTTTGTCTCCCACACCGGCCGTGGCGCATACGATGCAGCGTGGATTGCGCGTGTAGGACACGGGCGTCAGCCACTGGCCGGCCTGCGGCCGGGTGAAGCCCAGGGCGTCGTATTCGATGAAGGGTTCCGGAGCTCGCACGCCAGACAACCACAAAGTGAGCTCGGTCAGCCCGAGATTCACGACCGCGGCGTTCAAAGCGTACACGGAAGCCTCCGGCGCCCGGTGGCCGGTCACGTATCCGAGCGCTTGGTGCACTACCCGATCGGTTTTCGAGCGCAGTACGTCCCGCACTTCCTGCCGATCGATCTGTCGCATGCAGCGCAGGCACGGACCCTCCGGGAGGACCCACGCGATGCGCCCGCCTGCCTCGCGGACCGCTCCATCGGCATCTACATGGATACCGACGCCGAAATCCAGCAGGGGTATCTGGTACCCCACGGCGAGCTCGTTCCAGATGGCCCGCGCCCCATCGTTGTCAAAGCATCCGACCAGCACATCTGCCATCTTCGCTTCCGCCAGGGCCGCCGGGTCTTCTACGCGGGATTGAAGGATGTGCACCTCGGCCGAAGGCGCCACAGCCTGTATCGCCGCGGCGGCCAAGGCGACCTTGGACTTCCCCGCATCCCCGGCGCGAGCCGTGGGCAGCCGATGCAGGCTAGTCCGGTCGACGCAGTCCGGGTCCATCAGCACAAATCGCCGAGCCCCCAGATAGGCAAGCCCGAGTGCCGCGTGTGCCCCGGTGCCGCCGGTACCCCCGACCACAAAGCGCAGTCGCGCAAGATCCCGTTGACCCGTGGTGGTCAGCCATCGCAGTTGGCGATCGAAGTCCACAGTCTCGCTCTTCGGTACGCCGGCGTTGGCGCTGAGGATGCGCAACTGCTGGCCGACCGCACTGATGAGGTCGAAGGCGAGTCCGCCGTGTGCACCGAACAGCTCGCCGTAGATCTCAGAAGCACCAGTGACCAGAGCCCCATAGGGGCAGCCCGGGATCGACTCATGCATGTAGGGCACGACTTCGGCGAGCCCGGCGCGATCCCAGAAAGAAAACCGCGGGCGCTCACCTCCGTGATTGTGCGCTTCGATCAGGCAGCGGCCGCTCCCCAGGGCGCGGTTGATGGCGCTAGTGAGCGCTGCTGTGGAAACGACCCACTCCGGGTCAGCGAAGGTGACATCCCCGGAGCCCACGAGCCATGCCTCATCTGCCACCAGAACGTACCCCTCGGGTGTGGGGTAGTGGCGCGCGAGGAAGAACACGAAGTGCTCTCCCGGGCCACTGTTCAGGTGCGCCCAGGCAGGATCCCAAGCCTTCTGCAAGATGCGCAGCTTTGCCATCACGAACCCTCCGCCAGACGACGCGTCACTCCGAAGAGGAAGGTCTCCAGCCCATCGCCCTGTTCCGGATTCCACCCCGACTGCACGTGAAAGGAAAAGCAGCGAACCGCCGTGCCGTTCTCCAGGGCGGCCATGGAGGTGCTGCCCGGATCGCGCCCGTCGGCGAGCTTCAGGGCGGCTTCGGTGAAGAAGTTGTCCGGGGGCGTCTGTGGGTAGGCAGGCGGGCAGGGGACCCAGAGCTCGCACGTGGTCTGGCTCCAGCCGCCGGGCAGGGGCCAGGCAGGCAGGTGCCAGCGACGTCCGACAGCATCCCAGGTCAGGTCCGGCCAGCGCACCTTCAGGCGCTCGATTTCGGCGGCGATGAAGGGCAGCATGGTTAACCCCGGGAAAAACGCGGCGGGTGACGAAAGCGGTGCGGGCGGTTGAGGTCGATCTCCTCGGACGGTGGGACCGGGTGCTGCGTCCCATCGGGGGCGATCTCGATCAATCCGGTTTCCGCCGAGATGCCGGCGCGTTGCATGATCTCTGCGCCTGTGATGCGGGGGTGGCGGGAGAGGTACTCCTGGTTATCGACGATGAAGGGGAATTCGCGCGCCGCCTCGGGGTGCTCGGCGGCGCTGGGGGCTACGGGGGTCTGAGCGGTCGTCATGTCAGTCTCCTGGCAAGAGGGTTGGCCGTTGCTGGATCAGGCAAACCGCCGATCCGCTAAAAAGCATATTCGCGGATATACGGAATGTCAAGCCGGCAGGAGGAGGCCGTTACAGGAGAGTGGGGGTCTTGGCCGGCTGGATCAGCGCGAGCTGCTGCAGACGCACGTGGGCCGCACTGCGCGAAACCTGGAAGGTCTGCGCCACGTGCTCGATCAGGGCTTGCGCGCCGGCGGATTCGGGGGAAGGGGTGGTCTGCAGAAGCATGGCCGCCTGCAGTCTGACGGCGGAATGCGGCATGAGCAGCGCTCCGGAGGCAAATCCTGCCTGCCACTCGAGCCAGTCCGAGGCTGGCGCCCGTTCGATCCTCTGGCGTTTGCAGGTCGCCGCCCGGGACACATCGGGGGCCTCAAAGAGATCACCAGTTTTAACCGCACGAAACAGCGGGCCGTGCAGTCGCACGTGCCCGAACTCATGGGCGAGCGTGGAGCGGTAGCGGTTCTCGCGGCGCGGGTCCTGGCTTAGCGCGCGCGACAAGTAAACCCGAGTCGGCGCATCCGGCCCGAACACCGAGGCGCCTTCGGTGTCCGCGCCGTACTGGTTGAGGTCGCTGTACGGATCCAGGACTACATCCTCATGCTCCAGCAGCAATTCCAGGTCGTCGGTCTTGATCGGGTAGGCGGGGCTGCCGTACTTGCGCGTCAGGAAGCTCTCGACGATGTGCTCGCAGAGTTCATTCAGTTCCGCGCACTCATAGTAAGGCCGTTCCGGGAATCGACCCGTAGCATCGCGCAGCAAGCGCACCTTCAGCTCTTCAAGGCCTTGCGAAAGGCGGTATAGGCCTTGGCGATCTTCTCCGGCTGGGTGCTCAGTTTCGCCAGATCCGCAGGTATCTTGCGCGCCCAGAAATACAACACGTCCTTTTCAACGTCGAGCACGCGTGCGAACTGCTCGATCATCCCATCGGAATCGGGATTGCGTTTGCCTTGCTCGATATCATTCAGATACTGCGGAGAGATAGGGGTGCCATCGTCCTTCATCACTTTCCCGGCCAACTCCTTTTGACTCATCATAATTTGCTTGCGTGCGTTGCGTATCGTCTCACCGAACGACATGAAGTTCCTCCAGTTGTCAGAACTGAAATTATATGCTAATCCGCGAACTTGCGCAGCAGCGGATACGCGAATTGCCTTAGGGCGAGGGACTTTGTGCGCGATACCCCAATGGGGGCGCTAATCACCAGAGTGGCCGAACGTCGAAGCGATCGACCCCTTTTGGACTTTTGCTCGGTCCACTTGGGCGGTAGCAGATTCCTGTAAAGTAGCCGCGACCGCTCTTCTTCAGCCATAAGAGAGCGCCGCAAGCAGGAGTCATGCTGATGGCGTTGATTCTTTGGCGACAGCGATTCCGGCGGACCGGAAGTGTATGTTACCGGGTGGTGTGCCAAAGGCGGCCAAGCCTCTCATTCCGACAAGCGTGCAGACGCGCTTCGTTACGAGACCCGCGCGGCAGGCGAGGCTGCTGTCGCTAGATCACCGCACGCAGGCTGGCAGGTCCGGGAGGTAGCCTAGCGCAAGCTGCGTTACATTCACCTTTAAGACCGGTCGATTGATCGCCGCGGCGGGATGGTCCCGGTCATTTGAGACCCGACCCGTCGAGCTCGTCCGCGACTAAACCCGCGAGACTCGGGGCGCCGGTGGTGGCAAATCTGATGGCGAAGCCGGGGCCTCGTGGGGATGGCTGGGGCGGAAACTTCCAATGCTTCCAATAACTTACTGATTCTTCAAGCCCTTGCATCGATTTCGAATCCCTCTCTCTCCGCCAGATCAATCACTTGCGTCGACTTAATCAGCGGCAGCCCATTCGCTCGTACGAAAACCGAGGCGAAATGTGCTGTTGGTTTTCCCCAAGCCTCCTTGGTCTCGACCCGAAGATTACTAGCTTCCCGCTGCCCTTTTGAGTCTGGATCGCGGTACGGAATTTCGGTTACTACAGTGAAATCTAGTTTTACACCCTACGCATAGGGTGCGTAGCGGGCCGGCCGTCGCGGGGGCCTCCATGGCGGCGGAGGTATTGGCCGACTACCATAAATTACTATAAAATAGTAATGTGAATAGGAGGCTCAGATGAGCAAGACCACCAGTATCAATCTCGGCGATCACTTCGAGGGCTTTATCGACCGGCAGCTCGCCAGCGGGCGCTACGGGTCCGCGAGTGAAGTGATCCGCGCCAGTCTGCGCCTTCTCGAGGAGCGCGAGCACAAAATAGAGGGCCTTCGAAAGGCCTTGCTCGACGGCGAGCGCAGCGGTGATGTCGGCGAGTTGGATATGCGCAAGATCAAATCGAAGGCCCGCCGCGGCGCAAAATTCGGCTCGTGATGCGCACGATCCATGTCCATGGATCAGCCGAGAGCGATCTTGTCGATATCTGGCGATTCTCCTTCGAGCAGTGGGGCGAGCTCCAGGCCGACAAGTATCTCGATGAGTTGGACAGCGGCATCAAGAAGCTTGCGGATAATCCGGAGATTGGGGTGACGCGCGACCAGGTCCGCGACGGATACCGCGTGTTGTTCGTAGGCAGTCACGCTGTCTACTACACGGTGACGCCCGATACTGTTCTTGTCATCCGAGTCTTGCACCGGAGCATGGATCCGGACCGGCATCTGGAATAGAGAAATCCCCGCGGCTGTTCGTTCGCTCAACTTGCCACTCGAGCGCTATGGACAGCTCGAGTTCGGGGCATGGGAAGCGACTGCTTTCGACCCCTATGCACAGGACGCAACTATGCAAAGCTGGATTCCCGGCAGTGCCGATCAGAGCCATTTCCCAGCTCTCCGGAAGCGGAGGGCCGGGGTGAACTGGACATAGTTTCCGGGTTGGCGTCGAGTCTCCCTGGTTCAACCACTTCAGGGAGACGGTAATGACCTCCAAGTCCGAGATTGACCGTATTTGCAACCGCCCTCTCGAGCAGCATATCCGGCAACGGGTGCAGCTTGGGGCTCTACAGCGCTATCTGACCGAGCGCGGCCATGCGCGGGGCACCATTCATGCCTACCTCGACTGTGCGGCCCACTTTTGCCACTGGGCCGAGCGTTTGGGGTTGGAGTTGGCGCGGACCGATGAGAAGCTCGTCGAGCGGTTCCGCGACACACATCTCTCACGCTGCGACTGTGGTTGGCCCACGCGCAGCGATCGGGGTGATGCCGGCGCTGCACTCGGTCATTTGTTGCTGGTGTTGCGCACCCTCGGACTGGCTGCGCCGAGTCCGGCGAAGCCGACTCCGGTGGACGAAGAGCTACGCCGCTTCGATGAGCACATGGATCAGGTACGCGGCCTTGCACCGAAGACTCGGCAGTCGATGCTGCGCATCGTCCGGGAGTTCCTGTGGCAACGCTTTCATGGTCGGCCCGTGGTGATCGCCGGGATCAGCCCCGAGGAGGTGCGGCGCTTCTTCGCAGGGATGACTGAGCGGTACCACGGTCCGGCCAGTTCCGGCGCGGTGGTGGCGGCACTGAGGGGCTATTTCCGCTTCCGCGCGGCAAGCGGCGATCCGGTCGGCCGACTCTTGAGTGTGCTGTCGTACCCAGCCAACTGGCAGCACGCCTCGCTCCCCAAGACACTCGCGGACGAGGAGATCGAGCGGCTGCTCACCTCACTCAAATGGCCGGGCCCCTCGATGCGGCGCAATGCCGCGATCGTGCGCTGCGCGGTCGATCTCGGCCTACGCAGCGGTGAGATCGCCGTGCTGGGTCTGGATGACATCGATTGGCGCGCGGGCACGGTGACGCTGCGCAAGACAAAGAGCCGCCGCGTGCAGGTTTTGCCGTTGCCGGAGGCTACGGGACGGGCGATCGCCGCCTACCTGCAGTACGAGCGGACGAAGACCGCCCACCGCGCCATCTTCGTCCGGCGGATCGCTCCGCGTGAGCAGCTGGTCGGCGCGGATCTGATACGCAAGACTATCCGCCAGGCGTATCAGCGTGCTGGGCTCCCTTATACCCGATCGCACCTGCTGCGCCACACTATCGCCCGGCGGCTGCTCGATGGCGGCAGTTCTCTCAAGGAGGTTGCCGACGTGTTACGTCACCGTTCCCTCAACACGACGCTCACGTACGCCAAGCTCGACGGCCGCAGCTTGAGCGCCGTGGCCCTGCCGTGGCCGGAGCGTGCGCCATGAGCCGCCGCACCACTCTGAGCCAACAGGCTCAACGGTACCTGAGTGAACGACGGCGGCTGGGATTTCAGCTGCGTAGCATGGGTCACGCACTGCGCAGCTTCGCCTGCTATGTCGATCGGCTAAAGCCCTCCCGGCCCGTGACCTTGGAGCTGATGGCCGCGTGGGCGCGGCGGGATCGCGGCCACAGCACCGATCCGCGCACCTGGGCGCGGCGACTGAAGATCCTGCGGCCCTTCACACGCTGGTTGCAGCAGTTCGAGCCGCGTACTGAGGTGCCGAACGACACGGTCTTCGGCCCCGTTGGCGAGCGTGTAGCCCCGCACATCTACAGCGAGCAGGAGATTGCCGAGCTCGTCAGAGCCGCGGGACGGCTTTCTCCAGAGTTGCGCGGGGCGACCTACTCGACGCTGTTCGCGCTGATCGCCTCCACCGGACTTCGAGTGTCGGAAGCCGTGCATCTGCACAACGCGCACGTCGATCTGAAGGCCGGCGTCCTGACGGTTCGCTGCACCAAGTTCGCCAAGTCGCGCCACGTGCCGCTGCACGCGAGTGCGATCGAGGCTCTGCGACAGTACCGCCGGTTGCGCGACCGGTGGGTCACCCCTACGGAGGACAGCCCCTTTTTTGTCGGCTCCCGTGGCCGCCGACGAGGCGAGCAGTTGAGTACGCGCCAGGTCGATCGGGTGTTCGTAAGCCTGCGAACCCAGCTCGGCTGGCGCAACCGCGGCGCCCATCACGCCCCCCGTGTGCACGACCTGCGCCACGCCTTCGTCGTGCACCGCATCCTCGCCTGGCACAGCCAGGGCATCGACATCGATCAGGCGATGCTGTCGCTGTCAACCTACGTCGGTCATGCCATGGTTACCAATACCTACTGGTATCTCACCGCGGTCCCCGAACTGATGGCACTCGCCGCAAAGAAGTTCGAGTCGAAGATGGGCTCGAGGGGAGCGCGCCATGCGTGAACCGAGCACCCCCAAGTCCCCTTCGTTCTCTGCGCTCGTGCAGTCGTTCTTCACCGAGTACCTCGTGACGCAGCGTGCCGTCAGTCCTCGCACCGTGGCCTGCTATCGCGACGGGCTGATGCTCTTCCTCGGCTTCGCAGAGCGACAAATCGGCAAACCACCCACCGCTATTCGTCTTGCCGACATTGAACCGGCGCTGATCCTCGCCTTCCTCGACTACCTTGAGCAGCAGCGCCATAACTCGATACGCAGCCGCAACCTGCGGCTCACTGCACTGCGCGCATTCCTGAAGTTCGCCGGGCGGCGGGATGTCCTGTCCCTTCACGCCGTCGAACGTGCCTTGAGCGTGCCGATGAAGCGCTTCGAGCGCCCGATGCTTGACTTCCTCACCCGTGAGGAGATGCTCGCCGTCCTTGGACAGCCGGGCTCGCGCTGGACCTCCCAGCGTGACCATCTTCTGCTCGCCATGCTGTACAACACCGGGGCACGCGTATCGGAGATCATCGGCGTTCGAGTAGCCGATGTCGTCCTGGAGGGCGCCGCATGTGTGCACCTGCGCGGCAAGGGCCGTAAGCAGCGCGCGGTGCCCTTGTGGAAGACGACCGTGAGCGAGGTCCGCGGCTGGTTGCGAGCAAACCCCTCCCTCCGAGGCGAGCGTCCGTTGCTGCCGAACCGAAGCGGTCAAGCGATGACACGCGTCAACGCCCAGCAGCGCCTGGAGATCGCCGTGGCTCGAGCAGCGCCGCAGCAACCCAGCCTCGCGAAGAAGCACATCTCCCCGCACACCATCCGCCACACGACAGCGATGCATCTGCTGCAATCCGGCGTCGCCTTCAACATCATCGCCCTGTGGCTCGGGCACGAAAGCCCGAACACCACTCACCGCTACGTCGAGGCCGACCTCGCGATGAAGCAGAAGGCGCTCGCTCGACTCGATGAACCGCAGACTCGCATGCGCCGCTATCGTCCACCGGACGCGCTACTGAGCTTCTTGCAGCAGCTGTAACTATGGAAAGCTCGAGCCGGCCCCGAAAGCTTCAGCAACGGGGTCGGCTCCCTCTTCTTTGCATAGTTGCGTCCTGTGCATAGGGGTCG
>DASXFY010000025.1:0-2399 GCA_036489335.1 Steroidobacteraceae bacterium
CAGCTCATCACGGAAGCTCTGCTGATCGGCCTCGCCGCAGGAGTCATCGGGGTTGCCTTCGCGTACCTCTTCCTGCGCGTCCTCCCGCTCTTCAATCCGGGCGATATCCCTCGCCTCAATGAAGCCTCGCTCGACATGCGCGTCCTGCTCTTCACCATCGCAATCTCGCTGCTCACCAGCGCGCTCTCCGGCGTCTTCCCTGCCCTGGCCGTCTCGCGTATGAACCTCACGGACTTTCTTGCCGCCACCGGTAGCCGCAGCGTTGCCGGCGCGCATACCCGAGTTCAAAGCGCGCTCATCATCGTCGAATCAGCGCTCGTCGTCGTGCTGCTCGCTTCAGCCGGCCTGCTCATTCGCAGCTACATCAATGTGGAGTCGGTGGACACCGGATTTTCGCAGTCCACCCTCACCACCAGCGTTCAACTCGACCCTCATTACAGCAAACAGAGCACCGAGTTTTATCGGAATTTTTATTCCCGGTTGAGCGCCATCCCCGGTGTGATAGCCGTCGGCGGAATCAACGCTCTCCCGCTCACCAATTCAGAAACCATGCACCTGTTCGACGTTGCGGGCTATGCGAATCAAAAAGATCAGTTAGTCCAGGCGCGATGGGTCACTCCTGGATATTTTTCCGCAATGAGCATTCCCCTCGTTGCTGGCCGCCTCTTCAGCAACGGCGACACGGCTCATACGGGCGAGCTTGCCATCGTCAATCGGAGCTTCGCGAACAAATACTTCGCCAATCGCAACCCTATCGGGGGCCGCGTCAGCACCGACGATCATCACGTGCAATGGAGCACCGTCATTGGAGTCATCGGCGACGTGCGCCATACCAGCCTGGAAGAATCGCCCGCCCCACAGATCTATCAACCTGTCTCCGAGACCGATGGCGGATACGTTGTTGTGCGCACGTCGCGGGCGCCGAAAGCCGTCGCGGCCGAAATCCGTTCTGCTCTTCACGCGATAGATCCCAACCTCGCCGCCTCCGATATTGAAACCATGGGACAGCTTGAATCCGCAGCCAGCGCCAGCCGGCGCTTCCAGACCTCGCTGCTCGCCATCTTCGCAGCTATCGCGCTATCCCTCGCGGTGGTCGGCCTCTACGGCCTCATGGCATATTCCGTTGGCCGCCGCACGCGCGAAGTAGGCATCCGCATGGCTCTGGGCGCGCAGCGGTCGGATGTGGTGATGCTGGTGCTGAAGAAGGCCGCGTTCCTGCTTGCGCTCGGTCTCCTCTCCGGGCTTGCCGCCTCGTGGTTCGCCACTCGTACCATTCAGGCATTTCTCTTTGGTGTCGGCCGTCACGACCCAATGACAATCCTGTCCGTCTGTGCATTGCTCGCGATCTCCGGCTTGATCGCGGCCTTGATTCCCGCTCGCCGCGCCGCCTCCATCGATCCCATGCAAGCACTTCGGACGGAGTAGGAAAGACTCTGCTTGGTGCAACTGGGATCGAATATAGAGGCCGGGGCTCGGCTTACTGGCAGCGGTCTCCGGTCCGTGGCTTCTTCGCTCACGAAAAGCCCTTTGGACGTTCTGATGCCACGTCGAAGGCGCGTTCGAGCGCGACGCCGACGCGGCCGAGCATGCCTTCGTCGAAGAGTTTGCCGATCAGCGTGATGCCGTAGGGGACGCGGCGGGGCGGGTTGAATTTCGGCAGCGGATGTTTGGGATCGGGCGCCCAGTCGCTGCGGGCTTCGCTGACCTGGACGAAGCCGGCGCGCAGCGTGAGCGAGGGGTGGCCGGTGAAGTTGGTGAGGGTCAGCATCTCGTCGCGCAGTGAAGGGACGAGGAGCATGTCGACTTTGCTGAAGATCTCCATCATCTGCTGGGCGACCTTGCGGCGGAAGCGATCGGCCTGTACGAAATCGACAGCGGAGAGGAAACGCGCCTGGCGAAAGCTGTTGGGCCACGCATCGGGCACCTGCGCCTTGAGCTGATCTACTCGGTGCGAGAGAGTGAGCTCTTCGAAGGCGGCGGCGGCTTCGGCGAAGAGGATGAGGTCGAGGCAGTCGTAGGGCCAGTTGGGCAGCGATACGGGCACGGGCTCCATGCCGAGTTTCTTTACCTGGTCGATGGCGGCGCGGTCCACGTCGGTGGCTGGTGCTTCCGCGAGCCACGCTGGGATGTAACCGACGCGGATACCTTTTACGGGCAGGACGGCGTTGTAATCGAAGTGACTGGGGACGCTGGCGAGGTCACCCGGATCTGGTCCACTGATGGCGCGGAGGACGAGCATGGTGTCCTCTACGGAACGGGCCATGGGACCGAGCTTGTCGAGAGACCAGCAGAGGGTCATTGCGCCGGTGCGCGGCACGCGGCCGTAGGTAGGGCGCAGTCCGGTGACGCCGCAGCGCATGGAGGGGCTGACGATGGAGCCGCCGGTTTCGCTGCCGATG
>DASXFY010000004.1:0-1748 GCA_036489335.1 Steroidobacteraceae bacterium
GGGTGATCAGGCCTGTGTCGGCAAGATGAACGAGGCCTTCAAGCAACGGCACGACTACGTGGTGGCCGCGCTCAATGCGCTGCCCGGCGTGAGCTGCTTGCCGGGTGCGGGCACCTTCTACGCCTTCGCCGATGTCTCGAAAGCGATGACAGCGCTCGGCTGCAGCACTGACGGCGAGTTCGCGGAGCTGGTGCTCAACGAAGGCGGCGTCGCGGTCGTTCCGGGCTCCGGTTTCGGAGCGCCGGGCCACATGCGCATCTCCTTCGCCTGCAGCCTGCAGACGCTCGAGAAGGCGGTCGAGCGCATCGCACGAGTCCTGGCCACTGGCGCGGTGGCGAAGAGAGCCTGAGACTCGATGGGCTGGAGGATCCTGGCGGATCTGCTGGTAGTCCTTCACCTCGCGTTCGCGGCGTTCGTAGTTTTCGGGGGCTTTCTGGCGTGGAAGTGGCGGTGGGTGGTCTTTGCCCATCTGCCGGCACTCGCCTGGGGCTTCTGGGTGGAGATCTCGGGACAGATCTGTCCACTCACCCCGCTGGAGAATCATTTCCGCCACCTGGCCGGCGAAGCCGGCTACCAGGGCGGCTTTCTCGAGCACTACCTGATCCCGATCCTCTATCCGCCCGGGCTCACGCGGCCGGACCAGTGGGTACTCGCGGCGCTGCTGCTCGCGATCACTATCGTGGCGTACGGCGCCCTCCTTCGGCCTCGCCGCCACCTGCGCCGCAGGGTTCCTTGACTAATTCCCGGCCCTCGCCTCAGAATTCGCGCCCTTTCGCGATTCCATCGCTCGGTTCCCCGGTAGCTCAGTTGGTAGAGCGTCGGACTGTTAATCCGTTGGTCGTTGGTTCGAGTCCAACCCGGGGAGCCAATAAAATCAAATACTTATATCCGATCGCCCCTGCCCGTAGGCCGTCGTTATTCCTACCATGTAGACATCGTGTAGGCACCCGCATGCAACGATGGCCTTGAACTTGGCTCGTATCGGCCCCAACGCCCCGCCACCAAGTTGAATCCGGGGAATCACCAATGCACCTGCATACAACGGGAGTCCACGACCTTCTGCGAGAGAAGCCCCGCCGGTAGATCGAAGATCGTCAGGGCGTCTACACCATGAGGGAGGCGGATGGCGCTGCTATCACGGTCACCGAGGGTGGTAAAGAATTCCCGATCCAGCCGGCGGAAAGCCAGATTGACCAGCTCGTGGAAGCGTCGTATCTGGTCCGCGAGGGCTCGAAGTATTGGCCGCGTTCGTAAGACCGGGGTTTAGCGAGCACCAATGAGCGCCATGTTTGAGCCCCACCTAGACCCCGCGCTGCGTACGACAGTCGGGTACTGCTCTGACGCGGTGAGGGTTGTACTCGATGCCGCCTTGAAGCTCAGGCACGATGAGGGCGACGCACAGGTCTTCGCGCTCGCGATATATGGCACGGTCATAGAGCTGTTCTCAGCGTGGGGTCTGGCAGCTCGTGGAGCATCCGGCTGCGTATCTCGTGCACGTACCAGCGACGCCGATATCGCTCCGGGCACTGGCAAGTGCCTCGACCATCGCGCTCTTTGCCATGCTCGGCGTGGAGTGTGCCGCGGTGCCGGCCGGCAAGGTGCGCGACCCGGCGCGCACCGTGCCGCGCGCCACGTTTGCAGGAACCGCGCTGGTGGCGCTCATCTACCTGTTGATCTCCGCGATCCCACTGCTGCTCATCCCGCAAAACGAGCTGGCTTCCTCCAGCGCGCCGTTTGCGGACCTGCTC
>DASXFY010000064.1:0-17796 GCA_036489335.1 Steroidobacteraceae bacterium
CTTAGGACTCGCGTGACAATAACTTGACCATTACGGGATGGCGTGGTTTAAGTAGATGTGCCTGATGCATCTGCGATACGACAGATCAAGACCCGCTACCGGACGCTCGCGCCGTTGATGGATGAGCGCCTGCGTCGACAGTGGGCGGCAAGCGAAGCGCAAAGCTTCGGTCGAGGCGGAGTCAGCGCAGTCAGTCGTGCCACAGGGATGTCGCGCAATACGGTCCGCAGAGGACTGGCCGAGACGGCACTGCGCAAGGCCAAGCCGAAGGCACCTGTCAGTACCCGCATTCGCAGCCCCGGAGGCGGGCGCAAAGCACTGACCGAGTCGGATCCAGGTTTGTGGGCAGCGCTGGAAGCATTGGTCGAGCCGATGAGTCGCGGAGATCCGCGCTCGCCGCTGCGTTGGACGTGCAAGAGCACGACTCAGTTGGCCGCGGAGCTGACCTGGCAGGCGCACCCGATCAGCCCATGGACGGTGGGGAGTCTGCTCAAAGCGGCAGGGTATAGCTTGCAGAGTAATCGCAAGACCAAAGAAGGCAGTTCCCACCCGGATCGCAACGCTCAGTTCGAGTTCATTAACGCGGCGGTGGAGCGCTTTCAGCAACGCGGCCAGCCGGTGATCTCGGTGGACACGAAGAAGAAGGAATTGATCGGTCAATTCAGCAACGGCGGTCAGGAGTGGCGACCCCAGGGTGAGCCCGAAGAGGTCCGGGTACACGACTTCATGGATAAGGCACTGGGCAAGGCGATTCCCTATGGAGTCTACGATCTGAACGAAAATGAGGGCTGGGTCAGTGTCGGCATCGATCACGACACAGCGCGTTTTGCGGTGCAGGCCATCACCCGGTGGTGGCACAAGATGGGCGCCCGGCGTCATCCGCGAGCCAGGGAGTTGCTGATCATGGCCGACGGAGGTGGCAGCAACGGCAGCCGCTGCCGCCTGTGGAAGCTGGCACTGCAAGATCTGGCCAATCGCGTGGGCATGCCGATCCACGTCAGCCATTTTCCACCCGGGACAAGCAAGTGGAACAAGATCGAACATCGCATGTTCTGCCACATCACGCAGAACTGGCGCGGCCGCCCCCTTGTCAGTCACGAAGTCATTGTCAATCTGATCGCCGCCGTGACGACGCGCACTGGCCTGAAGATCCGCGCCGAGCTGGATCGTGGCATCTATCCGTCCGGCATCAAGGTGACGGAGGCGGAGTTTCATACCTTACACCTCAAACCCCAGGCATTTCACGGTGACTGGAACTACGCACTGCTCCCGAGGCGCCACACAAAATGATCAAGTTATTGTCACGCGAGTCCTTAGGAGCGGGCTCACATTGGGTGCGCGCGTCCGGAATTGGGCCGGTTCCGGCATTTGAGCTATCGCCGTAATCTGCGCCGACTCCGTTGGCTCAGTCGCTTCCCCGCCTAGCTACCTTTGCGAACCGCAGTGATCCTTCGGCGACCCCCTTGCCCTGACGCGGACCCCCACGTCGACCTCAGCGTCCGCTCGTGACGCCTGAAAGTAGTCGCATTACTCCGTGATAGAGGGTCAGCATGAGAAAGCACCCCACGGAGAGTGCGAGCACACCGAAGAACGGAAAGCCCGGCCGATCTGAAGCCAGTTTCCAGAAGAGTGCCGTTAAGGTACCAAGCAGCGCCAAGGCGACGAGAATCGTACTGACGATGGGCTCGAGGATCATGAGCAAAGCCAGCACGGGCAAGCGGATCGCCTGCCAGCTAAGCCAAAGTAGGCCCGCGACGACTCCCAGTGTCATCGAGCCCCAAGCATTATCGGTTGATTCACGCATGTCATCGTAACTCGCAGGATCTCCTGTAGGACATAGTCTACACGCATTCCGGGTGTTTCGAAAGGCGCGGGCCCGGTAAATGCCTGAAATTTGACCTCATTTTGCGTTCATTCGCACCCGCGAGTATTGATCCAAGCACCTGAAATCAACCACGCATTTCCGGTCGAAATCGCAGGTTTTGTCGCAAGCGGCATCTCCATTTCCGGTCAAACTCGACGGAAACGCGTGTAGTCGCCCATTGTCGGCCGTGGTCAGATGGGCTCGTCAAGAGAACTCGCGATAGGGAGCGAGCCATGGATCAGAGACGCAGAGAGTACGCAGTCAGCATCGGTGTCAGCCTAATTGCTCTTTTGCTCCTTGGTGCAATGCCGGATCTGGTGTTCGCCCAGGCGACCTCGCCCTTCATGACGGGGGCTACGGCGCTCGAGACCAACATCCTCGATTGGCTGACGCCCATTGCAATCATCCTCGTGATGGTCCTGGGCGCCATGGCCATGGCGAACCGAATCTCCTGGGGCTGGTGTATCGCGGCCATTCTGGGAATCGCCATCTCCTTTGGCTCCTCTCAGATCGTGACTTGGGTTCGGGGGATGTTCGGAGTCTAGCCCTAAGGGATGCATCGAAAGGAGGAAGACACATGAGTGCACGGAATGAAGGTCTTATCGCCGATGTGCTCTTTGTCGGGGCAACCCGACCTCCGATGCGCTGGGGCGTGACATATTCGGCGCTCCTTTTCAACTTGGTCTTCACCATGGAAGCGTTTCTGCTGACCAAAAATCTCCTGACGCTGCTTCTTGCCCTGCCCATTCATGGCGTTTGTGCGCTCCTTTGCGCGCGCGATGCGCGCTACTTTGATCTCATTCTCCTCTGGGGGCGCACCCGAATACCGGCGCTACTCTCGAACTACCGGCTCTGGCGGGCGGTGAGTTACAGCCCACTGCCGCTCGACCCGCCGGATGCGAGGGGGTGGCGCCGGACCACCGTACAGGCTTCGGTAGCGATGTGCATCGTGAGAGAGGTCCCATGAGTGCCGTGCTGCGCAAAGCGGCTCTGCGCCGGGAAATCTCGGTTGCGGAGCACATTCCGTACACGGCTCACGTATCCGACACCGTCGTGCGAACGAAGCAGGGCGACTACGTCCAGGTCTTTCGGCTTTCGGGTGCAAGCTTTGAAAGCGCGGACGATGCCACCCTCAACACCTGGCACGAGCGCTTGAACGTCCTGTGGCGAAATGTCGCAAGTCCCCAAGTCGCGCTCTGGAGCCACATCATTCGGCGCCGGGAGTGGGCCACCGGTACCTCAGGCGAAGGAGGCGGGTTCGCCGGGCGGCTCGAGACCAAATATCGCGCGCGCTTGGCGAAGGAGACGCTCATGGTCAGTGAGCTCTACCTGGCCCTCGTCTACCGACCGGTCGCAGGGGTAGCGACGAGTTGGGTCGCCCGGCTCCTTGCGCGCACGAAACCCCAAGAAACACAGCTCGAGATCCAGGATGCACTGGATGCCTGCGAAAAGCTTGCGCAAACCCTGCGCGCGTCGCTCGATCGCTACGAGCCTGAGCGGCTCGGGGCGTATCGGCATTCGGGGCGTGACCATTCGCGCCTGCTCGAATTCTTGAGCTTCCTGGTGTCGGGTGAGGCTCGAGCGGTGCCACTCCCGCGCGCGCCATTGAACGAGGCCATCGGGACCAGCCGGCTGCTTTTCGGCTTTGAGGCCATCGAGTACCGGCTGCCGACTGAGACTCGCGTTGGCGCCATGCTCGGCATCAAGGAGTATCCGACGCCGAGTGTGGTCGGCATGTTCGACCGCCTGCTCTCCGTGCCCTTTCCCTTCGTGCTGACGCAGTCGTTTACGTTCTTAACGAAGGCAGCGGGGCAGGCGCTTCTCCAGCGCCAGAGAAACCGGATGGCGAATGCAGGGGACTTCGCTATCTCGCAGGCCGAGGAACTCGATGTGGCACTCGATGCCTTGACGAGCAATGAGTTCGTCATGGGCGATCACCACTTCTCACTCCAGGTGTTTGCGGAGACCCCGGAGGGAGGGGGAGATGATCTCGGCGAGCGACGATTAAAGGCTTTGAATGATCACGTGGCCTACGCCCGCTCGCTCCTTGCCGATACGGGGATGACGGTCGCGCGGGAGGATCTGGCGCTCGAGGGCGCCTTTTGGGCGCAGCTCCCCGGAAACTTTAGGTTTAGACCCCGAAAGGCCCCCATCACTTCGCGCAATTTTGCGGGGATGGTGCCCTTTCACAATTATCCCGCGGGTCGGGCGACCGGCAATCACTGGGGCGAGGCACTGACGCTCTTGGTCACCCCCGCGCAGTCGCCGTATCACTTTTCACTGCACGCGAGTGACCCCACGGAGCCCGACGGCGGGAGCCGTCGCGATACCGGCCATACCTTCATCTGCGGACCCACAGGGTCCGGCAAGTCGGTGTTCATCGGCTTTCTCACGGCGATGCTGGCGAGGCGCGGTGTCACCCAGGTGCTCTTCGACAAGGACCGAGGACTCGAGATACTGGTCAGGGCGCTCGGCGGAACGTATCAGGCGCTCCGAAATGGCGAGCCGACGGGCTTCAATCCGCTGCAGCTTCCCCCGACGGGCCGCAACGTCGAATTCCTTAAAGGTTGGCTTCATCTGCTGGTTCGAGGCACGAACCCGCTTACGGCGCGCGAGCAGGCAGATATTGATCAGGCACTGCGCGGAACGTTGGCCCTGGATCTTTCGGCCCGGCGGCTCTCTCGGCTCATCGAGTTTTTGGATGCGACCAACCCCGAAGGCATTCACGCGCGGCTCGCGAGCTGGTGCGAGGGGATGCGAGGCGAGTACGCGGCGGTTTTCGACAACCCTCAAGACCTCATCGTCCCGGGACTTACGCATCAGACGACGATCGGGTTCGATGTGACCGAGTTCTTGGATCACGAGAAGGTGCGCTCGCCGGTGACGCTCTATCTCTTTCACCTGGTGCGAGAGCTCCTGGACGGGCGGCAGCTCGTCTGCTGGATGGATGAGTTCTGGCGGTTGCTCGCCGACTCCGCGTTCGAGCAGTTCGCGAAGGATGGACCCAAGACCTGGCGCAAGTTAAACGGCGTCATGGCGCTTGCGACCCAGAGCGCGAGCGATGTGCTCGAGAGCCGCATCAGCCGCACGATCATCGAGCAGACACCGACCAAGATCTTCTTCCCCAATCCCGACGCACTCGATGACGAATACACACAAGGCTTTGGTCTCACCGAGCGTGAATTTCGCTTGATCAAGGAAGAGCTCGAGCCCGGGGCGCGCGCGTTTCTCGTGAAGCAGGGGCATCACAGCATCGTCTGTCGACTGGACCTTAAAGGCTTTGACAGCGAGCTCACTGTGCTCTCCGGGCGCGCGAGCTCGGTGGAGCGCCTGCACCGGATCATGACCGAAACGGGGCCAGACCCCACCGCGTGGCTCGACCGATTCATAGGAGAGAGCCGTGCGGCGGCGTGAGCAGCACTATCTCTTTGGTCTAAAGCACTGCACGTCATTGTCTGGGAGAGCGCAATGAAACCATGGTCTTTTAGGCTCCTGTACCTCATTCCGTTTCTATCGCTCGGTTGGGCGCCGGCCGCCCACGCGCAATGGGCGGTGATCGATGTCGCATCGATCAATCAGCTCATCCAGGAAGTCTCGATCCTTCGCCAGGAGCTGACCACGGCCGAGCAGCAACTCTCCCAGGCGAGAAGCGAGTATGCGGCCATCACCGGAAATCGCGGCATGGATCAGCTCCTTTCCGGACAGAATCTCAATTACCTGCCAACCGACTGGGCCCAGGTTCAGGGCGTGCTTGCCGGCTCAGGCGGTACCTATGGGACGCTTGCCTCGTCGGTGCAGAGCCAAGTTGCCGCGAATGCCGTGTTGACCCCCCAGCAGGTCGCCGCGCTCTCGAGCACTGAGCAGGCGCAATTGCAGGCCGACCGCAGTTCCACCGCGCTCCTTCAGGCGATGACCCGGCAGGCGCTCTCGATGACGAGTGCGCGATTCACCTCGCTTCAGCAGTTGATTGCGGCGATTCCACGAGCCACGGATCAGAAGGGCGCTCTTGACTTGCAGGCCCGCATCAGCGCCGAGGAGACGATGCTTCAGAACGAGGAGGTCAAGATGGGCGTGCTCTATCAGCTTTCACTCGCCCAGAGCCAAGCCAATGACGAACGCGCGCGTGAGCAGGCGATTTCCGACATTGGCTCCTTCCGCGATCTTCCGCCGCTTCAGTTCTGAACGGCCACCATCCTTTCATTGGAGATGACCATGAAAGAGAAAACATCGTCGAAGCTCGGGCTGTGGCTCGCGATGGTGCCAGTTCTCATCGCGGCGGGTTGTGAGCCTTCCATGCCGGCGCGGACAGTGTCGTACTTTCAGGCGCATGCCAGGGAGCGGGAGGCGCTCTACAAGCGCTGCGCGGACGATCCGGGAACGTTAGGGAAAACCCCAGAGTGCGTGAATGCAAGCCAAGCAGAAGCCATCGCAGGATTTGGATCGTTCCGCCATTTGCCGCCCATGCACTTTCCTCCCATTCCGCCGGCCAGCGCGAAGAAGAGTGCCGCTGCCTCAGGCGAAAACGGTAGCTCTCCGAAGTAGAGCGCCACCATGGGATTCTTTGGACAGTTCAACGCCTGGCTGATCTCCCTCCTCGCGAATTACATCGGCACGAATACGGCGCTGATCGCAGGAGCACTCGAGCCCGTCGCGGTGACCTTGGGGGTCGTGTACGTGATGATCTGGGGATACCTGCAACTCACCGGTCAAGTGCAGGAGCCTTTCATCGCGGGAGTGAAAAAGATCGCGGTGCTCGCGGTGATTTTCGGCGTGGCGTTGCACCTGTGGCTCTATCAGACCCTCATCGTGGACACCTTCTTCAATGCTCCCTCAGAGCTTGCGGCCACGGTCATCGGCGCGAATTACAACCCCGTCGACATCGTCGATCAGATCATGGATCAGGGAGCGGACACCGCCGGGCTCTTGCTCGCCAAGGGGAGTTTCTTCCATGGCAACTTCTCGTTCTATCTCGCCGGTGTCGCGGTGCTCGTCCTCGTCGCGATCACGGCGGTCTACACCATGTTTCTGCTCGCACTCTCGCGGATTGCGCTCTCGGTGCTGCTCGCGCTCGGGCCGCTTTTCATCCTGCTCCTCCTGTTTGACTCTTCGAAGCGCTTCTTCGAGGCGTGGCTCGCGCAGCTCTCCAATTACGCCTTCATCACCATTCTCACCGTCCTCGTCGCAGCCCTCATGCTCGATGTCGTGGGCTCGGCGGCTCAAGCGGCGGCGAGCACGGGCGGGGGGATTCAAATCGCACAGGCCGTTCGGGTGTGTCTAGCCGCGGGACTCACCGTCCTCATCATGCGCCAGGTCATGCCGATGGCATCGGGCCTTGCGAGCGGGCTGGCTCTCTCCTCATTCGGGATCGTGAGCGCCGCGGTCGCCTGGGGCTTGGGAAGGGCCACTCGCCACCCCGGCCAGTTCACGCGCGGGCTCTTCGACCGCGACACTACGCGGTGGGACCCCTTGAGCCGCAAGGCCGGTTACTACACCCGGCGGGGGATGGCGGCCGGGTTTCGCAAGTTGAAGGGCGCCAATCAGGTTCGCGCCTCATGATCGGGAGGAAACTCACATGAGACCCTTCATTGTCGCGTGCGTGTGTCTTCTCACTGGGTGTAGCACGCAGAGCGTGCGGTGCGATCGGCATTTGACGGCGATTAACGTACCGAGCCGCCCCATCGCGGGGGCGTCTGCACCGGCAAGTGCTGCGAAGCGCTCGAGCGTGGCCGACGAGTCAGGCAAGCAAAAGAGTGCTGCGCAACCGGCGCCGGCGGCGGACCCGGGAGGAGAGCGATGAGTCGGGACCGAGCGCTCGAGCCCTATTTTGAGGAGGCGGCTTCCTGGGATTTGGATCGGATCGAGCAGGCCCGGCGGACAGCGCGCTTAGGCTGGCTCGTGGCCGGCGGTGGGTGGCTCGGCATCGTGCTCCTCTCGGGTGCGCTCATGTTGCTGATGCCCTTGAAGCGCGTTGAGCCCTATCTCATTCGTGTGGATAGCACGACGGGTGTGGTCGATGTCGTGCCGGCCTACACCGGGCATGCCACGCTCAACCAGGCGGTCACGCGGTACTTTCTGACTCACTACATCACCGTCTGCGAGCGGTTCAACTATGCGACTGCGGAGAGCGACTATGAGGAGTGTGGCGCATTCCAGACGCCTCAAGAGAATGAGGCGTGGTACGCGAGCTGGAATCCCTCAAATCCCAAGTCACCCCTCAATGTGCACAAGGACGGTAGCACTGTCAGTGTGCGAGTGGAGGACGTGAGTTTCTTCGAGCGCGGGAGCGGCATCCAGGATCTCGCGCAGGTCCGGTATCTCACGATCGAGAACCAAGGGAATGATGCGGGCGGCAAGTACCGTCACTGGATCGCCACTGCCGAATACGCGTACGTCTCGCCTTCCTCGGACCCCAAGGTCCGGCGCTGGAATCCGCTCGGCTTCAAGGTGGTGAGCCTGACCCGCGAGCCCGAGGTGCTGTCCGATGGTCCCGCGCCCACGCAAGTCCCGTCCGTCGCAACGCAGATGCAGAGGAAGGCGCCATGAATGCCGCAAAACGATGGCTTTGCGATCGAGACGCCGACGTCGAGTCGGCGCTTCCAAAGCGCACCTCCCGTTTTTCTTTCGCTGCAGCGCTGTTCGTTCTCTCGGCGGTACTCATGATCGCCTCCGCGCCGCCCGCAGAGGCTAATTGGGTGCCGGCTCGAGGCGCAGTGGACAGCCGCATCCGAGTCGCGCCGTACAGTGCGGAGCAGGTCTATCAGTTGTACGGCTATGTCGGCTACCAGATCGACATTGAGTTCGCGGGCGATGAGGTCTTTGCGGGACTGGCCGCGGGCGATATGGACGGGATTTCCTTTCAGGCGAGGGGAAATCATCTTTTCTTGAAGCCCCGCGTCGCTCGCGTCCATACCAATCTTACGGTGCTGACCAATCGCCGGCAGTACGAGTTCGAGTACTCGGTCCTGCCCGGACCGCCGGAGGCGGCATTGGGCGAAGTCATTTTCGCGCTGCGTTTCACTTACCTTGAGACACGAAGGCAGAGCGTCGCTGCCGTTGCCGCCAAGCAAATCGCGGGCGCGCTCGCGCAAGCCTCGCGGGACCGTCCCCGAAACTACGACTACTGGTATTGCGGCCGCCCGGAATTAAAGCCGCTCGCCGCCTGGGATGATGGCGTGCGGACGTGGTTCCGATTTGGTGCGCGAGCAGAGCTGCCGGCGATCTTTGTCCAAAGCGATGACGGCACGGAAGCGCTCGTCAACTTCAGCGTGAGCCAAGGCGACATTGTCGTGCAGCGCATCGCGCGGCGTTTCGTGCTCCGGCGCGGAAGCATCACCGGTTGCATCATCAACAAAGCCTTCACGGGTGGGGGCGAGCGGCTCACATCCCACACCGTCTCTTCCGCCGTCCAACGAGTCACGCGGCAGGACTCTCAAGCGGGAGGTGAGGTGCCATGAGGTTTGGAATGAGGTCCTCCTCAGAAGAGGGCGAAATGAAATCTCGCATATCCGATGACGGCGCCTCAGCCGAAAGCGGCCCGCAAGAAGCCGCTGATGCGCAAGCGCCTCCCGTGGGTGATGCCGAAGCGGCGGGTGTGGCGGGGGAGCGCGGAACGGCATCCGTGAACCGGGCGCGGTCGCTTCAGTCGAGACTCAGCAATGTTCTGGCGGCGGGTCTGATGTGCGCGCTCGGATTAGGGGCGCTGACCTGGTACTACGCACACGTGTTCGCGCGCAACGCGCATGCGATTCAGGTGGCACGGCGTGCGAGCGTCCACGCAGCCTCGGGCGATGCGCCGCTGCCGCCACTCGGATCCTTCAGTCCCCCGAGGATTGCGGCTGCGGTCGCCGCAGCTGCGGTGCCGCCCACCCTCGCCGAGGAGCTCTTAGGGCCGCCTCCCGAGCCCCCGAGTCCTGCAGCGACGGCTGCGTGGAGTCAGGCAGATCAGCTCTCGCGCTTTAATGCCGCTGCGCAGTCGTCCGCGACTGCCACGCCAGTGAAGACGCGAACCACCGCTTTCGATCGGCTGCTCGGAGGTCCGGTGTTCGCTCAAGCCTCGGGGCCGGGATCCTCGGCAGAGAGTGCGGGAGCGGTGCCGACGTCCCTGTCGGGGCCGCCTTGGACGGACTCCCCGAACGCGCGCCAGAGCTCCCCGGCAGCGGGTGACGGTTCGCTGGCATCGCTTCTTCGCCCCAGCATCACGCCGGCCGTCGCGGCCTCGGTGCTTCCGACCGAGCGTTTCCTCCTCCCGAAAGGTGCATTCATCGACTGCACGCTCGAGACGGCCATCGACTCGACGTTGCCCGGGATGACGACCTGCGTGACGGCCACCGACACCTTTAGTGCGGATGGCACGGTCGTGCTCCTCGAGCGGGGGACGAAGCTCGTGGGCGAGACCCGCGGTCAGGTCCGTGAGGGACAGGCACGGCTCTTCGTCCTCTGGACGGAAGCACGCACGCCGACCGGTGTCGTCGTCCCGCTCGATTCGCCGGGGACCGATGCGCTCGGGCGCTCGGGGCTCACGGGAAAAGTGAATACCCACTTCTGGGAGCGCTTCGGGGCGGCGATCCTGGTGTCGGTGATCGATGCCGGCGTGCAGGCGGGCATCCAGTCTACGAACAATGGCGGGACCGTGATCGTGAACCCCTCGAACTCCGAGGACGTCATGACGGGCATCCTCCAAAGCACGATCAACATTCCGCCGACGATCACGGTGCGCCAGGGCGATCGCATCCAGGTCCTCGTGGCGCGCGATGTGGATTTCCGGTCGGTCTATCGCCTGACGATGGCCGAGCCGACCTCCCTCACGGGTGGCTCACCGTGACGGGCGAGGTTATAGCCGCGTTCCCGGCGCGACGCGCGGAGCCGGTCGAGTCCTCGTCCCTCGATTTGACGCTGCGAGCGCTGCGGCCCGTGCTCGCCGATCCGGAGGTGACGGAGGTTTGCATCAACTCGCCCCGAGAGGCCTTCATCGAAACCCGCCGGGGATGGGAGCGGCGGGCTCTCCCCTTTGCAGACTACGACTGGTGCCGCAGGCTCGCCAAGCTCGTCGCGAATGCCACGCGGCAGCGGATCGATGAATCCTCGCCGCTTCTTTCCGCCTCACTCCCGAGCGGTGAGCGCATCCAGATCGTGCTGCCGCCAGCCACCACGAAAGACACCGTGGCGATCACGATCCGGCGGCCGTCGGATGAGGTCTGGTCGGTCGAGGAGCTCGCGCGTCGCGGGATCTTCGCCCGCGCGCGCCGCTCGAGCGATGTGCTCGATGACACCGAGCAGGAGCTGCTCAAGCTCCTTGGCAGTGAGCAGTACGAGGCGTTCATGCGCCTGGCGGTGAGGGCGCGCAAGAACATCCTGGTCTCGGGACCCACCGGCTCCGGCAAGACCACCTGGACGAAGGCATTGATCCGAGAGATCGCAAGCGACGAGCGGCTCATCACGATCGAGGATGCCGAGGAGCTCGTGCTCGATCGACACCCGAATCACGTGCGGCTCTTCTACTCGAAGGACGATCAGGGGTTGGCTCGCGTGACGCCGAAGCAGCTCCTGGAATCCTGCCTTCGCATGAAACCGGATCGGATCCTCCTCGCCGAGCTTCGAGCCGAGGAAGCGTTCGATTACTTGCGGAACGTGAACTCGGGGCACCCGGGATCTATCACGAGCATTCACGCGGCGAGCGCGGAGCTGGCGTTTGAGCAGTTGGTGCTCCTCGTCAAGCAGAGCCGAGCCGGGGCGCAGCTGCCGCGGGAGGACATCAAGAGTCTCCTTTATCTCCTCATCGACATCGTCATCCAGTTTGGGGTGGAGCGTCATGAGCGTTTCATTCGAGAGATCTGGTTCGACCCTCAACGCAAACGCCGCGGACTCGCCGCGCACTAAGCGTGCCCGTGGAAGCGCATCGCCGGGCGTGAAGATCACGGCCGCGAGTCTCGTCGCCGTGCTCCTCGCGCAGTACCTCGCGGGGTTTTTCTTTCTATGGTCATTTCGTCTTAATGCGCGACAGGCGAGCCCGCTGACGGTGATGCGCTACGCCTATTGGTACGGCGATGATGAGGCCGTGCGCCGGCGGCTCGAGGTTTGCGCGTGTCTCGCGGTCTTTATCGTCGGCCTCTCAGGGTTGGCGGTGCTCGCGCCGCGGCGCAAGTCACTGCACGGCGATGCGAGGTTTGCCACTCGGCGGCAGGTGCTCGAGGCAGGTTTACTCGATGGGGAAGGGATTCTCTTGGGACGCTGGGGCGGGGGACCCTGGGGTGGCAAGTTCTTGACGCTTCCGGGTCAACAGGGCGTGGCGCTCTCGGCGCACCCGCGAGCCGGGAAGGGCGTGGGAGTCGTCATCCCCAATCTTCTCACTTGGCCGGGGTCGGTCGTGTGCGTCGACATTAAGAAGGAGAACTGGACGTTGACCGCAGGGTATCGCAAGCGAGCCGGTCAGAAGACGTTCCTCTTCGATCCGCTCTCACCCGCCGGCCGCACGGCCCGCTGGAATCCGCTCGAGTACGTGGCTCACGCGCCCGGGCAAGTCGTGAGCGACCTTCAGTTGATCGCTAACATGTTCTTTCCGGATCCGCCGAACTCGGATCCATTCTGGATGTCCTCAGCGCGTGCGCTCTTTCTTGGGATTGCCTTGTATCTCTTCGCCACGCCGAGCCTGCCGCGCACGATCGGCGAGATCCTGCGGCAAGGCATGGCCGATGATGAGGAGGGCTTCGGGCACAAGTGGCGCCGGGTCATTCAGGGGCGGATGAGCGGCTCTCAGCCGCTTTCCGAGGAATGCGTTCGGGCGCTCTACGATGTGATTGATCTTGCGCCGCAGACGACCTCCAGTATCAGGAAGACCTTTACTTCGAGGCTCGACCTCTGGGCGAACCCGGTCCTCGATGCCGCGACCTCGGCGAGCGATTTCGACTTACGCGAGCTCAGGGCTCAACCCATGTCGGTCTATCTCGGCGTGGCGCCGAAGGATCTTCACCGGCTGCAGCCGCTCTTGAATCTCTTCTTTCAGCAGGCGATTGCGATCCAGACGGATCAGTTGCCTGAGCAAAACCCTGCCTTGAAGTATCAGGTACTGATGGTGCTCGACGAATTTCCCGCGATCGGGCGCGTTCCGATCATGGCGGAAGCGAGTGGGTTTTTGCCGGGCTACAACGTGCGCATGTTGTTGATCATGCAGACTCCCGCGCAGCTTCGGCAGGTATACGGGGAAGATGGCTCGCGGACGCTTTTGAAGACGCTCGCCGGCAGGATCTACTTCCAGCCGAAAGACATGGATGATGCCGAGGAGATCTCGCGCGAGTTGGGGTTTACCACGGTGAAGGTGAAAACCCACTCGAAGCCCGTTTGGGGACTCGCGAATGGCAAGACAAGTCGCCAGCGCTCGGTGAGTGTGAGCGAGCAGCGGCGCCCCCTCATGCTGCCCCAAGAGGTGCGATCTCTTGGGAATACCCGCGAGATTGTCTTCACCGAGGACACCCCGCCCATCCTCTGCCGGAAGATTCGCTATTACCGCGTGGCGGCGCTACGCAATCGCATTCGAAAACCGCCTGTTGTGCCGGTTATCGAATTGCGCCAGACCGGGAGTCACGCACGCGGCGCCGCGGAGCCCGTGCAGCCGGCCGATTCGAGAGATGGGGACCTGGTTGACTCGGAAATCGGCGCGCCGCAGGAGGCGCCACCGGAAGAGGGTGCGGACACCGTGCCTAGCGTTCACGAGGCCGGCGTGGAAGACATTGATCGTGCCGAGTCGTTGACGCTCGAGGACTTTGAGACGGATTTCTCCCGCGTCGATATTCCCGAACACGAAGGCCCGCTCACGGCGGAGCAATTGCAGACGGCCGTCACGAGCTTTCTCGACACCCTCGAGATAGGAGCTCCCCATGGCCGCTGATCGATCGAAGGGCCCGATGTCGGATCTGGGCGGAGCCGAAGATCCGGCTCGCTTGCCGCAAGGTCGGCGTCCGGCTCGAGACGATTCCGGGCGCAATCGCGCCTCAAGACCCCGTGCTCGGGACGAGCGGGAAGGCGTGAATTCCATCCGGCCGCGGCGAGTGCGTGACCGTGCGGTGGAGAAGCAGCGCGCGGGAGCGCCATCAGGGGCGAAAAAGGAGCCCGATTCAAGGTCCGACCGAGAAGGTGTCGCGCCGGCCGCGAGCGCCGCGAAGCCGCCGGATACGCCGGCATCTGCGACAGGCGATCTCTGGGCCCTCCCGCAGTCGGTCCGCGATCGGTTCATTCAAGATAAGCGGAGGTTCTATTTCCCGGATGGCGCGCCGGCGTTTCGGGACCATGGGAGGCGGCTCAGCACCGGGAGCGAGAACACGGAGGTGATTTCGAGTCTCATCGAGATCGCGCGGACACGCGGTTGGGAGGAGGTCAGGATCGCGGGGACGAGGAAGTTCCGCCAGGAAGCCTGGCGCCAGGGGCGTCTCGCGGGACTTGAAGTGCGCGGCTATAAGCCGACGGAGTCGGAGCGCGCGGCGGTGGTGCGTGCGCTCCGGCGCCGGGGCCAGGGCGCACAAATGGAGCTCGGGGTCTCGGAAAACGGGCTCGAATCGAACCTGGGAGTCAGAGAAGGCGCCGCTTCGGGAGCCGCCTCCAAGAGTCCGAATGCGGGAAGGGCACGCGCCCTGATCCTCGGCAAGCTCATCGACCACGGACGAGAGTCCTATCGGTTCGATCCGCACGAATCGATGTCCTATTTTCTTGAGATCGGCACGGTGGAGGGGAAGCGCACCATCTGGGGAAAGGACCTCGAGCGCGCGATGAAGCAATCGCTCACCCAGCCGCAGATGGGGGATGAGATTGGGATCCGCGCGAGGGGCGCCGATCAGGTCACCGTGAAGCGACGCGCGCGCGATGCCGACGGCCGGATCATCAAGGAGCGTGAGATCACCACGCGGCGCAACCACTGGATCGTGGAGAAACGCGAGTTCTTTGAGGCGCGCGCGGCAGCCGCCGAGGTTCTGCGGAACCCGAACATCGATCGGCGCCAGGCCGTCGGCCAGCATCCGGAGCTTGTCGGGACCTACCTGCAATTGCACGCCGCACAGCTCACGGCGCGTCGCATTCGAGACCCCGAAGATCGCGAAAGGTTCATCGCCATCGTGCGTGGCGCGCTTGCAGATTCGATCGCGCGAGGCGATCCGCTGCAGCCCGTGCGACTTCGCGACCGCGTGACTCGGGTGCCCGAGAGAAAGCCGCCCGAGCGCGAGCCCGGCCCGGCTCGCGCCTAGGGGAGGAGATATCCTCTCGTGGCGAGCAATCCTCCCAGTCCCCCCAGAAGTCCGGCTTCTGGAGCCGCCTCTCCGCGGAGCGCCCCGCGCCGCGACGCCGCGCCGGGGCAGTCGCCCCGGCCGCCGGTCGATCGCCTGACGGTTGGCAAGCTCATGAATCACGGCCGTGCTCCGCACGAGTTCCACGCGCGCGGGCACCCTTCCTACTTCGTCAAAATTCTGACCGACGACGGCGAGCGGACGATTTGGAGCAGGGCGCTCGAGCGTGCGCTCGCCAGGTCGCGCACCCAACCGCAGGTTGGAGACGTGATCGGGATCCGCGAGAACAGCCCCGCGCCAGTCTCTTTTGTAATGCGCACTCGCAATGCCGACGGGCTGGTGTTCGCCACCCGCCAGACCGACACTCCGCGGCCTCACTGGGTCATCGAGAAGCTCGAGGACTTCGACCTGCGCGCCGCCGCCGCGCGCGCGCTGCGCGATCCGACGCTATCCCGCCGCGAGGCGGTCACCAATCACCGCGAGCTCGCTCCCGCATACTGGATCCTGGATACTGCCCAAAAGTATGCCGTTGATCGCTGGCAGAACCCGAAAACCCGCGAGACCTTCGTGGCGGCCGTGCGGGACACTTTGGCGCTGACGATCGAGCGAGGAATCGAGCTGCCGCGGCAAACGCGGGAGCCTAGCCGAACGGCGACCGAGCCGAATCGCCCGCAGCGTGCGGCCACACTAGTTCGTGAGTAGCCATAGAAGGACTCACCGCAACCCTCCGAGACGAGTCAGCCAGTCACGCGTTCTGGCTCACAAGCGCTACCGCATCTCGAGCTCTTCGCCTGACTTGTCCAAGGCAAGTCAGTGGCGGGAGAGGATCTCGCGCTCAAGGTGAAGTAGCGCCTTGTCCGATCCGCATCGCTCGCATGGGAAGTGACAATGAACGCGATCCAAACTGTCGGTGCCGAGTAGCACCAGGATGTCCGTCGTGGGTTTCGGGATCCGCCCGCAATGCGGACACTCCACGAATGCGTGGACGAGTGCTGGGGCGGTGCGATATTCACTTCCAGAACCCAGCGTGCTATTCGCCGGCCGCCCTCGAGACAGGTCGAGCGCTTTCGGCAGGATGTATCTTCGACGCATCTATCCACTCTAGCCGATCTGCCTTTGATGGCCCACCCCGTATATTGTCCTTTTTCGGGCCGATTCAGTGCGTTTCGTCTTCTTCGCGGAGGCTAAATGCATGCCGCCGCGCCAGCCGTCCTTGGCACTCTTGTGGCAGGAGCCCCGCGTCCGCGCGTTTTTAAGAGCCGGGGGACGGGCATTGTCCGCGGCAGTCCATTCGCATCCACGCGTGAGTCTATGTTGGTTCGAGTCGTTGCTCAGGCCTTTCTCGGCTTGGGTTTACTTAGACATCAATGAGCCGATGCGCTGCCCGGCGTCGATGTGTTGAATAATTGACTCTGTCCACCCGGATCGGGATCGACATGCACGGCTCCATTTCGTTTCAAACTCGACGGAAATGCGGCATGACAATATCTCTTCTCGCGTCATGATGGAGCCATCGAGTTGGTACCGATGGCTTTGAGTCAAGATGAGGAGGAGTTATGAAAGCGAAGAAGTCGAGCACCGAAGCGCCGCAAGTCGAGCTGCCGTCGTTGCGCTTTGAGGTAACCGAGGCGGCTCAGATCCTACGAATGAGCCGCGCGCAGCTCTACAACCGAATTCATGACGGAGCGCTCACGCCTCAAAAGGATGGCGCTCGTACGTACGTTACACGAGCGGAGCTAGAGCGTTATGTGGAGTCGTGCAACTGCGGGGCCGGCGCGTAGCCAGAACCGGATACGGATTCGGGTTGCCTGCGCGTACTCACGGTACCACGCCGGTCTCGTCAGTCCACGATCTTGCGACCGCCATTCGGCGGCGAGCGCCGGGAAGCGCTCGTCGTGGACTGCCGAGCTGCGGCGTGGGGGCTGAACTCTCGCGCAGGCAATCTCGCCTGCGATTACACGGGAGAATCATATGCACAGCTTCTCACTCACTGCGATCGGCAATCTTTCGCGCAATCCCGAGCTCACCGCTAAGGGCGACCGTACGTACGCCAAGTTTTGCCTGATCGGCAACGACTACGTGGGTAAGGACGAAGAGGGCGGAGCGCGGGAGGTCGTCACTGCCATCTGGTTCATAGCGTTCGGTCCGCTCGGGGAGACGATCGCGCGTACCGCGCGTAAGGGTGATCAGCTTCTCGTCGAAGCGCAGGTGCGCGCGGACAACTGGACGGACAAGGATGGCGGCCGACACTACGACTACAACTTCATCGTGCAGGGCTTCCGCTTCGGCGCGGCCGGGCGGGCCAAGCGCGAGGAGCTTCAAAAAGCCTCGGGTGATCGAGGGCCGCCTTCCGCCTGACGAACGCCCATTCGCGGGCCGGTGCCGCATTGCGCCGGCCCGCGTTCTTTTCGCGGACCCCAAACCCCGCGACCAAGCTGGCATTCGCCGATGGGGAACTCAATCGCTGCTCCATGAGGAGCGGGTCTTTAGGAAGTAGGGCGGGACTGCCGATGCGTCCCATCGTACCACGCCTTATGTTTGGTTTGAGGCGGGCGGGTTGTGCCAAACACAGCTCGCGGCCGCGGAGCAGGAGATACTCAGAGGGACGTTCATGACGATGCGGTGAGTCGTTGCATGACCGGACACGTGGTGTCCTCGATGTTCGCG
>DASXFY010000028.1:0-29243 GCA_036489335.1 Steroidobacteraceae bacterium
TCCGAAGCATTACTCACCCGTTCGCCGCTCGTCAGCACGTATTGCTACGCCTGTTACCGCTCGACTTGCATGTGTTAGGCACGCCGCCAGCGTTCAATCTGAGCCAGGATCAAACTCTTCACTTGAAGATTTTGAGAATCATCAAAAAGAGCAAATCCAAAATAGCTCCAACTACTGCTGGACTTCAATTTTGGTCACTCGGTCATTGCGCCCAAAGGCTCATCGACGCGAGTCCCCACACAAATTACCTGCCAAATTTTTAAACAGCATCCCGCAGCGCTGTAGGCCTGGGAGTTTTTGACGGCACGCGTCGCCGCGCGCCATCCGAAAAGGGGGCGGAAGTATAGCGGTCTGCCATCCTCCGTCAACCTTCGATTTGGCCCTTGTTCAGGACCGGCCTCGCCTCCCGCACCGCTCTGCGGCTTGGGCTGCAAGGGGCGCGCAGTATAGCCCCGATTGAGGGGCTGTCAACGCATTGTCACAATCATTTTGGAATGGGGTGGGATGCTTCCCTGCGCCCGTCCCTGGGCTGGGGCCGATTGGGCCGAACCCTCGTCTCCCGAGAGCTCCTTGCGTAGTCCCTGGATCCGTCGGGATATCAATGCGGCCCGGCGGCCAAAGTTCAAGTGCCTGGCGAAAGGGCAGCTCTCAAGCCTTGGCCTCCAGCTTCACCCGGGCGAAGCGATGCGAGCCGACCTGCAGCACATGGTCGGCCCCCGCGTGCAACACCAGCGCCCGGTCGCTGACCCGCTCGCCGTCGATTCGGACCGCCTTCTCCTCGATTTTGCGCGTGGCTTCCGAGCCGCTGGCGGCGAGTCCGGCGGCCTTCAGCAGGGCGGGAAGCCTGATGCCGGCAGCATCCACCGGCACCACCTTGGGTGCCAAGTCCGTGGGCACCGTCCGCTCGCTCACCCGGGCGAGGAAGTCCCGCTCGGCGCGCTGCGCCTCGGCGGCCCCATGGAAGCGCGCCGTGATCTCCTTCGCCAGCTCCAGCTTGATGTCCCGGGGGTTACGCCCCTCTGCCGCGGCCTGCCTGAGGCCCGCCACCTCCGCCAGCGGCCGGAACGACAGCAGCTCGAAATAGCGCCACATGAGCTCATCGGAGATCTTCATCATCTTGCCGAACATATCCGCGGGCGGCTCGTCGATGCCGATGTAATTGCCCAGGGACTTCGACATCTTGTTGATGCCGTCCGTGCCTTCCAGCAGCGGCATCGTGAGGACCACCTGCGGCTCCTGCCCGTACGCCGTCTGCAGCTGGCGGCCGACCAATAGATTGAATTTCTGGTCGGTGCCGCCCAGCTCGACGTCCGCCTGCAGGGCCACCGAGTCGTAGCCCTGCGCGAGCGGGTAGAGGAATTCGTGGATGGCGATCGGCTGGCCGCTCTTGTAGCGCTTGGCGAAGTCGTCCCGCTCCAGCATCCGCGCCACCGTGTAATGCGCGGCGAGGCGCACGAAATCCGCCGCCTTTAGCGGCGAGAGCCAGCGCGAGTTGAAATCCACCCGGGTGCGCTGCGGATCGAGGATCTTGAAGACCTGCCGCTCGTAGGTGCGTGCGTTCGCCTGCACCTCCTCGGGGGTCAGCGCGGGACGCGTCTGGTTGCGACCGCTCGGGTCACCGATGAGGCCGGTGAAATCCCCGATGAGGAAGATCACCTCGTGCCCGAGCTGCTGGAACTGGCGCATCTTGTTCAACAGCACCGTGTGCCCGAGGTGCAGGTCCGGGGCGGTCGGGTCGAAGCCAGCCTTGACCTTCAGGGGCTTGCCCCGGCCCACCTTGCGGGCCAGGTCGGTCTTCAGCAGCACCTCATCGGCACCGCGCTCGAGCTCGGCGAGCTGGTCGTCGAAATTCATGAGACAAGTCTAGACGATAGGCAGGCCGGTGCGCGCGGCGAAGGCCCAGCCCGTGCATTACAACGGACAGTCTGCTGTACTTGGAAAATGGATGCTCCCGATCTCAAGTCGCCCGGTCTTTACTTCAACCGCGAGCTCTCATTCCTGGAGTTCAACCGCCGGGTGCTCGCCCAGGCTTTCGATGAGTCGGTGCCGCTATTGGAGCGGCTGCGCTTCCTCTGCATCTCCTCGAGCAACCTCGATGAGTTCTTCGAGATCCGGGTCTCGGGCCTGAAGCAGCTGCTCGAGCTCGGCTCCGCCCAGTTCACCGCCGACGGCATGACTTTCGAGCAGCAGCTCGCCGCCATCCACGAGCGCGCCGCGGTGCTGGTGGCGGAGCAGTACCGCTGTCTGAACGAGGTGCTGCTGCCGGCGCTGGCGGCGCGCGACATCCTCCTCCTCGGCACCGAGGACTGGACGCCGGAGGCGGCCAAATGGCTGGAGCGCTACTTCGAGCTCGAGGTCGAGCCGGTGTTGAGTCCGCTCGGCCTCGATCCCGCGCGCCCCTTTCCGCGCATCCAGAACAAGAGCCTGAATTTCATCGTCCGGCTGGAGGGCAAGGACGCTTTCGGCCGCGACAGCGAGCTCGCCATCGTGCAGGCACCCCGCTCGCTGCCGCGAGTGGTGCCGGTGCCGCTCGAGGGCTCGCAGCGCACGCTCGTGCTCCTCACCGGCATCGTGCAGGCCTTCGTGCAGAAGCTCTTCAGCGGCATCCAGGTGGTCGGCTGTTACCAGTTCCGGGTGACGCGCAACAGCGATCTGTTCGTCGACGAGGAGGAAATCGACGACCTGCGGCGCGCGCTCGAAGGCGAGCTGGCGCACCGGCGTTATGGCGCCGCGGTGCGGCTCGAGACCTCGAACGATTGCCCGGCCGACATCGTGCAGTTCCTGCTGCGGCAATTCACGCTGCATGAAGTGGACACTTACAGCGTGCCGGGCCCGGTCAACCTCAACCGCCTCTCGGCTGTTTACGACCTCGTACAGCGGCCGGAGCTCAAATATCCCCTCTTCACGCCCGGGCTCCCCAAGCGCCTGGTGGCCAACACCGACCTCTTCGCCGCCATCCGGCAGAAGGACCTGCTGCTGCACCATCCCTATCAGAGCTTCGCGCCGGTGATGGATTTCCTGCGGCAGGCGGCGGCCGATCCCAACGTGCTCGCCATCAAGCAGACGCTCTATCGCACGGGCAACGACTCGCCCATCGTGGATGCGCTGCTGGCGGCGGCGGGCGCCGGCAAGGACGTGACGGTGATCATCGAGCTGCGCGCCCGGTTCGATGAGGAAGCCAACATCGAGCTGTCGAGCCGCTTGCAGGAGGCCGGCGCGCACGTTATGTACGGTGTCGTCGGCTACAAGACCCACGCCAAGCTCGCGCTGGTCGTGCGCCGCGAGCCGGGCGGCATCCGCCGCTACTGCCACCTCGGCACCGGCAACTATCATCCGCGCACCGCCCGGCAATACACTGATTACGGCCTCTTCACCTGCAACGACGAGGTCGGCCAGGACGTGCACGAGCTCTTCCTGCAGCTCACCAGCCTGACACAGACCCCGAAGCTCAACCGCCTGATCCAGTCGCCGTTCGGCCTGCACGACACCTTCATCGCCAAGCTGGACCGCGAGGCCGATCACGCCCGCGCCGGCCGGCCGGCCCGGATCATCCTCAAGATGAACGCGCTCGTGGAGCAGCAGTCGATCGAAGCGCTCTACCGCGCCTCGCGGGCCGGAGTGAAGGTCGAGCTCATCGTGCGTGGAGTCTGCGCACTTCGGCCCGGCGTGCCCGGCGTCTCGGAGAACATCATGGTGCGCTCGATCGTCGGCCGGTTCCTCGAGCACTCGCGCGCCTTCTATTTCGAGAACGGCGGTGAGCCCGAGCTCTACTGCGGCAGTGCCGACTGGATGGAGCGCAACTTCTTCCGCCGCGTGGAGGTGGCATTCCCCATTCCGCGCGACTCGCACCGGCAGCGGATCCTCGAGGATCTGACACGCTACCTCGATGACAACTCACAGGCGTGGATACTGCTTGCCGATGGCCGCTACGAGCGCTTGTCGCCGGGCCGGGAGCGCCCGCGCAGCGCGCAGGTGGAGCTGCTCGCCAGCTACGCTGCCGGATCCTTGCTCACTCCCCCGGCTCCTGACGATGAGGCTTAGGCCCGTCAACGTCCCCGGCTGAACACTCGCAGGCGCACGCCGGCGGCGCGGAGGTAATCCACCTCCTGCTGCAGGTCGGCCGAGGTCAGCGGATGGTCGTTGAGCCAGCGTGCGGGGAAGTGCGCTTCCAGCGATTTCGATCCGGCCGTGAGAGTGATCGGCGGCAGCGCCTCGGGACTGCGGCCGCGATGCAACAGCACGGCCAGCCGCAGGATGATGATCAGATGGACCGCGTTACGGTCCCAGGGCGGAACCAGCTCCTCCAGCCCCTCGAGCGCCAGCTTGCGGCGATGGCCGCCGACGGTACGCGCCAGCAGCCGCTGCTCTTCACGCGAAAACCCCGGCATGTCCGCGTTTTCCAGCAGGTAGGCGCCATGGCGGTGATAGCCGCTGTGGGAGACGTCGAGGCCGATCTCGTGCAGGCGCGAAGCCCACCTCAGGGCCGGCTCAGCCGTGGGATCTCCCTGGAGCTTCCAGGCCTCCCCCGTCTGCTCCAGGAAATTGAGGGCCGTGGCCTCCACCCGCTCGGCCTGCGCGAAGTCGACGTGGTAGCGCTGTTGCATGCCCCGTACGGTGCGGTCGCGCGCGTCCTCATCGGTGTAGCGGCCCACCATGTCATAGAGCAGGCCCTCCCGCATGGCGCCGTCGGCGATCCGCATCTCTTTCAGATTCAGCCCGGCGAAGACCTCCGCCAGGATGGCGATGCCGCCGGGGAAGACCGGCCGCCGATCCTCGGTCAGCGCGGCGAGCTTGAGCTCCCGGACGTGGCCGGCCTCGATCAGGTAGGCGATGGCGCGCTCGAGGCCGGCCGGGGTGATCAGGAGCGCCTGGCTGTCGAGCTCGCGGATGGCCTCGCCGATCGCGCGCACCGTGCCGGAGCTGCCCGCGCAGCGGTCCCAGCCGCGCCGCCGGAAGGCCGCCTGCACCGGCTCGAGCTCCAGACGGGCCGCCAGACGCGCACCAGCCATTCGCTTGGCGGAAATCTTGCCGTCGCGGAAGAAGCGCTCACTCAAACTGACACAGCCCATCTGCAGGCTCTCGAGGTCGAGCGGCGCCAGCCCTTCGCCGATGATCAGCTCCGTGCTGCCGCCGCCGATGTCCACCACCAGCCGCTTGCCGGGCTCGCTCGGCATGGTGTGCGCCACACCGGCATAGATGAGGCGCGCCTCCTCCATGCCGGAGATGATCTCGATGGGGTGGCCCAGCGCCTCGCGGGCGCGCTCCAGGAAAGCCTGCTTCCGGTGTGCCAGGCGCAGGGCATTTGTCCCCACCACCCGGACGCTATCGGCGCGCATGTCGCGCAGCCGTTGTCCGAAACGCTGCAGGCATGCCAGCGCGCGTGCGGCCGCCTCTTTGTCGATCCGGCCGTTCTCCGCGACGCCGGCGGCCAGGCGGACCATCTCACGCAGACGATCGATGATGACGAGCTGGCCGTGCGTGTAACGCGCCACGACCATGTGGAAGCTGTTGGAGCCGAGGTCTACCGCGGCGAGGACATCGGGGACGGGCCGGACCGCCGCCTCCGCTCTGGCTTTCTGGCTTTCGCGGCCGGGAGCGGCGGAAGGCACGCGGCTGGGTGGGCGTTCAGGCGGCCGAGAAGGAAGATCCGCAGCCGCAGGTGGTAGCGGCGTTGGGGTTGCGGATGACGAACTGCGCGCCGTCCAGGCCCTCGCGATAGTCGATCTCCGCGCCCATGAGGTACTGCACGCTCATGGGGTCGACCAGCAGCTTCACCCCCAGGTTCTCGATGCAGGTGTCGCCGTCCTGGACCTGCTCGTCGAACTCGAAGCCGTACTGCAGCCCGGAGCAGCCCCCGCCCTGGACGAAGACGCGCAGCATCAGGTTCGGATTGCCCTCGCCACGAATCAGGTCGCCCACCTTGAGCGCGGCGGCATCGGTGAACTGAAGGGCGGGTGCTTCCAGCGAGGCTTCTACGGTGCTCATGTCGTTCAGTCTAGAAGGCGGTGCTACTGGCGTCAAAAGCGTCTTTCAGGTCTGCGCTGCAGTGCTCTTAGCGGGCTCTACGGGCTCCAGACGGACCAGCTTGCCCGTGATCTGGGCGCCCAGGGTCATCTCGATGATGCCGTAATAAAGGTTACCTTCCACGCGTGCGCTGGCACCCAGGACGACGCGCCCGCGCGCCACTATGTCACCCCGGACGCTTCCATGCAGGACGAGGTCGGTAACCTCTACCGGACCTTGTATGGAGCCGGTATCGCTGACTGACAAGGAGGCCGTGGTCTGCGGGTCGGCCCGCACGGCCCCCGCCACCTGGCCATCCAGATGCAGCCCACCGGCGAACTCGACGTCACCGTTGACCCGCACCGACCTTGCGATCAGCGTATCGATGCGGGCGGGCTTGGGATCGCTGTTGAACACACTCATGGCGAAGATACCGCGCTCCAGGGGAATGTCTGTGTCAGGGGGGCGACGTCCTTGCGGTTGGAGCTGACCTTCACCGTCAGTTGCTCGGGGCGAAAGCCTGCCGGCAGGGTCACCGTCTGCTCGAGGTCCTGGAAGTAGCGGAAGTCATAGGGCACATTGGCCGTGCCGTCTTCCGCCAGCGCCGGGCTCGCGAGGGTCGCGGGCTTCCCGCCGGCGTCCTGACCATCCACTGTCAAGTCAACGTTCCCGGTAGTCATGCCGTCGGTCTTGCCGGCCCGAACCAGGGAGACGTGCACCAGAAAGTGCCCTGCAGGCTTGGCGGCGGACAGGCGGACCGTCCCGACACGCACACCGATGGCCGGGGCCCCCTCCGCGACCACGGCGCGGTAGAACGCCAGCTCTTCCGTTTGGCGAGCGACCTGTGCCTGCAAATCGCCGATGGTCCGCGAAACTTCCTGGTCCTCACGCTTCTGGCCGGCGTCGATCGTCTGCAGCTCGATGATGCGCCCCTGGAGGGCGGTGTTGGCGCTCTTGAGCTGCCTGATGGAGTCGTGGAGCCGCACGCGCTGCTGCATTGCGGAAACCATGTTGTAGCCGGCGTGGTACTGCCCGAGCTCGAACGCCACTGCCAGTCCGACCAGGCCGAGGACCGCCAGCGAGATCGCCATGATCAGCCGCCGCATCGGCGCATGCGGGCGGATGACGAGTTCCGGATGGCCGCTTTTCATGCGCTACGCGCAGGTCTTAACGGGGTTCGCGGACGCGAACCCCGAGAATGTAGCGACGCGAGGACGCGTCGGTGGGAAGCCTTCACGTTCACGACCTTTCGGGTCACCCGGCCGGCGCCGCCTCCCGCCGTGACCGCGCAACCTCGTCCCACCAGCTGGGCAGGGGCGGAGCGCCATCGGGGAAGGCAAGGGGCGCGAGCTCCAGGAGCGCACGCTGATACACAGCACGCTTGAAATAGATGACCTCTTGCACGGGATCCCAGAAGCTTGCCCATCGCAACTCGTCGAATTCCGGCTCCGTCGTGCGTCTGAAGTCGAACGTCGCCGGCTCGCGCCGCAGCCGCAGCAGGAACCAGCGCTGCTTCTGGCCGATGCAGAGCGGTTTCTGATTGCGGCGCACGTAGCGTGCCGGCAGCCGGTAACGCAGCCAGCGAGCGGTGTGCCCGACCAGCTCCACATCCGCCTGCTCGAGCCCGGTTTCCTCGTTCAGCTCGCGAAATACGGCCTGCTCGAGACTCTCGCCGACCCGCATGCCACCCTGCGGGAACTGCCAGCCCCGGCCGCCGGTACGCCGCCCAAGGAAGACCTCGCCGGTGCCGCGCATCAGCACGATGCCGACGTTCGCGCGAAAGCCGTCCGAGTCGATGAGGTCTCTGAGCATGGGAGGCTTTTATCAAGCGCGGCTTGTACTGGGCAAGCTCCAGCTTCTAGGCTACTCGCTCGTCCACCCCGGCGGCTGTGATTTGAAGTCGGTTTCCACCTTCCACCCTGTGAGCGGCGGTGCCTGGAAAGGCCTCGTCTTCCTGCTGCTGCTCGCGGCGGCGGTGTTCGTCGGCTCATTGCTCGTCGGCAGCGCCGGCCTGTCGCCGGGGCGCATCCTGGCGGCACTGTTGGGTTCCGGCGACAGTGTCGCTCGAAGTGTGACGCTCGCCGTGCGGCTGCCGCGCACCCTGGCCGCTTTCGGCGTGGGGAGTCTCCTCGCGCTTGCCGGTGTGCTTCTGCAGGCCCTTTTTCGCAATCCGCTCGCCGACCCGTTCGTGCTCGGCGTATCCGGAGGCGCCGCTGTAGGTGCGTTGCTCGCCATGATTGCGGGCGCTGCGATGTTGACGATTCAGGGATCGGCGGTTGTGGGAGCTGTCGTTGCCGTCGTGATAGTCCATCTGCTTGCCCGCAGCGGAGGCACGACGCGTCTGCTCCTGACGGGTGTCGTGCTTGCCAGCGCCTGCGGTGCGATCGTGACGGTGCTGCTGTCGGTGGCCGATGCCTCGAGCCTGCGCGGCATGGTGTTCTGGCTGGCCGGCGATCTGGAATGGGCGCTCAATCCCTGGGCGAGCGCGATCACCGCGATTTGCGCAGTTGCCTTCGGGGTGCTGATGGCTCGTCCGCTCAACGTGCTCGCGGCAGGTGAGCTTCGTGCCCGCAGTGTCGGCATGAACCTCGAGGCATGGCGAAGCTTCGTGTTCGTCGGCTGCGCCGTGTTGACGGCGGTGGCAGTCGTCAGCGCCGGGACGGTGGGCTTCGTCGGACTGGTCACACCGCACCTTGTGCGCCTCGCGTTCCGCACCAGCGATCACCGCGTGGTCGCGCCGGCATCGGCGCTGCTCGGCGGCACGCTCCTCGCCTGCGCCGATGTGGCGGCGCGCACCGTTGTGGCACCGCGACAACTTCCCGTCGGGGCGATCATGGCCCTGGTCGGCGCTCCCCTCTTCATAGCGCTGCTGCGCCGGCGGGGATGAGCAGGATTACTTGACCACGTTTTTCGAGGTGGCGACGCGATTGCGCCCGGCGCTCTTGGCACGATAGAGCGCGGCATCGGCCTCTGCGATCAGGCGGTCGGCCAGCACCTTGAAGTCGCGTGTGCCCTGGTCGGGCGCCGCGGCAGCGACGCCGATCGATAGAGTCACCGTCTCCGACGCGTGGCCACCGATCGCAACCGGCTGGCTGCGCGCAGCCTCCAGCACACGGGCGGCGACCCGCTCGCCGTCACCGACTCCGCCCTGCGGCAACACGATCGCGAACTCGTCGCCGCCGAAGCGCACGCCGGTATCGCTCGTGCGCATTTCCGTATCGATGCGCTGCGCCACTTCCTTCAGCACGGCATCGCCGGCCAGATGCCCATACTGATCGTTGATGCGCTTGAAATGATCGACGTCGATCATGAGGCACGCGACCGGCTGATGCGCACGCTGCGCACGCGCCAGCTCTTCACGCAAGCGCGCCTGCAGGTACCGCCGGTTATGGAAGCCTGTCAGGAAGTCGGTGAAGCCACTGCGCACCAGGCGCGCCCTGTTGACGGCGTTCTCGATGCAGATGGCCGACACCACGCCGAGATGGGCGAGGAAATCGCTCGCCAGATCGCTGGTGAAGCGCCGCGGATCGATGCTGTAGAAAACCAACACGCCATCGAGCTGCTCCTGGCGCGTCAGTGGGATCAGCGCCAGGCTGCCGCCACGGCCGATGCCGGGCAGCAGCAGCTCGTGATCGGCCAGGCGCAACGGCCCGAGCCAGGGCTTCTCCAGGTTGGCGACCTGCGGCGCCTCGGTGATCAGCGCATCGACGAAGTAGACCCCTGCGAGCTCCTCGAGGGGCGTGCCGTCGGCCGCCAGCAGGTGTCGGACCTCGTGCTGCGGGTCGTGCAGATGCAGCGTCACGGCATCGAGTTGATACGACTGGCAAAGACCCTGGATCAGGCGCTGCAACAGCTGCGCCAGCGTTCCGGCCCGCAACAGCTCGAGCTCCCGCTCCTGGGTCTTGCGAAACAGCGACTCGTTGCGGCCGACCTCCTCGGTCAGCTCCCTGAGGCGCGCCCGCAGCCGCTCGTTTTCCTCCTCGAGCGACTTCAGGTGATCCCCGGCCATGGATCGCACCCGTTGCTCCCGCACCTACGCCCTGCGCTCCGCGACGCTGCGGCGGTCTTCGAGATACTCCCGCCCGCGCTGCATCAGCGCGACGAACACCGCGTGATCGCGAGACAACACCGCCGAGCGCAGGCGCTCCACGGCCTGCGCGAGCGCCTCCAGCGACTCCGCGCCGTAGTCGTTGAGACTCTGGATCTCGTAATAGAGATCCGGACTCTCCTGCGCCACCCGAGCCGCGACGTCGAGTTGCGCGTCGAAAGTGGTGCTCGAGAGCTTCGCCAGCCGCGGCGCGGCCTCGCCGCTCTCGGCGAGCGCGGTGAAGAAGGCGATGTTGAGCGCATGCGACAGACCGAGCACGTAGGCGATCAGCCGGTCGTGATCGTCGAGGCTCATCACCACCTGCTCGGCCATGGTGGACGCAAAGAGAGCCTTCGCCTCGGCCAGGGCCTCGGCATTGCCCAGGTCCACGAAGATGACGTGTCGTCCGGAGAGCAGCTCCGTGTCGGGCCCGAACATCGGATGGATGGAGGTCACCCGGCAGCCGTGCGACTTGAGCGCCATCAGGCCGGCGCGCAGCGGCGACTTCAACGAGCCGACGTCGAAGATCACACCCCGCGGCCGGCGGAGCGCCAGGTCACGCAGGATCGCATCGGTCGCGCCGAGTGGCGTCGCCAGCACGATGTAGTCGTGCTTGAGATCGGTTGTATGCCAGTCGGCCACGCATGGCACACCGTCAGGCCCACCGCGCGGATCCGCCACCTCGACGCCGAAGCCCTGCGAGGACAGGAACTGGACGAACCAGCGGCCCATCTTGCCGCCGCCGCCGACGACGAGCACGCGCCGGCCGGAGCCTGCGCCGCGAGCCGCCACGCTCGCCTGCTCCTGGGTGGTGAGGGAGGATCGGATGAGCAGGCGCAATAATTCCTCGGCGAGCGCGGGTGACACCCCGACCTCAGTGGCAGTCGAGCGCGCGCCCTCGATCACCTCGCGCTCACGCTGGAAATCGCGCGTCGGATAGCCGGTCGCCCGCTTGACGCGGGCCACCTCGCCGCTCAGCGCCTTGCGCTCGCCGACCAGCTCGAGCAGCTGCCGATCGATCGCGCTCAGGCGACGGCGCAGATCCTCCAGAGTCACATCTTCCCGCGTCATAGGCGGATCTTCCCGCAAGCGAAGCCATGGATGGGAGTTCCTTTTTATCGGCCCGGCGTGGGTTGTTCAAGCACCGCGGCACAGGTTTCCCTTAACATGTCGACGTCATGCGACATATCGAGCTGCTGCCCGAGCCCCTCCCGCCGGAGCCCCTGGGCGTCCTCAACCGCTGGATGGCCGAGGCCTGGCAGCACCGGCTGCAGCCGAACCCCAATGCCATGGTGCTGGCCACCAGCGATCCGGGCGGGCGCCCCACGGCGCGGGTGGTGCTCTGTAAAGAGGTGGTACCGCTGCCCGGATACCTGGTCTTTTATACCAATTACCTGTCGCGCAAAGGGCGGCAGCTGGCGGAAAACCCGCGGGCGGCGGCGGTGATCCATTGGGATGCCCTGCACCGCCAGGTCCGGATCGAGGGGCCGGTGCTGCGGGCGCCGGCGGCCGACAGCGACGCTTACTTCGCCTCTCGGCCATGGCCGAGCCGCGTGGCCGCGTGGGCCAGCGCCCAGAGCGAGCCGGTGGCCTCCCGCGAGGTGATGCTGGAATCGGTGGCGGCCGCGGCGGAGCGCTTCGGTACGCCGCCACCGGGTAAGCCGGGAACCGAGATCGACGTAGCCATCACGATTCCGCGGCCGCCGCACTGGGGCGGCTATCACCTGTGGGGGGAGTGCGTGGAGCTCTGGGTGGAAGGCGAGGGACGCGTGCACGACCGCGCGCGCTGGACGCGCAAGCTCACAGAGCTCTCGAGCGGCTATTTCGAGGCCGGGCCCTGGACGGCGACACGCCTGCAGCCTTGAGTGCCCCCGCCCTCGCCGCCCGTGGTGTCGACGTCGCGGTCGGCATGCGGCGGCTGGTGACCGCACTGTCACTGGAATTCTCCGCCGGCGAGTTCGTGGCGATCCTGGGGAGGAACGGCGCCGGCAAAACGCTGACACTGCATACGCTCGCGGGACTCCGGCCCCCTCGCACGGGAGAAGTGCATCTCGACGGCGCCGCGCTCGAGAGCCTGAGCCGCCGGGCAGTGGCGCTGCGGCTCGGCCTGCTGGCCCAGGACGTCGAGGAATCATTCGTGACGACGGCGTTGGAAGCGGTGCTCGTAGGGCGGCATCCGCACCTGAAGCTGTGGCAGTGGGAAACGGCGGCGGACGACCGCATCGCGCGCGAGGCGCTGGCCGCGGTGGATCTCGAGGACTTCGCCGGGCGGCGGACCGACACCCTGTCGGGGGGCGAATTGCGCCGGGTGGCGGTCGCGGCCCTGCTGGCGCAGGAGCCGGGGGTGTTCCTGCTCGATGAGCCCTCGAATCACCTCGACCCGGCGCATCAGCTCGGGATTCTGGGGTTGTTCAGGGCGCTGTGTGACGCGGGGAAGACGGTCATCGCGACGCTGCACGATCCAACCGTCGCGGCCAGGTTTGCCGACCGCGTGCTGCTCCTCCATGGGGACGGGCGCTGGGCGGCAGGAACGACCTCGGAGCTGCTGACCGCCGCGAAGCTGAGCGAGCTCTACCTGGCGCCGATGCTGGAGGTGGAGAAGGATGGCCGGCGCATCTTCGTCAGCGCGTAAGTCGCAGTCCGAGCCCGCGGCGGCGTGCTCCTCGAGGGCGGGCTCATGGTCCTGGTGCGCAAACCAGTTGACTGGGAAACAAACGAATTTGTTGACTAGTAAAGAAGATCGCCGAACTGATATTGCAGCAGGGTCAGGGCGGCGACCGCCGCGGTCTCCGTGCGCAGCACCCGAGGTCCGAGCCTCACCGCCAGAAAGCCGGCTGCGAGCGCCGCGCGCTGCTCCGTCTCCGCCAGTCCGCCCTCGGGGCCGATCAGCACGATGATCCCGCCGTCCGGCGCCGGCGCCTGCAGATCCTTGACGCTCTGCGTGCCGGTGGGTGAAAGCAGGAGCCGCGTTGCGCGCGCGTCGATGCCCTGCAGAAAATCATGCAGCTCCACCGGCGCGGCAACCTCAGGGATCCGCTCGCGACCGCTTTGCTCGCAGGCGGCGACGGCGATCCCCTGCCAGTGCGCGCGCTTGCGCTCCGCCTGGCGCGCATCGAGCTTCACGACGGTACGCGCGGTCAGCGCGGGCACGATCCGGGTCACACCGAGCTCGGTCGCCTTCTGCACGACCCAGTCCATGCGCTCGCCGCGGGAGATCCCCTGCGCCAGAGTCAACGACAGGGGCGACTCCCGACTGGAGGTCGATTGCGCCTGCACTTCGACCACCACGGCGCCCTTGCGGATCGCCTCGATGCGCGCGGCATACTCGCCGCCACGGCCATCGAACACGGTGAGCGCATCGCCAGGCTCGAGGCGCAGGACGCGTGCGATGTGATTGGCTGCGTCGCCCTCTATCGTGTGATTGCGGCCGGACGTCAGAGGACCGGCGACGTGGACTCGCGTCAGGCGCATGTCGCGAGCTCGATGCCCTCGCGCGCAACTTCGACCATCAGGTCGATCTCATCGAGTGTGATCACGTAAGGCGGCATGAAGTAGAGAACGGTGCCGATGGGGCGCAGGAGCACGCCGCGGCTGAGAGCGTGACGGTAGATCTTCAGGCCCCGCCGCTCCTGCCAGGGATACGGCTCACGGGTCGTCTTGTCGCGCGCCAGCTCCACGGCGACGATCATCCCGTGTTGGCGGACCTCGGCGACGTGCGGATGTTCTGCGAGCTCGCGGGCTCTGGCGCCGAGGTGCGCGGCCAGATTGCGGTTGCGCGCCAGGATGTCATCGCTGCGGAAGATGTCGAGACTCGACAGGGCCGCGGCGCAACCGAGCGGGTTGCCGGTGAAGCTGTGGGAATGGAGGAAGGCGGTCAGCTTCACGTACTCATCATAGAAGGCCGAGTAGATCGGCTCGGTGGTGATGACGGTGGAGAGCGGCAGATAGCCCGCCGTCAGACCCTTGGACAGGCAGATCATGTCGGGGCGGATACCGGCCTGCTCACAGGCGAACATGGTTCCGGTGCGGCCGAATCCAACTGCGATCTCGTCCGCGATCAGGTGCACGCCGTAGCGGTCGCAGGCCTGCCGCAGGAGCGCGAGATAGACCGGATCGTACATGCGCATGGAGCCGGCGCACTGCACCAGTGGCTCGATGATGACGGCGGCGGTCTCGTCGGCGTGTTGCGCCAGCGCAGCCTCCATGAGGGCGAACTTGCGCCGCGAATGCTCGGCCCAGCTCTCGCCCCGCTCGCGCCCGTAGCAGTCCGGCGAGGGTACGGTGATCACATCCATGAGGAGCGGCTTGTAGATCTCCTTGTAGAGATCGACGTTGCCGACCGCGAGTGCGCCGAGGGTCTCCCCATGGTAACTGTTGGAAAGTGTGATGAAGCGGCGCTTGGCGCTCCTGCCGACATTGCGCCAGTAGTGAAAGCTCATCTTGACCGCGACTTCCACCGCCGAGGAGCCGTTGTCGGCGTAGAAGCAGCGCGTGAGTCCCGCGGGAGCGATGGCTGTCAGCGCCTCGGAGAGCGCGATCACCGGCTCGTGCGTGAAGCCAGCCAGGATCACCTGCTCCAGCCTGTCCAGCTGCTCGCGAACCGCGGCGTTGATGCGCGGATTGGCGTGACCGAAGAGATTCACCCACCAGGAGCTGATCGCATCGAGGTAACGTTTGCCGTCGAAGTCCTCCAGCCACACGCCCGAGCCGCGCCGCACCGGGATCATCGGCAGGTCCTCGTGGTCCTTCATCTGGGTGCACGGATGCCAGACATGGGCGAGGTCGCGTGCGCTGTAGTGGGCGTTGCCGCTGGTCATGGCCGCATTGTGGCATGATGCGGCGGCCATGCACGCCTCACAACTGCAGTATTTCCCGGTCTCGTGGCCCTTCCTGCTGGCCTTCTGGGGACTCCTCATCCTGCTGGTCGGCCTCGCGACGCTGCGGCTGCTGCGGTTTGCCTCACAATCGATGGGGCTCACCGAGAGCGCGCTGATCACCGTGCTCGCGTTGTCTCTGCTTGGCAGTTACATCAACATCCCCGTGGCCTATCTTCCCGAGCACCAGACCGTGGCGGCGGGTGAGATCACTTTCTTCGGCATGACCTACATCGTGCCTGTGGTGCGTCAGACCCATGCGACCGTTCTGGCGGTCAATGTCGGCGGCGCCATCATCCCGGTGTGCCTGTCGATCTATCTGCTGATCAAGCATCGGCTGTTCGTCCTCGCGGCGATCGGTACCCTGCTGGTGGCCGTGGTCACCCACTTCCTCGCGCAGCCCGTGCCCGGGTTCGGCATCGCGCTGCCGATCTTCGTACCGATCATCGCCACCGCCATCATCGCCATCGCGCTGTCACGCCGCCGCGCGGCTCCGCTCGCCTACATCAGCGGCAGCCTCGGAACGCTCATCGGCGCGGATCTTCTCAACCTCGGCGCCGTGCAGTCGCTCGGCGCCTCGGTCGCCTCCATCGGCGGCGCGGGCACGTTCGATGGTATTTTCGTCACGGGCCTGATGGCCGTGCTCTGGGCCGGCTTGTCGCGCTGTCTTCATGACTGAAGCGACTCCGCTTGCGATCGAGCGTGCGACCGGCCTGCTTGCCGGCGTGCGTCAGGTGTTCTCGCCGCACTATGATGCGCGGCCGAAGGGCGTCGCGCCCGAGCTCATCGTGGTTCACGGCATCAGTCTGCCCGCCGGCGAATTCGGCGGTCCATGGATCGATCACCTCTTCGCCGGCGACCTGCCGCCCGATGCGCATCCTGCCTTTCGCGACACCGCAACGCTGCGTGTTTCCGCGCACGCGGTGATACGTCGCGACGGCGGGATCACTCAATATGTTCCGTTCGACATGCGCGCCTGGCACGCCGGCGTGTCGCAGTATCAGGGCCGAGGCGGCTGCAACGATTTCTCGATCGGGATCGAGCTGGAGGGAACGGACGAGACACCCTACACGGATGCGCAGTATGAGAGCCTCGCCGCTCTCATCCGGGCACTGCTCGCAACCTATCCCACACTCTCCGCGGAGCGCATCGCCGGACACAGCGACATCGCCCCCGGCCGCAAGACCGATCCCGGACCCGCATTCGACTGGCAGCGACTGCGAAAAATACTCGCCGTCCACGTCGCCTCACGCAGCTGAGGCCTGACGGGCGCGTTTCCCGATCACGATACCTAGCGTGTACCAAGCGGCGTCAAGCGCCCAGCCAGGGACGACCCCCCCTTCCAGTACTGCGCGCGATTGATCTTCAACCAGCCAGTGCTCTATTACCGCGCGGAATCCGTAGTACGCGTTAATTGGTCTGGCGCTCTCAATGTGATAAGCGTAATCGTCATCAACGAAGCCGCTATTCACTGCTGCCGCAAATTCCTGAAAATCGTTGAGGTAATCACGAACTACGTCTTCAGCTTTCGGATATGGCGCCGTATCCGACAGAATAATTCTCAACTCTGGCGCCTTGAAGGGTTCCTGCCAGATAGGCACCTTCAACTTTAGTCGGTCCAGCGCCTCATAAAGAGCTCTAAACTTCTCGGCACTGGGGAGGTCATGGAAGTATCTATGATATGCGATCAGTTTATTCAAAGTCGCCGTATGCCGTAGTTGGGCCCACAGAAGTATCAGGCCGACGACACCGAGAGCTTGAAATATGGCCTCAAGGAGATTGAGAAGCCCATCGCGAGTCAATTGAGAATTTGGAGTTGTCCAGATCGCTATCGTCCCCACAATCACAATGACCAGAAAAGAAGTAGCGCGCTGTTTTCTATCCACCTCGGCGGGAGGTTAGCAATTCTCTTGCAGGCCGCCTTTACCTTCGTCCCCATTTTCCCTTCCCCCAATATTTTCGATACCGCTTCCAGCAGACTTAGATGAGCTGCCCGAAATCGCTCCAGGACAATTCTCTCCACGGCGCGGAGACAATTTGAATGTCCGGAAAAGCTTCAGCAAACCGAATCATGTGGCGGAAGGCCTTACTGCGCCGTGAATGAACCCGCTCTCCCTGAACTCGGCAAGAAGTGCGCGGAACGTCGTGAACGTATTCAGGGAATCGTGCAGCGCATTGTGGGGGCGCCCGACGAAGGTCATGCCAAGCCGCTCCATGCTCTTCGCAAGTGCGCCCGCGCCTTCTTTGCCCTGCGCCGTTCGCCAGGCGCCGTAAAGGGTCTTCACATCAATCCAGCGACGTCCGAACAGCCATCGCTCATCATTCACTCCGAGTTCTGTCCGCAGAACCTGTGTATCACCCCCACCCCAAGTCAATGGATTGAGCTGTCGAACCGAGTCCCATTGTCGCAGCCAAATTGCAAGGTTACGTCCTGCCGTGAAGATGTCAGGTGCAGCGTCAAGCTCGTCGGCATCAATCCCAGTCAGCGCCGCGATCATGTCCGAGAGCGGTTCGCCCGGATTAACCTTCGTCTCGAACAGCGAGATCACTTCACCTGTGCTTACGCGACCAAGCACGGCCCCAATCTGAATGATGCGCCCAGAAGGTTGATTGAACTCCAAATCCAAAGAGACAACAGCTTCCCGCATAGTTCAGCTCGGCCGCAATCACTAACATGGATAATAGTGTGAATGTCGGATTGCGTCTAACAGGCGTCCGACTTCGCGCGTCTATTTAGACGCATGCTCACAACACGTGAACGGACGGTAAGCCACCCCCATTCGGTGCCGAGAGAGGTTATTCGCAGCGAAGGGGCGGCAGCGTGCGACACTGATCCTCCGTCAGGTCCCTCGCTGCAGAGGCGAGCTCTCACTTCCAGCACCCGAATCAGGCGGCACGGCCTTCAGGCGAAAGTCCGACCAGCGCGAGTTGAGCGTCCAGCGCATCGCGAACACCTGAATTGCCCCGGTGAGCACCAGGGAGAGGATCGACAGGCTGACACCCCCGGAAAGCAAGCCGAGCAGCTTGCCGACGTTGAGATTATCCAGGCTCTGTCCCGAGAGCTGCATGTTCTGCACGGCGCTCACCAGTCCGATGAGCGACCAGGCCGTGATGATGGTCCACAGCGGGATGACCAGGATGCTCGCCCGCCAGCTGTAGCTCCACCACACCTTGAACGCTTGCATGAGAGTCATGATCTTTCCTCAGGGTCGCCGGATTAGGTCAGGACCACGGTGGGTAGGGCACGGTTCCCCAGCCACGGCGCATGGGCCGTGATGAGGGCGAGAGCGATGGCGAGCGGAAACACCGTCAGCGACACTGCGAGGGCCATCCGCTCCCGATCGCTCACCCGCGCTTGCCGCGGTCGTGGCGCCAGAGAACCTCGCCGCCGCGCTCGTGGCGCGCCAGCACTCGCGCCAGGACGAAGAGCAGGTCCGAGAGCCGATTCAGGTAGCGCAGCGCTTCGGGGTTGACGTTCTCGGTCCTCGCCAGAGTCCACACCCGCCGCTCGGCGCGCCGTGCGACGGTACGCCCCAGGTGACAGGCCGCTGCCGCGGGACCGCCGCCAGGCAGAATGAATTCCTTCAGCGGCGGTAGGGGATCGTTGAACTGATCGAGGGCATTCTCGAGACGCGTCACGTGATCGGCCGTGATGACGACGTGGCCCGGGATGCAGAGCTCGCCGCCCAGGTCGAACAGCTCATGCTGCACCTCTACGAGCAGCGCGGTCACTGCATCCGGCAACCCAGGAACGGCCAGCAGGACGCCGAGGACGCTATTCAGCTCGTCCGTGGTGCCATATGCCTCCACGCGAGCGCTGTCCTTCGGCACGCGCGTGCCGTCACCGAGCCCGGTCGTGCCGTCATCTCCGGTCCGCGTGTAGATCTTGCTGAGCCTGTTGCCCATGGGCTACCTCCCGGCGCGCAATGGTACCCTAGCACGCCATGCCGTCCCGAGAGTTACAGGCCGCCATCGATGCCGCGCGGGCCGCGGCCGAAGTGATTCGAGGCCTCTATCAGAAGAACCTCACCGTCCGCACCAAGGAGGACCAGTCCCCGGTCACGGAGGCCGATGTGCGTGCGGAAGAGACCATCCGCGCGATCCTGAGCGAGCGCTTCCCCGGTTACGGCTTCTACGGCGAGGAAACCGGCAAGCACGCCATGAGCGCCGAGAACGTCTGGCTGGTGGATCCCATCGATGGCACCAAGTCCTTCGTGCGCGAGTGCCCTTTCTTCTCCACTCAGATCGCGCTGATGCGTGGCGGCCGCCTGGTCCTGGGCGTCTCGAGTGCTCCCGCCTATGACGAGCTGGCGTGGGCCGAGCAAGGCTCCGGTGCCTATCTCAATGACCGTCCGATCCGCGTAAGCACGATTGCCGACCTCTCGGCCGCCATCGTCTCCACCGGCAATCTCAAGACGATGACGCGCACCGCCCATTGGGAGCGGCTGGGCTCCCTCATACGCCGCGTCAGCCGCATCCGCGGTTACGGCGACTTCGTGCACTACCACCTGCTGGCCCGCGGCTCCCTCGATGTCGTCATCGAGTCCGACGTCAACATCCTCGACATCGCCGCCCTCACGGTGATCGTGCGCGAGGCGGGCGGCACCTTCACCGACCTCGCGGGCAAGGATGTCACACTCGAAACGACATCAGTGCTGGCGACCAACGGGTGCCTGCACCAGTCAGTGAGTGAAGCACTCGGATGACCGCTCGAGCGGCACTGCGCCGGATGGGGTGCGCAGCACCGCTCGCGCGGTTTTTGGGCCTGTAGGGCCGATATCAGCTCACGGTTGCAGGTTCTTTTCCATCAACGTCCCGGTCTCATAGACATTCGCGCTCCAGGGCGCCCAGAGAATGAAGCGCGCGTCGTCGCCACAGCGCTGGAATTGCGCGGTGAAGGACGCCGATGCCGTCCCGCCGCCACCGACATCACCCAGCGAGACCGGATACTTCGAGGGCGGTGTCAGCGACGCGCGGCAGGGTCGGCCGCGCACCTGCAGCAGGAAGGCGCTGTTGATTTCCGTGTTGTAGGCAGTCCCCTCGCTGGGATTGGTTGCGGTGATCGTCCAGATCTGTGACTTCGGCGCACCCGACTGCCCGGTGAGGGAAACGGTCATCCCATAACCCGGCAGCTGCGTCGGGTCGACGATTCCCCAATACGCCGGCTTCGCCTGCAGCAGCTGGTCGAAGGGCAGCGGCTCATCGAGGCGATCGATCGGGAAGCCGTCGAGCCAGGTGTCGTCGTCCGCCATTCCCCAGAACGTAACCGCCGCCAGGTGGCCCTTGGACGCCAGCTTGCGGAAGACGTCGAAATAGTCCTTGTACAGCCAGCCCTGTTCCGCGATCAGCGATTGCGGCACGCTGCCGCCATTGGCGCCGTAGTTGGAGGTGTTGTCGGTCGACAGGTAGACACTCATGTCGAGCTCCGTCACCTGTTGCTTCAGCCATGGGAAGTGCTGATGCAGCGTCTCGAACGACGAGTACACATCGAACCCCGACGGATAGTCGACGTGGGTGTGCATTTCGTGCCCGAGGCCATCGAGCGGCACGTGCGCCCGATGCAGCCGGCCGATCAGCTTGACCATGCATTGCAGCCGACTCTGATCCGTCAGGCTGTAATCGTTCATGAAGAGCTGCGTGCCAGGGGGCGCGTATTCCTTCGCGGCTTCGAGTGCGATGTCGATGTATCGCGGGCCGAGCACCTGATAGAACGGTCCGTGTGCCAGGCAGTCGGACTGGCTGGGATCGATGGGCTCGTTCACCACGTCCCACACGTACACCGCGGTACCGAAATGCTGCACCAAATTCTTGATGTGATTCTGGATGCGCCCGGTGAGCAGCTGCACGTCCGCGGGGTTCGAGGCTGATAGCGGCGTCGTCCCGTCCCCCTCCAGGAACACCCATGACGGCACCTGCGCACCCGTCGCCCAGACGAGATTGTGGCCGCGAACCCGCATCTTGTTCGCCTGGGCCAGCGCCACCTCCTGATCGGCGAGTGTGTAGGTGAACTGCCCTTCCGTCGCCTCGGTCTCCTGCCACTTCATGTCATTGCCGGAGACGATGCTGTCGAAGTGCTTGACCAGCAGCTGCTCGTGCGGGCCGGAAAGATCCGACGAATCGACCTCCGCTCCAACCGGGAAATACTGCGCCAGCGTCTGGTAGATCGAGGGGAGGGTCTGCTGGATCACCAGCGGCGGCAGATAGCTGAGCTGGAAGTTGGTGATATAAAAGGGCTGCGTCGGCGCTGGAGTGCCGTTGCTGCCGGTGTCGTTGCTCGAGGACTGCACGTACAGATAGGCGCTCCCCTGGGTCGGATCGTACTCTTCCGACATGGAGAATCGTGGCACCGAGATCTGAACCCACTGGCCCGCGGGCGCCGTGACGGTAGCGATGCCTGTGAAGCTCTGCGCCGCAGTGCCATTGGTGGTCAGCGTGGTCTGCAGGCTCAGGTTCAGCGTATCGCCCAGGGGCGACATGACCCACACGCTGATGGAGTATTGCGAGCCGACGTACATCTTGTTCAGCACGCTGATCTGCGGCCCATCCCAGTACGCCTGCCGGTCCTGTACGGACAGGGCATTGGTGTCGCCGCCCGGGCCGTTGGAGATCGCGACGTTCGCCAGCCCGGTCGCGCCGCTTCGCTGCGACCAGCCGTCCAGGCCGCCGTCCTCGAAGTTGGTCGTGATGCCGGAGTTGTCCTGCTGACCCGGGTTGGGGGGTCCCGCGGTTTCCGTGATGACCACATCATCCAGGTAGAAGGACTGCGGAGTGGTCGGTGTCGCCGAGGGAGAGAGCTGCGCGTAGAGGAGCAGACTGGTCGCGGTCGTGCTGACCGTGTAGGTGCCGCCGATCTGCGCCCAGCCGGTGGCCGTCACCGGCACCTGATACGTGCCGACCGTGTCGTAGCACGTTCCGCCGGAACAGGCGGAGTCCTGAGCGTCCTGGCGCTGAACCGTGAAATCGGCATCGGAGGAGGCCTCGCCCGATGTCAGCATCACGTAGCCCGTGATCGTGTAAGTGGCGCCAGGAATCAAACCAGAGAGCGGCAGCGCCGGACCGCCGCCACCGCCGCTGCTGGTGTAGTTGACCGTGGTCAGCAGACTGCCGGTGCCGGGATCCTCGCTGGCCGCCGCCGAGTAGACGGGCGCCGATGCATCGAAGAACGACGTCCAACCGTCAGTGGTGCCATCGGAGAAGGTGTATTGCGCAACCTGTTGCGCCGCCGCCGGCCGTGTCAGCGTCAGGGCGCTGAGCAGCAACACCGCCAGCAAGAACGAGCTTCGCGCGCGATCAAACATGAGTGTCTCCCCTAATTCTTCTGCGCTGCCGCCGCCACTCGCGGGTTCCTACCGGCTGAGTGGTAGCGGTATCAGGCTAGCGCTGCGCGCATCGCTTGTCAAAGCAAAGTAGGGAGAAAGCGGCTCCGTGTTACCGCTAACTGAAGCTTGGCGCGGCTAGGCCGCGACCCGCGTTTCCTCGGCGATCATCTCTTCCAGCCGCTCCAGGTCCGGCACCAGCGGCGTCTCGTTGACCATGCGCACCTGACAGATCACCGGCGCCCGCTCGGCGAAGATCCGCGAGTTGTCCGGCCGCACGACGTCGGAGCTGACGCGCACCAGCTGCGGGAAGCCCTGCGAGACGATCGCGAAGTTGCCGCCGTCGAGCCGTGAGCCCAGGCAATGGAAGACGACGACGCGCGTGCGGCCCGAGGCCGCCGGGATCTCCTGCCCGCACGCGCCTTCGAATGACACCAGCGGAACCGCCTTGCCGGTCCAGGGGACCGTGCCGATGTACCAGGGCGGCGCGCCCGTCATCTCGGAAGGCACCTGGAACCCCACCACCTCGGCAACGCAGGCGCGCGGCACGATGAGCCGCCCCTCGGCCAACGGCACCAGCAGGCTGTAGATCTCTTGTACGCGCTCGCTCATGGGTCACCTGCCCTCGGCCTGTCGCGGCTCTTCCTGCAAAGCACTCTCCTGCGCGGCGCGGCGGCGCTCCACCAGCGGCGCGATCGCATCCAGCAGCTCCGCTTCCTGATAGGGCTTGCCGAGATAATCGTCGACGCCCAGCTCGATGGCGCGCGCCCGATGTTTCTCGCCGACGCGCGAAGTGATCATGATGATGGGGACATCTTTCAGCCGCGGGTCGTTGCGCACGTGAGCGGCAACCTCATAGCCATCCATGCGCGGCATCTCGATGTCGAGCAGGATGACATCCGGTACGTTGTCCTGCAGCAGAGCGACCGCATCCATGCCATCACGCGCCGTCAGCACGCGCATGCCGTTGCGCTCGAGCAGACGCTGCGTGACACGACGCACCGTGATCGAATCGTCCACGACCAGCGCGAAGGTTCTCCTGTCTTCCTTCTCCTGCGGCAGCGCCGGCAGCTGCGCGCGGCCGCGCCACTCGCCGCGCACCAGTGCGCCGATATCCAGAATGATCACGATCCGCCCGTCGCCGAGGATTGTCGCCCCGGAGATGCCGCGAATGCTCGAGATCTGCGGACCGACGGACTTCACCACGATCTCGCGGCTGCCGACCAGCTCGTCGGCCACCAGGCCCGTGGAGTGCTCACCGGCGCGCACCAGCACCACCGGGATGGTCACATCCGACTCCGGCAGCGAGGACGGCTCGAGGCCGACGAACACCGCCAGGTGTTGGAAGCGATACTTCTGGCCGCCGTAGTCGAACAGCGCCGCATCGCGGCCGAGATGCGCGCTGACTTCCGCCTTCGTCAGCCGCAGCACCCCCTCGACGGTGGGCAGCGGCAGCGCGTAGAACTCCTCACCCGTGCGCACCACCAGCGCATGACTGATGGCCAGCGTGAACGGCAGACGGATCGTGAAGACGCTGCCCTCGCCCGCCTTCGTCTCCATGTGCAGCGCGCCGCCCAGCCGCTTGATCTCCGTGGCGACCACGTCCATGCCCACGCCGCGTCCCGCCTGTTGAGTCAGCGCGCCCGCGGTGGAGAAGCCGGGCTCGAGGATGAGCTGCATGGCATCTTCATCGCTCAAGGTGCGGCCTGCCGGGACCAGCCCGAGCGCCCGCCCTTTCGCCCTGATCGCCGCCAGGTTCATGCCGGCGCCGTCATCGGTGAGGCGCACCATCACTTCGGCGCCTTCACGATGCAGCTCGAGGAGGATGCGTCCGGCGGGCGGCTTGCCGCGGCGCGTGCGCTCCTCCGGAGACTCGATGCCGTGCACCACCGCGTTGCGCAGCATGTGCTCGAAAGGCGGCAGCATGCGCTCGAGCACCTGACGGTCGAGCTCGCCGGAAGCGCCCTCGACGACGAGCTCGGCGCGCTTGCCGGTGTCGGAAGCCGCCTGGCGCACGATGCGGGCGAGGCGCTGCACGTGCCGCTGGAAGGGCACCATGCGGGTGCGCATCAGGCCGTTCTGCAGCTCCGTGATGGTGCGCGCCTGCTGGCCGAGCAGGTTCTGCGCATCCTTGGCGAGATTCTCGAGCAACTGCTGGATGCTCGCCACGTCGTTGGCCGTCTCGGCCAGCGCGCGCGAGAACTGTTGGATGGAGGAGTAGCGGTCGAGCTCCAGCGGATCGAACTCGCTGCGGTGGCCGCCCTCGTCCTCGTGCCGGTGCAGGATCTGCGCCTCGGTCTCGATCTCGAGGCTGCGCAGCTGCTCCTTCAGGCGTATCACGGTGCGCGACAGCTCGCCCAGGTTGAAGTCGATCGAGCCAAGCTGCTGCTCCAGGCGCGAGCGCGCGATGCTCGCCTCACCGGAGATGTTGAGCAGCTTGTCGAGCAGGTCGGCGTCGACACGCGCCATCTCCTGGCGCTCGGCGGGCGCGACCGGCTCCCGGCCGGGCGGCACGGGCTGCGGTGCGGCCAGCACTTCCTCGGCCGGAATTTCCAGTGCGCGTGCTTCCGGCGGCTCCGAGGACAGGAGCGGGGCCCGCACCGTCGATTCCGGCGGTGGCGGCTCAGGCGCGGCGGCAGGCGCCAGCACCGGCGGCACCGCCAGATTGAGCACCACTGACTCGACGGTGTCGCCCTCGAGTACGACCGACTCGACAGTCTCGCCCTCGTCGATGGAGATCGAGTCGGCGGATGGTTCGCCGATCTCGTCCATCGCCAACGCCGCAACTTCGTCGGGTGTCGGGGGCGCCGCGGGTACTTCGGGCTCGACGGGTGCGGCGGATACGACAGGAGCAACAGGCGCGGGAAGCTCCTGCTGCGGGATCGGGGCTTCCGGGGCTGGGGCTTGCGGCGCCGGCTGTGCAGCGGGTTTTGCAGCGGCGGCCGGCGCCGTGCCCGGACGAGTCAGCGCCTGGATCCGCGCGATCATCGGACGCGCGGGCGCGACGCGCCGGCCGTTGGCGACCGACTCCCGCATCCTGGCCAGCTCGTCGAGGCTCGCCTGGATCACGTCGAACACCGCGGAGTCGACGGCGACATTGCCGCCCTCGGCCTGGATGACCAGCGTCTCGAGCTCGTGGCTCAGATCGCCCATGGCCATGATACCCGCCATCCGTGCGCCGCCCTTCAGCGTGTGCAGCGGCCGCTTGAGCGCAGTGGCGCTCTCCGGGCTCCCAGGCTTCTCGCGCCAGTCGCTCAGCGCGCGCTCGGACGCATCGATCAGCTCGAGCGCCTCTTCGGTGAAGATCGCGGCGACTTCCGGATCGAAGTCGGGCGCCTCTTCCACGACTTCCTCGGGCGTCGCCTCGGCCACTGCAGGCGCGGCAGCGGCCGGCACCGGTGTATGCGCGCCGGCAGCGGCCCGCGAGGCCTCTGCGATCCGCGCATCGAGCGCCCGCTCCGCCTCGGCCAGGCGCTCGAGCAGCTGCCAGTGGTTGACGAAGTAGCCGGTGGGCTCATCGAGATGCGCGGCCACCGATTCCATCGCCGCCATGCAGTCGGTCAGCAATGTCAGATCGACGGTGCGCAGGCCGACGCCGCTGGTGAAGGCGCGGCGCAGCCAGTGATCGAGCGGCTCCGCGAGGCGCACGCCGTGGCGTGCCTGCGCCATCTTCGAGCTGCCGGCCAGCGTATGGCAGGCGCGGTAGACGTCCTCGGGAAGAAGGTGTGCCTCCGGAAGCTGCCCTTCGCGCTTCAGATAGGCGCGAATGGTCGCGACGTGCGCACCGGTCTCCCGCGCATAGATCTCGCGCAGCGCTTCATCCATGGCGGGTGTCGTTGGAGGAGGCTCCTCCGTCAAGATGACGCTGTTGGATTCTTCCGGCTGCGCTGCTTTGTGGGCGATCGAGGCGGGCTGCGCTGCCGCGGCAGGCGCGACCCCCTCAGCCCGGGCCACGGCGGCACGTCCCGCGGAAGTCGGATGTCGGCCTGTCGCGAGGGCATGCGCCCGTGCCGCGATTGCCGCGACATCGGCCGTAACGGGTTTTTTGCTCTCCAGATGATCGATCATCTGCGGCAACGCCGCGATCGCATCCCGCAGCACTTCCAGAATCGCGGGACTGCGGCTCAGCGTGTTGTCCAGCACCCGGTTGAGGAGGTTCTCCACCGCCCAGGCGAGCTCGCCGAGCTCGCGGGCGCCTACCATGCGGCCGCTGCCCTTCAGGGTGTGGAACGAGCGGCGCACCGTGACCAGCGCCTCGCGCTCGAGCGGGTTTTGATCCCATACGGGGAAGCCGCGCTCGATCTTGACCAGCTCCTCGCGCGCCTCCTCGACGAAGAGCTTCACCAGCTCCGGGTCCGCGTTCTCGGCCAGCGCCGCCAGCTTCGCGGTGGTCGAAGGCGTCAGAACGGGCGCACTCGCGCTCAGATCCGGCGAGGTCGAGACACCATCCACCACATGCGTCTCGTCCAGCGGCATGGGCGCGGGAATCTGCACCGTCTTCGCGAACGCGGACGGCTCCAGGGGCGGCACGGTGGGCACGGAAACTGTCTGCTGCAGCTCCAGCGCCTGCGCGCAGGCCTGCGCGTTATCGAGCATGTACCAGGGATCACTGCGCCCGGCCTGCAGGGTCTCCATGTAGTACTCGACGCTGACGATGGCGTCGGCCAGCCGATCGAGAAAGCCGGATGGCATCACCGGCGCGCCCGGCCGCATGATCCGCTTCAACTGCGTGGTGAGCGCTTCGATGACTTCCACCGCGCGCGTCTTGCCGAGGATCAGCAGCGCCGCTTTGAGCCCGCGCATGAGGTCCTGCCAGCTGTCGAGCCCGGCGGCATCCAGGGTGCCCCCGACACTCTGCGTCACCGACTCCTTGATGCGCGCGAGATTGAGGATGCACTCGCGCAGCACCGCGGACTGCACCTGTTGGAACTCGTGATCCTCGCTCTGCGCCGGCGCGGCGGAGGTCTTCGGCAGGATCATGCCGACCAGGCCGTCATCGAGGCGGTCCTCGACACCGATGAGCGCGGCGGCGATCTCGACCAGCGTCGCCTCGTCGGCCGTGAGGCTGCCCGCCACGATCTTCTCCAGCCTCTCGGTCTGCGCCTGCACCGTGGCGCGCAACTCCCCGAGGCCAAGCACGCCGAGCGTGTCGCCGATCTTGCGCAGCAGCTCCACCTGCGGACCGAGCTCCTGCGGCTGGCCGGCGCCGCGGCGCACGAAGATGTCGAGAACGTCCTTCACCTTCGAGAGGTCCTCGCGGATCGCCGCCGCCACCGTCTGCATGAGCTTGACGCTCGGCGCCGAGAGGCTCTCGCGCTCCTGCTCGATGCTCTCATCGACCGGCAGCAGCTCCGCCAGGCGGAAAGAGGCCCGCACGGCGGAGACGCGCACGCTGTTGCACTCCGCGCGGCCGACGTAATAGAGCAGATTGTTCAGCAGCTCGACGGGCGGGCTCTGGCAGTAGCGTGCCTCGCCGAGCTCGTACAGGCGGCGGATCTCGCGATCGGCGAGCCCGAGCAGCCGTTTGATCGACACGCCGCCCTCGAGGCCGTTCTCGCGCAGCGCCTCGATGACCGCGCCCACCACCCACCAGAGCTGGAAGACCGGCTGGCGCGTGGCGCTCCGCTCGAGCTTCTGTGACACCATCGCCAGCGTCTCGAGGTTCGCCTCGATGCGCTCACCGCGGATCCAGCCGATGAGCCCCATCTGGAAGCGCGAGCGGAGCCTGCGGCTCCACTGCTCGATGTCGAGCGGCGACTCACCGGCCGAGGCGGCGACCGGCTCCGCCTGCTTGTCGGACTTCAGGTTGAGGAGAAGGAGCGTCCCTTCGGAGAGGAGCGCGCTGCCGCGCACCGCCCGCAGGTCATTGAGGAGTGGCAGCAGGACGAGAGCGAGATCGCGACCGCCCGCGAGCACGCGCTCGAGGTACCCGGGCAGCTGCACCATCGCCCGCAGCAGCGCATCCAGGCTCTCCGCCTGGCCCTTGCGCTCCGTGACCGTGGCGAGCAGGTAGCCGGCGACCTGCACCATCTCCTCGGCGAGCAGTGCCGCGCCGTAGATCTCGAGCACCCGCAGCACGCCATGCACCTGCTGCAGCTCCTGCTTGCAGCGCTCGAGCAGCGACACGTTGTCGGGCTGCTCGACATAGGTCTCGAGGGCCACGCGGGCCTCGGCCAACGTGGCGTTGAGCTCGCGGCCGACGAGATCCAGCGTCTGGGAGGCGACTTCCGGCATTACTCAGCTGCCGCCCAGGGCGGAGATCTGACGCACACTGCCGCTTGCAGCGGTGTTGGTATTGCCGCCGCCGGCGGGGCCGGGGCCAGGGCCAGGGCCCTTGCCGTCCGGCCGCCGGAAAGCGCCCGAGGCGCCTGCCGCCTCGTTGCTCGCCGCGCCGGGCAGGCGGAAGCCGGCGGCCGCGCGCCGCAGGCCGGCGGAGAGCTCGGCCAGCTTGGCGATGGCCGTCGAGGTGGCGTTGGTCGATTCCGCAGTCTGCACGCTGATCTCCTTGAGAACCTGCATGTTGCGGGCAATGTTCTGCGCGCCGCTCGTCTGCTGGCGCGAGCTGGCGGAAATATTCTGCACCAGGCTGGCGATCTGGTTCGATACCTGCTCGATTTCCTCGAGCGCGGCGCCGGCGTTCTCCGCCAGCAGCGCACCGCCCACCACATCGGTGGTGCTGCGCTCCATGGACACCACCGCCTCGTTGGTGTCGGTCTGGATGGTGCGCACCAGCACTTCGATCTGCTTGGTCGCGTTGGCGGCGCGCTCGGCCAGCCGCTGCACCTCATCGGCCACCACGGCGAAGCCGCGGCCGGCCTCCCCGGCCATGGAGGCCTGGATGGAGGCGTTGAGCGCCAGGATGTTGGTCTGCTCGGCGATGTCGTTGATCAGCTCGACGATGTTGCCGATCTCCTGCGAGCTCTCGCCGAGGCGCTTGATGCGCTTGGAGGTCTCCTGGATGGT
>DASXFY010000054.1:0-60764 GCA_036489335.1 Steroidobacteraceae bacterium
CCTCGACGGCACCATCATCGTGACCGCGCTGCCCGCCATGGCGCAGAGCTTCGCGACCACCGCGAGCCGCATGAGCGAGGGCATCACCGCCTATGCGCTCGCCGCGGCGGTATGCATTCCGGCGAGCGGCTGGCTCGCCGATCGCCTGGGCACCCGCAACCTGCTGTGCGCCGCGATCGGGCTCTTCACGCTCTCTTCGATGACCTGCGGCATCGCCGGCAGCTTCGGCTCCTTCATCGCCTCGCGGCTGGTCCAGGGCGGCTCCGCGGCGATGATGTCGCCTGTCGGGCGGATGATCGTGCTGCGCAACAGCGAGAAGCGCGAGCTGATGCAGACTCTGTCGACACTCGTCTGGCCCAGCCTGATCGCACCGGTGATCGGGCCGCCGCTCGGCGGCTTCATCACCAGCGCCTCCTCCTGGCGGTGGATCTTCTACATCAACCTGCCGTTCGGAATCGTAGCCATCGCGCTCGCGCTGACCGTGATCCCCAACCATCGCAGCGACGAGCACGGCACATTCGACAGCCGGGGATTTCTGCTCCTCGCGCTCGCGGTCGGCGCTCTCTCCTATGGCTTCGATGCCGCGGGGGCACCGCGGATCGATGTGCCGGCCGTGATCGCCCTGTTCGCCGTCGCTCTCGTCGCGGGGTTCCTGGCGCTGCGTCATCTGGAGTCGGCGCCGCAGCCGGCGGTGCGCCTCGATGCGCTGCGGCGGCATCCATTTTTCGTCTCCTGCATCTCGGGCGGCGGCATCTCGCGGGCGGCGATCAGCGCCACGCCGTTCCTCCTGCCCCTGATGCTCGAAGTCGGCTTCGGTCTCTCGCCGCTCGAATCCGGCCTGCTCCTGCTCGTCTACATGCTGGCCAACTTCCTCATGAAGGTGGTCACCAACCCGATCATCAGGCGCTTCGGTATGCGCAGGACACTGCTGGTGAATGGCGCCATCACGGCGGCCGGCATCGCCGCCTGCGCGCTCATCTCGCCCGGCCTGCCCGCCTGGCTCACCGGCGCGATCCTGCTGCTCTCGGGCGGCAGCCGCTCGCTGCAGTTCTCGGCCATGACTTACCTGTCCTTCGCCGAGATCGGTCCCACCGAGCACTCCTCGGCGAGCGTCCTCTCATCGCTTGCGATGTACGTCGCGAACGGGGTGGGTGTCGCGCTCGCGGCGCTGCTGCTCAACTTCAGCCGGCTGTTGCGTCATGCCTCCAGCCTGGAGCCGATCGACTTCCGGCTGGCGCTGGTGCTGATGGGCGTCTTCGGCGCGCTCGCGGTCTTCTACTATGCCTCGCTCCCCGAGGGCACCGGTGCGGAGCTGAGCGGTGGGCGCGCCGAGGCGCGGTAGTCACTCGCGCGCGAGGCGGGCTGTCCAGCGGTAGAGCAGCCACACGACGATCGCAAACGCCACGCCACTCAGCCAGAGCGAGGGCATCTGGAAACGATCGCCGACCAGGCCGATGGGGTAAGGGTTGCCGGAGAAGGCGACTGCCGCGGCGAACACGACACCGAGCAGACTCTCGCCGACGATGAGGCCGGAGGCGAGCAGCACGCCGAGCTGTTGGGTGGCCTCGCTCCTGGGGCCGCGCGCCGCGCGCCGGTTGAACACCAGGCCGACGATGGACCCGACGACGATCATGAGCGTGCTCGCGGTCGGCAGGTAGATCCCGAGACCCACGGCCAGCGGCGGCAGGCACGCGCCCTTCACCCCGCGGCGCAGCAACTCGTCGAACACGATGCAGCCGGCGCCGATGAGACCGCCCACGCCCAGCGCGCTCCAGTCGGTGTTGTTTTGAATGACGCCCTGCGCCAAAGCCGAGATGAGCCCCGCCTGCGGCGCCGGCAGGGCGTGCGCCGGGTTGACGCCCGGCGCGCCCAGAAAGCCATACGCGTGATTGACGAGATCGAGCACCGGCGGAATGACGAGCGCACCCGCGATTACGCCGACGACCAGCGCCCACTGCTGCATGGCCGGCGTCGCATCGACGAGCTGCCCGGTTTTCAGGTCCTGCAGGTTGTTGTTGGCGATCGAGGCGACGGCGAACACCACGGCCGTGACGAACAGCGCGAAAGCGACCAGCGCCTTGCCGGCGGACGCGGGCAGGCTTCCCTTCACCGCGAAGACGAGCAGCAGCGCGCAGATGACCACGACCAGGATGCCGATGCCGGAGAGCGGGCTGTTGGAGGAGCCGATGAGGCCGGCCATGTAGCCGCAAACCGTGGAGACGAGAAACCCCATGATGGCGACGAAGACGACGCCCGCCAACGCCAGCTCCCAGGCCTTCGATCCCAGGCCGCTGATCAAGCTGAAATGCCAGAACAGCCACACCACCGGCAGCAGGCACAGGAGCGACACTACCGCCACCACGCCAATCGGGATGTCGTGCTCCGTGCGCGGAAGCGTATGTGCCTGACCCGACTTGCGCACGCGCGATGCCGCCATCGCACCCGAGAGTCCCGCGAGCACCGGCTTGACCAGAGTGCCCAGCGTATAGACCGCGGCAACACCGATAGCACCGGCGCCGACATAGCGGACGTAGTGACTCCAGGCAGCCTGGGCGACATCCGCCGCCGCGCCCGCGGCGGGATGGAGTGCGGTGAAGTGTGGGATTCCCCACCCCCAGGCGATCCCCGCGCCCACCAGCATGGCGATGCCCACCGCGGGCCCGACCAGATGGCCGATGGCGAAGAGCGCGAACGACATCTGGAAGTCCAAGCCGCTCGCCGCCCCGCTGGAGCCGATACGAAAGTAACGCACCACGTCGCCCGCGAAGATCCGCGTCTGCACGATGACATAGAAGAGTGCAGACACAATGGACCCGACGAGCACGGCCTTGAGGCCCGCCCCTCCGGCCTGGACCTTTTCGATATCCTCGTTGCGGTCGTGGCCGCAGCCGACCTTGAGCACTTCCGCGCAGGCAACGCCTTCCGGATACGGCAGATCCGAGGTGGTGACCAGCGCGCGCCGCAGCGGGATCGTATACATAACGCCGAGGATGCCGCCCGCCGCGCAGATCATGAAACACATCCAGAACGGAAAGCCGGTCCACCAGCCGACGATCACGAGGCCCGGCAGCACGAAGATGATGCTGGAGAGCGTGCCGGCCGCCGAGGCCACCGTCTGCACGATGTTGTTCTCCTGCATCGTCGCGCCGCGCATGCTCCGCAGGATCGCCATGGAGATGACGGCCGCGGGGATCGATGTAGAGAAGGTGATGCCGGCCTTGAGGCCGAAGTAGACGTTCGCGGCGGTGAACAGCAGGGTGATAACCACCCCGATGAGGAGGCCGCGGAAAGTGAACTCGCCGACCCCCGCGGCGCGGACGGGTGCTGCCGTTTGCACGATAGTTCTTCCGGATGACCCCCAATGCGGGTCACCTTAACCCATTGCGCCCCGTGCCTGCTACATCAGACCTGTCTGGGCGGCGGGGTCTCCCCTGCGGCGCGCAGGGCCGGATCGGTCACGTCCTGCCGTCCGTAGGTGCGGAACTTCTCCACGACGCGGCGCATCTCCACCGCATCGAGCTGCCCGACATCGCCGAGTGCGCGCGCGGTGCAGTACTGCGCGGCCAGGCTCTCCACCTCGCCCGCGAGCTTCAGCGCCTCCATGAGGTTTGCGCCCAGCGCGATGATGCCGTGATGGGCAAGCAGACATGCGTTGCGGCCCTCCAGGGCGGTCAGCGCAGCGTCCGACAGTTCCTGTGTGCCGAAGGTGTGGTAAGGGGCGCAGCGAATGTCCTCCCCGCCCGCAACCGCCACCATGTAGTGGAAGGCGGGGATTCCGCGACCCGTGCAAGCCAGCGCCGTCGCAAACCGCGGATGCGCGTGCACGATGGCGCCCACTTGCGAACGGGCGGCCATGATGTCGCGATGAAACCGCCACTCGCTGGAGGGACGGCGGCGGCCGAACCAGCGCCCGTCGAGTGTCACGAGCGGAACGTCGTCCGCCTCCAGAGCCTCATACGCCATCCCGGTCGGGCTGACGAAGAGACTCGATGGGTCCCGGCGGACGCTGACATTGCCCGAGGTGCCGTAGGTCAGGCCGAGGCCGACCAGCGCTCGGCAGCCGGCGATCACCTCGGCTTGCAGATCATGGTCCGCAGGGGCGCTGCCGGCGCTCATGCCGTCCGCCGCCGCTCAGGATAAAGACCCAGCAAACCCTCGCGGCTCGCGTGGCAGAGGCCGCGCTCCGTGATGATGCCGGTGACCAGACGCGCGGGCGTCACATCGAACGCCAGGTTGAGGGCCGTGCTGCCTTCGGGTACGACCGTCACGCTGACGACCTCACCGGCAGCGTTGCGGCCGATTACCTCGGTCACCTCCTTTACGGAGCGCTCCTCGATCTCGATGTCGCGGCCGTGCTCGAGATTCCAATCGATGGTGCTGACGGGCAACGCCGCGTAGAACGGCACGCTGTTGTCTTTTGCCGCCAGCGCCTTGAGATAGGTTCCAACCTTGTTGCAGACGTCACCGCCGACAGTGGTGCGATCGCTGCCGACGATCACGCAATCGACCTCACCGCGTTGCATCAGCAGGCCGCCGAGGTTGTCGACGATCACGGTGTGCGGGATACCGTGCGCACCCAGCTCATACGCGGTGAGGGACGCCCCCTGGTTCCGGGGTCGCGTCTCGTCCACCCAGACATGCACGGGAACACCCGCATCATGCGCCATATAGATCGGGGCTAGTGCCGTACCCCAGTCCACGCACGCCAGCCATCCGGCGTTGCAATGCGTCAGGATATTCACGCGGCGAGTGAACGACCTGGCAAGCTGCCGAATGATCTCCAGCCCGTGAACGCCGATCGACCGGCACTGGTCCACGTCCGCGTCACAGATGTTGCCGGCCTCACGGAATGCAGCCTCTAAGCGCTGCGCAGGTGGGAGTTGCGCAATGACGCTGCGCACACGCGCCAAGGCCCATGCCAGGTTGACAGCCGTCGGACGTGTGGTCCGCAGAATCCTCGCAGCATCCTCGACGCGGCGGTCGGAGGCATCAGTGCGTAGCGCCAAAGCGAGCCCGTACGCTGCAGTGGCACCGATGAGCGGTGCGCCACGCACCACCATGGTCTTGATGGCGTGAGCCGCGTCCTCGAGGGTCGTGAGATCGAGCGTGGTGAGCTCGAAAGGCAGCCGCGATTGATCGATGACGCGCACGGCCCCGGACTCGAGCGGCCAGATGGTACGGTAGGGAAAGCCTGCGATTTTCATGCGGCCAGGCATAGTAATGCGCCCGGATGACAGATGTCACCCCGGACCGGTGACGAGCTGCACTGGGACGGCAACCGCCGGCGCGGGATCCTGTCGCTGCCGCCCGGGATGGCGTGGCGGCGGGAGAAGAGCCATGTCGATGACCCAGTCCGCCGTTGCGACTCTTGAGTCGGTGGTGAAGTGCTACGGCAAGGCCGAAGCACTGCGCGGACTCGACCTGACCCTGCGCCGCGGCGAGGTCGTCGCGCTGTTGGGTCCCAACGGTGCCGGAAAAACGACCACGGTACGCCTTCTCCTCGGGCTGATCTCGGCCGATGAAGGCAGCGTACGCGTGCTGGGACGGGATCCGCGCACGGCTGCCGCGCGCACGCGGATCGGCGCGATGCTGCAGGTCGCCCGCGTACCGGAGATGCTGCTCGTCCGCGAGCACATCGCGCTCTTTCGCAGCTACTACCCCCGTCCTCTGCCGGCGGCGGAGGTCATCCGCCGCGCCGGTCTCGAGGGCATCGAGAACCGCAGATTCGGCGATCTGTCGGGCGGACAGCGGCAGCGGGTGCTGTTTGGACTCGCGCTCTGCGGCGACCCGGACCTGGTATTCCTCGACGAGCCCACCGTGGGAATGGATCTTCAATCCCGCCGCCGGCTCTGGGAGGAAGTACGCGCCCTTGCCGCCCGCGGCACCTCGGTGTTGCTGACGACGCACTACCTCGAAGAGGCCGATGCGCTCGCCAACCGGATCGTGGTCATCGACAAGGGTCGGGTCATTCGCGAGGGCACGCCGAGTGAAATCAGGCATGGAGTATCGGGGCGGCGGATCCGCTGCGTGACCCGGCTCCATCCCGATCGCGTGCGCGAGCTGCCGTCGGTCATCTCCCTGCAGGGCGACCGCGACGCTGTCGTGATCTACGCCGAGCGTCCCGAGGAAGTCGTGCGCCGGCTGCTGCTCGAGGACGAGTCGCTGCACGGGCTCGAAGTGTCCGCAGCGCCGCTCGAGGACGCCTTTCTCGCGCTCACGGGCGGCGACGCGGCCCAGTAGCCCCAACCGGAGTATCCGCCATGAATACCAACACGCTTGCCCTGCCGGCGGAGCCGGCCGACGCCCTGCGCCCGCTGCGAGTTCTGCTCAAGGAGACGCAATACGAGCTCGCCGGCAGGATGCGCACGCGCGCCTACTCGCTTTCGGTCATCGGCTTGCCGGTGATGTTTTATCTGCTCTTCGGCCTGGCCAACCGGGGAAAGCCCGGGGCGCTGTATCTGGTTGCCGGCTACGCCTGCTGGGGGGTCGTATCGGCGTGTCTGTTCGGGATCGGCCTGGCACTCGCCATGGAGCGGGCCCAGGGCTGGCTCGACCTGAAGCGGGCGAGCCCCATGCCGCGCATCGCCTACCTCGGCGCAAAGGTGGCGAGCTGCGCCGCTTTCGGCCTGATCATCACCATCGTGCTCATCCTGCTCGGCAACTCCCTCGGCGGCGTCACCATCACGGGGCGCGAGGCCGCCGGGTTGGCGGGCATCGCCGTGGCCGGCTCGATCCCGTTCGCCGCCATGGGCTTCCTCGTCGCTTACCTCGTGCCGCCGAACGCCGGTCCCGGGATCATCAATCTCATTTATCTGCCGCTCTCCTTCGCCTCCGGCTTCTGGATGCCGCTGAGCATGCTGCCGCACTGGCTGCAGATCGTGGCGCCGGCGCTGCCCACCTATCACCTGGCGCAGATCGCGCTCGCCGTCTTCGGGCTGGCGCCGGCGAGCGGCATGGCGCTCCACTGGGCCGTGCTCGGCGGCTTCACCCTGTTGATGCTCGCCGCGGCCTGGATTACCTTCCAGCGCAGCGAAGCGAAGGCCTGATGAGCGACTCCACCCGTCACCTCGGACTGGCTCTGCCCGAAAAAAATGGCCGGTGGCGGGCCTGGAACCTCATCTGGCTCATCTACTCCGTCTTCTTCGTCGTGCAGCCGCTGCAGAGCGGGTCGCGACGCGACTGGCTCGTGTTCGCGGCCGTCTACGCCTGCTTCCTCGGTGCGTACGTGGTGCTGATGTGGTCGTGCCGCCACCGCACGCGCCTCCTCATGCTGCTGGCGATCGCGATCCTCGGCGCCGCCTACTACCCGATGAATCCCGGTGCCGGCGGCACCATGTTCATCTATGTCGCCAGCCTGATGCCGTTCGCCACGACTTCCTTCTCTCTAGCCGTAGGGACGATCATTGCCGCTACGCTCGCCTCCGGCGCGGAAGGCGTGCTGCTGCATGAGAATCCCTGGACGTGGGGCTCCCTGTCGTTCCTCGCCGCCTCCATCGGCACCGGCAATCTCATCCAGGCGCTTCGCAGGGCCGCCACCGAGCGTCTGCTGCACGCGCAGGAGGAAATCGAGCATCTCGCCAAGCTCGCCGAGCGTGAGCGCATCGCGCGCGACCTGCACGATGTGCTCGGCCACACCCTTTCGGTCGTGGTGCTCAAATCCGAGCTGGCGGGCAAGCTCATCGGCAGCGATGCGGCGGCGGCAGGGCGGGAGATCGGCGAGGTGGAGCAGATCGCCCGCCAGGCGCTCGGCGAGGTCCGCGAAGCGATCGGCGGCTACCGGTCCGAAGGCATCGGCGCGGAGATCGTGCGCGCCCGCCGGGCGCTCGATGCCGCGGGTGTCCGGCTGGAGCTGCAGGCGCAGAGCGCGCGCCTCGAGCCCGCGCAGGAATCCGTTCTCTCCCTCGTGCTGCGCGAAGCCGTAACCAACATCCTGCGGCATGCAGGCGCGACGAGCTGCCGCCTCGAGCTGGCGTCCGACGGTCAGAGCACACGCTTGTCGGTCTACGACAATGGTCGCGGCGCCATCGAGCGCGAAGGCAACGGCATGCGCGGCATGCGCGAGCGCGTCGAGTCACTCGGCGGCCGCTTCGAGGTTGATTCCCGCCAGGGCACGCGGTTGACCGTCGCCATCCCGGCGCGGGCGGACGCCTGAGGTGAGCAAGATCCAGGTCGCCATCGCGGAGGATCAGGCCATGGTGCTTGGCGCGCTCGCCGCGCTGCTCGAGACGGAGCCTGACATCGCCGTGTGCGCGCGCGCAACCAACGGCCGTGCCGCGCTCACAGCCCTCGGTACGCACAAGACTGACGTTCTGGTCACCGACATCGAGATGCCCGAAATGACAGGCCTCACGCTGGCCGCCGAAGTACGCGACCGCTGGCCTGACGTGCAGGTGATCATCCTCACGACTTTTGCGCGCCCGGGGTATCTGCGCCGCGCGCTCGACGCCGGCGCCAAGGGCTATCTGCTCAAGGATCGCCCATCAGCGGAGCTGGCGGATGCGGTGCGGCGCGTGCATCGCGGACAGCGGGTGATAGATCCCGAGCTGGCGAGTGAGGCTTGGAACAGCGAGCCCGACCCGCTCACCGAGCGCGAGCGGCAGATCCTCTGGCGCGCCGGTGAAGGCCGCTCGAGCGCCGATATCGCCGCGGAGCTGCATCTCTCCGAAGGCACCGTGCGCAATTACCTCTCCGAGGCAATCAACAAGCTCGGTGCCGCCAACCGGGTCGAGGCCGCCCGCCTGGCGCGCTCCAAGGGCTGGCTGTAAGGCTGGCCAGCGGCGCGCAGCACGGTCAATTTGCTGCTTCTTCTTTTAGCCTCCTGACTTCCTCCTTCGGAAGTAAGCCGCCGAAAGGCGCGGATTGGCGCATCCTCACGGCCTCCTCGTCTCGGCCTAGCATGGCCGCAAATAGCCTGCCGTCGTCGTCGTCCAAGGCGATATCGCGCCACTCTTCATATGCGCGCCCCGAGACGCCGCGCTGCTTCCAGCGATAAAGATTCGCAAGAATCTGCGCTCGAATCTCACGCGGTGCATGACGCGCGATCACGGCAACCGCTATCGAGCGACGGAGCTCATCCAGCTCTTGGTGGGAGAAGCCACCTCGCATCGGTGGATGCAGTCCGCGCTTCGTCAGCTCGAGCTCATCGCCTTCGCCAACGCCCCATGCGGCGAGCGTCGCCTTTGGCAACAGCACTCCGAGGGAGTTGCCCACACGCCGTATGCGCACTTTCATAGTCTGTAGTTATAACTCGTTATTATGTAGAGGGCAAAGCGTGCCCTGCGCTGGCCTGTGGCGGAATTAGCTGCCCCGGCCGGATTAACTGGAGTTAATCATTTGTCCACGGCGTGACAATGGGCACTCGCCCACCATCCGCCGATGGTCTCGCTCCCAATAGCGGCTGAGGTGTTCCGTGCGCGGCCGTGGCGGGTAGCCGTCGCGGCGGCGGCGCTCGTCCTCAGCGGCTGCAGCCTGGGCCCCGCGTACCATCGTCCCGATATCCCCCCGCCCCCGGCCTGGAACACCCCCGCGGCAGCCCGCACTCCCCAGGGCTGGCCGTCGGCGGACTGGTGGGGCGGGTTTCATTCCGCGGAGCTCAACCACCTGATGCTCACCGGTCGCACCGCCAACGACGATCTGGCTGCCGCTGTCGCACGCGTCCGCGAAGCGGATGCGCAGGTACGCATCAGCAGCGCCCCGCTCGTCCCGTCGCTCGATGCCACCGGCGATGGCTCGCGCCAGCGGGCGATCAGCACCACCGGCAGTACAGCCTTACTTTACAATGAGTTCGCCGCAGGATTGAATGCTACATATGAGCTTGATTTCTGGGGCGAGAATCGCGCGATCCGGTCCGCTGCGCTCGCCACCGCAAACGCCAGCCGTTACGACCGGGAGACCGTCGAGCTCACCGTCATGTCGAGCATCGCCGATACTTATTTCTCGGTGCTCGCCCTGCGCGACCGGGTACGGATCGCGCGCGCCAATCTCGCCAGCGCCCAGGAGACCCTGGACGGTCTGCAGACGGACGAGCAGGTCGGCACGTCGAACGCACTCGATGTCGCCCAGCAGGACACGGTCGTCGCCAGCATCGCAGCCACGATTCCGCCCCTGGTGCAGCAGGAGCGTGAGCAAACCGACGCGCTGGCCATTCTCATAGGGCGGACACCGCAGTCCTTCGAGGTTACCGCTTCGAGCCTGGCACACGTTGCTGCCCCAATGGTCGGAGCGGGCGTGCCTTCGCAATTGCTGGCGCGGCGCCCCGATGTCGCGAACGCAGAGGCGCAACTCATCGCCGCGAACGCGAACATCCGTGCCGCACGCGCCGCGTTCTTCCCGACGATCGACCTCACCGCAGCCGGGGGATACGAAAGCCGTCAGCTGTCGACGCTGTTCGAGCCCGGCAGCCGCGTGTTCTCCCTGTCCACCGGCATCACGCAGCCGATCTTCCACGGCGGCTCCGTTCTCGGGGAATACCGGCTGAGCAAGGCCCGCTACGACGAGCTGCTGGCGGACTATCATAAGGCGGTGATCTCCGCGTTCGGCAACGTGGAGGACTCGCTCGCCGCCGTCAATGACACCCGCGATCAACTGCAGCGCGAGCAGGCCGCCGCCGACAAGGCGCGTGGCGCCTACGGGATGGCACAGGATCAGTTCCACGCCGGTGTCGTCAACATCCTGACGGTGCTCAGCACGGAGACCAGCCTCTTCAGCGCGGAGGACGCACTCGCGCAGGCGCAGCTCGCCCATCTGACGGCGCTGGTCGGCTTGTACAACGCGCTCGGCGGTGGCTGGAGCAGTGCGCAGGAACATTGAGATGCAGCATCTTTCGAGGGTTTCGCTGTGACAACTCCGATTCGACTGAGCCGCACGCGGCTCATCATGGGTGCGGCGGCCGTCGCCGCCGTGGTCTTCTTCGCCTGGCTGCTCGCCCCGGCACATGCCAGCTCGTCCCACCAAGCAGGCCCAGCCGCCGTGGCCGTGAGCACCGCAACTGTCACGCGCCAGAACGTACCCGTCTATCTGGACGGCATCGGCACCGTGCAGGCGTTCTACACGGTAAAGGTAACGGCGCAGGTAAACGGACAGCTGACGACGGTCGCCTTTCATGAGGGCGACCAAGTCAAGCGCGGGCAACTTCTGGCGCAGATCGACCCGCGCCCGTTCCAGGCGTCGCTCGATGGGGCGCGCGCTGCGCTCGCCAAGGACGACGCTCAGCTGGTGGATGCCCAGAAAGACCTCGCCCGCTATACCTTCCTCGAGCCGAAGAAGCTCGCCAGTCAGCAGCAGGTGGACACCCAGCACGCCCTGGTCGGCGAGGTGAAAGCGCAGATCGAAGCCGATCAGGCTGCGATCGAGAGCGCCGCGACACAGTTGAGCTATACGCGCATCACCTCACCGATCGACGGCCGCACCGGCATTCGCCAGGTCGATCCCGGCAACATCGTGCATGCCACCGATACGAACGGCATCGTCGTGCTGACGCAGCTGCAGCCCATCACCGCCATCTTTACGCTGCCCGAGGATGCCCTCGAGTCCGTCGCCGACGCGATGTCGCAAGGGGCGGTCGAAGTCGTGGCGCTGGCCCAAGGGAAGGAGCTCGACCGCGGCACCGTGAAGCTGATCGACAATCAGATCGATCAGACGACCGGCACCATCCGGCTGAAAGCCGTGTTCCCGAATCCGAATCTCAAGCTCTGGCCCGGACAGTTCGTTAATCTGCGCCTGCTGGCGCGGACCGAGAAAAACGCGCTCACCATCCCCCCCACGGCACTGCAGCGCGGACCCGATGGCATGTTCGTCTACCTCGTGCGGCCCGACTCGACCGTCGCGAAGCAGCCGGTAACGGTGGCCAACAACAGCGAGACTGTGGCGATCGTCACGCAAGGGCTGGAGGCAGGTCAGCAGGTCGTGACGAGTAACGCCTTCCGCCTGCAGCCGGGCGCCCTCGTGCGCGTGCGGGCGGCCACCCCCGGCCAGCCTGCCGCCTCGCTTGGCACCACGGCGAGCGCCGCCGCCGGGCCGACCTCATGAGCATCTCCACAGGCTTCATCAAGCGGCCCGTCGCCACCTCGCTCCTGATGGCGGGGATCCTGCTGATCGGCCTGGTCGCTTTCCCGCTGCTGCCGGTCGCGCCGCTGCCGCAGGTCGATTTTCCCACTCTCATCGTCAGCGCGAACCTCCCGGGCGCAAGCCCCGAGACCATGGCTTCCGCGGTGGCAACGCCACTCGAGTACCAGTTCATGGACATCCCGGGGGTGACGCAGCTCACCTCGCAGAGCGTCCTCGGGTCGACCTCGATCACCGTGCAGTTTGATCTCAGCCGCAACATCGATGCCGCGGCCCAGGACATCCAGTCGGCGATCGACGCCGCCGCCGGCCAGTTGCCGAAGGATCTGCCGAGCCCGCCCTCCTATCGCAAGGAGAATCCGGCCGACTCGCCCATCCTCATCTACGCGGTTCACTCGGACACCCTGCCGATCACTACCGTGGATGACTACGCCGAGAACATCCTCGTCCAGCAGATGTCGCGCATACCCGGCGTGGGGCAGGTGTCGCTCGGCGGCCAGCAGAAGCCGGCCGTCCGCATCCAGGTCGACCCCGCGAAGATGGCCAACATGGGCATCCAGCTGACGGATGTCGCGAGTGTCATCCAGACCGCGACCGTCGATTCCGCCAAGGGCGCCATCAACGGCACCCTGCACAGCTTCGCGATCTACGACAACGATCAGCTCCTCACGGCGAAGCCGTGGAACCAGGTGATCATCGCCTACCGTAACGGCGCGCCGGTGCGCGTATCCGACATCGGGCGCGCGATCGATGGCCCGGAAAACACCCAGATGACGGGCTTCCAGAACGGCAAGCCCGGCGTGCTGCTGATGGTTTTCAAGCAGCCGGGAGCCAATGTCATCGAGACCGCGCGCCGGGTCGAGGCCATATTGCCGCAGGCAATGGCGGCGATGCCGCCGGCGATCAAGGTCACCAAGATCAACGATCGCACGGTCACCATCAATGCATCGGTGCATGACGTGGAATACACGTTGCTGATCAGCATCTCTCTGGTGGTGCTGGTCATCTTCCTTTTCCTGCGCAACGTGTGGGCGACCATCATCCCAGGCATCACGGTGCCGCTGGCTTTGTTCGGTACCTGCGCCGTGATGTACGTGCTCGGCTACAGCCTCGACAATCTCTCACTGATGGCGCTGACGATTGCCGTCGGGTTCGTGGTCGATGACGCGATCGTCATGCTGGAGAACATCTATCGGCACATAGAAGCCGGTATGACGCCCATGGAGGCGGCCTTGAAGGGGGCCGGCGAGATCGGCTTCACCATCATGTCGATCAGCCTGTCGCTGATCGCCGTGTTCATCCCGCTGCTGCTCATGAGCGGCATCGTCGGGCGCCTGTTCCGCGAGTTTGCGATCACGGTGACGCTCACCATCGTCGTGTCCGCCTTCGTCGCGCTTACGCTCTCCCCCATGATGTGCTCGCTGTTCCTGCGCGACGAGCGCCACGTCCGCCACGGGCGCCTCTACGAGGCGTGCGAGCGGGTCTTCCAGAAGTCGTTGGCGCTTTACGAGCGCGGACTCGATTTCGTGCTGCGTCACCAGAGCCAGACGCTGATGGTATTCGTCGCCACGGTGGTGCTCGCCGGCGCGCTCTATGTCATCGAGCCAAAAGGGTTCTTCCCGCAGGAGGATACGAGCCTGATCAAGGGCATCACGGACGCCTCGCAGGACATCTCGTTCACGGAGATGAAGCGTCGGGTGCAGCAGCTCATGCAGGTTGTCTCGAAGGACCCCGACGTCGAAAGCTCGATGGTATTCCTCGGCGGCGGCCATCCGATGAACAATAGCTTCACGATGATCAGCCTCAAGCCGCGCAGCGAGCGCAAGGACAACGCCGACCAGATCATCCGGCGGCTGCGCAAGGAGATCGCCAAGGTCCCGGGCGCGACGATCTATCTGCAGTCGGCTCAGGACGTGAACGTCGGCGGACGGACATCGCGCACCCAGTACCAGTACACCCTGCAGGATGCGGATCTCAACGAGCTGAGTGAGTGGGCGCCGAAGATGCTCACCGCCATGCAGAAGCTTCCCCAGCTCGCCGACGTCGCCTCCGATCAACAGACCAACAGCACGCAGCTCAAGGTCGACATCGATCGCGATCAGGCGTCGCGCTTCGGCATCCCGATCTCACAGATCGATCAGACGCTTTACGATGCGTTCGGCCAGGCTCAGATCACCCAGTATTTCACCCAGCTCAATGCCTACCACGTCATCCTCGAGGTTCCGCCGAACCTGCAGCAGGACCCGAACACCCTGAAATTGCTGTACATCAAGTCGCCGCTCAGCGGCGAGATGGTGCCGCTGTCCACGCTGGTGAAGTTCGACACGCACCATGCCTCGGTGCTCTCGATCAATCACCAGAACCAGTTCCCGTGCGTGACGCTGTCGTTCAACCTCGCACCGGGCGCCGCGCTCGGCCAGGCGGTCGATGCCATCCAGAAGACGGCGGATACCATGCGCCTGCCGCCGACGATCACGGCGACCTTCCAGGGCACGGCGCAGGCCTTCCAGGCCTCCCTAGCCAGCGAGCCGTATCTGATCCTGGCGGCCATCGTGGTCGTGTACATCATTCTCGGCATGCTGTACGAGAGCTACATCCACCCGCTCACGATTCTGTCGACTCTGCCGTCGGCGGGAGTCGGGGCGCTGCTCATGCTGATGGCGTTCCATTTCGATCTGTCGATCATCGCGCTCATCGGCATCATCCTCCTCATCGGCATCGTGAAGAAGAACGGCATCATGATGGTCGACTTCGCGATCCAGGCCGAGCGCGACGAGCACCTGACGCCGGTGCAATCCATCCGCAAGGCCTGCGTGCTACGCTTCCGGCCGATCATGATGACGACCATGTCGGCGTTGCTCGGCGCCCTGCCGCTGATGCTCGGCCAGGGCACCGGCTCGGAGCTGCGCCAGCCGCTCGGCTACACCATGGTGGGAGGGCTCCTCCTCAGCCAGACGCTGACCCTCTTCACCACACCGGTGATCTACCTCTACCTCGACAGGCTCAACACCCGGCTGACCTCATGGTGGGGAAGAGCGCACCACGAGGAAAACACGGCGGTGGCGATGCCCGGACATCCGGCGATCGAGAGCAAGCCATGAAGATCCTCGTGGTCGAGGACAACGAGCGGATGGCCAGGTTCGTCACCAAGGGGCTGACGGAGGCGGGCCACACCACCGACCACGCGGAGAACGGCCGCGACGGCCTCTTTCTCGCCGTCAGCGAGCACTACGACGTCATCATCATGGACCGCATGCTGCCCGGCAACATCGACGGGCTCACCATCATCGATGCGCTGCGCAAGGCGGAGAATCACACTCCCATCCTCATCCTGAGCGCCCTCGGCGACGTCGATGAGCGGATCAAGGGCCTGCGCGCGGGTGGCGATGACTATCTCACCAAGCCGTTCGCATTCGGCGAGCTGCTGGCGCGCATCGATGTGCTCAGCCGCCGCGGGCGGCAGGATACCGCGCAGACCGCGCTGGAAGTAGGCGACCTGCGCATCGACCTGCTCGCCCGCAAGGTGTGGCGCGGCTCGCGGGTGATCCAACTGCAGCCGCGGGAGTTCAAGCTGCTCGAATATCTCATGCGGCATGCCGGCCAGGTGGTGACGCGCACCATGCTGCTGGAGAACGTGTGGGACTATCACTTCGACCCGGAGACGAACGTGGTCGACGTGCATATCAGCAAGCTCAGGCAGAAGATCGAGACGGAAAGCGAGCGGCAGCTTCTGCGGACGGTGCGCAACGCCGGGTATATGATCAGCGCCGAGCCGCCCCCCGCCCCTGTCACCCAAGGCACCGCCTGAGGCACGGGGCGGCGCCGGTACCCCGCATATGGCCCGCGTCATTCGCTCATCCGCCACCACTCTCGCCACCGGCTACGTGCTGCTGGCTTTGGTCGCGCTGGTGCTCTTCGCCGCGCCGCTGCGCTATGCCTGGCAGGCGACCATCGAGGACTTCCGCTTCGAGATCCTGACGGAGGACTCGCAGCGCCTGGCGCACGTCTTCGAGCTGCGCGGTCCGGCGGCGCTCACCAACTTCATCGGCGAGCGCGTCGCGATGCAGATCGCCGGCGAGCGGATGCTGCTGTTCGCAGCTCCCACGGGCCGGCCTCTCGCCGGCAACATCCCGGCGTGGCCACGGAGCATCCCCGTCCACGCCGGCAGCTACACCCTCCCCGTCTACGTCGACGGCCGGCACTCGACGGTTGCCATGGTGTTGACCATGCTCCCAGGCGGCTACCGCCTGCTGGTGGGGCGCGACGTCGACCGCTTCGCGCCCATCGAGCGCCGCTTCTGGTATGGCCTCGCGGCCGCGATCGCGGTGCTGACGGTGGCCGGGATCATCGGTGGCGTCCTCATCCGCAATGCGCTCCTCACGCGCATTCACAGTACCCAACAGACCGTCGCCGCGATCATGCGCGGCGATCTGAGCCATCGACTCGACGTGCGCTCGCGCGGCGATGAGCTCGATACGCTGGCGCAGACCATCAACCGGTTGCTGGAGCAGATCGAGCAGCTCGTGCACGGCATCGCCAACGTGTCGAACTCCATCGCGCACGATCTGCGCACGCCGCTCGCGGAATTGCGTTCGCGCCTCGAGGAGCTCTCGCTCACGCGCCCGCCGGCGGAGGAGGCCTTTGCGGAAGTCGATGCTGCCGTCGCGGATGTCGACGGGGTGATCCGGATCTTCAATGCGCTGCTGCGGCTTGCCGAGATCGACGCCGGGCTGCGGCGCTCCAACTTCGTGGCGGCCGACGTCACCGAGCTGGTCGCCAGAGCCGTCGAGTTCTACCTCCCGGCCGCGGAGCTCAAGGGGCATGCCCTCTCCTTCCGCGATCCGGGGCCGGTGTGGGCACGGTGCGATCCGGTGCTGCTCGCCCAGGCGCTCAACAATCTCATCGACAACTCGCTCAAGTTCGTCACCGCGAGCGGCCACATCGACATCGAGGTGGTGCGTCCGACCGAAGATTCCGTTGCGGTCGTCGTGGCCGACGATGGTCCCGGGATTCCGGAGCGGGACCGGCCGAAGGCCGCGCAGCGATTCTTCCGCGGCGATGCCAGCCGGGGCACCCCGGGGGTGGGACTGGGCCTGAGCCTCGTACAGGCCGTCGCCAAGCTGCATGGCGGCTCGCTGCAGCTCAACGACAACAAGCCCGGACTGCGGGCGAGCATGATCATCGAGCGCGGCGTGGGCGCGACGGATCCGGATGCGGCTCCCGAACAGCAGCGCGGCGAGCCGGGCGGAGCCGCGCGCCACGATGTCGAGATCACTGCCTGACAGGGCGCCCACACGGCGCTGCCGGCGCCGGCACCAAGGAGTCGAGCAGTGCCTAGCTTCTTCATCGAGCGCCCGGTTTTCGCTTGGGTCATCGCCATCCTCCTGATCCTCTTCGGGGGCCTGGCGCTGCGCTCGATGGGCGTCGACTCTTATCCGGACATCGCCCCGCCGCAGGTAACCGTCACTGCCAACTATCCGGGCGCCAGCGCGGCGACCATGGAATCGACGGTGACCCAGGTCATCGAACAGCAGCTCACCGGCATCGACAACCTGCTGTATTTCAGCTCGACCTCGGGCTCCAACGGCCAGACGGTCATCACCCTCACCTTCGCCAACGGAACCAACCCCGATATCGCGGAAGTCCAGGTCCAGAACAAGGTCAATCTGGCGCAACCGCTGCTGCCGTCGCAAGTCACCCGGCAGGGCATCACGGTAGCCAAGGCGAGTCCGGACATCCTGCTTTTCATCGGCCTCTATTCGACCAGTCCGGCGGTCGACAGTGCGCGGCTCGACGACATCCTGGCGTCCCAGATCGAGCCCGAGATCGCGCGCATCAACGGTGTTGGCAGCACCCTCCTGATCGGGTCCGAATATGCCGTCCGCATCTGGCTCGATCCCCACAAGCTGCAGGGCTATGGCCTGTCGACGACCCAGGTCCTCAATGCGGTGGAGGCACAAAACGCGCAGTTCGCCACCGGCGCGATCGGTGCCGATCCGGCCGTCAACGGCCAGGAGTTCACCGCCACCGTCTCGGGCGACTCGCTCTTCACCTCGCTGCGGGAGTTTCGCAACATCATCCTGCGCGCCAACGGCAACGGCAGCGTGGTGATGCTGAGTGACGTCGCCACCATCTCCTTCGGCGGGCAAAACTACGGCCAGTCGGCGCGGTACAACGGCCAGCCCGCGGGAGGCCTCGCCGTATTCCTCTCTCCGGGCAACAACGCGCTCGCCGTGGCCGATGCGGTGAAGTCGCAGATGACCGAGCTCGCGCGCACGCTGCCGCCGGGCGTGAAGTGGACCGTGCCGTACGACACGACACCCTTCATCACCGCCTCGATCCATGAGGTGCTGAGGACGCTCGTCGAAGCGATCGTGCTGGTGTTCCTGGTGATGCTGGTTTTCCTGCAGAACCTGCGCGCCACCATCATCCCGACCCTGGTGATCCCGGTCGCGCTGCTCGGCACCTTCGTCGGGCTGAAGGTACTGCATTTCTCGGTGAACCAGCTCACGCTCTTTGGCATGGTGCTGGCCATCGGGATCGTCGTCGACGATGCGATAGTCGTCATCGAGAATGTCGAGCGCATCATGACCGAGGAGCACCTCGAGCCGCACGCCGCCACGCGCAAGGCGATGACGCAGATCACCGGAGCGATCATTGCGATCACGGTGGTGCTGACCGCGGTGTTCGTGCCCTCGGCGCTGCAGCCCGGCGCCACGGGGATCATCTACGCCCAGTTCGCGCTGACCATCGCCGTGTCGATGGCGATTTCGGCATTTCTCGCGCTGTCGTTCACGCCGGCGCTATGCGCGGCGCTGCTCAAGCCGGAGCGCCATGAAGGCAGGAACGTGCTCTTCCGCTGGTTCGATCGCGGCTTCAACAGCACCGCGCACATTTACCAGGGGCACGTCGGCAGCGCCATCCGACACGCTCCGCGCTGGATGACCGCCTTCGCGCTCGTGGCGGTTCTTGCCGGCTTCCTCTATCTGCACATGCCGACCAGTTTCGTGCCCGACGAAGATCAGGGGTTCATGCTGGCGCTGGTCAACCTGCCGCCCGATGCGACGCTGCAGCGCACCGATGAAGTGATGGCCCAGGTGCGCGCCAGGTTGCTCGAGAGCCCGCTAGGCAAGGACATCGACGGTATCTTCCAGCCGGAAGGCTTCAGCTTCGTCGGCAACAGCGAAAACGTCGGCATGTCCTTCATCAAGCTGACCGACTGGAGCAAGCGCTCGCAGACCGCCATGCAGCTGATCCCGCAGGCCAACAAGCTGGCGGCGGGGGTCACCGGGGCGCAGATTTTCGCGGTCAACCTGCCGACGATTCGCGGCTTGAGCCGCTTCGGCGGCATCGATCTTTACCTGCTGGCGCGCACCGGGCAGACGCACCAGGATCTCGACGCCGCCGGGAAGACTGTGGTCGCCGATGCGGCCCGGGACCCGACCCTCTACCAGGTGCGCGAAAACGCGCTGCCGAACGCCTCGCAGCTGAATATCTCGGTCAACCGCAAGCAGGCCGCGTCAATGGGCCTGTCGTTGAGCGATGTGTACGCGACCATCGATACCGAGCTCGCGCCCATGTACATCGATCAGATGTCCTACGCCGGACGCATCAAGCAGGTCTACATCCAGGACCGGCCGGAGTCCCGCATGGACACTGGCGCGCTGAGCCAACTGTACACGCCATCGATCGATGCGCCGCTCAATTCGTCGGGGACCTCGTCAGGCGCGGCGTCCTCGGGCGCCAGCTCGACGGCGAGCCTGGACAACATGATCCCACTGTCGAGCGTCATCGACACCAAATGGAGCGTCGGGCCCGCCGTGCTGCAGCGCTACAACGGCTATCCGGCGCTCGAGATCGTGGGCAACCCGTCGCCCGCCTATACGACCGGCCAGGCAATGGAAGCGGTGCAGACCATCGTCGGCAAATCGCTGCCGCCCGGATATGGCACCGATTGGACCGGCCAGTCCTACCAGGAGCTGCTGTCCGGAAACTCGGCGCCGGCGCTGCTCGGCCTGTCCATCTTCGTGGTCTTCCTCGGCCTGGCGGCGCTTTACGAAAGCTGGTCGATCCCCATCTCCGTGCTGCTGGTGGTGCCCCTCGGCCTGCTCGGCATGGTCGCGTTCTGCAGGGTGGCGCAGGTTCCGAACGACATCTACTTCAAGATCGGCCTGGTCACGGTCATTGGCCTCGCGGCCAAGAACGCGATCCTGATCGTCGAATTCGCGGTGCAGAGCCAAGCCGCCGGCGCGTCGCTGTTCGACGCCGTGACCATGGCCGCGCGGCTGCGGCTGCGCCCGATCCTCATGACCTCGTTCGCGTTCATCCTCGGCGTGCTGCCACTGCTCCTTTCGAGCGGCGCCGGCGCGGTATCACGGCACGAAATCGGCACCGGCGTGATCGGCGGCATGCTGTTCGCCACCGTGTTCGGACTGCTGCTGATTCCAGTGTTCTACGTGACCGTGCGCCGCGTGCTCGGCGACCTGTTGCACCACTCCCCGCCTGCCACGAAGTCGAAGCCTCCTCAGTAGTGGAACCGGTAGCGCAGCTCCGCATAGATCTGCAGCGGGTCGTTCCAGTGCACTCCACCGAAGGTCAGGCTGTTGTCGGTGAGCAGGTGCCGGTTGCCGACGTTGAGGCCGGTGAGCGACAGTGACAGATCGCGGGTGATGTCGCGGCTCACGGACAAATCGAGCACCGCGTAGCTCGGCAGGTGGCTCGGCGGCCCGTCATTGGCCAGCCCGGAATTGACCGCCAGGTTGGCGCTTACGAAGAATCGCCCCGGCAGGTCGGCGCTGTAGCCAAGGTTGAGCGTGTTGCGCTGGTCGTGGTCGAGCGCCGTGTAGGCCGGACCGCAATCGGTCCCCGGCACGACCAGGCCGCCGGTGATCGCCCCGAAGCAGTCCGCCGTCTGGTTGGAGTAGGCGAGATGCACCTGCCCATAGGGCCACGAAGGCGGTGAGCGCACCGTGAGCTCGCGCCCCTCGATGAGCGCGCCCTGGTCGGTGATCGGCAGGTAGATGTCGGATTCGCCGATCGGGTTGTGATCGAAGAAATTGCGCGACTGGGTGACGAAATAGTCGGCTTCGATGCTCCAGCCCATCAGCGGGATCGTGACGCCGAACTGGCGCTCCTTGTCACGCTCACCGTGCAGCGGCAGGAACTCGGTGTCCTGGTTCGTCGCGTAGGCGACGAAGGGTCCGGAAAGCGTCTCGAGTGGCGGGGCCTGATAGTACTTGCCCCAGAAGGCGGTGAGCACCCAGTCGAGGCGCGGCAGCGTCACGGTCGCACCGTACCGCGGATCGGTCGAATTCTCGGTGATGACGCCCTGGAAATGCGACTGGCGTACACCCGCCGACAGGTTGAGCCAATGCGTGACCTCATAGGTGTCCTGCACCCAGGCAGCGGCCAGTGAGCCGGAAGGGTGCTGCAACTCCGTGATCGGCGGCGAGCCGCCATCGGCGGTCCCCAGGTTGAAGTCGGCCTGGTCCTGCTGCGCGAAGCCGTAGACGCCGGCATCGAGATGATTGCGGCTGACACTCATGCGCAGATTCTCTTCGGCGCCCTCATACTGTGAGCTGTGATGGAAGCGGGTGATGATCGGATAATCGCCCGCGCCGCCGTCATAATCCGCCCGCTCGAAGTGATACATGAGCGAGCTCGTGAGAACCGCGGTGCTCGCAAAGGTATGCGCCCAGGAGAGCAGCGCGAAATTATCCGCCTCACCCTGCTCGTCGCCGAACTGCCCGAGGCAGTCCGGTGCATCATCGAGCGGCGCGGTGCAATCCGGTATCTGGTAATCGTCCTGCCGCAATTGAGCGACCAGGCTCACCGCATCCTGCGGGCTCGGCTCGTACTGCAGGTTGGAGAACGCGCCGTAGCCGCGCGTCTGGTCGTGAATCACCTCCGCGACAGGCGTCTGCAGGCCGAGATCGCTGCGATTGCCCTCGAGACTGGCGTAGTACGCGAAGTCATCCGTATGGCTGCCGGCGCTCACGTAGTCGTCGGTCTGGCCGAAGTTACCGGCCGTGAGGTCGAGGTCCGCCTCGCTCTCGGTGCCGAACCCGGTCTTCGGGATCACATTGAAGATGCCGTAGGTACGGTCGCCCTCGTCGGCTCCGTAGCCGCCCCGCTCCGCGCCCAGGGTCTGGATGTCCTCGGGATTGAGCTCGGGACCCAGGTTCTCGGCGATGTTGGTGTTCGGAATCTCGACCCCGTCGACCAGCCAGCTGGTCTGATGGCCGCCGCGAATGTGCAGCATGTCATGCGCCTCGTAGGACCCCGGAACGAAGTCGGTGATCATGGCGAGACTGTTGATGTTGCCGGCACCGGGCGTGCGCTCGATGTCCAGTTGACTGACGAGCGTGATCGGCGTCACCGAGGCCACGACCGGCGGCTCCGCGGCGGCGCTCACCGTCACCTCGGCCAGCTCGCCCTGTCGCTGCAGCAGGATCCGGGAGCTCGGAAAGTACCCGGACTCGACCGTCACCGGCTGGATGGAGCCGCTGAATCCCTCGGCGGCGACCAGAATCTGATAGGTACCGATGGCGACGTTCGGAAAATCGAAGCGGCCCGATTTGCCGGTTCTCACGGTCTGAACGGCTCCGGACACTATCGACTGGAGCGTGACGTGCGCTCCCGACACGGGTCTGGATTGCGCATCCTGCACCACCCCGGTGACGCCGCCGAATGCCGCGGCCCACCCCTGTGTGGGTGCGAGCAGGGTCAGCGCCAGAAGCAGCGCCCCGGGAAAGCTTGATCTCATGACGAATGTTCCGCGGGCCTTCGGCCCGCACCGGATTTCGCGGATAGCCGCGCAGCGGCCAGGAGACGGACTGCGGGCCGCGAGGGCTCATCATCGGATCGGGAATCAGCGGGGAGCGGGAGGGGCGCGCGCCTGGGGAAGATGGACGAGGCGGATGCCGGCCGGTGCCAACACTCTCACGGCCGCGACGGCGACGAACGACAGCAGCAGGAAAATGGCGGCGAGCAGCAGTGGCGGCGGCGCCGAGCTGAATCCCGTGGTGAAAGCGCAGTACCCCTCGTCCATGAGGCTTTGCCCATGACCCCGGCCGGGGTGTTGCTGCGGCATCGGCATGCGGCCGGACATCGCCATGCCCGGGTCCGTGTCCCGGTCGGGGAGCAGCCAGGCCGGCAGGCCGCCCGGGCAGATCATGAGCGAGAGCGTGCCGTCCCCGGCCGGCATGAAGCCGAGCGGAATCAGTGCCCGCAGTGAAAACGCCAGCAGCACCGCGCCGGCGAGACGCGCACGGGTCGTGCGCCTCGTTAGAGGCCGCGGAAAACCGGTGCCGATGTGTCGCGCGCGGGCCATAGCTTGGCCCGCAAGTCTAGAAGGAGTAGCCCGCCGATACCACCAGCGCGTTCGGCCAGAAATGGATCTCCGAGCTGCGCTCGAGACCCGCCGTGTACGCCCTCAGATGGGCATTGACCTGGGCGACGGAGTACGAGGCGTATACGTGCCAGCGAGGCGTTATCTCGTAGCTCAGGCCGGCCGTCCCGGCCACCCCGACCGACGGGTTGAGCGCGATCGCGGTGGGACCACCGCTCGCCGCATTGCCCGCGGCGGTGGATTGGCGGGAATAGAAATTGGTGTAGTTCCCACCGATTCCAACGTAGGGACGCAGGCGATCGCTGTGATCGCCAAATACATACTCGAAAAGGACCGTCGGCGACAGCCAGCGTGCCGTCGCGATGACCTGACCGTTGTAAGGGACGGAGCCGACCGTTGCGGGTCCTTTGGCCTCGGTCTTGGTGACCGGCGGATAGCCGAGCGCCAGCTCGACCTGGAAGTGGTCGGAGAACGAGCGGACATACGCGAGATAGAGCGTCTCCAGACTCTTGACGTGAAGGCCGAGGTCGGCGGGCGCATAAGGTCCGCTGATGTCGCTTGCGTTGTCGTCGAAATGGACGAAGTACACGCCCAGCCGGATATCGTTGGGCCCGGCGTTATCCGCAAATGCCCCGGATGTGCCAAGCGCGACGGCAACCCCGAGCGCTAGAGTCACGATTTTCTTCTGCATGATCCTATCTCGCCGTGCTACGGAACTTGCGCAAAGAAGCCACGCGCCGCCACCGTACAGAATGGCAGCTCCGTGGCGTGATAGGACGCGGCCGCCGCCGCACCTTGTGATGCCACGAGCTGCGCCTCCGTTTGCTGCAGCGCCACCTGCAGCGGTGCGAAGGGATTGCCGGCCTGCGGCGTCCCATTGAGATCGAGCACGGTCACCAGACCACCCTGCACGTATGGGGCCCACAGCGCGGCCATGATTTGGGTGTTCTGGAAATACACCGTCGGATCCGCGTCGCCGCCGCACATCAGCATCGGCTCCTCCGGGAACCAGCCGGAGCGCATGTCGTTCAACCGGAAGTCTTTGCGTAAGCCGAACGAAGGCGCCGCCGCGAGCCCCACATTGCCCGAGTCCAGCGTTCCGTTGGCGAGCAGGGTCAGCTCCGCCTGGTCAGGGTTGACCAACGCATCATCCACGTAAGGTACGCGAAAGCTGTTATTCACCAGGTACGGATTGCCGAATCCCAGATCGAACAGGGCCGCCTGCTGGGCGCTGTACGGCGGGCTCGACGGTATCGCGAGGAGCGCGTCGGCCTCCATGTCGAGCGAGGTGATGCCGGTTGAAGAGGTGGGCACGGTGCTGTCGAAGAGCGCCGTCTGTGGCAGCTTGCCCTCCTGGTACAGAGTACCGATCGGCGCACCGGGCACGAGCGTTTCGATACCGCCCGCGTAGGTCGCGGAATACAGATCCGATGCCTGCGTATAGACGTTGCCGTAGGCGTTCTGATAGCTGCTGACCAGCAACGGAGCAAATTCCGTCGAGCCGAGATCGACCTGGCCGAAGAATATCGAATCACCGAACGCCTCCAGGGCATATGGCCCTGAAGACGGTGCCGATGCCGTAACCGTTTCGCCAGCCGCCTGCATCGCTTTGACCGTCGCCATGGCGACGTAGCCGCCCTCTGAATATCCGGTGACATACAGCTTGCCGCTATCGGTTGTACCCGGGGTCAAAGCGCTCAGCAGCGCGGTGCGCGCCGCCGTCAGCGCATCCATCATGTCGGTCGCATTCGCGGCCCCGTTGATGAAGGGATGATAGCCGAGCGTCGAAATGTCGTAGCCGAGGTAATTGGGGGCTACCACGATGTAGCCCTGGGCGGCGAACACCGTAGCGGCGATGACCGACTCGGTGTTGGCGGAGTTGGTGGCGTCGCTGATGGCCGCCATATTGTAGGCCGAGTCGGTCGTCGTGCCGTGCGAGTACAGAACGATGGGCCGGGGACCTGTGCACGGAGCGGTGGAGCCGGTGGGCACCATCAGCGCCCCGGAAGCCATCTGCGCGGAGCTGTCAGGTCCTACGGTCCAGTACTTGAAGTAGTAGAAATCCACCCCGCAGGTCGGCGTGCCGGCGAGCTGGATCAGCTGCGGGCCCGTGCTGGTGGCATTGAGCTGCGCGGTGAAGCCCGCCGCGTTGAGCGAGGCGACGCGCAGTGCCGGGTTCTCGACGAGGGTGCCTCGCGTGTTGCTGCTCGCGACCGTGGCGCTCTGACTATCGGTGCCACCGCAGGCAGCGAGACCGAGGGCAGCTACGGCCACCCCGACCAGGCCAATCTTCCGCAACATGCTCCCCTCCCCTGGGGCCCTGCGGCTGCGGTGACCCCCCGCAGTCTAGAGTCGCAGAACCCTATGTCGTGGCGCAAAGCATACACTGTCTCGCAGCCCGGCAGACAGGCCAGGCCGGGGAGTGCCCGTTGCGACGGCGCAACAGGCGCCGCGCGCGCCGATCCATTCTTCACGCCGAGCCCGCTGCCCTTCCAGGCGCCGCCTTTCAACCTCATCCGCGACAGCGATTATCAGCCCGCCTTCGAGGAGGGCATGCGGCGCCAGCGGGGGCGGTCTCACGCGCGCCAATGGCCAGCGCTTCCGCGATCTCATCCTCTCCCGCGGGCATACCGAGGGCTACGGCGACATGTTCCGCAGCTTCTACGGCAAAGATCCGCAGATCGGTCCGATGCTGAAATACCGTGGCCTGGAACCCAGCGCTAATAAAAATACAGATTGAGGAGCTTGGCGCGCGAGATGATCACGCGCGCGTGATCGCGCCGCAGCACGGCGGCGCGGAACGCGATGGGGTTGGTGGCCATCACCAACAGCATCATCAGCAGGTTCTCGCCGATCCGGCGCAGCGGTCCCGGGCGGCCGACGCGGGAATCTTTCGCGGCCTCGAAGCCATAGCGAGCCATGATGCGGGCAACCTGCGCGTTTTGTTTCGCCGGCGCCAGACGCATGTCGGCAGAGACGGCGGATACCGCATCAAGATCGCTGCACTGTGCCACGTGTCGGGCAAGCTCTCGCAAGGATGTGGCGAGTGCACGATTGGCGCGACGTGCCCACGCGATGGTTGGCCCCTCCCGCCCCATGGCGGGCATGTGCTCGTTCCAGAGGTGGACCTTGAGCACCGGATCGCCGCGGCGCACGCGTGCACCGTCCGCAAGCAGCAGGCTCTCTTCCGCCAAGCTGCGCTCCGCCCTGAAAATGCAGTCCCGGTGCGTGGTGAACTCGTAGACGCCGTGCCACCGGCGCAACCAACGGTCCAGGCTGAAGACCCACTGCTCCGGGTGAATCGCGCGCAGCCCGCGCTTCTCGGATAGAACGACGGACAAGGGGATGCTCCTTGCAGGGTCGGCAACCCAAACCAGAACTCGGTGAGCACACGAAAGTTCCAGCGGGTCCTTCGGCTCTCCTTCAGCGCGAGCCGGCCTGCGGCTCCTGATAGATGACTTGCAGCAGCACCTTGATGCTCAGCGCGACGGGCACGGAGAGGATCACTCCGACGATGCCGAAGAGGAAACCACCGGCAAGAAAACAGAAGATGACGAGCACGGGCGGAACGTACGCCGCGCGTCCGAGCACCAACGGACCAAAGAACTGGTCGATGGATATCCTGAGGGCGGTGGCATAGATGATGTAACCGATGATGTTCCAGGCGGAGGAGGCCTGTTGGACGGCGACCAGGCCGGCGATCACCGCCGAGGCGCCCGGGCCGACGAAGGGAATGAGCTCCAGCAGTCCGGTGATGAGGGCAAGAAATACCGCGTGCTGGATCTTGAGCACCAGCCCGAGCCCGATGTAGGCCGCGATCGAAGCGTACAACACCACCAGCCCGACGCCGATGAAGTAGCGCCGCAGAATCGGCTCAAGATCGCGTCCGACGCGGCTGGTGAACGAGCGGTAATGCGGCGGGATGAGCCACGCGAGCCCGCGGCCGATACGATGGGCGTCGAGCAGGAAGTAGCCCAGGAGGACGATGGTGAGAATGGCGCCGAAGAAGCCGGCGGCGCCGATGGCTGCAAGCTCCAGCATGCGCCCGTCCTGCGCCATCCAGGCCTGGGCCTCGCGGGCGATCATGGCGCCGATGCCGTTGGCATCGACCCGCTGACCCATCAGATGGAAGGTCGTATTACCCAGAAGGACGCGCAGGAAGCCGCTCACCGTCCCTTGCAGATTGCCCGCTATCAGCCGCAGCTCGTGCAGCAGCGGCGGCGCCCCAAGGAGGCCGAGGGTCGCGCCCAGGCCGAGGATCGCGAAGAGGACTGCGAGCGCGTACACCCAGTGCGGCAGGCGCGTTCGCACCGCCAGCCAGTCAACCAGCGGAGTCGCCACGAATGCCACGACCGCTGCCACCACGAACGGCAGCAGGATATCCCTCACGAAGTAAAGAAAAACGATGAGCCCGACGACGACCGCAATGGTCGTCATGTTGGAAAAACGCTCGACACGTCTCATGAGGTATAAACGCGTCCTTTCCAGTGGACGCGTCGAGTCATGCGCCAGCGGACGCTATCGAGCGCCATGATGCCACCAGCGGTATAACCGAGCGGAAAGAGAAGTCCATACCACCACGGGATCTTGAAGTGCGCGGCGCCTCCAACATGGAGCCCTAACACCGCTGCGGAGCCCAGTGTCGCGAGAGCGAGCGCAGGCGATGCACCGGCCGCGCCGTGCAGCACTGCCGCAAGATCCTGGAGCGGCAGCCACACCGCTGCCCACGCGAGCGCCACGATCACCGGCGCGGCTATCAGGGTGCGCAGCTGGCCTCCCAGCAGCTGAATGAGGTTTTTTGCAAACCCCGGCCACAGCGTCGACCAGCCTGTGTACATGCGCGTGCTCAGGAGAAGATTGCCGTCCATCAGCAGCACACGAAATCCGCCGCGCTTCATCAGGAGCGCCAGCTCGACGTCCTCGCAGATCTCACTGTGTACCGGCGCGTGGCCGCCGACAGCCTCATAGGCGCTGCGACGCAGCAGCATGAACTGACCCGTCGCGACGACCTCGTCACTCCCGGGAGCCTGAACCTTCTCGAGGTCCTGGTAGAAGCCGAGGAGATAGAGCCCGCAGGGAAGCATGAGCCGCTCGGCGAAGCTTCCGAGCTCGTGCCGCGGCGCGAGGGTCAGGAGGTCGAGTTTGCGATCGGCCGCCGCCTCCACGGCACTTGCGATTGCGCTTGGCGCCGCACGCATGTCGGCGTCAAGGAAGCACAGCCACTGCGCGTCCCGGGGCGCCGCGGCCACGCCGGCGCAACAGGCGTTCACTTTTCCCTTCCAGCCCGGCGGCAACGGCGGTGTATGCAGCAGCTTGATCCGGCCATCGTGCTGCGCCAGCGCGGTGACGATGGCGGAAGTCTCGTCGCTCGAGTCATCGTCGACCACGATCAGAGTCAGACAGTCCGCCGGGTATTGCTGAGCGGACAATGACCCGATACAGGGACCGATATTCGCCGCTTCATCGCGAGCCGGCACGATGACGGCGACCTTCGGCGCCGAGTTGTCTGGATCGCGGACGCGCACGCCGACCCGCGCAAGAACACTGTGCTGGCGGATCGCGCGCGCGATCAGCCAGACCACCAGGGCCAGCCAGAGGAATGACAGCACGAGCAGCAGGGACATCCAGAGGTAACGCCAGGGTCCAGGCGCTGGATCCGTGCGGCCTGCGCCTATCCCTGGCCGGCCGGCCCCCGCAAGGCCTCAGGCGGCGGCGGGCTGGGTACGCCCGGCGCCCCGGGTCATCGCCCAGTCGAGCAGGCGGCTGGCGAGGCCCCCTCCCAGGCTGGCGCCAGTGACCTCATCCAGGCGGTACTCCTTGCCGTGCAGGATGGCTTCGGCCGCCTGCACGCCGCTGCGCACCGCCGGACCGATGCCCTCGGCCATATCGCGGGTCGCGAGTCCTGCGGCGTCGCCGACGATGAACGCATTGTCGCGGCGTGTCACGTCCACCCGGCCGCGCAGGTAGTAGCTGTAGCCGGCGGGATCGTAACGGGCTCCCTTGGCGAGACGCCCCCCGAGCATGCGGGTGAAGAGCTGCCAGTGATCGTGAATCGAGCGGTTGCTGCCCTTGATCCGATCCGCCATGCCGCCGATGCCGACGTTGAGCCAGCCGTTCTGCTTCGGAACGTACCAGGCGTATCCCGGCAGGCCGTGGTCGAAGAACCAGAGGTGACAGTCGGGCGCCCGCCAGTCGTACTCGATCTCGTGCTCCAGCGTGACGGTCTGCAGGTCACTCGCCCGCGGATTCAGCTCCCGGAAGAGCGTGCGGTACACCGGGCAGCGGGTGCCGCCCGCGCCGATGAGATAACGGCAGCGGAAAGCCTCGTCGACGACGTAGTAGCCCCCCTCCTCCCGGATACTGCGCACGGTGTGCTCCAACACCGGAGCGCCGGAGCGCTCGAGCAGCCACGCGTCGAACTCAACGCGGCGGATCGAATGCTGCACACAGCGGACCGGCAGATGCAGCCCCTTGACGTGGATGTGCAGCCGATCGAAGGTCAGGAAGCGGTGCGGATAGGTGCCGATGTCGAGCGCGAGATCGCGCACGACCTCCGGGGTGATCCACCCGGCGCAGAGCTTCAGGCGCGGAAAACGCTCCTTGTCGAGCACCAGCACGTCGGCGCCCGCCTGCTTGAGCTTCCACGCGGCGCTCGAGCCCGCGGGGCCGCCGCCGACGATCAGGACGTCACAGGTGCGCATGCGATGCTCAGCGGGTGTAGAGATGCTCGCGGGTCATGGGCACTGCGTTGTTGTCCCGCGGCGCGAACACGACCTGGAAGAGCTGCAGCGCGCCGGTGGTGAAGCCGGCGATCGAGCCCGCCAGATACATGCGCCACATGCGCACGAATTTCTCGTCGAACATCTCGCGCACGCGGCCGCTCGCCGTCTCGAACAACGCCAGCCAGTGGTGCAGCGTCTGCGCGTAGTGCAGGCGCAGATTCTCGACGTCGAGCACCGAGAAATCGTAGGGCTCGAAAATCTGCATCATTTCCGCGAGGGACGGCGGATAGGCGCCGGGGAAGATGCGCTTCTCAATCCACGGCTGCAGCGGCGCCGGCCGATTGCGCCCGATGGAGTGGATGAGGCCGCGGCCGTTGGGGCCGATGCTGCGCGCGATCACTTCACCGAGCGCCGGATAATTGACGAGCCCGACGTGTTCCAGCATGCCGACGGAAACGAACGCGTCATAGCGGCCGGAGATGTTGCGGTAGTCGTCCTGGATGTACTCGACCTGGGAGTTCAGCCCCGCTTGCGCGGCGCGCTCACGCGCATAGACCACCTGCTCGCGCGAGATGTTGAAAGCGCGAACCTTGACGCCGTAGTGCCGCGCCATGTGCAGCGCCAGCGCGCCCCAGCCACAGCCCGCCTCGACCACGGTTTCGCCCGCACGCAGTTGGACCTTGCGGCAGACGTGATCCATCTTCGCGGTCTGCGCCTCATCCAGGGTGGTGGTGGGGGTCGGGTAATAGGCGCAGGTATACGCCATGGTCTGCCCGAGCCAGAGCGAGTAGAAATCGTTGCTGATGTCGTAGTGGTGGTGGATGTTGTCGCGGGAGCCCGTCAACGTGTTGACGTGCGGACGGCGCAGCCGCTCCACCAGGCGCCGCAACGGCGGCGGCTGTGGCGCCACCCGGCTGGCGTGGTAGACCGTCTCCAGGAGCTGCACCAGATCGCCCTCGATCTCCAGCCGTCCCTCGGCGTAGGCATCCGGAAACCGTATCTGGACATCGGCCAGGATGCCGAGCAAGGTCGCGCGGCTCGCGACGCGCACGCGGGCGACGATCTCAACGCCAGCGGGGGCGATGCGCTCACCCGTCCACAGCACGAACTCGATCGGTGGCTTGCCGAGGTAGTCGAGCAGACGCGCGAGGAGCCGCCCTTCCACGGAATGGCCGCCGGCCGGTCCCGTGGGTCGGTGCCGGTCCGCCAGATCGCGCGGCAGCGCGGGCGGTGGGCTCGCCGGCCGCTCACTCGGTATTGCGTTCTTCACGCTCTCGTTCCAAGCATTCACCGTTCGCCTCCCCTTCTTCTCATGGACCTAATTTACCACGGCGGGGCCGGGTCCTCCCCCCGGGAGGCCCCCGATCAGGGGGCAAGGGTCATTCGATAGCATTCCAAGAGTCGCCGGACGTGGGCCTCGATCCCGAACCGCTGCGCGCTCGAAGCTGCACCTCGGGCGTAGGAGAGCCGCCGGGCGGGATCGCGGAGAGTCTCGACCACCGCGCCGGCGAAGGCCTCGCTGTCCCCCGGCGCGACCAAACGTCCGTTACGGCCGTCGATCACCACCTCGGGCAGTCCGCCCACCGCAAAGGCGATGACCGGGCGCGCCGCGGCCAGGGCCTCGATGGCCGCTAGCCCGAGGCCTTCGGATTCGGACGGCATCAGCACCAGATCGATGGCCGAAAGCAGGCGCGGTACGTCGTCGCGCGTGCCGAGGAAGCGCACGTGCTCCGTGATGCCGAGACTGCGTGCAAGCTGCTCGCATCCGGCGCGCTCCGGTCCGTCGCCGATCACCAGCAGCAGCGCTCGCGGGCAGCCGCGCAGAATGGCGGGCAGCATCGCCAGCAGCGCGCGATGACCCTTGACGGGATGCAGGCGACCGATGATCGCGAGGATGGGGCGCGCCGGCTCGATGTCGAGCTCGGCCAGTACGCGGTTGCGCGCACCCGCTCCCCCACGCCGCAGCTCCTCCAGAGGAACGCCATTGCGGGCAACTCGCACCCGCTCCGGGCGCACGTGGTAGCGGCTCACCGCCAACTCACGCACGGCCTGGGAGACGCATACGGCGGCATCCGTCGGCTGCGCCAGCAGGCGCTGCAGCACGGCGAGCGGAGCGCCCGGATCGTTGAGATCGTGGACATGCAACAGAGTTCGCGCGCCGATGAGCCGCGCGGCGATGCGTGCCGCAAGGGTCCCCTTCACGCCTGTCGCGTGCAGGAGACCGACGCCATTGCGGCGCGCGAGCGCGGCGATGCGCCATGCCACTGTTGGATCCCACTTGCCAGCATTGAAGAACACGGGCTCGATGCCGGCTGCACGCAACTGTGCCGCGGCCGCATGCGGCGCGCGCAGAAAGCACACCGTCAACTCGACACCAGAGGCGGCGAGGAGCGGCAGCACGTGAAGCAGATACGTGGTCACGCCATGTCGCACGCCTCCGGCGTAACCGAAATGATCGGCGAGGACCATGGTGGGGGGCAGGTCGATGGCCACCGGCCACACACAGCAAAGGCTATGCCCGTTCCCGCGCCGCCTCCGCCATCGCACGGGGACAGCAAGTGCTGTAGAGTCCCCCGCAGGGGGAAATTCTCATGTCCGGAAGCGGTCTGCCGTCGCTGCTCGATCGGCACTGGGCCGAGAGCGTGCTCGCCATCGGCGCCGTGATCATCGCGGCGGTGTCACTCTGGGTGGGGTTCGATTCCGAGAGGACCAACCGCGAGCTGGTCGCATCGGCGTCCTGGCCCTTCGTGGGGTTTTACAGCTCGGGCTCGGAGAGCGATCAATCCGCCGTTCTCACGTTCCAGCTCACCAACCAGGGCATCGGACCCGCAAAGCTCGAGTCGTTCGAGCTCTTCTGGCGTGGCCGCGCGCAGCACTCACCGTGGGAGCTGCTGCAGAATTGCTGCGCGCGGGGGGAGACGGCCGGGCAGCCCGGCAGCATGCAGGCTCTCATCCATGACCCCGGCCTGCTCGCCGAATCTGATGAAGGCATAGTGGTTCGCGCCGGCGAGACGATTCCGATCCTGACTTACACCCGCACCGCCGCCAACGCGCAGATCTGGAATGCCTTTTCGTCCCAGTTTGTCGGCAATCTCAGTGCCCGCTACTGCTACTGCTCCGTATTCAACGAGTGCTGGCTGATCAGCGCGCGCTTCGGCACGCAGCGCGATCTGAATCCGCCGCGCGTCCGCGCCTGCCCGCGGCCGGAAGTTCGTTACGACAACATCCGGTGAGGGCGCCGCCGCGCCACCCTCTTCAAAGTGGATAACCGCCCTGGACCAGCGCTTCGGCGACGCGGCGGCGCCTGTCCGCCGAGGGAATCGAGAAATTGAGAGCGTTCACGTATCGGGTGATGAGATTGAACATCGCCCCGACGGCGATGGCATCCGCCAGTGATTGCTCACTGACACCTTTGCCAAGCACGGCTCTGGCATCCCCTTCAGTGAGCTCCGTGGGCCGCAACGTCATCGTCTCCAGGAAGGCCAGCGTCGCCTTCAGTCCCTCGGATATGGGCGCGGCGTCGTAATTCTTGAGCACCGCCTCGACCGAAGCGCTGCCCACGTGCTCCGCCGCCACGACGCTGTGCACATCCGTGCAATAGATGCAGGAGTTCCATTTCGACACCAGCGCCGCCATCAGCTCCCGCTCGCCGATGGTCCAGGCACTGGGCCCGCGCATGGCCGATTGCGTCCATGCCCCCATGGACGCGCCGAAATAGACCTGATGGTCGAGATTGGCGCGGAACGTGTTGCGGCCCCGGCGTCGCTTCCCGGAAGCCCAGGAAATCGCCCGCAGCAGAATGCGATCGTTGACGCGACCGCTGAGATCGACTTCGTTCAGAAGCATGATGGCCCTCCTTCCCTGCTGTTCCGAAACATTACCATTTGGTTAACAGTAGGCCCGGAAACAGCGAGTGTCAAGCGGGATGCCCGCACGGCGGAGTCAAAAAAAGTCGGCCCCGAAGGGCCGACTTGAGGGATATCCGCGAGAGGAGACGCGGTTATCGGAAATTGCCCGCTTAGAACGTGTACTTCAGGTTGACGTAAAATTCCCGCAAGACCGGATTCGAGAAGAGCGCGTTGTAGCCCGCCGCGAAGTTATTCTGCGATGAGTTGCTGAATGGCGGATTGTTGTTGAAGAGATTATGGATGCCGAAGAGCACGCTCACCGCAGGGATCGGCTTGTAGGAAGTGTAGGCATCCCAGGTCGACTGGCTGCCGACGGTTCTCGGCGGGCCCTCATTGGTGGGCCCGGTGAGGAACTCGTCGGTGTAGGTCGAATAGAAACGGTTGGACAGGCCCGCTGCCCACCTGCCCGTCGGGGCCGTCCAGTCGACCCGCAGCTCATGCTGCCACCGCAATGCCGGCTGATACAGATCGCCTCCATTGTACGCGCTCACCATGTTCACGACCGGGCCGCCACTGAAGGTCTGCAGCCGATACTGTGTGACCGCGGTCCCTTCCAGGTCCTCGCGGAATGCCCCGAAGCGGGTGTGCTGCGAGTACTGGATGCTCACATCGATGCCGTCGGTGGTGATCTGTCCCGTATTCTGGTCCGTCAACAAAAGGTATCCGCAGCCCGGCGACGTGTAAGGAAGACAATAGGTCGGTTCATCGATCGACGGGGTGAGCGAGCCATTGTCGTTCGTCACGATGTAGTTCGCCAATCCGGTCGGATTCTGGTAGATGTCCGCGGCCGGAACGTGCCCGATGGTGTTCTTGAGGAGGATCCGGTAATAGTCGAGCGAAATGCCCAGATTCTTCACCGGCGCAAGGATGACGCCTAAGTCGAAATTCTCCGATGTCTCCGCCAGCAAATGGGCGTTGCCACCGTCCAACCCCAGCCCCTGCGTATTGCAAACCGCCTGGGTCCACTCCTGTGTGTACTTACCCGGTGCGCAAAATGGGTTGTTGCTTCCCATGGTACCGCTGGTCGCGGCGGCAAGGAAATTCGGCGAATACAGATTGAAGAGCGTGGGCGCGCGGAAGCCGGTGGATGCGGTCCCGCGAAAGGTCACGAAGCTCGCCGGCTGCCAGCGTATCGCCAGCTTGCCATTGTTGGTGTCGCCAAAGTCGCTGTACCGGTCCTCGCGATCAGCTATATCGAGATCGATGCTCTTGGAGATGGGCACATCCAGCTCGACGAAGATCGCCTGTGCCGTACGAGCCGCGGCGACGGCGCTGTCCGTGAGGCCGACTGCAGCCACCAACAGGTTATTGAGAGGCGTAGTGGCGTTCGTGTATGTCTCACCGTCCACATCGAAGCCGAATGCCACGGTCGCATCTTCGCCAGAGTTAAACGCATCGCCCAAGGGGTGGCTGGCGGTGGCGCCGACACTCCAGCGCTTCATCTTGCCGGCCTGATATACGCCGTTGACGTAGCTGCTGTTGATCAAAGCCTGACCCGCCGCGCTCTGCGGGCCGAAGGGATTGATCAGATTGCTGAGGATCCTCGTGCCGGTAACGGGGTCGATGGTGGGCGCAAGAATCGCCTCATTGGGCTCACCCGAGACGGTGGCATCCGAGTTCTCGTTCTGGCTGAAGTTGAGATTGAGCTTGTAGTCCCAGCCAGCGCGCTCTCCGGATAAGCTCACCAGAACTCGCTGCTCGGTATTGATGCTGTCCAGGAAGCGGGAGTTGTTGGGGTCGGTCCAGATCGCGTCTATAGTGCCATTCAGAGCGGGCGTCGCACCGGTGCAGGCTGAAGCGTATGACTCGCATGTCAAACCCGCCGCCGACGGGAAGTAGGTCGGGTTGTTCTGCGGGTTCATTTCAAAAGCATAGAACATGGGACCGGAGTAGCCGGTCGTCTTCGAGCGGCTGTAGAAGTACTGAACGGCCAGGGTGTTGTCCCCCGGCAGCGCCTTGGTGAAGGAGATGAGGCCGGATGCCTCGTCGGACTGCGGAACCAAGTCCGTCGCGGCGGAATACCGGTACGCACAGTTGCCGTAGTACGTGGTCAGCAACGGATTGCCCGTACAGGCCGGAAAGTCGGGCTGCCAGTAGTTGCCGTTGGGATCGATTATCGTTGCGGGGAATGTACCCGGATCATTGGTGTTCGGCACGCCCAGCGCCGGATAGAAGCCCTCGGCGCTGAATGACCGCTGCGTCGCTTTCAGCTCCTGCTGGCCGCTGTAACTTCCCGTGATCATGAAGTTATAGCCATCGGTGGTCAGGTCGCCATGCCCCCAGGTGGCATCGAAGTCGCCAGAGCCGCCGCCCGCTTCCTGCGGATGGTTGAGATTGGCGTCGATTTCTCCCCCCTGGTAATTCTTCTTGGTGATGAAGTTGATGACACCGCCGATGGCATCGGAGCCGTACAGCGCCGAGGCGCCTTCTCGCAGTACCTGGACGCTCTCGATGGCCGAGAACGGGATGCCGCTCAGATCGACAGCGCTGCCGGCGAGATTGGCGTTGAAAGCATTGCCGGCCAGCCGTTGGCCATCGAGGAGCACGAGAGTGCGGGCAGCGCCTATGTCACGCAGGTTGGCGTAAGTACCGCCTCCGGAGAACGAGCCGACGGACGAGGCGATATTCAGCGACGGGGTATTCGATGTGACCGTGTTCAGCGCCTGCTCGACACTCACGATGCCCTGATTCTGCAGCACCGACGCATTGATCACTGTAATGGCCTCCGCGGTCTCGGCCGCTGGCCTGGCGATCAGGGTGCCCGTGACCACCACGGTTTCGAGCACCGGGGTCGACGAAGAGCTGCTGCTGGTGGGTGCCGGCGGAGTCGTCTGCGCGAGCAGGATGGGCGCATTCGCGGTGGTCGCCTTCGCGGCCGTGCTCTTGGCGGTTGTGCTCTTGGTGGTTGTGCTCTTGGTGGTGACCGTGGTGGCCTGCTGTGCCTGCGCCGCGAGGCTGCCGGCGCCGCAGGCGGCAAGCGCACCGAGCGCCAACGCGAGCCTGACGGAATGTCTGACGGATGGATTGAGAGCCATGATGTTACGCAATTGAGTTTCCCCCGGAATGTGTGTCGCCGTTTGTTGCGCAGTAGCAACATTGACCCCGATTACTATAGATTACCAGTTGGTAAAGTGTGTACTGCGCATCAGATGGTGTCAAGCGCGCGACAAAGGAATGTTCATGCCGGTGCGGCGGGATGGAGCGTGAGGCTCCAGCGCAACGAGCGGAGTACCGGGCGGTGTACCGGCCGGAGTACGGGGCGGAGTACGGGGCGGACTACTGCGCGCCTACTCGGCGCCGGCTTCCGCTGTGCCGTCGGACCAGAAAGGCACTATGAGATAGAAGACGGTAGCGTGATCACTGGCGCCGGCCATGATGGGAACGCCCGGCAGATTGGCGCCCCAGCTCGCGGGAGTATCGTGCGGCTGGTAGAACATGACATGGGAATGCCACGGCCCGCCGCCCAGATCGGCCTGCCTGGACATCATGTAACACATGGCGCCGGGCTTGGGCTCGTGCAATTTGCCCGCGGCCCATGCGGCGTTCTCGCGCGCCGCAATTTCCTTCTCCGATGCGCCCGCGATCACCCATCGAGTCCGCAGCAGGTAAAGAGGCAGCTCGAAATCGGCGCCCGCGGCGTTGAGGCAGAATGGCGCATGGAACTTCGGGTTCCAGAAAACACCGCTCTTTACGTCGAGCTCATTGTCCCAGGACCTCACGACGAGGCAGACGAAGCTGTTGGTTCCCTTGACCACGGTGACATAACCGTGCTCGCCGAGCACCATCACGGACGCGTGCGCGGCGATCGAGGCCGGGGCCGCGCTGCGCGCCAGCGCGATCTCCTGGTCGCGGCTCGCCATGAGATAGGGCGCAATGGGAGCCATCGCCGCGTGGGCCGAACCGCCGGCCCCGGGTAACAGCCATCCGGCAACGGACGCGATCACGGCCAGCGATACCGCCAGCCGCACACCTCGCGCGCGTCCGGTCTCGAATCGCTTGTTTTTGTTCTTTATGGCTGCTGACTCGTCTCGGGAAACTTCCGCAGGAGTTTCTGCAGGGCGCCACCCCAACCACCCTCGTGACTCTGGGCCGAAAGCTCGGTCCGCAGGGCGGAGTGGATCAGCGTCAACTCGGTCCCGGTGTCGATCGCACGCAGACGGAACTCGACCTTGGACACGTTGTCCGCGGCCACCTCGTCGGGCTCGCCGCCGTGAGCCCAGCGCCAGCTCAGCACGACGCGCGTCGGCTTCACGATCTCGAGGAACTGCCCGGTGCACTCATGCTCCCGGCCATCGAACGTGCGGAAGCGCACCTGGAAGTTGCCGTTCACTCGCGGGTCGACCTTCGCGGAGATGGCGGGCTCGTCGTGGGGGCCCCACCACGATGCGATGCCGTCCGCGGTCACGAGGGCGTCGAAGACGATACCGGGCCTGGCGGCGATCCGGCGCACCAGCACTGCCTCCGTCATTTGCCCTTGCCTTCGGCTTCCCGCTCCTTCGCCTCTGCGTAGCGAGTCAGCCGGTCGAGGCTGGTCGTCCAGAAGAGACGATGGTGCTGCAGCCAGTCCATTGCCGCCTTCATCGAGCCGACCTCGATTTGCACCCAGACGGTGCGGCCCGCCTTGGAGCGGCGAATGAGACCGACCCCGGAAAGGATGTCCAGGTGCTTCAACACCGCGGGCATCGTCATTGCGAACGGCTCGGCCAGAGCGCTGATCGACAGCCTCGGCTCCCCTTCGAGTCGCGCCAGTATCGAACGTCGCGTCGGATCGCTGAGGGCGGAAAAGATGCGATCGAGGCGCTCTTCTTTATACATTACCATCCGGTGAAGTCTGAGGTCGGCAAGGCCTTAAGTCAAGGCGCCTCAGAGTCCCAGGAGTGCCCGTGCCGCCCCCCTCACCTCGAGGCGCTTTTCCCGTGGAATGGCGATGTAATGGGTGGTCCGCCGGGGATACAGATGGCTGTCGAGGAAGGTGTTCAAAGCCATCCCATCGTCGTAGTGCGCCACCCGGTCCGGGGCGCACACGGCGTAGTCGCGCTTGGCGAACCAATCCCAGATCCGGGCCTTATCCTCGTTGGCACGCTCATTGGCCTGGGGGTTGGAGTGATCCTGGAGGTTGGGCCGGCTCTGGAAGGCGATCAGCGGCCGGCCCCGCGACATGGCCGATTCGGCGCCGGGCAGTACGCCGAGCTCGGCACCCTCCGCATCGATCCTGAGCATGCGGAGCCCCACGGCGAGGCGCAGCGCCAGCTGATCGTTGTAGAGGGTGCCCACTGCTTCAGGGCTCTGGAGGGAGGTCCGCAGCAGGGCCATCTTCTCCCTGACTGCCATCAGCAGCGAGCCGAGCCGGGTCCCGAAGAGGTGCTTACGTATCATTTTTGGACTTATTATGGTCGATACAGGGGAGTTAGCGTAGCCTTTGCCGCTTTTGCGGGCAGTACCGGCGCATGTGGAAGTCGATCGTGGCGATCAGTGTGGGCGCGAGCGCCGGAGCGCTGCTGCGCTGGTGGCTGGGAGACCGGCTGAATGCGCTCTTCCCACTGCTGCCCCCCGGCACCCTGGCCGCGAACCTCATCGGCGGCTATATCATCGGCGCCGCGGTCGCATTCTTCGCCACCTTCCCGGCCGTGCCGCCCGAGTGGCGGCTCTTCGTGATCACCGGCTTCTGCGGCGGGCTCACCACCTTCTCGACGTTCTCGGCGGAGGTGGTGGGGCTCATACAGGGGGGACAGGCGTTCTGGGCACTGGCCGAGGTGGCGACGCACGTCGTCGCCTCGCTCCTAGTGACCCTCGCCGGCATGGCGACGGTGCTCTGGGCGCGGGGGCTCTCGAGCTGAGCAGTTGCGGCTGACGCCGCGGTCAGGCCGGGATCCGTTGCGCTTCGGTCGCGGAACGGCCCGCCGCTTGCTCAGGGTATAAGAACCAGTCCACACACCCGAACACGGTGGATGGATCGACGGCCGGCAGCGTCTGTCGAGCACGGGCGGGAGCGGAGCCTTCGGCGCTACCGCTGCCGCAAGTCATGCGACGAGGGCCGTCCTGAGCCGTAAATGTCCACTGGCGTGTCTGCGGTAAAGATGTCATGTGGCATTCCCTCATGGCTTGCACACACCGCAAGGATACTTGTCGAATGTGACAGCGCGATGATCATGCGCCCTGTCTCCAGGAGAATACAAGTCCGGGATCGTCGCTCGCTGCGGACTCGAGCGTAGCCATCCGCCAACACCCCTCGCTTCGGCTCACGCTGCGGAATGCTTCTTGCGGAGATGCAGCTCACGAGCCTCGCGGAGCGGCAGTCGAGCGCGATGAGAGTCAGCATTTTCGGCTTGGGATACGTGGGAGCGGTATCAGCGGCATGTCTTGCCGACCGCGGGCACGCGGTAACAGGCGTCGATCCGAACACCGACAAGGTGGAGCTCATCAACTCCGGGCGCGCCCCCGTGGTCGAAGCGGAGCTCGCGGAGCTGACGCGACGCGCAGTGACGGCAAAGCGCCTGCACGCCACCACCGATCCGCTCACTGCCGTGCTCGAGTCCGACATCACCTTCGTCTGCGTGCCGACGCCGAGCCAGACGAATGGCAATCTCGACTTTCGCTACATCGAGCGTGTCTGCACGGAGATCGGCACCGCGCTGCGCGAAAAGAGCGGCTTCCACGTGGTGGTCGTGCGCTCGACCGTTCTACCCGGGACGCTCAAGGAGCTTGCGATTCCGACCCTCGAGCGCGCGAGCGGCCGGCGTGCCGGCGAGGACTTCGGTGTCTGCCACAACCCGGAATTCCTGCGCGAGAGCACGGCCGTGGCGGACTTCCGCAATCCGCCCAAAACCGTCATCGGAGCGACCGATTCGCGCTCCGCCGACATGGTGCAGAGTCTCTACGAGGGCCTGCCGGGACCGGTGATCCGCTGCGCGGTCGAAGTCAGCGAAATGGTGAAGTACGCCGATAACACCTGGCATGCCACCAAGATCACATTCGCCAACGAGGTTGGCAAGATCTGCAAGACCCTCGGGCTGGACAGCCACGCCGTCATGGACATCTTCTGTCAGGATGCGAAGCTCAATCTTTCTCCCTATTACCTCAAGCCCGGCTTCGCCTTCGGCGGCTCCTGTCTGCCGAAGGACCTGCGCGCGCTCACTTACCATGCGCGCAGCCACGACGTATCGACGCCGCTCCTCAACTCGCTCATGTTCTCCAACGGCGAACAGATCGAGCTGGGGATCTCGATGGTGCTGGCCGCTCGCCAGCGCAAGATCGGCGTGCTCGGCTTCAGCTTCAAGGCGGGCACCGACGACCTGCGCGAGAGTCCGCTGGTCGAGGTGATCGAGCGCCTGCTCGGCAAGGGCTTCGATCTGCGGCTCTACGACCGCAACGTCAATATTGCCAAGCTCACGGGCGCCAACCGTGAGTACATCATGAAGAGCATCCCGCACATCGAGCGGCTGATGGTCGCATCGGTCGAGGAAGTGCTAGAGCACGCGGAAGTCATCGTCATCGGCAACCGCGGCGAGGAATTCGCCGGGCTCGCCGACAAACTGCGCCCCGATCAGCTCGTGATCGACTTCGTGCGCATCCGGCAGATCGAGGAACGCCATGCCAATTACGCCGGCATCTGCTGGTAAACGCGTACTGATCATCGTGCAGAACCTGCCGGTGCCCTTCGACCGGAGGGTCTGGCAGGAGGCGACTGCACTGGTCGCCAACGGCTATCAGGTGGCGGTGATCTGTCCGGCGGCGCGCGGCTACACGGCGCGTTACGAGTGCCTGCAGGGCATCCACATCTATCGCCATCCGCTGCCGCTCGAGGCCAAAGGCGCGCTGGGCTATGTGTTTGAATACGCCTCGTCGCTTTTCTGGGAGTTCGTGCTGTCGCTGAAAGTGCTGCTGCGCCATGGCTTCGATGCCATCCATGCGTGCAATCCGCCGGACAACATCTTCCTCATCGCCGGCTTCTACAAGCTGCTGGCGGGCAAGCGCTTCCTCTTCGATCACCACGACATCAATCCGGAGCTCTACGAGGCGAAGTTCGGGCGGCGCGATTTCTTCTACCGGCTGGTGCGACTCTCGGAGCGGCTGACTTTCATGATCGCCGACATCTCCATCGCCACCAACGAGAGTTACCGCCGGATCGCGCTCGAGCGCGGACACATGGCGGCGGAAAAGGTGTTCGTAGTGCGCTCGGGGCCGAGTCTCGAGCGGCTGAAGATGCTGCCGGCCGTGCCGCAATGGAGACGGGGTCGCAGGTATCTCGTAGGCTACGTCGGTGTCATGGGCGCTCAGGAGGGAATCCCGTACCTTCTCGGCGCCGCGCGCCACCTCGTGCGCGACCTCGGGCGGGAAGACGTGCAGTTCGTCCTGGCGGGCGGCGGCCCGGCGCTGGATGAGATGCGCCAACTGAGCTCGCGAATGGGGCTCGACGCTCACGTCGAGTTCCTCGGCCGAGTGCCGGATCAGACGCTGCTCGAGGTGCTCAATACGTCGGACGTGTGCGTCAACTGCGACGAAGTCAACGCCATGAACGACAAGTCCACCATGAACAAGATCATGGAATACATGGCGCTCGCCAAGCCCATCGTGCAGTTCGAGCTCACCGAGGGCCGCTTCTCCGCCCGCGAGGCCTCGCTGTACGCGCGGCCAAACGACGCCCGCGACCTCGGGCAGAAGATCGTGGCGCTGCTCGATGACCCGCCGCGGCGCCAGCGGATGGGTCAGTTCGGGCGCGAGCGGGTGGAGACCCGGCTGCAGTGGAAGTACGAGGAGCCGAAGCTGCTTGCCGCCTATGCGGCGCTCTTCGCGCCGCCGATCAGGCCTGCGGCGGCTGAGAGCGCAGGATCCGCAACCGCGACTGAAGGCGCGTATCCCCGCGGATATGCCCCGCGAAGACAGCGGTCGTTGCGGGAGCCTTGAGGTCGAAATCGCTCGAGACCCAGCCGAGCGGGCTTTCGCCATCCCGGCCGCGAACCAGAGTCACCGCTAAGGAAGCAGGCGGCTCGATCTCCACGCGCGTGCCGTCGCGCTCCGCTCTCACCAGCCCATCCGCATAGGTGACCTGACACTGCGGCGCGAAATGCCAGAAGATCTCGGCGCCGTGTGTCCCGGTGCAGAGGAGCTCATCGCACACCAAGAGCGTCGCGCTCGCGGGGTCATACCGCCAGCTCCGTCGATGCCGCACCGGATCCGCGAGGCGTCGATAGCCGTCGTGACGCGCTATCAGCGTCTGCAGATCCGGTGAGCACATGAACTCCTCCACCGTGACTTCGGCATGTTGCAGCCAGAGGAAGGCGCCGGCGAAGAGCGACTGGTCCTCGCCGTCCACCACCACGGTGTTGTGCGCCGAGGTGCCGCGGAAGTAATGGCGCCAGGCCTGCTCGGTGTGGTACGCGAAGGTGCCGGAATCGACCAGAAACGGCCTGCCACCGACACTGAGCGTGAATGCGAGTGCATCGGCGTGCCCGTGCGCGGCAATGGAGAGATAGCCGAGCGCCCCGGCGTCGGCGACGATCCGGACTTCCGCGGCAGTCTCGAACCGGTCTCCCAGGATGTAGTAGCCCGCACGCGGAAACGAGCGGCGCACCGGCAGGAGCGCCCGCAGGCGATCGACCGCCTCGAAGCGCGCCGCCGCGTCATCGCCGAGAAGCCAGCGTGTCTTGTCGTCGAGCTCTCCGGCCTTGAGGCGAAATTCCGCGCGGCCGAAGAGCACGGTACCGCTCGCGAGCAGCGAGCGGTAGACGCCCGGCCAGGACTGCGCGGCCCTCGAGGGCCCGCCGCTCGTCGGCACCAGCCGAGCCAACACACCCTGGTCCGCATCGCCGATGGCGGGCACGCCGCCACCCACATCCATGATGCTCGCCAGGAAGTCGAGCATGGATTCGAGCGCCCGCCAGTACTGCTCGTCGAAGCCGCAGCCGTTCTTACGGGCGAAGAGCCCGGCGATGAGCAGCATGTCGGCCACGGAGTGGTGGTACCAGATCGCCTGCTCTCGATTGACGCCGTCCTCGAATGTCTGCAGCAGCGCCTCGCGGCTGATCTCGGCCCGGGCCCGGTCGCGCCAGCGCGCGCTCTCGCGCCAGAACGGCCAATTGAGGGACGCGATGAAGAGTCCGGTCGCCTCGCCGAGCAGGTGATTGTTGGCCGAGGAGTGGCGCGAGAAGTGTCGCGCGATGAAATGGCAGTGCTGGTAGATGCCCGCGAGCCAGCGGCGGCGAAACGCCCGCCCCTCCCGCCCTTCGAAGAGCGGCGCGGCATCCGCGCCCAGGAGTTGCCAGGCAAAAGCCCAATTGACCAGCCGGATGGCATGCTCGAGGCTCACGCACCAGTTGGCGCCCTTCGGGTAGGGGCATGCCTCGAGCCATGAATCGACGAGAATCTTCGCACCCTGGGCATAGCACTCATCCCCCGTCAGGTGCCACGCCTGGGCGAGCGTCACCAACTCGAGGTGGCGATTGATCTCCCAGAGGTACTTGATGTCGCCGACGCGCGCCGCATCGCGGTAGTCGAGATCCAGGCCGAACTCGAGCGGCGCCTCGACGCCGGTCTTGGGATCGACGTTCCAGCGCGGTGGAAAACCGAGCTGCGCATCCTCGAGGGCAAACACATCGAAGCGGCCGGCAAGGATCCGATCGGCCGCCCGCGTGTAGAGCCGCGTGTCAAACTCTCGCGGTAGCTGCAGCACCCACGGACGGCCGCTGACTCCCCTCGGCTCCGACGGATGCGCCAGCCCGATGCCGGCACGCTCGATGTCTCCCTGCATCTTGCGCCGCAATCTGAAGCCGACCTCGCGCGGGGTCATGGCGCGCAGCCGACTCAAAGTCCATTGCAGCCGGCCCTGCCGGGCATGGGTGGGAGTCCGGCCGATGTCATCTCGCGAGGCAGCCACCGCGAGACAACGGTCAGGCGATGGCTCAGGTTCCGCCGCCGGAGCGGCCACCCGGCTTGCCGAAGAAGGCCTGAGCCGCGGCCGCGAACTCCGGCATGCGCAGGCGTGCCGCGAATTCCCGCAACTCCTCCTGTATTACTGCGTCCACTTGCGCGCTCTGCGCGGCGCGCATCAGGCGTTTGGTGGCGCGCACGGCGCCTGGAGGCTGGCGGGCGGCGGAGGCGGCGAGAGCTCGTGCCTCCTCCATCAGCACCTCATCGTCCACCACGCGGTTGACCAGTCCCCACTCCCTGGCGGTGTTCGCATCGACGGGCTGGCCAAGGAAGAACATCTCCGCCGCGCGCTGATAGCCGAGGAGTTGCGGCAGCAGCAGCGTGCTCGCCGCTTCCGGCACGACACCAAGCTGGACGAAGGGCGTAATGAGACGAGTGCTGCGGGCGGCGGCGACGATGAGATCGCAGTGCAGGAGCATCGTGACCCCGATCCCGACCGTGGGTCCATGAACGGCGGCCATGAGGATCTTGCGGACCCCGCTCAAGGCGCGCAGGAACTGGGCGATCACGTGATCGCTGCCGATGACGTCGGGTACGTTGAGGAAGTCCTTGAGATCGTTGCCGCCGGTGAAGCATGCGCCTTCGCCGCTCAGGAGGATTACTCGGATCTCATCGTCGGCTTCCGCCTCCACGAAGGCGTCGATGAGAGCCTCATACATATTAGATGTGAGGGCGTTCCGCTTCTCGGGGCGGTTCAGACGCACTTCGCAAACGTTTTCCGTGCGAGTAACCAGAACCTGGTCAGACGCGCTCACGGAAAAGCCTCAGCTTGCCGCCAGCCGGTAATAGTCATATTATATTACCTCCAAACGCCGTGTCACCGGCGCATGATAGCGGGGTCCGCAGCGCCATGAAGGCAGAGACGAACTACCGTCCCACTCGGGCAGCGATGCCGCGGCCCATGCCGCGACTGAGCCGTCTGGCGGTCGAGCGCGCGAAATCCAGCCACGATCAGATCGCGGCGACACTCGGCACGGAGCTGCTGAAGGGGCTCTACGCGCCCGGTGGCAACATGCCGCCGGAGCCGGAGCTCATCGCACGCTTCCAGATCTCGCGCACGGTGATGCGCGAGGTGATGAAGACGCTTGCGGCCAAGGGCTTCGTGATCTCCAAGACCCGGGTTGGCACACGCGTGCGCGACCCGGTGTACTGGAACTACTTCGATGCCGATGTGCTCGCCTGGCGCGTCCGCCTCGGGCTCGACGACGAGTTCATGAAAAGCCTGACCGAAGTGCGCCGCTCGCTCGAGCCTGCCGCGGCGGCTCTTGCGGCGCAGCGCCGCTCGCCCACCGACATCTCGCGGTTGCGGGAATGCGTGCGGCAGATGGCGCGCACCGACCATACGCGCCAGAGCTTCGCCGAGGCGGACCTCGATTTTCATCTCGCCATCGGCAGCGCCTCGGGCAACCCGCTGATGCGCTCCATGGCGAGCGTCATCGAGACGGCGCTGGTCGCATCCTTCGCCCACAGCTCCCCGGTCGACGACCCGTCCGACCATGAGGCGACCGTCAACGGCCACTCGGCCATCGTCGATGCCATCGAAAGCGGCGAGGAGCAGGCGGCCGCCGAGGCCATCCTGAAGGTGATCAACATCGGCGTGAATCGGATCGACGTCACCCGCAAGAAGCAACGAGGACAAAAGAAGTGAGCTCCGCCGACGGCCGCCGCCTGCGCTCGCGCGCCTGGTTCGACAACCCGGCCAATCCCGACATGACGGCCCTCTATCTCGAGCGCTACCTGAACTACGGCATGACGCTCGATGAACTGAAATCCGGCAAGCCGATCATCGGCATCGCGCAGACCGGCTCTGACCTCTCGCCCTGCAATCGCCATCACATCGTGCTCGCCGAGCGGGTGGCCGCCGGCATCCGCGCCGCGGGCGGCGTGCCGATCGAGTTCCCGGTGCATCCGATCCAGGAAACGGGCAAGCGTCCGACCGCGAGCCTAGACCGCAACCTCGCGTACCTGGGGCTCGTCGAGGTGTTGTACGGCTATCCGCTGGATGGCGTGGTGCTCACCATCGGCTGCGACAAGACGACACCGGCCTGCCTGATGGCGGCGGCGACGGTCAACATCCCGGCGATCGCGCTTTCCGTGGGGCCGATGCTCAACGGCTGGCACCGCGGCGAGCGGACCGGCTCCGGCACCATCGTCTGGAAGGCGCGCCAGATGCTCGCCGCCGGCGAGATCGACTATCCGGGATTCATCGAGCTGGTCGCCTCCTCCGCGCCCTCCACGGGCTACTGCAACACCATGGGCACGGCGACGACCATGAACTCCCTGACGGAGGCACTCGGAATGCAGCTTCCCGGCTCGGCCTCCATTCCGGCCCCATACCGGGAGCGCGGCCAGATGGCCTATCTCACGGGCGAGCGGATCGTACAGATGGTGCACGAGGACCTGCGGCCCTCTTCCATCATGACGCGCGACGCCTTTCTCAACGCCATCGTCGTCAGTTCCGCCATCGGCGGCTCGACCAACGCGCCGATTCACATGGCGGCGATCGCCCGGCACATGGGCGTCGAGCTGACGCTCGAGGATTGGCAGAAGTATGGCTATGAGGTGCCGCTCCTCGTCAACCTGCAGCCCGCGGGCGAGTACCTGGGTGAGGACTATCACCACGCGGGCGGCGTCCCGGTCGTGGTGAATGAGCTGATGAAGCAGGGCCTGGTCCGCGAGCACGCGCTCACCGTCAATGGCCGCACCCTCGGCGAGAACTGCCGCGGGCGGGAGATCATGGACGAGGCCGTGATCCGGCCGTTTGCGCAGCCGCTGAAGGCAAACGGCGGCTTCCTCGTGCTCGCGGGCAACCTGTTCGATTCCGCGATCATGAAGACGAGCGTGATCTCCGAGGAATTCCGCCAGCGCTACCTCAGCAATCCGGCCGATCCGGACGCCTTCGAGGGACCGGTCGTGGTATTCGATGGCCCGGAGGATTATCACTCCCGGATCGACAACCCCGAGCTCGCGATCGACAGCCGGACACTCCTCTGCATCCGGGGCGTGGGCCCCATCGGGTACCCCGGTGCCGCGGAGGTGGTCAACATGCGGCCACCGGCTTACCTCATCAAACAAGGGGTCACGGCCCTGCCCTGCATCGGCGACGGGCGCCAGTCAGGGACTTCCGGCTCTCCTTCCATCCTCAACGCTTCGCCGGAGGCGGCGGCTGGAGGGGGTCTCGCCATCCTCCGGACTGGCGACCGGGTGCGGGTGGACCTGCGCAAGCGGCAGGTCAATATGCTGGTCCCTGAGGCGGAGCTCGCCGTGCGGCGCCAGGCCCTTCAGGCCAGCCATGGCTATCGATTTCCGCCCTCGCAGACGCCCTGGCAGGAGATCCAGCGCGGCATGGTGGCGCAGCTCGCCGATGGCATGGTGCTGGAGCCGGCGGTGAAGTATCAGAGGATCGACGAGAAATTCGGGATTCCGCGCGACAACCACTGACGCTCACGATTTCGGTGGATTGTAGATACCGGCACGGATCGCCAACACCACGAGACCGGTGATGTTATGGGTACCGAGCTTTTTCATGAGGGCCCGGCGGTAACCCTTGACGGTGGTCTCGCCGATGCCGAGGATCGCCGCGATCTGCTTGCCGAGCTTGTTTTGCAGCACGTATCCGAGTACTTCCCGCTCCCGTCCCGTCAGGCGTGCCAGCCGTTGCAGAAGCTCCGGATCGGGCGTCATCTCCCCCTTGCCGAGAAGCTGGATCTGTCCTTTCATCACCGCCGCAAGCAGCTCCGCCTCGCGCACGGGCTTCTCCAGGAAAGCGATGATCCCTGACTGCATCGCGCTGGCGGCCACGGAACGGGTGGCACGGCCGGTGAGCAGGATGATGGGCCAGCGGCAGCCGGCGGCGATGAGCCGCCGCTGCAGCTCCAGGCCGCTCATATCGGGCATGACCATGTCCACGACGATGCAGCCGGCAGCAAGCTGCGGGTAAGCGGCCAGCATGGCTTTTCCGCAAGCGAAGCCCCGCCCCAGATAACCGGCGCTCTGCAGAAGCTGCGTAACACCGTCCCGCTGCTGATCGTCGTCGTCCACCACGTAGACGTTGGCGGATGGATTGCTCATGCCGAGCATCACTCCACGCGAACTTCGGTTCGCACCCCTGGTTATGACATAACAAACTCAGCCGTCATGCGGCTGTTTGTTACCAAGTGTACGCCCAACTTCCGCCGGCTGCCATGGACGTCCGCGGACGGGTCTCCGGCTTGAACCGGCATGAGGGTTGGGGGAACACACGGGCGCAACCTACCAACAGAGGGCGCCGTCCTCGGCGAAGAGACGGGGTAGCCCCCAATCCCGAACCCATCTTTGGACGGTTTGACAAAGAAATGACCCTGTGCATTACTCGGCTGGCGTCGCAAAGATCGGAATAGCCATAAGGAGGCGGAGGGGTGCGACGGTATTCGAGCGAGATGGCCCGGCGCTTCGAGGGGTTCGACTGGTCGAAAACATCGATCGGTCCGGTGGAGTGTTGGCCGCTCACCTGGCGCAACGCCCTCGACCTCATGTTCGTCTCCAGCTTCCCATGCGCGGTAGGCCTCGGCCCCGAGCTCATCTATATCTATAACGACGGCTTCATTGCGCTAGGTGGGCCTGCGAGGCATCCGGCGGCGCTGGGGCGCCCCGTCAAGGAGGTCTGGCGCGAGATCTGGGAGCCGGTGCTGAAGCCCCGATTCAGCGAGACTCTGTCCACGGGGCGGCCGACGGGCGAGGCCGACCTCCTCATGCCGTTGGTGCGCAGCGCCTACCTCGAGGAAACCTACCTCACCTTCTCGTTTGCCGCGCTGGCCGACGATCACGGCAACCCGAGCGGCATCTTCTGTACGGCCACCGAAAACACGGGATTCGTCATCGCGGCGCGCCAGCTCGATTGCCTGCGGCGCCTGGCGGGTCATTGCGCCTATGCGGAATCGGCCGCCGACGCCTGTCGTCTGGCGGCGCAGGCACTGGAGGGGCTACGACGCGACGTTCCCTTCGCAATGTTCTATCTTCTGGATCACGCCGGCTCTTGCATCGAGAGCGTTGCGACCACCGGCCTACGCGGGCTTCCCGCGGGCGTGCCCGGACTCGGCCATCTCGACCCATTGGCGGACCCCTGGCAGGTCGCCGCGGTGCTGTCCTCCCGCGCCCCGCTCCTGATCGAGGGTGTGACCGACATCGTGGGTCCGGCACTGAGCAATCCGGAGGTCATACCGCGGCAGGCATTGACCATACCGTTGGTGCACGGCGGCCCCGACACAGCCAAATGCATCCTGGTCACCGGGCTCAATCCCATGCGCCCGGTGGAGGAGTCGCGCCGCTTCTTCGAGCTCGCCGCCAGCCAGGTGGAAACCGCCATCTCGAGCGCGCGCATGCGGGAGAACGCCGAGCGACGTGCACGCGACATGGCGGCCCTCGACCGGGCCAAGACGGTTTTCTTCAGCAACGTGAGCCACGAGCTGCGCACGCCCCTCACACTGATCCTCGAGCCGCTGCGGCAGGTGCTCGATTGCGCTCAGCTCGGCCCTGACGACCGGGAGCTCCTCCTGACCGCGCGCCGCGCGGGCACGCGCCTGCTGAAGCTGGTCAACTCCCTTCTCGAGTTCGCGCGCATCGAGGGTGGCCGGATCGAGGCGACTTACGTGCCGACGGATCTCGGATCATTCACCGCGGATCTCGCGTCGATGTTCCGTTCCGCCTTCGAGCGTGCGGGCCTGCGCTTCGGGGTCGAATGCGCGAGCCTCTGTGAGCCGGCCTATGTCGACCGGGACATGTGGGAAAAGATCGTTCTCAACCTCCTCTCCAATGCGCTGAAATTCACCCTCCGGGGAGAAGTCAGCATCCGGGTATGCACGCTCGATGACGGCTTCCTGCTGGAAGTGGCGGACACGGGCGTCGGCATCTCGGCGGAGGATCTGCCGCGCATCTTCGATCGGTTCGCGACGATAGAGGCGCCCCACGCCCGCACCGTGGAGCGCACCGGTATCGGTCTGTCCCTGGTCAAGGAGCGTGTGAGGCTGCACGGCGGAACGATAGAGGCCAGCAGCAGTCCTGGCGCAGGCACCACGATCACCGTTCGCATCCCGCGTGGACGAGCCCATCTGCCGCAGGACCGGATCGCCACCGAAGAGCCATTGTCACAAACAGAAAGCGCCGCACAACCCTACCTCGAAGAGGCGCTGGCGTGGCTCGCAGAGGGTTCCGAGCCGAGCCAGGCCGGCCCCTTCAAAGGCCGGTCAGGGGAGCGGATCCTGGTGGTCGACGACAATGCGGACATGCGGCACTATCTTCTGCGCCTGCTGCAGGACCGCTGGCATGTCGAGTCAGCGGCCGATGGGGCCGCAGCGCTGGAACGAGTCAACGCAAAACCGCCCGACCTCATCATCGCCGACATCATGATGCCGGGCATCGACGGCCTCGAGTTGCTGCGCCGGGTGCGCAGCCAAGCCATGACTACGCAGATTCCGGTGCTTCTTCTCTCCGCCCGCGCGGGCGAGGAAGCATCGGTCGGCGGGCTGCAGGCAGGCGCGGACGACTACCTGATCAAGCCGTTCTCGCGCCACGAGCTGCTGGCGAGAATAGAGTCGCGGCTGGCAACCGCAGGGCAACATGCGGCGGAGCGCCGGGCCCGAAGCCAGGCGGAGCACACGATCAAGGCGAGGGAGGAATTCTTTGCCGCGCTGGCGCACGAGTTGCGAAATCCCGCGGCGTGCCTCTTCACGTGGATCGATAGATTGCGGAATAAAGGGCGTCGTGCAAACGACCCCGAAGCGCTGGACGTGCTCGAGACCGCTGCGCACGCAGTGCGGCGGCTGGCCGAAGATCTGATCGATGTTGCCCGGGGTACTTCCGGTCACATGAGGGTCGATCGCCAGGCTTACGCGACCCTCGCGCCGCTCATCGAAGGGGTCGTGGAGGCCTACGGCCCTGCCGCCTTCAACAAGGGCGTCACTCTCGAGAAAATACTGGACGACGATTGCGGTCCAGTCGAAGTCGACGCCGACCGTATCCAGCAGATCGTCTCCAACTTGCTCTCGAACGCGATCCGCTTCACGCCCACCGGTGGGCGGATCGAAGTGCTCTGCGGCCGCAACACCGACGGTATCGAGCTGCTGGTACGCGATTCCGGCAAAGGAATCGAGACGGAAGCGCTGCCCCGCGTGTTCGAGCGCTACTGGCAGGGGACGCCTTCCATTCATACGGACGGCGGCCTCGGCCTGGGGCTCGCCATCTGCCGCCAGCTCGTCGAGCTGCACCAGGGGCAGATCGAAGCGCTGAGCGATGGCCCAGACAGGGGAGCAACATTTGTTGTGCGGCTGCCATTGGCGAGGACCGCCGACGAGCCGACGAGGCGCCGCAAGGCGCCACTGCACTCGCGGATACACGATGCCGCATTCACGGCGGCCCGACTCGCCGGCCGACAGGCCGCGCGTCCTTTCAGGACCAGGTCCTAACTGTCAGTACGGCTACGCCTTTGGTCAGGTTGACCGGGCGCTGCCATCTTTGGGTGGGTTGACAAGCACGCTATTTCTGCTTCGATCGTTGACGAGCCCGCTTGCGAATGCGCACCAGGGCTCGACCCGGCTACAGAACGCCACCAGCTCGTAAACATCGAGCTTCTCCAGGTCCGCGTTGCGCAGCGATCCAACCACCCGATACACCCACCGAGCGGTCTCGGGGCTGGCGAGCGCCTGGTCACCATACCAGGTGCGCAAGGCCTCACCCGAGGGACCGGGCCGTCTCAACGCATCCAGAAGGTGCGCCAGGGCGAGCGCCTGATGAAACTCACGAGGTAGGCCCCGCAACTCCCCTTCGCCGTGAAGCGGAATCTGGAGCTCTTCGGCCCTTGATTCAACGTATCCAACGAATTCCCCTCGATTCATGAGGACTCCCCCTTCCCAGGAATTCATCCACGCGACAAACAAATCAACTATCTAACCCTATCCGCATTGACGGTCAACACGTCCAAAGATGTACCCGCTGTCACCAATCTGTCACTAAACTACGGCAGCCTGAAGGAACGGTACGGACTATGAATCAGTACGATGTGGTTCAGGGCTTTCTGGAGTGCGGCGAGAGCGGCTCGCCCTCCGCCGATCAGCTGGCGGCAGAGTTTCTCAAGGCCATGCAGGCTCTGGGATTCCGCCATTTTGCCTGTTGCTCGCACGTCGACCCATATCACCCCCCACCTGGGGCGGTGATGATGCACAACTACCCCCTGGGATGGGTGCGGACGTACAGCGACGGGAAGCTGTATGAGACCGACCCGGTCCTGCAACGTGCCGCATCCAGCCCCCGGCCCTTCTTCTGGGACACCGCCTTTCAAGCGGCCCCGATCACGAAGTCACAGAAGATCATGATGGCCGACGCTACCGGGTACGGCCTCAGCCACGGATATACGGTACCCCTCCATTTGTCGTGGTTGCCGGGTTCCTTGCGGGCCTCATGTACGGTCATTCCGGCTGACGAGGCCCCCGACCCACGCAGTTACCTGGCCGTCGAGGTCGCCGCTACCTATCTTTATTTCAGCGCGTCACGTGCTCAGGCCCCTTGGCTCACAGGAGTGCGCGAACGACTGACCCAGCGTGAACGCGAGTGCCTGGCGCTCGTTGCGCAAGGCAAGGGCGATTGGACCATTGGGCGCGTGCTCGGCTTGAGCGAATCCACGGTGCATTTCCACATCGAGCAACTGAAGCGACGCTTACGGGTGGTCACGCGTTCGCAAGCCGTCGTGCAGGGCCTGATGAGCGGTCAAATCTCCTTCGGCGAGGTAGTCCGAAAACCGGAAGGCGATACTGCGCGTCCGGATGGCGCCCCACGCCCTGACCTGCATTGATTCCAAGCAATGCTCGGACGATACCTCATACAGCTCCCGCAGCCCGCTCTACTGTCCAACGCCGCGAGCAACAACGCCCCTTCCTCTGTTTAGATAGTTGGCTCGCGTCGCGTTTTGGTGCACCTTCGGTCCACGGATTCGGAGGTGCGGGAACCCATGATCTTCGTCGTCGACGCCGCCAACCGCAGGCACTTTGCGACAGATCTCGCAGCCATGCATTGCCATCGGAAGGCCGTGTTCGTCGATCGGGCTGGCTGGAAGCTCCCGGTGATCGCGGATCTGGAGATCGACCGCTACGACCTCCTGGAAGACACGGTCTACCTGCTAGCCAAGGACGAGCCTTCAGGACCATTGCTGGCATCAGCGCGCCTACTCAAGACGACAGGACCGCATCTGATGCAGGACCTGTATCCAGCATCATTTGGGGCTGCTCTTCCCTCAGGTCCAACGGTTTGGGAGATATCGCGATACTGCACGGCACCGGGAATTAGAGGCCGAAGCAGGCGCCTGGGCCTGCTGTGGCAAGTCATTTGCGCCAGCATGGAGGCAGGATTGGCCAACAGCATCCATCAGGTCATCTTCGCCGCAAATCGAGCTCTGCTTCCCCTTGCACTGGAATGTGGCTGGGACACTAGAACGGTAGGGATACCAGTGCACGACGGCGATGACGAAATCACAGCTGTCGTCGCAAATGTCACTCTGCGCGGTCTTCTAAATGTTCGCGATCGCCACGGCATTTCAGGACCAGCCATTAGCCTTCGGACAGGTGGCGCATCCGACACCATCGGCTTCGAATCGCGCTATCGCGCATCCGCACGGGAATGAGCATCCACCCCTGAACAAGCTCGCAGGGAATCCAATGAACGAGACCTTCAGAAGGGACTCCGGTTCGTTCGTGACGGCCGACCCCTTCAGATGCCGTATCTGGAAGCTAAGCGATCGGCTCGAGGAATACGTTACCGAGTCATCATGCCGGGACGAGATCGAGAGCGTGGCCCGTGATGGGCAGCTGATTCCGGCCATCGGGCGACCGATCGAGAATGATCCTGACTTCGATATCGAAGTCATCTGCGGTACCCGGCGTCTCTTCGTCGCACAGCGTCTGAAAATTCCACTCCGGGTCGAACTCCGGGAGCTGACAGACCGTCAAGCGGCAGTGGCGGCGGAGACTGCAAACTCTCTGCGAAAACAGACCAGTCCCTACGAACGCGGTGTCTGGCTAGACAATCTAATTAAACAGAATCTGTTCCGATCGCCAGACGAAATGGCTCGCGACCTGGGTATTACTCCAACTCACGTCACTCGGCTGCTAAAATTCACCGAACTGCCCGCAATAGTCCTCGGCGCTTTCGCAAGCCCCCACGATATTCTTGAGTCCTGGGCCGTCGAACTCGCGCAAGCTTGGAATGACGGTCGCTGCCGCCGCCTCCTCGCAACACGCGCTCATGCCCTCGATAAGCTAACACCGCGGCCACCCGCAGTGTCCATTTACGAGATCCTAATGGCCGCCCGATACCCTGCAGCCCGCAGCGGCAGGCGTAGCGCCGGCCGTCTGGTGAAGGCTCCCGGCGGCCAGCCGCTGCTCCGAATTGAGCGCCAGCGCAATGACTTGGTGCTAAGGATTCCGAACGCGCTTTTAGACTCAGCGGTCGAGAAGGCGCTGGTATCGGACCTCATCAAGGTCCTGAGCAATCGGATTCAGTGCGACGGCACCGCTACCGCGGCCTGACCGCAAGGAGAACGGATATGCCGCGCCCGCCGCGCTGTGAGTTCGAAGGCGCGATCCATCTGATAACCCTGCGTGGTCACCCGGCGGGTCATGTATTCTACGATCCTGATATCTTCAGGAGATTCCCAGAAAATCCGCGTCTTCACGCTCCGAATGCGGAGCATTTTGAGAATCTCCTCTGGGAGATCTGCGAGCAATATAACGCAGGCGTGCACGCGTACGTCGTAGATCCGAATAGTGCTTTGATCGTCATCCAGACGCCGTCCGCACCTTTGGGGTGGATCGCGCACGACCTGCTCACGCAATACTCGAGATATTTGTCCGAACAACATCAAGGGCCGAGAAGCGAAAGGCCTTTTCCAGACCGATATCAGGCACAAATTGTACAACCTACAAAATTGCCCTACGCGGTACGATACGTTCAGCGGCGTGACGTCGGCTCCGACCCGCGCCGAAGGGCTGTCAATTATCCCTTCAGCTCCATCCAGATGTATTGCGGTAGAAAGCCGAAGCCGGGCTGCTTTCAGATAGCTCCGACGATGGATGCCCTGGGCTCACTGGGCTACCGCGGTCTCGACTCCTATTTCGCGTTCATGCGTCACAAAGATAGCCCGGTCATCTCCCAACTATTGTCACAACGCATCATCGGAGACCCCTCCTTCATCGTGTCCGTACGCGAGCGCTGCCGCGCACCCCAACGCACTTCGCCTGCTAGCCTCCCTTCTCCCGATGAAATCCTGCAGGAAGTGACTTCCGCAGTCCTGCATACCGCACCTAGCATCGCTCACTCCTCGACCCATCTCGGCGCCCTGGCGAGAGCACTAGTCGCTTGGTATGCCATGCGCACCGGCGCCGCACGAATCAGCTCAGTTGCCCTGTGGTTCGGTGTAACCAGCTCAAACCTGAGATACCTCATTCGCAGGCACCGGCGGATCAATCCACAATACTTCTCGAAACCACTCCCAGATCTTTTCCCTGCATTCACAGCCGCTACAAATCCATCGGCGCTCTCGGGAACCTCGCCGCGCCATCTCCTTGCGGCAGATTGCCAGCGGAGCCCCTACCCTCCTACGACGTAATAGATGCGCGCCGGCAGTTCAAGATTCCAGGAGGTTCTGCGGCTATTGGCAGTGGAGGCTACACCGTTCGTGAGGTTGCGGCTGCTCATCGTGCTGGTCCTAGTTGTAGCATCCGCGATTCTAATGGCCTTAGGTCCAATCGCCTTAAAACTCATGGTCGATGCCTTTACGGGTCACGCTCACGCCCGCGCATTATCTCCAACGGCGCTGGTGGGTCTCTATGTGCTCAGTCAATGGCTCGCGCGCATCGCCGGTGAACTTCGCGGCTTGATTTACCGGCGCATCCAGCGGCGCATATTCCGCACCTTGAGCGAGCGCTTGTTCCGGCACCTTATGCACCTACCCCTGCGCTTCCATCTCGACAGGCACACCGGAGCCGTCAGCGAGATCCTCAGCAGTGGGCTCGAGGGCCTGCGGACAATCCTACACCATGTGGTATTCACCGTCCTCCCGGTCATAGCAGAACTCGCGACCATTTTAGTAGTCCTTTCGCGCGTCGCCCCCGCCTCCTTTCTAACACTTTTCTCCGTAGGGCTTGCTCTCTATGCCAGCGCCTTCGCGTATTCAGCTGCCAACCTATCCGAACCCGCGCGCAGCGCTTCTGCAGCCCGAGTCAAGGTTGGCGCAGCCATCACGGACTACCTATTAAACTATGAAACGGTGAAATATTTTACGGCTGAGGCACTGGTCCAGGAGAGAGTTGCGGAGGCACTGGCGCGCAGCGAGACCGAGTGGTTCCTGGTCTCACGCCGCTTTGCCCGAAACGGCCTAATGGTCGGGACCATCTTCGCGCTGTTTCTTGCCGCAACGACCTGGTACACCATCATCGAGGTTCAACAGGCCTACCTGACGGTCGGCGACTTCGTGCTCATAAATACGTACATTCTGCAACTCTCGCAGCCCGTTGAGATGCTGGGCAGCGCCATACAGGCATTTGCTCAAGGCCGCGGCCTCCTGGATAAAATGCTGCACCTCTTTAGGGAGGCCCCGGAACCCGTACCGCGCATTGAGTCCAACGCAAACCAGGGACCCGGCCTCCTCGAATTCAACCAGATTACTGTGGCTTACCGCATGGACCAGCCGGTTTTAAGGGATGTAACTTTCAGAATCAGCCCCAAGCATACCCTCGGTATCGTCGGGCCCAGTGGATCGGGTAAGTCGACCATCGTGCGGTTGCTGATGCGCCTGATCGAGCCAGATAACGGCGAAATTCTCCTAGACAACGTGCCCGTGTCCCACTTGGCGCTCCCGCAGTTGCGCAATGTCATCGCGGTGGTGCCGCAGGATACCGCCCTCTTCAACGACACGATCGCATATAACATCGCTATCGGTCGCCCCGGCGCTACGGTCTCAGATATCCAACGCGCCGCTCGCATTGCGCACCTGCACGAGTTCATTATAAGCCTTCCCGACGGATACCAAACCTGTGTGGGCGAGCGAGGCGTAAAGCTTTCTGGTGGCGAAAAGCAGCGTGTATCGATCGCCCGAGCTGTCCTCAAATCACCGAAGCTGTATATCTTCGACGAGGCCACTTCCTCGCTCGACAGCCAGACGGAGCAGGATATCCTCGGAAGCCTCCGTGAGATTGCCCAACACAGCTCTACCCTTGTCATAGCGCATCGTCTATCTACCGTTATACATGCCGACGAAGTCGTAGTGCTCGAGCATGGGCGAATCACCGAACGTGGCACTCACACGAGTCTCGTACGCCAGAACGGCCGCTATGCAGCACTCTGGCTCGCCCAGCAACAGGGCCGCCACAGGCCGCCTGAGCGCGAATTCACAGCGTGAATGCGCTCAATGATCTTTTAAGACTCCGCGCCGACTGAGGCATGGCGCACGCGCCATCGCCGCGGTGCGCTAAGTCCCAACTGCATCATGGGCCTCTTCCACCAACGATCTCGCCTCTAACTCTCATGAGGAACTTTACGAACCGGGCAAGGTGCGAATGAACATCGTATTCGTGAGCCTCCCTCATTCCGAACTTCTCATAAATCACGTTCCGTAGATGGTATGAAAACTGATAAGTCAATGTTCCTTCCTGAAGGCACCGCTCTGCAGTCACTCCATTTCCTGGCAGACTTCGTAGAACCGACTCGAGGTCTACCAGAAAGAGGTGCAAGTAGTCGAACAAGCTAATGAGTAGCTTATGCGATACGAGTTGATACAGTGGGTATCCCCATGTTTCGTACGTGCAAAACCATTCAGACGCATGCGGCATGCATTCGGGATCTCGTATGCCCCTGGCGCGCCGCAAACCCCAGTCGACCGTCAGCCCCTCGAAGTCGCGGTAATAGAAACCACCTTTCGGTGCGAGATCTGGCGCAAGTCCCAACAGCAGATCTTGCCCATGTGCCTCTAGGATCAACCCCAGATCAAAGACTAAGTCAACCCAAATTCTTGCGAATCCACTCAGCAGCATCTCCCGCAGCGCTTCCCATGTACTAGAACGACCATTCTCCAGCAGCTGCACTAGAAGCGACGGAGACTGCACGCTACCACCCATTAGCGCAAAGATAGGCGCTAACAGTACCGTCCCATCGCGGATTTCTTCGGGAAGAAAACGAAAGACGACGCCACTCTCTGGGATATACCGCGGCGTAAAGCCAAGCGACTCCGGCAAGAAGCTGACTCCCAGAGGCAGCTCGCCCCTACATTGCTGAACCAAACTTGATAGGCCCACGCTCCCTGCAACTCTGCCTCGCGTTAGTCTCCGATCCCCGAGCAAGTGCGACTGCAGCGATAGCTTTGCAAAAACAGCCGCATCGGGCCGCCCTTCCGGCCACACAACCAGTGTCCGCGTGCTCGACGTCGGCGTCGCCCAAAGGCATACACCCCGCTGTGCGGCATCCTCCGCACGGACATGATCCAGAAACTCCCTATAGTGCCCCAACTCCGCCGGATGAATCGGAAAGAGAACTGTTCCGTCTGCTCCGTCTCCCTCGACTATTCTCATTCCACCGTCCGCGCTGTCCTGCTTTCCATACACATATACATGTTTCCTCCGCACCCGGAAGCACGGTAGCCTGAACGTCGGACTTCTCTCGGGCAAATACCAAGCCTCAGCTCCCGCCTGTGCGCTCGGGTATCGAAACCGGCCTGCTCTCCAGAGATTTTGCTGCTCGAACCTCAGAAACACCCGCAATGACTCCCGCAGTTCCCCCATCGCGCCCGTGGATATCGCATCATCGCCCACACACATCTCGGTTCAGTACAACCCGCCAGCCTGCCACGCGCTCGCCTCGCCAAATGAATCTAACCCACCGCGTTTCAAATCGCAACACGCTCCATCCCCGATTGCCGTTGCGCCAGATGCATCTCCCAACGACATCATTCGGCGTCTCGCAAACACTTTATACGTGGCACCGTCATTTACGCTCCGTCAGATTGCACAATCCTCTGGTCGCTGTCAGTAACACCTCCTGCCGTAGCGCTTGCTCACACAGTCCACGGCCCTATACCAAGAAGCGCGCTTAAGCCATTGAACCGTATGACGCGCCGGCAGCGCTGACCCTGACCTCCAGTCTCGCACTTGTTGCCGCGTTGCCTTCTACTGCATGTCGGTCTACATCTCGATACAGCTCCGTCGGCGCTGCTTGACCCAACAGAGAGCTCGTCTCATGCTTTCTTCGCCGTCTCATGGGCGGCGCATTCAGTCACTTAACTAGGAGAACTGCCATGATCAATCTCGGTAAGGTGTCCGTGGAAACCAAGGGTAAGAAAGTTCCTCCGGAACTCGAGCCGGCTTCGAACCCAATCGGGTTTGCGGTCTAAGCTCGTTTGAAGCTCGCCACCGAGGCATCCCCTCGGTGGCGCGGGTATGCAGTCCTTCGGGGCTGCATACCCGCCTTACCCGTTCCGCCACTCCCAACAGCATGACAGCGTACTACATCCAAGCCCACGTACATTTCGCGGTAGCAGCCGATGCAATCGTATTCATGGATTTGCGCTCGGATCAGTACAGCATGCTTACGGGACAGAGAGCACACAGTTTTTTATCTATGCTGCATATAACCGGAGCATCGATTATTGAGAATTGCGTAAATGAGTGACACTTTTTGGGCTTCTTGCGGTCCAAGTGCCCGGAATGGTTATATTCGGGGTACTGATGAGACACTCACAGAAGCGCAAAGAGCTGGAGCGGCGCCGGCGGCGCGGGGCGCGGT
>DASXFY010000063.1:0-221311 GCA_036489335.1 Steroidobacteraceae bacterium
TCGGCATGAACCCGCTCTTCTCGGGCCAGATCACGCTGTGGCTGTGGTTCACTGTGTTGTTCGCCAATTTTGCCGAGGCGGTGGCCGAGGGGCGCGGCAAGGCGCAGGCCGATGCCTTGCGCCGCATGCGCACCGAAACCATGGCGAGGCGCATCGTCGCCGATGGCGGTGGCGAATTCGCGCTGGTGCCCGCCCATGCGCTGCGCCCGGGCGACGTGGTGATGGTCGGAACCGGCGATTATATCCCGAGCGATGGCGAGGTCATTGACGGCGTCGCCTCGGTCGATGAATCCGCCATCACCGGCGAATCCGCGCCCGTCATCCGCGAGAGCGGGGGCGACCGCTCGGCTGTCACCGGCGGCACCCGTGTCACCTCCGACTGGCTTCGCGTGAGGATCACGGCGGCCCAGGGCTCGACCTTTCTCGACCGCATGATCGCGCTGGTCGAGGGCGCGGTGCGGCAAAAGACGCCGAACGAGATCGCGCTCAACATCCTGCTGGCGGGCCTCACGCTGATTTTCGTCTTTGCCACGGTGACGATCCCGAGTTTTGCCGCTTACGCGGGCGGCACGGTGTCGGTGGTGGTGCTGATCGCGCTGTTCGTCACGCTCATTCCCACCACCATCGGCGCGCTGCTCTCGGCGATCGGCATTTCCGGCATGGACCGGCTGGTGCGCTTCAATGTGCTGGCGAAATCGGGCCGCGCGGTCGAGGCGGCGGGCGATGTCGATACGCTGCTGCTCGACAAGACCGGCACCATCACCCTTGGCAACCGCCAGGCGGCGGCGTTCCTGCCGCTGCCCGGGATCGACGAGCGCGAATTGGCGGACGCGGCGCAACTGGCGTCGCTGTCCGACGAGACGCCGGAGGGCCGCTCCATTGTCGTGCTGGCCAAGGAGAAATACGGCCTGCGCGCCCGCGATATGAGCCCGCTCAATGCGCGCTTCATTCCGTTCTCCGCCCAGACCCGGCTCAGCGGCATCGATGCCGACGGGCTCGCCATCCGCAAGGGCGCGGTCGATGCGGTGCTGACTTACGCGCAGCCCGGGATGATCGTCGCGGCCAGCCGGGGCAATGTCGCGCTCGATGCGCGCAATGTCGGCACCTATGTCGGCCTGCGCGATCTCAATGTCATTGCCGAGCGCGTCGCCAAGACCGGCGGCACGCCGCTGGCGGTGGCGAAGAACGGCAGGCTGCTCGGCATCATTCATTTGAAGGACATCGTGAAGGGCGGCATCAAGGAGCGGTTTGCCGAATTGCGCCGGATGGGAATTCGCACGGTCATGATCACCGGCGACAATCCGCTGACCGCGGCCGCGATCGCCGCGGAAGCCGGAGTGGACGATTTCCTCGCGGAAGCGACTCCCGAGGCGAAGCTCAAACTCATCCGCAGTCATCAGGCCGAAGGTCGCCTCGTCGCCATGACCGGCGATGGCACTAACGATGCTCCGGCGCTTGCGCAGGCGGACGTCGCCGTGGCCATGAACACCGGTACACAGGCCGCGAAGGAGGCCGGCAACATGGTCGACCTCGATTCCAACCCCACCAAGCTGATCGAGGTGGTGGAGACCGGCAAGCAGATGCTGATGACCCGCGGCTCGCTGACCACCTTCAGCATCGCCAACGATGTCGCCAAGTACTTCGCCATCATTCCCGCGGCTTTCGCCACCACCTACCCGCAGCTCAATGCCCTCAACGTGATGCGCCTGGCGAGCCCCTTCTCGGCGATCCTGTCGGCGGTGATCTTCAACGCGCTGGTCATAGTCGCCCTCATTCCGCTCGCTCTCAAGGGCGTCAAGTACCGTCCCCTCGGGGCTGCCGTGCTGCTGCGGCGCAATCTCCTGATCTACGGCCTCGGGGGCATCCTTGTGCCTTTCGTCGGCATCAAGCTCATCGACATGTGTCTCACCCTGATCCATCTGGTTTGAGCGTCCCGCCATGAACTCAATCTTTCGCCCCGCGCTCACGCTTCTGATCGCCCTGACCGTGCTCGTCGGGATCGCCTATCCGTTCGCCGTGACCGGCGTAGCGCAGGTGATCTTCCCGGCTCAGGCCGGCGGCAGCCTCATCACGCAGGATGGCAAGACCATCGGCTCGCACCTCATCGGTCAGCCCTTCAGCGATGGCAAATACTTCTGGAGCCGGCCGTCCGCGACCTCGCCGCAACCCGACAACGGCCTATCGTCGGGCGGCTCGAACCTGGGTCCGCTCAACTCCGCGCTCACCGACGCGGCCAAGGCCCGCATTGCAGCCTTGCATGCGGCCGACCCGACGAATCTGGCGCCCATTCCGGTCGACCTGGTCACCGCCTCCGGCAGCGGCCTCGACCCCGATGTCAGCCTCGCCGCGGCTTATTACCAGGCGGATCGAGTGGCCCGGGTACGGGGTCTCGCCCCCGTCGTGGTGCGGGCATTGATCGCCAGCCACTCGAAGCGTAGCTTGTTCGGCGTGATCGGCAGCCCGCGCGTCAACGTGCTGGAGCTCAATCTGGCTCTCAATGCCCTGAAATGAGTTTCGCTTGATGGCCGATCTCCGGCTCGACCCGGACCAACTGCTGGCCCACGTTCAGGCCGAGGAGGCGCGCGCCCGCCGCGGCCGCCTGCGTATTTTTTTCGGCGCCTCCGCCGGCGTCGGCAAAACCTATTCGATGCTGGAGGCCGCCCGCGCCGCCCGAGCGGCGGGCACCGAGGTCGTCATCGGCTATCTCGAGCCGCACGGTCGCGTGGAAACCGAGCGCCTGGCGGAAGGCCTGGAGCAGCTGCCGGCGCTGGCGGTCAGTTACCGCGGCATCGTCCGTCAGGAATTCAATCTCGACGTCGCGCTCGCCCGCCACCCCGCCGTCCTGCTGGTGGACGAGCTGGCGCACTCCAATCTGGCGGGCGGCGAGCCACCGCCACGGCATCCCAAGCGCTGGCAGGACGTGCAGGAGCTTCTCGAGGCCGGCGTCAACGTCTGGACCACGGTCAACGTCCAACACCTCGAGAGCCTGAACGACCTCGTCTACCAGACCACCGGCGTGCGTCAGCGCGAGACTCTGCCCGACAGCGTCTTCGACGAGGCCGATGACATCGAGCTGATCGACCTGCCTCCCGACGACCTGCTGGCGCGGCTCCACGCTGGCAAGGTCTACATCGCCGACGAGGTGTCGACGGCCGTCGAGAGGTTTTTTCGCAAGCCCAACCTCATGGCGTTGCGGGAGATTGCGCTGCGGCGTGTGGCCGATCGCGTGGAGGCGGCCGCACGCGCTTTGCAGCCGGAGCGTGCACGCGGGCGCATCGCCGGTGATCGCCTGATCGTTGCAGTCGGGCCCGACGCGCAGGCGGAGCAGCTGGTGCGCGCCGGCAAACGCATGGCGGATGCGCTGGATGCCGGCTGGACGGTCGTGTATGTCGAGACCCTGAGGCTCACTCGTCTGTCCGATGCCGACCGCAATCGGCGCATCGACGTGCTGCGTCTCGCGGAGTCCCTCGGGGCAGAGACCGTTACATTGGATGGACCGTCTGCGGCGGCGGTCCTAATCGAGTATGCGCAGACACGTAGCGCCACTCGCGTGCTCGTTGGCGCGCCGAAGCGTCGTGGGTGGCGTGCGTGGGTGCGTCCATCGACGGCGACGCAGCTCCTGCATCAGGCGCGTGGCTTCGACGTTGTTGTCATCGCGCCGGCCGACAGCTCAACCCCTGAGCCGCGGCGGGTCGCGGCGCCCGGCACACCGCAGGAGGCGCCGCCGCGAGCCGTCAGTTGGGATCGGTACGGCTGGGGTGTGGGCATCAGCGCTATGTGCACGCTGCTCACATTCCTCATGTATCCGCATTTCGAGCTGTCGAATCTCGCGATGGTCTACCTGCTCGGCGTTACCGTGGCGGGATTGCGGCTCGGCCGCGGACCTTCCGCATTGACCGCGGTGCTGAGTGTCGCGTGTTTCGACTTTTTCTGTGTGCCCCCGCGCTTCACCTTCGCAGTTTCCGACGCGCAATATCTGGTGACGTTCGGCGCGATGCTGATCATCGCACTCGTGATTGCGACGCTCACCGCCAGTGTTCGGCAACAGACTCGCGTCGCGGGCGCACGCGAGCGCCGTACGGCGGCGCTTTATGCGATGAGCCGGGAGCTCGCGGTGACCCGCGGCGTCGAGAGCATGGCGCGCGTGGCGGTCCGGCACGTATCCGAAGTTTTCCAGTGCAAGGCCGTGGTGCTGCTGCCCGATGCCAGCGGCAAGCTGCAGTATCCGCACGGGCAGCCGCTCGAGAGCTCCTTGCGCCGCGCCGACCTCGCCGTTGGGCAGTGGGTGGCCGATCACAGCCGCCGCGCCGGGCTCGGTTCCGACACGCTTCCCGCCGCGCCCGCTCTGTACGTGCCGATCGGCGAGGTCGCGGGAACGGGAGTCCTCGCGGTGCTGCCGCTCAATGCGCGGCGCGTGCTGCTGCCCGAGCAGAGTCATCTGCTCGACACCTTCGCAGGTCAGATCGGGCTTGCCCTGGAGCGTGTCCGGCTGGCGGAGGTGGCGGAGGCTTCCAGTCTTGCGGCGGAGCGAGAGAGCCTGCGCAACACCTTGTTGGCTTCGATCTCCCACGACCTGCGCACGCCGCTCGCCGTCATGGCGGGGGCGGGCAGCACGCTGGCCGAGCGTGGCGCGACGCTCGGTGAGGCGACGCGCATCGCCCTGGCGCGCTCGATCGAGACCAAGGCGCTCGAGATGTCGGAGCTGGTCTCCAACGTGCTCGACCTGATGCGCTTCCAGTCCGGGCAGGTGGCACTGCGGCGCGACTGGGAGAGCGTCGAGGATCTCGCGGGCGCGGCGCTGCATCGGCTCGGCGAGCGCCTCGACAACCATCCGGTGGATCTCACGATGGCTGCCGACCTGCCGCCGATCTACGTCGACGCCGGCCTGATCGTGCAGCTCTTCAGCAATCTGTTGGACAACACGGTCAAATACACGCCTGCCGGGACCCACACCACGATCGGCGCGAGCCCGGAGGGCGAATTCATCCGGGTCGTGGTCGAGGATCGCGGCCCGGGCTTTCCGCCGGGCGATCCGGCGCTCCTGTTCGAGAAGTTCCAGCGCGGCAACGAGGAGGGAATCGTGGCGGGGGCCGGCCTCGGGCTCGCCATCTGCCGCGCGATCGCACGCGCCCATGGCGGGGAGATAGACGCACGTCGCCGCAAGGGCGGTGGCGCGCGGTTCGACATCACGCTGCCCGCCGGGGAGCCGCTCGCGTGACTGATGCGATGCACCAGGTGCTCGTGATCGAGGATGAGCCCAGTATCCGTCATGTGCTGAAGGTGCTGTTGGAGGCGGAGCACTATCGCGTCATCGAGGCCGACACCGCCCTGCGCGCCGAGATCGAAGCCCGCAGCCACAAGCCGGACCTCCTGATGGTCGACCTGGGCCTGCCCGATGGTGATGGCCTGGCCATCATCCGCCGCGTGCGCGCCTGGTCGCCCGTGCCCATCGTCGTGCTCTCGGCCCGCACGATGGAGGAGCAGAAGATCGCGGCCCTCGATGCCGGTGCCGACGACTACGTGACCAAGCCCTTCAGCGCCCCCGAGCTGCTGGCGCGGGTCCGCGCCGCGCTGCGCCGCAATCCGCGCGGCGCCGCCCAGGAACCCGTGCTCAAGCTCGGCGGCCTCGAGCTCGACCTCACGAAGCGCGAGACGCGCGGACCGGAGGGAGAGGTCCACCTGACGCCGCTCGAATATCGCGTATTGGACTGCCTGGCCCGGCATCTGGGCTCGATCGTCACCCAGGCCCAACTCATCCGCGAGGTCTGGGGCCCGGAACGCATCGATGACTCGAGAAGTCTCAGGGTCTGTATCAAGAATCTGCGCGGCAAGCTCGAGCCCGAGCCGAAGAAGCCACGCTACCTCGTCACCGAGGCGGGGCTCGGTTACCGCCTGCGGGCGGACGAGGCGGGTTGACTCGGCACACGGCGGCGATGGCTTCGAGCAGCCGATCGGCGCCGACGCGGATTTCCTGCGTCGTCTGGCTGGCGTAGCCGAGGCGCAGGTGCGTGCCGGGACGCGTCGCCGCGAAGCGGTAATGCGACTCCGGATTCACCAGCACTTTTCTCGCCTTGGCTTCCCGCGTCACGGCATCGGAGTCGACGCCGCAATTCAGCCACAGGGCCATGCCGCCGTCCGGCACGCTCCAGTCGAGCGGCAGACCGCCGGCGCGGCCTGCTGACAGCGCCTCCACCAGTGCATCGCGCCGCTCCTGATACACGCGCCGCATGCGCCTGAGATGCCTCTCGAAGCCGCCGTTATCGATCCACCGGGCGACGGCATCCTGAAGAAAGATGTTGTTCTGGCGTGTCATGACGGCGCGCAGGTTGACCAGCGGCTCGTAGATCGCTTCCGGTACGGCGAGGAATCCCAGACGCATGGACGGAAACATGATTTTCGACAGCGTGGAGGTGTAGATGACCAGCTCGCAGGGATCGTTGCTCGCAAGCGGGGCGATGGGATGCGAGCGGAAGTGGAACTCGTGATCGTAATCGTCCTCGATGATCGGGATGCCGGTGCGGCTCGCCAGCTCGTAGATGCGCTGCCGCCGCTCGACGGGCAGGGTCACGGTGGTCGGATACTGATGGTGCGATGTCAGATAGATCAGGCGGACGCTTTCCTCGCTCAATACGGCCTCCAGCGCTTCCGGAACCATACCGTTGCTATCGAGCCGCACCGGCACGAGCTCCGCACCTGCTGCCCGGAACGCATCCCAGGCCGGCGGAAATCCCAACTCGTCTATCGCCACTTTGTCACCCGGGCGCAGCAGCAGTTGCGCGGCGAGGAACATTCCTTCCTGCGACCCATGCGTCACCAGGATCCGGCGACCCGTGAGCGCCCGCACCCGCCGCAGGTAGAGGCTCAGCCTCTCGATGAACTCCGGATGTCCGGCGGGATCGCCGTAACCCACCAGGGCGGTCGGCGCTTTACGCAGCGCCTGTGCCACGCATGCACGGAACTCCGCGTAAGGAAAGAGGCGCAGGTCCGGCACGCCGCCGGCGAAGACGTAGCGGTAGTCGTGCCCACCGCCGCCGCCACTGCTGAAGGCGCGCGCGTTGCGAACCAGCCGCCACTTCAACAGCTTCAGGCTGCGGGGTGCCGTGCCCCTGGTGCGTGACTTGAAGAACTCCGACGGCAGGACGGCCGCCACCCTGTGAGCCCGCCGCGCGCCGCCTTTCAGCCAACCTTCCGCCACCAACTCGTCGGCGGCGGCGGTGACCGTATGTCGGTGCACGCCCAGCATCGCGGCGAGACGGCGGCAGGATGGCAGCCGCTCGCCCGGCTTCAACCGGCCGCTCTGGATGGCATGACGCAGGCCCTCCGCGATACGCAGATAACTCGGGCGCTGGTCGCGCGGAATGGACAGGTAGAAATCCAACACGGCGGCACCCTCTGATGTAGCCACGCTGAAGGTAATCAATCCACAAAGCCGCATCGAGGGGAAGGTGGCGGTCTTTGCGTATGATCTCGATGAGACGGAGGTCAACCAGTCAGCTTGCGCGGGTAAGATCGGCCGCGACGGCGGGCAGCGCAGACCTGCCATTGACTTCCTGCGCCAGCACAGCGTCGACCGCGCGGTTGCATGGGGTGGGAACTCCAAGCTTCATGCCTAGCTCGGCGACGTAGCCGCTGAGCCACGGGAGCTCCAAGCGCTTGCCGCGCTCCAGGTCGACGAGCATCGATGATTTCGTGTCGGTCGGCAGGGTGTCCACGAACGCGAGCCTGTCTTCGGCGTAGCCCGCATCCAACTTGACGCCCGCCGCGCGGCCCACAAGGACCACCTCCCGCATCAGGTCGAGCAGGAACGCGCGCGCGAGCGGGTTCTCGAGTATGGGGCCGATCGCGCTGCGCCTGGTCGTGGTGCTGGCGGAAAAGCCAACCAGGAACACGAACTTTTCCCAGATGCTGCGCCTGATGTCGGAACTGATTACAGCGTCTATCCCGGCGTGCCTGCAGGCTTCGAAAAAGCGAGCGACCTGGAGACGTGGTTCGCGGTCATATTCACCAAAGACGAGACGCTGTAAGGCACCGGTGCGGCGAATGACGCCGGGCTCGGATATCTGAGTAGCTATGTAGCAGACACTTCCGACCACCGCGTCGCCGCCGACGGCGCTGCGTGTCACCTCGTCCTTTTGAACTCCGTTCTGCAACGAGAGGACTACCGTATCCGGCCCGACGAGGGGCGCCATGGCGCGAGCGGCCACCGCGAGATCCCAAAGCTTCACGCAGAAGAGCACCACGTCCGGGACGCCGAAGGATTTCGGGTCATCACTCACCGCGACGTGCGGCAGGTAGATATCCCCCTCGGCTTTCTCGATTCTCAGACCCGCCTTGCGCATGGCCTGCAGGTGCGCGCCGCGTGCGACGAAGCATACGTCGCAGTCGCCTTGCGCCAGCATTCCGCCGAAGTAGCCGCCGACCCCACCACTTCCGACGACCAGCACGCGCATGCCGCTATTCTCCGAGCACGAACTCAGTCAGGCTGCGGACGTGGGTGGCCAGGGTATCCAGCAACGGCAGCGGGGCAACCTCCGGCGAGATCAGCATGCCGAGCTCGGTGCAACCGAGAATGCCGCAATCAGCACCCTTATCGCGCCCTTCCCGCAGAATGCGGTCAAGAGTCGCGCGCGCACTGTCGGTAACCAGTCCCCGCGCCAGCTCATCGAATATGATCCGATTGAGGTCCGCGATACCCTCCTTGCCCGGCACGATCGCGGCGACTCCCACCGACTCCAGGCGGTTGCGAAAAAACGAATGGCGCATCGTGAAGCCGGTCCCCAGCAGGAGAGCCTTGCGATGGCCGGCTTTGGCGGCCGCTATCGCCGTCTGTTGCGTGATGTCGATGAAAGGGACAGTGATCTGCCGCTCGATCTCGGCCGCGCCGATATGCAGCGTGTTGCAGCAGAGGGCTATCGCCTCAGCGCCCGCGCCTTGGAGTACTGCCGCCACTTCGCCGATTCGCTTCCCGGCCTCCGCCCACTCCTCGCGCTGCACCAGGGTATTCATTTCCCGGTAGTCGTATGAGTACAGCAGGATCGGCGCCGAGCGGTCGGCGCCGGCCGCCGCGCGAACACCTTCGTTGATTAGCCGATAATACGTCGAGGAGCTTTCCCAGCTCACTCCGCCAATGAGTCCGATGGCGCGCAGGCGCATGGGGCTTGCCTCAATGGAAACTCAGGACACGAGGACGGACGGCGGCACATCTATCTCTCCGCTGGCGACATATGCAGTCGCACCGCTCACACTGACGGAAGTTACCGCACCGCGGCTCTTGCGCGCCACGGCCTCGATTTCGCTTCGCCGCCCCATGGCGACTCCCTGCCGAATCGACAGCCGGTACATGTCTCCTTCGAACTCCGGCTTGGAAGCCAGCGCCCCCACCAGCGCGGCGCAGGCACTGCCGGTTGCAGGGTCCTCTACCACGCCGAGCGCCGGCGCCGACATGCGCGCGTGGATCTCGCCCCCGTCGCGCAAGTCTCCCGCGAAGAAGTAGACATTGGGAGACCAGGCCCGCGACAGCCTGGCAGCCCAGGCGCCGCGATCAACGGCCGCGCGGTCGACCGCCTCCTTGGAAGTCAATCGGGCGAAGCAAAATGGCAGGCCGACGCCCGCGAAGAAGACCTGTTCGACCTCGGCTACCGGCAGCGACAAAACGGCCGCGAGGTCGGCGTTTGACGGGGCGTCGGCAGGCGTATCGACCCTGCCGGTTAGAGTCAGGGTACCGTGGAAGACGCCATCCCGCCGGGTCACATCCACCGTGACGGGCCCGACATTCTCGTCCAGAAACAGGCGGCACGGATTCGCGCCCGCGATGTGGTCTTTCATGACGAGAGTACAAGCCGTCCCGATCGTCGGGTGGCCGGCGAAATCGACCTCCGCGCCCGGCGTGAAGAGGCGAACCCGACAAGTGGTCCCCGACTTGCGGTTGGGAAGAACGAAGCTCGTTTCCGCGAAATTGAACTCGCGTGCGATCCGCTGCATGCCCTCGGAGGAGATCCCCGACGCATGCGGAAGAACCGCGAGCTGATTGCCGCCAAAAGGCGACGAGGTGAACACATCGACGATGTGGTAGGCGTACAGCATTTGAGTCGTTCCGTCCGCCGCTCAAGCTTTCACGACCAGATCAATCTCTACCGATGCGCCGAGAGGCAGGGCAACAACGGCGATCGTCGTGCGGGCGGGATAGGGTTGAGTGAATTGTTTCGCGTAGACCTGATTCATCGCGGCGAAATCGCCCATGTTGGTCAGGAAGACCCCGGCACGGACGACGTCATCGAAGCCCTTGCCCGCGGCCTCGAGCACCGCCTGGAGATTGCGCAGCACACGCTCGGTCTGCGCCGCGACGCCGCCCTCCGCAAGCTTCCCGGTGGCGGGATCCACGCCGATCTGGCCGCTGAGGTAAAGGAAGCCGTCGCTTCGAATCGCCTGCGAGAACGGCCCAACCGGCGGGGCGAGGTCGGGGGCGGTGATTGCTGTCTTGGTCATGGCGAGGTCCTCGGAATCGGTGTCATGGGATGAGAATGGTGGAGCCGGACGTTGCCCGCGCTTCCATGGCCCTATGGGCCTCCGCGACGTCTTTCAATGCAAAGCGCTGATTGACCTGGATGCTGACTTTTCCCGCGGCCACGACGTCGAAGAGCTCATTCGCCGAGGCATTGAGCGCAGCGCGGCGCTCGATGTAGTGGAAGAGAAATGGCCGTGTCAGGAAAAGCGAGCCCTTCTGCGACAGCAGAACTGGCTCAAACGGCGCAACCGGGCCGGAGGCCTGGCCGAAGGTCACCATCAGGCCCCGCTGCTGCAAACAGTCGAGCGAGCGCAGGAACGTGTCCTTGCCCACGGCGTCGAAGACAACGGGCAGTTTCTGGCCGCCGGTGAGGCGCAGAACCTCGCTCACGAAATCCTCTCTCGAATAGTTAATGACGTGACTGCAGCCGTGCGCGAGCGCGACCTCAGCCTTCGCGTCGGTGGAGACGGTACCGATCACGGTCGCGCCCAGCGCGGCGGCCCACTGGCAGAGAACCAGCCCTGTGCCACCGGCAGCCGCATGCACCAGGATCGTCTCGCCAGCGTGGAGCGGATAAACCTGCCGGATCAGAACCTGAGCGGTCATACCCTGCAGCATCATGGCCGCAGCCTGCTCGAACGAAATCGTCTCGGGCAGCCTCACCAAGCGGTCTGCCGCGATTAGCCGGACGTCCGCATAACCGCCGACCGGCCCGGCATAAGCGACGCGGTCCCCGGGCTTCAACTCCGCAACGTCCTCGCCCACAGCCTCGACCGTTCCAGCGCCCTCCAGTCCAGGTGTAAACGGCAGCGGCTGCGTGTAGAAGCCCGTGCGGTGGTAAACATCGATGTAGTTCAGGCCGATGGCAGCCTGCCGTAGCCGTACCTCGCCGGCACCAGGCTCGCCGACCGAAACCTCCTCGAGGCTCAGGACCTCGGGACCCCCGGTGCGGTGGATTCGCACTGCATTCGCCATGATTGACATTCCCGTTGCGGCGCGCTCAGCAGCCGTTGACACGACCCTACAGGTCGCCCAATGCTTCCGCAAATTCATTATTTTCACTAAGATAGTGCACGTTAAGCACGATATGGCTGGCCGCGCCGGAGGCAGCAAATGCTCGAAGACATCAATGCTTTCGTTGAATTCGCCGAGGCTGGCTCGGTCGCGCGAGCCGCCGACCGGCTTTGCCGCACCCCGTCGGCAGTGACGCGTCAGATCCAGAGGTTGGAAGCCTCCCTCGGCGCCACACTCCTGAACCGCACGGTGAAGCCGCCACGGCTGACGCCGCTCGGCGCACGCGTTCTCGAGCAAGCTCGAGAGCTCCTTGCGCGCGCCGAAGCCCTGAAAGCCATCACCTCGTCGGTGACCGAACCATCCGGGCTGCTCAGAGTCGGCGTGTCGCATGCATTGGCCGATGGCACTCTCGCCGGGCCGGTCGGGATGCTTCGCCAACGCTTTCCAAAGGTCCGCCTGCGGCTGCTCAGCGAGCTGACGGGAAACCTCTTCGAGCGCTTGCTCAAGGGCGAGCTCGACGTGGCGGCCGTCCTGCTGCCCGAGGGCCAGCCGGCGCCATTTCCTCTGCAGACGAAGGTAATCAGCACCGATCGCATGCTGATCGTCCAGCCCAAGGCCCATGGCCGCAAGTCGACCTGGTCGCAGCTCGATGGCAAGTCGTGGGTGCTCAATCCGCCCGGATGCACGTTGCGCGCAGCGCTGCTCGACACGATGCGCAAAGCCGGCGTATCGGCTACCGTCAGCGCCGAGGTCCACAACATGCACCTGCAGCTCTCGCTCATCGCTTCCGGCTACGGGCTCGGACTTCTCCCCGAGCGTTTCATTCGTCGCGAAGGCTCGAAGCTCGCCGTCAGAACCGTCGCGCCGAAGGGGTTCGACCTGCGGATGGCGATTGCCGTCGTACGTGCCGGCTCGCTCGGCGCGCTGGAGCGGACGGCGGACGATTTCGAGCGGGAGCTGGCCGCGCTGCTCGTCGGTTAGGCCGTGGATGCGCGCCACGTGCTCAGGGATAGAACCGTAAACCGACGCGGTAGTTGTTGTCATATCGGCCGTCGCTGCGGCTGTGCTCGAGGATGCCCTCGAATGCAAACCGGGAGGCGAACCGCTGGACGAAACCAAGGACGACCGCAGTGGTCGCGGGACCGACTGTTTCATAATGCAGGTCGGCGATGAGCTCGAGGCGCGGCGTGGACATGATGCGCAGTCCCTGAACGAGATCGTAGCCGCGTTCCGCGCTTGCGACGGTTTCGGCTTCGACGTCCGCCACCTCATAGGCCAGGGCGGTCACCCACTCCACTTTAGGAGTCACCGAATAAGTCAGCTTGACGCCGGACTCGTAGTCGTTCTCCTCTTGCGAGCCAGGCAAACGCGGCCGCAGCTCATTCAGCAGGTGCTCATACTCGCCGAACACGACCACTGCGCCGCTCGGCGCATAGCCCGCCGTGACCTCATATCCATAGCCATCGCCGACGTCACCACCTGTCTCGGGTCGGTCCGCTATGTAATCGAGCTCGAGCACACCGTGTCCCGCCTGTTGCGCCAGCGCTGGACCCGCTCGGAGCGCCATGATCCAGAGCAAGGAGAGGTAAACGAGCCGTCCGGCCTGCATTGGAGGCAAGTCTCCAGCAGCAGGCCTGGAAATAACAGGCACAGTGGTCGGCAAATTCGACCACAACAGATCATCACGGCTCGACCGCCGGAAAATCGCAAGAAAGCGCAAGACACCGCCGCACGCCATAACCATCCTCGCCCCATGTTGCAAAAGCCAACTCCAAGACTCCTCTCGCTCTGCCTGATCCGGCTTGTGCGAATCGTGCCGACGGAGCCCAGAAGAGGACGTACGCCCCGTTCATCTGAATGCGCGATCCAGGGTGTTGACGATCGGCTGGACGCATCGCGCGTGCGGATCGCGACTGGGGTCATAATTCGACACCGTGGCGCCCGCGATGCGCCCCGATGCGTACACCCTGGCGAGTAGCTCGCCCAGCTCGGCGAAACTCAAACCGGGAGTTCCGGGAGAGTCGACTACCGGCATCTGCGCCTGATCGATCACATCAAGGTCTACATGTAGCCAGGCTTTCTCGAGATGCCGAGCTTGCAGACGTCCAAGCAGCGCGTGACTGGCAGGTACGATGCCCACACGCTCGACCTCCTGAATCGTCAAGCGGGTAATGGCCGTACGAGCGAGCCCCCGATAATAGGTTGCGAACTCGGGAGTGAAGGCGTTGCGCTCGCCGAGCAGGATAGCGTCCCGGTCCGCCACCAAAGGTCCGGCGATGCCCGGCCACCGCGTGAGCAGCGGCTCTCCCCGGCCGGTTGCCAGAGCGAGATCCATGCCCGCCGCCGCGCCCAGTTGGCCTGTCACATCCTCCGCCAACGAGTGAAAGAAATCGCTGTGCCCGTCGACGTGCACCAACCCGCGGCCACCCGACAAGCGCGTCGCATAGAGACCACCCAGGAGCAGGCTGCAATCGCCACCGATCACGAGCGGGAAGGCGCCTTTTGCGAGCGCTGCCCGTACTGTCGCGGCAAGATCCAGCAAATAACGCCGCAAGGTATGGCCATTGCGGATCCGGGTGCCCGCCTGAGCGCTAGCTTGGTAGTGCGGACGCGGCAGGCTCGTGACGCCCCGCGCCCGCGCCGCCGCCGCCAGCCCGGCCGCCGCCAACCTCGCCGGCGCTTGCCACGTACCCGGCTCGACGTTCCTGGCTGGAGGGCTCAATCCCAGATTCGACGGCGCCAGAATGAGTTGAACCGGCCGCGCCGCGGCGCCGGCCCGCGCGCGTCCGGCAACAAACGCGAGCGCGAGCGCACCGCGGAGAAACGCTCGACGCGAGCTGTCCGATACAGCCGGGCACGATCTGCCTGCCGACATCTCGCGCATGACCATATCAGGACAGGAGTTGTTTTCCGCGTTGCGCCGATGCGCTGTTACGGGCGCTTTTGCCGCCATCTGTGACTACTTCCCTCATCTTCGCAGGCAGATAATGCAGCGCAACAACTTGATTGCGAGGAAACATATGGCACGATTCGCCCATAACGACATCATCGCGCTCCTCGCCGACACCCGGCCGCCCAAGTACGACCTGGCGGAGACCGTGGGGCCGGACTTGCTCCTCTCTGACCTGGTGGACGAGGCCGCATTCGCGGCGGAGCTCAAGAACCTGCCGCTCGCCTACGGGCACGCCGCGGGTCATCCGCAACTGCGACAAGCCATCGCCGACCGCTACCGGGTCGGGCCTGATGACGTCGTGACTGCGGTAGGTGGTGTCAATGCGATTTTCCTGGCCGCCATGGCGGCGTGCGATCCAGGCGACGAAGTCGTTCTGGCGGTGCCGGCCTTTCCGCCGATCGAGGCCACCCTGCGCGCCATCGGCGCCGAAGTCAGGACCCTGCAACTTAAGTTCGAGACCGGCTACGAGGTCACTCCCTCCGAGGTGCTCGGACTGGTCTCCAGCCGAACGAAAATGGTGTTCCTGACCTCGCCGCAGACTCCGTCCGGCGTTGCCGTCCCTTATGACGTTCAACGAAAAGTGAGCCAGGCACTTGAGCGGCGGAATCCCGACGCCTGCCTCCTGGTTGATGAGACCTACAAAGCCGCCGCATACGGTGACGAAGCCGTCGCACCGTCTGCTGTCGACATTGGAACCAACGTCGCTGCGCTTACATCGCTCTCCAAGTGTCACGGAGCGCCGGGCTTGCGCCTCGGCTGGCTGGTTACCAGAAATCGGGCTTTGCGCAGCCGGATGGTCACCGCGAAATTCAATACCATTATCTCGTGCTCGCCGCTGGATGAGGCTCTGGCGGTGCGTCTGCTGCAAAAGGAAGAAAACATCGTCAGGGAACGGCGGCAGATTCTGGCGCAGGGCCTGGCGCGGGTGGCCGCCTGGGCCAGCGACAACAGACGCTACATCGCCTGGCTGAGGCCAAGTGCGGGAGCGCTCTGCTGCGCCCGGTTGCGACCCGAGGCGTTCGATGATGCGGCCGTCGGTCGCTTTCACCAGGTCATCGCCGCCAACGGCGTACGTGTCGGCCTCGGAGCCTGGTTCGGGGACGAGGCGCGCATTTTCCGCATCGGCTTCGGACTGCTGCCGATGCCCGATCTCGAGGCCGCGCTCGGCATCCTGTCCGCCGGCCTGCGGCATGTCGCGGCCGCGGGTGCGTGACAGAGTCAAGGAGACGACGCGCGGCGCTGCTGCGCGAGCGCGGCTTCGAATTCGGCCTTTGACTGCGCGATGACCCGCCTGCAGCCTGCGGGATCTATGAATGGATTGACTGCGGGATGCGCCGCAAGTCGCGCCAGTTTGCCCTTCAGATCGAACGTGCGTCCGTGCTCGCTCAGGAAGACATCGCATGGCATGCGGCTAAGGAGCGCGAAGGTGTGCGCATAGTCCGTCGCGATTCGCGGATAGTTCGCATTGTGGGTGAGAGGCTCATCGTCCAGCAGGGTGAGCTGGCACATGAACACGACATCGTGGGCAGTACCGCCTTCCACCGCCTCCATCGTCCATGTGGTGCATCCAGGCGTGTGCCCGGCGGTCAGGTGCGCCATCAGCGTCACGCCTGCGAGCGAAACTCTGTCACCGTCATGCAGGACATGATCGACGTGAATGGATTCGTAGAGCTTGCGATCACCGTGATAAAAGGTCGTCCCTCGGCCGTTGTGCTCCAACGGCTTCACTTCCTCGTCCATGGCGTAGAACTGCGCGCCGGTATCGCGTTTCAGCGCCGCCAAGCCGCCGGCATGGTCGGGATGCGCGTGGCCATTGAGAAGTATCTTCACCGCGGATGGCTCGAAGCCGAGCCGCCTGATGTTGCGCTCTATCTGCGGCGCGGTCTGTGCGAATCCACCATCGAGCAGTATGAGGCCGCCCGGCGTGCTGATGAGGTAGGACGCAACATCCGACGCGCCGACGTAGTAGACATCGCCTATTATCCTGAACGGCGCGACCGGCTGATTCTCCGCCGCCTGTTCCGGTGTCAGGGCCGCCAGCGCGGGAATCGCCACGAGGCAGAGCAGAGTCAGGAGAGTCAGCCGCCGCATATCGGGTTTGTCCTCCAGAGGGGGATGTCATTATATGGCGGGCGGCACAGGCGTACTCAGCGAGTCCGTTCAAGACCGCGCGCGGTGCTTGTGGATAGACTGTGAGCGGCAGGCTGACAGCCTGACTCGAGGGCTCCCGTGAAGATGATTCATGGCAAGGGGTTCACAGGCACCAGGCCGTGGGAGGCGCTGGATATCGCGAAGTTGAATGGCATCACCGTTCGCCTGCACTGGACCGATCGGCCCTACAGGTGGCACGTGAACGACGGCGAGGAGGTGTTCGTGGTTCTCGATGGCTGCGTCGAGATGCGCTATCGCGAGACGGGCATCGAGAAGTCGATCCTGCTGCAGGTCGGGGACATATTCCACGCCACCGTCGGCACCGAGCATGTGGCCCATCCGCTGGGCGCGGCACGGATTCTGGTGGTGGAGTCGGAAGGCAGTGTCTGAATTGAAGCCGCTCGTGAAGAGGTCGTCCGTGTGGGTCGGGGCTGCCATCGCAGGCAGTGTGGCTATCACGCTTCTCGGTCCATTGCCGGTGAACGCGGCAATGCCGCCGTGTACCCGCAGCCAGGTGTGTGGCCTGAAGAATGCCGAGGACTTCGTGCGAGTGCCCGGCTCGCGCTGGGCCATCGTCAGCCGGCTCGCCAAGGATCCGGCGGCTCCTGGCGGATTCTCGCTCGTGGACCTCGAGCACCGCACTGCGCGTCTCCTGACACCGGACTTTTCCGGACACGCGAGCGCGGAGTATGCGGACTGTCCCGGCGCGCTCATGGCCTCCGAGCTGATCACCCACGGCCTCGACATACGCCAGCGGCCGGATGGCGCCAGCGAGCTCTTCGCGGTAAACCACGGCGGTCGGGAATCGATCGAGGTATTCGCCATTCGGCCGAGCCGGGACGGCCCGCAACTGCGCTGGAAGGGCTGCGTGCTTCTTCCCGCCGAGGTATCCGGCAACGCGGTGGCGGCACTGCCGCACGGGTTGGTAGTAACGAGTTTTGGCGGCTCCGGGCCCGAAGGGCTGGCGGCGCTGCTCGCGGGCAGGCCGAGCGGCTTCGTCGCAGAATGGACACCGCACAAAGGTTGGGCTCACGTCGCAGGGAGCGCATTCGGAGGTGACAACGGAGTCGCCGCATCGGCTGACGGCGAGACGCTCTACGTGAACGATTGGAACGACGGAACGCTGCGCGTGCTTTCGCTGCGCAAGGGGATCGTCCCGATCAGCATCAAGCTCGGGACGTTTCATCCGGACAATCTTCACTGGCTGCCGGACGGCAGACTGCTGATCGCCGGCCAGAAAGGGATGGCACGCGATGACATCGCTTGCGCGAGCCACGAGGCGTGCGCCGTCGGCTCCATGATCGTCATAGTCGACCCGCGGTCGCGGGAGGTCAGAATGCGCTGGGTTGTACCACCAATCTCTACATTTGCAGCCGCCTCAACCGCTCTGCTGTACCGCTCCGATTACTGGGCGAGTAGCTTCCGCGGCGACCGTGTCGTCCGCCTGGGGCGGGCGCCATGACCGCTCGCTGCCTCGTGTTGGGCGCGGCCGTCGTGCTATGCCTGATGCCGGCCCTGTGTCCGGCGGAGACGCATTCCACTGGGGATGAGGACCGGAGCGAGCTGCCGACCGGACAGTTCGTGACACCGCTCGCGGCTCCAGGTGCCGATTTCACCGATCTCAACCCGCATCTGAAGGATTTTCCGCGGCACAGAGTGGGTCAGGCGATCAGCGAGGCACTCAGCCCCGACGGGCGCACTCTCCTCATTCTCACCAGCGGCTTCAATGTGCTCTATGACGCGGCCGGCAAGCAATCCGCCGCGAACTCCAACGAGTACGTATTCGTCTATGACGTGAGCACACCCCGGGCCCGCGAACGGCAGGTGATACAGGTACCCAACACCTTCGCCGGCCTCGCGTTCGCGCCTGATGGCACTCAGTTCTACGTTTCGGGCGGCGGTGATGACGAAGTGCACGTATATGCCCAGCAAGGAGAGAAATGGCGCGAGGCTCATCCGCCCATCAAGCTCGGACACAAGGCGGGCAACGGGATCGGCATCGGTCCCGCCGTGGCGGGGCTTGCGGTCACTGCCGACGGCAAGGAACTCGTAGCCGCGAACTACTACAATGATTCGATCTCGGTGATCGACCTCGCCAGCCGCACGGTGAGGTCCGAGATCGACCTCCGGCCGGGCAAATCCGCTGGCCGCCATGGAGTCGCCGGCGGGGAGAACCCGTTCTGGGTTGCGATCAGGGGCAGCTCGACGGCGTACATCGGCAGTCAGCGCGACCGCGAAGTGGACGTCGTGGATATCTCCGGCCCCTTCCCGCCGCGCATCGTCAAGCGCATCGGACTCAGCGGAAATCCCGTGAAGATGCTGCTGGACGGTGAGCAGAAGCACCTCTACGTGGCCTGTGACAACAGCGATCTGGTCGCTGTGGTCGATACCGCCAGCAACACGGTGACCGACGGGATCCGCAGCATCGCGCCACCACGCATGGTGCGGCGTGACTACCGGTACCGAGGGGTAGCCCCCAATGGGCTGGCGCTATCTCCGGATGGCAGCTCTCTATACGTCACGAACGGCGGAATGAACGCCGTCGCGGTAGTTGCGCTCAACGGAGGAAAGCCGGTCGTGACAGGCCTCATCCCGACGGGGTGGTATCCGCAAGCTGTCGTGGCGGGGCGCTTGCAGCAACGGCTGTACGTCGTGAACAGCCGCAGCAACCCGGGGCCGAACCCGGACAACCCCAATCACCGGGGCCACCCGACCGAGTCCTTTGCCCACAACGAATACGTGCTGCAACTCGAGAAGGCAGGCTTCCTGACGCTGCCGCTCCCTTCGGCCAGCGAGCTCACCACCCTGACCGAGCAGGTGCTGGCCAACGATCACTTCAACGCTCCGGCCGTGCCTCATGACGCACAGGTCATGGCCGCGCTGCGCCGGAAGATCAAGCACGTGATCTACATCATCAAGGAGAACCGGACCTACGATCAGGTGCTGGGCGACCTTGGCGAGGGCAACGGCGATCCCGCGATCGCCGAGTTCGGCGCGCGGATCACGCCCAACTTCCATGCGCTGGCGCGCACCTTCGTCGACCTGGATAATTTCTACGTCTCGGGGGAAGTGAGCAGCGAGGGCTGGCCGTGGAGCACCGCGGCGCGAGAGAGCGATCAGGGCGTGAAGACCGTGCCCCCGGCCTACGCGTTCCGCGGAGTGATCGGTGACACCACGGGCTTGAACCGCGGCGTCAACATCGCGTATGCGACCCTGGCAGAGCGCCGCAAGGCGAACCCAGGGACCCCGGACGATCCGGACCTGCTGCCCGGCACCAACGATGTCGCGGGAATCGATGGTCCCGGCGGGCTGGTGCAGCAGGGTTATATCTGGAGCTCCGCCCTGCACGCGGGCCTCGCGGTGCGCAACTACGGCATGGAGGGCGACACCACACGCTACGATCCCCACGATCCGCATTACATTCCGCTCGATCTGGACCCCCATGCCGATCATCGATGGGTCATGTATCCGGCTTACCCGGACCTCCTGACGATCAGCGATCCCTACTACAGGAGCTTCGATCCGGCCCTTCCGGATTTCTTCCGCGAGAAGGAGTGGCAGCGGGAATTCGTCGATCACATCAGGCATCGCGACCTGCCGCAGCTGTCGCTGCTCTGGCTGCCAGGTGACCACATGGGGGACTTCGCCCGCGCGCTCGACGGCGTGAACACTCCGGAACTGCAGCAGGCCGATAATGACTACGCCGTGGGGCTGCTGGTCCAAGCGGTGGCGGACAGCCCCTATCGCAGCAACACCCTCATCTTCATCGTCGAGGACGACGCCCAGGATGGCCCGGACCACGTCGATGCGCATCGCAGCACCGCCTATGTCATCGGACCCTACGTGAAGCAACACGCGGTCGTGAGTAATTATTTCACGACGGTAAGCGTGTTGCGGACGATGGAGGACATTCTCGGTATCGACCATCTGAGCATGTTCGATGCGAATAACAGGCCCATGACGGCCATATTCGACTTACGACAGAAAGATTGGAGCTTCAGGGCGGTACCCTCGTGCCTGCTGGCCGGCACCAGGTTGCCGCTGCATGGCGCGCCAAAGACCTGTGCGACGGCGATGCGCCCGACCCACGATGTTGCCTATTGGGCGGCGCGGACCAGCGGCATGGATTTCTCGTCCGAGGACAAGGTCGATCCAGTCCGCTTCAACCGGATCGTTTGGCGCGGTTTGATGAATACACCATACCCGACCGCAAGGTCAGGTGTGCAGTTCAGTTGGCGAGAGCCAGCCCCCACGCGCCAGCCATGATGGCCATCGCTGCGAGCCCCGCGGGCGACTGAGGGAGGTCATGCAGCCGGCGACTGACCGCCGGGAGTGCCGCCACGACGCCGAGCAGCACGCCCATCCCGAAGCCGAGCAGGTGAGCCATGATATCGGTGTGCTCGCCGGCAGTACCCAGCCAGCCGAGGAGGATCACCCCGGCCACCAGCGGTCCCCAGCGCGGGACCCAACTCTGAGGCAGCCGAAGACGCTCGCGCCAGGTGTACGCCGACATCAGCCCCAAGGCTGTGAAGACGGCAGTAGAGGCGCCAGCCGACTGATGCCACGGCGGACCGAGAAGCCCTTCCAGCAGATTGGCGATCCCGCCACCCGCCACGATGAGGAACCACGCGACGCCGACGCCGAGCTGACGTCCCGCGAGGTAGCCGAACCAGATACCGGCGCCCAGGTTGGCTGCGAGGTGGGGACCACTCAGATGCAGAGTGAGTGCGGTCCAGGCGCGCCACCATTGTCCGCTCTGCACGCGCGCGCCATCCAGCTCTCCGGCGTTGAATGCATCCAGACGGAAGAGACCGTTGGAAACCGCATATGCAACGCCGAGGAGCCAGGCGGCATAGCCGATGCACCCCACCCAGGCCCAGGAATGTAAAGGAGGCATGGGCGGCGGCAGCGCCTGCGCGCGGTTCTCCGCCTCGTAATGACTCAGCTGCAGCAGTGCCCGGTCGGCGTCGGGCTCGGCGACTTCCAGAGTGAAATGCTCGTCCCGCAGCACGACCGCGCTGGCGATCCCCACCGCGCCCAACATGAAAGCGCGATCTTCGCAGTCGCGACGGCCGAGGGAGCGGTAGACGACGACGCCAGACTCAATCACCGGATCGTACGTCTAAGATGAGTTGCCACGAGCAGATCGCGGATCCCGTTGCCCGCCAGCTCGTAAACGGCATCGTACGAGCGCTGCAGATCGATCGCGGTCGGTACGAAGCTCATGATATCGATCTGCTGCGGCACCCAGACGTTCGCCGGCGCGGGAACGACCCTCAGGCCTGTCGCTTCGAACTCCTGCACGGCGCGCCAGAGATGAGAATCGCTGGTGACCAGCACGACGCCGGCAACCCCCGCAACACGCAGGATACGCGCGCAGTCGTGCGCATTGTCGTATGTATCCTCAGCCGCTTCGTCCACCCACTTCGTCTGCACCCCGAAGTCACGGGAGAGCGAAACCTCCATCGTGACAGCTTCCTTGCCATCGCCGGTCACCAGTATCGGCAGCCTGGTATGTCGCGCGACATACGCGCCGTAAGCCAGCCGGTCGTACAGCTCGTACGCGGGCGCGGGGCCACCACCATATTCAGGGGCATAGGCCCGATAGCCGCCGCCGCCCAGGATCACGATCGCCTGCGCCGCGAGCGGCTGGGAAAGGTTCAACGCCGGGTAACGATCCGCCATCCGTTCCAGACCATTCGCGATCACGGGTGTTGCAAGGAGCCAGAGCGCGGCAAGAGATGCAGCGACGAGCGCCGACCCGAGCCGACGGTAGCGCCATGCCAGCAGCAACCCGACGGCGCCGAGAATGAGGAGACAAGCGGGCGGCAGGATAAGAGTGCGGAGCAGGACCCTCAGTTGGTGAATCATGCGTGACGATCGGGCTGACGGCGGCTCGCGACCCACGCGTCGCGACCTGGAGCGTGGGCGCGATCATAACATGCGCGCCCGGCCGCTTACGGTGGTCACCGCGGCGAGCCCCGTCACTGAGATGCCGGCGAGTCAATGCGGGCGCAGAGGCGCTCCCGGCGAGGCTCCCGCCGCCGCGGTGCCGCGCGCCTGCCGGCCGCGGGCGAACTCCTCGATCATCTTCTGGTTGAATGCCGGGATGTCAGCCGGCTTGCGGCTGGAGACCAGCCCATGATCGACGCAGACTTCGCGATCGACCCACACGGCGCCGGCGTTGGTCAGGTCTGTCTTGAGCGAGGGCCACGACGTCAGCGTGCGCCCGCGCACGACCCCTGCATCGATCAGAGTCCATGGACCGTGGCATATCGCGGCGACGGGCTTGCCGGACTCGAAGAAGGCGCGCACGAACTGCACCGCTTTGGGCATCATGCGCAACTGGTCGGGATTGGCCACGCCGCCCGGCAACAGCAATGCGTCGTAGTCGCCGGCGTCGGCCTGCTCGAGCGGTACATCGACCTTGATGCGCTCACCCTTGTCGAAATGCTTCCAGCCCTGCACCTCGCCCTTGGCCGGCGAGACAACCTGGGTCTGCGCACCCGCGTCCTGGAGCGCTTTGCGCGGCTCCGTGAGCTCGGCCTGCTCGAAGCCCTCGGCCGCCAGGATGGCCACTTTCATGCCTTGCAACGTTTTCATAGCCGCGTCCTCCTCCAGCACATGCTGCGGAGGCAGCAGGGCGCGTGCCGCGATACGGAGGAGCGTCAGGCGAGCCGATCGCGGGTCGCGGCCGCCCGCTCGACGATGCGAGTCACCTCTTCCCGCCGCGCTCCGGCAAGCGGCAGGCGCGGCGGCCGCACTCTTTCGCTGCCGCGGCCCATGATCTGCTCGGCCAACTTGATCGATTGCACGAGATCGTGCTCGGCGTCGAGGTGCAGGAGCGGCATGAACCAGCGATAGATGTTGCGGGCCTTGGTTAGATCGCCGGTCCGCAGCGCCTCGTAGAGCGCCAGCGACTGCCGCGGAAACGCGTTGCTGAGGCCGGAGACCCAGCCGCGCGCGCCGAGCAGAATCCCCTCGAACATGACGTCATCGAGACCGGCGAACAATGCGAAGCGCTCTCCGCAGGCGTTGAAGACGTCGGTAAACCGCCGCGGGTCGGGCGCCGACTCTTTGACCGCGACGATGTTGGGCACATCCGCGAGGCGACCGAGTGTCTCGACATCGATGCTGACGCGGTAGGCCGGCGGATTGTTGTAGAGCATGATCGGCAGGCGCGTCGCTTCGGCCACCGAGCGGAAGTGAAACTCCAACTCGCGGGCGGTCGGCACGTAGACCATGGCAGGCAGAAGCATGAGGCCGGTGGCGCCAAGGGCCTGCGCGTCGCGGGCAAATGCCGCCGCCGCCGCCGTCGTCAGCTCCGAGACACCGACCACGATCGGCACCCGGCCGCGAGACGTCTCGACCGCGCAGCGCAGCACGGAACGCTTTTCCTCCGCGGTCAGCGAATTGTTTTCTCCGACTGTCCCCAGCGCTATCAGGCCGTGCACGCCGTCCTCGATCAGCGCGGACTGCACCGCGCGGGTAGCGGCGAGATCGACCCTCAGGTCGGCATCGAACTGGGTGGTCGCGGCTGGGAGTACACCGGACCAGGGACAGGCTGCGGTCTGTGGCGAGGGCATCGGAGTCTCTTTCGGTGGATTTTGCGGCGAAAGGCCAATGGTATACCGTATAGCATCAGCCGTGAACGGCCCGACTGGGCGAAAATGAATGCCATGAGCGAGTTCGAGCGATGAGCCGCACACTGCGGGTGCTCCTCGGCGCGTGGGCAGTCGCGATCGTCGGGCTCACCGCTTTTCTCACTCCGGCGGTGAGCAGCACGACGCGCGTGGTGCTGGGGCTTCTCGCCGCGGTGACGCTATGGTACGTGTGGCGCTGGCCCCAGCTCGAGCAGCAGCTCTCAGCCGAATCGGCGCGCAGCGGCGGCCCGGTCCCCGGGGGGCCGCGACGGCCCGGCGTGTTCGATCTCGCCGTGGGACTCATCACCAACTTCCTCGATACGCTCGGAATCGGCAACTTCGCCCCCTCGACCGCGGCCCTGAAGTTCGCTCACCGGATACCGGACGAGGACATCCCGGGCACGCTTAACGTCGGCCACGCGTTGCCGGTGTTGACGGAAGCGCTCATTTTCATCGCAGCGATCGTCGTCGACCCACGCCTGCTCATTGCGATGATCGTCGCGTCGATACTGGGCGCGTGGCTCGGTGCGGGAGTGGTGGCACGGATGCCGCGGCGCGCGATTCAGGTGGGCATGGGCAGCGCACTCGCCGTCGCGGCGGCGCTCTTCGTCGCGGCCAACCTCAAGTGGATGCCCGTGGGAGGATCCGCGACCGCCTTCTCAGGTACACCCTTCGTGGTGGCAGTAGCCGGAAATTTCGTGCTCGGCGCGCTCATGACGCTCGGCATAGGGCTGTACGCACCCTGTCTGATCATGCTGAGCCTCCTTGGCCTCGACCCGCGGGCGGCATTCCCGATCATGATGGGCTCGTGCGCTTTTCTCATGCCCGTCGGCGGCTTGCGTTTCGTGCGCAGCCGCCGCTACAGCGTGGGAGTGGCGTTGGGATTCGCTTTGGGTGGCCCGCCGGCGGTGCTCGTCGCCGGCTACCTGATCAAATCGATTCCACTGGTCCTGTTGCGCTGGCTGGTCGTGTGCGTGGTGTTGTACGCCGCCGCGATGATGCTGATCTCGGCATTGCGCCACACGCGGCCGTCGGAACAGAAGGCGAGCCATGAAACGCCGGAGGTCGCGCCAGACTCATCGACAGCGGGTGAGTAGGGTGGCGGCACACAAGGACAACCCGCCGGAGGTGGACGAGCTCTATGGCCTCGAGCCGGTGTTCGAGCCGGGCGACGCCGAAGCGACTCCCGGGGGCGGCGCGAGCCTGCAGCTACGGACCGTGCAATGCCCCTACTGCGGCGAGCCGTTCGAGACCATGGTCGATTTCAGCTCCGGATCGACGAGTTATATCGAGGATTGCGCGATCTGCTGCCGGCCGATCGAATTCCTGTTGGAAGTCGCGGACAGGGGGACCACCGCGAAGCTGCAGGTCGGGCGCAGCGACTGAGCGCTCGCGGGTGCAGCCCCGATAATGGTCCGCTCGCCCGCCATAATGGTCCTGTCGAGCCAGCCGCGGGTGCGGCAAAATCGCGGCGTCAGCCGCATGGGCCGACATCCGTCGCGCCAGGAGCCGCCATGTTTCGATCGCTTACCGCCTTCATTCTGCTCGCCTGCGCCTGCGCCTGCACGGCATGGGGGCAGGAAAAGCCGACGGTCATCCCGGCACCCGTTCTCGGCAACCGAGTCTCCAGCAGCTCCGAAAAGGCGGACCTGGCGGGCGGCTGTTACTGGGGAACGCAGGGCATCTTCGAGCACGTCAAGGGCATCCAGCGGGTCGTTGCCGGGTTCACCGGCGGGCACAGCGACGACGACGGCGGAGCCGAGTCGGTGATGATCACCTTCGATCCCAAAGTGATCAGTTATGGCCAGCTGCTGCAGATCTTCTTCTCCGTAGTGCACGATCCTACGCAGCTCAACCGTCAGGGTCCCGATGTGGGCAGCGGATATCGCTCGGACATCTTCTACATGAGCGATCAGCAGCGAAAGATCGCGCAGGCGTACATCGCGCAGCTGGGTCACGCCAATGTATACCCCAAGCCGATCGTCACTCGCGTCGATGCGTACTCGAGGTTCAACCCCGTTGGCCTCAGCCAGCAGGACTTCATGATCAAGAACTCGCACCTCGAGTACATCGAGGTCAACGACCTGCCGAAGCTGACGAGCCTCAAGCAGCTGTTCCCGGCATCCTACGCACCGCTGCCGCGCGAATACCACTGATCCGGTCGCGCGTCTAACGCGACGGCCTACCGCTGATCACCCTGGCCGGCAGGAAAAGCAGCGCGCGCAAGAGCCCGAAGACACCGTCGACGGCGATCCCGAGCAGGCGGAACGGCAGCAACAGCAGCCAGACGATGGGCCACAGCACCAGCGCCAACAGGGCCACGGGCCAGCACAGGACCAGCAGGATCAGCCAGAGGAGCAGCGTCAACACCCGAATACCTTAGCGCGAGCCGAGCTGCGCCGCCACCCAGTCGTCGATCGCGCGGTAGTAGAGCTCCGCGTGTACCGGATCCTGCGGTGAGTGGTGGGCACCGGGGATGCCGATTAACTTCACCGGAATCCCGCGGCTGCTCAACGCGTGATAGAGCGCGAAGGACTCCGTGATCGGCACGGTTACATCGTCGGTACCGGAAAGGATCAGGGTCGGCGTCGTGATGTCACCCGCATACGTCATCGGAGAGCCGGTGCGATAGAGCGCCGCGCTCTGCTTGTCCCAGGGACCGCCGCCGAGAGAGTCGCGGGCCCAGGCCAGATTGCCGGCACCCGAGAGCTCGTATTCCTCCGTCCAGTCCAGCGCGCCATCGGCCACCACCGCGCAGCGCCAGAACTGCTGGTGCGAGATCAGCCAGCCCGTCATGTAGCCGCCATACGAGTGTCCGACCGCGGCGATGCGCGAGCTGTCCACGATGCCCTTGCCTTCGAGCATCCTGATGCCCGAGATCACGTCGCTGTCCGGCCCCGCGCCGGGATCACGGTAGATCGCGTGCTCATGCGCGGTGCCCAGATTGTCGCTGCCGCGGTAGTTCGGCTCGAAGACCAGGAATCCCCGGGCCGCGAACAGGTCGCGCAGAGGTCCGATCTCGGGCACGTCGAAATCACCGTTCGAGGCGGCTTCGGGCCCGCCATGACTGAACACCACCAGCGGGTAGCGCTTACCGGCCTGGTAGCCGTTCGGATAGGTCAGTATGCCGTCGTTCGGTTGGCCGTCCGGCGCATGCCACTGCACTTCGACGCTCTCGGGGTAATCGAACGCCGCGAGAGCGCTATTGAAGTGGGTGAGACGCTCGGGCGCGCTGTCAGGCGTACGCATCAAATAGAGCTCGGGTGCTTGCGTCGGGCTGTCGGCAACGACAGCCAGAGAGCCGCCGGCCGACGATGTCACTTCCATGGCATGGAGAGTGCCGAGATTCAGTGCATGACCCTGACCATGGAGAGGCTGGACGTAGAGCTTGGTGCCAACATGATCATCTGCCATGAGCACGACACCGCTGCCGTCCGGCAGCCACGCGAAATCAGCGGAAATGTTTCTATCCAAGTCAGCACTGACGTCCCGGGCAGCGCTGCCTTCGGGCGAGGCGATGAACAAGTCGTTGTCGCTGATCGCTCCGGGTCCGTGCAGGTAAAGATAAGCGACCTCGTTACCCTTCGGCGCGAACCGCGGCGCGTACTCGTATGTCCGTTGGGCCGTAAGGGGGTGCTCTTCGCCGCTCACAACATTCACAGCGACTATCGTAGTCCGGTCGGAGTCGCTGTCGTCGGCATCCGCCTGTTGGTTGTACACGATCCACCGACCGTCCGCCGACCATGATGGCGCGGTAATACCGCCGCTGATGGGCGGCGCGGTCTCGAGTGCGCTCGCCGAGCCGCGGGTGAGCTGCCGCGCCTTGCCAGTCTTCACCGAGAGTAGCCAGATGTGCGATGGGACCGATGGCTTGTCGACCAGATAGTCGTCGTCGTGGATCGTGAAAAGGTCGTTGTGCGTGCGCACGTCTTTCGCGCTGAGAGGCGAGTCGTCTGGGGTCACGTAGGCGATCGTGTTCCCATCCGGACTCCACTCATACTGCTCGACGCCGTTCGTCGCATCGCTGAGCTCGGTGGGCGTACCGCCCGCCGCAGGCACCGTGTAGACCTGAGTCTGCCGATCGTCCACCGCGCCGAGAAAAGCGATGGTCCGGCCGTCGGGGGACCATTGCGGCGCGCCGAGCTCAGGGATGTCAGCGACCAGAATGCGGGGCTCGCCACCCTTGATGGGTGTGACGTACAGCGTCCCGGCATAACGGTCGTGTATGAAATCGGAGCGCGCAGCGATGAACGCGAGCTGCGCCCCGTCGGGCGAGAATCGCGCGCCGCCGATCTGCACGAGCATCCGAAAATCGCTCAGATGGATCGGGGCGGCCGCCGAGGCGCCGAAGGAAGCCAGCGCGAGCAGAGCGGCTGGCAGACAGGTCAAAGCGAAACGGCCCTTCATGCAACTTCCCCTAAGGCGAACTGGGCACGCAAGTGCCCTATTGTGGCCGGTATTATGGCTGGTAGTGCGGCTGCGGGAACTCCGCTATAGTCCCGATGGACGTATCTGAGCGTCGGATGGGCGCAGCATGGAGCCTCCGCAGAGACCCAAGCCGAAATCCACCCCGCCAGGCCAGGGGGCGGAGTATGTGAAGCCGACCCCGAAGGACGACTCGATCCCTTCGGGCCGGGTCCGTCACGATGAGCGCGGCAACGCGGTATGGGACTGGCTGAAGGATACGGGACGAAACGCCATCGAAGCCACCTCGCGGCTGCTCAAGAAGCTGGAGGTGTCGCATCTGGAGATGGAAGACAAGAAGGACGAGGAGCTGCGTATCCAGCCCGACAGCCGCGACCCGGGCGGCGGCTACGATCCCTACAACCAGGCGGGCAAGCCGCCCCGCAAGGACCGCTAGCCGGGACCCCCCGGTCTTGGAGGAGCGCTCGGCGGCGTCTTCAGGTACTGGATCAAGTCCCCCTGTTTCCGAGCCTGAGACATCACCTCATCCCCGTTGAGGCAGGCCAGCTTTGGGACCATGGAGCCGGTCAGCTCCTCAGGTTGGCAATAGAGCGTCTGGCCATCGACGACCCTCGGGGTGGTGTACCCGAGTTCATTTGCCGCCTGCATGACGGTCAATTGGGCCGAGAGCGCCGCGGGCGGCTGATGGGTCGCGCAACCGGCTGCCGCGATGGCAAGTACGGGGAGCAGCGCGATCGGCAAGAGAGGCGGCTTCTTCATCTGCAAACTCCCAACCATTGGCGAAAGTATACCCCACGGTAAAGGACAAGAAGGACGAGGAGCTGCGCATCCAGCCCCCAGGTGGCGGCTACGATCCCTACAACCAGGCGAGCAAGCCACCCCGCAAGGGGCTAGCCTGGGCCGCGGCCGGGGGGAGTTTTGGATTTGGCGTAGCGTTCGGCGGTGACTTCAGGAACAGGAGCAAGTCCCCTTGCACCCGCACCTGAGCCGTCACCTCATCTGCGTTGAGGCAGGCCAGCTTTGGCACCATGGAGCCGGTCACCTCCTCAGGTTGGCAATAGAGCGTCTCGCCATTGACTACCTTCGGAGTGGTGTATCCGAGGTCATTTGCCTCCTGCATGACGGTCAATTGGGCCGAGAGCGCCGCAGGCGGCTGATGGCTCGCGCAACCGGCTGCCGCGATGGCGAACACCGGGAGCAGCGCGATCGGCAAGAGAGGCGACTTCGTCATCTGCAAACTCCCAACCATTGCCGAAAGTATACCGCACGGTAAAGCATTATCAAATCAGGCCCTGATCCGTTGCCAGGCGCGCGAGTACCAGCGCAGATAGAGCGTCATGCCGAGGAGGAAGATGTAAACCAGTACCGCCGCCCAGCCGCCGCGGGCGCCATAACCCAGTTGCGGCAGGAAGTGAAACCAACCCTGACCAGGCGCGAAAATCAGGATGTGCGCGAGCGGCAGGAATACGAGCCAGCACACCGGGAAGACGATCGCGACCGGCACGCGGACGTCCTTCGCGCCGCGCAGACACATGCTGCTGCCGAGATTCAGACCGTCGAAGAACTGATAGGCGGCGGCCAGCCAGAGAAGTTGGATGCCGAGAGTGACGGCTGCGGTGGCATTGCGGTCGTGCGCCTCGGCAAAAAGCGGCAGTACCCAGGGTCCCACGATCGCGAGCGCCAGGCCGATGCCTCCCATCACCAGCGCCGCCATCAGGATCACCCGTGTGCCGAGCCGCATCGCCCACTCCCGGTCGCCGGCCCCGATCGATTGCCCGACGAGGGTGGTCCCGGCGGTCGCAATGCCGATGCCTGGCAGGTAGGCGATCGAGGTCAGGACGGAGACCATCTGGGTCGCCGCCCCGGGCACAGTGCCATAACGCACTTCCATCATCTGGAACACTGAGAATCCGAGCACGTCCGCCGCGGGCATCATGCCCATGGGCAGTCCGAGGCGCAGCTGCTCGCGGAGCAGGCGCTTGCGGGGACGCCACGCCAGGTGCGACTTGTGGGACTGACGGAACGGAACCCTCAGAAAGAGTTTGAATGCCATCGCGAAGCCGACCGCCTGCGCGACGTTGCTCGCCCAGGCGGAGCCTGCGACACCCCAGCCCAGATGAAAGATGAAGATGTAGTTGAAGATGGCGTTGGCGATCGCGGTCGAAATGGCCACGAGAAAACTGACGCGCGGGCGGCCGATGCCGTTGAAGAAGCCGATCATCGCCCAGGCTGCAACACCGAAAGGCGCGCCGCCGATGCGCGGAAACCAGAACTCCTGCGCCAGGTTGGCGATTCCCGGGTTGAACCCGAACGGCGCCAGAACCTCCTTTCCTGCGGCACCGAGCGCGATGAAAAGGGGCGTTACGCAGAGTGTCAGCCATAGCGCCGTCCAGGCAGCCTGTGCAGCCCGCCGATAACGCCGTGCGCCGTGGGCGTGCGCGGCAAGCGTCTGCACCGCCAGGCTTGCACCCCCCAGCACCAGGACGACGGCGATGACCGTCCACTGTACCGCGCCGACGGCGGCCAGAGCGTCAGTCGAGATGTGCCCAACGAACCACATGTCGGTGAGATTCAGAATGATCTGCACCGCACTGTTGGCCATCAGCGGCAGGGCGAGCGCCAACACCGCGCGAAAATCGACGTGCGCACGTCCCTGGGAATCGAAGCGCCGCGCCGGGAGGTCCCCGGCAGGCGCGCGCAGTGTCTGGAAAGCCGTATCCATCAGTAGATCCGAATGAAAAGGGAGCCGCCCACGCCAATTGACCAAAACGCGTTTATTGTGCACCGTAGCGCGCATGGCAGCCCGCAAGAAGACCTCCGGCACCCGCGGCCGGACCCCAACCAAGCGCTCCAGGGGAAAGCTCGCGCCGGGGGCGCACGCGCGCGGCCTGGACGCCTCGCAAATCGCCTTGAGCGTCGATAGTCCGGAGGTGGCGGAGCTGGTGGCGCTGGTCCGCGAAGCAGGCGGTGCGCCGATCGGAGCCTATCACGAGCCAATGGGTGGGCGGCCGCTGCTGCTCGCCTGCCTGCCGCTCGCGGCGGTGCAGCCGACACCGTTCCAGCGCGACCTCTCGCCGACGCACGCCAAACGGCTCGCGGAAAAGATAGGCGAGACGGCCACCTTTCTCGATCCGCTGATCGTGGTGCGCGGAGAGGACGGGAAATTCTGGACGCCAAACGGGCGGCACCGGCTCGCGGCAGCGAAGGTACTCGGCTTGCGCCAGATCACCGCGCTCATCTCGCCGGACGAGGCGCTGGCCTATCGCATCCTGGCATTGAACACCGAGAAGGCGCACAACCTGCGCGACCGGAGCCTCGAGGTGATCCGCATGGCGCGCAATCTGGCGAAGCGGCAGAAAAGCGGCAGCGAGTCGTCGCTGGCGGCTGAGTTCGAAGCACCCGAGCTTCTGACCCTGGGAGTGGTTTACGAGCGCTCGTCGCGCTTCGCCGGGGGCGCCTACAGCGCGCTGCTGAAGAAGGTCGACCGCTTCGGCGACAAGCCCCTGGCCACCAGCCTGAGGGAACGGGAGGACCATGCCGCCCGGCTGCTCGATATCGATGCCCAGGTGAAAAAGGTCATCGCCACGCTGCAGCAGCGCGGCTTCAAGTCGCCGTACTTGCGCAACTACGTGGTCGCGCGGATCAATCCGGTACGCTTCCACAAGGTCAAGAAAGGCGACACCAAGCCGCCGATGCCGCTGGCTCAGGCGCTCACACGGATGGCGGCTGCGGCACGAACCTTCAAACTGGAGTCCGTGTCCAACGCCGACCTGGCGTGGGTGGCAGTTGGCGCCGCGGCCGAGTAACTATCTGAAAATCACGACGACGATAGCCGTCAGGACGAGCAGGACCAGCGCCTGCGCCCGGTAGTTGCGCCAGAGCGCGACGGATCGCAGCCGCTGCGTCTCCGCGCGGTAATGCGCCGGTGTCCAGACCAGCGCCGAGGCGACGGCGGATGGCGCGGCGCGGCTGCGCAAGCTCACGACGACCAGGATCGCGGTGTCCAGGACCAAGAGCAGCGGTGCGACATACAGGAAGTGGAGATGCAGCAGGTGCAGCGGCACGTTCGCGATGAAGAGCGCGATCCCGCAAGCGGTGCCCAGCACCAACGTGGCCGCCGCGCCTTCCGCGTTGGCGCCGCGCCAGAAGGTGCCGGTGAGAACCAACGCGACGACCGGGGGCACGGCATAGGCCAGCATCGCCTGTAAATACTGCCACAGGGTGCCGAATTGCGGCAGCTGCGGCGCCCAGAGCACGGCCATGATCAGCAACACCACCATGCTCCTGCGCCCGATGCGCACGATCTGTCCTTCGGAAAGATCGGGAGCGATCCGCTTCACCACATCCATGGTGATGATGGTGGAGGCGGAGTTGAGTGTGGAGGCGACCGAAGCCATGGTGGCTGCGACGAAACCGGCCGCGACCAGCCCCAAAAGTCCCTCGGGCAGCAGTCGCAGCATGAGTGTCGGATAGACCAGATCCGGACGAGAGAGGTGCGGGAAGAGCACGAGCGCGAACGTCCCGGGCAGGATCATCAGGAAGAGCACCGTCAGTTTCAGCAAGCCCGCGAACAGCGCCCCGCCGCGCCCGTCGTCGAGACTTCGTGCCGCCAACGTCTGCTGGACCATGTACTGGTTGGTACACCAGTAGTAGATTCCCAGCACCGGGATGCCGAGGACGAGCCCGGGCCAAGGGACGCCGGGATCGCTGGCCGGCCGGATCAGCGACAGCATCGCCGGATCGACCCCGCGCGCGATGGCGCGCCAGCCACCCGCGTGAGTGAAGGCAGCGACCGAGATGGTGACTGCGCCGGCAATCAGCAGCAGCGCCTGCACGGCCTCCGTATAGATCACGGCGCGCAGGCCCCCGGCCAGTGTGTAGAGACCCGCGGCGCCGGCCAGTACTGCGACGATCGCCCACAGCGGCGGCCCGGGCAGCAGCATCCGGCAGACGAGCGCGCCGCAATAGAGCGCCGCGGCCGAATCCACCAGGACATTGAGGAAAACGTTGAGCACCGCGAAATACAGGCGTGCCCGGCCGTCGTAGCGGCGCTCGAGAAACTCCGGCATGGTGTAGGCGCGGCTGCGCAACACGAAGGGCAGCAGGAACACGCAGTAGAAGACGAGCACGACGCCGGCCGACCACTCGTAGTCGTACACGGAGATGCCCATGACGTAGGCGGCTCCAGCGAGCCCCACGATCGCCGTCGAGGAGATGTTTGAAGCGAACAGCGCCAGCCCGATTGCCGGCCAGCGCGAGGCGCGCGCGGCGAGGAAGTACTCTTCCGCCTTCGCCCTGCGGCGCGAGACCGCGAGTCCGAACGCGACGATGCCTCCGGCGCATGCGATCACGACCAGGAGGTCGAGGATGGACGCGCCGGTTGACAGCGTTGACATTTGTTTTATCGTACCCGAATGAACAAAGAGATGAGCGAGCGGCGCGGACCGGCGACGATCCAGATGGTCGCGGATCGCGCCCGGGTCTCTCCCAAGACCGTCTCCCGCGTCATCAACAACGAGCGCGGCGTACGGGGCGAGACGCGCGCGCGCATCCTGGAGGCCATCCGGCAGCTCGATTATCAGCCAAATCTCAATGCGCGGGGCCTGGCCGGCGCCCGCTCGTTCCTGATCGGTCTCTTCTACGACAAACCGGGCGATTACCTGAACGAGTTCCAGACCGGCGCCGTGCAGCGCTGTCGGGAGTCAGACCTGCACGTGATGGTGCAGCCGCTCGACATCGCAAGCAAGGACATGGCGCGCGACGTGACCATGCTGGTGCGGCAGCTGCGGCTGGAAGGCGCCATTCTGCTGCCGCCGTTGAGTGACCATCCGGTGGTGCGCGCCGCGCTGGCGGAAGCCGGCGTGCCGGCCGTGCACATCGCTCCCATGCGCGAGCCGGTCGACTCACCCTCCGTCGACACGGACGACCGCGCGGCGGCACGGCAAATGACGGTGCAGCTGCTCGAGCAGGGGCATCGCAGGATCGGCTTCATGCTGGGGCCGCCCGGGCACCGGGCGACCGAGCAGCGCTATCTCGGTTTCGCGGACGCCATGCACGCGCGGGCCGTGAGCATCGAGCCCGAGCTCGTACAGACCGGCAATTTCGAGTTCTCGGACGGCCTGGAGTGCGCCCGGCGCATCCTGGCCTCGAGCTCGCGCCCGACTGCGATTTTTGCAAGCAACGACGACATGGCGGCAGCGGCGGCCTGTGTCGCGCGACAACTGGGACTGGAGCTGCCGGGGGAGCTGTCGATCGCCGGCTTCGACGATGCGCCAGTCGCGAGCATGATCTGGCCGCAGCTCGCCACGGTACGCCAACCGGTGCGCGAGATCGCGCGCATCGCCGCCGACCTCATCATCCAACACCGGCCGCATCGGAACGGCTGGCCACGGCCGATCCCGCGTCCCCGCCTCGATCTGGAGCTGGTGGTGCGCTGCTCAATCGCGCGGCCCAAGGCGAGTCAATGAGACCCGCCAACTAGCTAGTGACGGCGGAAGGCCGACAGCTCCGTGGGCTCAGCGCTCCTACGGGTCGGGCAGCGCCCGCGCGCCGCCTGCAGATCGTCGACGAAGCGCGTGTGCCAGCGGTGAATGTCGTTCTCGCGCAAGGTGGCAAGAGAGGTCGAGTGGCGCGCGCGGCGCTCCGCCAGCGGCATGGTGAGCGCGCGCTGGATGGCGCGCGCTATGCCTCTCGTATCGTAAGGATTGACGAGCAGGGCCTCGGTCAGCTCGCAAGCGGCACCGGCGCGGTTGGAGAGCACGAGTACGCCCGGATCGTCGGGATCCTGCGCGGCGATGAACTCCTTGGCGACGAGGTTCATGCCGTCGCGCAGCGCTGTGACGAGACACACCTGGGCGGCACGGAGGAAGCCCATCAGCGTCGCGTGCGGGAAGTTGCGGTTGAGATAACGGATCGGCGTCCAGTCAGCATCGGCAAAGCGACCGTTGGTGCGCCCGGAGCTCTGCTCGAGCGAGTCGCGGATCTGGGAGTAGGCCTGCACTTTCTGCCGCCCGAGTGGCGCGATCTGCAGGAAAGTGACCTGGCCGAGCTGCTCCGGATAGCTATCGAGGAACTGCCGGTATGCCTGGAAGCGCTCCAGCAATCCCTTGCTGTAGTCGAGCCGGTCGACACCGGCAATGAGCCGCCGGCCAACGAGGCTTTGCATCATCCGCTGCACGGGCGACGAGCCTGACGCTTTGGCTGCGCTCTGTGCAATCGCATCGACGTCGACACCGATGGGATAGACGCCGGTACGGGTCGTACGGCCGTTGCTGCTCACCGCGCCGCCCTCCGCGACCGCCTCGGCGCCCCAGAGGATGCGCACGGCATCCAGAAAACTCCTGCGATCGGTTTCCGTCTGAAAGCCGACGAGGTCGTACGCCAGCAGCGCGCGCAGGATCTCCGCGAAAGTCGGCAGCGCGCGCAGCACCTCGAAGTGCGGAAAGGGGACATGGAGGAAAAAGCCCATCGGCTGGCTTGCGCCCCGCGCGTGCAGCTTCTCCGCGAGGGGAATGAGGTGGTAGTCGTGCACCCAGATCAGATCGCCCGGCGCGAGCAGCGGTACCAGCCGCGAGGCAAACAGTGCGTTGGCCTGCTCGTAAGCGGCGTATTCCTGGTCCTCGTAGCGAAAGCCGGCAAGGAAGTAATGAAACAGTGGCCAGAGGGTGCCGTTGGCGAAGCCGCTGTAGTAGCGCTCGTAGAGGGTCTGCGGCAGCGGGATGGTGGCGTAGGTCAGAGAGTCGCGAATGGTGATCTCCGGCTCCCCGGGCTCCTGGCTGCTGGTCTCGCCGTTCCAGCCGAACCAGAGCCCCCCCCCCGCGCGCATCGCGGCGAGCACGCCAACCGCGAGGCCGCCTGGCGCCGCGGTCTTCGCCAGCGGCACGCGGTTGGAAACGTTGATCAGCCGGGCCATCAGCCTTGAATCCGTGCCGCGGGCTGCGCCTGTAACCGCGACAGCCAGTCATGCACCGCAGCCACATCCGCGAGACGGCTGCGTGCGGCTGAAGCACGCGTGGCACTCACTACCACCGACACACCTCCGAGTCGATTGACGAGCTCGAATGCCGGCTCGTCCGTCAGATCGTCACCGATGAAGACCGGCAGGCGGCCGGCAAACGGCGTTTCCGCCATGAAGGCGGCCACGGCCTCCGCCTTGGTAGCACCGATGGGGCGCAGCTCAACGACCATCTTGCCACGTTGCAGCTCGAGCTCCTGCGCGAGCTCCGCGGCCACTTCCTCCATTGTCTTCACGACAGTGTCCTCCAGGTGCGGCGCTTTGCGGTAGTGCAGCGCCAGCGCAAAGCGCTTGTCCTCCACGAGCAGGCCCGCATGCCGCTGCGCGAGATCCAACATTGCGCCACGCGCGAGCTCGAGCGCGGCGGTGGATGGGACCGGCCGCCTGCAGTATGCACCAGAGGCGCCGCGTCGCTCGAAGCCGTGCAGACCGGCCGAAGGCAGCTTCAGCGGCGCAAACAGAGCATCGAGATCCACGATCGCGCGTCCACTGACCAACGCCACGGCTCCACCGCCCGCATGGGCTATGGTCCGCAGCCGCTGCCGCAGGTCGTCGGAGACCGACACGTCCTGAGGGGTCGCGGCGATCTCGAGCAATGTGCCATCGACGTCCAGAAACAGGGCGATGGCCATCAGGGCCAGGTTGTCGCTGCGCGTCGTTCCAGCCACCACTCTACTCTAGGGACTCAGGGTAGAAATGTAAAAACAGCCGCCGGGTTCCCGCTGAAGGCAGCCGATGACGACATCAGGGCGGCGCGATGCGCACCCACGTGGGCGCATGATCGCTCGGCCTCTCACCGCCGCGCACCCAGCGGTCGACGTTGGCATCGATGAGCCGCGGCGCGAGGTCGGGACTCAGGAGCAGATGATCGATGCGCAATCCCGCGTTGCGCTTGAAGTGATCCCGGAAGAAATCCCAGAACGTATAGATTCGCTCAGTCGGATGACGCGCGCGCACGGCATCTGTCCAGCCTTGATCGAGAAGACGCTGATATGCAGCTCTACTTTGCGGTTGCAACAGCGCGTCCTTGCGCCAGTTGGCTGCATCGTAGATATCGGAGTCGGTTGGCACAACGTTGTAGTCACCGGCCAGCACCACCGGCTTGCCGACACCGCAGAGCGTCTCCGCATGGCGGATGAACCGCTCGAACCAGGCCAGCTTGTAGTCGAACTTCGGGCCGGGCTGCGGGTTGCCGTTAGGCAGGTACAGACAGCCGACTACGACGTCGCCGACTTGCGCTTCGATGTAGCGGCTGTGGGTATCGTCGGGATCGCCCGGCAGCCCCCGGCGGATCTCCACCGGCGAGGCGCCCTTGGCGAGGATGGCAACGCCGTTGAACGAGCGCTGGCCGTGCCACACCGCCTCGTAGCCGGCAAGGCGAACCGCCGCCAGCGGAAATGCGGCATCCGGGGCCTTCAGCTCCTGCAGGCAGGCTACGTCCGGGGACTCGCGGGCGAGCCATTCGAGCAGCGCCGGCAGGCGCGCGCCGATGCCATTGACATTGAAAGTTGCAATTTTCATCGGACCTCCGTGGGTCGGGTGATACCATAAACAAGTCGGCAGGTGGGCCATCAGGCCACCGGCAATGTGGTGCGATTTCTCGAGCGGCCTGCGGGATAGCAGGTGCGACGGTGCGTCGGCTTGGGCTGGGAGCGCGCGTCGGGTAAGGGCGGACGGACCCGTCCCAGTTGGAGCGTCAACTGCCTGATTCTGGGTGTCTGCCCCATAAAGGGGCAGAAGACGTTAAAAATCTGCGCAAAAGGGCCGTGCCGGCATTGACCCGGTGTTACGGACGGATATTATCGGAGCTATATCGGCGGCTCAGACGGGCACGCGCCGCCCGGACTCCCTCTCATGCGTCCGGGTGCAGCGCCGAGATCCGCCCTCCAGCTTTGACAATTTTGCGAGCGCCGCCGGCGAGACCCATGCATCGATGGGAACTCGCACCGGCGAGTGGAAGCGTGCGCCCGCTTTCCCAGCAATGAGAGGCCGATAAGTCATGCGACATCACCCCCACTACGCCCCTGCGGGGCTTCGGGGGACAGGTCCCCGCCCCCGGCATCTAGCCCCGAAAAAGCAGGGGCTGTACGACCCGTGGTTCGAGCACGAGGCCTGCGGCGTGGGCTTCGTCGTCGACGTCAAGGGGCGTAAATCGCATCGCATCCTCGAGCAGGCCATCCAGGTGCTGCGCAACCTCGATCACCGGGGCGCGTGCGGCTGCGAGGCCAATACCGGCGATGGCGCGGGCGTGCTCATCCAGATGCCTCATGCCTACTTCCAGCACGTAGCGAAGAAGGACCGCCTCTTCTCGCTCCCGGGTCCCGGCGAGTATGCCAGCGGGCTCGTCTTCTTCCCCCGCAATCCGACACGGCGGCGGCGGCTGGTCGAAGTGTTCGAGCACATCATCCAGTCCGAAGGGCAGATCGTCCTCGGCTGGCGCACCGTGCCGGTGAACAACAGCTCGCTCGGGGAAACCGCGCGGGCCGGTGAGCCCTTCATCCGCCAGGTATTCATCGGGCGTGGCCCCGGGGTGCGCGATGAGGCGGAGTTCGAGCGCAAGCTCTACATCATCAGGAAGCGCGCCTACAGCGAGATACGCACCTCGACCATCGATGGCGCCGAGTACTGGTATCTGTGCAGCCTCTCGCACAAGACCTTCGTCTACAAGGGCATGCTGCTCACCGAGCAGCTCACCAGGTACTTCACCGATCTCGAGCACCCGGCCATGGAGACGGCGCTGGCGCTGGTGCACTCCCGCTTCAGCACCAACACGTTCCCGAGCTGGGACCGGGCACACCCCTATCGCTATCTGGCCCACAACGGCGAGATCAATACGCTGCGCGGCAATTTCAACTGGATGAAGGCGCGCGAGGCGCTTTTCGCCTCGGACCTCTTCGGCGAGGACACGCCGAAGATCCTGCCGGTCGTCAATCCGAATGGCAGCGACTCGGCGATGCTCGACAACACGCTCGAGCTGCTGGTGCTCGCCGGACGCTCGCTGCCGCATGCCATGATGATGCTGATCCCGGAGCCGTGGTCGAACCATGAAAACATGGACGCGGACCTCACGGCTTTCTACCAGTATCACTCCAGCCTGATGGAGCCCTGGGACGGCCCAGCCTCGATCGCCTTCACCGACGGCAAGCGGATCGGGGCGGTCCTCGACAGGAACGGCCTGCGCCCCTCCCGCTACTACGTCACCAAAGACGATCTCGTCATCATGGCCTCCGAGGCCGGAGTGCTCGACGTGCCGCCGCAAGACGTGGTGCGCAAGGGACGGCTGCAACCGGGACGGATGTTCCTGGTCGACACCGAGCAGGGCCGCATCATCGAGGACGAGGAGATCAAGCGCACCGTTGCGACCGAGCATCCGTATCGGGTCTGGCTCGACGAGCATCTGGTGCACCTGAAGGACCTTCCGCCCGTCGCCGAGCTGCCGTCGACCGACCCGGACACGCTGCGCGCGCGACAGATCGCTTTCGGCTACACCTTCGAGGACCAGCGCACGCTCCTCGAGCCAATGGCGAAGAACGGCGTCGAGGCGGTGGGATCGATGGGCAACGACACGCCGCTCGCGGCGCTCTCAGCCCGCCCTCGCCTGCTCTACGACTATTTCAAGCAGCTCTTCGCGCAGGTGACCAACCCGCCGATCGACTGCATCCGCGAGGAGCTCATCACCGCTTCGGAGGTCTGGCTGGGCTCCGAAGGCAACCTCCTGCGGCCGCAACCCGCGGACTGCCGCCGGCTCGAGCTCAAGGGCCCGATCCTCACCAACGAGGAACTCGCCAAAGTGCGCCGGCTCGCCCTCCCGGGCCTCAAGGTCGGCGCGCTTTCCATCCTCTTCCGCGCCACTCGCGGGGAGAGGGGCCTGACGAAGTCGGTGGAGGAGCTCTGCCTCGCGGCGCGGCGCCTCATCGAGGACGAGGAAGTCAACATCCTCATCCTCAGCGATCGCGGCATCAGCCGCGAGTTCGCCGCCGTGCCGGCACTGCTCGCGGTGAGCGCACTGCATCATTACCTCATCCGTCAGGGACTGCGTACGCGCGTCAGCCTCGTCCTCGAGACGGGCGAGGCGCGCGAGGTGCATCACTTTGCACTGCTCATCGGCTTCGGCTGCTCGGTGGTCAATCCGTACCTGGCGTTCGAGACACTGGAGAGCATGATCCATGAGGGGCTGGTGACCAACGTCGACGCCAGGCTCGCGTGCAAGAATTTCGGCAAGGCGGCGACCAAGGGAGTCATCAAGGTGATGTCCAAAATGGGCATCTCCGCCATCCAGAGCTATCACGGCGCGCAGGTGTTCGAGGCCGTGGGACTGCGTCAGGACGTCATCGATCAGTACTTTACCTGGACCGCCTCGCGCATCGGCGGCATCGGCATGGAGACTGTCGCGCAGGAAGTGCTGATGCGCCACCGCGCCGCCTTCCCCGCGCGGCCGGGCAGGGCGCACGCGCTCGAGGCGGGCGGCATGTATCAGTGGCGCGCCGACGGCGAGCATCACCTCTTCAACCCGGAGTCGATCCATCGCCTGCAGAAGGCCGTGCGCTCCGGCAGCTACGCGACTTACAAGTCGTATGCGAAGCTGGTCGACGACCAATCGAAGACGCTCGCTACCCTGCGAGGGCTGCTGGAGTTCGCTCCGTCCGAGCCCGTGTCGCTGGAAGAAATCGAGCCGGTCGACAGCATCGTCAAGCGCTTCAAGACCGGCGCCATGTCATATGGCTCGATCAGCAAGGAGGCGCACGAGACGCTCGCGATCGCCATGAACCGCATCGGCGGCAAGAGCAACACCGGCGAAGGTGGCGAAGACCCCGAGCGCTACCAGCCGCTGCCGAACGGCGATTCGAAGAACAGCGCCATCAAGCAGGTGGCCTCGGGACGCTTCGGCGTGACGAGCCACTATCTCGTCAGCGCACGCGAGCTGCAGATCAAGATGGCGCAGGGCGCGAAGCCCGGTGAGGGCGGCCAGCTGCCGGGCACCAAGGTGTATCCATGGATTGCCAAGACACGGCATACCACGGCGGGAGTCGGTCTCATCTCCCCACCCCCGCATCATGACATCTACTCCATCGAGGATCTGGCGGAGCTGATCCACGATCTGAAGAACGCCAACCGGGAGGCTCGGATCAGCGTCAAGCTGGTATCGGAGGTGGGAGTCGGAACCATCGCTGCAGGCGTCGCCAAGGCGCACGCCGACGTCGTACTGGTCAGTGGTCACGATGGCGGCACCGGAGCATCACCCCAGACCTCGATCGCGCACGCCGGATTGCCGTGGGAGCTCGGCATCGCGGAAACGCATCAAACGCTGGTCCTCAACAATCTCCGCAGCCGCATCGCGGTGGAGGCGGACGGGCAACTCAAGACCGGACGTGATGTCGTCATCGCGGCCCTTCTCGGGGCAGAGGAATTCGGCTTCGCGACGGCGCCGCTGGTAGCGGTCGGCTGCATCATGATGCGCGTCTGCCACCTCAACACCTGTCCCGCGGGCGTGGCCACGCAGGATCCGCGGCTGCGGGAGAAGTTCGCCGGCAAGCCGGAGCACGTGATCAGCTTCATGCGCTTCATCGCCCAGGACATGCGCGAGATCATGGCGCAGCTCGGCTTCCGCACCGTGGAGGAGATGATCGGCCGGGTCGATCGCCTGAGCCCGAAGAAGGCCGTGGATCACTGGAAGGCCAAGGGTTTCGACTTCAGCAACATCCTCTATCAGCCGGACGTCGGCGCCGAAGTCGGCCGTTTCCGCCAGATCGAGCAGGATCACGGCCTGGAGAAATCCCTGGATCTGACGACGCTGCTCGAGCTCTGCCGGCCGGCGATCGAGCGCGGCGAGCGGGTGCGCGCCGAGCTGCCGATCCACAATGTCAATCGTGTCGTCGGCACCATCACCGGCAGCGAGATCACGCGCCGGTACGGCCCGGAGGGCCTGCCGGACGATACCATTCGCATCGGCTTCAAGGGCTCGGCCGGGCAGAGCTTTGCGGCATTCATGCCGCGCGGCATGACGTTCGTGCTGGAAGGCGACGCCAACGACCATCTCGGCAAAGGACTGTCCGGAGGCCGGATCGTGGTCTACCCGCCGGCTGGCTCGCCGTTCGCACCGGAAGCGAACATCATCATTGGTAACGTCGGGCTCTACGGCGCAACGAGCGGTGAGGCCTACATCTGCGGTATGGCGGGCGAGCGCTTCGCCGTGCGCAACAGCGGCGCCGATGCGGTGGTGGAGGCAGTCGGGGATCATGGCTGCGAGTACATGACAGGCGGCCGCGTGGTCGTCCTCGGCCCGGCCGGCCGCAACTTCGGTGCCGGCATGTCGGGCGGAATCGCGTACGTGCTCGATGAGGCGGGCGACTTCGCGCGACAGGTCAACACGCAGATGGTGGGCATCGAGCCCCTGGAGGAGCCGGAGGAGATCGCGCGCGTGCGCGGCATGATTGAGCGCCACCGGGAGCTTACGCGCAGCGAGCGAGCGCGCTACGTGCTCGACAGCTGGGAGCGGCTGCTTCCCAAATTCATCGCCGTGGTGCCGAAGGATTTCAAGCGGGCCATCGCTTCGCTCAAGCGGGCGCATGCCCAGGGCCTGACCGGCGACGAGGCGATCATGGTGGCCTTCGAAGAGAACGCGCGCGATCTCGCGCGCGTCGGCGGCAATTAAGAGAAAGGTCGAGCATCGGATGGGCAAGCCGACTGGTTTCATCGAATATCTGCGCGAGCTCCCCGTGGACCGCACGCCTGTCGAGCGCGTGCGCGACTGGGGCGAGTTCCACCATCACATGGACGAGAAACGGCTGCGCAATCAGGCCGGCCGTTGCATGGACTGCGGCGTGCCGTTCTGCCACACGGGCAGGCTGATTTCGGGCATGGCCTCCGGCTGTCCGGTGAACAACCTGATCCCGGAGTGGAATGACCTGGTCTACCGGGGCCTCTGGCGCGAGGCGCTCGAGCGGCTGCACAAGACCAATAACTTCCCGGAGTTCACCGGCCGCGTCTGTCCCGCGCCGTGCGAGGGCTCGTGCGTGCTCGGCATCAACGCCCCTCCCGTGACCATCAAGAGCGTCGAGAACACCATCGTCGACAAGGGGTGGGAGCAGGGCTGGATCGCACCCGAGCCGCCTGCGGCGCGCACCGGCAAGCGCGTGGCCGTGATCGGCTCCGGCCCGGCGGGTCTGGCCGCTGCCGCGCAATTGAATCGTGCCGGACACACCGTGACGCTGCTCGAGCGCGACGACCGTCCCGGGGGCCTGCTGATGTACGGCATCCCCAACATGAAGCTCGACAAGAAGCAAGTCGTGTTGCGGCGCATCGAGCTGATGCAGCAGGAAGGTGTCAAGTTCGTATGCAATGCCAACGTCGGCGAGAACGTCGAGCCGATGCTGCTACTCAAGGACTTCGACGCGATCGTCGTATGCACGGGAGCCACGCAGCCACGGGATCTGGCGGTCGAGAACCGCAAGCTCCGGGGCGTGCACTTTGCCATGGAGTATCTAACCGCGAGCACCAAGGCAGTGCTCAATGGCGGTCCCGATCACAGCCCCATCCACGCACGCGACAAGCACGTCGTCGTCGTGGGTGGCGGCGACACTGGCACCGACTGCGTCGCCACAGCGATGCGCCAGGGCTGTAAGAGCCTGACGCAGATCGAGATAATGCCGCGACCGCCGGCGGAGCGCGCCGCGGACAACCCCTGGCCGGAATGGCCCAAGGTCTACAAGTTGGATTATGGCCAGGAAGAGGCGGCAGCGAGGTTCGGCTCTGACCCGCGCATGTACATCACGACGGTGAAGCGCCTGAACGGTGATGCCGAAGGTGGTGTGCGCTCCCTCAGCACGGTCGAGATCTTCTGGCAGAAAGACGCCGGCGGCCGCTTCGTCCCAGTGGATGTGCCGGGCAGCCACCGCGACATTGCGGCGGACCTCGTGCTGCTGGCGATGGGCTTCACCGGGCCGGAGCAGTCGCTGCTTGCCGAGCTGGGGGTGCGCACCGACTCCCGCTCGAACATCGAGGCCGAGCACGGCCTGTTCGCGACCAACGTGAAAGGTGTGTTCGCCGCGGGCGACTGCCGCCGCGGACAGAGCCTGGTGGTGTGGGCCATCAACGAGGGTCGGGGCGCCGCGCGGGAATGCGATCGGTACCTGATGGGCGCGACCGACTTACCGTAGCTCATTGAACGCCATACCTTCGCAGGAAGAGCTGCCGCTCGAGCCGGCGCGCGAGCGGGAGCGGGAGCCGGCGGCTCGGCTGCGCGAGATTCCCTACAACTACACCTCCTTCTCGGACCGGGAGATCGTGATCCGCCTCCTCGGCGCACAGCATTGGGCGGTGATCGAGGAGCTGCGCAACGAACGGCGTACCGGACGCTCGGCGCGAATGCTGTACGAGGTCCTGGGTGACATCTGGGTCGTACGCCGCAATCCTTATCTGCAGGACGATCTGCTCGAGAACAAGCGCCGGCAGCGCCTGCTCCTGCAGGCACTGCATCATCGCCTGACCGAGATCGACCGCCGGCGCAACGCCGGTGACACTGAGCGTTATGACCAGGTCGGCAAGCTGCTGCTGGCGGCGCGCGCTGCGGTGCGCAGCTTCGAGAGTGATTTCGAGACCTGGGCGGCCCTGCGTCGCAGGGTGGCGCGCGTGCTCGGTCGCCGCACCCGCGGCGACAACATCCGCTTTGATGCCTACGCTCGTGTATCGCACGTTACCGATGCGACCGATTGGCGCGTTGAGTATCCCTTTGTGGTCCTGACGCCTGACACGGAGGCGGAGATCCCGAGCCTCGTGCGTGGCTGCATTGAGCTCGGGCTCACCATGATCCCGCGCGGCGGAGGCACCGGCTACACGGGTGGCGCCATCCCGCTGACGCCCCTCTCGGCCATAATCAACACGGAGAAGCTCGAGCGCCTGGGAGCCATCGAGGGCACCCAGCTGCCCGGACTGGCCGAGCCCGTGCCGACGATCTTTTCCGAGGCAGGAGTCGTCACCCGGCGCGTCGCCACCGCCGCGGAGTTGAGCGGGCTGATATTCGCGGTCGATCCCACATCCGCCGATGCATCCTGTATCGGCGGCAATATCGCGATGAACGCCGGCGGCAAGAAGGCGGTGCTCTGGGGCACTGCCGTCGACAACCTGGCGTGGTGGCGCATGGTCGATTGCAACGGCAACTGGCTGGAGGTCAGCCGGGTTGGCCACAACCGCGGCAAGATCCATGACATCGAAACCGCCGAATTCGAACTGGTCTGGAAGGACGGCAGGCGACCGGTCGACGAGGCGCCGGCCTTGCGCCGGCAGACGCTGCGCATTCCGGGCCGCAAATTCCGCAAGGCAGGACTGGGGAAGGATGTCACCGACAAGTTCCTCGGCGGCCTGCCGGGCGTGCAGAAGGAAGGGTGCGACGGCATCATCACCTCGGCGCGCTGGGTGCTGCATCGCAGCCCGGCCCACACGCGCACCGTGTGCCTGGAATTCTTCGGCCAGGCGCGCGATGCAGTGCCGGCAATCGTCGAAATCAAGGATTACCTCGACAGCCTGGCGAGCGGCGGCAGCGTGCGGCTCGCGGGCCTGGAGCACATGGACGAGCGCTATCTGCGTGCGGTGGGCTACACCACCAAATCGAAGCGCGGCTCGCTGCCCAAAATGGCCCTCTTCGGCGACATCGTCGGCGACGACGAGGCTGCCGTCGCCGCGGCGACATCGGTGGTCGTACGGATCGCCAATGCGCGCAGCGGCGAGGGCTTCATTGCGGTGAGCATGGAAGCGCGGCGCAAGTTCTGGCTGGACCGCGCCCGCACCGCCGCGATCGCCCGTCATACCAACGCCTTCAAGATCAACGAGGATGTGGTTCTGCCGCTCGCTCGCATGGGCGAGTACACGGATGAGATCGAGCGCATCAATATCGAGCTGTCTACAGCCAACAAGCTGGCCCTCGCCGCGGAGCTGGCGCGCCTGTTCGCCGCGCCGCTGCCGCTCGCGCGCGCCGAGGACGTGGATCTTGGAAATCTGGCCGATCAGGAGATCATCGGCGAGCGCGCGGCCCAGGCGCGCCAGCTGCTGACCGACGTGAGCCGACGCTGGGATTGGGTCGCGACACACCTGGACAGCGGGCTCGAGGCGGCGCTGCCGCTGCTGCAGGGACTGGGTTATGAAGCGCTCATGCCGCAGCTGCGTGCGCGGCTGGCGGGTGCGCCGCAATTGCGAGTGTTCGATGTGGTGCAGGACCGCACGATCCGCGTCTCGTGGAAACGCGAGCTGCGCGCGCCCCTGCAACAGATCTTCGGCGGGCGTGTGTTCGCCCCGATTCTGACATCATGCGAGGACGCGCACCGACGTGTCTTGAGGGGACGCGTTTTCGTGGCGCTGCACATGCATGCCGGTGACGGCAATGTGCATACCAACATCCCAGTCAATTCCGACGACTACGAGATGTTGCGAGCCGCGACGGCCGCGGTCGCGCGCATCATGGGTATCGCTCGCCGGCTGGACGGGGTCATCTCCGGCGAGCACGGCATCGGGATCACCAAGCTGGAATTCCTCAACGAGAGCGAGGTCGCGGAGTTCCGCGCGTATAAGCGAGAGGTCGACCCGGACAGCCACTTCAACTTGGGCAAGCTGCTGCCGGGCGGAGGGCTCGCCAACGCCTACACGCCGAGCTTCAACCTGCTCGGGCACGAGTCGCTCATCATGCAGCAGTCGGACCTCGGGACGATCTCCGATTCCATCAAGGACTGCCTGCGCTGCGGCAAGTGCAAGCCGGTTTGCGCCACGCACGTGCCGCGGGCCAACCTGCTCTACAGCCCGCGCAACAAGATCCTGGCCGCCTCGCTCCTGATCGAGGCGTTCCTCTACGAGGAACAAACGCGCCGTGGCGTGAGCATCCGGCACTGGGACGAGTTCGCCGATGTCGGCGAGCACTGCACGCTCTGCCACAAATGCTCCAGCCCCTGCCCGGTCGACATCGACTTCGGCGACGTGTCGATGGCCATGCGCAATCTGCTGCGGCGGATGGGAAAGAAGCGCTTCAATCCGGGCACGGCCGCGTCCATGTTTTTTCTCAACGCGACCAATCCCGAGACCATCCGCCTGACGCGCAAACTGATGATCGAGTGGGGCTACAAAACGCAGCGGGCAGCGCACGGCTTGCTGAAGAGCATCGCGCGGGCGCAGACGCTCCGGCCGCCGGCGACCACGGGTAAGCCCGCGATGCGGGAGCAAGTCGTGCACTTCGTCAACAAGCGCATGCCGGCCGGCCTGCCGAAGAAAACGGCCCGCGCGCTGCTCGACATCGAGAACGCGGCCTACGTGCCGATCATCCGTGACCCGGTCGCCACCAGCAGCGACACCGAGGCGGTGTTCTACTTCCCGGGCTGCGGCTCGGAACGGCTCTTCTCCCAGGTGGGAATCGCCACTCAAGCCATGCTCTGGCACGTCGGCGTGCAGACGGTTCTACCGCCGGGTTATCTTTGCTGCGGCTATCCGCAGCGTGGCGCGGGGCAGGCCGACCGCGCGGACAAGATCACAACTGACAACCGCGTGCTCTTCCACCGGGTGGCCAATACCCTCAATTACCTCGACATCCGCACTGTGGTGGTGAGCTGCGGCACCTGCTACGACCAGCTGCAGGGATACAAGTTCGAGGAGATCTTCCCCGGCTCGCGCATCATCGACATCCACGAGTACCTGATGGAGAAAGGGGTGCGGCTCGAGGGAGTCACGGGCACACGCTATATGTACCACGACCCGTGCCACTCGCCGATGAAGAGCCACGATCCGCTGAAGGTCGTCAACTCGCTGCTCAACGACGCACGCAACGGCCGCATCGAAAAGAACGACCGCTGCTGCGGCGAATCGGGCACGTTGGCAATAACCCGGCCCGACGTCTCGACGCAGGTGCGGTTTCGCAAGGAGGAGGAAGTCCGCGCGGGCGCGGAGAAGCTACGCGCGGCAGGTGCGGGCCAGGTCAAGATTCTGACCTCCTGCCCCTCCTGCCTCCAGGGCCTCAAGCGCTATAACGACGACGCCGACCTCGACGCCGACTACATCGTCGTTGAGATTGCCCGGCACATGCTCGGCGAGAACTGGATGACCGACTACGTCACTCGCGCGAACAGCGGCGGCATCGAGCGGGTGCTCGTCTAGAGCCGCAGCCGCCGTCGCTACGATGCCGGCGTCTCGATAGTGATCGCCTCGATGTACTTCGAGTAGGTGATGACGGTCATCGTGCCGCCGTTCTTGACCACGGCCCGGACCGGCAGCGAGTCGGACCCGATGTCGCCAACTATTTAGACGCTTTCACAGTCGGCGACAAGCAGACCACCTCGCACCTTGCCGAACATTCCCATCGATGTATACACTGTATACGTGAAGACACGAGACCAGATCCTCGCCGCCGCCCGCAAGGCCTTCGACCGGGAAGGACTCGAAGGACTGTCGCTGCGCGACATTGCGGCGAAGGTAGGCATCACAGCGATGGCGATCTATCGCCATTTCGCCAACAAGCAGGCGCTGGTGGACGCGCTGGTACTCGATGCGCTCGCGGAGTGGTCGACGGTTGCCACGGAGATTCCGCCAGGTGACGGGCTCGCGCAGCTCGAGCGGCTCAGCGAGGCGTTCCTCAATTTCGCGCTCGAGAGACCGAGCCGTTTCGAGGCGGCGTTCCTCTTGCACTCGCCCGCGGCGCGGCGCTACCCCGACGACTTCATCGCCGGCCTCTCACCCGCCGGCAACGTACAGTTGAAAATCATCGAGGCGGCGATGACGCAAGGCTTGCTCGAGGCCTCCTCACCGATCGAGATCATGATCACCAATTCGGCACTGTCGCAAGGCCTGGTCACGCTCTATCGCGCGGGCCGCATCGTCGGTGGCGAGCCAGGATTCCGCAAGCTGTATCGCAGCTCCATGCGCCGGGCCCTGGAGTCATTTCTGCCGCGGGGCAAAGCGCCCATGCGACGCACCAACAGTACCGCTGCCCGGGGGGAAAGACCATGACGCCAGCGACATCGTTCCTGAAGGGCAACTCCATGATGGCGGTGCGAGCGAGCGTATTGATTGTGGGTGCGCTCGCGGTCTGTCTCTCGGGGCCGGTGGCCAGGGCCGACGCCATCCGATCGACGAGCAAAGTCGGTGTTACCTCGCGACAGTTCGTCCCGGCCGGGCCCTACAACTGGCGCGCCGCCAGCACCCACGTTCTGCGGGTGACCGTCTGGTATCCAGCGGTCGCGACTGCTCGGGAAAAGCCGCAGTGGCTCGGACATCCGCATCCCTTCGCTCGAGCCGGCGATGCCGCTCCCGATGCCACGCCGGCTGCGGCACCCCGGCGATTTCCGCTGATTGTGATTTCCCACGGAACCGGCGGCACCGCGCTGGGCATGGCCTGGCTCGGCACCCGGCTGGCTGCGCACGGATTCATCGCGGTGGCGGTGAACCATCCCGGAAACAACGCACTCGGGCCGTATACCCCGCGGGGCTTCACGCTCTGGTGGCTGCGGGCCAAGGACTTGAGCGTGGCGCTCGATGGCATGCTGTCCGATCGGGAGTTCGGGCCTCGGATCGATGCGCGACGCATTGGGGCGGCGGGCTTTTCACTCGGCGGCTATACGATGATCGAGATCGCCGGCGGCAGAACCTCGCCGGCGATTTTCGACCTCTGCGAAAAGCGGCCGCACGACCCCGCATGCACGTCTCCCCCGGAATTTCCCACTCTGGTCCCGCAGGTCGTGGCGCTGCTCAAGTCGGATCATGGGTATCGAGCCGCCATCGGCGGCGCCAGCCAAAGCTACCGCGACCCCCGGGTGCGGGCGGCATTCGCGATCGCGCCGGCCCTGGGTGGCGCGTTCATACCCGACAGTCTCGCGCGGATCTCCATTCCGGTGGAGATCGTGGCGGGCTCGGCGGATCCGATCGAGCCGGTGAACGCGAACGCCCGCTATATCGCCGCACACATCCCGGGCAGCCATCTCGTCCTCTTCCCGGGTGCCGGGCACTACACGTTCTTCGCCACCTGCACCGTGACAGGCAGGAAATCACGGCCGCAGCTTTGCGGCGACCCCCGTGGGATCGATCGGGATCGGATCCACGAGCGAGCCGGCAACCTGGCCGTGACGTTCTTTTCGGCGCAACTCAAGTAGCGACGCGAGGCACCACGACTATCCCCGGCTCCGACACCGAGTGGACATCGTATCCCGCGTCCTTCCAGGCAAAGATCCCGCCCGTGAGCGGTCGGACACGAATGCACCCCATGCGGATGAGCCTTTGCGCGATCCGGGCGGCCGATGCCTCATTGGGGCACGCGCAGTAGACAATTACCTCGGCATCGAAGGGGACCGTTGCACTGTTGGAATCGAGTCGCAACGTCTCCACCGGGATGGCGCCGGGAATCCTGCCTTCGCGCTGCCGGCTGGTGGGCGCGAGCGCGTCGATGATGACGGGAGCGGAGCCACGGTCGACCAGTTGCTTAAGCTCCAACACGGAGATGCGCGACAGGCGCAGCTCGCGGATGAGCGCATGTCTCTGCCAGAGCTTCACCGCTATGAAGGCGGCGAGCGCGGCAGCCAGCAGCACGACTCCCCAGTAGCCGAGCTCCGCCAACACCTGCAGGATGTCGCCGACGGCATTGTGGAAGAGGACACCCATGCCGACCGCGGTGGTCGCCCAGAGAAGATTGCCGAGCAGATCGTAGAGAAAAAAGCCCTCGAGGCTCGCGCGGGCGACACCCGCCATGGCGGTCGAGACCAGGCCGAGTCCGGGGATGAACTTGGCGACGACGAGCACGCGCGGGCCGAATCGCCCAAACCAACGCTCCGTGTCCGACACACAGGAGTCCGGTGAGAGCGAGAGCGCGCACAGGGCCTTGAGGGCCCGTCCGCCGAGGCGGAACCCGGCTATGTACCAGGCGAAGTCGGCGATGAGGGCCGCGGCTGCCGCAATGCCGATCACCGCGGTGGCCGGCAGATGCCCATGAACCGATACCGCTCCGGCGACGATGAGCACGGGAGTGATCGGATAAGGCACACCAGCCTGCTGCAACAGCACCAGCAGGAAAAGAACCGGCGGCCCGAGGTTTGCGACCCAATGCTGCATCCGGGTCGGGCGCTCCGGGAGCGCCCGGCGCTCCTATGTCAATTCATGTGTGTAAACGATGAAACCGTGGTGTTGCGCAACCTTGTCATACAGCGCGCGTCCAGGCTGATTGGTCACTTGCGTCTGCCAGTACACCCGAGTGCAGCCGGCCGCGCGGTCGGCGTCGTAAACACCTTGGATCAATTGCCTGCCGATGCCTGAGCCGCGAAGCTCCGCCACGGTGAAGAGGTCCTGGAGATAGCAGACATCGCGCAAACGGGTGGTACTGCGATGGTAAAGGTAATGCGCGAGACCGACTACCCTGCCCTCGCGCTGCGCAACGAGGGCATGCACGGGCTCCGCGGCTTCGAAGAAGCGCTCCCAGGTCGCCTGCGTAATCGGGTCAGGCAGCGCGGTCGCACCGCCGCGGCCGTAGAAGGCGTTGTAGCCATCCCAGAGAGGACGCCACCCGTCATAGTCGGCGCGGCGTATGGCTCTGATCTCGATTCGACCGTCAGTCATGGATTGCAGCTCGAAGCTCGTGCGGAACTATATCAGCTGACCGATTGGGGCGAATCGCCCGAAAGGGGCAGCGTGGATCCGCCGCTTGGACACAACAGGGGATCGCCGTCTGGCAAGATGGACGGCATGACTCTGCTTGCGCAGCTCGTCAGCACTTCCGCCCGCGTGACCGGGACTCCTTCCCGTCTGGCAAAGGTCAGGGAAATCGCCGGCCTGCTCGGCAGGCTGGGGCGCGCGGAGATCGGAATCGGCGTCAGCTACCTCGCCGGTGAATTGCCACAGGGCCGGATCGGCATCGGATACGCCACGCTGCAGTCGGCGGCTGCCGCGGTAGGGCAGTCGCCGGCGCAACCGAGCTTGACCGTAGAGCAGACGGACCAATACGTGGCACAGCTGGCGGGCATCCGCGGCGGCGGGGCCGCGGCACGGCGCGGCGCAGCGGTGGGCGATCTGTTTGCAAGAGCGACCGCAGAGGAGCGTTCCTTCCTCCTGCAACTGTTGGTGGGAGAGCTGCGCCAGGGAGCGCTGGCCGGAGTGATGATCGATGCAATCGCCGCTGCGGCAGATGTGCCGGTCACGGACGTGCGGCGCGCGGCCATGTACGCGGGGCATCTCAGCGCGGTTGCGGTGGTAGCCATGACGGAAGGCGCCGCGGCACTCAGCCGATTTCAGCTGCAGCTCTTCTCACCGGTGGCGCCGATGCTGGCGCAGACGGCAGCAGACACCGGGGAAGCGCTGAAGGAGCTGGGGGGCGGCGAGATTGCCGTGGAGTGGAAGCTGGACGGCGCCAGAGTGCAGGCGCACAAGGAGGGCGAGCTGGTACGCCTTTACACCCGGACTCTGAATGAGGTCACCGATGCGCTGCCGGAGATCGTCGCGGCGGTGCGGGCATTGCCAGCGCAGGCATTGGTGTTGGATGGAGAAGCCATCGCCTATGACGCCGCGGGACGGCCGCACCCGTTCCAGATCACGATGAGACGTTTCGGCCGCCGGCTCGAAGTCGAGAAGCTGCTGACGGAGCTGCCCGTCCGCGCATGCTTCTTCGACTGCCTGCGGCTCGATGAGCGGAGCCTGGTGGACCGCCCGCTGCAGGAGCGATCGCAGGCGCTCGCCGCGGCGGTTCCGGAAGCCCTGCGCGTGCCGCGGCTGGTCACTTCTTCCGCGCTCGAGGCACGCGCCTTCTACGACGCTGCGCTGGCGGCCGGGCACGAGGGCGTGATGGCGAAGGCGCTCGACTCGCCCTATGAAGCCGGCAACAGAGGCGCTGGCTGGCTGAAGATCAAGCACGCACACACCCTCGATCTGCTGGTACTTGCCGCCGAGTGGGGGCACGGACGGCGCACCGGGAAGCTATCCAATCTGCACCTCGGCGCGCTCGATCGCGCGACGGGCGGTCATGTGATGTTGGGAAAGACGTTCAAGGGACTGACGGACGCGATCCTCGAATGGCAGACACGCGAGCTGCTCGCGCGCGAGACGCGTCGCGACCGGGGGACGGTGTACGTGCGCCCGGAGCTGGTCGTGGAGATTGCGTTCAGCGATCTGCAGGCGAGCAGCCGATATCCCGGCGGCATGGCACTGCGACTTGCGCGCGTGAAGCGTTATCGGGACGACAAGCGCGCGGAGGACGCCGACGACATGGACGCGGTGCGGAAGATCTTTGTGGGAAACAGCCTGCCGCTGAGCAGGAGCAGCATCAGCGTCCAATAGCCGAGCCCGACCGCGAGCCGGAACGGAATCGAGAAACGGGGATTCGGAGAGATGAACCCCTCGATCAGCCCGGAGCCGAACAGGAGCAGCGCGCAGGCGATGAGCAGCGGCCCGAGCTCGGCGCTGCGGCGGCGCAGGGATTCGGCGCGGCTGGCGAGCCGCGGCCGGATCAGAGACTCACCCAGCGCCGTCCCCGCCGCTCCGGCCAGGCAGATCACGGACAGCTCGACGGGACCGTGGGCGAGAATGAACCTGATGAGGCCGTGCGCGAGACCGAACTGGTGGGTAAATGCCAACAGGCCGCCGAGCATCAGCCCATTGAAGGAAATCATGTAGAAGGTGCCGAGGCCGAAGAGAATTCCCGAGCAGAAAGCGCCGAGCGTCACCACGACGTTGTTGGAGAAGATGCGGGCCGACAGGAACCCGGGCGGCGCGACGCTGAACAGCTGATCGGTCCAGAGGTGTCGGTGCTCGACGCCGTCGATCATGCGGTCGCTCGCGATGATGCTGACGAGCGCCGGATAGGTCGTGACCAGCCACCAGCCCGCGAACGTGCTCACAACGAGCAGGGCTGCGATCCAGAGCGTGGTGACGCGGACGGAGGCGGCGGCCGCGGGAATGTCATCGCGAAAGAGCGTGAGGAGACGGGCGCGACCGAACCTCGGCGGACGGCCTATCGCCATGTGCAGCGTCGCGTAGGCCTTCTCCAGCGCGGTCGTCAGAAAACTGTCCGGCAGCAACTGACGCGCGCTGGCCAGGTTGCGCGCAAGTGTCCGGTACGTCTGCATCGTCCGCAACGCTTCATCCGGCGTCGCCCGTGATCGTTTCGGCGCCGAAGCGGCCTCGGCCGCCAATGCCTGCCACGCGGGAGCGCGCGCCTTGATCCAGGCCGCGGCATTGCTGTCAGCGGGCAACGTGATTCTCCAGCAAAGCACGCAGGGAGGCCTCATCCAAGGCGGCGAGCGCGGCGGCGTCGCGCTGCGGCTCGATCCTGGCGAGCAGGGTCCGCGCGAGTATCAGCCGCTGGGGCTTCTGCAGCGCCTTCCAGCGAGCGAGCAGGTCCTGGACCAACTTGAGTGTTTCCGGCGGCAGGGATGAGCGCTCGAGCAGCGCGCTGAGCCGACCCAGCGAGCTCGCGGAATCCTCTGCTTCCAACACGAGCAGCGTGCCGCCGGCCATATCGCCGATGCGGACGCTTTGCCGGGTCACGAAGCAACAGACCAGCCCCAGCAGGTAGAAGGAGGGAAGCGAATCGATCAGACGGAAGAGATTACGCGTCAGCAGCGCGCCCGCGCCGGGCATTTCACCTTCGACCGTCACGATGCGGACACCGGCAATGCGCTTGCCGGGGGTCCGGCCCCGCATCGCCAACTCCAGCACCGGATGGTAGAGAAAATAGGTCAGCCCCGCGCCCACCATGAGGGCGAGCATGATCGGATTGGACGTCAGCTTGCCGCCCGCGGACACGGGAAACATCTGACGCAGCATGGCGCCAAGCAACACCCACGCCAGGACCCCGAGGACCCGGATGTGCCAATCGACCACGAAGGCGTAGGAGCGCGTGCCGGGACCGGCCACCGTCAGCGTCATGTCGACGCCGGTCAACCCTCTGACAGTCAGCTCGTCCGTTGCCACTGAATGTGCCGGAACTGATCTACTGGCGGCAAGCTTAGCCGTTATGGTAGGCTCAGACAACAGTGCCTGCGAGCGGTCACAACCGCTGGATACCATAATGTTGCGGGCGAGGTGGCCAGGGCGATCATAGGCAGGGGGTCATCATGTATGTGACACCATCGGCGCCGCAATCCATCGGCGGCGTCATAGACGACGCGATACATCTCTACCGCTACTCCTTCACTCGCTGCTGGCTACTCGCGTTCCTGCCAGCCGTCGCGCTCGGCGCCTTCGGGATCTTAATCGCGCGCTACGTACCCTGGTACGGGACCGCGTACTCTCCCGCGGCACAGATGGCAATCGCCAAGCAGCACCCTCTTCCGGGTGTGATGATCCTCTATATCCTGATCGTCTCGCTCGTCGCCCTCAGCTTCCAGGGAGCGATGGCGGCGCGACAGGCGGCGGTGGCGCGCAACGACGACGCATTCACGCTCGGCCGAGCGTTTGCCGCGGCCTTCCTTCGCCTTCCAACATTCATACTGAGCGCGATCCTGCTGTACCTGGTGATGATCGGCGCGATGCTCGGCGCCATGCTGGTCGCGCTGCCGCTTGGCTGGTTGCTCGGCACCTTGCACCTGATGGTACGGGCCATTGCATCAGTCGGCCTTGTGCTGCTCGTCTTGATCGCGATCCTGGCCGTGATGGGGCGCCTGCAACTGTTCATGGCGGCCATCTACATCGACCGCGAGGGTCCCCTGGCGTCACTGAAGACGAGCTGGCGGCTCACCAAGGGTCATTGGTGGCGGGCGACGGCCATCATGGCAACCGCGATCATCATGCTGATTGTGTTGTATTTCGCCATCACCATGCTAAATTACCTCGGTGTTTACCTAACGCACAACGGCCCGATCCAGCGTTTCCTGATCGGTCCGCTCCTCCTGATGGTCACGTACACCACGATCTATCCGCTGGCGGCCGCAATCTGGGTGGCGATGTACAACGACTTCAAGCTGCGCCGCGAAGGAAGTGACCTGGTCGCGCGCGTGGGGGCGTTGACCAGCAGCTGAGTCATGGGAGCCCGGTCGGTCGTATTGGCGGCGGCACTCGCAAGCGCGCTGCTCTGTCCGCTGCGCGTGAATGCGCTCGAAGCGAGCGCCTCAGTGCACAAGGCTTGTCCGCACATCGATCCGGCGGTGGTGAGCCTGGGGATAGGGAGCCTGCTGCCCGCAGATTGGGACAAGAGGGCGGGCGCCGAAGCGTGCACCGACCTCGATGCGATTGCGGCGCGATATGCCGGCCGGCCCGTCTCGACGTTGCCGGCAGTGTCAGACCTGCGGGCAATCGCGCTACGGCTGCAACAGCCGGCCGCTCCGCCGTCTTCGTTCCCTTTGTGGAATCACTTCAAGGCCTGGCTGCGCCAACGGTTCGCTCCGTTCGCGGGCTTGCTCAAGTGGCTGCATTCCCTGCCAAGCGGCAATGCCGGGTCTGGCCTGCGGACATCGCTGCTCCTGGGCGCGGGCGCGCTGATCCTGGTGGCCGTCACGGCGATCATCTTCACCGAGCTGCGCGCTGCGGGTTTCTTCGGTCCAGGCCGGCGCCGACGATCAAAGGCGCGAGGCAGCGCCGCGCCGGCGCGTTTCGTCCCCGCTGAAGGCAATCCTGATGGCGATGAGGCACGACTCGACCGGCCCGCATCGGCTCTGCGGATGCTCATCGAAGCCCTCAGGCGTTCCCGACGCATCGAGCGGGACGGCAGCCTGACATGTCGCGAGGTCCTCGCCCAGGCGGTGTTCGACACGCAGGGACAACGAGACGGATTCGCCAGCATCGCGTTGCTGGCGGAGCGGGAGCTGTTCGGTGCCCGCGAGTTGACCATCCGTGTTCCCGATGAGCTGCTGCCGATTCTGCGGCAGCTTTACACCCAGCTCCTAACCGCGCCCGCGGCGCGCGCGCCTGCATGAAGGAGCGACTGCTGGTTCTGGGTCTGGCTGCCGGCGCACTGGCGCTGTTCTATATCCTTTTCTTTCCGAAACCGCAGCCGCCGAACCTCGGCCTCGACAACGGCGTGCCCCTGACCACGGACAGTCGGCCCGACGGCTACCAGGCCGTGTGGCGGTGGCTGGGAAAGGAGCGCATCGAAAGAGTCAGCCTGCGCTTGCCATACGATCGCCTGGCAGGATTGCTCGACCGGCCCGAGGGCAACGTGATGCTCGTGACCATGCCGCAGCGCGTCGCGGCTCGCGCAACCGAGCTCGAGGCGCTCGATCGTTGGGTCGCGCAAGGCAACACACTGCTGATCGTGGCGGCGCTCGATGACGCGCCGCCGTGGGCCATCGGCACCCCGGACAGTCTGGTGAGGGAGCGGATCCAGCGCCTGACGGGGCTCCATTTCGCCGCGCCGCCCGGTTCGACGTCCGACCTGCAGGGATTCAGCGTCGGCAAGCTCGAGATTCGCCCGAACGGAAAATTTCCATTGCTCGACGGTATCCGGCAGCTGGAGTCGGCGCAATATCTCTCCCGCTCCTGGCACGCGAGGGTCGTCGACGCACGGCTGCCGCTGCAACTGGCGGCGCGCAGCGACGACGGCGCTCAGGTGATCTGGCTCGAGCGCAGCGGCGCCGGACAGATCCTCCTCTGTACCGTGGCGAGTCTCTTCTCCAACGCTGGCGTGCTGCGCGCCGACAATGCGCTGCTGCTCGCCAACGCGATCGCCTGGTCCCGCGGTCCCGCGGGTGCCGTGATATTCGACGACGCGCACCAGGGGCTCACCGAGTTCTACGACGCCAAGGCTTTCTTCGCCGATCCGCGCCTTCACGCCACTCTTGGGTGGATAGTGTTGCTCTGGCTCGCCTTCGTGCTCGGTTCGCAGCCGCTACGAATCCGCCGGCGCGAGTGGCAGCCGCTGGACGAGACCGCCTATGTGGAGGCGGGAGGCCGCTATCTGGCGGCCGTCGTCCGCCCTGCCGATGCGGCGCAGCGTCTGATCGAAGAGTTCCTGGCGTCGCTAAGTGCCCGACTCAGCCTCGAGGCGCACGCCGCGGGCGACAGCGTGCAGACCGTGTGGCAGTGGCTGCGGACTCAACCGGCCGCCTCGGCCGCCGAGCGGCACGAGCTGCAAACCTGCTACGCGCGCGCTTGCGCCGGCGAGCGGGTCAATCTCACTCGACTACAGAATCTTCTGGCACAGCTTCGCAGGAATCTTGCATGAGCGAGCTTCAGGACCTCGAGACCCGGATTCAACAGCGGCTGGACGGCACGGTGATCGGCATGCGCGAGCTGATCCGCGCGCTGGTGATCGCGGTCGTCGCGCGCGGGCACGTACTGGTCGAGGGACCGCCGGGGCTGGGCAAGACGCTCCTCGGCAAGTCGCTGGCAGCGGCGCTCTCCAGCCGCTTCACGCGCGTGCAAGGCACGGCCGACCTGATGCCGGCCGACATCACCGGCGTGCACGTCTTCGACGAGACCAGCCACAAGTTCGTGATGCACCCCGGACCGATATTCACCGACGTGCTGCTGGTCGATGAGATCAATCGTGCCGGGCCGAAGACTCAATCGGCGCTGCTCGAGGCGATGGCGGAGCGTCAGGTTACGATCGACCGCAAAACCTATCGGTTGCCGCCCGGCTTCCTCGTCATCGCCACGCAAAATCCGCACGAGTTCGAAGGCACCTTCCCGCTGCCGGAGTCGCAGCTCGATCGCTTCATGATGCGCATCGACGTTGGCTTCCCCGGTGCTGAGGACGAGGCGGCGGTTCTCGGGCGCTACGGCACCATCGCTGCGTTCACGGCCGCGGCGGGCGAGCCCGCCCCGGGGGATATCTCGAGCGAGCAGATCGATGCGGCGCGGGAATGCGCTGACCGGGTGCACGTTGCTCCCGAGCTGCTGACTTATATCCTCGGCATTGCCAAGGCTTCGCGCGAGCACGCGCAGATCGCCCTCGGCGTCTCCACGCGCGGCGCACTGACGTTGCTGCTCGCGGCGCGGGTCGCGGCCGGCCTGCGTGGCTCGGAGTTCGTCACCCCGGATGATGTCAAGCTGGTCGCAGCCTGGGTCATACCCCACCGCCTGACACTGTCCCCTGAGGCAGCGCTCGAAGGACGCAGTGATCGGCAGCTCACCGCAGCGGTGCTCGAGCGGGTGCCCGTACCCCGGTGAGCTCATGCTGAGCCTCAAGAGCCGCGCGCTGTTACTGATCCTCCTCGCAGGGCTGCTCGCGATCATGGGCGAATGGAGTGTTGCCTTCTCGCGCTGGTGGTGTCTTCCGGCCGGAGCATTGCTCCTCGGACTGGCCTACGAGGCGGCGGCGCTCGGCCGGCTGCAGCTCACACTGCGGCTCGCCGGCGCGGATCGCTGGCTCCTCGGCCGTTCGCAGACGCTGCAGCTCGCTTTCCGGCAGCGCGGCACGGAGCTGCTGTGGCTGCAGGCCGCCATCTCGGTACCGGAGCAGATCGGGGCCGCGCCGCGGGTGGAAACCCTGAAAGTGCCCCGCGACGTGGAGACCACGACCAGCCTCGAAGGGGTGGGCCGCCGGCTGGGACCCGTGACGTGGCCGCCGCCTGCCATTCGTGTCGGAGGAGCGCTGGATCTTGCCTGGTGGCCGCGGCGCACTACGGCGGATTGCACGATGACGGTGGTTCCCGACCTCATCGGTCGCAGCGCAACGGCTCGGGCGAGCCGGCAAGCAGGCGAGCAGCGCGCCCGCGTGACGGGGACGGGAACCGAGATTTTTCAGCTGCGTGAGTATCGGCGTGGCGATCCGCTGCGCCTGATCGACTGGAAGGCGAGCGCCCGCAGACGACGTCCGATCAGCCGGGACATGACTGAGGACCAACACCTCGAAATCATCGTCGCTGTCGATGCGGGACGCGCGAGCGGCCTCGCGGCGGGAGAGATCGACCGTCTGAGTCTGTACGTCAATGTGGCTGCTCGACTCGCACAGCGTGCGGTGGAGCTGGGAGATGCGGTAGGGCTGTTGGTGTTCGCGGCGCAACCCCTGACCGCGCTCCCTCCGGCGCGAGGCGATGCCGCGGTCGCACGCCTGCGCAAGGACCTCTGCGCCTGCCGCGTGCACCCGGGTGAGTCCAATCCTGTGCTCGCAGCAGCTCGGATCCGGAGTCTCACGCGCCGCCGCAGCCTGGTCGTGATGCTGACGGACCTCGAGGATGCCTCGGCGACCGAGCAGCTGGTGCAGGCGGCGAGATTGTTGCGGCCGAAGCACTTCGCCCTGATCGCGGGCTTCGAGAGCGCGCGCATTGCTGCGCTCGCCGAAGCGAGAGCGCGGGAACCGCTCGGCGCCTACCGCGCCCTGGCTGCGATCGAATACTGCAACGCACTCGCTGGCAACGTGCGGGCACTGCGCGCGCTAGGAGCGGCGGCCATCACGGCGCGAGCGGAGCATCTCGATGGCGCCGTGTTCGACGCCTACCGGGAGCATCGCCGGCGCCGGCGGGTGTGAGGCCGATCCGGGCGCGGTCAAAGATCGATCGTCTCCTCGCGGCGCCGCTCGGAGGCTCTCGCCACGGCCTCGGTGCGTGTACTGGCGCCCAGCTTGCGGAACACGGATTCAACGTGAAATTTGACGGTATGCAGCGAGATGCCCAGGCGCCGGGCGATCGCCTTGTTGGTCAGCCCGTCAGCGATGGCGTCGAGGATCTGTGTTTCGCGCGGCGTCAGCAGCGCCCTCGCTTCAGCCTCCTGCACTGCGCTGAAGCCGGGAGTGCGCACACCCGGAGACCTGACGATGAGACCGCGCGCCACAGCCCGCAGCGCGGCATCGATCGCGGCAGGTGCGGAATTCTCAGGCAGAAGTCCTTCCGCTTCTGATTCCGTGCCGCCCAGCACGACTGCAGGATGCCGCCCCTCGGCGGGCCGATGGTGCTCGGCGAGCACAACATCGGGTTGCATATCGCCGCCGACCACCTCGTGTCCCAGGGACCGCACCAACTTCGCCAGGGTGGCGAGCCGCTCCTCGCCGCTGGCCGCAATCGCGACCCGGAGGCTCCGCGCGAGCGATCCGGCCGCGGGCTCCGTCATGCTTCGGGCCGCTCTGTGATCGTGGCCTCGACTGGGATCACGGCCCCACCACGAATGAGGCGCAGCGACACTGACTTGCCGACGCTGTCGCTGCCCAGATGCGCGAGGACGCTGCGCATGCGGCGCGCGGGCGTGCCATCGACAGAAAGGATGATATCGCCGGGGACGATGCCCGCCTTCGCCGAGGGACCCTCCGGGCTGAGCGACATGACCATGAGGCCGGTACCCTCGCCGGCGGCCGCACGCAACTCGTCGGGAACCGCCACCGGGCGCAATGCAACCCCGAGCCAGCCGCGCGGCACGCGTCCGGCCGCCAGCAGCGCAGGCGCGATGCGGTCCACGGTTGTCCCCGGGATGACCAGGATCTGTCCGCGCGGACCGAACGTCGTCATGCCGAGCCAGCCGCCGGTCACATCGAACGCGGGACCGCCCTCCTCGCTGGCCGCGAGGCGGATGTCGAGCTGAATGCGGGTTTCGATCCGGCCGCCTCGCATGCTGTGCCACTCCGGGCCGACCGCATTCACCATGCCGAGCCTGGCGCTCGGGCTGCCACCGCCGTCCGCTCCCGCCGCGATCACCAGGGCACCAACCCGAGGAGTGGACGATGCCAGCGTTGGTGCATGGGCAGCTTTGTCGAGCCGGATGACAGCCACATTCGTGGCGGGATCACGCCCGGCCAGCTTTCCGGAAACGGTGGAGCCGTCAGCGAGGACGGCCTCCAGTGCATCGCGATCGGGAAGCGATTGCTCAGAGGTCACGAGCACATCGCTGCGCCAGAGGATCGCAGCGAGATGCGCTCTCTGCGACAGGCGGAGTGCCACCACACTGTCGCGCGCCGCGGCGAAACGTGCCGCCAACCCGTCACACAGCGCACCAAGAAGGTTGGGTTCCTGAATCATGGGAATCTCCGCTTTAGGATAGCGGGAAGTCTGCTGCACGCCACTTCGGAACGATACCGGCCGGACGACCGGGCTCGGGCCGGCCGTTTGACCGGGTGGAAAACTCAGGTCCGGCCCCGATGCTGGCGGGCATGCCGGAAAGCGAAGCCATCGAGGCGGATCTCGACCCCTACTCGCGGCTCGTCGCGCAGAGCGTCGAGCGCATCAGCCCCGCCGTCGCCGGCATGGAAGCGCGCTCGGCGAGCGGCCACGCACGGGGCGCGGGCTCGGGAGTCATCTATACCCCCGACGGCTACCTGCTCACGAACAGCCACGTCGCGCAACGCGCGGACACCGTGGTTGTGTCGCTGTCGGATGGCCGCACGTGCGAGGCAGTGCGCGTGGGGGACGACCCTGCCACCGATCTTGCGGTCCTGCGGGTGAGCGGCAGCGGGTTTCCGCACGCTGCGTTCGGCAGCTCGGCAGGCCTGCGTGTGGGCCAGCTGGTCATTGCGGTGGGCAATCCGCTTGGCTATCAGGCCACCGTGACTGCTGGGATCGTTAGCGCGCTGGGACGCACGCTGCGTACGGCATCAGGTCGTCTGATCGAGAGCGTGATCCAGACGGACGCGCCTCTCAATCCGGGGAATTCCGGTGGCCCGCTCGCGGACACGGCCGGTCGGGTGGTCGGCATCAACACCGCGGTGGCGGGTGGCGCGCAGGGAATCTGTTTCGCGATCGGCATCGACACGGCGATCGAGGTCGCCTATCAACTGATGCGCCATGGACGCGTGCGGCGCAGCCGTCTGCAGCTCGCCGGCCAGACGATCGCCCTCGACCGCCGGGTGCTGCGCGCTCTCGAGCGGGCAGAGCCGGCTGCGGTAATGGTTTCCGAGGTCCTGCCGGGCGGTCCGGCGCAACGGGCGGGACTCGAGCGTGGCGACCTCCTGCTGCAGCTCGATGGCGAATCGATCACCGGGGTCGATCGCCTGCATCGGCTTCTCACGGCCGAGCGTGCCGGGCGTGAAGTCGAGATTCAGCTGCTGCGCCGCGGCAAGCGGCACTCGCTCACGCTGGTTCCCGAGGCCGACTGAGTAGCGAAAATCGCCAGCTGCGCCTAAAGAAAATCTGCAGACGCGCGCGAAGTTGTCTCGCGAGGGGTACAGCCCGTGCGTACAGCGCCCGGATGGATGGCACCAGCGGCGCCGCCGCGCAATAATCTGCCGACCCCTGGACACGCCGGTTCAAGATGAAACAACAACACGCGGTGGTGACGCTCGCCACGCTCTGCATGGCCGCCGCTCTCTGGCCGAGCGACGCGCGCGCCCAGGAGACCCCCATCCTCAGCAACGTCGTGGTCACCGCGACGCGGGTTGCGATGCCCGCCTATGACGTCGCCGCCTCCATCAGCGACGTCCCCGCCGCGGAACTGCAGGACGATGCGCTCGGAATCAACCTTTCCGACGACATCGGCTTCGTCCCCGGCCTGCTCGCATTCGACCGCCACAACTACGCGCAGGACCAGCAGGTGTCCATTCGCGGCATCGGCTCCAACTCGACCTTCGGCATCCGCGGCGTACGCATCTACCAGGACGGCATCCCGCAGACCGGTCCCGACGGCCAGGGCCAGATCTCGCAGTTCAACCTCGATTCCGCACAGCGCATCGAGGTGCTGGAAGGCCCATTCTCCGCGCTCTATGGCAATGCGTCCGGGGGAGTCATCCAGATCTTCACCGCCGATGGCACCGCTCCCGGAGAAATCCGCACGAAGCTTGGCTATGGCAGCTTCGGCCAGGTGCGCGCCGGAGTCGACGCGAGCGACGCCGTGGGGCCGCTCGATTACAATCTCGACCTGACGCACTTCTCCTGGGATGGCTTTCGGCCGCACCAGAGCGCGCACAACGATTCGTTCAACTCCAAGGTGGATTACACCTTCGGGCCGCGCAACAGGCTGACCTTCGTCGCCAATGTCGTTTCCCGGCCAGGCGCGGACGATCCGCTGGGCCTCACGGCCGCGCAACTCGCTGCCAACCCGGATCAGACCGCGCCCGCGGCTCTGCAGTTCGACACCCGCAAGGGCCTCGAGCAGCAGGAGGGTGGCCTCATCTACGACCTCGGTCTCACCGACCATCAATCGCTCCGACTGATGGCTTACTACGGCCACCGCACCGTGCTGCAGTACCTATCCATTCCCGCCTCCGCCCAGAAAGCGCCCAGGAGCTCGGGAGGCGTCATATCGCTCGACCGCGACTTCGGTGGCGGCGACACCCGTTGGACGTGGCAGGGACCGCTCGCCGGCCGGCCGCTCTCCTGGGTGGCCGGCGCCAGCTACGACACGCAGAACGAGCTGCGGCGCGGCTACAACAATTTCTCCGGCAGCACGCTCGGCACCGAGGGCCTGCTGCGGCGCGACGAGAACGACATTGCCAGGGACATCGATGAGTACACTCAGGCGACCTGGGACTTCGCACCGCTCTGGACTCTGACCGCGGGCCTGCGCCACAGCGAGGTTCACTTCATATCGGTGGACCATTACATTACGCCGACGAACGGCAATGACAGCGGCGGGATCACCTACACCGCCACATCGCCCGTCGCCGGCATACTCTTCGCCGCGCGGCCGTGGCTGCATCTCTATGCGTCCTATGGCAAGGGTTTCCAGACTCCGCTCGACTCGGAGCTCGCGTACCAACCCGATGGCGCGCCGGGCCTGAATCTGACGCTGCGGCCGGCGCGCAGCAACAACGGCGAGATCGGCGCCAAATTCGCCGCCGGCGGCGGATTCTCAGCCGGCATTGCCGCATTCGACACCCGCACCGATGACGAGATCGTGGTCGCCACCAACTCCGGGGGGCGCTCCACCTACCAGAACGCCGGCCGCACGCGCCGCAGCGGCGTGCAGGGTTCGGTCGACTATCGGTTCGCGGAGAAATGGCGCGCCCAGGTTGCCTATACCTATGTCGCGGCGATCTACATCGACGGCTATCGCACCTGTGTCGCGGCGCCCTGCATTGCGCCGACGCTGCCGATCAACTCCGGCAACAGGCTGCCGGGTGTCCCGCGCAGCGATGCTTACGCTCGCCTGAGCTGGGGCGGCGATGTCGGCTGGAATGCGAATGTCAGCGCCCAGTACATGGGCAACATCGCGGCCAACGATGCAAACACCGCGTTCGCGCGCGCCTATGCCGTATTCAACGTGGCGGGCGGCTACGGCACGGAGCTCGGCTCGACCCGGTTGAGCGGGTTCGTGCGGATCAACAACGTGCTCGACCGGCGCTACGTCGGCTCGGTCATCGTGGACGACTCGAACGCCGGCTACTTCGAGCCGGCACCGGGCTTCAACGTGTTCGCGGGACTGACTGCGACGTTCCGCTAGCGGGGCAGCTTCGACTCGAAGAGCGCGAGCATCGTCTGCCAGTGGCGCTCGGAAGCTGCGGCATCATAGACGGGGAAATCGGAGAAGACCCAGCCGTGCTTCGCCGGATAAGTCTCGATCCTGTGATCGACACCGGCGTCGGTGAGCGCATTCTCGAGCCGCGCCTTCATGTCATCAGGAAAGGAGTGATCCTCGATCGCGGCGGCGACATAGACCCGCGCCTTCATCTGCCGCGCGAGCCGATGGGGACTGTCGGGATCGTCGTTCGCGAGCCGGCCGCCATGATAGGAAGCGGCGGCGACGATATGCTCCGGGTAAGTCCCGGCCGCAATCAGCGCCAGCCGGCCGCCCATGCAATAGCCCGTGACGCCGATCCCGCCGGACCTGACGTCCCGCTGCGCCCCCAGCCACCCCAGAAAAGCGGGCATGTCGGCCATGATGTTGGCTGAACTCGCGGCCGGGAAGAATTTCTCCATCAGGACCTTGCGCTTCTCGGGATCCGAGAACAGCGCCCCGGGGTCCATGGGCTCGTACGGGCCCGCGCGGTAGAAGAGGTCCGGCAGCAGCACGAAGTAGCCGTGGGTCGCCAGCCGCTCGCCGAGTTGCAGCATGGCCGGCCGGATGCCAGGACCATCCATGAAGACGAGCACCGCGGGCCAGGGGCCGGAGCCCGCCGGGCGATAAACGTAGCTGGGGCAAAGGCCGTCGCGAGTCCTGATCTCAATCCTGCTCATGCGTCCGTTTTAGCATTCCGCAATTGCACGGACAAGGCAACGGCCCGGTAGCTTGGGAACGGAGAGGTGGCCCGGGCAGTTATCGTGAGGTGCCAGCTCGTCCAGATTCCTCTTTTCAGCCTCTGTTCGGTGCACGCGCACTCGCAGACTGGGTACACGGGGGTGGCACGCCCGCGCGCGCCCCGCTCGGCTACGGGCTGCGGTTGCGGTGGCACGCTCTCTGGTTCGAGCTGAACTGGCGCACGCAGCTCGAGCGTAAGCCGCCTGACGCCCTGCCGGCGGACCCGGTATTCATCCTCGGTCTCTGGCGCTCGGGGACGACGGTGCTGCACGAGCTGGTGCACGCCTGCGGCGGCTGGGTTACCCCGCAGACCTGGCAGTGCTTCAATCCGTCGACCTGCTTCATGACGGGGCCACCGGCACAGGCAGTGACCGCGAAGCGCCCCATGGATCGCGGCCTGATCGCCACCGAAGGTCCACAGGAAGATGAGTTCGCGCTGCTCCTGCTCGGCGAACCCTCGATCTATCGCGGGCTGATCGATCCGCGGCGCCTGCTCGAGTGCGGCGGCGTGGCCTGGTCGGGCGATGGCGGCAGTCTGGAGCGCTGGCAGGCATTCGTGGGCAGCCTCGGCGGCAATGGGCGGCTGTTGCTGAAATCCCCCGGACATTCCTTTCGCATCCCGACGCTGCGCAGGCTCTTCCCGCGCGCCCGTTTCATCTGGATCGGCCGCCATCCCGGCGAGGTGCTGGCGTCGAACGTCCGGATGTGGACGGCGATGACGAACGTATACGCGCTCTGGAATTGCCCAGGCGACATCCTGCAGAGGTTCCTGCGCGAGGCCATGCAGGCCTGCGCTGCGGTGCTCGAGCGCTGCATTGCGCAGATGACGCGTGAGCAGATGCTGTGGGTCGATTTCGAGGCCCTGCAGACGGACCCGGAGCGCGTCCTCAGGCAAATCCTGCAATTCGCCGGCGGCAGGCCCGGTCACGACGAGCAATCGCTCACTGCCGACATCGAAACCGCGCTCTCTTCGGTTCCGATCCATCGTGGGGAGCGCGTGGCGATGCCGGACGACGAATCCGTGCTGCAGCTCGACCGGGTAATGCGGGCAGCCCGGCGGCAGTTCGGGGAAGGAGACGCATGACGGGTACAGCCCTTGCTCAAAGTGGACGGCTATGAAGCGCACGACCCTCATTGGAATGATTACCGTCGTCGCCCTCCTCGCGTGCATGCCCTTGCGGTCGGCGTACGCGTACATTGATCCGAACTCGGCGGGCGCCCTATACCAGTTCCTTTTTCCGCTGCTCATCGCGATCGGCTCGGCATTCGCATTTTTGCGCCGTACGATCGTGCGTGGCTGTACCAAGCTCGCGCACGCAGTGGCAAGGATCGTACGCGTCGGCCGCGGCCGACGCGCTAAGGGAGAAGAGGAGACGCGACGTTCGAGCGGACATGTCGAATGAACTGCGTGCCTGGCGGGTAGCGGCTCTGCCCGGGGCGGCCGTCCTGGGAATCGCGCTGCCGCTGGCGTTCGCGAGTCACTGCAACCAGTTCCTCTATGACTTTCGCGCTGTCGCACTGCTGCCACTCTACGCCACCGCGTGGCTCGTCCTGGCTGCGATCGTCGTACCCCTCTGGATCGTCCTCACCGGGGTGCTCATGGGCCTCGAATCAGTGCGCCGGCCGGCTGGCGCCCTCTTCGCGCGAGCGATGCGGGCGATCCTTTTCGGACTGACTGCCGTCGTAGTCGTTGCGACCCTGGTCGGCTGCCTGCGGGCCTGGCTGGGTACGTTCCACCGCACGCTGCCGCTCTCGGCGGACGCCGCCTTGTGTGTCGCCGTGCTGGCCGGCGTGCTGGTCGCACTCACGAAGAAAGGACGCGCCGCCACGCAGGCATTGATGCCGATAGCCGCGGTATGCACGGCGGCCGGCTTCGTTTCGCTCGCCAGTCTGCCGGTATTCGGCTGGCATCGCGGTGCGATCCAGGGACCGGGGGCCAGCGCCGCCGCGGTGCTGTCTGCGCCGTCGCCGGCGGCTCCCGGGCAGCGGCTGCAAACCGCGACCTCTTTTGCCGTTACCCCCGGTGCTGCGCGACCAAACATCGTGCTGCTCACGATCGATGCGCTTTCGGCGCCGCACATGTCGCTCTACGGGTACTCGCGGCCGACGACGCCTCAGCTCAGCGGGTTTGCGCAGGGCGCCGTGACGTTCGATCGCGCCTATGCGAATGGCAACTTCACGACTCCGGGCGTCGCGACGATCCTGACCGGCACGCTGCCCTGGACGAATCGCGCGCTGCAGCTGCCTGTCTGGCCCCTCACCTACACACGGCGCACATCCCTGCCGGCCGTACTGAAGCATGCCGGATATCGGACAGGTTACGTCTCCACCAATGCGATCGCCGGGGCAGCCAAGCAGGGCTTCGGCCAATACTTCCAGTTCGCGAGCACTGACCGCATCGGTCATGTGACTCTTTGCGCCGACGGTCTGTCGCGTTACCTGAAATATGTGTGCGCGGCCTCCGAGTTGTCGCCCTTGCAGGAGATGGACGATCTGGCGGCGCGTCTCCATGGGCCGCCACGCAACCTGGAGCACGATCCGCGTCTGGCGATCGACCCGGCTCTGCAATGGCTGCAGAGCGTCGACCGCAGCAAGCCTTTCTTCCTGTGGGTGCACCTCTTTCCGCCCCACTCGCCGTATGCCGTGCCGCCCCCATGGCTCGGCCGCTTCGATGCCTCGGAACGCGACCGGACCGTAGCCAGCACCGAGCCTTACTGGGGCTGGATCCAGTCGCGGCTCACCGATTCCCAGGTGCGGGTCCTGCAGGCGCGGTACGACGAGGCCGTAGCCTATGCCGACGCGTACACGGGGCCGTTCCTGCGGCATGTGCTCGAGGTCCTCGGCCCCAACACCGTGATCGTCGTCACGGCGGATCACGGCGAGAGCTTCGCTCATGGCTACGGGGCGCACACCGGTCCGGGTCTCTACAATGAGATCGTCCGCGTGCCGCTCATCATCAGGCTGCCGGGCGAGACCGGTGGCAGACGGTGCAATGAGCCGGCGCAGCAGGCGGACATCGCGCCCACACTCGCCGCGCTGGCCGGCATCGCTGCGCCGGCGGATTGGGAAGGCCGGTCGCTGGTCGATGCCTGCGCTGGCACGCAGTCGGCGGCCCCGACTCCCGAGCGCGCCATCTTCAGCATGAACTTCGAGCAGAATCCGCGCTTCGCCGCCCTGCGGACGGGCTCGGTCGCTGTCATCGAGGGCCGCTGGAAGCTCATCCATTACATCGGCAGACTGCATTATCCTTTCATGCCGCCGCTGCACGATGAGCTCTACGACGTCGTCTCGGACCCCGATGAGCGCCACGATCTCGCGCCGCAGCAACCCGCGGTGGTACAACGGCTCCTGGGCCTGATCGACACGGCTCTGGCGCAACACGGCGGACGGGTGATACCCGGCAGCCACATCCCGCCCATGCCGGGGCCAGCGCAGCAGAGCGCGGCCGTCCCGGAGCCGGGCGGCACGATGGGCGGCGAAGTGGCGGCGGGCGCCCCGTAGCGGCCGGAGAAGGGGCCGGACCGCGGATGTAGCGGAGCCATCGCATGCGACTGCTTTACATCGACATCGATACGCTGCGGGCCGATCACCTCGGCTGCTACGGCTATCAGCGGCAGACGAGCCCCAACATCGATCGGATCGCCGCAGCCGGCGTGCTGTTCGAGAACGTCTATGCGTCGGACGTGCCCTGCCTTCCGAGCCGCACCGCACTGTTGACAGGCCGCTTCGGGATCCACAACGGTGTCGTCAATCACGGCGGCACCGACGCCGACCCGGCGATCGACGGGCCGCAGCGGGGATTCTTCTCGCGCCTGCACCTCGACTCCTTCCCCAACCGCCTGCGCGAGAAAGGCTTGCGAACGGTGACGGTGAGCTCCTTCGCGCACCGCCATTCCGCCTTTCACTGGCACGCGGGCTTTGATGAGGCCTACAACGTCGGCAAGTGGGGGATGGAAACCGCAGAAGACGTATATGGCGTCGCCTCCGATTGGCTGCGGCGGTGTGGCCGGGAAAAGGACTGGTTCCTGCACGTGCATCTCTGGGATCCGCACTCCCCTTATCGTGCCGCGCCATCGTACGGCGAGCCGTTCCGGGACTCGCCCATTCCCGGCTGGCTGACCGAAGAAGTGCGCGCCCGACACTGGCAGGGATGCGGACCGCACAGCGCGCGCGAGGGCCGCGGCTTCCGGCCGAACGAGTATGACCGGGCACACTACCCGCGCCAGCCGCAGGAGATCGCCGACATGGCGGCGGTGCGTGCGATGTTCGATGGCTATGACGTTGGCGTGTTGGCTGCGGACCGTTGCGTCGGCAAGCTGTTGCAGCTTCTCGGGGAGCTGGGAGTCGAGAGCGACACGGCGATCATGGTCTCCGCCGATCACGGCGAGACCCTCGGCGAGCTCAACATCTACTGCGATCATCAGACCGCGGACGAGCATGTGACGCACGTTCCGCTGGTTCTCAAGTGGCCAGGTCTCGGACGCGGCAGGCAACGCGCGTTGCACTATCAGATCGACGTCACGGCGACTCTACTCGAGCTGCTGGGCGAGAAGGTCCCGGAAAGCTGGGACGGGCAGTCATTTGCCGCAAGCCTGAAGTGCGGAGCCGATGAAGGTCGCGATCACCTCGTCGTCTCCCAGGGCGCCTGGACGTGTCAGCGGGGCGTGCGCTTCGAGAACTGGATGCTCATCAACACGCTGCACGGCGGCTATCACCTGTTCGACGATGTCATGCTGTTCGACCTCGCAAATGACCCCTTCGAGCAGCACAACGTTGCGGTGGAGCGCGCGGACGCAGCGGCCCGGGGGCTCACCCTGCTGTCGCAGTGGCACGTTGCGATGCTGCGCACGGCGGCCCGAGGGCGCGATCCGCTCGAGAACGTGGTGCTGGAAGGTGGCCCGTTCCACGTGCGCGGCGAGCTGCCGCGCTACCTCGAGCGCTTGCGTGCGACCGGCAGGGGTGAGCTGGCGGCGGCGCTCGCCGCAAGATACCGCTGAGCGCTCAAGGCATCTGCCGCCAGCCGCGGACGAATTCCTCCAAAGCGGACGGGTCCAGGTCCGACACGGCGGAAAGCGACATATCGTTCGCTTGCCAGTGCACCACGTTGTAGCCGTCGACCTGGGCGCTCGCCGGCACGCCTGCCCGGCCTGAAGCCGGCCAAACGAAGAGCTCTATCACATGCTTGCCGTGCGAATAGACCAGCACCGCAACGCTCCTGCCGTGAAGGTAATCGAGTCGGCCGCCGACCAGCGGGAATCCCGCCGCGGCCAGATCCTTGACCGGCGGCGCAAAATCCAACCTGCCGTCGAACCAGGGCTTGACCGTGTGCTGATTGGTCGATACGACATCCAACAGATGCCCCGGTTGGAGTGCCCTGACATGGTCATCGACGAGCGCCGCGACCATATCGGGATGTCTCAACGGCAGAACGGTCAGGACGATCGCAGCCGCGAGGGCGGCGCCGGCGCCGAAGGTCGCGAGTCCGCGCCAAGGGCGTGGGCCCCGGCGGGCGGGAGTTGGCCGCACTGCCCCGAGCCGGCCTGCAACGGCGCGAAAGAGCTCAGCGTCGGCGCGATGGTATGTGGCCTGCTGCAGGGCTTGGTGCACGCCCACGATGACGGACTCATTCCTTTTGCACACCGGGCAGTCGGCACGGTGCTCGGCCAGAGCGGCAGCGCCCGCCGCATCCAGCTCGCCGTCGAGCTCCGCCTGAAGCAGAAGCACCTTGCCGCAATCGTTCGCGCTCATCGCTTCGCCTCCGCTGCGGCCGCCCGCGCCAATATCCGCCTCGCCCGCCAGAGGCGTGACATCACCGTGCCTATCGGCACCGACGTGACCTGCGCGATGTCGCGGTACGAAAGCTCTTCCAGCTCCCGCAGCACGAGCGTCTCGCGCAACTCCACAGGAAGCGCCGCGATCAGCGCATCGACCCGGGCTCGGTCGGCGGCCATGATCAGTGACTTCTCGGGATCGTCGCCCGGGTCGGCGATCTCCGCGACCAGATCATCGAGGCCGGCTTGTTCCGCCATGCGCTCGCCGCGGCGCGCCTTGAGCGCGCCATAGGCGGTATTGCGCACGATCTGCAGTATCCAGGCCCGGCTGCTGCCGCCGCGGAAGCTCGGAAAATAAGTCAGCGCCCGCACCATCGCTTCCTGCACCACGTCCTCCGCATCCGCGCGGCTGCCCGTCAGCCAGCGGGCAAGATTGAAGGCCGCGTCGAGGTGCGGCAGTGCCACGGCAGCGAAGGCGTTGTCGGAGGTCATCAAGTGATTATAGATCGCGGCCGGCGCCGCTTTATTCGCGGAAATTTAATTTGGGCCCAACGGGAATATCCGCCGTGCCGCTGGGATCTCCCTCCAGGTCAATTGCGCTCGCGTCACAACCGCGCGGGCCTCAACTCCGGAGAGCAATCGCATGAGCAAACCTGTCGACTCGAGCGGCGTTGGCCGCCGCGAGGCCATGAAGCACCTGCTGTGGGGCGGCGCGGGCATAGTGTGGACATTGGCCGGCGGGGTACCCCGCCCGTTACGTCTCGGCGGCGCGGCACAGGCCGGGGAGATGCGCGCGTTCACCTTCGGCCAGATCAGCGACTCGCATATCGGCTTCAAGGCGGGCACGCACCCGTCCGCGCAGGATACCCTGGTGCAAGCGGCCGCGAAGATGTCGGCCCTGAAGCCGGATTTCGTGATTCATACCGGCGACGTCAGCCATCTGTCCCGGGCGGAGCAGTTTGCCACCGCCGCCGACATCATGCAGAGCCTGAAGCGGGAAGTGTATTACGTGCCCGGCGAGCACGACACGATCGGGGACGGGGGCAAGCTCTTTTTCGAGCGCTTCGGACACGGCCAGGCCGGCGGCGGCTGGTACAGCTTCGATGACCACGGCGTGCATTTCGTAGGGCTGATCAACGTGGTGAAGCTGACGCAGTCCGGACTGGGCTATTTTGGCCCCGAGCAGTTGCAATGGCTCGACCGGGACTTGCGTCACCGCAGTGCCAGCACCCCCATCGTGGTGTTCACCCACATGCCGATGTGGTCGATCTACCCGCGCTGGGGCTGGGCCACGGAGGACTCGACTCCCGCCCTCGCCGCTTTGCGGCGATTCGGCTCCGTGACCATTCTCAACGGACACATTCATCAGGTCATCCAGAAGGTCGAGGGCAACATGACCTATCACACCGCCGACTCGACGGCCTTTCCGCAGCCCGCGCCCGGAGTCGGGCCCGGGCCCGGGCCGTTGCAGGTACCGGCCGAAAAGCTGCGGACACTGTTGGGTATCCGCTGCCTCGATGTGGTGGCGGATCGCGTGACGTTCGAGGATTCGACCCTTGCTTCCTGAGGAACGACCGATGAAACATTCATTTCCGCGACATCGTATCGCCACCGCGCTCGTGGCCCTGCCGCTGGCGATCTTCTGCACGGCGGCTCTGCTGCGCGCCGGTCGGATCGCGGCCGCCGCCGCTCAGCCGCTCGCGCCGGTCGTCACGATTTCCAACTATTCGTTCCAGCCCACCACCCTGACGGTGGCCAAGGGGGCAACGGTAACCTGGGTCAACAAAGACGGCGACGTGCATACCATCAAGAGCAGCGGCGGATCCGAGGCATTCGGCTCAGCGGCACTGGATAGCGGTGACCGGTTCACATTCACGTTTCTTCATGCGGGCACCTATCACTACATCTGCTCCGTACATCCTTACATGCACGGCATGATCGTGGTCCGGTAGAGGACGCGGCGCAGCGCGCCGCTCAAGAGCGGAAATAAGCGTGCGCGATGTCGATCAGGTCGTCGGCCGCCTGCACCTGTGCCTTCGAGCGCGTGGCACCGATCAGGTGCTCACGGACGTGGTCCTCCAGCACCTCCGCCAGCAGGCTGTTGATCGCGCCGCGCACGGCGACCAGCTGATGCATGACCGCGGCGCATCCCTGGTCGGAGTCGATCGCCTGCTCGGTGGCCTCCGTCTGGCCGCGAATCCGGCGGATGCGGTTGAGCAGCTTCTGCTTCTCGTGGACGGCATGACTCATCGGGCTGACCTCGGCGACCGTCGCGGCCGCAACCAAATACCACCGCGGCAGCCTGCTGACGCGCAGCGCCGCGCGCCGCGCCCCGCTCCCCAGTCATCACCCGTTTTTCCTTCCGGCTTCGAGCGGGCGTTGCGGCGCCCGAGGGTGGTGAGTCATGTTCGCCAAGCACGTTTTCAATCGCGCTCGAGCGGTAGCTCAGCATGTACGGTCTTCGGTGCCGGCGACACGGTCCCGCAATCGCTTCGCGGCAGTATGGCGGCGCGATCCTGTTTCGGGGCGGCTCGTGCTCGAGTGGCAGCGCATCGGGCGGGCGGGCGAGGCCACCGATCCCCCGGCACTTGCCGCGTAACTCCATCGAGAGGCCGCTGCGTGAGCTTCGCAAGATCCTTCAATCCCGCGCGTCGCCGGGCTGCCGGCCCGGCGACCACGGCCGTACTCACCGGCATGGCGTGGCTGCTCGGCAACATGGGCGCCGCCCACTGTCAGGAAGACCCGACCGCCGCTCGGTTCGCCGTTTACGGCCAGGCGACCCACACCGGGCAGGAGACGGACGGATTCCATGCCCCGTACGCGGGGCCGAACAGCCTGTCTACCGATATCGGCCGCGAGACCACCGACGCGACGCTCTACCTGGGCGTGCGTCTCTGGCGCGGTGCGGAGCTCTGGCTCAATCCCGAGGCCGACGAGGGCTTCGGGCTCGACGATACCCTGGGGCTGGCGGGCTTCTCCAGCGGCGAGGCCTACAAGGTCGGACGCAATGCGCCATATTTGCGCCTGCAGCGCGCGTTCCTCCGCCAGACGGTGAATCTCGGCGGCGAAGTGAGCAATGTGGACGCGGGACCCAACCAGCTCGCGCTGCCGCAGTCCTCCGACCGGCTGGTCCTCACCCTGGGCAAGATCAGTGTCGTCGACATCTTCGATACCAACCGTTACGCGCATGACCCGCGCGCCGATTTCCTCAACTGGTCGGTGATCGACGCCGCGACCTTCGACTACGCGGCGGACTCGTGGGGATACTCGGCGGGCGGGGCCGCGGAGTGGTACGTGGGACCCTGGGCCTGGCGCGCCGGAGTGTTCGATCTTTCGGACGTACCCAACAGCCAGACGCTGGAGCCGGGCTTCGACGAATATCAGGTCGATCTCGAGAGCGAGCACCGACATGAGCTGCGCGGCGAGCCGGGGAAAATTGACCTGACGATTTTCGAGAGCCGCGGACGGATGGGGCTGTACCAGGATGCGATTGCTTACGGCGAGGCCAACGAAGTGTCACCGCAAGTCGCGCCGGTACGCCGCTACCGCAAGCGGGACGGCATATCGCTGAACCTCCAGCAGCAGCTGACATCCAATGTTGGAATATTCGCGCGTGTAGGCGATGCGGGCGGCAATGTCGAGACCTACGAATTCACCGACGTTGATCAAACGGCATCACTGGGCGTGTCCGTAAGCGGCTGCCCGTGGCACCGGTCAGGCGACACGGCAGGCGTTGCCCGCGTCATCAACGCGGCGTCGCGAGGCCTGCGCCAATATCTCGCAGCGGGCGGACTCGGTGTCCTGATCGGCGATGGCCGCCTGCCGCGCGCCGGCCACGAGGACATCCTGGAGACTTACTACGAGGCGGCGGTCATCTCTGCCGTGCATGTGACGTTCGACTATCAATGGGTGCGGAACCCGGCCTACAACCGCGACCGCGGCCCGGCGTCGATCTTCGCCGTGCGCGTGCATGCGGAGCTGTGATCGAAGCATTCTGGCCCGCGATTGTTGCCGATGGACTACAATCGGACGACGCGCAGTGCGGGGGACTTGCTTTGAAACGGCTGAAGATGGGTCTCGTCGGTCCGGGCTTCATCGCCGCCCAGCACATCGAGGCGGTACGCCGCCTGGGAGATGTGGAAGTGGTGGCGCTGGCCGGCTCGAGTCGCGAATCGGCGCGCCGGCGCGCCGCCGAATGGTGTGTCGAACGGGCGTACGGCGATTATCGTGAGCTCGTGGCCGACCCGGACGTGGATGTCGTTCACAACACAACACCGAATCATCTGCATCTCGAGGTGTCACTCGCGGCGCTCGCCGCAGGTAAACACATCATCTCCGACAAGCCGCTCTCGGATAGTGCACCGCACAGCCGCACGCTGTGGCAGGCGGCGCGGCGCGCGGGCGTCGCCCACGTGGTGACATTCAACTATCGCGGCAATCCGCTCGTGCAGCAGGCGCGGTCCATGGTGAGCGGCGGGGAGCTCGGCCCGCTCTGCTACGTGCACGGGCAGTATCTGCAGGACTGGCTGGCCGACGAGCGGGTGTATTCCTGGCGGCTGGATCCCGCGCGCGGTGGCGCCAGCTCCGCGCTGCGCGATATCGGCTCGCACTGGTGCGACCTCGCGGAGCACGTGACGGGGTTACGAATCGAGGCAGTGCTGGCGGACCTCGGCACGGTGGTCGCGCAGCGGGAGGTGTCGCACGCCGCCGGCGGCACGTTCTCGCGCACGATGACCCGGGGGCGGCGCAAGGTACGCATCAGGAGCGAAGATCTCGCGACTGTGCTGCTGCGGTTTCGCGGCGGAGCCAAGGGCTGCGTCGCCATCGGTCAGGTGCTTCCGGGCCACAAGAACGACCTGCAGCTCGAGGTCTGTGGCCGCAAAGCGTCGGTGCGCTGGCTGCAGGAGCGACAGAACGAGCTCTGGGTCGGCCGATTCGGTCAACCGAGCAGTGTGATCGGCAAGGACCCTTCCATCCTGTCCGCGGACGCCGCACGCTACGCGCATCTGCCGGCCGGGCACCAGGAAGGCTGGGCGGACGCCTTCCGCAATGTCATCGCCGATGCATATCAGTGGATCAGAGAAGGCGCGAAAGCTCAGGCGCGGCCTGCGCCTCTTGCAACCTTCGCTGACGGCTATCGCAGCGACCTGCTCGTCGAAGCCATGCTCGCGAGTCACGCCGCCGGAGGCGTATGGCGCAAGATCCCGCCTCCCGCATGAGGCCTGCCAGCCGGCGAAACAAACATTCCAATGTTTTTGACAGCGATATTGCATTGCAATAACCTGCGGCCCACAAGACTGCGGGCGACACCGCGTCGTCCGCCGCGGCGCGCCAGGCTCGCAATTTTCGACCGAGGCGCCCTCCCGTGCTGAAGAACAACATGATGCTGCGGCTCAACGCGATGATGTTCTTGGAGTTCTTCACCTGGGGCGGATGGTTCGTCACCATGGGGACCTTTCTCGACAAGAGCCTGCACGCCTCCGGAGTGCAGAGCGGGCTCGCCTATTCGACGCAGGCCTGGGGCGCGATCATCGCGCCCTTCATCGTGGGTTTGATCGCCGACCGGTACTTTCACGCAGAGCGATTGCTCGGGATCATTCACATCGTCGGCGGCGCGCTGATGCTGATGCTGGCGCGCGCGCACGACTTCGCACACTTCTATCCGTACCTGCTGGCGTACATGATTCTCTATATGCCGACGCTGGCGCTGGTCAATGCCGTCGCCTTCCGGCAGATGGACGTCCCGGCACGCGACTTTCCCAAGGTGCGGGTGTGGGGGACGATCGGATGGATCGTCGCCGGGCTGGCGATCAGCTATGTGTTTGGATGGGACGCATCGACGGCGGCCGCACAGGGCGCGCTGCAAAAGACTTTCACGATGTGCGCGGCGAGCTCCTTCCTGCTGGGTGTCTACAGCTTCACGCTGCCGCGGACTCCACCGCTCGGAGGGTCACAGGGCAGGCGCAGCCTGGGAAGCCTGCTCGGCTTGGATGCTCTCGGGATGCTGCGCGAGCGCAACTTCGCGATCTTCTTCTGCGCCTCGATCCTCATCTGCATACCACTCGCCTTCTACTACCAGGACGCCAATCAGTTCCTCACCGAGATCCACATTGCGCACGCAGCCGGGAAGCAAACGCTGGGACAGGCGTCGGAATTCTGCTTCATGCTTCTCCTGCCGCTGTTCCTCAAGCGCTACGGGATGAAGGCGACACTGCTGATCGGTATGGTGGCCTGGGCCGTTCGGTACGCTCTCTTCTCCCTCGGGGATGCCTCGCAGATCGAGTGGCTGCTTCTGGTCGGCATCGCCCTGCACGGACCCTGCTACGACTTCTTCTTCGTGTCCGGCCAGATCTACACCGACACGCGCGCCGGCCAGGAGCGGCAGGCGGCCGCGCAGGGTCTGATCACGCTGGCCACCTACGGCGTCGGGATGCTCATCGGCTTTTCCGCCGCCGGCGTCATCACGGACCGCTACGCCGCGGCGGGCGGCCACGATTGGGTGACAGTGTGGGCCTACCCCGCGGTCTTCGCGTTCGCCGTCGCGGTGCTCTTCCTGTTCTCGTTCCGCAACGAGAGGCTTGGACATGCCATCCCCCAGCAGTAGCGGCAGCGCATTCCGGCCGCGGCCGATGAAGCTCAGCATCCTGACGGCGGCGCTGCAGGAGCTGACTCCGAGGGAGCGCCGCGAAGCGGATCCCGATCTCGCCATCGAGGAATGGTTGGCGTTCGCCGCGGAAATCGGCGCGCCCAACATCGAGCTGTCGTGCGCGCTGCACCCCACGCAGAGCGACGTTCCGGCGGCAGCGCTGCTCGATCCGGTCGCCAATACGCTGGATCTGCGCAAGCCCTTCACCGCGGCGCGCGCCAAACGCGTCGAAAACGCGATGCGTGCCAGCTCCGTGGGACTCTCGGAGCTCGGCTATTTCGACAACATGCTGGCCGCGGACACGGCCGCCCGCAGGGTGAAGCACGAGCTGATGCTGCGCGTCTTCGATGCCGCCGTGCTGCTGCAGTGCGACGCGGTGGCTGGCTTCGTCGGCCGCAACCCGAAGATCGGCATGGACGCCAACCTCGACATGTTCGAAGAGATATTCATCCCGCTGTTGCAGGAGGCCAAGGCACGAGGTCTCACCTACCTGGTGGAGCAGTGCCCGATGCCGGGCTGGAACGTGACCGACGCGTGGCACAACAACATCGCCTATGCACCCGGCCCGTGGATCGCGCTGCACCGCATCTGCGAGCGGCACGGTGTCGGCAATCAGTTCCGCATCCACTACGATCCCTCGCACGCCATACTCATGGGCCAGGACTCCCGCTCGCTGTTCCAGTACCTCAGGGACTGCGGCTATGCCTTCCTGATCCAGCGGTTCCACGTCAAAGGACAAGTGATCGACTCGCGCGGCATTGCCGCGTGGGGCTATGGCGGCCAGACGATGCAGCGAGGCGACCGCGACGGCGACACGCCGCGCGCCAACCCCGCGGAGCAGCTAAACGCCTGGAAGAAGCAGACGGTCTTCGCCGAGCACGAGTTGCCCGGAACGGCACGCCACGACCCACTGGCCTACCTGCAAAACCGCTCGGTGGACTGGCTGGACCATCAGCTTGCGGCGCGCGAGCTTCTCGACCTCGATCCGCAGCGCACCTATCTGGTGCTGGAGCACGAATACCCCAAAGCGCGGGTGCAGGACAAGGCGTTGCTCGGCCCTATCCTCGCCGGCTCGCTCGCTTTCGCGCGGGCGATCGATGAGGCGGCTGCGGCAATGTACGCGCTGCAGCACGAAGTGCTGGCAAGCCGGGGAATCCCGGTGCAGGGGTACGGCCGGGAAGCCTACCGAACTTAAGATAACTTCTACGAAGGAGCATTGATCGATGCCATTCGTGACGGCAAGTACTCAACGGGGCCCCTACGACGTCATCATCGTGGGGTCCGGCGCAGGCGGCGGGCAGGCGGCTTACACCTTGTCCATGGAGGGTGTGAAGGTGCTGATGCTCGAGGCCGGCCGGCAATACACACCGGCGAGCGAGAGCCCGATGTTTCAAACACCGGACATGGCACCCCTGGGCGGCGCGGGCACCCCCGATAAGAACAAGGGCTTCTACGACGCCACGATCGACGGCGGCTGGGATGTACCCGGCGAGCCCTACGTCTCGCTGCCCGACCAGTGGGGCACGCACTTCACCTGGTGGCGGGCGCGCATGCTGGGCGGGCGCACCAACCACTGGGGTCGCATCTCGCTGCGCAACGGCCCCTATGACTTCAAGCCGAAAAGCCGCGACGGACTGGGATTTGACTGGCCGATCGCCTACGACGATGTCGCGCCGTACTACGACAAAGTGGAACTGCTGATCGGAGTCTACGGCGGGGAGACCTCGCTCGAGAACACGCCCGCCGGACCCGGCGACACGCTGCTGCCACCGCCGAAACCGCTGGTCAGCGATCACCTCCTCATGAAGCACGCGCCGCGGTTCAACATCCCGGTATTGCCAGGACGGCGTGCAGTCCTGACGCGCGCGCAGGATCACCGCACCATCCCGGGCAAGCTGCACCCGGGCAACCCGCACGCGCAGCAGATCCTCGCTGAAGCGATGCGCAAGCGCTCGCCCTGCCTCTGGGCGACGCCGTGTGGCCGCGGGTGCGGCGTCGCTGCGAACTATCAGTCGACCACCGTGCACCTGCCGCCGGCACTCGCGACGGGCAACCTCGACATCATCACGCACGCGATGGTGTATGAAGTCACGCTGGGCAAGAATGGACACGCGAACGGAGTCAGATTCGTCGACGCCACGACCGGACGACATGAACACGTCACCGCTCGCGTAGTCGTGCTTGGTGCGAGCGCCTGCGAGACCGCACGTATTCTGCTCAACTCCAAGAGCGGCCAGTTCCCGAACGGTTTGGGCAACTCGAGTGGGCTCGTTGGCCGCTATGTGCTGGATACCGTCGGCAGCTCCGTCAGCGGGCAGATTCCCCTGCTCGAAAATCTGCCGCCGCTCAATGAAGACGCGGCCGATGGCCTGCAGGTCTATGTGCCCTGGTGGCTGTACAAGGAACAACTGGCTCACAAGCTCCCCTTCCCCCGCGGTTACCACATCGAGTACGGCGGCGGGAAGGGGATGCCCTCCATTGGCACGTTTGCCGGCCTCGAATGGCTGACCGGCGGCAGCTACGGCAAGAAGTTCAAGGAGGATGCGCGGCGTTATTACGGCTCTTTCCTCTATTTCGACGGCCGGGGCGCCATGGTTCCGAACGACAACTGCTACGTCGAGATCGACCCCAAGGTGAAGGACAAATTCGGCATTCCGGTGCTGCGCTTCCACTGGCAATGGGGCGACTACGAGCAGCGCCAGGCCGCCCACATGCAGGAGACTTTCGGCCAGGTCATCGAGGCGATGGGTGGACGCGTTCAGACACCCGTCATCACCGATCCGGTGAAGGCGGTCGCACCCGGCGGCTACATGATCCACGAGGTCGGCGGCACGATCATGGGCGCGGACGCCCGCAGCTCCGTTACCAACAGGTGGTCCCAGACCTGGGACGTGCCCAATATTTTCGTGGCGGATGGTGGAGTGTTCCCCTACAACGCGGACAAGAATCCGACCCTCACCATCATGGCTCTGTCGTGGCGCATGTCCGATCACATCCTGGATCGCATGCGCCGGAGAGAAATATGACCGACAGGCGTACGACCATCAAGCTGATCATCGCGGCAGCCACCGCCTTCCCCTCGCTGCGCGCCCGCGCCAACTATATGTTGGAGCCAGGCGCATCGGCGCCCGGTAATGCGCGTGTGTTCGAGGCCACCATGGACGGGTACGGGCCCGACCCGGACCTGATCAGGGCTTATGAGAAAGGCGCTTTCTGGCCGCTGAGCATGAATGCGCAGCAGCGAGAGCTCGCGGCGGCGCTGTCCGACCTCATCATCCCCGAGGACGGGCATTCCCCCTGCGCCTCGGCGGTCGGTGTAGTGGACTTCATCGACGAATGGATCAGCGCACCCTATCCGCTGCAACGGCAGGACCGCGATACGGTGTTGAAGGGCTTCGCGTGGCTGGACAGCGAGGCGCAACATCGTTCGGCGCGGCCGTTCCTCGAGCTGCACGAGTCGCAGCGGCGCGCGATCTGCGACCGCATCTGCAACGCAAGCCAGGCTGCCGCGGATCTGCAGGGGCCGGCGCAGTTTTTTGCCACGTACCGCGACCTGACGGCGGCAGGCTTCTACACCACACTGGCCGGCCGCAAAGACCTGCAGTACATCGGCAACGTGGCGCTCACTCATTTCGACGGACCTCCCGTCGAGTTACTGCAAAAATTGGGGCTCGCATGAGAATGTCTCGCGCACGCGTAACGCGTACTCTAGGGCCGCTCGGCCTCTCGCTCGCTCTGGCGCTGTCTTTGGGCGCCGCAAATCGCGCGGCCGCGGACAACCCGCCAGCCGCCCGCGGCGCCCAGGAGGCGCGGCAGGATCTGCAGCGGGGGGACAGTGCGTGGCAATCCCTCATCGGGCGAACCTCGGCGCCGCTGCTTCGCGGCTGGACGCATCCGGGGCTGCCTGCGGGTTGGACCGTGCACAACGGCGTGCTGTCCAAGGCCGGTCCGGTGGATGATCTGGTGTCCACACGCATGTACAAGGACTTCGACCTGGAGCTCGAGTGGAATATCGGCAAGGAGGGCAACAGCGGCATCTTCTATCGGGCAACACACCAGTACGATGAGATCTACTGGACCGGGCCCGAATATCAGCTCCTCGACGATCAGAACGCCGAGGACGGCAAGCACCGGATCACGGCGGCCGGCTCCGTTTATGCCATGTACCCCTCGCCCGCCGGCTTCGTGCACGCCTATGGACAGTGGAACAAGGCGCGCATCGTCGTACGCGGCAGTCATGTCACGTACTGGATGAACGGGCATCGGATCGTCGACTACGACTTCGGCAGCGCCGACTGGAAGAAACGGGTCGCCGGCTCGAAGTTCTCGGCCTACCCGGGATATGGCCGCGCTGCCGAGGGATTGATCGGGATCCAGGGCAACCATCCCGGCGGCGTCAAGATTCGCAACATGCGGATCAGGGTGCTGCCTTAGCCCCTGCAGACACGCTGCGCCACGTGACCGACGAAACAGGCATACCGTCCAACGTCGGGGCCGCACGGCTGGCCGGCGTCGACGTGCTCCGCGGCTTGTGCGTGCTGCTGGTTTTACTCAACCACATCAAGCTGCGATTCCTGCTGAACGATCTACCGGTGCGGGACGCCCTGCCCGCCCGCATTGAGCAGGTGCTCTTCTGGTCGGGACATGACGCGGTGGTCGTGTTTTTCGTGATCTCGGGGTTTCTGATCACGGCATTGTCCTTGCGCCGTTGGGGCAGCCTGGGCTCGGTCGATGTCGGCAGCTTTTACCGCATGCGATTCGCCCGCATCGCGCCCTGCCTGATTCTCCTTCTTCTCGTCCTGACTGCGCTGCATCTTGCCGGTGCATCGGATTTCGTCATTCATCCCGAGCGCGCGTCCCTCGGCCGCGCCCTGCTGGCCGCTCTCACTTTTCATGTGAATTGGCTCGAGGGTCACCACGGCTACCTGCCGGGTGGCTGGGACATCCTCTGGTCCCTGTCCGTGGAGGAAGCCTTTTACCTGGTGTTTCCGCTTGCCGCCGTGCTGTTGCGCAGCGAACGGCTGTTTCTGTTGCTGCTGGCGGCGTTGCTGATCATCGGGCCGGTCAACCGCGCCCTGCTGGGCGATACCGATCCGTATCCGTGGTGGGGCTACGCCTACTTCTCGTGCACCGACGCCATCGCGTTCGGCTGCATCGCGGCGCTCGTGGTTCATCACCGTCTCCTCGGGCCGCGCGCCCTGCGCCTCGCGCTCGTGACCGGCTGCCTGATGAGCGTGCTCGCCATAGTCCTGTTCAAGGAGAATGAGCACGGTAACATTGCCCGCTTCGGATTCAATCTCACGGCCCTCGAGCTCGGCGTCGCGCTGATGGTCGTCGCGTTCGGCAGTGGCGTGGGAAACACCACGATGGCCAAAGGCACGCGCTGGCTGCGGCTCGTCGGCCGCTGCAGCTACGAAATCTACCTTTTCCACATGCTGATCGTCCTCGGCCTGATCGCGCTCGTGAGGCAGTTGCACATCACGGCCGCCTTCTCGCTCTGGTACGGGGCGATGCTCGGCTGCAGCGTTCTACTCGGCTATCTCATTGCCCGGTGTTACTCGGAGCCGCTCAACCGGCGTTTGCGGACGACATCCGGACGGCTGGCACACCTTTCGCGTACCGCGGAGTCACGATGAGCAACGGCACCACCCCAGCTGAATACAGCAATGAGCCGGTCAAATACCCGAGCCTGCAGGTCATCGACCTGCCGACGGAAGCGGCGGCGGTGACGGAGGATTACCGCAACCAGGTGCTCAACCGGGTCAATGACAGCTGCGTGCGTCTTGCCGTCTTCCAGGGGAAGTACCGCTGGCACCTGCACCCCGTCTCCGACGAGCTCTTCGTGGTTCTGGAAGGCGCCATCATCATAGAGTTCAAGGATGGCGCCTCCATTCGCATCGGGCCCCTTCAGGCTGCGACCGTCCCGGCCGGCGTGGTTCACCGAACGATCGGTGTGGGCCGTACCGTAAACCTATGCTTCGAGAAGATTCAGGCCGAAACGGTATTCCTCGACGAGTAGATCCACCCTAGTGTTTTGCCGACTCGGCCAGCAGCTGGAGGAGATACTGTTTGTAGTCGGCGGCGTGCGTGTGCGTTCCGTGACCATAGGTCTTCATCGACGCCGGGATCAGAATGTATCGCCCGTGCGGTATCCGGCGGACCAGCTTCTGCGCGATGTCGCTCAGCTCCGGCGGGTTGATGAAATCATCGCCTGAGTTGATCCAGGTGAGCGGCGCGTCGATGGATCCCAGGCGCGGCTCCGGGTTGTAATCGCGCGAAGCATCGAGCTGATAGATGAGATCGTCGGCGTCGAGGTGCGCGACGATCTTGGGCACCCTGTCGTTGAAGTAAGCCTCGGCCTGCTTGCGGGTGGGCAGGTCCTTCTGCATGTGCTGCGGCGCCGAGCCCGCGATGATGAACCAGTTCGCGGCGCTCCTCAGGCCTTCGATCGGCTGGTGAGTGTAATTGCCGTTGTCCCAATTGGGATCGTCGCGGATGCCCTGAATGGCCATATAGCGCCAGATGCGGTTACGCCCGGCGATCTCCATGGGCATGCACGCCAGGGGCATCAGCGCGTCGACGAACTTCGGATACATCTCGCCCCAGACGAAGGACTGCATGCAGCCCATCGATGTCCCGAGCACGAGGCGCAAATGATCAACATGCAGACCTTCGAGAAGCACCTGATGCGACGCCCGCACCATGTCATCGTACGTATAGCGGGGAAATTTCATCCGCAGGCCATCGGAAGGCTTGCTGGACTCGCCGTGCCCGATCAGATCCGGGAGGATGATGAAGTACCGCTTGATGTCCAGGGGCTCTCCGGGCCCGAAGAGCACGTCGGAAAACACCGGGTTGAGCAGTGAATGCGCATCGCCGCCGGTGCCGTGAATTAAGAGGACCGCATTGATGGTATGCCCGGAGGCGTCCTGCCGCGGCTGACCCAGCGTTACGTAATGAAGACGAAGATCCGCGAGCGTCTCACCGGTACCGAAGCGGAAGTTGTGGATGTGATAGACGCCGTTGCGAATAGGCCAATGCGTCGGCGGATAGTCGGGCTTCGGAGTCTGCGCCGCGGCCAGGCCGATCGAGGCGAGGAGGAGCGCGGCAAGGCGCAGCAGCATGGAGTTCTCCCGGGTCGTATGGGGCCAGAACCCGATGATACTAGGGGCCAGATAGCGCCGGTCGGCCGGCACGAACCGCCTCGACCCGCCCACAGGCTCAACTCGTCGTATCCCCCAGTCAGCGCATGACGGATCCACCGGCAATATCGAGCACCGTGCCGGTGATCCAAGAGGATTGCTCGCAGGCCAGGAAGAGCACCGCGCTCGCCACGTCGAGAGGAGTGGGAATCGTTCCCGGCGCGATGCAGTTGGCGCGGATCCCGAAGGGCCCGGCCTGGACCGCCAGGATCTGCGTCAGCAGTTGGATGCCGGCCTTCGCAGTCGTATACGGCGCAGGAGAATGCCCGGTGGGATGCCGGGCGGCAGCCGACGAGAGGGTGATGATGGAGCCGGTCCTGCGCGACTTCATGCCCGGCAGAAAGCTCTTCACGGTCAGAAACGTGGCAGTCAGATTGGCATCGAGCGTCGCCTGCCACGCTGCCGGATCGATGTCTTCGAGCGGGCCCGGCGGCGCAAACCTGTTGCTGCCCGCATGGGTCACCAGCACCTCGACGGGCCCGAGGCGCTCCTCGATCGCGAGCCGCATCGCCTCGATGGCCTCGAACCGCGTCAGGTCCGCGAGGAAAGGCACCGCATGGCCTCCGGCCCCGTCGATGTCGGCGCGCACCGATTCAGCGGCCACGGCATCTCTTCCGTGCACGGCGACCCTGGCGCCGGCCGCGGCGAACGCGCGCGCGATCGCGGCACCAATACCGCGTGAGCTGCCTGTAACCAGCGCGACCTTGTTCTCGAGCGGCCTCACACGCTCGCAGGAATGCCGGCGGCATCGGTCGGTCGCTGCCCCAGGCGCCGGGCGAGAGCATGGCCGAGTCCGATGGCGATGAGGCCGACCAGCAGATGAAGCACCTGGATCACCCAGTGATCGGATCCCGGCAGCAGGCGCAACTGCGCCGCACCCAGGGCCGGAACGACCAGGCTCCAGATGAGGACGATGAGGGCAAGGACACGAGTTCCGCTGGTGGCGAAGCCCATGGCGGCGAGTACCCACATGCAGATGACGAACAGGCCGCCGAGCATCATGTGAGTCTGCAGCAGCGACAGCGCATGCCCGGTCCAGAAGAGGATTCCGAGCACCAAAAGAGCGATGCCAAAGAGGCTGAGGAGCATGCGCGCGATGCGGACGATGTACTTCACGAAGGCCTCGCACCGGGCTGGCGGCAGCCGGGAATTCGGCTGCATCGGCGCCCGTTTATTTTGATGGATACATAGTATATCGAATCCGCATTTCGGCGCGGCCTGGCGCCGTATTTTCAGCCGGGCGATGCGTTAGAATTCAGCGATGCGATCTCGAGTAGAACGCACCTCCCCCCGACCGAGGAAGATTTCCGCCGCGATCACGCGAGCATACGACCGCTTCCTGCGCATTGCGCTCGCGATGCCGGGGGCCGAAGCCGCTACTTCCTATGGATCTCCAGCGATCAAGGTGAAAGGCAAGTTGCTGTCCCGTTGGCGCACGGAGGCGGAGGGAGCACTGGCCATCCGATGCGATTTCCTCGATCGGCAGATCCTCCTCCTGGCGCAGCCCGACGTATTCTTTCTGACCGATCACTACCGGGACTATCCGATGATCCTCATGCGCCTGGATAAGGCCTCGCACGCTGCGATGACGGATTCCGTGGAGCGCGCGTGGCGGCTGGTCGCGCCTGCAAAGCTCCTGCGATTGCGCACTGAGACGCTGCCGCCCGGGGCCGCATGAGTGCTGTTCAGAACGAGCGCCTGACCATCGACGTCGGTGCCAACCACCGCGTGTCCGCGCTGTTCGACCTGCCAAGCGCGCCCCGAGCGGTCTTCGTCCTGGCGCACGGGGCCGGCGCCGGCATGGAACACCCATCGATGCAAGCCGTTGCCACGGGACTCGCCCGGCGGGGTGTTGCCACCCTGCGTTATCAATTCCCTTACATGGAGCTCAAGAGCCGGCGGCCCGATCCTCCGGCTCTGTGCCATGCAACGGTTCGCGCCGCAGTCGCTGCAGCCGCGCGGCTGGCGCCGGATCTGCCACTGCTTGCCGGCGGCCGATCGTTCGGCGGCCGCATGACATCGCAGGCGCAGGCAGAGGCGCCGCTGGCAGGGGTCGTTGGGCTCGTGTTCCTGGCGTTCCCGTTGCATCCCGCCGGCCGACCCGGCACGGAGCGCGCCGCACACCTGCAGGCGATCGACCTGCCGCTGCTGTTCGTGCAAGGAACACGCGACGAGCTCGCCGATCTCGGTTTGCTCAAACCGGTCGTCGAGCGCCTCGGCATCCGCGCGACCCTGCACCTGCTGCAGGACGCGGATCATTCGTTCCGCGTTCCCGCTCGAACCGGCCGTAACAATTCCGACATCCAGGAAGCCGCACTGGATGCTCTATGCACGTGGCTGGATTCTCTTACAATGGCCCGCTCACACCAGGGTTGAGAACAATGCGAAGCATAGAAACGCCTCATCGATTCCTGTTGCTCGGCGCGGCCACGGCTGTTTTCATGCTGGTGGCGGCGCCGCGAGCCGCACACGGCCAAAGTGCCGCCGCAGTATCGAGCACGGCTCCAGCTTGTGCGAACGATGCCGGGCTCAGACTTCCCGTTGGCTTCTGTGCGAGTATTTTTGCCGACAATCTCGGCCACGTTCGTCACATGGTGGCGGCGCCGGATGGCGTGCTGTACGTCAACACCTGGAGCGGGCGCTACTACGGCAATTCGCCGCCGCCGGCCGGCGGTTTCCTGATTGCGTTGCAGGACACGCCCGGTCAGGGCAAAGCCAATGTCATCCGCCGATTTGGCGCAACGCCTGCGCTCGGCGGGCACGGCGGAACCGGGATCGCGCTATACAACGGCTATCTCTACGCCGAGCTCAACGACCGCATCGTGCGCTACCGGATGTCGCCGGGCTCGATCGTCCCCAGCGGACCTGCGCAGACCGTCGTCTCCGGGTTGCCGCTCACAGGCGATCATCCAATGCACCCGTTCGCGATCGATGCTGACGGCTGGATCTATGTCGACTCCGCCAGCCCGAGCAACGCCTGCCAGAGAAGGAACCGGATTCTCGAATCCCCCGGCGTGGACCCCTGCCGGGAGCTGGTGACGCGCGCCGGCATCTGGCGCTACAGCGCCAGGAAGCTGCACCAGAGATTCTCGCCGGCGGCCCGCTATGCGACCGGTATCCGCAATGCGGACGGCATCACGATCGATGTCACGGGGCACAACGTTTACTCGACCCAACAGGGCCGCGATCAGCTGGGGCAGAACTGGCCGAAACTGTTCACTGCCGAGCAGGGCGCCTATCTGCCCGCGGAAGAGGTCATGCACGTCGTGCGCGGTGGCAACTTCGGCTGGCCCTATTGCTACTACGACGGCGTGCAGCAAAAGCTGAAGCTCGCGCCCGAATACGGCGGCGACGGCAGGAAGGTGGGTCGCTGCGCGCGCATGCGCGATCCGGTCGCCGCGTTTCCCGGCCACTGGGCGCCCAACGATCTCTCCTTCTACAACGGCAAGCAGTTCCCGGTGCGCTACCAGGGTGGACTGTTCGTCGCCTTCCATGGGTCATGGAATCGCGCGCCGTTTCCGCAGCAGGGTTATGACGTCGTGTTCCAACCGCTCGCGCACGACAAGGCGGCGGGTAATTGCGAGATCTTCGCGGAGGGATTCGCGGGAGGAAACTATGACCCGGGCGCGGCAGCCCACCGTCCCGCGGGCCTGGCGGTCGGACCGCATGGAGCGCTTTACGTATCGGACGACGTACATGGCCGTATCTACAAGATCGTATACAGGGGCGGATCGGCCGCCGGGGAAGACGCCTCGGCGGCAGTCGAATGCCCGAACGTGACTACCCTGGGCGGCAACGCGGGATCCGCCAACCCGTTGCCGCCTGAAGGCATCCATCCGCACGCGGGAGGCACGGCAAGCCTGCCCGTTCCAGCGGGCGCCACCGCGCAGGCGGTCGAGCTCGGCGACCGCATCTTTCACGGTCAGGTGGCGGCGGGCACCTGCGCCGGCTGTCACGGCGCGGCGGCCACCGGCACGCCGCTCGGCCCCAATCTCACTGCCGGAAAATGGCTGTGGAGTGACGGCAGCCTGAGCGGTATCGAGCGGACCATCACTCACGGCGTACCCAACCCGAAGGAATACCGCAGCCCCATGCCTCCCATGGGGGGCGCACAGCTCACCCCCGCGCAGACGGCGGCCGTGGCGGCCTATGTCTGGGCACTCGGGCACGCGGATCGTTGAGCGCGCAAATCTACGGCCATCCGTCACGGTCGCCGGCGCTGCCCAAGCGGGGCGCCGGGCGTGAGGGGTTGCTCTTCGAGCGCGAAAAGCGGATCGGAGTCGCAAGGCCCGGAAGCGACCCGCCGCGGTAGCCTTCCGCGGGGCAGGCGAGCACCATTCCACGCTCGCGGGTGTTGGGGTCGGCGAGCGCCTCCGCCACGGTATTGATCGGGCCCGCCGGCACTCCAGCGGCCTCGAGTCTTGCGAGTGCAGCCTCACGTGTCAGCGCGGCAAGCAGCGGCGCGAGCGTCTGCTCCAGGACGGCGCGATTCCAAACCCGGGCACCGTTGCCGGCAAACCGCGGGTCCGCCGCAAGAGCCGGGCACCCAAGAGCTTCGCACAAGCAGCTAAACTGGGCATCGTTGCCCACCGCGACGACGATGAAGCCATCGGCGGTACGGAACTCCTGATAGGGTGCGATGTTGGGATGCGCATTGCCCATTCGCGTCGGCAGCAGATTGCCGATCAGGCAGTTCATGGCCTGGTTGGCGAGAATACCGACGGTCGAATCGAGCAGCGCCACATCGACGTGCTGGCCGCGCCCGGAGCGCGCCCGCTCGGCCAGCGCCGCTTGAATACCGATCAGGCCATAAAGGCCGGTGATGATGTCGGCAACGGCAACACCCACCTTCTGCGGCGGCCGCCCCGGCTCTCCGGTCACGTCCATCAACCCGCTCATGGCCTGAGCCACGAAATCATAGCCGGGCCGGTCGGCATACCGTCCCATCTGCCCGAAACCGCTGATCGAGCAATACACCAGCGACGGATTGAGCCGCGCCAGGCTGGCATAGTCGAGACCGTACTTCACCAGGCCACCCACCTTGAAGTTCTCGATGAGTACATCGGCCTCGCGCGCCAGCCGCAGCACCCGCTCCCGGTCCGCCGCCTGGCGGAAATCCAGCACCAGCGACTCCTTGCCGCGGTTACAGGAGTGAAAGTAGGCCGCATCCGCCGCCGAGCCATCGGCGTTCGCGGCGAAGGGCGGTCCCCAGCGGCGCGTCTCGTCTCCTTCCGGAGATTCGACCTTGATGACCTCGGCGCCCAGGTCCGCCAACGTCTGGCCAATCCAGGGTCCGGCCAGGACGCGTGCCAGCTCGAGCACGCGCAGGCCCGTATAGGGGGCTTCAGTTCGCTCCGATTGCATGCAGATCACCTCGCCACGATTATGCCACCGCGCGCAGGTCGTTGATTGCGACGCCTGATCGGGTTCGCTAAGCTGGTTGGATTCACGCAAAGGGCAGCTCTCATGATGAAGGTTCTTGCCGAAACGCAACTCGTCCGGGGCAAATCTCTGATCGCGGTTCTTGCGGCGCTGTCTCTCGCGACGGTGGCGCACGCTGCGGCACCCCATAAATTTCTGGACGGCAAGCTCACCTGGCGGAGCATTGGACCGAACATCGGCGGGCGGTCCGATGCGGTCGCGGGCGTCCCGAGCCAACGAAACCTTTTCTACATGGGCGGTGTCGACGGTGGCGTCTGGAGGAGCACGGACTACGGCGTCGGTTGGGAGAACATTACCGACGGCAAATTGCCATCGGCGAGCGATAGTATCGGCGCCATCGCGGTAGCACCGTCCAACCCCAAGGTGCTCTACGTCGGGACTGGTGAAACCGACATCCGCAACGACACGATCACGGGAGACGGACTATTCAAATCCGTCGACGCCGGCAAATCATGGAAGTATGCCGGCCTGCGTGATACGCGCACCATCGGCGCGATCGTCGTCGATCCACATGATCCGGATGTAGTCTACGTGGCCTCGCTGGGACACGTGTTCGCCCCGAATCCCGATCGCGGCGTCTTCAAGTCGAGCGACGGCGGCAAGAGCTGGCAGAAGATCCTCTTCGTCGATGACAAGACCGGTGCCATCGGCGTCGTGATGGACCCGCGCGATCCCAGGATCCTCTACGCCGCGATGTGGCAGGCGCAGCGCACACCGTGGTCGCTCGATGACGGCGGGCCGGGAAGCGGCCTGTACAAGAGCACGGACAGCGGCGCTCATTGGACCAATATCACGCGAAATCCAGGTCTGCCGCATGGCGTCCTCGGGCGCATCGGCGTCGACGTCGCGGCCAGCAATCCCAACATCGTGTTTGCGATCATCCAGGCGAAGGATGGTGGCGTGTTCCGCTCCGCCGACGCTGGCGCAACCTGGAAGAGGGTCAACGACAACTGGAGCCTGCGCCAGCGCGGTTTCTATTACATGTGCGTCTACGTCGATCCGACGAACCCGCGGACACTTTACGTCCCGAACGTCGACGGGATCTGGGTCTCGCACGACGGCGGCAAGGGATTCTCGTTGCTGCACCTGCGGCACGGTGACGATCACGTCATGTGGATCAATCCCACCGACCCGAAGGTTCTTCTAGCCGGGACCGATGGCGGGGCGACCGTGTCAACCGACGGCGGCGAAACCTGGAGCAGCGACCAGAATCAGCCGACCGGTCAGTTCTACCACGTGGCACTCGATGATGATTTCCCGTTCAACATCTACGGCGCACAACAGGATGAGGGCTCGTTCGAGGGTCCGAGCGCCATGCCCGGAGGCGCGATAACGACCGACGCCTGGCACGAGGTCGCTCTCGGCGAGAGCACCTTCGTCGCTCCAGAGCCGCACTCCGGCGAGGTTACCTACGGCAGCGACTATTACACGGTGATGCAGCGCTACAACCGGGTCACCGGTGCGCGCAAGTCGGTGAGCCCCTGGCCGCAATATCTCGACGGCGTCTCATCGGCAGAAATGAAATACCGGTTGGGATGGACGCATCCGATCTTCTTCTCGCCGGACGATCCGAAGGACCTCTATCTGGCATCTCAGTACGTCATGGTGAGCGATGACGGTGGCGGCACCTGGAAGGTCATCAGCCCGGATCTGACGCGCAACGACCCCGCGACCGAGAAGCCGAGCGGCGGGCCCGTCGATCTGGACCAGACCGGGGCAGAGATATTTCCTGACATTTCGGCGCTCGCGGTCTCGACCGTCGACGCTCACGTGATCTGGGCAGGCTCTCAGGATGGCCTGGTCCATGTCACCATCGACGGTGGTCAGCACTGGCAGGCGGTAACGCCCCCGCAGCTGACGCAGTGGACGGAGATCTCATCGATAGAGCCTTCGCACGTGTCGGCAGGGACGGCCTACCTCACTGCTTCGCGCTACATGTGGGACGACTATCGGCCATACGTGTTCCAGACGACGGACTTCGGCCGACACTGGTCGGCGCTGACCGATGGCCTGCCAGGCGATGAGTCCGTCTTCGTGGTGCGGCAGGACCCGAGTGACGCGTCGCTGCTATTCGCCGGAACCGCGAACACCGTGTACACCAGCTTCGATGGCGGCCAGCACTGGCGCCCGCTCGACCTGAACCTGCCCCACGTGCAAGTGCGCGACCTCGCCATCGATACCCGCGAGGGCGAGCTGGTCGCCGCGACGCACGGCCGCTCCTTCTGGATCCTCGACGATCTCGCGCTGCTCGAGCAGCTGGCCCACGACGGAGAACCGGCGGTCGACTCGGCCTCTCTCTACGCACCGCAGACCGCGTGGCTGACGGGCGCTTACGGACAGAGCGACGATGCCAAGTATCGGGAGTCGATTGGAGTGAACGCACCCTTCGGCGCGAACGTGTTTTTCCACATTCCGGCGAAATACGACGGCAAGACCCAGGCCAGCCTCGAGTTCCTCGACGATCATGGCACCGTGGTGCGGCAGTACACGCTGCACCTGAAGAAAAAGACCCCGAAACTGTCAGCCGTCGCCCGCGACAACCTGCTGCCTTCGGAGGAGAAACGCAACGGTGACGAGAAGCTGACGGCCATATCGCCGGGCGTGAACGCTTTCCAATGGAACCTGCGCTACGCCGATGCCACCGATGTGATCGGATTCGAGCCACCGGAGGATACCGACGACGAGACCGCCGACGCGCGCGGCCCGCTCGTCAATCCGGGCCGCTACACGGTCGTGCTCCACTATGGCGACAAGTCCTACCGGCAGAGCTTCCAGGTCAATCTGGACCCGCGGCTGCGCACGACGCCTGCGGCGCTGCAGCAGCACCTTGGCCTGCAGCTCGCACTTCACGAAGCCATCGATGCTCTCGATCGACAGATCAACACCGCGATCGGCGTCAGACAGCGTCTCGCTCAGGCCGTCGCTGCTCATAAGCTCGGCGCGGCTGCGGCAGCACCTGCCCTCGATGGACTCGACCAGGCTGTCGCCGCCGTCGTGCAGCGCAAGGTGCGCTCGAGCGAAGGCGACGTAATGAACGAGATGCGGCTGCGGAGCTTTCTGGCCTACCTGCAATCCGACATCGGGCTCGACTACGACCCGCCCAATCCCGCGCAACTAGCGGCTTGCAATCGGCTGGAGAGCGAGGCGCGGGATGGGGAGACCAGGCTGCAGGACGCTGCTGCCGCCGGCGAGCAGCTCCTCGATCGGGGCGCAGGACACTAACGCGGGCTGATACACTGGCAACGTGCGCGAACCCTCTCATGTTGCGCGGGTGCTGCGCGGTCCGCTGCGCGGCATTCACAGCACCCATACGCTGAGCGGCCAACACTTCGGCCGTCATTGGCATGAAGCATACGGATTCGGCATCCTGGAGGAAGGCGCGCAACGCTCTGCAAGCGGGCGGGGACGGGTGGATGCATTTGCCGGTCAGGTGATCACGGCCAATCCGGGCGAGGTGCACGATGGCGCACCGCTTGGCGGCCGCACTCGACGGTGGCGTATTCTGTCTGTCGATACGGAGGTGTTCTCTGCGATCGCCGAGCATGGCGCCGGGCCCGCGGAAATCGTGCGGCCCGTGATCGACGATCCGATTCTATTCAACGTCCTGCGGCGGCTTTTCCAGCGCATCGAAAATTGCAGCGCACGCGCCGGTAATGGAGCCACCGAGACGCTGGCCTGCGAGGAGTCACTGGTCGAGGCGACGGTGCTTCTCGTGGCGCGACACGGCACAGTACGCGTCCGTACCGACGCTCCCGATCATGATTTGCGCCGGATCCGGGACAGGCTCGCCGATGACCCGGCCGATCCGCCCTCATTGGCCGAAATGGCGGCGATGGTGGGGCTCAGCCGTTACCAGGTCCTGCGGCGCTTCGAGAAGGCCTACGGGCTGCCGCCGCACGCGTGGCTCCTTTCCCGCCGGGCCGAGTGTGCGCTGCGTTTGATTCGTGGCGGCGAGACTCTCGCCGGCGCTGCCGTGAGCTGCGGATTCGCGGATCAGAGTCATATGACGCGCGTCTTCCTACGCCATCACGGCTTCACCCCCGGCGTCTGGCGCAAAGCAGTCGTACTGCAATAGGATTCAAGACGTCGCGCCCGCACACGACTAACGTGTGCCTCATGACCGCATGGCACATAGCGCAACTGAACGTCGGACGCGCCGTCGCTCCGCCCGGCAGCCCGGAGCTGGCCGATTTCATGGCCGCCCTCGACCGGATCAACGCACTGGCGGAGTCCTCGCCCGGCTTCGTGTGGCGACTGCAATCGGCCAGCGGCAACGCCACCGACATTCTCGTGTCGGACGATCCGCAATCTCTCGTCAACATGTCGGTGTGGAGCTCCGTCGAGTCGCTCCTGGAGTTCGTCTACCGCTCGGCGCACACCGAGGTGATGAAGCGGCGCCGCGAGTGGTTCGAGAAGCCATCGACAGCCTATCAGGCGCTGTGGTGGATTCCCGCGGGGCACATCCCGAGCCTCGACGAGGCGCTGGAGCGCCTCGAACACCTGCGGCGTGAGGGTCCGACAGAGCGGGCGTTCACCTTCAGTCAGCGCCACCCTCCTCCGGGACAGGCCGACTGACGCGGGATTGACTCTGCTTTGTGTATGAGTACACTCGTACACTCATATGGAGCGATCGCCGATCCTGCGGATCTTCACGCTGCAGCCCAGCTCGGGCGTTCCCATCTATCGCCAGCTCATCGAGCAGGTGCGCCGGCTGGTGGCGAGCGGCCAACTGACTCCCGGTACGGAGCTGCCCTCGGTACGCGAGGTAGCCGCGGAATACACCGTCAACCCCACCACCATTTCCAAAGCCTACAGCCTCCTCGAAGGTGAGGGTCTGCTGCAGCGCAATCGGGGTAAGCCCATGACCATCGCCGGCGGGCGACAGAAGGCCGGGGCGCTGCCGCAGCGGCTGCGGCAGATCGAGCCGCAGGTCGCGGCGCTGGTGCTCGCGGCTCGGCAACTCGACCTCAGCTCCATTGAGCTTTGTCAGTTCATCAGCAAAAAGATGGGAGAAGAGTCGTGACTGTACCCGTCGTGACGGCCCGCAATCTGGGCAAGACCATTGGCAGGAAGTCCATTCTGCACGACATATCCGTGGACGTGGAGCCGGGAAGCGTCGTCGGCATCATCGGCAAGAACGGCGCCGGCAAAACCACGCTGATGGACGTGTTGCTGGGCTTCTCTCCGGCCACGTCCGGCAGCTCCGGACTCTTCGGGCACGACAGCTTCACCCTGCCCGGCGACATCCGCGGGCGCATCGGGTTCGTGCCGCAGCAGGATGAACTGGTGACCATGCTTGATGGCCAACAACACCTCGAAATGGCGGCGGCTCTGCAGGGACGCTGGAATCGTGAGCTGACGAACCGGCTGCAGAGAGCCTGGGAGCTGCCAATGGACCGCGCCGTGCGACAACTCTCCGGCGGTGAGCGCCAGAAGCTTTCCATTCTGCTGGCGCTGGGGCACGAGCCCGAGCTGCTGGTGCTGGATGAGCCGGTGGCTGCACTCGATCCGATCTCGCGGCGGCAATTCCTGCAGGAGCTTCTGGCAATCGCCGGTAGCCCGGGCCGCACGGTCCTCTTCTCCACACACATCGTTTCGGACCTGGAGCGCGTCGCAGACCGGATCTGGATCGTCCGCGGCGGCACCATCGCCTGGGCCGGCCTGCTGGACGAGCTGAAGGAGTCCGTCGTGCGGCTGAATGTGACCGCTCGGCGAGCACTACCCCAGCGTCTACCCCTTGAAGGAGTGATATCACTGCGATTGGCCGGTCACCGCGCCAACGCTGTGGTGTCGCGATGGGACGAGAGCACTCTTCCAGCTCTGCGGAAGGTGCTGGACGCAGACATCGACGTAGAGCCGTTGAGCCTGGAGGACCTTTTCGTGGAGTTCCACTCATGAGCGGAGTTCTCGCCACGGTCAGACTGATGTTCACGGCATTGCCGCTGCAGCGTTGGTTCCTGTGCGCTGCCGTGGTGTTCGCTCTTCTCGCTATTGTGGGCATGATTGCCGGCGAGCTCGGCAGCCCGTGCTGGTGGACCCCCGTCGCTGTCGTGAGCGGCTGCTTTCTTCTTGTCTCGTCCCCGCCGTTTGTGGGCCCACTGCTGTTGCGCTCCATGGGCGCTTCGCGCGCTGTCCGTCTCATCCCCAGGGGCCGTTTGCAACTCCTGCTGGGCTGCTTTGGCGCGCAGATCGTCGTCGCATTGATTGGCACCGTCGCCATAGCCACGATCATGGCTTATTCGGGAACTCAGCGGTGGCATGACCTGTCCGTGGAGTCTGCCGCCGTCACGGCCACCTTCGTCAGTGTCTTTGCTCTGGCAACCCTCGCGGTCGTGACGTTCTATTACAGCAGCGCGCACCAGTATGGATTCCTCCTCATAACGGTCGCCTGCGGCCTCATCAGCAAGGCGTTACCCATTTCCCACTGGCCGCTGAAGGAGTTCCTCTCGAGCGCCCCTGCCCTGCTGCTCGCATTCGTCGCTGCCACCGGTGTTTGGAGCCTTTTTGGCCTTCACTATGCCGGCAGGGCCAGGCCATCGGTGCCCAACCAACGGGATGGGTCGCGCAAGCACACGCTGATGGCCCGCTCCGACCGCAATGCCATCCGCCTCCTATTGACCGGCAGATATTCCGGGCTCCGAATCAATCTGGGAATAGGCGCAGGCGTCCTGGCATGCTTTTGGCTGTGGACAATGCTCGGCGACCCGATTGTCAACACCGGCGCGGAGAAATTCCTGGCCGTTGTCACCGCGTACATAGGCATCGTATCGGCTGCCGCCTCGATTCACCTCATGATCGGCCGGGCGCGCTACCTCTGGTTGAAAACGCGCCTCGATCGCGACCATCTGTTTCAGACAGTGGAGGCGCAGAGCTGGCGAACGCTGCTGTCGGACGGAGCCTTTGCGTTGGCGATTGCCGCCTGCCTCTGTCTGCTGGCGCGAGTGCCCTGGGAGATCTTCAGTCAGATTCTCCTGCTGTCCTTCGTGTCCGGCACCGCGATGATCTACGTAGTGCTCCTCTGCACGCGGAACCGTCCGGTCGTCGACGCTCTGCTGATCACGGCCTTCTCGGTACTCTGGTTCTTTGGATTTCTGCTGAGCGAGGTAACCGTCCGTGGCCCGCGCCTGCTCTGGCTGCTCGCGCCGCAGCTGCTGCTCATTCCGCTGCTGCGCATCTGGGCGCGGTCCCGCTGGAGGCGCATCGATTGGACCATCAATCGGCCTTTGCGCCTGCGCGGGGCTCGCTAATGGACCGGCGCGGCGCCGCCACCACCGGTGCCCGGTCGCACCCACAGCAGCAGCGGCAGCAAGGCGAGAAACAGGAGGCCCAGCATCTTGAAATCATCCAGGTACGACATCAGCGTCGCCTGCTGAGCGGCGCTCTGGTAGATGGTGGCCAGCGTCAACGGCGAATTGGGTGTGCTGCCGAGCGCGGCAGCGAGGTGATGCGTGTAGTCGGTATACGCAGGGTTCATACCTTGCAGCGACTCCACGATCCGGCTTTGGTGAAACTGCTCCCGCCGGGTGAGCATGGTCGAGGCGAAGGAGATGCCGATACTGCCGCCGAAGTTTCGCGCCAGGTTGATCAGCGCCGAGGCGTTGTTGGTCTTGTCGCGGGGGACGTCGCGAAATGCCAGCGTATTGATCGGGATGAAGAGGAATGCGAGCGAGGCCGCCTGCATCACGCGGGCGAGCACCAGCCAACCGAATGAGATGCCGAGGTAGAAGTTCGTCATCCAGAGCAGGCTCAGGCCGCCGACCGTCAGGCCCACCGCAACCAGCAATCGAAGATCTACCTTGTTCATTGCGCGGCCGACCAGCGGCAAGAGCGCGATCATGACGACGCCGCCCGGAGTCAGCACCATTCCCGCATCCACGGCCCGATAGCCCATGAGGCTCTGGGTGTAGGCGGGAATCAGATAGGTGCTGCCGAGCAGCATGAAGCCGAGCATGAGCATCAGGCCGAACGCGACGGCGAAATTGCGATCGAGCAGCAGGCGTACGTCGACGAGCGGCTCGCTGCTCTTGAGCTCGCGCCAGATGAGGAGCACGAAAGCGATCGCTGAGACCAGCGCGAGCACGGTGATGAAGTGTGAGGAGAACCAGTCCTCCTCCTGGCCACGGTCGAGCACCACCTGCAGGCAACCGAGGCTCAGGGCGACGAACCCGAAGCCGGTCCAGTCCATGGAGAGCTGCTTGGTCGCTTCCCGGGCCGGCGCGCGCTCGTGAATCAAGGCGCTCACCAGGCCGAAGACGGCGAAACCTACTGGAACGTTGATGAAGAAGATCCAGCGCCAGTCGTAGCTGTCGGTGATCCAGCCGCCGAGGGTCGGACCAATCGTGGGCGCGACGACGGCGGCGATGCCGTAGATCGCCGTAGCCATACCGCGCTTTTCGGGAGGGAAGCTATCGGTGAGGATGGCCTGCCCGACCGGCTGCAGGCCACCGCCGAAGGCGCCCTGGGCGGCACGCAGCAGCACCAGGGTAGCGAGGCTCGGCGCGAGGCCGCAAAGGAGCGACGCCGCGGTGAAACCCGTGATACACGCGAGGAAGAAGCGCTTGCGTCCGAAGCGCGCCGACAGCCAGCCCGAGATCGGCATCACCGCCGCATTGGTCACCAGGTAACTGGTGAGCACCCAGGTGGATTCGTCCTGGCTCGAGGAAAGCGCGCCGGCAATGTGAGGCAGTGAGACGTTGGCGATGGAGATATCCATGATCTCCATGAACGCGGCCAATGCGACCACCGGCGCAATGAGCCACGAGCCCATCGCGCCCGCCTCTGCCTTCGCAGTGGTCACGGCAGGCTCCGCCCCGTGCGTGCGTACAGTGAATGGTCGCCGCCGCGCAGATTCGCGGAGATGATGTCATCGATCATCCGGTCCGCGCCGGAATCCTGCTCGGAATAGACGTCGGTGCGCTGCGATGCCTGCCATGCGGGGACCTGGGAAAGGGAAGACCCATTCAGGCTGTGGATGTTCACGTCGATATTCGCGGACAGGCCGAGGAAGAGCGGGTGTCGGCCGAGCTCCGCGGGATCGAGACCGATGCGTACCGGCAGGCGCTGCACGATCTTGATCCAGTTGCCGGAGGCGTTCTGCGTCGGCAGGACCGCGAGCGCGCTGCCGGTGCCCGCGGTCAGGCCCAGGACCTTGCCGTGGTACTCGACATGCGAGCCGTACATGTCCACCCCGACCTGCACCGGCTGACCGATGCGCAGGTCGCCGAGCTGGTTCTCCTTGAAGTTGGCATCCACCCACATGGAGTCGACCGGCACCAGCGCGAGCATCTCAGTGGCCGGCGTAACCTGCTCACCAAGCTCGATGGAGCGGCGCACCACATAGCCGGAAACCGGCGCCAGCACGCGCGTGCGGGTGCCCGCAAGCCACGCGGCGCGCAGGTTGGCTTCGGCCTGCAGGACCTTCGGGTGGGTCGCGATAGTCGTACCCTCGATCTGCGCCCGGGTGCTGGCAAGCGTCGCCTGCGCCTGCTGCAGGGCTGCGTGGGCGCTGCGCACCGCGTTCTCGTCGTGCTCCAGCGTCTCCAGGGAGACGCCGTGAACGGACAGCAGCGAGCGATCGCGCGTGAGGTCCTCATTCGATTGACTCAACTGAGTCACTTCGGCGGCGACCAGAGCGGCATCGCGGTGCTCCTCTGCGAAGAGCTGCGCGACTTCCCGCACCGTCTCGCCGAGCGTGGCTTTCGCCTCCGCAAGGGCGATCCGGGCGTCGCGCGGGTCGAGCTCGACCAACACCTGGCCGCGCCGGACGTACTGCGTCTCATCCGTGTTGATCGCGACGACGGTACCGGAGATCTGCGGCGTCAGGTGAACGAGGTTGCCATTCACGTAGGCGTCGTCGGTCGTGGCGTGATATCTCATGAACAGGGCGTAATACGCGCCGGTGGCCACCGCGACCACGACCAGGGCCAGCGCAATGAGGCCCCACCGCAGCAAGGTGCTGGCCTTTGCAGGTTCTTTTTGGGATTGCTGCTCAGTCATGGCTGCTTCCTGATAGGGGCGGATTGTTGTGCTCGGAGTTCGAAGGCGCGGCCGCCGCGCTCAGCGGCGCGCGGTCGCTGGCGTCCCACCAGCCGCCGCCGAGGGCGCGAAACAGTGCCGCTGTATCGGTGAAGCGCTCCGCGTTGGCCTCCACCTGTGTGAGCGCGGCGCTCTGATACTGTTGCTCGGCGGTCAGGACCTGAAGCTCGGTGTACTTGCCCGCACGGTATTCCGCGGCCGCGAGATCCTGGTTGGCGCGCGCATCTTCGAGCGCACGGTTGTGGGCCCTGTAGCTATCCGCATCGTGCTGCAACGCCTGCAATGCGTCGGCTACATCTACAAAGGCTGTTATCACGGTGCCCCGGTAGGCTGCGAGAGACTGCGCATAGTGCTGCCTGGCCTCATCCTCCCGGGCGGCCAGCGTGCCGCCATGGAAAAGAGGCGCGGCCAGACCGAGTCCGGCGGACCAGACGCCGCCAGGCCGGGTGAAGAGCTCGTTGAGCGAGGTGGTCTGCTGGGCGTATTGGGCGGAAAGGCTCAGCTGCGGCAATCTCGCTGCCTCGGCCACGCCGATCTCGGCGCTGGCCGCGTGGAGGCTCTCCTCGGCCGCGAGGACATCGGGGCGCTGTTGCACCAGCGCGGACGGCACGGAGACCGGCAACTGACCCGGCAGCGTGAAGTCGGCGAGCGTCAGCGGCGGCATCCGGAACTCATCCGGCGTCCGACCGGTGAGCCGCGCCAGCGCGTAGCGATAGGCGTCGCGTTGCTGCTCCAGGCCGGGGAGCGTCGCGCGCACGTTCTCGAGCTGCGTTTCCGCCTGCAGGGTGTCGCTGTGGATGACCTTGCCCGCGTTCTCGAGCTGCACGGTGAGATCGTATTGCGCCTGCAGCTCGCCTACGAGTGAGCGGGTCACCTGAATCTGTGCGCGAACGGCCGCGTAGTCGAACGCGGTGATGACGACCTGGTCGACGAGTGTCACATAAGTGTCACGGAGCTGATCGGCCACTGCGGCGGTTTGCGACCGTTGGGATTCGATCGAGCGGCGCACGCCGCCGAAGAGATCCAGGTTGTAGGCGAGCGACGGCCCGATCGCGTAGCGATTGCCCGTCGCGTCGAGCGAATTCACCGGCGCATAGAGCTCGCTGCCGTTGATGTGTCCGCGGCCGATCTGACCCGCAGCGTCGATCTGCGGCAGGGCGGCCCCCGAGACGGCTTTCAGCTCATCCTGCGCGGCGGCGAGACCGTGTCGGGCGGCATCGAGATCGGGGCTGTTGGAGAGCGCCTGGCGGACCAGCTGATCGAGCGCATCGGAATGGAAGAGCTGGTACCAATCGCCGGCGACTTCTCCCCCGTAGGCGAAATTCCGTGTCCCGCCGCCAGAAGGTACCGAGCGCGTATAAGCGAACGCGGGAGCTTCGGGCTTCACGAAGTTGGGGCCGACCGTGCAGGCAGTCGTCAATGCAGCCGCGAAGCCGACAGCGACCGTGCGCGGCTTGAGCAATGGCCGACGACTTCGGCGATGCCGATAAAGCCAGACGAGCACCGCGATCAGCGTGCCTCCCGGCAGAAAGAACTCCAGCAGCGCATACGGACCGAAGGTCTTCAGCAGCGCCAGGCCCTTGGCGATCATTCCGGCGCTTGCCGCGCGGAGATTGGCAGTGCTCATGTGGCACCTCTCCTTTTCGAGCGCCGCGTTTTCCGCGGCCGTGAGGCATTGGTCAGGCGCCGCGTCCGCTGCGCTGACTGCAGCGGTACTGAGGACGAGGTCGTCAGTCCCGCTTCTGCCTGCAGGTGCGCCATCATGCGTTGCAGGAGTGCAATCAGCGTGTCGTGCTCCTCGCGGGAGAAAGGCGCCACGAGCGAATTCAGCAACTCGACCACCAGGCGCTTGCCGGCCTGCAGGTAGCGCCGCCCCTCGGCCGTGAGAGCAATCTCCACCACGCGCCGATCCCGTTCCGTGCGCTCGCGGCGCACGAAGCCTTCCTCCTCGAGATCGTCGACGATCCGTGTCAGGGCGCCCATGTCGTGGCAGGTCTCCTCGCTGAGCGCCGTGGCCGTCAGGCGCTCGAACCGGCCCAGGGTCGCAATCACGATCCACTGCGTGAATGACACCTGCTCGGTCGCGAAGCGACGCTCGGCGATCTGCGACATCAGGCCACCGCAGCGCTTTACCAGGAAGCCGATGCTCTTGGGGGCTTCGAGAGTGTCGACGGTGTAGAACGGCTCGGTCATGCTTGCTCCCACAATTCTTGCCGAAACAATACTTGCCGAAGCAAATATTGTCAATGGATACGGCTGGGGCGCCGGGCAGATCTAATAGCGGAAAGCGCCTGAGAAACAGTGGAAGGCCGGGGGACTGCCGGCTTCGGCTATGGCAAGCCGTTGATTTTATTGTGGGGAAGGCGGCGCGAAATGATCTGGCATGCGCCGCACTCCTCTTCCGCGGCGCATGCCCTCAGAGCGAATTACCTGCGGTTGAGCGCGAGCAGCCCGGCACCGCCGGCGAACCCGCTGCAACCGGCATGTGCGCCCTGATTGAGCTGCAGACCGGGTGTCGCACAATCGCTCTGCGCCACGACCGTTATCGGCCGCGCGAACGCCAGGGGTGCGGTGACGAGGGCCGCGCCAAGGCAGGTGACGGCAACGGCACTGGCGGCAAAAGTGGCTTTCTGGATGGCGTTCATGATGTTTCTCCTCTTTTCTCACCCCTAGAACACGGTCGGCGGCCGAAAGTTACAGCGCCGAGGCGATCACCCGCCGGCGCGGAAATATGCGGCCGGAGTACTGCCCAGTGTCCTGCGAAACATCGAGATGAACGCGCTGGGAGTGCTGTAGCCAGCCTCCAGAGCGGCATGGGTTACCTTTGCGCCCTGAGCGAGAAGCTGCATCGCACGCAGCAAGCGAAGTTGTTGCCGCCACTTGCCGACGGACATTCCCACCTCATGCTGAAACAGCCGCTCGACCGTCCGCTTGCTGGCACCCGCGAGTGCGCAAATTCGCTCGAGCGTTTCGGCTTCAGCGGCTTCGCCGATCAGCACCGCCGCCACTCGCAGGGCCCTGGGGTCGGTGGGATTCGGGAGCCGCAGAGGGATGGTCTGGATCGTCTCGAGCTGATCGAGAATCACATCGATCAAATGCCTCTGGCGGCGAACGCGCCGGCTGAGGCTGCCGGAACCGCACGCCCGCAGAATCAGCTCTCGCAACAATGGCGACACGTTCACCACCGCGCACTTTCGCGGCATGCCCCTCGCCATGCCTGCGTGAAAATAGAGTGTGCGCATCGCCACTGCACCACACATCGTGATGCCGTGCCGCATACCGGCAGGAATCCACACCGCGCGATTGGTCGGCACGACCCAACTGCCCGCTTTGGCTCCGACCGTCATGACTCCGCGGGCCGCGAAGACCAGCTGATCGCGACGATGCAGATGCGGGGCCACGGCGTGCCCGGGAGCGTAGTCGCGCGTAAACGAAGTAATGACTGCGCACGTTCGGTGAGCGCTGGCTACGGGCGGCGATTGTCGCTTTTGCGACATAGAGCGTCACAATATCGAATGTGCGCAACCACCTCAATGTCTACTGTGGCGGGGAGATCCCAAGCCGCCTGATCGGCGCCGACCTATCGTGTCTGGAAGGAGATATCCATGCTGCGTGTAGTCATATCTGGCGGTTCAAGGGCGGGCACAACCGCATGGGTGCTGGGCGCGGTCGCCACCGTGGCGTGCCTGGCGGTCTTGCCTTCGCGCGCCGCCGCTGCCGACCGGCAGCCATGCGCTGCGGTTGCGCAGGAACACGGGCTCGATTTCTGGCTGGGCGAGTGGGCCGTGAGCGATGGCGAGCAGCCGGGCCACGCCCGCAGCGACGTCTCGCTCGAGCTGGGGAAATGCCTGATCGTGGAACACTGGAGCGACGCCACGGGCCATCGCGGCGAGAACCTATTCGGTTACAACCTGGACTCGAAGACCTGGAACGGGATGTTCGCTGACAACCGGGGGCGCATCCACATCTTTGATCGCGGCACCGTTGCCGCGGGGAAGGCGCAACTCTACGGCCGGAGCCAGGCAACGGATGGCGCAGCGGTCCTGAATCGCATCACGCTCGTGCGCATGAGAGCGGGCAACGTCGAGCAGACCTGGGAGCAATCGACGGACGACGGCACCACATGGACCACGGTCTTTCGGGGCGAGTACTCACGCGTGAACCCGTAGCCCGACGTTCGGCACGTGCCGCCAGACCTTCGGCGCGGCGGCGCGTCCCGGGGATCGATCACCTGCGGTTGAGCGCGATGAGCCCGGCACCCGCGTCGAGCCCGCCGCAGCCGACGTGAGCGAGCTGCAAGCTGGAGGTCGTGCAGTCGCTGTGCGCCACGAGCGGCAGCGGCCGCGCGAAGGCGATCGGAGCGGTGACGAGGGCCGCGCCAACGAGGGTGATGGCGAGGGCACTGGCAGCGAAAGTGGCTTTCTGGATGGCGTTCATGATGTTTCTCCTCTTTTGTCACCCCCAGAACACCGCCGGCCACCAAAAGTTACAGCGGCCGCGCAATCGGCGGCCGCTACGATTCGAGTTGGTTTTTAGCGCGCTGCCGTGCTGGACGCGTGGCGAGCGGCGCGAGCGGCGGATTCGGAGACCGCTGCGGCCGCATGACCCCAGCTGTTGCGCACGTACGTGGCCACTGCCGCCACCTGTACGTCATCGAGCTGCCACGCGTAGGATGGCATCTGTGGTCCGGTGGGCTCGTCGCGCGTCGCCACGCTGGCCGCACCATGCAGGATCACCCGCAACATCGTAGTCGGGTCGCGGGAGGCGATCGCTGCAGACCCCGCGAGGTTGGGAATGAGATAGGGAACACCGCTGCCATCGATCTTGTGACATGCGGAGCAAGTGTCGCGATAGATCGCGCCTCCGGCCACCATCATCGGGTTGTCCGGCGACAGTGCGGTGAAGCGTTGCGACACACTCTCCTGGCCCTTGAGATACGTCGCAATCGCCGTCAGGTCCTGCTCGCTCATTGCCGAGCTCGAATCCTTCACCTCTTCTGCCATTGGGCCCGATGCGGCTTCGAAGCGGTTATGACCGGTCTCGAGATAGCCGGCGATGTCCGCCGTGGTCCAGGCCGCGAGACCGTGTGCCCGATCATCGGTCAGGTCGGGTGCGAACCAGCCATCGAGCGCGTAGCCCTGCAGGTCATGACTGTGCTCGTCGCCACCCAGGAACGTTTTCGGTGTATGGCAGGCACCGCAGTGGCCGGCTCCCAGGACTAGGTAACTGCCCCGGTTCCATGCAGCCGACCTGCCCGGGCTGGGCCGCCACTCGCCGCGCCGGTAGTACAGCCAGTCCCAGAAAATCATGTTGGCGCGAATGGAGAACGGAAACGGCAGGCGGTCGGCCGCGACCGCGTGATGCCTCGGCTGCACGGTGTTGAGAAATGCAAAGATGGCGCCGACGTCGGCGGCGGACATGCGCGCGTAGTAAGGGAATGGCATGGCCGGATAGAGCCGCTTTCCATCGCGCCTGCGTCCGCGCCGCACCGCGTCGTCGAATTGCTGCGCCGTCCAGTTGCCGATGCCGGTCTCGCGATCCGGCGTGATGTTCGGCGCAACGATCTTGCCGAATGGCGTTTCCACCGGGCGGCCGCCGCCGAAGGGACTATCGCTGCGCGTGGGGTCGGCGTGGCACGCCGTACAATCGCCGAGCGTTACGAGATAGCGCCCACGCTGGATGAGATCGAAGCTCGGTCGCGAGGCGTGACCACCGCTGCGCGCGTGAGTACAGGCCGCGAACGTCGTCGCGAGCAGAACCATCGCCAGTCGAAGCTTGCGGCCGCGGCGGTACATAACCTCACGCGTGCACGAGCTGACCGGGGTTCTTCAGATAATGCGTCCGGATCGCCTCCGCCGACCAGTACGCAAGCGCCGCAACCGTGCCGGTCGGGTTGTAGCCGGCGTTCTGCGGGAAGGCGCTGGCGCCGATCACGAACAGATTCGGCACGTCCCAGCTCTGCAGGTAGCGGTTGAGCGCGCTCGTCTTCGGGTCGTTGCCCATGATCGCCCCACCACACAGATGAGTCGTCTGGTAATCCGTGATGTCGTAGGGCGCGCGGCGATACTGCTTGTCCATCTGCTGCGCTCCCATGGCCTGGAAGATCTCGGCGAAGCGATCGGTGAGAAACCGATTCTGCTTGAGCTCGTTGTCGTGAAAGTCCATGGTGATGCGCAGCAGCGGCCGGCCGAGGCGGTCCTTGTAGGTGGAGTCGAGATCGAGATAGACGTCACGGTAGCTGTACATGCTGCCGTGGACCCCGGTACCCGGCTTGGTTGCGCTCAGGTAGTTCTCTTTGACCGCCTGCTTCCATTTCGCGCCCCATTTGGGCGTCCCCGGCGGGACCGGCGTGGTCTCGATGGGCCGACCGTTGGTCTGCACCTGCCCCATGTAGCCCCCGCCCACGAAGCCGTGCGGGCCATGATCGAAGTTGTCGCCGTTGAACTCATCGATGCACATGCCGATGGCGCCGGAGGCGATGAATGGATTGAAGATGAACTTCTTCGGATCGAAGAAGCTCACCACGTCCGAAATGGTCTGGTGTGTGAAGTTGCGGCCGATGACGCCGCGGTTGGCGACCGGATCATAGGGTTGCCCGATTTTCGACAGCATCAGCAGCTGGACGTTGAATATCGTATAGGCGCAGAGAAGCACGAGATCCGCCGTCTGCTCCCACTCCTGACCGGCGGTGTCGACGAAGGTCACGCCGGTGGCGCGGCGCCCGCTCGGGTCGAGATTGATGCGGGTCACCTCGCACTGATCGCGCGCCGTGAAATTCGACTTGCGCACCAGAACCGGCAGGATGGTCGTCTGCGGACTCGCCTTCGAGTAATTGCCGCAGCCGAACCACTCGCAGAATCCGCAGTAGCTGCACGGTCCCTGGCGCACGCCCAGCGGATTGCGGTAGGCCTGCGACAGATTTCCCGAGGGTTGCGGAAACGGCTTGTAACCCAGCTGCCGCGCCGCCTGGCCGAAGAGCGTGTGACTGAAGGGCTGTGCCTGCGGCGGGTTCGGATACGGGCGGGAGCGCGGACCTTCGAACGGATTGCCGCCCGTCAGGATCTTTCCCTGCAGGTTGCCCGCCTGACCACTGGTGCCGCACAGGTATTCGAAGCGATCGTAGTGCGGCTCCAGCTCCGCGTAAGTGACGCCCCAGTCCTGGATCGTCATATCGGCGGGCAGGAAGTGGGCGCCGTAGCGCTTCGTCAGATGGGTGCGCAGCTCGAAATCGGTCGGCAGGAAACGCCAGGTCTCAGCGTTCCAATGCACGCCTCCGCCACCGACGCCGTTGGGTGGCATGAATGCGCCCCAGTTGCGGATGGGAAGTGCCGTCTCGCTCATCTTGTTGCGGAAGGTGAACGTGGTCTGCGCGGGCTGCAGGAAGAGCTCGTGACGGATGCGGTAGCGCAATTCATCCTGTGCATACGTCGGCGGATAATCCGTGGCGGTGTTGCGCCAGGGGCCGCGCTCGATCGCGATCACATCGAGTCCCGCGTCGGTGAGCTCGTTCGCGAGAATCGACCCGGTCCATCCGAGGCCAACGATCACTACATCTTTATGCGGAAGTCTCCGAGTCATCGGGCGCCTTTCGTGTTAACGCGGTCTCCATGCCGCGCGGCCACCGATGCTGACCGGCGGCAGCGGGTACCGTTCGTTGTGACGGCTCACCCAGTCGCGATAGTCATAGCGGGCACCGGGGAAGCCAATCATCTTCCAGGCGCACATGTCGCGGTTGCCGCCATACATCGGATCGGCGAAGAAGCCGTCCTGAACGTCCTTCACCAGCGTGATGAAGAACTGCTTCGCGTCGAGGCCGGGCAGCTGCACGCCGCCGTTTTCCAGGCCGTGCATCACCTGATCCTGCAAGTCGGGCGCCAACTCCGCGAAACGCTTGCCGTGCGGCACACCGCTTCCCCGGCCGTCGCGGCAATACTGATCGAGCGCCTGCAGGGCGGTGCGATAAGTCTGCGCCGGCGTCTTGGACGATTGAGCACCCTGCTGCTCCACGCCTTGAATGAAGGGACCCTGCTCGTAGAGCCCCGCAGCGCTGCCATAGGGTCCGGCCAGCTGCCGGTCGAGAAAGACGACGCAGCCCGCATCCTTTCCTCCGGGAGTCTGCGGGTCCGGCGGAATGATGCGATCGGCCAGCGCCTCGATCGCAGGCAGCTCTTCGGAGGTGAAGAATTGCCAGGCTCCGGGCTCGACTCGGGGCGGCGGGGAGGCCTCGTCCGGCTTCCAGGGCAGCTCACCCTTGATGACACCCGCCCGCGCCGCAGCGCTGCCGACCAGCGCGAGTGCCGCTCCGGTCAGGACATCCCGCCGTCGAATCCCGTCGCTCATGACACACCTGGGGTGGGGATGCCTCTGCTAACGCTATCGTTGGGAAAAGGTTCCTCTGGCTGCCGGAAGCGGCGCCTCTGCGGTCGGCTTGCTACAATGGAGTATCTGACTGTTCGGAGGTGCGTGCCATGCGAGCCCTGCGAATCATCGGCATCGTCATCGGCTGTGTCATCGCAGTACTGATTGCCGCGGTAATCGTCCTCTGGCTGATCGTCAACCCCAACGATTACAAGGCTCGGATAGAGGCGGCCGTCCGCTCCTCCACCGGCCGCGATCTCTCTCTGTCCGGCAACATCCATCTGGCGATCCTGCCGTCGATCGCCCTCGAGCTGGGACCCGTGACGCTGGGCAATCCGCCGGGGTTCAGCCCGTCCCAACCATTCGCGTCACTGCAACGCGTCTCGCTCCACGTTCACGTATTACCCCTGCTGCACCACCAGCTCGACGTTGGACGTATCGAGATCGACGGCCTCGACCTGCGGCTTCTCAAGAACGCCCAAGGCCAGGGCAACTGGTCGATGCCGGCGGGCAAGCAGGCGGCGCCCGCGCCGCAAAGCTCATCCGGCAGCCAAATGACTTTGGGCGGCATCGGCGGCGTCGTGGTGAAGAGCAGCCGCGTCAGCTACCAGGATATGACGGCAGACCATGTGAACGTCGAAATCGGGCATGTGGCGACGGGGGTGCCGGTACCGGTCAAGTGGAGTCTCGACCTGACGGCGGCCCGCGGCGGGCGGCCGATCGCACTGTCGGGGAAAGCCACACTGGAATACGACTCCAAGACCGCTCACCTTTCCGCACTCGATGCGCGCGTCGATGATTCCACGCTGAGCGGCAGCGCCGCGGTGACGAACATGGCCACCGGGGCGATGACTTTCGATCTGGCCATCGACCGGATCGACCTCGACCGGTATCTCGGTCCCACAGCCAAATCAAAGGCCGCGGCACCTCCGCCACCGCCCTCGGCGGCGCAGAATCAGGAGCTGCCCACGAGCGCGCTGAAGACGCTGCAGTTGAACGGCAAGCTGGCGATCGGCAGCGCGACCGTATACGGCGTGAAGCTTACCCAGGTCGATGTCGGCATCGCCGCCAATGGCGGAGTGCTGCACATCTCGCCTGCATCAGCGAAGCTGTACGGCGGAGCTTCCACCGGCGAGGTCACAGTCGATGCCCACGGAGCTTTGCCGGTGCTGCATCTCAACGAAAGCCTTGCCGGCATACAGATTCAGCCGTTGCTGACGGACTTTGCCAAGCTCAAGCGTGTCTCAGGCCGCGGCAATGTCACGCTCAACGTCACGGCACAGGGAAAGACCACCGCCGCTTTGATGGGCTCCCTGGACGGACACGCCACGATCAATCTCAATAATGGCGCGATCCAGGGCATCAACCTCTGGTCTGCCATCAATAGCGCCGTCGCGCTCGTGCAGCAGCACTCGATGCCGACCCAAGGGGCTGGTAACAGCACGCCGTTCGACGCCTTCAAGGCAACCGCCGACCTGGTCAACGGAGTGGCCACGACGAAGGATCTGGACATTGCCTCGGGCGACCTGAGCGTGACCGGACAGGGCACCGCCAATCTCGTTACCGAAGCGATCAACTACCGGGTGAATGCGTCCATTATGAAAGGAGCGTCTGCGGGTGCCCTGGCCAACGTACCGCTGCTCATCAGCGGCACGATGACCAGTCCCAGCGTCCGTCCCGACACCCAGGCTCTTGTCAAGTCGGTGGCGCAACAGCAGCTGCAGAAGCACAAGGGTCAGGTCGAGAACAAATTGCGCGGCGTGCTCAAGGGACTGATCCATTGAGTGTCCGGTTCACCGCTCACGGCGCGCTCAAGGTCAATCGATCCTGACGTCGAGCTCCGCGAGAACCGCCGGGTCCACGACGATGTCGATGCCGGCAATGCTGCGGTCCTCGATCGTGAATATGAAAGCCGACAGGACGCGGCCGCCGACCGCCCACACCGCGCCGGGCTCGCCATCGATCAGCGCTGGCATCGCGGCGCGCGCGCGGCCCTTGAAGGTGTTGGCGACACGTACGGCGCCCCGAATCTCCAGCGCCAGCTCGGGGGCGCCATGGGCTTGTCGCGCGGCCGCCGCGCGCACGGCGCCCTCATCCGCCCGCAGTACGACTTCCGGCGACAGCACGGCGACGAGCCGCTCGAAGTCACCGTCTCGCGATGCAGCCAGGAACGCGCTCACCAACTCTCGATGCACCGCGATGTCCGCCGTTGGGGCGTCGGTGCCCTGTACCCGGCGCCTCGCGCGGCTCGCCAGCTGCCGCACCGCAATGGGCGTGCGGTCGAGAATGCGGGCGATGTCCTCGAATGGCAGATTGAACATGTCATGCAGCACGAACGCCACGCGTTCAGCAGGCGCAAGTGTGTCCAGGATGATGAACAGCGCCGGGCCCACCGAATCGGCCAATGCCAGCTCGTCCTCCGGACTGCCGTCGCCGGGCGCATCGGCTGCCGCGGTCAGTGGCTCCTCCCTGCGTGAGCGACGCGTGCGCAGCATGTCGAGGCACACTCGGGAGAGCACTGTTGTCAGCCAGCCGCCCAGGTTCTCTACTTCTTCCTGAGAGCCTGAGCGGCTGAGCTTCAGCCAGGTTTCCTGTATGGCATCTTCGGCCTCGCTGGCGGAGCCGAGGATTCGGTACGCCACCGCCCGCAGACGGGTCCGGTTGTCGTCGAATCGCTTCGCTAGCCAGTCGTTCCCGTTCATCCGAATTCTCTCCACCGCAAGCTCGAGCGTCGTAATCGCTACCAGTATTGCTCCGCCGGGCGGATCTCGATAGCGCCGCCCAGGCGAGCTGCCGGGATGCGGGCCGCCAGAGCGACCGCGGCATCCATGCTCTCGGCTTCGACCACCAGGTATCCGCCGGCGCCTTCGTTGAGGTAGGTTCCGTCCTTGATCTTCGCTTGTCCGTCTCGGACCTGGACGGTTCTCGCCGCCTTGGGAAGTCCCAGCGGCAATCCCGGCGTCACTCCCGGAGTTTTGCTGAGCTCCGCATAGTCTGCATAGATCTTCTTCTGTTCTGCTTCCGGCAGCGCCTTCCAGCGATCGGTCCCCGGCAATGGGGGTGTGGGTCCCTGATAGATGAGCATCACGTATTTGTTCATGGCTACCTCCACCCACATGACGGATGGCCGGGGGCGGAATGTGACTGCGCCGGCGCCCCCGGGCGCAATCCGTGCTCCGAGCCTCTCGTGGCGACGATCCGTATCGGTATCTCCGGCTGGCGCTATGCACCCTGGCGGGGACGCTTCTATCCGCCGGGGCTGCCGCAACGCGCCGAGCTCGCCTATGCCTCGCGTCGCTTCTCTACTATCGAGATCAATGGGTCGTTCTATTCCCTGCAACGGCCCGGGAGCTATGCGCAGTGGCATGCAGAAACGCCGGACGGATTCGTGTTCAGCGTCAAGGGCGGCCGCTACATCACCCACATGCTGCGCCTACGCGAGATCGAGCAGCCGCTCGCTAACTTCTTCGCCTCGGGCATGTTCAACCTGCGTGAGAAGCTGGGCCCGGTACTGTGGCAGTTCCCGCCGAACTTCAGCTATGACCGCGAACGGATGCAGCACTTCTTCCGCCTGCTGCCGCGCGACACCGAAGCGGCTCGCGCATTGGCGCGTCGGCGTTCGGCATGGATGAAGGGGCGGGTGCGCCTCGCAATCGACGCGCAGCGGCCGTTGCGCCATGCGGTCGAGGTCAGGCATGAGAGCTTTCTCGACCCATCGTTCATCGATCTACTTCGCGAGCACAAGATCGCGCTCGTTGTCGCCGAGACAGCAGGGAAGTGGCTGATGGCGGACGAGCTGACCGCGGACTTCGTCTACATGCGGCTGCACGGTGACAAGGAGCTGTACCGCAGCGGGTATTCGGATCGCGCGCTGTCGCGCTGGGCGCAGCGCATCCGGGCCTGGCAGTCGCTAGACATCTACTGCTACTTCGACAACACCGATGTGAAGCTGCGAGCCCCGATCGATGCGCAAAGTCTGATGCGCAAGCTGGGGGTCGATTCGACGCCTGCGAGGCGCGACCCCCCACTGGCCGAATCCTGCTGTCACAAAAGGGTGAGCCCGCCCGTCTAAGGTGAGGAAGCAGCATCTGAGGTTTTCACATGCAGGAGTCCGCCGAGTTCGAGCGACATCGCTCGCGCCTCTTCGGCATTGCCTACCGCATGCTCGGCTCGCGCAGCGATGCCGACGACGTCATGCAGGATGCCTACCTGCGCTGGCACCGCGGCGCATCCGACGAGCTGCGCTCACCCGAAGCGTGGCTCGTGATGACAGTCACCCGCCTCTGCATCGATCGGCTGCGCGCCGTCCGTACCGAGCGGGAGCAGTACGTGGGACCCTGGCTGCCCGAGCCCCTGATCGGCGACGCCGCGCCGGCCGCCGATGCCCGCGCAGAGCTCTCTTCCAGCCTCTCGATCGCATTCCTCGTGGTGCTCGAGCAGCTGCAGCCGGATGAGCGTGCCGCGTTCCTGCTGCACGAAGTGTTCGACACGGATTACGCTGAGATCGCCGAGATACTCGGCAGGAGCGAGGCGGCCTGCCGCCAGATCGTGAGCCGGGCGCGCAAGCGGGTGCGCGGGCGCAGGCCGCGCGCGCAGGTAACCGACGCGGCGCGACGCTCTGTTCTCGAGCGCTTCGCGCACGCGATTCAGCTACAGGACAAGGCTGCGCTCCTGGAACTCGTTGCGGAGAAGGCGAGCTGGACTTCCGACGGCGGTGGCCGGGCGCGCGCTGCGCTCAAGGTGATTCGCGGCCGCGAGCGTCTCGTTCGGTTCGCACTCGCCGTGCTCGGACGCCATACCGACGTGTTCGCTTTCGAGATGACGTCCGTCAATGGCGAGCCGGCGCTCGCGGTAGTGGCGGAAGGCAAACTCTTTTCTGTCATCACCGTGCGCACGGACGGCATGCGCATATTGGATGTCTATACGGTCTTGAATCCGGACAAGCTCAATTCACCGAGGAGATCAACATGAACGCTCGCATCGACGCCCGGCGCGTCAATCCCAAGATCCGGCAGCACATGCTGGCAATCAGCGCCCATCTGCACGGCTCCAGTCTCGGCACTCGCCTGCTGCACCTGGTCGAGATACGCGCGTCGCAGATCAACGGCTGCGCGCAATGTCTCGACATGCACACTCAGGATGCCCGCGCGGAGGGCGAGTCCGAGCAGCGCCTCTATACCCTCGACGCCTGGCGCGAGGCACCGTTCTTCGATGAGCGCGAGCGCGCGGCACTCGAATGGACCGAGGCAGTGACGCTCGTCGCGGATACTCACGTTCCCGATGACGTCTATGAGCGCGTCAAGCAGCACTTCAGCGAACAGGAGTTGATCGATCTCACGTTCGCGGTCACCCAGATCAACACATGGAATCGCCTCAACGTCGCCTTCCGCACGGTGGCGGGCAACTATCGGGCCGGCATGTACAAGGAGTGGTTTGCGGCAGCCGCGGGGTAGCGGCCGGCAGCTCACCTCTTCGCCGGCAACGGCAGCTGCCGCGGCGGAACGGGCGTTGACTGCACGATCGAAGTCGTGGTCTGGCCGTAAGCCAGGAACTGATCGAGGATCAGATCCAGGTTGTCCAGGGAATCGAGGCCAACCTTCAATATGAAGCAGTCCTCGCCCGTGATCCGGTGGCATTCCACGACCTGCGGCAGGGACATGGCCAGCTCCGCGATCTTCGGCAGCTTGCCCGGCATGGGGCGAACACGAATGATCGCGGCGATGGGATAGCCCAACGCGGTGGGATCGAGCTCGAGGCGGTAGCCGCGGATCACCCCCGCCTCCTCCATGCGTTGGATCCGCTCCCGTGTCGCGGGAGCGGACATCCCGACACGCCGCGCCAGCTCCGAGACGCTCATGCGAGGGTTTTCCTCGAGCAGAGACAGAATCTGCACGTTGCGGGCGTCGAGAAGCAGGTTTGAAACCTGAAGGCCACGAACCTGTCTCGCCTTCAAATCGACTGATTTCTTTGGTGTGGACATTAATGATGCCATTCAAATAAGGATGGTTGGCTGCGATTATGCGGCCATCATGAAGCCCGTGCCAGTCCCTGCCGTGCAGCATGGCAATCCGCAGGCGGTCTCCTTCGTCGTCGAGCGGGTGCCGCCCCACGCGTATTTTCTGGTCAGCGCGCTATTCCACTATCTCGGTCCCGCGTTCGCGGTGCTGCTGTTCGCCCGCATCGAGCCGCTCGGCGTGGCGTGGCTGCGAATCGCGAGCGCGGCCGTGATATTCGCGGCCTGGCGCCGGCCGTGGCGTTACTTCAGCGGCCTGCAGCCGGCGGCGAGAAAGAATGTGCTGATGCTCGGCAGTGTCCTGGCGCTGATGAATATCTGCTTCTACCTCGCCATCGCTCGCCTGCCGCTCGGGACGGTAGGCGCGATCGAATTCGCCGGCCCGATCGTTCTCGCGGCGCTCGGCATGCGCTCCCGGCGAAATTTCGCAGCCCTCGCCCTGGCGGCGGCGGGCGTGTATGTCCTGACTGATGTGCGGCTCGGCGGGCAGCCGCTCGGCTTCGTCTTCGCCTTCGCCGACTGCGCTCTCTTCGTTCTCTATGTGATCCTCGGCCATCGGATCGCGGCCGATGGCGGCACGGCGGGAATCGACCGCCTGGGATCCGCCATGCTCGTGGCGATGGTCGTGGCCTTCCCCATCGGAATCCGCGACGCCATGCCGGCGTTCGTCAGCCCGCTCCTGCTTGCCGCGGGCATCGGGGTTGGTGTCACTTCCTCAGTGATTCCGTATGTGTGCGATCAACTCGCCATGGCACGGCTGCCGCGGGCAACATTCGCGCTGCTGCTGTCGTTGCTTCCCGCCATGGCGAGCCTGATCGGCGCGGTGGTGCTGCACCAGTTGCCGAGCATGCTCGAGGTTGGCGGCATTGCACTGGTCATCGGCGGCGTCCTGCTGCATCGCACGATCTAGCAGCGCCCGCGGGCGTTGGCCACAGCCTCAAGGCAGTCGTCGATGTCCGCCTCTGTTGTCGCCCAGGATGAGACGCTGATGCGCATCGCGCGACGTCCGTGCCACGTGGTTCCACCGCACCAGCAGACGCCGTCATCCTGTATGGTTTTGATGACACGGTCGGTCACATCGTTCGACCCAAACGAGACGAGTGCCTGATTGAGTACCACGTCATTCAGGATTTCATGGCCCGCCTGCCTCAAGCCGTCGGCGAAGCGTGCAGCCAGTCGGCAGGTACGCTCGATCTGCTCGCCGATACCGCGACGGCCGAGGTAGAGCAGCGCGGCCCACAGTTCTATCGCGCGCGCCCGCCGCGAAGAATCCGGGCACCAGCGCATCGGATCGCGCCCTGCCGGCTCACCATAGTAGGCTCCGGAGACCGACATCGACTGCCGCAACATCTCACGCTGTCGGACGATGGCGATCCCGCAGTCCTGCGGGGTGTTCAGCCATTTGTGCCCGTCGGTCGCCCAGGAGTCGGCCATCTCGAGACCCGCTGTCAGGTGCCGGCGGGCGGGCGCCGTGCGCGCCCACAGTCCAAACGCGCCATCCACGTGGACCCAGGCGCCAGACTGACGCGCCGCATCACAGAACGCCTCCAACGGATCGCAGCAGCCGGAATTGACGTTGCCGAGTTGCGCGCAAATGATCGTAGGGCCGGACAGCTTGGGAAGCGCCAGCGCCCGCATCCGACCTTGTGAATCGACCGGTACGGTAATGACACGTCGGCGCCCGAGCCCGATGAGCGCAAGCGCCTTGAATAGCGTCGCATGCGCCTCCTCTCCCACGACTACCGTGATCGGTGGCGCGCCGAATAGCCCGTCCTGCTCAACATCCCATCCGACCCTGATCAGAAGCGCGTGCCTTGCGGCAGCGAGCGCAGTCACGTGTGCCGTCTGAGTACCGACCACGAGAGCGCCCCCCGCCTCTCGTGGCAAGCCGAAAAGGTCGATGAGCCAGCCGAGCACGACCTCCTCGAGATGCGCCGCAACCGGCGAGAGCTCGAAGAGGCAGGCGTTCTGGTCCCATGCATCGGCGAGCCAATGAGCCGCCACCGTGACGGGCAGCGACCCGCCAATGACGCCACCAAAGAAGCGGCCGCCCATCACAGCCATGGTCGCGGGAGAGCCGACACGATCGAGCAGCTCGAGAATGGCCTGCGGATCGCGCCCGTCGTCCTCGAGAGTGCCGCCCAGCTTGGAGAGCGCTGCGACATCAGCGGCGGAAGGGCCTACGCGACGGCTGCCGATCGTTGCCAGGTAGCGCAGTGCGCGCACTGCGGCCGATTCGAGAATCGATGCATAAGAATCGGCATCGGGCCCCCGATGTTCAACTGCGCCTGCGACCATGGCCCCCTCCATCTTGAGCGCGGCTTGCGGGCGCGAGCCGGGCGTCTATAATGCCCATGACCATTATCTTTTACCAGGCTCGGCACATGTCCAGGGACCCCGTCCGCGCGGCCAGCCAGTTCTTCGGCGGCCGCGTGTGCCTCGACTTCGCCAACACGCTCGATTGGCGGCTGACCGACAGCCCGGTGGAGCTCATCCCGGATTACGCGGCATTGCTCGCCTGGAGCAAGCGGCGCGGAACTCTTCCGGCGCGAGCGGTGGCGCTACTGCGGCAACACCGGATCGAGAGTCCCGCCGCTGCCGCGGTCGTGCGCGAAGCGCACGCGCTGCGCAGCCGGATCTGGTCGATCGCCGACGAGCTGATGGCAGGTGGCTACCCGCGATTGAGCGCCCTCAACGAGAGCCTGGCGGAACTGCCCTCGCAGCCGGACGTGCGCGTCCAGGACAGTCGCTGCGTGTTTGATGTCGATGGAGCGGATATTCGCCAGCCGCTATGGCCGGTCCTCTGGTCGCTCACGGCAGTACTGACCTCGGAGGATGCTGCCCGCATGGGCTGTTGCCAGGCGAAGGGGTGCGGCTGGTACTTCGTCGACGAAAGCCCCAACCGGTCGCGAACGTGGTGCTCTAGCAAGGTCTGCGGCAACCGCGAGCGCGTTAGCAGGGCCTATGCAAGGCGGCGATCGGAGTCGGAATCCGCTCGCTAGAGTCCGTCAGAAGCGCTTGCTCCGCCGGAAGGAGCGCCGCCTTTCGCGCACACGTCAGTCGTGCCCTTTACGCGGGTGTCGTCGGCGACCCAGTTGAGTGTCCAGGTCTTGCCGCCGTCATCGGAGACGGACTGGGCGAAATGCGCCGAGGTCGCCGTAATGTTCGACCAGACACCGCGGATGAAGACCTGCCGTCCGCCAAGCGATTCCTGATCGTAGAACGCGCCAACGCCGTTACGGAACTCTCCGATGGAAGGCACGCCCATCACTCCGGCCGCGGCGTTCGAGAAATTGAGGCTCCATTGGTGCGAATCAGGATCATACAGTCTCAGATTGATGGCATGCAGGTGCCGGCCGTCCGGCCCGACTACGTCGAGTTGCACCATGTCGGCGCGACAATTCCAGATCGAGATCACGTCGGACGTGCCGTCGTAGGTGACCCAGGCCGTGGTCCCGTCCGCCTTCTGTTTCAGCGCCCTGAGATGGGTCTTCCACAGACCGACTTCCCAGTCGAAGTCGTGGGAGCCGTCGCGCGGTTGCGGCGTGGCGTGAGCCGCTCGAAACGACAGCACACACGCCGGCACGACCAGACCCGCAACCGCCATCCATCTCACGACGCCGCCTGTTCGGTCTTTCATGAAGTGCAGCGTCACCGATTCTCCGGCTCCCGGGAAGGTCCACAACCGTTCGAAATCACATGACCACTAGCAATCACTCCAGGGAGAGATCCCTCATCCCGGTCTTTGGTGTATAGATGTCCCACGCGTAGATGAGGGCGAGGCGCATATGTCCAAGACACACGATTTCACAGCCGAGATTGTCTGGACGGGTGACCGGGGCGAAGGCACGAAGCGATATCGCGGCTACGACCGCACGTGGCGTATCGCGACGCCCGGGCAGGTGCCGATCGAGTGCTCGAACGACCCGATGCTGGGCGGTGATGCCTCCAAGCCAAACCCTGAGACTCTGCTGCTCTCGAGCCTGGCGGCCTGCCACATGCTCTGGTATTTACATCTGGCGAGCAACGCCGGAATCATCGTGCGCGGATACGAAGACGCGCCGGTGGGCGTCGGTGAGACCGGACCGCGTGGCGAAGGCCGTTTCCTGCGCGCGGTTCTGCGGCCAAAAATCCACGTGGAACGCGGCTGCGACCTCGCGAAGGCAGACTCCCTGCACCAGGAGGTGCACCACTTCTGCTTCATTGCGCGATCGGTGAATTTCCCGGTCAGCTATGAGGCGACCTACGTGGAAGTCTGATGCGGGCTGACCGGTGCAGCTACTGGCGTCGCTGGGTCGGCAGCCACGGTGGCCGCCGCCTTGGCGGCCAGCGCATCTGCGATGAAGAGCTTGTATAGACCTACGCCCAGGGGAGCGCCGATCAGCGGGCCAACGATGGGCACCCACCAGTAGCCGTAGGTTCCCGGGAACGCATTGACCCCCCATCCCATCAGCCAGCAAAAGAGCCGTGGGCCGAGATCGCGCGCCGGATTGATGGCATAACCCGCGCCGGTACCGAAAGACATACCGATCGCGGCAACCGCCATGCCGACCATGAAGGGCGCGAGGTTGGCTTTGACGCCCAGGTTGGTGGAATCGATGATGGCCAGGACGAACAGCAGCAGGAAGGAAGTCCCGACGATCTGATCGAACAGCGGCCAGAGCATGTTCGCGCCGAAGTAATGCGCGGGAAATGTGGCGAAGATGCTGAATGTGGTCATGCCCGCGGGATCCGCACGTGACATGACTCCATGAGCGACGTTCCACATGTCGATCGCCGGCAGATAGTCGGCGTAGGCCAGCGCGGCGCCGGCGAAGGCACCTGCGATCTGCGCTGCCGAGTAAGGCAGCACCTTCGTCCAGGGGAAATCACCCTTGACCGCGAAAGCAACGGTCACTGCCGGATTGATGTGTGCGCCGGTGACGCCGCCCGCCACGTATACGGCCATCGTGACCGCCATGGCCCAACCCCATGTGATCAGCAGCCAATCGCCGGCCCCCGCGAATATCGTCGGTGTTCGGCCGGACTCCGGAAGCCCGACTACCGCGACAGCCACGACGCCGGCACCGAACGCCAGCAGAATGAAGGTACCGAAAAACTCGGCCAGCAGCTCGTTCCAGATGGTCCGGGCACGCCACCCTGTTTTGACCCCCAGTTTCACACTCATGACATCAGACCCTTTCGACGGCGATGCGCAGGCCGAGGCCGATGAAGAGCACGCCGAGGCCCCTGCGCAGCCAAACGGTGAGCGATCCACCGCGGCGCAGGCCGTGGCTGACCCGGGCGGCGCAGCAGGCGATTGCGATGTTGGTGGGTAGGCCGATCGCATTGACGGTCACGCCAAGCAGGATGATCTGCAGGGTCGGGTGCGCCGCGGTGCGATCGACGAACTGCGGCAGCAGGGCAAGAAAGAACAGCGCGACTTTGGGATTGAGGACATCGCTGAGAAAGGCCTGCCAGAGGATGGTCCGGCTGCGCCTCCCGGCGACCGCAGCATCCGTGTCGATCGCAAGGCCCTGCTTGCTCCAGAGCGCGCTCACGCCCAGGTAGATGAGGTAGGCCGCGCCGGCCCATTTCACGACGGTGAACGCCGTAGCCGAGGTGGCGAGTATCGCCGACAGACCGAGGACCGCGGCGGTGAGATGGACGTATCCGCCCAGGTTGAATCCCACCGCCGAGAGGATACCGGCCCTGCGTCCTTGGGCGAGACACCGGCCGAGCATGTACATCATGTCGGGGCCGGGTACCAGAATGAGAGCGACGGCCGCGAGGACGAAGAGCAGATAAGTGTGCAGATGCATCATTTCGGTTATAGCCGGGTGCGCATGACGAAGGCCCGGGTCAGCGTGGCTCCGTGCCTTACCGAGCCGTCGCGGGTGAGCTCATTCCATCCGGAGTTTGCTATGTAATAAAGGGAGCCTGCAACTGTGACGCCGTGCGTGGGGTCGAGATCCGGCGTGCCGCTCTCGATGACCCTTTGCGCCGATATTCGGCTGTGGCCGGCATCGAGAGTGAAACTCATCACGCGCTCGGGCGCGAGGCCGTTCTGGATTGCGATCAGCCGGCCCTGGTACCAGTAGAGCCCATCGGTACCCTCGAGGGCGTATTTCCCCGCCATGGCCAGCCACACCGCACGGCCCGTGCCGAGATCGAGAAGCGCAATTCCGCGTACATAGTCGGCGATGAGCGCCCGATCCCCCGAAACGAAGGCCGGCGTCATCGGGGAAACGAACTCGTTGGTGCTCAAGCGCACCAGCTCATCGTCGTCACGCCGGAGGAGATAGATGCCGCCTTTGTTCGAGTCGGCGACGAGCAGATCGCCAGCCGGCGACAGCGTCATGTCCCCGAGCTGACTGGCGGCGGGCCCCGCGACGCGACGCAACAATCGGCCTGTCTCGAGGCCGTACTCGAGGATGACGGAACGCCCCCAATCGCGCTGCGGGATGCTGCGAAACCCCGTCAGAGCGACCTCCGTCGCCCAAAGAACGCGGTGCAGCGCATCGACCTTGATGGCAAGCATGGGCCATCCATCCGGCGCGCGAGCAAAAGTGCTCATCTGCCCACCCGGCGTCATGGACACGATTCTCGCTTCGCGCACGCTGGTCAGCAGAAAGCGGCCCTTGCTCGGGTCATAAGCCAGGTCCTCGGGAAGCAACCCGGCATCGGGTATCACGAACGCTCGCCGTGAGTGAGACACCGGCTTCGCATTGCGGGCCATGGCTTGCAGGATGCTTCGAAATGCCACCTGCTTGCGCAAGCTGGAGAAATCCGGCGAAGAACCGACCTCCGCCTGCGACACACCCATCCGTACGATCGCAGTGAGCTGTTGCATCGCCGCCCGGGAGTCGCCGGCGCGGGCGTCGGCCCGTGCAAGCTCGAGCAGCGCATCGGGAGATCCGTTGAGAAATCGGGTCAGCTCGACGGATTCCGTCCGATACGCCGTCCAGTCCGAGTGCAAATGCACCTGGTGCATTCGCGCCAGCAGGTCGCGCAACCTCTCCGGCGCCGGCGCAGCCGCTCGAGCCGAGGAGCCCGCGAAAAACATTGCGGCAAATAGCCAGACGAGCGACAGAAGCAGACCCTGGCGGCGGCTGGCGGCGTGCATCGCCCGATTATACAAAGGTCGGGCGATCGCTCATTGGTTGCGCCATCCAGCCAAAGAGCGGACCATTGAGTGGAGCGCTCCAGGGACCAGATTCGGGCATTTTGACAAGGCCAAGCCGGATTGCGATGAGACACCTTCGTGCAGGCTTCGTGCCCGCGATCAGACTCGATCCGGCCGCAGCCACCCCTCTGCGCCGTCAGCTTTGCGAGTGGTTCCGGCGAGCCATCACCGACGGCCGCCTGGCGGCCGGCCAGCGCGTCCCTTCCAGTCGCAGCCTCGCCGAGGAACTGAAAGTTTCACGCCTGACCGTGGTCTGCGCCTACGAGCAGCTCGAAGCGGAGGGTTATCTGCAGAGCTTTCGTGGCGCGGGCACCTGCATCGCGGCGTCGATACCCGAGCTGCTGCGGCCGGGCGCAGCCCGGACAGCCGCGGCGGAAAAAAGAGCGCGTGGTACCCGTCGGACTGCGAAGCGGGCGAAACAGCTGTTGAATATGCCGGAGGACGCACCACCCGCGGTGGCAGCCGCTTTTCGGGTCAGTTTGCCGGCTCTCGATCATTTCCCGCGCCGCGCGTGGTCACGCCTGATCTCGCGCCATGCGCGCATCGCTTCCATCAGAGACATGGCGTACGGCGATCCGATGGGCGAGCCGGCGTTTCGCGCCGCCATCGCCGAATACCTCGGTTCGGTTCGCGCCGTGCGCTGCGACCCGTCGCAGATCATGGTGACCTCGGGCTCGCAACAGGCGGTGCAGATCACCCTGCACGCATTGCTCGACGGGGGTGATCCGGTTTGGGTAGAGGAGCCCGGCTATCCGGGCACCCACCGTGCTCTGGTAGGGTCGGGCTGCGAGCCTGTCCCCGTCCCGGTCGACGACGAGGGCCTCGACGTCGAAGAGGGAACGCGCCGGCGGCCCTCTGCGCGAGCAGCTTACGTCACTCCCTCGCATCAGTATCCCCTCGGCATGACTCTCAGCGCGGGCAGGCGCATACAGCTGCTGAATTGGGCGCAACGCGCCGATGCCTGGATCATCGAAGACGACTATGACAGTGAGTACCGTTTCGGTGCCGAGCCGATCACCTCCCTCCAGGGGCTCGACACCGACGATCGGGTCATCTACATCGGGACGTTCAGCAAGGTTCTCTTCCCCGCGCTTCGCATGGGTTACCTGGTATTGCCGAAGGATCTCATCGCCACCTTCCGTGTCGTGCGCGATGCCGTCGACATCTTTCCGCCGGTGCTCTATCAGCGGGCGCTGACCGATTTCATCCGCGACGGCGGCTTCGCACGGCACATTCGCAGGATGCGCACGCTGTATGCTGTCCGCCGCCAACGCATGATCACCGCGCTCGAGCGCTGTTTCGGCGACGCCGCGGAGATCGCCAGTGCCGCGGCGGGCCTGCACCTGGTCGTACGGCTGCCGAAGAGCATCGACGACACATCAGCCGCTGCCAGGGCCGCTGCAGCGGGAATCGCCTGCATCCCGCTTTCGGCCTGCTGTCTGGAATCGCCGCAGCGCGGCGGTTTGATCCTGGGCTACGGTGGTGTGGCTGCAGAGCGCATCGACGATGCGGTCCGCAAGCTCGCCAGACTCGTTCTCAGAACGAAGACCTGAGCCTCTCAGCCTGGACGAAGTCAGGCCGCCGGAGCGGCGCGGGCGAGCAGCATGGCCGGCTCGCTGTCGGTCGCTTCGCGCAGAGTGGTCAGGTAGCCGATCTTGCGTGCCAGGTGAACTGAAACCTGATTTTCCCGCTGAATGATACAAAAGGTGCTGGCGGCTCCGAGATTCGCATCGCCCCATTCGAGCACCTTGCGCAGGGCCTCGCTCGCATAGCCCTGCCCCTGCGCTTCTACCGCAAGGGCCCAGCCTATTTCGGGCAGGCCCTGAACGTAATCCGGCAAATCACGGTGATAATCAGCGAAACCCAGCTCACCGATGTACCGGCCGCTCACCTTGCTTTCGACTGCCCAGTAGCCAAATCCCAGCAGCGCCCAATGACCACAGTACGCCAACAGCCGCTGCCACGTGCGCTGCGGTGGCGCTTCGCTGCCGATCGTGTACTTCACCACCTGCGGGTCGCGCCACATGGCCACGCAGTCCGGAAAGTCCTCGACCCGATGCGGCCTGAGGATCAACCGATCCGTCTCCAGCCTGGGAGCGATGCGAACGTGCCCTGCTGGAGTACCCGCACTGCGGTCGCTCATTGCTTGCGTCCCTCTCCACGCGCCACAGTCGTCCAATGGACAGCGTCCGTGGACTGCTCGATGCGAAGAGTTACCTTTACGGGCGAGTCGTAGTGATAGATGACCCGGTAAGTCTGGTTTCCGGCTTTGCCATCGTAGGTCCAGGTGGCGCCCGAAACGGTCATACGTGAAATAAAAGGATGACCGCCGTCGCCGCCGGAGTCGAAGGCTTCGTAGTGCCAATAGCTGCCGTCGCCGCCGTTGTACGTGCTGATGGCCAGCGACTTGACGACCTTACCCGCTTCCGGTCCGTTCATGACAAAACTGCAGGCCATGAATGCATCGTTATCCGACCACCCGCACTTCTCCCACCACGTCCAGTCGCCACCCTTCTGGTCCGAAGTCGCCATGTCGGCCCCATGGTATAGCCAGGTACCGGCGGCAATGCTCAAGGGCTGCAGCTTTGGCGGGACGCTTTTTGCCTGAGCGGCTGCCGCAGCCGCTGCGAACGATAGGACGAGCGATGCTGCGAGAGTCGACGGATGACGCATGCCAATCTCCGGAGTGACGTGGGTGACCACTCCTAGAATAGCAAGTCCGCAGTCGACTCAGGCCAATGTCATATCGCGAACCACACGTTGCAAAAAACATACACGCTCGGACCGGCTCGCTCAGGTGAAGAGCTTCTTGAGTAGCGCCCAGAGCATGGAAAACAAGCCGCCAACACCGGCGTTCCAGATCCAAGGCTGCTCGAACGTCTCTCCGGTCTCGACGTCGCGCACGGTCAGCTTGCCCTTCGTGCCATGCGGAGCGGCCGGTATGATCGCCGTCTGCAGCGATGAGGTGCCCTGGTAGGACCTGCTGTAATTCTTCTGCTCCGTCACCGCCTCGATGGCGTGGCCCGCCGCGGTGGTGATGGCGAACCGGCATGAAGTCACGTTGGGCAACGGGACCGTGATCCATTGAACCTGGAGGTTGCGCGCGCCATCCTTGCCCGCCGTGATCCGCGCCTCCTCGACCGTCATCTCGCATTGACGTTGCCCCGCCCTCTCTAGCGCCTGCACGGCAGTCTGGTCCGTCGTTCGCTGCTGCGATGCCGACCCCTGCCGCGAGTCCTCCTTCTGGCGCTGCTTTTCCTGCTGCCGTTGCCGTTGCTGTTCTTGCTGGGACACGTGCGCTCCGGGAGATCAGATAGACGGCTGGCCTTCGCTGCGGGAGCGGACCAGCTCGGGGCGTCGCGTGGTGGCGGGCATCGCCGCGATGAGGTCCTCTCGGGATAGCTGCGCCGCCTTGGGATTGCCCGCCGCCCGGCGGATCGCCTTCTGAGCGGCGTTCTGCACGATGTTGCGGATGTCCCGTCCGCCGAGGGCCGCCGAGCGCTGCGCCAGCTCCTCGGCCACCGCATCACGGTCGAAGCCGACCGGCAGCTTGCCGAGAAACATCCGAAAGAGCCGCGCGCGCTGCGGGGTGTCGGGATTGGGGATCTCGATGCGCTCCGGGAACCGTGACATCACCGCCCCATCGATCGCGTCGGGCAGATTGGTGGCCGCGAGCACGAAGACGTGCCGCTCGGTCTTCCTGACTCCCTCCATCTCCTGCAAGAGCTGCGTGACGATCTCGCCGGTGAACGTATCCGAACCCGGACCACCGCGTGCCGGCGCGACGGTTTCGATCTCATCGAGGAACAGTATGCAGGGCGCGCGCCCACGGACCATCTCGAACAGTTCCCTCACCTTCTGACCTGACTGGCCGACGAATCCAGCCTTGAGATCCGCGGTGCTCGCCGCGATGAACGGCACGCCGCTCTCGTTGGCCAGCGTACGCGCGATCTGTGTCTTGCCCGTGCCGGGCGGGCCGTAGAGCAGGGCGCCTTTCGGCACGTCAAAACCCTGCGCGGCGAAATCCTCGACATGACGCAGTGACTCGCACAGGGTCTTCAGTTTCTCCAGAACATCCTCCTGCAGCACGAGCGAGTCCCAGGTGGCCCCCTTGTCGACCGACTCGCTCTTCGACTGCGTATGGTGCTTCAGCACCTCCTGCCACAGGTTCTCGGTGATCGTGCCGCCCTGCTTTCTGGCGAGCGTGCACACATCGCTGGCCACGCGGGACAGATTGCGGCCTGACAGGCCGACGGTCAGCTCGCCGACGAACGACGGCACCTCGGCCGGTCGGTCCATCTTTTCCATCTCGAGCCTGAGGATCTGGAGCCGCTCGGGCGCGCCCGGCAGACCGATCTCGATCGCCGCGCCGAAGCGCGAGACCATGGCCTCATCGATCAGGTCGCGGCGGTTGGTCGCGCCGACCACCCAGACCTGCTGACCCTCGGTCCCGAGCCCGTCCCATTCGGCGAGGAATGCCTGCACGACCTCCTCGCTCGCGGAGTCGCCACTGGTGCCGCGACGCGCGAAGACTCCCTCGCACTCATCGATGAAGATCACACAACGGCCCCGGGCGCGCGCCTGCTCCCAGACCTTCTTGACACGCTCGCCACTCTGACCGACATAACCCGCCTTGAGATCGGGCGCCTTGAGTGACATGAAGTAACAGCTCGCCGAATCGGCGAGACGCCGCGCGATCTCCGTCTTGCCCGTGCCCGGCGGACCATAGAGCAGCAGTCCCGCCGGCGCCGCCTTGTCGCCGCTGTTGAAGAGACGGATCTTGTCGAGAAGATCCGCTTTCAGCTCGGGCGGCAGCACGATCCGGCCCCAGATCTTCTCGAGGTCGGCGTCTGAGACCTCCTTGGAACGCGGGGCCACCTCACGCATCATGTCCTCACGGGTGAGCACTACCCGGTCGGGCGTGCCCTGCGCGATCGCGCGGTTCACTGCCTCCTGCGCTGCCCGCTCGACAATGGCGGAGATGGCGCGGCCGCCGATGTTGTTGATACGTTTTGCGAGCTCCGCCGCCATCTGGTCCGGATTGAAGTCGGTCTTGAGCTTGCCGAGGAACAGGCGGAAGAGCTGCTGCCGCTGCGGCGCGTCGGGGTTGGGGACCTCGATCGAGTCCTTCAACCGCGATCGCACAGCCTCATCGACCGTCTCCGGCCGGTTGGTCGCGGCGAGCACGTAGACATGCCGGTCGGTCGACTTGATCCCGTCCATTTCCTGCAGCAGCTGATTGACGATTTCCACCGTGAACGAATCGGAACCGCTGCCACCGCGGGTCGGGGCGATGGCATCGATCTCGTCGATGAAGAGGATGCAGGGCGCGCGGCCCCGCGCCCGGTCGAAGAGCTCGCGCACTTTCTGCACCGACTGACCGGTGAAGCCCGCTTTCAGATCCGCCGTCGCGGCGGCGATGAAGGCGAGTCCGCTCTCATTGGCGATCGTGCGGGCGATCTGTGTCTTGCCTGTGCCAGGCGGTCCGAAGAGCAGCGCGCCCTTGGGCGGCGGCACGCCTTGCTTACGCAGCGTCTCGACGTGACGTAACGCTTCGCAGACGCCCTTGAGCTTCGCAAGGGTCTCGGGTGCGAGAATGAGCGAGTCCCAGCGTGCGCTCGCGTCGACGGCCTCCGTCGGTCGTAGACGCTTGATCATTTCGCGCCAGAGCGCATCGGTAATGACTCCACCGCTTTGCGAAGCGCGCACGCAAACATCGCTTGCGAGGCGCGACAGGTTGCGGCCCGAGAACCCCACCGTCTCCTGGCCGAGGAACTCCGGAACATCCGGCGGGCGATCGAGCTTCACCATCGAGAGTTTCAGGATCTGCTGCCGCTCGGCTGCTTCGGGGAGTCCGATCTCGACCTCCGCGCCGAACCGTGAGGTGATCGCATCATCGAGGAGGTCCTTGCGGTTGGTCGCGCCCACGACCCACACGCGCTGATCCTCCGAGCCGACTCCGTCCCACTCCGCCAGGAACGCCTGGACCAGCTCCTCGGAGGCGCCATCTGAATTGGTGCCGCCGCGGCGCGCGAACACTCCCTCGCACTCGTCTATGAATATGACGCAACGTCCGCGGGCACGGGCCTTCTCCCAGATGGCCTGCACGCGCTCGCCACTCTGGCCGACGGAGCTCGCCTTGAGATCGGGACCCTTGAGCGACATGAAGAAACAGCTCGCCGAGTCGGCGATACGCCGCGCAATCTCGGTCTTGCCGGTGCCCGGTGGGCCGTAAAGCAGCAGGCCTGACGGGGCCGCCTTGTCGGCGCGGTTGAACATGCGAATTTTGTCGAGAAGGTCCTGCTTGACGGACGGCTTGAGGACGATCTTCGACCAGATCTCCGTAAGCGACGCCTCCGATACTTCCCTGGCCTGCGGCAGCGCCTCCTTGAGGAGCAGATCTCGTGTGAGGGCTACCGTCTCCGGCGAGTCGCTCTCGGTCGCCGCGCGCTCCATGGCGCGATCGACGATCTTGACCAGGTCGCGGCCGCTCTTGCGATTGAGTCGTTTCGCGAGGAAGGCGCAGGTCTCCTCGACGTCGAGCGCCGGATCGCATGGCTTCTCGGAGAGCAAGCGTTTCAGGATCTCGGCCCGGGCCGCCTCATCCGGCAGCGGGATCTCGATCTGGGTGGTGAATCGATTGAGAATCGCCGGCTCGATGCGCTCGGGAAGGTTGGTGGCCGCGAGAAGGATCACCGGCCGGTCGGACTTCGCCGCGCCCTCCATCTGCGCCAGCATTTCGGTCACGATGTCCTGGGTAAAGGCGTCCGTGTTGGCGCCGTCGCGCTTTGCGGCGACCGCTTCGATCTCATCGATGAAGAGCACGCAAGGAGCGCTCGCGCGGGCACGGCTGAAGAGATCGCGCACCAGATGCGCCGACTGGCCCGTGTACTGCCCCTTGAGATCCGCGGTGCCCGCGGCGATGAACTTGACGCCTCCCTCATTCGCGAAAGTGCGCGCGATGTCGGTCTTGCCCGTGCCCGGGGGCCCGTACAGCAGGATGTTGGGTATGTTGACCCGCGCCTCCTTGTAGCGGTCCGCCTCGCGCAGGATGCGTGCGGCGCGCTTGAGCTGGTCCTTCTTATCCTGCGGCAGCACCAGGCGATCCCAGGTCTTGGTGCGGTCGACACCTTCATTGCCCCGGATGGCCGTCACGGCCGAGCGCCAGTGCTCGTCGCGCGGCGCGTTGGGCACGCACAGCACCTTGGTCTCACGGACGATCTCGCGCATCTCACGGATCGAGGCGCCGCCCAGACTCTCGATGAGCCACTTCGGAGCGCGCCCGGGCAGCTCGTTCTCGTTGCACGCGAGTGCCAGGAGCTGCTCGCGGCCGGCGAGGCTATCGGGCGCGGTCACCTCGATCTTCGAGCCACCGAGTAGCGCGAGCAGTCGCGGATGGATGTCCTTCTCCTGCTGTGCCGTCATCATGACCCATACACCGCACTGCCAGGGCTCGCGACGCGTCCACTCCTCGATGAATGCGAGCGTCGCTTCGCGCGATCCAGGATTGTCGTGCTCCGAGCCGGGCTTGGGAAAGAGATGGTCGGCATATTCGACGAAGAGCACCACGGGTCCCTTCGCGGCGTTGGTCGTCCAGAACTCCTTGACGTCCTTCGACGAAGCAAGTTGGTCCGCTGTCGCCTTGATGACCGGGGCGAACACCGAGCTCGCGACCGTGCGCGCCAGGAACTCCTTGCCGTTGCCGGGGTAGCCGTGCAGCAGAATCCCGGCGGGCGTCGCGCGGTCGCGCATGTTGAAGAGATCGATCCGGCGGATGAGGAATTCGAACACCTTGTCCGAGACGTAGACGGGCGCCCAGAGATCCGAGAGCCGCTTGACGCTGCCGAGCAGCGCCTCGAGGCGGGGGATCTGGCCCTTCTGGCGGCGCTCGCGCCACTTGAGCTCGGTGTACATCTCCGCATGCTTGAGAATGGGAACGAGATCGTTGCGCGACTCGAGCAGCGCGCTCTGCAGGAAAGGCGCATAGGAGGCCATGAACGCGCTTTTGGAGTTGCCGCCGCCCCCGAGTACAGGATCGGCGTCCACGGCGATGCGATAGGTCGCCATGTCCCCCATCGACAGCAGAGTCGCACCCGCGGCGGCGGTCGCCGAATCCACGTTCGGCATATTCATCTGCGACTCCTCGCACGCCGGCTTGCCGGGAGTGCTCCAGAAGCGCAGCAGCCATATGACCCCTGGCGCCTGGTCCTTGTGGATGTAGAGAAGTGACGGGTGCAGCAGACTGGCGGCGTTGGCGTCGAGCTCTTTGACGACGCCGCGGGTCTGCGCGCGTCGCGCGAAGTAGAAGCAGACGCCCGCGACGATCAAATAAACGATGAGCGGGATGAGGCGGAAGCCGGCCGCGAGCAGTCGCAATTCGCCCCTGACCAGATACCAGACTCCGATCCCGATCACTATCTTGAGGCCGAGGCCACCCCTGCGGAAGCGATGCACGATCGGCAAGAGCAGGAATGCGTTACGCACCGCCTTGCCCGAGCCCGGCGCCGCATCGTGCATCAGCTTCTTGACGCGCTCGTACACGAGAGTGCCGACACGGCTGAGGTCCTTGTCGATGAGCCCGGGCAGGGTCTTGCGCTCCTCGAGCGCGACCTGGGTCGTCATCAGCTCATCCATTGCGGCGGTGAGTGTCGCCTGATATTTCGCGGTCTGCTCGGCGAGCAGCCGCTCCTTGGCATCGCCGGTCACGGGAGTTGCGGACACTGCGGCGGTGGGCTTTGGCATGACTGATCCGGCGGCGGGTACGGCGGGGAGGGAGACCGGCTCCGCCGGTAGGGCGGGCGCGGAGGCGGCGACGGGAGCGGGAGCGGCTGGCGGTGCAAACGATCGGGGCGGGACCTCCGCCACGTCCGTCGGCAGCGACGGATTGCTCGTGTGACGGCGGCGCCGGATCACGACCACGGCGGCCCCGACACCGCCGACGACTACGAGCAGCATCAGCAGGCGCTCGAGCCCGCCGGACTGGCGGGGTGGTACGTAAGGCGGCGGCGGCGGCACGTAGGGGGGCGGTGGTGCCGTGTTCGTCTCTGCGGCGCGCTGCCGCCCCTGGGGCCGGCCTTGCCGCTGCCACTCCGTGACTTGCCGCTGCAGATCCGCGAAACCCTGGTTGTACTTCGCCGCAGCTTCCTGACGCGCCAGGGCCTGCTGCTCGTTGGACAGGCGCGCCAGCGCCTGCTGCAGGCGTGGGAGCTCCGCCTGGTCGCGCTGCAGGCGTTGGTGATAGGTCGACGCAGAGATCTGCCCGCTCTGCAGCAGGAAGTTGCTCTGGCGGGAATCGAGCGCCAGCTCGGCGAAAATGTCACCGAGACTGCGAGCCTGCGCCTGCTCGCTGGCATCCAGGGCGGCCGCCGGTGTCAACGCCAGATAAGCCAGGGCGAGGAAAAGAGCCAGCAGGAAACCCGCCGGAGATCCGGCCGGCGCGGCGCGCATGCGCGATCGATGGTCTGCCATGGTCACCCTCGTCGGCTGCGGTCTTGCGCCGGCTTACGTGTGAGACGCAGCTCGCGGCCAAGCGTCAGGGTCGAGATCGGTCAGGGCCAGACCGTTGCCGCCCTGACGATCGCTGTCGGGATGCGTCCTACGTTTCGGGACTGGTAGAAGGCTGGGCGTCATGCAAAACACTTCTGATATCTCCGCGCTCCTGCACAACACACGCAATATCTATATCGGCATCGCGGGCCTCGTCCTGCTGATGGGCCTCGGGCCGAGCGGCCTCCTGATGCCCGCCTATCTCGGGATCATGGGACTCGTGGCGTGGCTCCTCTTCCTCAGCATCGAGGGGAAAACTGCGCGGCAGATTCCAGTCGAGGTCATCCACGGCGTGGTCTCAGAGGTCGTGCCGTTCCCGACCGCACGTGGGTTCACGATCAGCAACTACCCGAACTCGGGCGCGGTCGAGGGCGCGGTGCGGATCAAGGTCGGCCTGAAGCTCCTTTATATGAAGGCTCTCGCGCAACCCAATGTCGGGGATGCAGTCGCGGTGGCCGTTATTCCCAATGAGGCCAAGGGCGGACCCTTTGCGGACATCCCCTTCGAGGCGCTCATCCTCCGTGATGACAACCGCAACGATGCGGAGGGCCGATATCTGACGATTCCGGCGGCACGCATGGTCGTACCGACGGGGACGCGGCTATGGCTCGCCGTGGCGCTCTCGGTGCTGCTCATCGGATTTCTGTTCCCGATCTATTTCGTCGTCGTGATCAAGAGGAGTTACGACATCAAGTTCGGCTGGGAACGCGCGCTAGCGGAAGCCGAGCGCCTCGTGATCATCCCTGCCGGTGGCACGTCGCCAGAGGACGCCGTGCTCGGCGCGCTGTTGGCCTGAGCGCATGGTCTCCAGGAAAAAATGCCGGGGGAGTTGCACCGGCCGTTTCATCGGCCTCGTGTTGATGATCTTCGTCGCCTTTGCGCTCATGGGGTCACTGCTGCAGTGCGCACAACAGGTGCCGCAGATGGCGAGGAATGCCGCCGCCCAGGCGGGGAACGGCCTGACGCATGCGGCGACCAACACCGTGAGCAACTGGGGACGCAACCTGCTGAATCGCATCGAGGACTTGTTCAAGGCTCAAAGCCCCGCGGAGCAGTTCGAGGAAGTATGCGATCACATCCCTGTCGAGGGTGTCGACAAGCTCTGTCCCTACTTTACCGCCGACATGCAGGGAGCCACAAATGCGCAGGCGAGGCAGACCAGCTGCTACCTGACCGCCGTCGGAAAGGCGCCAAACGGCCTGGAAAGTCTGAAGACCATCAACAAGACTTGTCCGCAAACTCCCAACAATGCGCCGGCATTTCAGAGTTGCGTCGAGAATTACGTCAACAATAACGTGGAAACGGGCGACGTGAGCAGCTGCCAGCGGAGCGCCCTAGGGCAGTTTGCGCAAGAGGTACACGACCTGATCGAGCCCGTTGCATGCATCCCCGGTCTGCCGAAATCCTGGTGCGAGGCAAAGTCCTCCACGCAGTCGGCAGCGCCCCCTGCGCCGACGCCCACCAACCCGAACTATCTGGCCTGCCTGTCGCAGTACTACCAGAAGCTGCCCATGTACAACGAGCCGCTCACGTGCGGAACTTCGGTCAACGCCGAAGACGCCGAATGCGTCCGAACCAGGCTGCAGAACTGGGTCTATCAGGGGCAACACTACGGAGTACCTTGGGTCCAGTCCTGCGACGCCCTACTACCGCAGTCTCCAACGCAATGAGACCGTGGCTCTGGGTAACGCTCCTCCTCCTCAGCGCGCCGGCCGGCGCGCAGAGCCTGCAGGAATCCGTCACCGAGGTGTGGGTGCACGATGTGCCCGGGCCGCCGCAGGGCGATTTCTGGCACCCCGCGGCCGAGCATCTTCTGAGCGCCTTCACCGATCCGGCGAGTATCTACCCGAACGTAGAGGTCTGTGCTCGTCCGCTGACGGTGGCGACGCCGCACTGCACCAGTGTCTGCTGGGAGTTCAAGGGCGATAGCCACGGCAACCCGGGAGAGACAGAGTGTCAGCGTCCGCTACGCGTACGGCTGGTAGCAGGCGATCCGCGCATGCTTCTCGAGGTGATCGACATGGAGCACGCCGGAGCTGGCGCGCAGGCGCACGCCATCATCGCCAGAAACATAGTCGTCCCGGACCCGTCGCACTGCTCGACCGAACAGCCGTGCCGGCTGAATCTGCCGCAAGGCTACAACACGGCGAGGGGCACTCTCGCGTTGAGCTTCAGCACTCAGGAACGCGGAGTGCTCGGCGCTTCACCGTCGCCGTCATCGCCGGCAACGACTTCCAGCGGCGGGAGCGCTACGCCGGCGAGCGACAAGTCGGCCGCGCAGCAGGCGTTGGACCTGGCCAAGAAGCTGGGAAAAAAATGGGCACAGAGCAAGGATCCGACCGCCAACGCGCGGGAGACGGCCCAGCGCTCGGCCGCGGACACCCAGGCGAAGATCAATAGCTGTCTCGCGGGCGTCGCGCACAGTTACGACGCCCTGCGCCAGCGCATGCCCGCTTGCGCCAACTCGACCGGCAACGCCTTCGAGCAGTGCATGTACAAAAGCGTGCTCTACGACGATAACGTGGCTTTGACCCAGGGCTATTCCTGCTCGCGCCAGTACCAGGATCAGGTCGACACCCTCGCCAAGACCGGTGTGGCCGTCTGGCTGAAAAGCAAGGTCTGCAGGATCGGGCAGTGGATCGGCCTCAACGGATGCTGAGCGCAGACGCGGTGACTTTGGCCGCCCCCTACGGTAGGCTATGAGCAAAAGAGCAGGCCCGGCAAGCGGGGACGTCTTTGGATCGGTATGCCTTCATGCGCGCGTGCCGCGAAGGAGGCGCGGCGATCGAGCGAGCCCTGCGTCTGCTCGATCGCAGCTATTTCAGCGCCCTCTTCCGCGAGTCGGTGCGCGGCCTGCGCGATCACGAGGCCGCTCGCGATCTGGTGCAGGACACGTTCATCAAAGTGTGGCTGCGCTGCGCGACTTTCCAGGGTGACTCCGAGTTGTTCCCCTGGATCAAATCCATTCTCCGGCACGGTCTCCTCGACCGCTTGCGCAAGTCGACAGGCGAGGTGCCCCTCGAGGGCGCGCAGGATCAGGACCTGGAGACGCAGCTGCGCATCGCCGAGCTGTCGGCTCAGATCATTCCACAGCCCGATACCGAGGCAGCACGAGCACAGCTCGATGAGTGCTTCCAGCGCTGCTGGCGCCGCTTCGAGACCGCATCGCCGTCGCACGCCCTGGTGATGGCCTGGATCGTCGAGGACGGTCTCAGCCACGAGGAGATCGGGGAGCTGCTCGGCCGCACTCCCGGGGCCACACGCGAGTTCATCTCGCAGTGCCGCAAGCGCGCGCGGTTGCATCTGGTCGAGTGGTACGAGTTGGCCTTTGGGGCGAAGGAGACGGCATGACGGACCCGGATCGCGACTGGCTCGATGCGCTTGCGGGCCGCGCCCCGACGGGCGCGAACCGTGAGGCAGAGCGGCTGCGCGAGTTCATCAAGCGGAACGTGCATTCGCCCGATGTGCCCGTCCCCGAGCGCGACGCGCAGCGGGAGGCGCAGCTACTCGAGCGCGCACGACGCGAAGGCCTGATCGACCCGACAGCGCTCACGAGACGCACGCGCAGACTCATGCGGCCGGCAGCAATCCGCGCGTTGGTCGCGCTGGCGGCAGGTGTTGGCGGTATCGCGGTGGCGCTGACCTTTTTTCTGCACGGCGCTCCGCGGACGGAGCATCTGCGTGGCGCCCGCGAGGAAGTGACCCGCATCCAATCACCTGATCCGACTGCGCTCAAGATGCAGATTCTCGATGAGCTGCGCGCCGCCGGTGTCCGCGCCACGGGCTACGAGCAACTGGGTGTCGAAGGCATCGACGCCAGCCTCCCCGAGCCCGTGCCGCCGCGCGTGCGCGCAGTCCTGACGCGCCATCACCTGAGCGTTCCAACAAACGGCGTGCTGAAGGTCGAGATCGCTCCGCCGGCCACCCCCTGATGCGCAAACCGACACTGGTGAGATGGCGCGCACTCGTCGGCCCGGCGGCGGTGCTGCTTCTCGTGGGCTCGGCTCACAGCGTCCCGCTGCCCGCCTTTTGCTCCAGCGCCGCCGCACCGCTCGACCTGAAGACGCCCATCGCGCAGCTGCGTCGCGAAGTCGAGGCGAAGGCCGAAACCGATCCACAGGCAACGGTCGCCATCATGTGCATGGCCATCCCCAGGGTCGCGCGCGAATACGGCGAGCAATCGCCTGAGCTCGGCTGGTGGGTCGGGTCGCTCACCATGCCGATGATCGCCTACCAGAACCGGTTCGCCGAAGCCGAGCCGCTGTTGCGATTCGCGCAGCCGATCCTCGAGCGACAGTACGGCCGCGAGGCACCACAACTCGCCGACATTCACGTGGCCTACGCCTGGATCTATCAGCGCGAGGGCCGCTACGCCGAATCGGAGCGGGCGTGGGAGCGGGCGCAGCACATCCGCGAGCGGTTCCCCGGCGCCGGCAAGATCGAGCTGCAGAAGGTGCTCGTGGGCCTGGCCCTGGTACGAGTGTCACAGGGCGAGTTCCCACAGGCGCGCGACGCTCTGCAGCGCGAGCATGACATCCTGGCCGCGAACGGCGACTTGGTGAGCGAAGCCGGCGCGGCGGTCGAGAATGTGTATACGAATCTTGCGTTTCGCCAGGAGCGATTCCTCGAGGCGAAGACGCACGCCGAGCGGCAGATCGCGATCGAGAAACGGCTGCGCGCGGGCATCGGTCAGTTCATTCCCGCCTACGTCTTCCTGGCACGGATCGACGAGCGGCTCGGGGACTATGAAGGCAGCGAGGCGGCCTCGCGCGAAGCGATCCGGCAGTCGCAGACCACACACGGCGGCCCTCTGCAACGGCATCAGCTCATAGCCCTGACACAGCTCGGCGCACTGCTCGACGCGCGCGGCCGGCCGCGGGAGGCGTTGCCCTTTGCCGAGCAGGCCGTGGCGCTCGGCGAGACCACCTTGGGCGCCAATGCGCCGGCACTCGTGACCTCACTGCAGAGCCTCGCCGATGTCCAGCGCGCGCTTGGTCAGCTGCCGCAGGCCTGGCACCTGTATGAGCAAATGGGCGCGATCGTCGCCAGGAACACCAGCGACGTCGAGTTGCCCACGCGGGTGACTTATTACCGCGGCCTGGCCAACTTGCAACTCGACCTCGGCAATGTCGATGACGCTCTCGCGGCTCTCGATGCGGGACTGGACGCCACACGCGCGGAGCCGGCGCTGGCATTGCAGCGCGGCTATCTGATGGAAACGCTCGCACAGGCTTCCGCGCGCCGCGACGACCCGCAGAGCCGTGGGTACTACTTGCAGGCCCTGACGCTCTTCGGCTCGCGGCTGCCTGCAACTCATCCGACGATTCTGCGCGTGGTCAATGAGCTCTGCGGGCTCGACATCCGTGAGCAGGCGGCGACCACCGGCCGCGAATGCGGCGAAGCGCGCACCCGTCTCGCCAGCACGCACGATGTCGATCCGGCGCTGCGCGCGGCGGTATATGACAATCTGAGCGAGCTGGAGCGTACCCGCGGCGATCACGGGCGTGCAGTCTCGCTCGCTGCGTCCGCGGTCTCCGCCGCTGAAGGTCTCGGCACGCCGGAGTCGCTCGCGCGAGCGTACTTCGTCAGCGCGCTCGCGCTGAACGCACAGGGGCGAACCGCGCTCGCAATCTTCTTCGGCAAGCGCGCGATCGCCCAGATCGAGCGCCAGCGTCGATACTTCAGCGGTGAGGAAGAGCGACTCGATCGCGGGTTCCTGCTCGACAAGGTCGGCATGTATCGCACCGTCGCGGACTGGCTGATGGGCAGTGGGCGGATCGATGAGGGTCTCGAGGTGCTGCAGCTGCTCAAAGCCGAGGAGCTCTACGACTTCACCTCGCGCGCCGCGACGTGGGAAACGAAAGGCAGCGGGCCGGCTCTGGATGATCGCGAGCATACCTGGGACCGCCGCTATGCGGGGGTGCTGCTTGCCGACGCCACTACGGGCGCGGAGATCGATCGGCTGCGCAGACTGCAGGATCGGTCGCGCATCACCGTGCGGGAGCGGGCGCGGCTCGATGTCCTGCTGAAGCGTGCTCAGCAGGCCGAGGGTGCACGCGCCCGGAGGATTCAGCAGTTCATCGCCGCCAACGCGAAAGTAGGCGTCCCCGGCGCCATCCCGAGCGCGACGGCACGGGTTGACGCTCAGAGTCTCGAGCGCGCGATGGCGCGTGCGCCAGCGGACTCCGCAATCGCAATCTATGTGCTGACCGAGAATCGTCTCCGCCTGCTGATCGCAACGCGGCGGACGCAGCTGGAGGTTCCGGTGCCGGTGGATGCGCGCGACCTGCAGCGCCAGATCGGACACTTTCTCGACCTCATCGGGCAACGTGCGCCGATCGACCGGCCCGCACGGGCACTCTATGACACCCTCGCCCGCCCACTCGACCAGGTCGCGCGGCAGGAAAAGCTCACCCATCTCTTCCTGTGGCTCGATGGACCGCTGCGCTATGTGCCCTTCGGCGCGCTGGAAGCGCCCGATGGCAGCTACCTCGCCGATCGGTATGCGATCGAGGTGCTGGCCGGCATTGCGCTGACTTCGCCGCCGCAGTCCCCCAGCGCAGCGGCGCAGCCGCAGAGCGGTTCTTCCCTGCGCGTCCTTGGATTTGGCGTGACGCAGGCGGTGGCGGGCTTCCAACCGCTTCCCGGTATGGCTGACGAGCTCTGCTACGTCGTCGACGGGCCGATCACCGGACTCGCGACGCGCTCGTCGGTCTGTCGCGGGGCCGCCGCTGGGGATGGCGCTCTCCCCGGCGAGGGCTTTGCCGACGCCGCTTTCACGACACAACGGTTCGAAACGCTGCTGCACGCGCCTCACTCCTACACAGTGCTGCACGTCGGGACTCACTTCAGTCTGCGGTCGGGCAACGCCATGCGGTCCTTTCTGGTCCTCGGCGACGGCTCGCGCCTGACTCTCGATACGCTCGCCGCACTCGACTTCACGGACCTGGACCTGGTGACCCTGTCGGCCTGCCAGACCGCGATGGGCGGCGGACAGACCGATGACGGGCGCGAGATCGAGGGGCTGAGCACCATCGTGCAGCAGCGCGGCGCGAAGCAAGTGGTGGCCAGCCTGTGGCGTGTCGAGGATGAGAGCACCGCCCGGCTCATGCATGGGATGTATCTCGCTCTCGCTCTCGGCAGCACCGATGTGGCGGCGGCACTGCGCCAGGCGCAGCAGAACCTGCGGGCGCAGGTCGTCGGCGGGCGCCATCCGTACGATCATCCCTACTACTGGGCTGGCTTCGTGGTGTCGAGTCGCGAGCTGCCGCTCACGCTCACACCAGCCGCAAGGTGATTGCCTTCAGTACGGCCCGCGTACGGTCGCGCGTGCCGAGCTTGGCGAGGATGTCGGAGACATAGTTCTTGACCGTTCCTTCGGCCAGGTTGAGGCTGCGTGCGATTTCCTTGTTCGAATACCCCCCGGCCAGCAATCTGAGAATCTCGAGCTCACGCGCGCCGAGTTCTATTCGCTCCACGTCGGGCCGCGGCGCCGACGCCAGCCGAGGGTGGATCGGCTGCGTGGCGACGGGTGCCAGCCATTGCTCACCCCGCCGCGCCCGATCGACAGCGGCGATCAGATCCTCGGCGGATGCTCCTTTGAGCAGGAAGCCCTGAGCGCCCGCCTCTACCGCCGCCAACAGGAGATCGGCGTCCTCGAAAGTCGTCAGCATGACGACCGGGGTTCTGTTCCCCCGCTGCCGCAACTCCCGAACCATCGAGATGCCGTTCTGGCCCGGCATTCGAATGTCACTCACGATCACGTCCGCCGGGGACGCGTCGATTCGTTCGAGCAGCTCCGCCCCGTCGGCAGCCAATAGCACCACCTCGACGCCGAGGCGCTCGAGCAAAGCCTGCAAACCCGCCCGTACGAGATCCTGATCCTCGGCCAGCGCCACGCGCACTCTCATGGTTGACTCGCCGGCAGGGTCACCCGCAGTCGAAAACCGCCCTCTGGAGCCCTGTCGGTCTGTACGGTGCCCCCGAGCAACTCGACGCGCTCCCGCATGCCGCGAAGCCCATAGCCCACCGCGTGCGCTTGCGGAGGAGTTCCGTCGTCGCATACTTCGAGCTGAAGCGCTTTCCCGTCCCGGCTCAGCGACAACCAGATATTCCGGGCATGTGCATGCCGCACCGCATTGGTGAGTCCCTCTTGCCCGGACCGCACGATTACATCGGCCTTCTCCGCCCCGTCGATGCGCACGCACTCATCGAATCTCAGGTGAATCCGTGGCGCCGGAAATGCATCGGCTATACGTCGCAACGCCTCACGTACATCGATCCCATCGTGGCGCCGGAGACTCGCAACGACGCTGCGCAGTTCCGCCAGCAGCTCCGTCACCAGGCCTCTCGAGACGAGCCATTCACGCCGTTGCGACACCTCGGCCCCCTGGCCGAGGAGCTCGAGATTGAGCGCCAAAGCGGTCAGTCGATGGCCGGCAACGTCATGCAACTCGCGCGATACGCGCAACCGTTCGCCGTCACGCGCACTTTCAGCGAGCAGCTCCCGGGTGGCCAGCAACTGCGCGTTAACTTCGCGAAGCTGGCACGATACCTCCTCTGCCCGCGCCCGCTCGAGGGTAGTCAATACCGCGAACGCTTCAAAGAGTCCATAAATGAACACCACGAAGACCGGGTTGGTGACGCGCCAGCGGGTAACGAGAATCGCTGCAAACGCGAGGTGCAGCAGCACGAGACCCAGCACTGCCATTCTTGGGCGGTAGACGGCGCCGATCACCGCCGCGATCACGATCAACAGAATCGGCGTGAAGTTCGACGCTCCGAACGCCAGCAGCGCGAGCGCGGACGCAATCATCAAAGACAGCGCTATGGTGTTGCGAGCCGCTTTGGGCTGTTGCGCGACCGCCGTCGCGCGTATGCCGAGGCCGACTATGAAGCAGACCATGCATATCGCCGCCACCGCAGCCCCGGCCGTTCCCCCAAGCCGTGTCCAGTCAGGCGCCAGACCGACGGCGACCGTTGCCCAAGCGAGGTAGCCGGCAACAGAGACCGGGTTGGGGGCGAGTCCCGACAGGAAGCGGGCTGAGCGCATGCGAGACGATAGCCGCATTGTGGTTTTACGTTCAAGGTCTGACGCCCGGCACATGACTTCCGGCACTGGCCTCACGGTGCCGGCGCGCACACTATTGCCCCCATGAGGTATTTTGGGTTGCAACCTGTGGGAACCGGCGCTGCTCCGCGGACGCTCCAAAGCGGCGTGGTAACTTATTCGGCGATCGGAGTCTTGGCATGTGCATTGGCCGACATGACTCATGAGGTTCTTGGCCATGTGACAGTTGCGAGGATGCTCGGCGTCCCGATCACAGTTCTAGCAACCGTAGGGATGCAGACGATAGGGACATCACGGCTGGTCTCTGCAGCTGGAACGACGGCGAATCTCCTCTTCGGCGCGCTCGCCCTGGCACTCTTCAACCGCGCCGGCAGGCGGACGAATTGGACCCTGTTCCTCTGGCTATTCGCAGCTTTCAACCTGATGAACTCGGGATACTTTGTTTTCTCCGCGCTGGCGCAAAGCGGAGACTGGACGGCTGTCATCAGCGGACTTCATCCAACCTGGGCATGGCGTTGTCTGCTCGGCGTCGCCGGAATCACTTTGTATTCAGTCAGTGTTCGTTGGCTCGCGCGCTCGGTGGGCCGGCTGGTACAAGCGAACGAGCTGTCACTGTCGGAGCTGCGTTGCCTCATCCTTTGCGCATACGTGTCCGGCGGGGCAATCTTGACTGCCGCATCCGCACTCAATCCGTTCAGTCCAAAGCTGATACTCATCTCCGGAATAGGAGCTTCGTACGCGATTTCCTGGGGCTTGCTGCTCGTCCCGTCGCATGTCAGGGTGCGAGTCGGGGTTGCAGCGGGAATTCCGCTACCGGGAGGTTCCACCGTAGCGACCTCGCTGAGCATTTCCTGGGTTGGTGCCGCCATACTGGTGGGCTTCATCTTTGTTGCGGTATTTGGGCCCGGAATTCGCTTCCATCAATGAGCCGGGATGAGTGTCCGCTGTGACATGCGGCACGAGCCTGCGCGGAGCTTCAAAATGAGCTTGGGCGAGTTCTATCGGTACTTCTTCCCCATCATCTGGGTTCTCTGGATGGTCGTCTGGGTCGTGTTGGCGCGAAACGTGAAGGTCACGGTCCGCCGCCAGGACGCCGTGCCCCGCCTCCTGAACATGGCGCTCCTGCTCTGTGCTGCCGTGCTCCTGTGGACGGCGCACTTGCCCGTGGCCGGACTCACGGTACGCGTCCTGCCCGCCTCGCAATGGAGATTCTGGACCGCCGCCGGCGCGGCGCTGACGCTTCTTGGGCTGCTGTTCGCAGTCTGGGCGCGCGTCTATCTCGGGCGCAACTGGAGCGGCGTTGCCGCCCTGAAGGCCGATCATGAGTTGGTCACCGGCGGCCCGTACCGCTGGGTTCGCCATCCCATCTACTCCGGCCTCGCGCTGGCGTTCGTCGGCACAGCCATGGCGATCGGCAGTGGCGGGGAATCCTGGCAGTGGTCCTGGCGCTGGTCGCAATCGCGCATCGGATGCGGGTCGAGGAAAGCTTCATGCGGCAGCAGTTCGGCGCTGCCTATGATGCCTACGCCCGGCGCGTGCGGGCGCTCGTGCCGGATCTGGCCTGATCCAGCCGCTCAGTGAAACTTCTCGCCCCGGGCGAGCATTGCGACGATCAGCTTGATGCGCTTGAGCTTCGTCTCCGGGCGCTTTGCCGTTTGTAAGCGATACGCGATCGCATACAGATTGGCCCGGTTGAGCGTCGCATAGAACTGTCTTGCCTTGGCGTTGCCAGCCAGCGCCGCAACGAACTCGGGAGGGGGTGTGGCATTCGAGGGGGAATCGTACGCCGCGGCCCAGCGCCCATCGGCTTTGGCGGCTTCCATTTCCGCGAGTCCGGGCGGCATCATCCGGCCCTCGCGGATCAGCCGTTCCACATGCGCGACGTTTATCCTGGACCAACCACTCCTGGCTCGGCGCGGGCAGAATTTCTGCACCCAGGAATTCGTATCGAACGGCAGCTTCTGCCCGTCGATCCAACCGAAACACAGCGCCTGCTCGAGCGCCTGCGCATAGGTGATCGATACAACCCCGGACCCCTTCTTGTAGAGCCGCACCTTGAGGCCCGTGGCACGGCCATGCTCCCTGGCCAACCAGGCACGAAATTCCTCCGCGGACCGAAAGCTTCGCGTTGGCCCGCTGGAACGGGGAGGTGACTTGCCCACGTGTTCCGCTCCTGTGGATGCGTCGTACTCTAGCAACTCCCTGAGCGCAAATCATTCGGTTAACATGCGATCTTCGGCCGGGCGGGCGGGGTTGCTCACATGAAACGAAGTACGCGGTTGGCGCTGGCCTTGGCACTTGCGGCCGTGGTGTTGGGGACGCAATGGCTGATCCACCATCCAACCCAGCGGATGGCCACGACAGGCACGGGCGGCACACGCCCGACGCATTACCGTCTGGGCCACGTCGACTTTACCCCGTGCGAGCTGAAGGCGCTGCTATCAGGGGAAACCACAGCAGCCTGGTGTGCTCCGTTCGTGCGTCCGGAGAACCCGGCCGACCCTGCGGGACGGCGGATCCATATGCGGCTGGCATTGATCCGCAGCAGCGCCACTCAATCAGCGTCCGACGTCGTGGTGTTTCTGGCGGGTGGTCCCGGGGAATCAGCCGTCGATGATTGGGCGGTGGTCGCGCCGGCGCTCAAACCGGTGCTCGAGCATCGCGACGTAGTGCTGCTGGACCAGCGCGGCACCGGTGAATCACATCCCCTGCTCTGTCCGAAGGCCGGCACCGGCACCGCGCCCGACCCCGCGAGCAAGCCCGTCGCCGCGCTGAAGCCACAGCAGGCAGCGGCGCAGCGCGAAGCGCGCCAGGACGCCGAGACTCGCGCGTGCCTGTCGGAAATCGAGCAGAGCGCCGATCCGCGCTTTTACACCACGACCGACGACGTGAACGACCTCATCGCTCTGCGCCATGCGCTGGGCGACCCTCAGTACGATCTGATCGGTGCGTCCTATGGCACCCGCGTCGCGCAGCAGTACGCCATGCGCGATCCCGCCGGGGTGCGCAGCATCGTTCTGGATAGCGTTCTTCCCAACAGCGCCATCACAGGCGAGGATATCGCGGGCAACCTCGAGGATGCGCTGAAGGCCGACTTCACCCTGTGTAGGGCGGAGCCGGCGTGTGCCAAGGCGTTCGGTGATCCCTACACGGAGCTCGCGGATCTGCGCGCTCGCATCGACGCTCACCCGCCTGTAGTGACCTACCGTGACCCCGCCACCGGTGAGTGGCGCACCCGCACTCTGGACGAAAGCACCCTGGATGGCGTGGTGCGTCTTTTTGCCTATTCGCCGCTGACCTCGGCACTGCTGCCGCTCAGCCTGCATCAGGCCCTGGCGGGCGACTACGGGCCACTGATGGGTCAATCGAACCTGATCCGCGGTGTGCTCGGTCACGATATCAGGGGTGGTCTGCAGTGGGCGGTGCTCTGCTCGGAGGATGTTCCCCTGCTCAAACCCAACCCCGCGGACAAGGACACCCTGCTCGGTAGCGGATTCACCCACACCTTGCAGCGGGTATGCGCACTGTGGCCGCGCGGACAGATGCCGGCGGACTTTCATCAGCCGTTGAGTAGCGCGATCCCGACGCTGATTCTCGAAGGTCAATACGATCCAATAACACCACCGCGCTACGGCCGCGCTGTGTTGGCACACCTCGGCAATGCCCGTCTGCTGATCGCTCGCGGGCAGGGTCACGGCGTGCTCGGCGCCGGCTGCATGCCGCGGCTGGTGGGCAAGTTCGTCGACGACCCGCAGCCGAGGAGGCTCGACGCAGTATGCCTGGATGCATTGCGGTCCACGCCGCCCTTCGTGAATTTCAATGGAGCCACCCCATGATCGAGGTCGAGAACCTGCGCAAGTCCTTCGGAGCGGTCAAGGCGGTGGCTGGCGTCAGCTTCGTGGCGCGCGACGGCGAGATCACGGGGTTGCTGGGACCCAACGGCGCAGGCAAAACCACCACGCTTCGCATGCTCTACACGCTGATGAAGCCTGATCAAGGCCGTGTGCGCGTCGACGGCATCGACGCCGTAGCCGATCCCCTTGCAGTGAGGCGGCGGTTGGGCGTGTTGCCGGATGCGCGCGGGCTTTACAAGCGCCTGAGCGCGCGCGAGAACATCGCCTACTTCGGCCGCCTGCACCGGCTGGACGATGCGACCCTGCAGACACGCAGCGCTGCCCTGATCGATGCCCTGGAAATGCGCGAGTTCGCGGAACGCCGTGCCGAAGGCTTTTCGCAGGGCGAGCGGGTCAAGACCGCAATCGCAAGGGCACTGGTGCACGACCCCAGGAACCTGATCCTCGATGAGCCCACCAATGGCCTCGATGTGATGGCCACGCGCTCGCTGCGCGAATTCCTCTTCCGGCTGCGCGGCGAAGGGCGCTGCGTGCTGTTCTCCAGCCACATCATGCAGGAGGTGGTGGCGCTGTGCGATCGCGTGGTGGTCATCGCACACGGCCGGGTGGTGGCCGATGCGCCGCCGCAGACGCTGCGCGAGCGCACCGGGGCGGCAAGCCTCGAGGACGCCTTCGTCGAGATCATCCGCCAGAGCGACAGCGCCGCCGCCTGAGCACCCCGCGCCGAGCCAGACTGGAGATCCCATGCACGCCGCTCTTACCGTGTTCTACAAAGAGGTCCGCGAGAACCTGCGTGACCGCCGGACCGTCCTCAACGCTTTGGTTCGCGGTCCCTTTCTTTTGCCGGTGCTGTTCCTCGTCATGTTCAACCTGCAGATCAGAACCGCATTGCAGAACGCCGAGAAGCCGCTGCCGGTGCCGGTGGTCGGCGCGACGCAGGCGCCGAATCTCGTGGCGGCGCTGACTCAGATGGGAATGGTGCCCAAGTCCGCCCCGAAGAATCCTGCCGGCGCCGTGCAGGCGCAACGCGACGATGTGGTGTTGGTGATTCCGCCCGACTATGCCGCGCATTGGAATCAGGGCGAAACGGTCGGCGTGCGACTGATATACGACTCCTCGCACCGGGCGAGCGATCAGTCGGCGGACCGCCTGCGCGACATGCTCGATCGCTACGCTCGGCTGACGGGCGCACAACGCATGATCGCGCGTGGCCTCTCGCCGTCCGTCGCTACTCCGCTGGTCGCCGAGGACCGCGACCAGGCCACCCCGCGGGCGCGCGGAGCGTTGCTCTTTTCGTTCCTGCCCTACTTCATCGTAATGACTGCCTTCCTCGGCGGCATGTACCTGGCCATCGACACCACCGCCGGCGAGCGCGAGCGGCAGTCGCTGGAGCCGCTGTTCGCCAACCCGGTACCGCGCTGGACCATCCTCCTGGGCAAGCTGTCGGCCACCACTCTCTTCGCGCTGGTCAGCCTGTCACTGGGCGTGATCGGCTTCGCCGTCGCCGGGCGCTACATGGATGTCCGCAAGCTCAACATGGTGCTCGACCTGGGTGTGAATTTTTTCGTCTTCACCCTGCTGCTGATGTTGCCTCTGGTGCTGTTGCTCACCTGCCTGCAGACCCTGGTTTCCGCATTCGCCAAGAGCTACCGCGAGGCGCTGACCTACCTGTCGCTGCTGATGTTGGTTCCCATGCTGCCCTCGTTCCTGCTGCTGGCGATCCCGGTGAAGCAACAGCCGTGGATGTACGCCGTGCCGCTGCTGGGCCAGCAATTGGGCATCATGCGGCTGTTGCGCGGCGAGGTGCCCGGCTTCGTCGACATCGCAGCCTGTCTGCTCGGCAGCCTGCTGGCCGCCGCGGTGGCCTTTGCGATCTCACTGCGGATCTATGCTTCCGAGCGGCTGGCGGTCTCGGCCTGAGGTCAGCCCTCGGCAACCGTTTACTTCATTTCAGCGCGAGCGCCTGCATCTGCTCGGACAGTCTGGCGGTCAACGCCTGGTACGCGGCCATATGCCCGAGCGGGACGCTGAACTTCGGCTCGGCCGGGATGTATCCGGGCCAGAGTCCGGGAATCGAAGTCGATAGTTGCTCGAGGCGTTGCACCGCCTCTTCCTTGTGGCGGCTCCAGGCGAGGATCTGCGTGGCCCAGGTGTACGCATCCATCTGATCCGATACGTCCGGCCGCGAGCGCGTCAGGCTCACCGCCCCGGCGGCGGTCTCTGCGGCGGCATCCGCATTTCCCTCGAATAGCTGCGCGTCAGCCAACAACATGCGGCGGAACCACTGGTTCCATTTCGTCTCAGGCGTTCGTTTGAGGAAGGCGACGATGCGCTCGCCGTCGCGCTGCGCCTGGGCATGCTCGCCGAGCAACAGATCCATCCAGCCCCGTTCATCCGCGACGGGCATGGGTCCCACCCGGTAGAGCGGCCATACGTGATATGTGCAGCGCCACTCCTCGACCGGCGATTCGTCGACGAGGTGACGGAATTCCTCATAGCGGTGCTGCAACGGGAGTTCCATGGCGGCGTCGGAGAAATACGATTGCACGTCCTGCGGCGTGCGCCAGGGTATCTGGAAGAGCGGGTTCAACTCCGCGTTCGCGGCCCGAAATCGCCGCCGGCGTAGGCCAACACCATGTCGCGCTCGTCCTGCCACGCTGCCGGCTGTCGCACACTCAGGCTATCCACCAGACTCAGGGCCTCGCGGTACTGATGCAGTTCCATGAGCATGTAAATCCACGATTCCTGCGCGGCCTGGTTCTTTGGGTCGAGATCCGCGAGCCTGCTGCTGAGCGCCGCGGCCTCCGTGTACCGCCCCATGGCAAACAGCAGATCGTTCTTCCAGTTGAGCAGTTCCGGATCCGCGAGTCCCGCCGCCTCGGCAGCCTGGAACGTCTGCAGCGCGCCGGCGTAATCGAGCTGCGCATACTCCATGACCGCGGTAAATCCGATCGTTTGCGGATCCGAGGGCGCCAAGCGCTGCGCGGCGGCGAGATCCGCATGTGCCTCCGCCAGGGCCTTGTCGGGTGGGACGTAGCTATTGAGAAATTCCTGCAGACGCAGCGCCATGCGCTGCAGATAGGCGCGCGCAAACTGTGGGTCCACGGCAATCGCTTTGTCGAGCAGTTGCGCCGCCCCCTCGAGGCCGGCGAGTGAACCGGCGTCGAGCGCGCTGCTTTCCGCGGCGCGAGCCTTGAGATACAGATCGTAGGCCAGAGGATTGGATGCGAGCCCTTGTCCGGCAATCGCGCCGGCGAATTTCACCGATAGCTGAGCGGTTATCGCAGCCGCGACTTCCCGCTCGAGAGCCATTGCATTGACGAGTTTACGATCGAAGTCCTGCGCCCATATGTGGCTATCGGTGCGGGCGTCGATCAGCTGCACAGTGAGCCGCACCTCGCTGCCTTCGCGCTCCACCGATCCCTCGAGCACGTAGGTGCATCTGAGATCGTGCGCAAGCGTTTCCACGGTCACGGGTTTCCCCCGGTAGGTGGACATGGTTGTGCTCGAGATCACCTCCATCCCCGGGGCATGATTCGCCAGAGTCGTCAGGATCTCCTCGTGGACCCAGGCGGCGTCGCAGTGGACTTCACAGTGCCTGCAGCGGGTACCGATCTGGCAACCGCCGCGGTCGGCTCGGCAACCCCCGGGTCGGCCGCACGAGCGCGACCAGCAATAAAGCTGCAATGACCAAGAGGATGGAGCCGACCATGAGCTCCCCCTGGCTCACGCGGGTCAAACCCTTGTGGCCGTGATACCAGGCGAGTCCCAGCACCACGGGAAAGCCCGCCACGAGCACACCCATGAGACCGCGCGCGATGCCGTCGTTCCAGGCAAAGGCGTGCGCCATCAGCTCTTCGCCATGCGCGACCGTGATCGCAGCACCGATGTAGGCGAGCGCCCATTGCGCGATCTTGTGCTCCCGCACCCGCCCAAGGAGACCGGCGACGCCGTCCATACCGTTCAATTTAGCGCGATCCGCCGATTCGGCGGGGTCAGTGGGTTTCGGGGGCGTGCTCCTCGTCGGTTCTTCGATCATGCGGCGCGATTGAGATTAGGGTCGCCAATCATAGCTCGCGGCTGCGCGCGACGACGACCCCCCAACGAGCGCGTCGCCAGCCGGTACGACCGATACGCCGCCACTCGAGCGAAGGCCGAAATTGTTGCGAGTTCGATTGCGACGAGTTTGAGATAAGAGCCTGGCTCGGCCCATGCACTTTGGCTACCATCGGGCGCTTCGGGGGAGGGTCACGATATGTCACGCTCGCCGTTCAGGGCTCTCACCGGCCCAATACTTTGCGCACTCGTCCTCCTGACCGGCAGCGCGCCCGCCTGGTCAAAGCAGCCGCAGCCGGTTCAGCACGAATTCGTCATTCATCATTTCAGGACCGAAGGCGGCGTCGTGCTGCCCGAAGCACGGATCGTTTACGGCACCTACGGCCATCTGGACGCGGCCGGCGACAACGCCATCCTCCTGCCTTCACACTACATGGCGGAGATGCATGGCTATGCCTGGCTCATTGGACCGGGCAAGGCACTGGATCCCGGCAAGCTGTTCCTGATCACGAGCGAACTGTTCGGCAACGGCCGCTCATCCTCTCCGAGCAACACGCCGGAGCCCTTCCACGGGCCCCGCTTTCCCCTCATGACCATTCGCGACAACGTGAGGGCGGTGCACCAGCTGCTCACCGAGGAGCTGCACGTGCATCATCTGCGCGCAGTCATCGGCTTTTCGATGGGGGCTCAGCAGGCCTTTCAATGGGCGGTCAGCTATCCGGATTTCATGGACCGCATCGTCGCCACCTCCGGAACGGCAAAGACCTATGGCCATGGGATCGTCCGCCTGGAAGGCCAGATCATCGCCCTGAAAACCGATCCCGCCTTTGCCGGGGGCGACTACAAGGTCGAGCCCGAGAAGGGCATCGAGGCATTCTCCCTGGTCTGGACGGGGTGGTTGTTCTCGCAGGAGTGGTGGCGGCGTGAGCTGTGGCGCTCCGATCCTTCCCTGGGGAGCACCCTTCCTCAGGTCATCGATCATTTCACGAAGCACTTCATACCCGGCGCGGATGCCAACAATCTCATCCTGCAGATGCGCACCTGGGAGAGCAACGACGTCGGCAACACTCCGCCGTTCGGCGGCAACGTGGAAGCCGCACTGCGCTCCATCAAGGTGCCGGTCCTGTACATGCCCTCCGCCACCGACCTTTACTTTCCGCTGACCGACGCCCGTTACGAAGCCGCCTTCATTCCACACTGTCAGCTGCTGCCGATTCCCTCGCTGTGGGGACACCCCGCGGGAGCCGGCGCTTCGCCTGCGGATGGGAAGTTCATCAACCAGCACGTGGCGCAGTTCCTGAAGTCGGGCGGCTGATCCCTTCAGCCTCAACTCGTTGATTCTCCGTTAGTTCGCAGGCCACCCCCTCGCTCCGGATGGGGTGGGTTGCGACGGCGGGCGGACTGATTCAAACCAATCCGCCTGCCCGGCCTCTAATCCCATGAGAGCCGCGGAGCACTGGGTTCTGGGGCAAAAAAAGAGGAGAAGTCATCATGAATCACATCCAGAAAGCGACCGCCGCCGCCATCGCCCTGACCATCACCCTGGTGGGTGCCACCCTCGTCACCGCGCCCGTGGCGCTTGCCGACTCGCAGCAGGTCGTGGCGCAGGCCCATCAGTGGAGCGCGGGTCAGCTGCATCGCATGGCGACCGACCTGCGGTACGCTACCTCATCCGCTCGGGCCTGATCGGGAGATTTTCGATGCGCACAGCGAGCCCATTGTTGGCTGGTTTTGCATTACTCGTCGTTGCAGGGATGGCGGCCGGCGCGCAGCCGTGTCGGTACAGCGCACCGCGCAATCTGGACCTCGACGCCGCCGCCTTGAAATCGCTGCTGCTGAATCTGGGCGCGAGTGACGCGCACGTCCAGGGGGTGGCCGGCCTGTCGAAGATCGAAGTCCGCGGCACCGCATGCGCATCGAATCCACAATGGCTGGGCGACTTGAGGCTGGACAGCTCCGGCAGCGGCACGCAAGCCACGGTAACGGTGCGCAACGGGGACCACGAAAACAACTTCGACCTGTTCGGCATCTCACGCTATGCGTACATCAAGCTCTCGGTGAGTGTGCCGCCGCAGCTCGCCGTCGCGATAGAAAGCGGCTCGGGCGACGTGGTCGCCCAGTCGCTGCAATCGCTCGACCTCCATGCCGGCTCGGGGGACCTGAAGGCCTCGCAGATCACCGGCGCACTGACACTGGACCTCGGTTCGGGAGACGTCCAGGCACATGGTGTCGGCAGTGTGGACTTGCGTAGTGCCGGTTCCGGCGATGTGACCGTCAGCGATGTGGGAAGCGAAGTGCGCGCGGGCCATGTTGGTTCGGGAGACCTGCATTTCAGCGATGTTCGGGGCGGCGTATCGGTCGGATCGCTCGGCTCGGGCGATGTGCAGGTCGAGAGGATAGGCGGCAATGTGCGGGTGGACAGTGTCGGCTCCGGTGACGTGGTCGTGAATGACGTGACCGGCGATCTCGAGGTCGGCGCAACCGGCAGCGGCGATGTGAGCTATCACGGCGTCAAGGGAACCGTGCACGTACCGCGCAGCGACGACTGACACCTGGCGCTCTGCTACTGGCAGGCGCCATTCGTGTGTTGAGCGGGATGCTCGAAGGCTTCGCGCTCTTGAGGCGTCAGGGTGGCGAGCGCCGCAGCCGACCAATGCGAAATATCGATCCGCGGCCCCACCTTGAGACAGGGTTTCGAATCCGTTGGCTGACGGCCGCAGACCGAGACTTGCGCGACGCAGCTCTTGCCGCCGTATTTCTTGCAGTATTCCGTAGCGACGTGAATCGCGTCGCTGCGATTGAAGCCCGACTTGCCGACCCCCCACGCCCCGTCGGGGCTCTCGGCGAGTGACAGGCAATTGTTCACGTCTCCGATTTCCACCTTGCAATCCGTCACGCCGCCTTTGTTGCAGTTGGCGAGAGCCGCCTGATCGGCCTCGTTCTGGCTCGCAAAGTGCCATGAGGCGCCCCAGGCGGCGCTGCCGGCCGACTTGGCTATCGATGCATACCAGGTGCCCGCGAAGGCCGGGGCGGCGGGCGCGGGGAATCGCGCGCCGGTGGCCGTCATCGTGCACATGCCCAGAGAGCAGGTGCAGGCGCCCGTGATGATGCACGCGGACTCCTGTTGCTTTTGCTGCTGCTCCAGCGGATCGACCTGGTTCTCCTGCGCCGGTTGATACGGCGGTTCCTGCTCTTCCTGCTCCTGTTCCTGCTCTTCCTGCGCCAACACGGGAGCGACCCTGAACGTGCACGCAGCGCATACCAGGCTCAATACCAGAACGGTCAGAACAGGCTGTCTCATTTTTGTCTCCCCCACTGATCCCGGCGCGTGTGACGACTGTCCACAACTATAAGCGCCGACCGGCGCCGGTCTACCCCCATTTCGGAGGGGAGCAACTCATCGGCTCGTCGCGTGAGGCGCTGCGCAGACGAAGTTCACAGCGTCGTTGCTGCTGCCACTGCCGGTCCAATGCGCCCGTTTCGGCCAGGCGCAGATCGGTTGCGTCATGTGCACCTTGGGAGGCGCGGTTATCCGCTCCGGCGCAACGCCGCCGGCCACCCAGCGATCGAGCGGCCCCACGGTATCAGGTGCTGAATCGAACCCCTCGCCCCAGAAGCAATGCGACATTCCGGGGATCATGAACAGGCGCACCTGGTCCGCCTTGGCTCCGAGCTTCCTGGTCAAGGCATCGTAGTACGCGAGCAGATTGCCGGGCGGAATGGCAGGGTCCGCCCAACCCTGGTAGAGAAGCAGCTTGCCACCGCGGCGCACGAAAGCACTCAGATCGGGATTGTCCGAATTCAGCATTCCGCCCGTGCGCTGCTCGGCAGCGGCAAAGTCGCCGCCGATGTCGGAGCCGGCGGCCATCCATTTGGGGTCCTTGTAGACCATCCAGCGGAAGTACTCGGTACCGAAATCCGCCTGCGCAGACTTGGATCCGATGATCCAGGGATTCCAGTTGAGCTCGCTTCCGGGCTCGAAGCCGCTCGAGATCTGCGCCCCATCCGCACGCGCGCCCTGGTAGATCTGCCGGACCGCTCGGACCTGGGCGTCGTTGAGACAGCCCTGGCGCTTACCTGGCTTGCAGAGCAGTACGGCCGGATCGAAATGGCATGCCGGCGGATAGGAGACGATCCCGTCCTTGACGCCATCGAGCGCATCGCACTGAGCCAGCACGGCGCCGTGGATCAGCTTCAGGTCGCTCGCGCTGAGCTGCGCGCCCGGTGTTCCGTTCAGCGCCCGGTAGTCCCAGATGAAGTCCGTCATCGTCCGCGACCACGGTGAGGCCGGCGCGCCGCTGATGATGCCGTCATAGTCAGCCGGGTAGCGCAATGCCTCCATCAAGGCCTCGCGACCTCCATCCGAGCAGCCCTGGAAGTACGACTGGCGCGGCGCGTTGCCGTAGTAGGCTCGGATCATCTCTTTGGCGAAGAGGCTCGTCAGGTGGTTGGCGCGGTAGGCCCAGTCGATCAGCCGCTGCGGATGCCCGTAAGCCCAGCGAGCGGTGATGGTCGGCCACGGGCTCTCATGCCCCATATCCGTTCCAGCCGCTGCATAGCCACCCTTCAGCGCCGGGAACATCTCGAAGTAGGGCAGGATAAACGTGCCGGCGTAGCCACCATTGCCGGTGCCCAGCAGCTTCCCATTCCACCCCGACGCATCGGGAAGCCAGACCTCGAGCTGGATGTCGGAGCCGGCGGCCGACGTGAGGCGCGCCTGCAGGCGGCAGAATGCGAGCGGTGCAGTCCAGAGAAGGGGACCCGCTCCGATCTTCTCCCCTACCGCGATGTGCTGCGCCTTCACGACGACGCCGGACGCCGCTTTGCGGCCGATCAGGGACTCGCAGTCGAGCGCCCGCGCGGTTGAAACACTGCCGAGCGCGCACAAGGCCGCGAGCGCGGCGATCAATAGCCGCATGGCGCTCCCACAGCGCGCTTTGGCACCCAACTCGATAGTCATAGTCGAACCCCTCGGACTTGTTCAGTTCTTGGCGTCGTGGCCAAGGCCAAAATCTACCCGACCCTTACTCGCAGCAGTATACCTTGATTACATACCTACTAGTCGGTATGCTCATTCGATCCGCAAGCCGGATCATTAAAAGGTGGGCTGAGTCATGAGAGAGAGACCAATGTCGCGCCGCAATCTCCTGGGGACAGGCGCCTGCGCAATGGCCGTGGCAGCCGTCATGCCGAAGATGGCGAGTGCGCGCACACGAGCCGGGTTGAGTCCGCAGGCCGAGCAGCTCGTCCGCAAATACTACGGCGCGTGGGAGAAGGGCGACTGGGATACGCTCAACAGTCTGCTGACGGATGATTTTACGTTCTCCAGCCCGAATGACGATCACGACAGCAAGAGCGTCTATCACTCACGCTGCTGGGGGCCAAACGTCAAGCTCATCGGGCACTTCGATCTGCAGGAGATCGCGGGGAACGGTGACGATGCATTGGTGATGTACGTCCTGCACACCAAGAACGACAAGAAGATCGAGAATACCGAGTATCTCCACATGAGAGACGGAAGGGTGGCGTCCGTCCGCTGTTACTTCGGCCAGCAGAACAGCTACCCGGCGGCACAGAGCTGATTGAGCCCGCAGATGCAGGGCTTACGGCGCGGCTCCTGCTGTCCCGGCCGCCGCCCGGCGCTGGGCCATATTCCTCACACGATACGTCCACAGTAAAGCCATCGACACGGCCAGAAAAGCTCCGAACCCGGCGGCCACCGCAACAACGGACGCCCCGGCGCGCATCGCGAGCATGTAGCCTCCAATCATCACCAACATGGAGAGGTTTTCGACCAGGTTCTGAACGGCGATGGCATGGCCGGCGCCGACGCTTTCGTGACCGCGGGCCTGCAGCAGCGCGTTGAGCGGGACGATGAAGAAGCCGCCGCAGGCCCCGAGCACCGTCAGTACCGCAAAGGCGATGGGCAGGTGCGTGGCGGCTGCCAACACGCATACCGCGAGCCCAATCAGCACGCCGGCTGGCATAGCGCGCGTCACCTTGTCGAGCGTCACAGTCTTCGAGGCGAGCGCAGCGCCGAATACGATCCCGACCGCGACGACCGCATTCAGGTATGCGGGTGTGCGGATGTTCGTGATGCCGAGCGCGACGGGGACCCAGGCAATGAGCAAGAACCGCATCGTCGAGCCGGCTCCCCAGAAAAGGCTGGTCCCCGTAACGGAGAACCGCACGTCGGGCACGGCGCTCAAGCGGCGAAAGGCACGCCAGAAATCGCTCATCAGGCTGCCGAAGCCGAACCGTTCCAGGCGATGCGCGGGTGCGAGCCGCGGGATCAGCAGGTTCACCAGCGCCGCCACGCCATAACAGACCGTCACGGCCGCCAATGCACCGTGGACGTTCCAGTCCGCGAGCGCGCCACCCGACACGGCGCCCACGAGGATCGCCGCGATCGTCGATGACTCCATGAAACCGTTCGCCTTCACCAGCAACTCGGGCGAGGTGAGCTCGGAAAGTATCCCGTACTTCGCCGGCGAATAGGCCGCCGCGCCGACGCCCACCAGGCCGTATGCCACGAATGGATTCACGCCGACGAGAATCCCCAGCGCCCCCACGAGCTTGAGTCCATTGCTCACCAGCATCACCTGTCCCTTGGGGAAGGCATCCGCGAAGGGGCCGGCGAAGGGCGCGAGCAGGATGTAGGCGCCGACGAAGAATTCCTGCAGCAGCGGCTGCGTCCACTCGGGGAAGTGCTCCGATTGCAGCAGCGCCACCGCGGCGAAGAGCAGCGCATTGTCGGCCAGAGCCGAGAGGAATTGAGCGATGAGCACCGCGAGCATGCCGCGCGAGAGCACTGAGCCTGATCGGACCGTCGGGCTGCTCATGACACCGCCTCCATCCGTTCCGGCTGTCCGGATTGCGCCTCAGCGATGCTCTTCAGCCGGACATAGTCGGTCTTGCCGGTGCCGAGCAAGGGGATCTCCGCTACACGGATCAGCACGCGCGGCACGGCAAGCTCCGACAGCCCGAGCGACCGTGCAGCCGCGCTGAGGAGCGCGCGATCGAGATCGGACGAGGTGGTGAGAAGCACGATCGCCTCGCCCTTGCCCGGGTCGGCACGCGTGGTGGCCGCGTGTGCGCCACCGGGCGCCGCCGCAGCGGCGATCCGCTCGACATTCTCCAGCGAGACCATCTCGCCGGCGATCTTGGCAAACCGCTTCAGGCGTCCTCGTATGTAGACGAACCCATCCGCATCGACTATGACGATATCCCCGGTGCTGTGCCAACCCTCGCCGCGGGAGCTCGGAGGATGGATCACACCGGGATCGTCATGCAGCAGATAGCCCATCATGAGGTTGGGACCTCTTACATGCAGGACGCCGCCTTCATCGATGCCGGCGACGGCCTCGAGCTCGTGCTGCACTCCAGGCACGAGCTGTCCCACCGAGCCGGCCCGGCATGCCATCGGCACATTGACGGCGATCACGGGGGCGCACTCCGTGACCCCGTAACCCTCGAGCACCCGGATACCGAATTTCTCTATCCAGAGAGTGCGCACCTCGTTCGAGAGCTTTTCCGCTCCCGCCACGACATAACGCAGCCGACCGAAATCGTAGGGGTGGGCGAACTTGCCGTAGTTCGCCAGGAACGTCGAGGTGCCGAAGAGAACCGTGCAATTGCGGTCATACACCAGCTCCGGGATGATCCGGTAGTGCAGCGGCGTCGGGTACAGAAATACCTTGCAGCCGGTGATGAGCGGCAGCAGCGCGCCGCAGGTCAGCCCGAAGGAATGGAACATCGGCAGCGCGATCATGAATTTGTCGAGCGGGGTGAAGTCGGCGACAGAACGCACCTGCGCGATGTTGGAGAGCAGCGAGGCGTGCGAGTGCACGACGCCTTTTGGCTTACCTTCCGAGCCGGAGGTGAAGAGCACCACCGCGGGATCCCGCGGCGTCTGCGGCCGCGCGGCACCGGCGGGAAAACGCAGGCGCCAGAAGATCCACAGGCGATCGAGGGCGCAGAGCCGCGGGCGCAGATCCTCCAGGAAGTGGATGCGGATTCCGCTGAGCGCGGTGAGGACCGGCATGAGCCGGGCCTTTTCCACGAACTCGCGCGAGGCGACCAGGATTTCGATGCGCGCGGCGCGGCAGGCGGCCTGCAGCGCATCCGGGCCTGCGGTGTAGTTGAGGAGCGCAGGCACGCGGCCCGAAAGGCTGAGCCCGAGCAGCACACCCAGAGTCGCCGCGGCGTTCGGCGTGATCACCCCGACCGTCGCACCGGGCGCTGCCACCGGGTCGATCAACCGGGCCACCCCCAACGACATGCGCAGCAACATGTCGTAGGAATACTCCTGCAGACGCACGTCTTCGACCAGCCGGTAGCGGCCACCAAAAACCTTGCGGGCATCCAGAAAGGCCTGGAACAAGGTCCGCTCCGGACGAGTCGCCACGATCATGTCGAGCAGAATGCGGCGCATGAGCTCGCCCGCTCGCCTCCGTCGCTCCTTTGCGGACGGCAACCGCGGCAGCTGAATCGAACGGCGAGGCTGCACCGCGATGGCCACCTTGGGCAGCAGCTTGCGTGGATACATACCGGCCAGGCGGCCAAAGTAACTGCGCGCGGCCCCTTCGATTCGTATCGGCACGACCGTCGCTCCGGTCTTCGCCGCCACCAACCCCGCTCCGTCATATACCTTCATCAGCGAGCCGGTGATGGTGAGCCGGCCTTCGGGGAAGATCACGACGGGCGTACCGCTCTCCACCAGCCGGCAGATGACCTTCATCGCCAAAGGACTGGTCGAGTCGACGGCGAGATGCGAAACAAAGCGCAGCAACGGGCGAAAGAACGGATGACGCGCGATTTGAGTATGGACGACGAACGTCGCCTCGATCGGCAGGAAGACGGCGAGGAGTAGGCCGTCGATGAACGATTCGTGGTTGGCGACGATCAATGTGCGCGGGTTGTCGAATACACGCAGATCGCCCGTCATTCGAACCCTGAACAGCGGCCGCAGAAAGAGCCTGAGAAGACGCTTGAGCGGGCGTGCGTAGCGATGCGGTGTCATAACAGATCCTATTCGCGCCGACCCCGAACTGCCCGTTAATGCGGTCACATCGACTCCCCCTGTAACATCCGCGGGCAGTATCGGCCGTAGTCTCGTTAAACGCGACCTTAACCTGATAGGTAGCATCCAAATGGATTTGACGTATCATTTAGCGATACTTATAGAGTGGGAGCCGCCTCGATGGCCGAACGCACGCTGATCGTGGCCGAACTGAAACGCGCCTTGCGCGAGCGCCACCTCACATACGTCGATGTGGCGGCAGCGCTCGAAGTCAGCGTGCCGACCGTGAAGCGGCTCTTCTCGACCGGCGATTTCTCACTCGAGCGGGTCGATCGAATCTGTCAGCTCATCGGGCTCGGGTTGAGCGCGATCCTCGAGCGCGCCCGCGAGCACGCAGTGCCCGTCAATCAGCTGACCATCGCGCAGGAGCAGGAGATCGTCGCCGACCAGAGGTTGCTGTTCGTCACCTGGCTGGTCGTCGTCAACAGCGCCACCCTCGAGGAAATCGTGCGCGATTACCACTTCACGGAGCGGGAGGTGCTCAGTTGTCTCATTCGCCTCGATCGCCTCAAAGTGATCGAGCTGCAGCCGCACAACCGGGCACGGCCGCTCGTGAGCCGCCGCTTCACCTGGCGTCCGGGCGGACCGGTGCAGCGCTACATCCACGAGAAGCTGCTGCGGGAATTCTTCGCCAGCCGATTCAGCGACTCACAGGACGAATTCGTGTTCCACGGCTCCCCGGTCTCGGCCGAGACCCGCGCGCAGTTGAAGCGCGCTCTACAGAACGCGGCGCGCGAGTGCCTCGATCTGATCGAGGCGGACCGCTCGCCGCCCGCGAGCCGCAACGGCACCGCATTCGTTTTGGCGCTGCGGCCCTGGGTCTACAGCGGGTTCGAGCAATTTAATCGCGAATGATGACGATTCGTCGCACACTGCGGGGCATCCTCGTGCGGCGGGAGTCCTCGTGCTGACACTCGATCTTCACCCCAGCGGTCGTCACTTCCTGCAGGTTCCGGGTCCGAGCCCCGTGCCTGATCGCATCCTGCGGGCAATCAGCCTGCCGACGATCGACCACCGCGGCCCGGAATTCGGCGCTCTCGGGCGCAAGATCCTCGGCGGTCTCGGATCGATTTTCCAGACGCGCCATCCTGTCGTGGTCTATTCAGCGTCCGGCACCGGCGCTTGGGAGGCAGCGCTTTCGAACACGTTGAGCGCCGACGACCGCGTGCTCATGTATGAGACCGGCCACTTCGCCAGCCTTTGGACCCGAGTCGCGCGACGGTTGGGGTTGACCGTGGAAGTGCTGACCCCCGAAGGCACCGATGAGCACCTGCCGCAGGCGGCAAGCTGGCGCCGTGCGATAGAGCCGGATCTGATAGAGAAGCGCCTGCGGGCGGATGCCGACCGCGAAATCAAGGCGGTCTGTGTGGTCCACAATGAGACCTCCAGCGGCGTCACCTCGAATGTTGCCGCAGTGCGAGCGGCCATCGACGCGGTCCGGCATCCGGCGCTGCTCATGGTCGATACCGTCTCGGGGCTCGGCAGTGTCGACTATCGGCATGATGAGTGGAACGTCGATGTCGCGGTCGGCGGCTCGCAAAAAGGGCTGATGCTGCCCCCGGGCATCGCGTTCAACGCGGTGTCACCGAAGGCGCTTGCGGCCATGAGTACCGCGCGCCTGCCCCGCTCCTATTGGTCCTGGGATGACATCATTGCGATGAATCGCGACGGCTACTGGCCTTACACGCCCAATACCAACCTGCTCTACGGCCTGTCGGAGGCCATCGACATGTTGCTCGAGGAGGGTCTGGAGCAGGTGTTCGCGCGTCACCAGCGCTGGGCCGCCGGCGTGCGGGCCGCAGTCGACGCCTGGGGCCTGCCGATCCAGTGCGTCGATCAAGACGCGTACTCACCGGTGGTCACGGCGGTCATCACCCCGCAAGGGATCGATGCGGATGCATTGCGGCGCCTGATCCTCCAGCGCTTCGATCTGTCACTGGGAATGGGACTCGGCAAGGTCTCGGGTCGCACGTTCCGCATCGGGCACCTCGGCAACAACAACGACCTCACGCTGCTCGCCACGCTGGCCGGATGCGAGATGGGACTCAAGCTCTCGGGAGTACCCCTTGCCGGCAGTGGCGTGGAGCGCGCAATGGGGTATTTCGCCTCGCACCCGCCCGCCTCCAAACCCGGACAGGCCTGACCGACGTGCGTCGTTACGGGCGCGCCAGCCGGCTCGTGCTGCTGCTGTTATGCGTGATGTACCTGATCACGTATCTCGACCGTGTCAATGTCAGTACCGCGGCGGCCGGGTTCGCGCCGGAGTTCCACCTCGACAAGACCCAGATCGGCCTGGTGTTCTCGGGCTTTGCCTACTCGTATCTGCTGGTTCAGATCGTTGGCGGCTGGATCAGTGACCGCTACGGGGCGCGGCGCACGCTGATCGCCTGCGGCGTAATCTGGTCGGGCGCCACCGTGCTCACGGGACTGGCGGGCGGTCTGACCTCGCTGCTGCTGGCGCGGCTGATTCTGGGATTGGGCGAGGGAGCGACGCTGCCCGCCGCGACCACCGCCATGTCACGCTGGGTGCCCAGCGACCAGCGGGGCTATGCTCAGGGCATCACGCACGCGGCCGCGCGCATCGGCAACGCTATCGCACCCGCTGTGATCGTGTTGATCATGTCGGCGCGGGGCTGGCGGGCCTCTTTCTATGTCTGCGCCGCCATGGGTTTCGCGTGGGTTCTGCTGTGGGCGCTCACCTTTACCGAATTTCCAGCGGATCATCCGCGCGTCTCGCGCGAGGAACTGGCGCGCCTGCCTGCGCCGGCGACGACGAAGACCCACGCGGCACCCCGGTGGCTGCCGCTCTTCCGTCGCATGGCGCCCGTGACAGCAGTGTATTTCTGCTACGGTTGGAACCTCTGGCTGTTTCTGAGCTGGATCCCGCTGTACTTCCTCCACAGCTACCGGCTCGACCTCGCACAGTCGGCCATGTTCGCTTCCAGCGTATTTTTTGCCGGAGTCCTGGGCGATGCGCTCGGCGGCATCGTCACCGATGGGCTGCTACGCAGGAGCGGAAGCCGCGCCGTCGCGCGCTCCGGAATGGTTTCGGTCTGCATGCTGCTCACCGCGCTAGCGCTGCTTCCGCTCGCCTTCCTGCATGGCCGGAGCGTATCTCTCGCCTGCCTGTCCGGCGGGTTCTTCTTTGCCGAGATGACCATCGCACCGATGTGGGCCATTCCGATGGACATCGCCCCCGCTTTCGCCGGAACCGCAAGCGGCATGATGAACACCGGATCGGCGCTGGCCGCCATCGTGAGTCCGGTGGTCTCCGGCTATCTGATCGATCGCTTCGGCAGCTGGCGGCTGCCGTTCGTGTGCGACGTGCTGTTGCTGGCCACGGGCCTGGCGCTGACTTTCCGGATGTGTCCCGAAGAGCCTTTCGAGGAAGCCTCCGTACCGGTGCGCACCCGCGCCTGACCGTTGGGCGCCTTCCGATCAACCGGTCTGCCCGTCGGGCAGCGGGATGGATGACTGCCCGAATACGTATTTCCAGCCCGACCTGGTGCGGACGTAGGTGTCGCTGAACCACAATTTCATATCCAGGGGGTGGCCTTCGAGAGTCCCCTTGATCCATAGCTTTGCAGTGACGACAGCCGTGTTACCCCATACACGCACTCTCTGGGAACCATCGAATTCCTCCTGGTGCTCCCACTTGCTGCTGGCCTCTCTTGCGTAGCCGATCAGATCGGCTTTCGTGTACACATGCCCCGTTCCGATGACCAGAACAAAGTCATTGGCAAGTATCCTGCCCATGGTGGCGTAGTCGTTCGACTTCACCGCCGCCTGGTATTGGGTGTCCAATGCCGCGACTTTGGCGGCATCCTGCTGCGAGCCAAGAGCCATCCCAGACATCAGGAAAAGCGCGAAGAATACGGCCAGCCGAGTCGTTGCATCTTTCACAGTTGCATCCTCCAAGACGGCTATTGTTTCGTCGAGTTGATATCGATCCGCCTCTGCCAAAGCCCACCCAACCATGCACAGGTCATCCACAGGAGCGTAGCAATCAGCTCTTGTGCGAGGAGTGGGGTATGTTTTGCGTCGGTGACGGCTGCCATCACCTGTCCGCAAATGACAGGCGCCCTGTAGGCGAGAATGGAGAGCGCGAACACACCTGCGACGAAGCGCGGGTGTATTCGATAAATGCGAACGACGAGTCTGCCCACCGCTACATCGATACACGCGGCGAGCAATATCCAGGTTATGTCGTGAAGGGCATCCGGAACCTGGAGCCGCTGTGCCGGCAAAGTTCCTGTGAATGCGCCCAGCCCGTGCCGAACGAGAGCCCAAACCCATTCGAGCAGCGCAACGCCTACGAATATCGCAGACCACCCGGCCGCCAAGGCGAGCAGCAGGCGCACACCGTACAATCTCAGCGCCCTGTGATAGCTCGTCGTGACGACGCGCAGGACCTGACCCCAGTACCATGCATCGCCCCGCCCATGGGTGTATTCCTCCGCCAAATCTCCAGCTAGGGATTCGGTGCGGTAGCCGCGAACATGATGGTCGAGCAGCCACGCCGCCAATTTCGGTGGTTTGGCGGAGGTCATACCGGCTTCCCTTTCAACCTCATGCGGTCGCCCACGGACGGGTCCGGGTAAGCGGTCGAAGGCAGACCAGCCCCAGGCGAGTATAGAAATACGCGTCGGGGAAGCGGGTGTACCCGTGACTGCCCACCTTGTGCTTGCAGCACAACCACCGGCGAAGCCGACGGATCGTGTATCGGTCGATCGCTCGATAGCTCTTGCTCACCGGGCCGAGGCAAAAGTACCCCGCCCAGCCTTGCAGGAGCCGATTGATGCGCTGCACGATCACGGCCGTGTCGAGCAGGCCGGTGCGCCGATCCGTCTCGGCGTGCAGCCTTTCGATTACACGGCGGACACTCTTCCTCGAAGGGCGGGTGCCCAGATAGGCGCGGCCCGTCTTCGGTGAGTAGTATCGTCCGAAGGTGTAGCCCAGGAAGTCGAACGTATCCTCCGGCACGCGACACACCCGAGTCTTCTCCTCATTCACACTCAGCTTGATCTGCTTCATCAGTGACCGCATTGCCTCGAGGGCTTGTGCCGCCGAGCCGCACCCAATCTGAGCTCGGCGCGTCCCTGGCACAGGAGGCGTCGGGCTCAATAGTGGCGCCGTTTCAGCGTTAAGGCTTCAGCGCGACAACCTTGCCGTTTTCCCAGACGTAGATCGGCACACCGTGCATGCGGGCAGTTCGGCGGGCATCCTTCGCCGCTCTGCGCAAAGCACCCCCAACCTTTGCGGCAAACTTGGATTCCGCCTTTCGGGTCCGCTTGTCCTTCATCCGCTCGTTTCCAGCAATTGAGGCTTTGGCCAGAATTGTCGTACGCTATTCGCCTGCATCCGCTCAGCGATGCTTACGTTTCGGGGCACACGCCGATGACCTCGGTGCTCAAGCCAGGGCGCTACGAGATAGGCCGCTTGGCCGACAGCCCGACACTCCAATTCACCTCTTGAACACGGGGAATGATAAATCCCCAGCCCACCGCACCCAACAGAACGATCACTCCTGCAAGCAAAAAGTCCACGTTGAACGAGCCGGTCCGATCGGCGATCCAACCCGTGACCGCGGGACCTACTATACCGCGGTGTTACCCACGCAGTTCTGCACCCCGACCCAACGCCCAGCGGCGCGCGCCCCCGCCAACGTCTGCGCGATGGGATAGACGGCAACGATCGCGAGACAGGCGGCGGCGGGAAAGAGGCTCACGAGGACGATCCTTGGGCCGCCCATCGCACAGCCGAGCAGCCCTACCGCGCTTCCGACATGCCCGATGATCGAGACGCCCTTGCGCACCGCGTTGATCGAAAATCCGGAGGCGATCAATCGATCGCAGATCCAGCCCGCGAGCACCGCCGCGATGGCGCTCACCAGGTAGGTCGCCCCGAGCAGCTTCGCCATGGCGGCCACGGAGTATCCGCGGTTGTGAACGAGCCAGAATGGCATCCAGGAAAGCAGAAAATAGAGCCCGAACACGTTGCAGAAATATCCGAGACTCGCTCCCCAGAGCGCGCGTTGACGCAACACGAGGCGCAGCGGCGGGAAGGTCGGCACTTCCGGTCGGTCGAGACCTGGCAGGCTATGCGCCTGCAGTGTCCACGGAACCAGCCAGAGCAGCGCGAGCGCGCCAAAGATGAGGAACGTCGGACGCCAGCCGATTGCGACCATGAGCATGCCTCCTCCGAGCACACCCGCCGCGGTCCCGAGAAACAGCCCGAAAATGGCGATGCTGTTGACGACCCCCAGCTCGGAAGGAGGCACCGTCTTTGCAAAGAGCTTCGACATAGCGGGGAATGCGACTGTTTCACCAACGCCGAGTAGCACTCGCAGCGCGAGCAGCAGCGCAAAACTGCCCGCCGCAGCCGTCAGCGCGGTTGCCAGCGACCACAGCACGAACCCCAGGCTGAGAGCAAGCCGCCCTCCCAGCCGGTCAACCAGCCATCCGGCCACGAGCTGACCAGGCGCGTAAACCCAGAAGAATGCGGAGATCAGCAGTCCGACCTGCAGGTTGGTCAGATGCAGATCCGATTTGATCAGGGGCGCGGCGGTAGCGAGATTCCCGCGATCGAGATAGTTGATGAAGATCGCGAGAGCGAGCAAAACCGTGAGCGTCCCGCGCGAGCGAGTGATCGACCGGATCGGTCGGCGGTCACGGTTGACATGAGACGCCCTGAGTGCGCTGAGTGGCCAGCCACGCACCACAGTGTATGTCTTCCGGTAGCTGTCTTCGATGCTCTTACCGACTAAAGGCTGACAGGGTGAAACAAGCCGCACCAGAAGACTGGGTTCGCTGAATTTTGCGCGAAGCCGGGCCCACTCGTCATCGCCTTTCGTTTTCGCCTCTTCTGTCCGCGTTGCGGTGCCGACCTCAACGAATTATCTAGTGGTGGTCAGGGGCGGAATCGAATCACCGACACGCGGATTTTCAGGCGGATCTCGGTGGTTCTAGGGGCACAATTACGGCACACCCAATCTGAGTTCGGCACGTTTACGGCACAGCGACGCGCAAAGGAGGATCTCCTATTCGGCTTCCCATACCCGTCGAACCGGTACCGCAAATAGAGCATCGCCAAAACTCGAGGTCGCAGTGCCGTCGTAGAGAACGACTCCCGACTTGAACCGCTGGCCGGCGGCTTCACGCAGCTTTCGTAGCCCGCGGAAGTCCGATTCCGTGACCGTGGCGCCCGCCTTCACTTCGATGCCCGCCACCGCGGTGCTGCCGAACTCGAGCACGATATCCACTTCGAAGTCATCGCGATCGCGATAGTGGAAGAATTCGAACCGCTCCGACCGCCAGCTGGCCTGGCGCTTGAGCTCCTGCAACACGAATGTTTCGAGCAGGGGCCCAAGGCGCTCGCGTTCCTTGTGAAGGGTCGCACCATCGACACCGAGCAGGGCACAAGCCAAGCCAGTATCCCCCATGTGCAGCTTCGGCGTCTTTATCAGCCGGCTTAGCCTATTGCTGTGCCATGGCATGAGCCGCTCGAGTAGAAAGATACGCTCCAGCACGGTGACGTAATCATGGATGGTCTGTCGACTGAGTTGGAACGGTGCAGCGAGGTCCGAAATATTGATCAGGCGGGCCGTGTAAGCTGCGGCGAGCGCGAGGAGCCTCGGCAGTGCGTCGAATGAATGAATGCGAGTGACATCTCGTACGTCGCGCTGGATCTGGGTTTCTACCAAGTCTCGGTACCAGGCACTGCGTCTCGCCGGCCTCTTCCGGGCGAGGGCCGCAGGATACCCGCCTGCAACAATCCGCTCCGGAAGTGCCGCGCCGAGGGGCTCGGCCAAACCGCTAACGAACTTGCCGCGAAACAGAGCATCAAGAAAGCGGGAGCGTGCCCCGATGAGTTCGCATTGCGCCAGTGGATGAAGGCGTAGCAGGCCTATCCGGCCCGCCAGAGAGTCGGCCAGCTTCGGGATGAGCAGGACGTTCGCAGAACCAGTGAGGATGAATCGTCCCGCCGAGCGCTTGGCATCGATGATCGCTTTGAGCGAGGTGAAGATCTCGGGCACCCGCTGGACTTCATCGAGGATCGCGCGCTTTGGGAGCGCCGCGACGAAGCCGATCGGATCGTTTTGGGCGGCTCTTCTGATCGCCTCATCGTCGAACGACACGTACCGGTAGCCCCGCGACTCTCCGACAGCTCGGGCGAGCGTGGTCTTGCCACTCTGGCGCGGACCGTGAACGAGCACTGCAGGGGTATCCGCAAGCGACTCGCGTAACCGAACAGCGAGATGACGCGAGTATAGCTGGACCTTGCGAGGCACACGTTATCGTACGGTCGAGTACGGCCAATTGCAAGTTTAGAGATCGGCTGATTGCTAGATTTACTGTCGGCTGATTGCTAGATTATTCGGCAGCATTGCCCTGACGATCACGGATCAGGCGTTGCGAACACCACCAACCCTCTCGACGTCACGACCTCGCGTCCGTGCCGCGACGACCTTTGCCAGAACAGCCACGAAACGTGCTGGAGTACGTAGACCAAGTCGCTATACTCGTTCGGGCCCTCGTTTCGGAGTCATTGCCTCCGCATGAGAATTCTTGAATACGGCTCGTTGGACACTGCAGGCCTCGAGGCGCAATACCGCAAGGTATCTGACGCAATCGCCAGTGAGGATTTCCGCGCCGCGGACGTGAAGAAGCTGGACAGCCTCGCCCACGGCAAGTTCTACCGCGCAAAGCTCAATGGCGCCGACCGGCTGCTGTTCGCGCTCATTCGACACGGCGGGGACACCTGCGCGCTGATGCTCGAAGTGATCCGCAATCACGATTACCGCAGCTCACGCTTCCTGCGCGGGGCCGCCATCGACGACGCCAAGATCCCGGATGCGGACCTCCCAGCGGCCCGGGCGCAGGCCCAGCCCCTACGCTATCTACATCCGCAGCACAGCCGTGTCCATTTCCTGGATAAGCCGATCTCGTTCGACGATGCGCAGGAGGCGGTATACCACTTGCCGCCGCCCCTGATCGTGGTCGGCGGCGCGGGTAGCGGCAAAACCGCTCTCACGCTCGAGAAGCTCAAGCGCGCCGAGGGCGACGCGCTCTACGTCACCCACTCCGCTCATCTCGCGCAAACCGCACGCGACCTGTATTACGCGCACGGCTTTGAGCACCCCAATCAGGACGCGGCGTTCCTGTCCTATCGAGAATTCGTCGAGTCCATCCGCGTCCCGCCAGGCCGCGAGGCGGGATGGCGGGACTATTCCGGCTGGCTGAGCCGCCTGCGCCAGGGACAGGCGTTCAAGGGGATCGACGCACTCCAGTCCTGGGAAGAGATTCGTGGCGTGCTCGGCGCGCGGGCTGGCGGAGTGCTGTCGCGCGATGAGTACCTTGCTCTCGGCATACGCCAGTCGATATATCCTGCGGAGCAGCGCGGCCGGCTCTATGACCTATTCGAGAAATATCGGACGTGGCTCGCCGAGGCGAAGCTCTACGACCTGAGCCTGCTTGCTCACGACTGGCTGCGGCTTGCAGAGCCACGCTACGATTTTGTTGTCATCGATGAAGTGCAGGACCTCACGGCGGCACAGCTCGCTCTGGTGCTGAAGACACTGAAGCGGGCCGACGACTTCATTCTCTGCGGCGACTCAAACCAGATCGTCCATCCTAACTTCTTCTCCTGGAGCCGCGTCAAGTCCTTATTCTGGCGCGACCCGGAGCTGGCGCAGCGCCAGGAACTGCGGGTGCTCAGGGCCAATTTCCGCAACGGCGCGGCAACCACGCGGCTCGCCAATACGCTGCTGAAGATCAAACATCAGCGCTTCGGCTCGATCGACAGGGAAAGCAACTTCCTGGTCGAGACAGTGGGCGATGAGCCGGGCATTGCGATCCTATTGGCCGACAAGGATGCAGACAAGCGCGAACTGAATCGCAAGACGCGTGAGTCGACCCAGTTCGCGGTCCTGGTCATGCGCGATGAAGACAAGGCGGCGGCGCGAGAGTACTTTTCAACTCCGCTGCTGTTCTCAATCCAGGAGGCGAAGGGCCTGGAGTACGAGAACATCCTTCTCTATCGCTTCATCTCGGATCACCGTCGAGAATTCTCCGATATCGCATCTGGTGTGGCTCCGCAGGACCTGCAGAGCGATACGCTCGATTACCGCCGCGCCCGCGACAAAAGCGACAAGTCTCTGGAAGTCTACAAGTTCTTCATCAATGGGCTTTATGTCGCGCTGACGCGTGCCGTGAAGAACATATATATCATCGAATCCGACCTGGCGCATCCGTTGGTCAGCCTGCTCGATCTGACTATCGACAGCGAAGCGCGGGTAGAGGCCAGGCGCTCGAGCCTCGAGGAGTGGCAAAAGGAAGCGCACAGGCTGGAATTGCAGGGCAAGCAAGAGCAGGTCGAGGCCATCCGCCGCACGATTCTCAAGGAGAGCCTGCCTCCCTGGCCAGTGCTCGACGAGACTGCGATGCGGGACTTTCTGGTGAAGGTCTTCCGCGAAGGGGCGGTGGGTGATCGGCCGAAGCGGCGCCTGCACGAATACGCAGTCTTCCACGACGAGCCGGAGCTGGTCTCGTACCTGGCGGAGGAGGCGCATTTTGGAAGCGTGCGCGCCGCCGAGGCAGGCTTCGAGCAAGAGCGCAATGCGCTCAATCGCAAGTATCTCGCGCCTTATGCCGCGCGCAATTTCAAGGACGTCCTGCGCCAGTGCGATGCACATGGAATCGACCATCGCACGGCGATGAATCAGACGCCGCTGATGGCGGCCGCGGCAGCTGGCAACGTCCCGCTCATCGAAGCGTTGCTCGAGCGTGGCGCAGATCGCGATGCGACTGATCAGTATGGATGTAACGCGTTTCACATATCGATGCGAGAGGCCTTTCGGGACGTACGCTTCGCAAGCGGCCCATGCGCGGCCCTTTACGAACTTTTAACGCCTTCTCACGTGGATGTGAAAGCCGGTGAGCGGTTGGTGCGTATTGACAGGCACTTATCGGAATATCTCTTGTTTCAAACATTCTGGACGCTGTTCAAGTCCCGCTTTACGCGAATCGACCGCACGCTCAACTGCGCGATCGATACCAAAGCGATACTGCGCGCGTGGCAGCACCTGCCGGAGAACGTCCTGCGCGCGGCCCGCAACAGGCGGCAGTATCTGTCGCACGTATTGTCACGCAATGAAGTTGAACGCGACTATGCCTACAACCGTGCGCTCTTCAAGCGCATGGCGCACGGGTGGTACCAATTCAATCCCGCCCTGCAGGTACGCTGTCGGTCGAGCACAGGCGAGGAGTCCTGGCAGCCCATATTCACGGTACTGAACCTGCCGTTGATTGGCGAATTCTCCCCTCGCTACTCCCGAGAGTATCTCAGCCTGTACTTCGCGTCGGCTGGCATGGCGCCCTTCCGAGTGCCCATCATGGCGGAACGCGAAACTGTACGCCTGGAGGAAGAGGTCCGCCATCAGCGGGAGGAGCTGCAGCGTCAGGAGGCCGCGCGGCTCAAGCGGGAAAGAGAGCGTGCTGCGCTACTGACGCACCGCGAGCGCTCACGACCACGGCAGGCCACCCCTATGGCGGACAGTAAGCCGCGGTGGGGCACTCCCGCAGCACGGCGGGAGGCCATGCTGGAACTCCAACGCCGGATAGACACAATGCGCAAGCAGCAAGGCGACAAGAGCTGACCATCGGCGCTGCTAATCGAGAGGGCGGCCCAAGGGCTACACATACCACCGAAAATTCACGTTGCCGTCGACGTCGCCGCCTTGCATGTTCCGCTGAATTTTCCGCGAAACCAGCCCCTACTCATCGGCGGGAAGCGCGAGTATGGCCGCGTCAGAAGCGGTGCGCGTCGCTGGGCCTAGGGCCAGACGCGCAGCAGCGCGGCGATTGGAGGAGCACGAATGTAGCCGACCATGAACATTCCACAAGCGGGGTTGTACTCCCCATCGGCGTTGACGCTTATGGCTCCAAATCTTGATTTAGTGGTGGCCAGGGGCGGAATCGAACCACCGACACGCGGATTTTCAGCCGGGCCTCGGCGGTTCCAGGGGCTTATTAATCAATCACTTGCAGCGCTTGCCAGCCCCGTCCCCAGGCCCACCCAGGCACAATTACGGCACACCCAATCTGAGCTGGGCAACGTCCATCCTCGCACCGGTGAAGATCGCCCGTTCGTGGTCCCTGAAAAAAGCGACCATCCGCTGTCGCTGGATTTCTATGGAGGGATTACTGTGGCAAGAGCGCAGGAAATTGCGGAGGTCATTATCCACAGATAGCCGGCAACTGAACGGAACGCAGTGCGTCTGCATCGCACCAACATTAGCCGGTGATATTTCCAAATCCGCGAGACTATCAGTGAGCGATGGCGCCCTCGGCGAATTCGTGACCGAGAGTTTTCGAGCTGTAAAGCGACTAATGGAGGATTTCAACAGAGTGGCAGATGATCTGAGACACACGTTCGCAAGCTTGATGATCAGCAACGGCGAGGACATCGTCCGGGTGTCGAGGCTCATGGGACACTCCAACGCGTCCTTTACCCTGAATGTCTACAGCCACATGATCCCGTGCGAGCACGATGCGAGCGGCGACCGGCTTGCATGCTTGGTTTTTGGAAACAAAATGGAAACTGTTGCCAATCCGCCAATGCAACTCGAGCGGCCAAGCGTGGAAAACTTGTGCAAATCAGCATAGTTAGAATGGTGGCCAGGGGCGGAATCGAACCACCGACACGCGGATTTTCAGTCCGCTGCTCTACCAACTGAGCTACCTGGCCGCCTTTGGGGAGGGCCGCGTATTAGACCGGTACCGGTCCCGGCCGTCAAGCAATCTCGAGCCTAAGCCTTTGATTCCGGGCCTATTCTGCTTGGGGGACAAACCGCGGGGACTTTCCTTCCGGCACCGTGCTTGCTTCGGCATGGCACATGGCTACCCGATCATCCATCTCCCGCCGCGCGCGAACCCAGAAGGCGGTCTCCGCCGCGTCACGCAGAGGCCCAGGCAAAGCCGCCGGCCGCCGGGCCAGTGAGAGCGCCGCCTCTGGCAGGAAGGTTCGATACGCCGTCGTCGGTCTCGGACACATCGCGCAGATCGCCATCCTGCCCGCCTTCGCGCACGCGCAGCCGAACAGCACGCTGACAGCTCTGGTCTCCGATGACCCGGAAAAGCTCAGGAAGCTCTCCCGCCGCTACGGCGTCCGCCGCATCTGCAGTTACGATGATGCCGACGAGCTCTTCGAGAGCGGCGAGATCGACGCCGTCTACATTGCGCTGCCCAATTCAATGCACCGCCAGTATACGGAGCGCGCGGCATGTGCCGGCTTGCACGTGCTCTGCGAGAAGCCGATGGCGGTCACGTCAGCCGACTGCCAGAGGATGATCCAGGTGACGCGGCAAAACGGCGTCAAGCTCATGATCGCCTACCGGCTGCACCTCGAGCGTGGGAATCTGGAAGCGGCGGCGATGGCGCACTCCGGGACCCTCGGTGACCTGCGCTTCTTCTCCTCCAGTTTCTCCATGCAGGTGGCCCCGGAGAACTTTCGCAGCAGCCGCAAGCTCGGAGGCGGTCCGCTTTACGACATAGGCATCTATTGCATCAACGCTGCCCGTGCCGCCTTCGCGGCGGAGCCGACCCAAGTGCTCGCCACAGCGGTCACGCGGCGCGACCAGCGCTTCAAGGAAATCCCGGAAACGGTCGCAGTCGTCATGAAGTTTCCGCAGCAGCGGATCGCGTCCTTCACCTGCAGCTTCGGCGGCGCGGACCGTTCCGCCTACGAGATCGTGGGCACCAAAGGCAGCATCACTCTCGATCCGGCATATGAATATGCCCAGGGCGTCGAGTACGTGCTCCGCCTGGGCAAGCGCAAGCGCGCCAAGCGCTATGAGAAGAGCGATCAGTTCGCGCCGGAGCTCCTCTACTTCTCCGACTGCATCCTGCGCGACTCCGAGCCCGAGCCATCGGGTGAGGAAGGGATGGCCGACATCCGTGTCATCGAGGCGCTGAACCGCAGTATAGAGACCGGGCGCTGGGTCTCGCCGCAGCTGTCGCAGCGCAGGCGCCGTCCAACGCTTCGGCAGGAGATCCGCCGGCCCGGCGCCCAACCGCCGCCTCTGGTGGGCGGAGTGCATTCCGCGACAATGTAGCGCCTGCACCGAGCGCTGGCGTCAGGGCACGCCTCGAGCCGTCCGCGCGCAAGGAATCCGCCGGCGCGCGGCTCGACCTGCCGCATCTACCTAATAAGAGAGAGGCTGCCACCCGCCGCCGGACAGCGCGCCTCCCCTCCGCGTGGGTCATTCCTCAAACGCCTTGTCAACACCAGAATTGTCGCCCGACGTGGTCGAACCGCAGGGCTCGATTTCGTCTATCAGGGAAATCCAACGGAGTCTCACCGTGCGCAATCGCTCGATCGCTTTCGCCCCGCTCGCCGCCACTGCACTGGCGGCCGTCCTCACGCTTTCCGGCTGCGCCGGCGATGCGTCAGCCCAGCACGCCGCGGTACCCCCGCCGGCGCCACAGGTCACCATCGCGCGCGTCATCTCGCGGACCGTTACGGACTCCGAGACCTTCTCGGGTCGGTTCGACGCCGTCAATCACGTCGACATTCGCCCGCGAGTCTCGGGATATATCTCGTCGGTCAATTTCACAGATGGCACCGTGGTCCAAAAAGGCCAGGTGCTGTTCGTCATCGACCCGCGTCCTTACCAGGCCGCCTATCAGCAGGCAGCCGCAGATCTAGATCAGGCGCGCGCCCAGGCGGAGTTGGCCAAGGACGAGCAGATCCGCGCCGTGAACCTTTTCGCGGCCCATGCGATCTCGAAGGATGAGTTCGACACCCGCACGGCCAATAAGCGCCAATCGGCCGCGAACGTCGAGGCGGCAAAGGCAGCAGCGGATGCAGCCGCGCTCAATCTCACCTTCACGCGCGTGACGGCGCCGATCACGGGTCGTGTCAGCCGCGCGATCGTCACTACTGGCAATCTGGTCGCCAACGGCCAGACGCTGCTGACTACGGTCGTGTCCTTGAACCCGATCTACGTTGAGTTCAACGCTGACGAGCAGGCTTATCTGACGTTCCAGAAATACGCCGGTAACCAAGGGCGCGGGGATGCGCCCGCCGGCACCAGTATCGGAGCAGGCTCCGGCTCGCTGGGCAACGCAGTCTATGTCGGTCTTGCGGACGAGAATGGCTACCCTCATGCGGGCCATCTGGTCTTCATGGACAACTCTCTCGACTCGCAGACCGGCACCATCTATGCCCGGGCGCTGCTTTCCAATCCGGACGGCCACTTCGTCCCCGGCCTCTTCGCCCGCGTCAAGCTGATAGGCAACGACCACTATGCCGCCGTGCTGATCAATGACAGCGCGATCGGCACCGACCAGACGATGCGTTACGTGCTCCTCGTGCACTCCGATAACAAAGTGGAGTACCGCCCCGTCCAGCTCGGCCCGCTGGTCGACGGCCTGCGCGTGGTGCGATCCGGACTCAAGCCCGGAGACACCATCGTCGTCAACGGCCTGATGCGCGTGCGCCCCGGCATGCAGGTCAACCCACAGCTCATCGCAATGGGTGAGCGCCACGGCACGGACGGCACGATGGTGGCCCAGAACACAACTCGTGACGCGCAGACCGCGAACGGCGGCTCGGCGTCCAGGGAGAATCGGTGAAACTTTCCCACTTCTTCATCGACCGCCCGATCTTCGCGGCGGTCCTCTCGACCTTCATCTTCATCGCCGGCGCGATCGCGCTCACGCAGCTGCCGATCAGCGAGTATCCGGAGGTGGTGCCGCCGTCCGTGGTCGTGCGCGCAACCTTCCCGGGCGCCAACCCGAAGGTGGTGGCGAGCACGGTCGCCGCGCCGCTCGAGCAGGCGATCGTCGGGGTCGAAGACATGCTGTACATGTCATCGACCTCGACCATGGACGGCTCGCTGGCACTGACCATCACCTTCCGTGTCGGGACGGACGTTGACCGCGCACAGACGCTCGTGCAGAACCGTGTCCAACAGGTACTGCCGCGGCTACCCGATGAGGTGCGAAATCTGGGTGTGACCACCACCAAGAGCTCGCCCAACCTGACGATGGTGGTGCACGTCACTTCGCCCGACCACCGCTTCGACACGCTGTACTTGCGGAACTACGCGGTCCGCAACATCCGTGACGTCCTGGCGCGCCTCCCGGGCATGGGCGACGTGCAGCTGTTCGGCGGCGGCGACTACGCCATGCGGATCTGGCTCGATCCGCAAAAGCTCGCCGCGCTCAATCTCACCGCCGGTGACGTGATCAACTCCATCCGGGCGCAGAACATCCAGGTGGCCGCCGGGCAGATCGGTGGCCCACCGGCGCCGAGCGCCGATTTCCAGCTCGCCCTGAATGCGATGGGCCGGCTGACGAGCCCGGACCAGTTCCGCAACATCGTGCTGAAGACCGGCGGCAACGGCCAGGTCGTGCGCCTGGGCGATGTCGCCCGTGTGAACATGGGTGCCGAATCCTATGGCACCAACAGCTATCTCGATAACCAGGATGCCGTCGCCATCCCGGTGTTCCAGGCGCCGGGCTCCAATGCGCTGCAGCTGTCAAAGGAAGTGCGCACCACGATGGCGCAGCTCTCCAAGGACTTCCCGCAGGGGATGGCCTACACGATCGTCTACGACCCGACGGTGTTCGTCCGTCAGTCGATCGAGGCGGTGGTGCACACTCTGCTCGAGGCTGTCCTGCTGGTCGTGCTGGTGGTCATTCTCTTCCTGCAGACCTGGCGCGCCTCCGTCATTCCCCTCATCGCCGTGCCGGTGTCGATCATCGGCACCATGGCGGTGCTGCTCGCATTCGGCTTCTCCATCAATACCCTGTCCCTCTTCGGCCTCGTGCTAGCGATAGGCATCGTCGTGGACGATGCCATCGTGGTAGTCGAGAACGTAGAGCGGCACATCGAAAGCGGGCAATCGCCACGCGAGGCAGCCAAGTCAGCGATGAGCGAGGTCAGCCGGCCGATCATCGCGATCACACTGGTACTGTGCGCGGTGTTCGTGCCCGTCGCGTTCGTGAGCGGCCTGACCGGCGAGTTCTATCGCCAGTTCGCGCTGACGATCGCCATCTCCACGGTGATCTCGGCCTTCAATTCGCTCACCCTGTCGCCGGCGTTGGCGGCCGTCCTGCTGAAGCCCCACGGAGTCCGGCCTGACCGCCTGTCGCGTGTCATGGACCGGGTCCTCGGGCGCTTCTTCCGCCGCTTCAACAGCGGGTTCACGGCCCTCGGCAACGCTTATCAGACTGCCGTGGCGGGCACGGTCCGCCGCGTTGGCATCGCACTCATCGTCTATGCGGGCCTCATCGGCCTCGCCTATGTCGGTTTTGCCGCCGTCCCGCACGGGTTCATCCCTTCGCAGGACAAGCAATATCTGGTCGCGATCACACAGCTGCCGCCGGCGGCATCGCTCGATCGGACCTCGCAGATCGTCAAGGAGATCGGCGACATCGGCATGCATCAGCCGGGCGTCGAGCACGCCGTTCAGTTTGCCGGCATGTCGGTCAACGGCTTCGTGCAGAGCTCGAGCGCCGGACTGGTGTTCTTCGGGCTCAAGCCTTTCGCTGAGCGCAAGTCCAAGGGCCTCACCGCCGACGCCATCGCCGCACAGCTCAACCAGAAGCTCTCCGCCATTCAGGTCGGCATGGTTGTCGTGTTCCCGGCTCCCCCGGTGATGGGTCTCGGTACCCTCGGCGGTTTCAAGCTGCAGATCGAAGATCGTGGCGAAGCCGGTCCCAAGGCACTCTACGACGCAACGCAGAATGTCCTGAAGGAGGGTTATCAGAACCCTGCACTTGCGGGACTCTTCAGCAGCTATCAGGTGAACGTACCGCAGCTCAACGTCAACGTGGACCGTGTGAAGGTCATGCAGGACCACGTCAATCTGGACGATGTCTTCCAGACGCTGCAGGTCTACCTCGGATCGCTCTACGTGAACGACTTCAATGCGTTCGGACGGACGTATGAAGTCCTGGCACAAGCCGACGCGCCATTCCGCTCGCGCATCGAGGACATCTCGACACTGCAGGTTCGCAACGACCGGGGGCAGATGATCCCGCTAGGGTCATTCCTCACCGTCACCCCGACATACGGCCCCGACATCGTGCAGCGCTACAACGGCTACACCGCTTCGGACATCAACGGTGGCCCGGCCCCGGGCTACAGCTCCGGGGAGGCGCAGGCGGCGATGACCCAGATCCTGAAGACGACCCTGCCGCGGGGCATGTCGTTCGAATGGACCGACCTCTCCTACCAACAGATCATCTCCGGCAACACCAGCCTGATCATCTTCCCGCTGTGCGTGCTGTTCGTCTTCCTGGTGCTCGCCGCCCAGTACGAGAGCCTGACCCTGCCGCTCGCGATCATCCTGATCGTGCCGATGTGCCTGCTCGCGGCCATCACCGGCGTCTTCCTCGACCATGGCAACAACAACGTGTTCACCCAGGTGGGCCTGGTCGTGCTGGTCGGCCTCGCTTGCAAGAACGCGATCCTGATCGTGGAGTTCGCCAAGCACCTGCAGGAAGAGCGGGGGCAGGATGCGGTATCTGCTGTACTGCAAGCCGCCCGCCTGCGTCTGCGGCCGATTCTGATGACTTCCTTCGCCTTCATCATGGGCGTCGTGCCCCTGATGCTGGCGAGCGGAGCCGGCGCCGAGATCCGCCATGCGCTCGGCACAGTCGTGTTCTCCGGCATGCTCGGGGTGACCTTCTTCGGGTTGCTGCTCACGCCGGTGTTTTATGTGGTCATTCGCCGCGGCTCGGCCCCCCGATCCGAGGCGGCACCCGACCAACTGCCATCTCCGGACTTCCATCATGCGTAAAACTCATTTGCTGCTGACCCTGGCTGCCGTAACCGCACTTGCTGGCTGCGCGGTAGGCCCTAACTACGTCCGACCGAAGACTTCGGTGGCCGCGCAGTTCGCCGGCGCGGAGCCCGACGTCTATAGCAACCAGCAAACCCAGGTCGAGTTCTGGGAGCAGTTCGACGACCCCACGCTCGACCAGCTGGTCAACAATGCGCTGAGCGCCAACTACGACCTGCGTATCGCGGTCGGACGGCTGGTACAGGCACGCGCGCTGCGCAATCAGTCGGAATTCGACCTTGCTCCGACGGTGACCGCCTCCGGCGGATACACCGCGCAGCGGACACCTGCAGTGGAGGATCCGTTTGGCGGCGCCTATACAACGAAACTTTACAACGCCGGCTTTGACGCTACCTGGGAGCTCGACTTCTTCGGCGGTGTCAGACGCAACATAGCGGCGCACAATGCCGAGCTGCAAGGCGAAGTGGCGAACCTGCACGACGCCCAGGTCTCGGTGATCGCCGAAGTGGCCCGCAACTACTTCGAGCTGCGCGGCGGGCAGACACAGCTTGCCGTCGCCCGCGCCAACGTCAAGAACCAACAGCAGGTCCTGCAGCTGGCGGAGGCGGAGCGCGCCGCCGGCAGCGGCACCGATCTCGACGTGGCGCGCGCGCAGGCGCAGCTGAGCACGACGCTCTCCACGATCGGACCGCTCGAGGCCGCGGTCTCCCGCTCCATTCACAGGCTGGGAGTGCTGACCGGCCGCGAGCCCGATGCCCTCACGGGGCAGTTGAGCGCGCCGCACGAGCTGCCGCCGCTCCCACACATCATCCCCGTGGGCAGCCCCACGCAGATGCTGCGCCGGCGTCCGGATATCCGCACGGCGGAGCGCAACCTGGAAGCCTCCACGGATATGGTCGGCGTCGCCATCTCCAATCTTTTCCCCAAGCTCACATTCAACGGCAGCTTCGGCTTTGGCGCCGCGGCGCCGGCCGGGTTCGGTACGGCGGCGTCGCGCAGCTATGTTCTCGGGCCGGGCATCTCGTGGCCGGCCTTCGACCTGGGCCGGGTGCACGAGCAGATCGCCGGCGCGCGCGCCGGCGCGGTGATCGCCCTCGACCAGTACCACGGCACCGTCCTGAATGCCCTGGAGGAAACCGAGGATGCGCTGGTGACCCACGCCAGGGACCGTGACCAGCTCACGCATGCGCAGGACGCCGCGAGCGCCAGCGCAACCGCGGCCCGGCTGGCCAAGATCCGCTACCAGGGCGGAATGGTCGATTTTCTCTCGGTGCTCGATGCTGAGCGCACCGAGCTGCAGGCGGAGGACGCGCTGGCCCAGGATCGCACCGAGGCCGCCACAAGCTTGATCGCCGTCTACAAAGCGCTAGGCGGTGGTTGGGAGACCGCCCCCCTGCCGAGGTACACTGACGCCTCGATTTCCCGATAGAGAGCGTGCCATGAGTGTTTCGGTGGTCGATCCGGCCTTCGCCAGACTGGAGCCTTTGACAGAATCCAGTCCCGGCAATGAGGAGCTGAGCCACATCAACGAGTCCCTGCGGCGCCGCGAGGCGCTGCTGGTGGCCTCCGCCAAGGCAAGCCGGATGCTCCTGGAGGCTCCGGATGTGCGCGGCTCGATTCCCGAGGTGCTGCGCCTCATGGGCGAGGCGGCCCACGTCGATCGCGTGAATGTCATGCTGGCGCGCCGCGGACCGCAGGGCGAGCCCCTGCTGGTGGTGGTCAGCGAATGGACTGCCGAAGGCGTTCCGCCACACATCGATGACCCTGCGGTCTGCATGTGTGATGAGCGCAAGTTCTCGGCCGTGTCCGCTGAATTGCGCGCCGGACGCAGTGTCTGCCTCAACAAGTGTGATACGCAGGTCGAGTACGCCGGGGTAACGGGATTCGAGGGTATCGGCACGAAGACCAAGGCCATCGTGCCGATCTTCGTCGCCGGCGAGTTCATCGGCGTCGTGGGCTTCGACAACACGCGCCAGCGCCGCGGAATCGACTCCGCGGAGCTTGCCGCACTCGAAAACGCGGCCGGCGTCATCGGCGCGGCACTCCATCGGCAGCGCCTCATCGATGACATGAGACGGGAGCGCGAGCGTGCCGCCGAGGAACGCGTGGCGGAGCTGGCAAAAGCCAACGCCGTCATCCGCGGCAACCTCGAGCGGCTGGCGAGCGAGCCGGACCTGCACAGCTTCCTCGGCCACGTACTGTTGGAAGCGACCCGCCAGTTCGATGCGGCATCAGGGGCCGTGGTCGTCTCCAAGGACAGCCTGCAGCAGTGGCGCATCGCGGCGCACGTCAGGGACGGACGCATAGAAGAGCCGCCCTACCCAATCAGCGTACCGATCAACGGCTCCTCCTTCGGCGACAGGTTCACCACGCCGAGCGAGCCCATGTATCTCGACGTCGAGGAGCAATCGGAGGAGTTCTGGCCGGGCATGCTCGCCTTCCACCGGCAGGAAGGCTATGCCGGCACCGTGGTCTATCCGCTGGTGTTCGGCTCGCGCAATGTCGGCTTCCTCATCCTGCGCTTCCGGCGCAACGCGGCCGACGTGCAGCGCAGCGAGCTGCTCGTCGCGCTCGCCCAACAGGCGACACTCGCCGTCCAGCTCACCCGCCTCGCCTATCAGGCGAAGGAAGCGGCGGTGCTGGTCGAGCGCGCCCGCATCGGGCAGGAGATCCACGACGGTCTGGCACAGGCCTTCACCGGGATTCTGATGCAGCTTGGGGCGGTGGAGGAATTTCCGTCCTGCAAGAAGAAGAACTCGGGGCTGGCGCTGACACTGACACGGATCCGCGACCTGGCGCGCGAAGGACTGTCCGAAGCGCGGCGCTCGGTGATGGCGCTCAGGCTCGATCAGACACGGCGCGCGGGGCTCGAGCTCGCGCTGCGCCAGCTGGCGGACCGCTCCACGGTGCCCGGCGGTGTGACGTCCAACTTCGAGGGCGGTGGCATCAGCACCGGCCTGAAGCCGGAGCATGAGCATGAGCTGCTGCGCATCGCGCAGGAAGCGGTCAGCAACGCGGTGCGTCACGCAAGGCCGAACCTGATCCGCATCACGATGGCGGACGAGGCGGAGCACTGGGTACTGTCGGTGGAGGACGACGGACGCGGCATGGAGCAGCGGCCGGAGCTGTATGCGCGGGAGGGTTTCGGCCTCACCAGCATGCGGCAGCGGGCTAATGCGATCGGCGGGGAGTGGCAGATCGAGAGCCGGCCTGGCGCCGGTACACGGGTCAGCGTGCGGCTGCCGAAGCGCAAGGCGGCGGCAGCGTAATGGTCGCCGTCCTGACCAGAAAGAAGATCCGGGTGATCCTCGCGGATGACCACCCGGTGGTGAGGGACGGGCTGGCCGCGATGGTGAATCAGCAAGCCGACATGGAGGTGGTCGCGGAGGCCGGCGACGGCGAGGAGGCGATCGCGCTCTATGAGCAGCATCAGCCGGATGTGCTGGTGCTGGACCTGCGCATGCCAAAGAGGGACGGCGTGGCGGTGGTGCAGCGGGTGCTGGAGATCAACCCCAAGGCCCGGATTCTCATCATGACCACCTACGACGGCGACGAGGACATCTTCCAGTGCCTCAGCCAGGGGGCGAAGGGATATCTCCTCAAGGATGCCCCACGGCAGGAGATTCTGTCGGCAATCCGCGCGGTCAGCGAGGATCGGCCGTACACCTCATCGGGGGTGGCGGCGAAGGCGCTGCAGAGGATGGGCAAGCCGAGTCTGACGCAGCGGGAGTTGAACGTGTTGGAGCTGGTCGCGCAGGGACGAAGCAACAAAGACATCGCGCGGCGCCTGTCGATCACCGAGGGAACGGCAAAGACACATGTCAAGTCGATCCTGACCAAGCTCGATGCGATCAGCCGTACCGAGGCTGTCGCGGTGGCTCACAAAAGAGGCCTGATCCGCCTGTAGCCCCGCATCGGCGACCTAGCCCTTCTGCCGGGCGTAGTCGGCGGCGCCGAGGAAATGCAGCGAGACATACGGCTCATCACCCAGCACCCAGCTGTCGTGACCGGGCGCGATGTAGAAGAGATCTCCGGCTGTGAGCTCCCTCACCACGCCGTCTTCCATCGCCGCCGTCGCGCGTCCGGAGACGACCAGGCCGACGTGCTCGACTTCACAGGTCTTCCTGCCGATCGCCGCGCCGACATGAGTCGACCATTTCCATCCGGGCTCGTAGGTGGCCCGGCCGATCGTCAGGCCGCCGATCCGCACGATGTCGAATCGCCCTTTCTCGAACAGACGAACCTCGTCGGGATGTTCGAATCGCTTGAGGTCGAAGTCGATCAAGGTTGCCTCTGCCGGTGACGCGCCTGCCGCTCACAGCCAGTCTGGCCCCTGTCGCCACCCACGTCTTGTCGAATCTTGCGCCTTGAACACGGTATGCTCAGCGCATGATTCCACGGCTGGATCAGCCGGAATGGACCAGGTTCCACCGCCTGCGGGGTGTCAGCGGAGCGACTGCCCTGCATGCGCGCTTCGTGGCTCACCGCTATGCGCGGCATGCGCACGATTACGCCGTGATCGGCCTGGTCGAAAGCGGTGTCCAGTCTTTCGCCTGCCGTGGCAGTCGCCACATCACACCCGCGGGCCGGATATTCGTCGTCAATCCGCATGAGCCTCACACCGGCGAAGCCGTCAGCTCCACAGGCTACGTCTACCGCACGTTGTATCTGGATGAGGCGCTCCTGACGCGCACGATGAGCGAGCTCAAAGGGCCCGCATCGCGGTCGACTTTCATCAGGGGCGCGGTCCTCGAGCACCCCGAGCTCGCCGCATCGCTGGCGCGGCTTCACCGTGCGCTCGCGCGCGCCGCGCCGGCGCTCGAGCAGGAGTCGCTGCTTTTGAGCGCGCTGACACTGTTGCTCATGCAGCATGCTGGCGTTCCGCGCGCAGCGCCAGGCGCGGGCAGGGAGCCTGCGGCGGTCGCCACGGCGCGCGACTACATCAATGCTCATTTCAACGAGGACGTCTCGCTGTCGCAGTTGGCGCGGCTCGGCCGACTGAGCCCCTGGTATTTCGCCCGGGTATTCGAGAAAGCGGTAGGCCTGCCTCCGCACGCGTATCTGGACGGCGTGCGGATGAGCCACGCTCGCGCACTGCTCGATTCCGGCCAGAGCATCGCGGCCGCAGCCTCGTGCGCCGGCTATGCGGATCAGAGCCACCTGACCAAGCGCTTCAGGCGATTGCTCGGCATCACGCCGGGCCAATACATTCGGCAGCGTGTCAGCCGATGCTGACGGCACACTGTCATCCCACTGCTCCGGTTGAGTTCGGCCTCGGAACTTTCAGTACCGGCCTCCGTTGACCGCCACGCGGGCCGGTGAACTGGGCGAGTCGTCCAGCGCATGACTCCCGAGGAGGTTTACGAATGAATCCGAGCTTCACTGCGAGTGATGGTGAAAGGGCCGCGGCAGATGCCGCACGACAGGCCGAACGATTGGCGGATACGGCGAGCGACACAGCCTCGAGGGCGACGGGCGCAGCGCGCGAGCGTGCCGATCAGGCGCAGCGTTGGGCAAAAGCCCGTTGGGGTGACTTGCAGCACAGCGTCGAATCCCAGCCGTACCAGTCGACAGCCTGGGCGCTTGGGATCGGCTTTGCGGCGGGACTGCTTCTCATGGGGCTGTTACGCGGCCGTAGATGACGTCACACGGCACATCCGCGCCCACGGCGCGGATGTGCCTGTGATCATTCTGTGACACATAGGGGCAGGGGCCATGGTCTGCTTGGCCTATGCATCAGATCGGCGTCGTGGGCCTGTCGTACCGGCATGCCGGCATCGACGAGGTCGCGCGTCTCTCCATCCCCAAGGCAGAACTCGAAGGCCGCTTGGGCGCGCTGCGCGCGGCGCTGGGGGTCGCCGAGCTTCTGTACCTCGGCACCTGCAACCGGATCGAGCTTCTTTTCGCCACCCATGATGGCGAGCCCGCGGGCGACCTCCGCGAGCCTGCGCTGGAGCAGCTGAGCGGCGGCCAATCCCCGCCGGGACGGGCTGCGCGGCTGCTGCGGGCGTGGGCTGGCGAGTCGGCCCTGGAGCACGTGCTGCTCGTCGCCTGTGGACTCGATTCCGCCCAGGCCGGCGAACGCGAGATCGCGCTGCAGATGCGCGCGGCCTGGGAGGCCGCCCGCACCGCCGGAACGAGCGGCCCGACGCTCGACCGGTTGATGGGCGAGGCGCTCGCGATGGCCAACCGGGTGCGCCGGCTGCAGACCGCGACGCAAGCGCCCTCCCTCGCCGATCTCGCGGCGGCTCGCGTACTGCAGCACCTGACCGGCAGAGCCGACCCCGTGGCTCTCATCGGCGTCTCGCCGATGACACGCCGCTGCGGCTTGGCGCTGCATCGTGCCGGCATACCGCTCCTGATCGTGAACCGTTCGCTCGCAGCCGCGGCGGAGTTCGCGGCGAGTGTGTCCGGGCAGGCCATCCTCCTCGAGCAATTCCGCGCACAGCCACAGGCGGTCGCGGCGCTGGTGCTGGCCGCGGGCGGCAGCGAGCTGGTGCTCGACCGCCGGGCGCTGCAACTGCTGGCAGCCGCGCACACAGAGCCTGGCAACACGCTGGCCATCGACTTCGGCGTACCGCCGAACGTCCATCCCGATGATGCGCTGGATGCCGGGATCGTCCGCATCGGGATGAGCGAGCTCGTGCAGGAGGTACAGGAGGGGCGCGAGACCGAGCTGCTGCGGCTGGCGCCGGTGCGGGCCGCCATCGACGAGCGGCTGGCGACCCTGCGCGATGAGATGGCCACGCGCGCCATCGGCCCGAAGCTGGCGGAGCTGCGCGACGCGTTCGAGCGGATCGCGGCCGACGAGCTCGAGCGGGCACTGACGGCGGAATTGCGCGGGCTGTCGCACGACCAGCGTGAGGCCATAGGGCATCTGACCTCGCGGCTGGCACGGCGCCTCGCACATCTGCCAATCGCCGGTATGCGGGCGGCAGCCGCGCACGCGGGCCCGGAGGCCATCGACGCATTCTTCGACGAGGCGCGCCTGCACCGCGGGGCCCAGGCGCCTGCGCTACCTGCAAGCGCAACCGAAGCGCCGACCCCTGAAGAGCCACTACCATAGGAATCCTGATGCGCCACTCCCCAGAGGGTCCAGCCGGACAGTCGTTTCCCCGCTCGGAGCAGCTCTACGAGCGCGCGACGCGCGTCATCCCCGGCGGTGTGAATTCGCCCGTGCGGGCGTTTCGTGCGGTCGGCGGTACGCCTCTTTTCTTCGTCGGTGGCCGCGGCTCGCATCTCACCGATAGCGACGGCCGCAGTTATCTCGATCTCGTCGGCTCCTGGGGTCCGCTGATATTGGGTCACGCTCATCCCGCCGTGGTCGAGGCCATAACGCAGGCGTCTCGTCAGGGAACGACCTTCGGCGCGCCGTGCCCCGCGGAAGTTGAGTTGGCGGAGCGCGTGGTGGCCTCGTACCCCGGCATCGAGCAGGTGCGGCTGGTATCGTCCGGGACGGAAGCGGTGATGAGCGCCATCCGTCTGGCGCGAGCGTTCACGGCTCGCGATCTCATCGTGAAATTCTCCGGCTGCTACCACGGGCATGCGGATCACCTGTTGGTTGCGGCAGGCTCCGGCCTCGCGACGTTCGGCCGACCATCCTCCGCCGGCGTTCCCGAAGCCTTCACCGCATGCACGCGCGTGTTGCCACTGGACGACGAAGCTGCACTGGACGCGCTCTTTGCACGAGAGGGGCAACAGATCGCCGCGGTCATCATCGAGCCGGTGCCGGCCAACCATGGACTGCTGCCGCAGCGCAAAGAATTCCTCGAGCGGCTGCGCGCGCTCACCCGCGCGAGCGGCGCGCTGCTCATCTTCGACGAGGTCATTTCCGGCTTTCGGCTCGCCCGCGGCGGCGCCGCCGAGCGGTTGGGTATCGTCCCGGACCTCGCCACCTTCGGCAAAGTGATCGGCGGCGGCATGCCGGTGGGTGCGTTCGCGGGACCGCGGCGAATCATGGCGCGGCTTGCGCCCGACGGTGATACCTACCAGGCGGGCACTCTCTCCGGCAATCCCGTGGCAATGGCCAGCGGCATCGCCACACTCGACGTGTTGGCGGCCGAGAACGGCTGGCAACGGCTCGAGGACATGGGCGCGCAGCTCGAGCGGTTGCTGCAGCCGGTGCTGCGCGAGGCACCCTTCCCCGTGCACATAGTGCGCGTCGGCTCGCTCTTCTGGCTGTCCCTGTACGAGAGCGGCGCGCCGCGCACGGCCGTGACGCTCTCGCAGCAGGCGGTCGGCCGCTTCGCGGCGCTTTTTCACGCCATGCTGGCGGAGGGCATCTACCTGCCGCCTTCGGCTTACGAAGCCTGCTTCCTCTCGCTCGCCCACACGAGCTCGGATCTGGAGCGCCTCGCGCAGGGGCTGCAGAACGCTCTGCGCACTCTGCGCTGACAGGTAAAGCGATGAAGGCACCGCGACTGTTCCAACTCACCGCGCTCGCCCTGGTGCTGGTGTCAGCCGTGGAAGTCGGCTGGTGGCTGCTCGACCAGCATCGCTTTGCGGTCGACAAGGTCAGGGAGATGCACGAGGTCTACGCGCAGCAGGTGGTTGCCGGGCAGGCCTTGCTCGATACCGGCGCGTCGGCCGCGCGCGTGCACGCGTTGTTGCCAAACGTCAGCGTCACGAACCAACGCGCCGCACTCTCCCCGGACGTCGGCGGACGACTCATCGCGGAGGAACGCCGACACATCGCGCAGTATGCCTGGGAGGGATCGTTCTTCATCATCGCCCTGGCGGCCTGCATCGCGGTCATCGCGCGCGCGTTGCGGGCTGAAGCGCGCGTGATCCAGGAGCAGGAGAGCTTCCTGGCGCTGGTGTCGCATCAATTCAAGACGCCGCTCGCGAGTCTGCAGCTGTCGCTGGAGACCATGGCGATGCGACCGCTGTCAGCGGAGCATTCGCGCGCGCTCATCGAGCGCATGCTCTCCGACCTGGCGCGCATGGAGAGCATGGTGACGCAGATCCTCGAGAGCATGCGCCTGGACCGCGGCCGGATCGACCTGAAGAGCGAGCCGGTGGACCTCGATGGCGCCGTCACGCGCGTCATCGCGGGACTCGAAGAGCGCGCCGCGAAGGACCGCATCACCGTCAGCGCCGATGTCGAGCCCGGGCTGCAGGTGATGGCCGATCCCCTGGCGCTCGATGTCATCCTGCGCAACCTGCTCGAGAACGCGCTCGCGGCCGTGGCGCCGGTTGGCGGCGGCAGCATCGCCTTCATCGGCCGGCGGACAGCAGGCGGTGAGGTGGAGCTCACGGTGCGCGACAGCGGTGTTGGCTTCCGCTCCGGCGATGCGCCACGGCTGTTCCAGAAATTCACGCGCCTGCACCCCGGCGGCGGCGGCCGGCACTTCGGCACGGGGCTCGGCCTCTACATCGTCCGTCGGCTGATGCAGCTTGGCGGCGGCCGGGTCAGTGCGCAGAGCGCGGGCGCCGGGCAGGGCGCGACATTCGTGCTGACGTGGCCGGCGGGCGGGCCTCCCGCCGGCGGCCTCGCGCGGCGGGAGCAAGCATGACAACGGAGCCCCGCAGCGCGCCCGCAGAGCACATGCGCCGCATCCTCGTCGTGGAGGACGACCCGCATCTTGCCGCCGGCGTGGTCGAGAATCTGCGCGCCGAAGGTTACGACGTCGATTCCGTCACGGACGGGCGGCAGGCTCTCGAGTGGCTGCAGGGAAGAGCCTGCGGCCTCGTGCTGTTGGATGTCATGTTGCCGGAGATCGACGGTTTCACCGTCTGCCGGACACTGCGCGAGCGTGGCGACAGCACACCGGTGCTCTTTCTCACGGCGCGCGGCGATCCCGCCGACCGCGTGCGTGGCCTCGAGGCCGGTGGCGACGATTATCTGGCGAAGCCCTTCCATCTGCGGGAGCTGCTGCTGCGCGTGCGCGCCATCCTGCGCCGCTGGGACTGGTACCAGAGCGCCTCGGCCGCCGACGGCGCGACGCTGCGCTTCGGCGGCAACGAGGTCGATTTCCGCGCCTTCCGCGCCCGCTCGTGGAATGGCATCGCGCAGGAGCTGACGGAGAAGGAGGCGATGATCCTGAAGGTGCTGGCGGAACGCCCAGGCGATATCGTCTCCCGCGAAGACCTGCTCGAGCGGGTATGGGGTTATGACGTCTTCCCCTCGACGCGCACCGTGGACAACTTCATCCTGCGCCTGCGCAAGCGCTTCGAGCGCGACCCGGCCAACCCGCGGCACTTCCTCACCGTCTGGGGTGTGGGCTACCGATTCATGACCGAGGGCGAATCTTGAGCGGCTCACGGACCTCGCAGCCGTCGCGAACCCTGCGCATCGGCACGCGCGCTTCCGCGCTCGCCATGTGGCAGGCCCGTCACGTTGCCGGCTTGATTAGCGCGCTGCCCGGCGCGCCAGCGGTGGAGTTGGTTCCCATCACAACCACGGGCGATGTGCGTGTTGAGGTGCCACTGTGGGCGGTGCGCGGACGCGCGTTCTTCACCAAGGAGATCGACCGGGCCCTGCTCGAGGACCGGATCGATATCGCGGTGCACAGCCTGAAAGACCTGCCTACCGCCATGGAGCCAGGGCTGGCGCTCGCGGCAGTGCTCATGCGCGAAGACCCGCGCGATGCTTTGGTCAGCCGCACGGGAGCTCCGCTCTCACAACTGCCTCGAGGCGCCCGCATGGGAACGAGCAGTCTGCGCCGGCGCGCGTTTCTCGCGCGCGCACGCCGGGACGTGGTGCTGCTCGAGCTGCGCGGCAACGTACCCACCCGGCTCGAGCGCCTGGAGAGCGGTGACTACGACGCCATCATCGTTGCGGCGGCCGGACTCAAGCGTCTCGGACTCGAGGGCCGGATCACTCAGCATCTTTCGCCGGAGGAGTTTCCGCCCGCGGTGTCGCAGGGCGCCATTGGCGTCTGTACGCGCGAGGACGACCCGTATTCTTGTACATGGCTGCAGCCGCTCGACGACGGGCCGACACGCCTCGCCACAACGGCGGAGCGCGCATTGTTGGAACGTATCGAAGGCGGCTGTCAGGTACCGCTCGGCGCCCTCGCCACCGTCCTCCCCCAAGGCATTCGCCTACATGCGGCCGTTTGCGCGCTCGATGGCTCACGGCTTTTGAGCGCCAGCGGCGATGCCGGACCGACCGCGCCCGAGGCGGCGGCGCTGGGCGTGCGTCTGGCGATGCAGCTGATCGCCAACGGGGCGAGCGGTCTCATCGCGGCGCAGCGCGAGGCACAGGGTCGCGCGGAGGCGCCCTAGCGATGAGTGGTCAACCCATGTTGAAACCGGTCGTGGTGACACGCGCCGAGGAGCGCGACGGACCACTATCCAGCGAGCTCAGGAGCCTCGGACTTCCGGTACTGGTGTGGGCCGCGGTCAGCGTGTTGCCGGCTGACGCCGCGGCTCTGGATGAGGCGCTGACCCGCGTGGAGTCATTCGATTGGATCGTCTTCACCAGCCGTCACGCGGTTGCGGCCGTGACCGGCCGCCTGTCGGCGCCGCCGGCGAGCATACGGACAGCCGCTGTGGGTCGCGCGACGGCCGCGGTACTCAAGCAGCACGGTTGGCGTGTCGACCTGACTCCCTCCGAGCCGAGCGCCGCGGGCCTGGTGGCGGCATTTGCCGACTCCGGCGCTGCGCGTGGCGCACGCGTTCTCTACCCTGCCAGCTCTCGGGCCCTGCCGACTCTCGCCGCCGGCCTGACGCATCTCGGCGCGGAGGTCACGACGGTCGAGGCATATCGTACGGTTTCGGGCACGGCACTCGACGTTGAGGACTGCCGCTCTTGGATTGCGCGCGACGCGCTGGGGGCGGTCACATTCGCCAGCCCGTCCGCGGTTGCGGAGCTCGAGAGCGCCCTCGGGAGGGAGGACTTCGCGCGCCTGCTCGGCCGTGTACCGGCGGTGGCGATCGGCCCCACCACGGCACGCGCTCTGTCGGAGAGGGGCTACAGCCCCACCCTGGCCGAGTCGGCCACCCTGCGCGGCCTGGCACGCACCAGCCTGCAGGCCGTTCGCACAGGTCACACATCGCGGAAGCGGCGTGCTTCGCGCCCCCGAGGCAGCACGTCATGAGGTACCCATGAGTCATCCAGCAACGAGGCCCCGGCGCACGCGCCAATCGGACACGTGGCGCCGAATGGTGCGCGAGACGAGGCTCTCGCCGGACGCTTTCATCTATCCGCTTTTCGCTGTCCCGGGTCGGGGGGTGCGGCACCCGGTGTCCAGTATGCCCGGGATATCCCAACTCTCGGTCGATGAGCTGGTGAAGGACGCCAGGGACGTGGCCGCGACGGGCGTTCCGGCTGTACTCCTCTTTGCGGCACCGGCTCTGAAGGACGCTCGCGCGAGCGCTGCGCTCGACCCGAAGGGTTTGGCCGCACAGGCCATCTCGGCGGTGAAGGAGGCCTGCCCGGACCTGCTGGTCTGGGCCGACGTCTGCCTGTGTGGCGCGACGGATCACGGGCATTGCGGCCATGTGCTCCCGGGCGGCGCGATCGACAACGACGCCTCCGCGGAGACGCTTGCCCAGGTGGCGCTCAACTACGCGCGGGCCGGAGCCGATGCCGTGGCGCCCAGTGACATGATGGATGGGCGGGTGCAGGCCATCCGTCGCCTGCTCGATCGCGAGGGTCACGCGATGACCCCTATTGTTTCATATGCGGCGAAATACGCCTCTTCTTTCTATGGACCGTTTCGGGAAGCAGCCGAATCGGCCCCGGCATTCGGCGACCGCCGCTCCTACCAGATGGACCCGGCGAACTCCCGCGAGGCGCTGCGGGAGGTGTTGCTCGACCTCGAGGAGGGGGCGGATCTGGTCATGGTGAAGCCCGCGGGACCCTATCTCGATGTGATCCGCCAGGTGCGGGATGCGGTGACGGTGCCGGTCGTGGCCTACCAGGTCAGCGGCGAATACAGCCTCATCAAGGCGGCCGCCGAGCGTGGCTGGATCAATGAGCGGGCGGCGGTACTGGAGACGCTCACCGGTATTCAGCGCGCCGGCGCCGACCTCATCATCACCTACTATGCGCCGGAGGTGGCGCGCTGGCTGGCCGGCCAATGACTACTTCCGTGTTCCTCGCCGCCTGCCGCCGGCAGCCGGTGCCGTACACACCCATCTGGATCATGCGTCAGGCGGGGCGCTATCTGCCGGAGTACCGGCGGGTGCGCTCGCAGGCCGAATTCACAGCCCTGCTGCGCGATCCCGCCCTGGCGGCGGAGGTCACGCTGCAGCCGCTGCGGCGCTTCCCGCTGGACGCCGCCATCCTCTTCAGTGACATCATGACGCCGCTGCAGGGAATGGGCGTGGACCTGTCGTTCGAGCCCGGACCGGTCGTGCGCGAGCCCGTGCGGACTGATGCAGCCATCGACGCGCTCGCGCCGCTCGTTGCTGAGCGTGACGTGCCGTTCGTGCTCGAGTCGATTCGGCTGGTACGCGCCGGATTGCCGCGCGGCGTACCGCTCATAGGCTTCGCCGGCGGCCCCTTTACGCTGCTCTGCTATCTGGTCTGCGGCCGGCCGTCGAAGGAATTCGGCGCCGCACGCTCGTTCCTGTACTCGAATCCGGCGGCGGCGGAGCGCCTCCTCGATCGGCTGGCGGACGCCATGGCCGAATATCTGCGCGCCCAGGCGGCCGCTGGGGCACAGGCGCTGATGCTGTTCGAATCCTGGGCCGGATTGCTCGCGCCGCACGAATTCGAGCGATTTGCGCTGCGCGCCGTCCGGCGCACCGTCGCGGCTCTGCGCGGTACCGAAGTACCGCTCATCTACTACGTCAACCAGGGCTCGGCCCTCATGGAGTGCGTCGCTGGGCTCGGTGTCGATGTGATCGGCGTCGACTGGCGCTCGCCGCTGGGGACGGTTCGGCGCAAGTTGGGACCGGGAAAAGCCGTGCAGGGCAACCTCGACCCGGCCGCGCTCTTCGCCTCGCCGGAAGAGCTGCGGGATCACGCCGGACGGGTCCTCGCCGAGATCGGAGGCGCACCCGGGCACATCTTCAACCTCGGACATGGCATCTGGCCCGAGACCGATCCGGACGCGGTCGCCCGGCTGGTCGACTATGTGCACGAGCACTCGTCGCGGCCAGCGGCCAGCACGGCTGGCGAGGGATGATGCAATCGCCCGGAGCGACTTTCGACGGCGGCGGGCTCGTGCAGGCCACAGCGCTCTGGTTTCGGGAGCTGCAGGCGCGCATCTGTACCGCCTTCGAGGCTTTCGAGCCGGAGTGCCGCTTCGAAACCCGCGGCTGGAGCCGACCGGAGGGGCACCGGCTGCAAGGCGGCGGGGAGTCGCGCCTGATGCGCGGCGCGGTCTTCGAGAAAGTCGGAGTGAACGTCAGCCATGTATGGGGTGCTCTCAGCGAGCAGGCGCGCACGCAAGTTGCCGGCGCCGCACAGTCGGACGGCCGATTCGTGGCCTGCGGCATTTCGCTGGTCGCGCATATGTGGAACCCGTATGTCCCGGCCGTGCATCTGAACCTGCGATATCTGAGTACCAGCTCCGCGTGGTTCGGCGGGGGATCGGACCTGACGCCAACCTTCCCCTTCGAGGAGGACACAGCGGACTTCCACGCGGCATTGCGAACGGCGTGCGACACATACCGCCCGGACGCCTATCGGGAATTCAAGGAGTGGTGTGACCGATACTTTTACTTGCCGCACCGTCGCGAGCCGCGGGGCGTTGGAGGTATATTCTTCGACAATCTCGCGAGCGGTGACGCCGAGGCGGACTTCGCCTTCGTCCGGCAGGTGGGGGAAGCCTTCCTGGACGTTTACCCGAAGATCGTCGGGCGCCGTAAGGACATCCCGTTCGATGAGGCGGCTCGTGAGCGCCTGCTGGTGAAGCGTGGGCGGTACGTCGAGTTCAACCTCGTCTATGATCGAGGTACGAAGTTCGGTTTTCAGACCGATGCGGACCCGGAGGCCTACCTCATGAGCCTGCCGCCGGTCGTCAGATGGTGAGCCTGAACGTTGAGGATAGGAATGCGGCTTGCAGCCCGCAAAATCTAAAGTGCGCCCATGATCAGGATTATTTTGCCGCTCATCTGCGCGGCGCTGGGCTTCGCGGCAGCCTCCTGCAGTCAGTCGGAGGAGCCGCTCGCGCCGGCGGCTGAGGCGCCGGCCTCGCCACACCCGACAGCGCATGGCGCCGCCACCGCGGCAATCGCCAACCCGCCTGACCCGCAGCAGGCCGAGCAACCCGCTTCCGATCAGCCGCCGCCGGATCAGGCGCCATCGTCGGCGCAGGCCTCGGCGGATGCGAATGCGGATGTACCTGCCAGCGCTCGGGCTGACCGTCGCGCCTCTACCCTGATCGGCATGCCGGTGTCGGCCGCTGACGGAGGTGCGCTGGGCGCGGTAAAGGACATCATCTTCGATCGACAGGGTCACGCCACGCACGTGGTCATCGCGTACGGCATATCTTCTTCCGACGGCAAGCTCACGGCGATGCCGTGGGACGCCGCGATGGCCAGCATCAAGGACGGCAGGCTGGTGTTGGATGATGCGCAACTGAAAGCCGCGCCAAGCTTTACCCCGGACGCGTGGCCCAACCTCGACGACCCTACCTGGAGCGAAACCACCGATGCCTACTGGCGCAAGGCCGTGCAGGCGGCGATCGCCGCACATCCAGGGGCTCCGATCGATTCGACGTCGCGGCAGCGCGAGCGCCCGCCCCGAGACGGCAGCTAGATTCCAGGTGCTGTGACTTGGCCGTCAGACCACGCGCCAAGGAGCGCGACTTCGCCGCATCTCTCATCGAATGGCATGCACGTCATGGGCGGCATGACCTGCCGTGGCAACGCCACCGCACGGCCTATCGCGTCTGGGTATCGGAAATCATGCTGCAGCAGACGCAGGTCACGACGGTAATCCCATACTACGAACGATTCATGCAGCGCTTTCCCGATGTCGGCACGCTCGCCGCGGCGCCACTCGATGACGTGTTGCATCTCTGGTCGGGATTGGGCTACTACGCGCGAGCGCGCAACCTCCATCGCGCCGCCGCACGCATCGCGGAGGAGCACGGCGGTCGATTTCCCGGGAGCTTCGATGAGGTGGCTCATTTGCCCGGCATCGGGCGCTCCACCGCGGGCGCCATTCTGGCGCTGAGTTGCGGCGAGCGGTTCCCCATTCTCGACGGGAATGTGCGCCGCGTGTTGTCACGTCACTTCGGAGTGGAAGGCAGCACGTCTGATCGCGCCGTATTGCAAAGGCTGTGGGACCTCTCTGACGAGTGCACCCCCACGGAGCATGTTGGTACCTATACGCAGGCGGTAATGGACCTGGGAGCGACTGTCTGCGTGCGTCGTAACCCATTATGTGCGACTTGTCCTATATCTCAGAAATGCGTCGCACGCAGCTCCGGACGCCAGCACGAATTGCCCTCACCGAAGCCGGCTCGGAAGCGGACGCTGCGACAGGTGTTCATGCTGGCGGCAGTACGCGATGACGGGGGCGTGCTCCTGGAGCGACGCCCGGAACGCGGCGTATGGGGCGGCCTCTGGTGTTTGCCGGAATTCGACAGCGTGACAGAAGCCGCGGATTATGCGCGGCGGAAGCTGAACGGATCGGGCGCCCGGCCGGTGCCGCTGGCGCCCGTCGAGCACGCGTTCACACATTTTGACCTTGTCATCACGCCGCTCCTGGCCCATTGTTCCGGCAGCGCGCCCGCGCCTGATCCGGCGCAGAGCCAATGGTATCGCGCGCGCGAGCCGGCGAGGCTCGGACTGCCTGCCCCCATCCGGCTGCTGCTCGAGAACCTCGCCGGGCCGGCCGGCGCCCCGCAACTGCAGACGCAACTGTTCGATTGACTGGAGAACGACCGTGGCCCGAATGGTCCAGTGTGTGATGCTCAAGCGCGAAGCGCCCGGTTTGGATCGAGCGCCTTATCCCGGCGACCTCGGCCGGCGCATCTACGACAACGTGTCGCGCGAGGCCTGGGCGCGCTGGCTGCAGCATCAGACCATGCTGATCAACGAGTACCGGCTGACACCCATCGAGCCCAAGGCGCGCAAGTTCCTCGAGGCGGAGATGGAAAAGTTTTTCTTCGGCGGCGGCTCGAGCAGGCCCGAGGGCTACAAAACTCCCGACAGCCCGCAATGAGCCCCAACATGTCCGCGAACAGCCCCCCTTCCCTGCATCCTCGGGTGCGCGCCGTCACGGAGCGCATTCGCGAGCGCAGCCGCGAATCCCGCGCTGCGTATCTGGAGCGTATCGCCGCCCAGGCGGGCGGCGAGCCGGCACGCAAGCGCCTGTCCTGCACCAACCTGGCGCACGGCTTCGCGGCATCCGCGGCGCCCGACAAGCAGGCGCTGAAGGAGCTGCGCTGGCCGAATCTCGCCATCATCACCGCCTACAACGACATGCTGTCGGCGCACCAGCCCTACGAGCGCTTCCCGGGGCTGATCCGTGCGGCGGCGCGCGAGGCCGGGGCGACTGCCCAGGTCGCAGGCGGCGTCCCCGCCATGTGCGACGGCGTGACTCAAGGTCAGCCTGGCATGGAGCTGTCACTCTTCAGCCGCGACATCATAGCGATGTCGACCGGCATCGCGTTGTCGCACGGCATGTTCGATGCCGCGCTCTGCCTCGGCGTCTGCGACAAGATCGTGCCGGGCCTGCTCATCGGCGCGCTCTCCTTCGGCCAGCTGCCGGTGGTGTTCGTGCCGGCGGGCCCGATGCCTTCGGGCCTGCCGAACAAAGAGAAGGCGCGCACCCGCCAGCTGTTCGCCGAGGGCAAGGTCGGGCGCGATGCGCTGCTCGATTCGGAGTCCGGCAGCTATCACTCCGCCGGCACCTGCACCTTCTACGGCACGGCCAACAGCAATCAGATGCTGATGGAAGTGATGGGGCTGCACCTGCCCGGCAGCGCCTTCGTGCCGCCCAACACGGTGCTGCGTGATGCGCTGACGGCCGCCGCCACGCACCGCGCGGCGCTGATCACCGCCCTGGGAAAGGAGTATCTGCCGCTCTCCAAAGTGCTCGATGAGCGCAGCATCGTCAATGCGGTCGTCGGTCTCCTCGCCACCGGCGGCTCGACCAATCACACGCTGCACCTCGTCGCCATCGCGCGCGCCGCGGGCATCCTCATCGACTGGAACGACTTCAGTGACCTGTCGGATGTCGTACCGCTGCTGGCGCGGATCTATCCGAACGGCGGCGCCGACGTCAACCATTTCCACGCCGCCGGCGGCATGGGATTCCTGATCAATGAGCTGATCGGCGCCGGTCTCATGCACGAAGACGTGCAGACCATCTCGGGAGAGGGATTGCGCGCCTCGGCGCTCGAGCCCTGGCTCTCCCCCGGCTGCCTAGCCTGGCGCGAGGCTCCCACTACGAGCGCCGACACCAGCATCCTGCGCCCCGCGGCCGACCCGTTCAGCGCCGACGGCGGACTCAAGCTCCTGCGCGGCAACCTCGGTCGCTCCATCATCAAGGTGTCGGCCGTAGGATCTCATCACCGGGTCATCGAGGCGCCTGCCCGGGTTTTCGACAGCCAGGAGGCTGTGTTGGAGAGCTTCCAACGCGGCGAGCTGGCACGTGATGTGGTGGTCGTCGTCCGCTTCCAGGGCCCACGCGCCAACGGCATGCCCGAATTGCACGGCCTCACCCCGGCCCTGGCTTCACTGCAAAGCAAGGGTCATCGGGTGGCGTTGGTCACCGACGGAAGGATGTCAGGTGCTTCCGGCAGCGTGCCCGCCGCGATTCACATGACACCTGAAGTCGTAAGCGGCGGCCCCCTGGGCAAAGTGCGCGACGACGACATCATCCGACTCGACAGCTTGCAAGGAACGCTGGAGGCGCTCGTCCCGGAGGAAAACTGGAGCCGGCGGCCGGTCGCGACCGCGAATCTGACCGCCAACGACTTCGGAGTCGGACGCGAGCTGTTTCGCGCTTTTCGCGCCAACGCCGCCCCCGCCGAGGAAGGCGGCGGTATCTGCGGTTAAGGCGGGGCAGCTTTGAGCTGCTCGAAGCGCTCGATATCCGACTGGAACTGTGCCCTGACCTGCGCTTCCTGCTCGTCCCGTTCCTGAATCGCCTGGTTCTGTCCGCGGACCTCGCCCAGGGTCTGCACCAGCTCCTGCGCGAGATCGTCGGGCATGCGCGGTGCATTGGGTCGTGGGCTGTAGGGCGCAAATTGCTGTGCGCGGCTCTGCAGCGAGGTGAGCCGCGACTGCAGGCTCTGCACGTATTGCTGCGCCGAGGTCTGCTGCGTCTCGAGCTGCGCAAGCCGCTCGTCCCGCAGCGACTCGATGTCCTTCACCGAGGTATAGGTGCTCAGAAGAAAGTAGTCGTGCTGCTCCTGCGCGACGCGGCGCGCCTGCGCGTGCGCCTCCGCAGCCAGCTGCGCGGGCGACTTCTCCGCATCTATGTGGCCGATCTCGACGCCCTGGCTATTGAGGATCTGGCGGCTGTTACGCGCGTACTTCGGCGGAATGGTGTCGCCATAATGGACGACACCGTGCTCGTCCACCCAGCGGTAGGCCACAGCGCCCGGGGTGCTGTTCTGCGCGAACGCTGGCCCCGCGACGCAGACCAGCGCGAGGATCAGAGGGAGCGCCTGAGGCGATATCCGCATATGTGCGGATATTCTGACTTCCGTAGCGCGGAGGCAAGCCTCAGGAGACGCCATACCGCTGCCGGTAGGCCTTCAGCAGTGTGAGCTGGTCGTCAGAAATCGCAGCCCGCCCGCCGTGCGGGCGAGAAAGCGCCTCGATGAGGTCCGCGAGTGTGACGACGCTCACGCATGGGATGCCGTGCTCTTGCTCGATCTCCTGGGTGGCGCTCAATGCCCCCTGCCCGCGTTCCTGCCGGTCGAGGGCGAAGATTACGCCGGCCGGCTGCGCGCCCTCCTGCCGGATGAGGGCGAGCGACTCCCGCACGGCGGTGCCGGCGGTAACGACATCGTCTATGACGAGCACGCGCCCACGAAGCGGCGCGCCGATGATAGTGCCGCCTTCCCCGTGATCCTTGGCCTCCTTGCGGTTGAAGGCGTAAGGGACACTGCGTCCGTGATGCTCGAAGAGTGCGGCCGCGGCGGCCGCAGCCAGTGGAATACCCTTATAGGCCGGCCCGAAGAGCACGTCGAACGCCGGGGCCGAGCGCATGATCGCCGCGGCGTAGCAACGCCCCAGAAGGGCGATGGCCTCACCGTCGCTGAAGAGGCCGGCATTGAAGAAATACGGGCTCTCGCGGCCGGACTTGAGGGTGAACTGCCCGAAGCGCAGGGCCTGGCGCGAAAGCGCGAGATCGATGAAGGTCAGCTGATAGTCCTGCATGCCGCTATCATTGCCCGATGCATGTGGACCGCGTCAATGCCCGGCGCCCAGAAGGGTGGCTGCAGGCGCTCGCCGTCTATCGCGAGCCGCGCATGCTCGCGATGCTCTTCCTCGGTTTCTCGAGCGGGCTGCCGTTCTATTTGGTGCTGCAGACCCTGTCCATCTGGATGCGCGAAGCAGGGGTGGCGCGCACTCTGATCGCCATGTTGGCGTGGGGCACGATCCCTTACTCTCTTAAGTTCCTGTGGGCGCCCATCGTCGATCGGGGGCGGCTGCCCTTCCTCGACCGCGCGTTGGGACGCAGACGCTCCTGGATGCTGCTCGCACAGGCTTGCATTGCATGCGGCCTGGCACGGCTCGCCTTCAGCGATCCCGCGGGAGGACTCCTGCGGATCGCGCTTGGCGCACTTTTCGTGGCCTTCTTCGCTGCAACGCAGGACATCGCCATGGACGCCTGGCGCATCGAATCGGCACCCGTCGAATCGCAGGGCGCAATGTTGGCCGCCTACCAGGTGGGCTTCCGCGTCGCACTGATCACCGGCAGCGCCGGTGCCCTGGCCCTTGCGCAGCCTTTCGGCTGGAAGGTCAGCTATCTCGGCATGGCGCTGCTCACGAGTGTCGGGATGATCACTACACTCTGCGTCAGGGAGCCACACCCGCTCGTGTCGCGGGAAGAGCGTGAGCGCGAGGCGCAGGTGGTTGAATGGCTGGAGCGGCGCGCCCACTGGCCGCAGCCACTCAAGCACGCGGGGGAGTGGTTCATCGCCGCAGTGGTCTGCCCGCTGGTCGACTTCTTTACGCGCTACGGGGCCTGGCTCGCGGTGATCACACTGCTCTTCATCGGCGCCTACCGCCTGACTGAGTTCGGCATGGGTTCGCAGATCGGCCCCTTCTACGTGGATCACGGCTACACCAACGACCAGATCGCCACCGTAGTGAAGATCTACGGGCTGAGCGTGGCGGTGGTGGGCGTGTTCTTCGCAGGACTGCTGATTGCCAGAATCGGCCTGTTGCGCGCGCTCGTACTCGGCAGCTTGCTCGTAATGGCTTCGAACACCGCGTTCGCCCTCCTCGCCACAACGCACACACCAACGCTCCTCGGCCTAGGCCTCGCAAACGCGCTCGACAACCTCGCTCTCGCGGTGCAGGGTACTGCGCTGCTAGCGTTTCTATCGAGCCTGACGAGCCCCAAGTACACGGCCACCCAGTACGCGCTCTTCTCCTCACTCTATGCGCTTCCGGGCAAGACTCTCGAGGGCTTCTCCGGCTTCATCTCGCACTGGACCGGCTATCCGCTCTTCTTCGTGTACACCGCGAGCCTCAGCATCCCGGGTCTGCTGTTGCTTTTCTGGCTGTGGAAGCGGGGCTCCGGAGGCAAGGGACTGCCGTCATTGAGGGCCATCGGAGGGGGGCCGGAGATAGTCCGTGCCGGAAGCTGAGCTCGACCTCGAGCGGGTGATCTGCCGCCTCGCGGACCTGGAGGACTGCGGCTCGCGCGGATTCACAGTCGGCGGCGGCGACTGGCCGCTGCGCGGCTTCGTCGTGCGTTCCGGCAAGGAGGTCCGCGCCTTCGTCAACCGCTGCCCACATGCGGGCCATCCGCTGGATCTGAGGCCGCATCGCTTCCTCACGCCCGATCGGGCACTGATTCTCTGCTCTTCACACGGCGCATTGTTCGAGAAGGATGCCGGCCTATGCCTCGCGGGTCCATGCGCCGGCGAGCGACTGCGTGCCGTGCCGCTCGAAGTGATCGACGATTTCGTGCTGATCGCGGTGGACGCGGACCTGGCCGCACTCGCCGCCTTTTAATCAAATTCAAACAGGTCGATACCGTCGAGCGAGCCGGCGCGCAGGGTCGGGTCCTGGTTGCTATTGTCGGCCGCGACCATCGTCGTCGCCCGGTTCCACGTCCACCGAGCCGCTCCAGTCCTCGGGCGCCTCAGCCGCCTCGAGCGCACCGTCGTCCCACTGCGCCTCCCAATCCTCGCGGTCCATTTCCTCGACGGTGCCGTCGAAGTACTGGATATCTATCGTCCCATCGTCGTCGTCGATCGCCACGACCTCGAACAGCTCGCCGCCGCTCAAGCGATACCAGTTGCCGATGCTGGGTTGAGAAGCCGCCATTTTGAACCTCCAGAAGGCCTGATCTCAAGGCTTCCGATCGCGCGTCCGTGATGAACGCATGACACCGCGCAGTGGGTCCCGGAGCTGTTATCCTCCGGCCGCCGCGCGGGGGACGGCTCCGATGTTGCGCCTCGCGTATGCCGCTTTCAAGCAGCGAATCACGCACCGTGAGGGCCCATGTTCGAGCAGCCGTTGAAATTCTTCGTCGTCTTCTTCGTCGTGGTCGAGCCGATCTCGCTCATCCCGCTCTTCAGCGGACTCACTCACGGCGCAACGAGGGCGTACCAGCGGCGCATGGCGGTGAAGGCCGTCTGGGTCGCGGCGCTCATTCTCGTGCTCTTTGCCTTGGGCGGAGCGCCGTTTCTCGCTGTGATGGGCATCAGCCTGGGAGCATTTCGGATCTTCGGCGGTGTGCTGCTTTTTTTGCTGGCACTGGAGATGGTATTCGCGCGCGAGTCCGGCAGCCGCACCTCGAGCGACGAGCGCGCCGAGAGCCGCAGGCGTGCCGACATTTCCGTGTTTCCGGTGGCCTTTCCGTTCATCGCCGGTCCCGGCGCGCTGGCAACCGTGCTCCTCTGGTTCGGGCCGGTGCACATCACGCGTCAGCCCGCCGTTTTCTTCATTCTGCTCGCGGCCGTGGCCGCGGTGCTCGCCATCACTCTGGTGCTGATGCTGCTGGCGGAGCCGCTCATGCGCCTGATGGGCGTGACGGGCGTGAACGTCACCGGGCGGCTCTTCGGGGTGGTGCTCGGGGCGCTGGCGGTGCAGTTCGTGATCGACGGACTGCGTGCCGCCTTTCTGGTCAGGCCCGGCTGAATTCCAGATCCCAAACCCGGTGACCCAGGCGCTCGCCCCGCCGCTCGAACCGCGTAGGTGAGCGCTCCGCCGGACGCGGCACGAAACTGCCCGCTGCGGCAATGTTGCGCAGCCCAGGCTCCGCTGACAATGTCGTCAACATCTCGGTCGCGTACGGCTCCCAATCCGTGGCCAGGCGCAGCGCGCCGCCTTTTCGCAGGCACTCGGCCAGCAAAGCCACGAAAGACGGTTGGATGAGCCGCCGCTTGTGGTGCCGCTTTTTCGGCCAGGGATCGGGAAAGAGAATCAGGATCTCATCCAGGGACGAGCTGCCGAGGTAACGCTCCAGCACCTCCACCGCGTCGTGGCACGCAACCCGAACGTTGCCGAGGGCTCGCTCCTCGAGCTGCAGCAACAGACGGCCCACGCCTGGCCGATGCACCTCGATGCCGAGGAAATCCTCCGCCGGGCGAGAGGTCGCAAGCGCAAGCAGGTTCTCACCATTACCGAAGCCGATCTCGGCCACCCGGCGCGCACGGCGGCCAAAGATCGCTTCGAGGTCGAGAGGAGCGGCGCCCAGCTCGACGCCATAGCGTGGCCAGAACTGCTGCAGCGCACGCTCCTGCGCGGACGTGATGCGGCCGTTGCGGGTGACGAACGAGCGGATCGCGCGGGGGTGGTCCGACTCGCTCAAGCCGGGCGCGCGCCCACGCGCACGGTCGGCAGGCCTTGCGCTTTCCACTCCGAGATCCCGCCTGCCATGTGCGCTGCCGGCTGTCCCGCTGCGTGGCGCATCCGCGCCGCCGTCAGCGAGCGTCCACCCGCAGCGCACTGAAAGACGACGGCGCGCTCGCCCTCAGGCGGCAGATGGAGGGCATCGAACGTCGACAGTGGATAAAGCAGCGCGCCGGAGATGCGCTCCGCCGCGTACTCCATGGGCTCGCGGACATCGACCAGCAGAATGCGCCCCTGCTCGAGCAGAGCCTGGACTTCGTCCGGGTCGTACTCGGTGATTCCGTCGGGTGTGGTATGGCTCATAAGGTGATTGTATCAGTGGCCGTGCGCCGCGGCGGGCCGTCCGCCGCGCTGATGCCCCTGCTCGAGCGGCGTGCGCTTGAGCAGGAATACGATCGGCAGGACGACGATGATGAATACGGTCATCGCCCAGAAGACATCGTTGAAGGCCATCATGTCCGCCTGGCGCTGCACGATCTGGTAGAGCACCCCCATGGCCATGTGCGTCGCAGCGGCCGGCGGTGCGCCGCGGGCCGTCAGCGCTTGAGCCAGCGAATGGACGCCGTGGACGTACACAGGATTGAGCGGTTGCAGACCCGCGACCAGCCGTGCCTGGTGGAACTGCTCCCGCCGCGCAAGAAGCGCCTGCACGAGCGAGATGCCGACGCTGCCGCCGATGTTGCGGCCAACGGAGATCATCGCCGACGCCCTGTTGGTTTTCTCACCGGGCAGGCCGACATAGGCGGCGCTGATGAGCGGCACGAACAGGAACGGGATCGGCGCGCCCTGCCACATCCGCGCCAGCGCTATTCCCCCGAACGTCACGCTGGTGTCGAGGTGAGTCATGTTCCACATGGCCACCGCCTCCACCGCGAAAGCGATACCCATCATGACGCGCGGCTGCACGTGCGTCGAGAGAATGCCCGCAAGAGGCATGCTGACGAGTGTGATGATGCCACCCAGAGTCAGCGCGAGACCGGCCTGCTCGGCGGTGTAGCCGAGCACCTGCTGCACGAGCTGTGGAATGAACTGCGTGGTGCCGAAGAGGACCACGCCGATAGTCATGATGACGACCGTGGCGGAGGCGAAGTTGCGATACTTGAAGAGCCTCATGTCGAGCAGCGGGTCACGCGCGACGAGCTCCCATAGGACGAAGGCGATCAGACAGGCCCCCGCGACCAGCGCCGAGCCGCGGATGAGCGGGCTCGCGAACCAATCCTCGTCCACGCCGCGATCGAGCATCACTTCGAGCGCGGCCAGGGCGAGAGCAATGAGGACGGCCCCGGTCAGGTCGAAGCGTATGCCGCGCTCCCAGCGCCGGCGGCGCTCCTCGACGATCAGCGGCGGCTCGTCCACCATCGTTTTGACCAGGAACAGCGCCAGCAGCCCGACCGGCACGTTGATGAGGAAGATCCAGTGCCAGGAGAACTGATCGGTGATCCAGCCGCCGAGGAGCGGCCCCAACATCGGCGCGAGAATCACGGTGAAGCCGTAGACGGACATCGCCTTGCCGCGCGAAGCCGGCGGGAAAGTGTCGATCAGCATTGCCTGGGTCACGGGCTGCAGGCCGCCACCGCCCACGCCCTGCACGATGCGGGCGAGGATGAGGATCGGCAGTGACGGCGCAAGCCCGCAGCACAGGGAGGCAAAGGTGAAGAGCGCGACGCTGGTCATGTAGTAGCGCTTGCGTCCGAAGACATCGGACAGCCAGCCGCTCACGGGGATGATGATCGCGTTGGCGATCAGATAGCTGGTGAGGACCCAAGTCGCCTGGTCGTAGCTCGATGAGGTCGAGCCGGCGATGTGTGCGAGTGACACGTTGGCGATCGCGGTGTCGAGGACCTCCATGAACGCGGAGATCGAAATGACGGTGGCGATGAGCCAGGGATTTCGGTTGCCCGCGGCAGAGCGCACCGGCGTCCACCCCTGCGCGCGGGCGCCGGCGTCCCGGGCACCGGCCATTCAGCGCACCTTGACGGTCGGCTCGACCGACATGCCGGGCCCGAGGACGCAGCCCGTCGGCACCGTGTCGAGCGCAATCCGCACCGGGACCCGCTGCACCACTTTGATGTAATTGCCGGTGGCGTTCTCGGGCGGCAGCAGCGCGAACGCCTGCCCGGCGCCGCGCTGGATGGAGAGGACGTGACCGCTCGCGTTCGCCTGCGGGCAGGCATCGATGTGGATGGTGACACTCTGGCCCGGCCTGAGCTGGGCGATCATGTTCTCTTTGAAGTTGGCGCGCACCCAGAGGTAGAGCGGCACTATCGCCATCATCTGCTGGCCGGGCGTGACATAGGTCCCGACGGCTGCTGAGCGGTTCGCGACGTGGCCGTCGACGAGCGCCGTCACCGTCGTGTAGCCGAGGTTGAGGTTGGCCTGCCCCACGCCAGCCTGGGCGGTGGCGATGCGAGCGCGGGCACCAGCCACAGCCGCTCGCGCCGAATCGATCTGCGCCCGGGCGCTCTGCACACGCTGTTGCGCCGCCCGCTGCTCAGCCACCGCAGTGCGGGCATTGGCGACCGCCTCATCGAGGGAGCTGCGCGCGAAGGCCCTGGAATTGACAGCGCGCAGGGTCTGGTAACGCTTCAGATCCTGCTGGGCGCGGATCGAAGTGGCCGCGGCGCTGGCGGCATCCGCATTGGCCTGCGCGAGGCCGGCTTGCGCCACGGCTACACCGGAGGTCGCTTGACCGAGGGCCGTCTGCGCCTGCTGTTGCGAAGCGAGCGCTTGCTGCAGCGCGAGGCGATACTGGGCGGGAGCTATCTCGGCCAGGGCCTGCCCGGCGCGGACGAGCTCGTTGTCCTCCACGAGAACCCGCGTCACCTGGCCAGCGATCTGCGGCGAGACATCCACGATGTGCGCCTCGAGGAAAGCATCGTCGGTGGTCGCGATACCGGCCTCGTGCCACCACCAGAGGGCACTCAGCACCACTACCAGGACGAGAAGGACGGCACCGCCGATGATCACGCCGCGGCGCCGGAACCACGGCCGGCCTTCCTTACGCTCCGGCTTGGTTTCGTCGGCCCGGTCAGGCTCAGCGGATTTGGCGCGCTCGCGCACCTCATCCCGCGCCGGCTGAACGTCGGCCGCACTGGGGCTTTCGAGCCGCGCGGTGCGGCGGGCAGGATCGGAGGAGGTTTCCACGGGCGGTCGCATCCTACGACGAATCCCAACGGAACGCTCGCGCGCCCGGACCGGTTCCCGTCAACTCTCGACGACCCATCCGCTGCGCCGCGCCACCTCGAGAAACGCCCGCACATCCGGCGCCAGCGACGGGTCGCCCGTACCGGCGACGCGAGTGACTATCTCCGCCCGTGTGTAGTTGCCATCGCACAGGGCCAGTATGGCCGCCGCCGTGGCGTTGAGTCGGACGCGCCCCGAGCGCGTGACCAGCACAGGGCCGCCGCCCGCCGGCGGCCTCAGGAGGCGGTGCGCCGATGCGAGCCGGACCTTCGGCCGCCGCGTTGAGCTCTTTGCCCTCATGTTGTCGCCGGCCCGCGCGCGGTCCGGCCCCTGGCGCGGTGCAAGCGGCGGGCCAACTCGCCACCGGGCGGCGGCAGCGCCCGGGAATGGGGCGATCAGGTGCGGCGGACCGGCGCGATGCCGTGGCGTTTGATTTTGCGGTAGAGGGTGTTGCGACTGACGCCCAGCTCCGCTGCAACGCGGCTCATGTTGCCGTGGAGCTCCTCCATGGCGCGCAGCAGAGCGGCGCGCTCCGCCGCCTGCAGACGATTACATGGCGGCTCGGAGTCCTCCTCCGAACCGCTGGCGGAGACCGGCAGCGGCGATGGGAAGCGTCCCCCCGCCCTGTCGAGGCGCTCGTCATGCAGCGACTCGCCATCGCGGATTTCCCGCGGCAAGTCCATGGCGCGCACCACGCCTCCCTCGCAAATCGCCAGTGCGGTCCGGATGACGTTGCGCAGCTCGCGAATGTTGCCCGGCCAGGAATAGGCGAGCAGGCGCTGCTGTGCGTCTCGCTCGATGGCGGCTGGCCGGCCATTGCCGGTCTCAACGGCGAGCGCCTGTTCGATCAGCCGCTCCTTGTCGGATCGCTCGCGCAGCGCCGGCAGCTCGAGGGTGATGCCGTTGAGGCGGTAGTAGAGATCCTCGCGGAATGCGCCGCGCGCAATCATCTCCCGCAGATTGCGATGAGATGCCGCGAGCACGTGCAGATCCACGGCAATGGCGCCCTCGCTGCCGAGGGGCACGACCTCACGCTCCTCGAGCACGCGCAGCAGCCTGCTCTGCAGCGCGAGCGGCATGTCGCCGATCTCGTCGAGGAACAGTGTGCCGGTCGACGACTGTACGATCCTGCCGCGCAACCCTTCGCGCCGCGCTCCAGTGAACGCGCCGGACTTGTATCCGAAGAGCTCGCTCTCTATGAGCGTCTCCGGGATGGCCGCGCAGTTCACCGCGATGAACGGACGTCCGGTGCGCCGGCTGGCAAGATGGATGGCGTGAGCGAACGCCTCTTTGCCCGAGCCCGTCGGACCCTGGATGAGTACCGACACGTTGGTATCCGCGATCCGATGTGCGCAGCGGATGTTGCGCAGCATCTGCGGGTCCTCGCCCGCAAGCTCCTCTAGGGTCAGGGGTAGCGCACGCATGGGCAGCGCGCCGCCCGCCTCCGTCGTGGGGTATTCATCGAGCGGAGCAGCCTGCCAGCCGTGCGTTGCGTTCGTCATACGAGCCTCCCAACCATCGTTCGGCGAGTGCGTCAGGGATGCCACGCCACACCGTGACAGTGTCACAGTAGAGAAACATGCCGGCGCCGCGACTGCAAGCTCCGCAATGCCTCAAATGCGGTGTTTTTCAGGCTCTGCGAGATGGTACGTGTACGCGCGTGATCCACGCGCCCGCCGGGCGTTCCATCGGCGTGACAGCTCTGTGCCATATCGTGCCGCAAAATGGAACAGGAAAGGCGGCTCGGAGAAGGTTGTCTCTTGCGCGCAACATCGAGCATCGGGTCAGCATGCTTCTGGCACGGCCGTTGCACCTGCCCGGATCCGAGGAGGGGCTTTCATGAAAAACCAACTAATCGGCATTCCGGCCGCTGTCGTGTTGGCGCTGGTCGCTGCGCCTTCGGCCCGTGCAATCGATGTGACCGCGGGCGCGTGGACACTGTCCTTTGACGGCAACGTCAACGCGAACTACATCTATTCGACCTGCCAGGACCACAATGATGTCGCGGGCGGCCTCGCCTGCGTGTCGGACACGACGTCCGACAGCTCCTCTGCGGTCAGCAACGGGCTCTTGCCCGCGGCTCTGACTGTGAGTGGCGCGACGACTCAGGATGGTCAGAATCTGGGATTCACCTTTGGGCTCTACCCGGGCATCAGCACCAATGACGGTGGCAGCCCGAACCTGCAGGCGATCGCGAACAACGACCTCGGACACACCGCTCTCGGCACCGCCGGCCTCGATGTCCGCCAGGTCTTTCTGACCGTCGGCAACAGCAGCTGGGGCACCATCATGGCGGGCCGCAACATCGGTCTCTTCGGGGCCGACGCGATCCTGAATGACATGACGCTGCTCGGAGTGGGCGCGGGCAACGGTGACTATGCGGCACCGGCGAACACCTCGCTGGGATCGATCGGCCTCGGCTACATCTACACCGACTGGCTCTCGCAGATCAACTACACCACGCCCGACCTGGGCGGCGCGAAGATCACGTTCGGCATCTTCGACCCGCTCAACACACTGGGCCAGACGCCGGTCAACCACAGCACGCCGGGCTTCCAGGGCAAGGTCGCCTACACTGCCGGGCCGCTGTACCTTTCAGGGAGCGTGCTCTACGAGCAGCAGCACGTGCTGTGCACAGACCTCGCGACGAATGCCTGCGTCGCTCCCTCGTCGGGATCCTACGTGAGCTACGGCAGTACGGCCTTCGATCTCGGCGGCAAGTACGACATCGGTCCTTTCGAAGTCATGGGTTGGTACTACAGCGGAAGTGGTGTCGGCACGACCGGCCTGTTCGTCAACGCCAACGACGCAATGGGTAAGTCGCGCGACTCCAACGGCTTCCTGGCTCAAGTCACCTACAAGATGGGGAACACCAAGGTCGGCCTGAACTACGGGCAGAGCAACCTCGATGGAACGGGGCTCGACCGCTCGACGGCATGCACAACCCCGGTCGGAATAGTCATCGGCTGCCTGGTACGACGCAACGACAAGTGGTCGCTGGGCCTGTATCAGAACGTGACGACCAATCTGCTCTTCGTCGCCGAGTTCAGCCGGATCGACTCAGAGAACAACAACGCGCAGACGAACTCGAGCTGGAACCTCAACGCCGGACTGTTTCTGAAGTTTTAGCGATTGTCCAAGCGCTGGAGCCGGGCATCCTGCCCGGCCCAGCGCGGTCTCGGGCACGTCCATGTGCCTGTGCTCTCGATCAGCTCTCCACGAACTCAAGGGACCGACGTCGCAGTTCCGATACTCTGCGTTGCAGAGTACTTGACGCAGTCGAGGGGTCTGCTACATTCGGGGGAACGCCTCAGGGTCCGTGTGCCGATGCGATCGAACAATACCGTCGCGATGGACAGCCATGCGCTCGGGACGCTCAACTACATTCGCGCCTCCATCGACGCGGCCGGAGCCTTTGCCGTACCGGGCACGGCGGGCATCGCCATGGGGGCTGTCGGGCTCGTGGCAGCCGCAATCGCCTCGGTTCCTTCGCTGGCCGGTTACTGGCTCATCATCTGGCTGACCGCGGCCTCCGTGGGGGCGGCGCTGGGTGTCGTGCTGATTGCCCGCCACCGCTCGGGGGTGGGACTGCCTCTTTATAGAGGGCCTGCGCGACGATTCGTGCTGTGTCTCTGTCCGGCCCTCCTGGCGGGCGGCGTGCTGACTGCCGTGCTCTACCAGGCGGGCGACACCCGGCTGCTGCCGGGTGTATGGCTCTTGCTCTACGGCTGCGCGGTGTTGTCGGCAACGCTGATGACGGCGCCGGCCATGATGCGACTCGTCGGCACCATGGGTGGGCTGTTCGTGGTATGCGGGGCGCTCGCCTTCGAGCTCGCCCCTCACTGGCACAACGTAATCCTCGGCAGCGGCTTCGGCCTGCTGCATCTGGTGTTTGGATTCCTGATCGGACGCATCGACGGCATGGAGCACGCGCCGGCATGAAAACGGTCGCGCGCAGGCGTGAAACGGCGATCCGCTCGCCGGAGACCAAACCAGCGCCCGCGGCGGTACCGAGCCGGCGCGGCGGCGGCGAGGACTCGAAATTCGACCGCCTGGTATACGAGCGCGTGCGCCTCGGCATCATGAGCGCGCTCGCGGTGAACGCTCAGCTCACCTTCAACGAGCTCAAGGCGCTGTTCGATGTCAGCGACGGAAATCTCAGCGCGCATGCGCGCAAGCTCGAAGAAGCGGGTTACATCGAGTGCTCGAAGTCCTTCGCCGGACGGCGCCCCAAGTCGGAATACCGGCTGACGTCAGTCGGGCGCCAGGCGCTATACCGCTACCTCGAGCACATCGAGGCGGTCATCAAGGCGACGCGGCGGTCGTGAGGGGCGCGATGAGTCTGCACGTCGCAATCATCATGGATGGCAACGGTCGTTGGGCGCAGCGACGGGGTATGCCGCGTAGTGTCGGGCACGTCCACGGCGCAAAGGCTGTCAACGGCATCGTGGAAGCAGCCGCCCGCGCTGGCATCCGTACACTGACGCTCTACGCGTTCTCCTCCGACAACTGGGGCCGGCCAAGCCTCGAGGTCGACGCGCTGATGCGGCTGCTGCAGCGTTATCTGACGACGGAAACCCGGCAATGCATCGAGCAATCGATCCGGATCAATGTCATCGGCCGCCGCGACAGATTGCGGCAGAGCCTGGTGCGGGCGATCGAGCAGAGTGAGCGCCTGACGGCGAGTTGCTCGCGGATGCATCTGCGCATCGCCATCGACTATTCCTCGCAGCACAGCATCCTCGAGGCCGCTCGCCGCGCTTCGCGCAACGGCAGTACCACCGTCGAGGAATTCGAGAGCCTGTTGGCGCAGGTGGACCATTCGGTGCCGGATATCGGCGCCGTGGATCTTCTGATCCGCACCGGTGGCGAGCAGCGGTTATCGGACTTCCTGCTCTGGGACTGCGCCTATGCGGAGCTCTACTTCACCGATCGGCTGTGGCCGGACTTCGACGAGGCGGAGCTGCGCACGGCACTCGCCGACTACGCCCGCCGACAGCGGCGCTTCGGCAAGGTCCTGGCAGCCGCCGAAACCGGCTGACTCTACAGCGCGGCGAAACTGCGAAACTCCGCTGTCCACGCAGGTGCCCGCGCGAGAGCCTCCGGGACTTCCTCGGGCCGGGCAACGACCTGCCACATGGCCGCGTGGCGCTCGTCCATGAAATTCTCGTCCACGGCGCGCGCGAGCATTTGCAGCAGCGGGTGAAAATAATCCCGGGTGTTGACCAGGACGATGGGGCCGAGAAAGAGTCCCAGCCGCTTGAGGGTGATCGCCTCGAGCAATTCCTCGAAGGTGCCGCACCCGCCCGGCAGCGCGATCGCCGCCTCCGCGCCCGTGAGCATCAGATGCTTGCGGGTGCGCATGTCTTCGACCAGCTTCAGCTCTGAAAGCCCCCGGTGGCCCCATTCCAGATCGTCCATGAAGCGCGGCAGGATACCAATCACACGGCCGCCCTTGCCGAGCGCGCCATCGGCGAGCGCACGCATCGAGCCTCTGCCGCCACCGCCGTAGATCACAGTGATTCCGCATCCAGCGAGTATCTCACCCAGTCTGGACGCAGCTTGCCGGTACTCCGCATGCGCCGTCTGGCTGGATGCACAGTAGACGCAAACCGCACGCTCGAGCATGCCCTTTTGTTCAGCACTCATGAGATACATGATCCGACGGTCACGCACCGAAGGGCAAGCGGATGCGGCTAAGCGTCCAGCGGGAAATGGCAGCGCACGTCCGCGAAGCGGAGAAAATCCCTATCGGCGGTGTGGACCACGGCGCGATACGCGATCGCCAGCGCGCCAATCTGAGCGTCAGTCACCAGGTTGCCCGCGGTTCCGCCCGCCGATTCGAGCAGAGCGAGCACACGCGAGGTGTGGTCCGTAGAGGATTGCAGGACCTGACACATCCGGCGGGCAAGCCAGGATCTGATCTGTGTCGCTGACGCCGCAAGTGTCAGAGGGTTTGCGAAGACCCGCGGATTGGTGCTGATCCGCAAGAATGCAAACAAGGTCGGATGTGTCAGCCCGACGGCCTCATCGCCTGACAGGCACTCCTGCCACCAGTTCCGCGCCCGCTCATGGAACGGGCTCGCGGAATCGCAAGCGTACAGCAGAAGGTTCGCGTCCGGAACGATCACTTGCGTCGACGGTGTCGGGGCTTCTCGCCCGCGAGCAGTCGCTGGCTGAGTTCGGCGAACGCATTGGACTCCAGCTCGTCGGCTAGCTGATTCAGCCGTCCCGGATCGATTCCCGGGCGCAATGCCATGGGTTGCACGCGCAGCGTGAAAGGCCGCTCCGCCACACCGAGGCCACCCGATCCCGAAAGACCGGCACGGATGGCCTGGTTCAACGCCTCCTTGAAGCTCTGGCGGCGCTGTTGCATCACATCGCGAAGCAGCTGCTCGACGTCGGGATCGAGAGTGACAGTTGTCCGCATGACACGCATCATGACAGCATAATTTATTGCTGTCAAGATGACTCCAGTCGCTCGAGGACACTGATCGGGCCGGGCCTTCCCGGCTGTCCTTGGATTGCCGGGCGCGACCGCTCTCTCGTAGAATCATCGCCGCTGCGGGTGTAGCTCAATGGTAGAGCTCTTGGTTCCCAACCAAGTGACGAGGGTTCGATTCCCTTCACCCGCTCCAATCCAGGCAGCAACGCCGGGCAAGCTGCGGCAAGAACGGCAGCGGCGGGTTTCTGATTCCTTGGGTGATTGCATGGGAACTGGGCCACGGACGTGCCCGCCTCGTTGCCTCGGATCGCTACGCGTTGACTTTCTACGCACCGCCGCCGTGAACGCAAGCGGTACGTAACTTCCGCGGTCGGCCAGAAGCGGACGTTCAACCCAATTTAACTGAATCCCGCATCGTGGATTTGTCGGCTCCGCATCTGCTTGTACGGGTTCAGACGCTGTGCGCCAGACTGATCGATCCAACCACCGCACACCACCAGTCGGGACCCAAGTGGTGCTCTGGGTCCCGCTCCGCCTTCAGAGTTCTCTAGCCAACGCGGAAAGTCGATTTCTGGAGAGTCATCGAGGTAGTGATTCTGAACCTCATCTTCGTCGATCCAGATCTTCGCCTGCGACGCATCGATGGAACTTTCGATCCTGACAAAGTCGGCTTGCCCCGATGTGCATGCGAGGAGTTTGGCTCTAAGCGCATCAATCAATTCTCTGTTCTTCCGCTCGCCTCGACTCACGTCCAAGGCATACTGCGCCCGGTACCCGACAGGGGAATTGAAAAACGCATCATAAAGAAACGGAGGCACCTTCAGTAAGAATTCCGCGCGTGTGCACCCGCTCAGCTCCACTATTTGGCCCTTAGCCGGACGAAAGGCAAGCATCTCTGCGCACAGAATAAGTCCACCCACGATATTTTCGAATGAACAAAGGTTAATCAGTTGCCTGCGGCGGGTTTCTGTTATTGATGCGTGGAAGGTCCAGATTGGCTTACACATCACATCGCCACCCTGGATTCGGCCGCGCAACGACACCTATCCCTCGACGGGATTCGAGTGCTCCGCGTTGTGCGGGCATCGCTAACTGGTACCTGGTGACCCTGCCTGACTGAGAGCGCAACACCGGAGAGAGCAAGGTCAAGCACGTCTGTCCTCGAGCTCTAGCTGCCGCAGCCGCAAAGCTCTCGGAACTGCCCGCAAAAGTCACCTTGAGTGTCTGCCTACGGATATCCAATCCGGCACGCAGCGAATGAGCCAGATCCGCATGGGCCGGCGACGCGAGCACCTGCGCTTCATCGAGTATCAGTAAGAGCCTTACGCAGGCTTGTTCGTACGCCAATCCCGTAGAGGTAGTCGTAACCCGAATCGACAGCAGCGTCACCGTCGCCCATCTTCGCGCATGCCCGACAGTCTTGAGGAAGAGCGCGTCGGGCCGGCGACGGCCCGCGAGATCGGTTGGGTCAGGCGCTGAAGGAAGCCGATCGAGGGTTGGTGCCCGGTGGCAAGACGGCGAACCTCGAATTGCCATCATCGACGACAAGAGCGAGCTGGCGGCAGCGTGGTATGCCAGCTATGACGCCTTACCGTTGGCGGACAAGTCGCTGACCTACGCTTGGGTATTGTCTCGAATGGACAGCGGCAATTCCGACGAGCATCATGGTGAGCGCTGTCCGCGTCCGCAATCATATCGATTGGGGAGTTACGGCCATGAAAAAACTTCTGTCAGCTGGCGCAATTGGTCTGATGCTTGCCGCGCTTTCAGCCTCGCATGCTCGGGCGGGTGGCTTCACGGTGATACTCACCGAACAGGGGAGCAACGTCGTCGCCAATGGAAGCGGGGCGATCGACCTGACCGGCCTGTCGCTCTTTGCGGCTGATTTGTCCACAAGTTGCAGCTTCTTTGGAGCATTGGCCCCGTCGCATGGAACCGTCTTGGTCGGGGGAGGCAACTGTCCCAGCAATGGTACGCCAGCGTTTATAGACTGGTACGTCGCGCCTCCCAGTGGGCCCGTTGGTTTTGGAACTGGAAGAGGTTTTGAGTATGCCACTCCCTTTAGCGGTACGGGTGATGTTTTCGGGTTCTACTACCACCCTTGTTTCCCTTCCTGCAATTATATTCCCGAGAGGATCATTGTGCCGCAGGGCTATGTTTCCGGTGACCCTCTCTCAGATAGCTCAACTTGGGACAACGCCAATTACGCAACCCTGGGCGTGAAGCCCGGTACCTATGTCTGGACTTGGGGGGACGGAGCAAATCAAAGTTTCACCCTCGATGTTGAGGGGACCGTTCCATCCGAGGTGCCTGAGCCCGGTTACCTGGCGTTGTTCGCGGCCGGGTTGCTCGGGATAGCCCTGGTGCGCCCGAGGCGTCGCAAGAGCGCAGAGTCGACTTAGGTACCGGACTGTCTAGCGCGCGCGTTTGCTGCAAGAGTGTCCGCTTCAGGGCGGGGAGCACACTCAAAGACACTATCAACCCCTCCCATATGCGCGTGCCGCCGTCGCGGATATACTGATGTAGTCAGCGGGTCATCAGATGGTCATAAGAAGAGGTGAAAGCCCATGGCCGGATGCGCATACTGCGGCTCGACGATCCTGTTTGGTGGCATGCGTTCGGGGAGTCAGCGCTTCTGCGATAGGAAGTGCGCACAAAAGGCCGCAATAGCGGAGGCAGTGAAACGTCTGCCCGGTGATGCCATCGAGCAGGCGATCACGGAGATCAGACGCGGAAACTGCCCGAAATGCGGCGGCCTGGGCCCGCTCGATGCTCGTCGATACTTTGAGGTGTGGTCGGCACTCTTTATGACCCGCTGGAGCTCAAAGACGCAGGTCAGCTGTCATTCCTGCGCAACCCGCCGCTCACTCGGCGCCATCGCCTATTGTCTGTTGCTCGGTTGGTGGGGCTTCCCTTGGGGTCTTGTGATGACACCGGCTCAGATCACCCGAAACCTCAAGGCCATGCGCGAGCGCTCGACCGACTCGCAACCCTCGCGAACGCTGCGAAACTACGCCATCACTCAGCTCGGGGCGCGAATCGCCAGCGCGCAGGCGGCCGGCGCGTCGGGATCCATCGCGGCTCCTGCCATTAACCCTGGGTGATAATGGTCTAGCGTCGGTAAGGCTCCTGCCATCCCGCCATGCTGATGCCGCATAGCGGACGCTGAGCGCGGAGCGCAGTGGGGCGCCAGCTGCCGCCGGTGAAACTGTATGTGTGTTTGATCGCGGCCATGGCGATCGCGAAGATGCCGCGATCGGTAGCGTTCAGCACTGCGGCCGCGAACAGCAACGCCAGCAGGTAGAGTCTACCCGGTTGGGCGGCGAGCCTCCGCTGGAGAGTGACTCTCAGGGATCGGCGGTTGCAGGGACTCAGCCATCGACCGGCTCTTCATCCAGAGAGCCGACAGCGTAGCTCAGGCTGGGAAATGTGTATGCTAGTGATCAGCGCGATGACGGAACCCAGCCACTCGCCGAGAGTCGAACTAGCCAGGGGAACACCATGAAAAAAGCCGGTTTCGCGATACGCTTAGTGCGGATGGGTCTGATCGGGGCGGCATCACTGCTGATGATCGGCAGTGGAAGTGCGGCATTTGCGCAGCGCAACGGCGGCTTCCACGGCGGTGGCGGCTTCCACGGCGGTGGCGGCTTCCACGGCAGCGGCGGCTTCCACGGCAGCGGCGGCTTTCGCGGCAGTGGCGGCTTCCACGGCAGCGGCGGCTTTCGCGCTGGTGGGGCATTCCGTGGCGGTGGCTTTTACCGTGGCGGTTTCCGTGGTGGGTATCGCGGCTATTATGGCTATCGGGGCGGTGGCTACGGCTGGGGTTGGGGGCCTGCCTGGGGTCTCGGGTTGGGGGTATACCTCGCGACGCTGCCTTGGTACTACTCGACCTTTTGGTGGGGCGGTGTCCCGTATTACTACGCTCAGAACGACTACTACGTCTGGGATTCGGATGAGGATGAGTATGAGCAGGTTCAGCCCCCGCCTCAGGTAGCTGAGGAGGCGCAAGGCGCCCAGCCAGTGCAGAGCGGCCGGCCCGCTCAGGACCCTCAGCAAGCGCAGAACGGCGCGGTCACGGAAGTTCCGCCTCAGCTTTACGCCTACCCGAAAAACGGCCAGACGGCGCAGCAGCAGGTGATGGACAAGCGCGAGTGCGGCAGATGGGCCAGCACCCAGACGGGCCTATATCCGGCGACCGATGCGGCAGCGAACACGCGTGGTCAGGGCGCCGCGACTGGCAATGTCGGTGCACCCGCTACCGCCGAGCAGTGGCAAAACTATCTTCGTGCGGAAAGCGCTTGCTTGGAAGCGCACGGTTACACCGTCGAGTGAAGCTAAGGGCTGCGATGGGATTCCGGCCTGAGCTCCTGCGTCAGTTGCACCCCGTCGGGACCCAGTAAATCCAGCTCACGCGCATGACCCTGTGGTGCGTCTGCGGGGCACTGCATCGAAAACGAGCGCCTGGATAGTGACGCTGAAACTCCGAGATCGCATCGCTGAGCGCAGCGCGTCCTACCGGGAGAGTAACCTCTGGATCACTGTAAACACCATCCGCAGCCCACACGCGCGCGAGCCGGGGTCCCGAGCGCTGCGGTCGGTGGTGTTCCACGCCGCACAATATGCAGGAACCGCAGCATCCGGAGTCACGTGCGGGTTCGATTGTGCTGCCCGCCGGCATTGCCAATGCAGTACTTGCAAGCGCGCCAGCCACCGACAGGCTTACAACCGGTTTCGACATCGGCATGTACATCCCGAATGACAGTAACCGTGTAGCGAAGGCCGCATTGGCAGCGGCGCCCGGGTCAGGGAGGATGTGCCCACTTGCAGATAAATGGGCACGATCGTAAGTGCCCACGTGGAGGACAAGTGGACACTTCGACAGAGCAGAGTGCAGGAACTGGATCGGGCGGCAGGCAGGTTCGCAGGCGCAAGCAATGGTCTGTGCAGGAGAAGCTGCAGATCGTGCGCGAGACACTGCAATCGGAAGGGTCGGTGCCGGTCATCGCCCGACGTCATGGAGTGAACGCGAACCAGATATTCACCTGGCGTCGGGAGTATCGGCGCGGCAAGCTCCTCGAGCGAAGCGTCGAGAGCGCGCGTGAGCGCAAGGCTCCGGCGTTGCTGCCCGTGCAGATCCATGTGCCGATGAAGGCGGCTCCGCAAGAAGCGCGCGCCGCACCGGTTTCCCCGGCATCAGAACCTCAGCGAGTGGAGATCGAGTTTCCGAGCGGCACGCACCTGAGGATCTGGGGCGACTTGGGCACGGAGCGGCTGCAGGCGATTCTGCGTGAGCTGTCCGGGCCATGCTGAGCGTACCGGCCGGGGTTCGCATCTGGCTGGTGGCGGGCCTCACGGATATGCGCCGCGGGATCGATGGACTGAGCGCGCTGGTGCAGACGCAGTTGTCGGCCGATGTCCTCTCTGGGCAGCTCTTCATCTTCAGGGGGCGTCGCGGGGATCGGGTGAAGATCCTCTGGGCCGATGCGGACGGACTATGCCTCCTTTACAAGCGGTTGAACCGGGGCAAGTTCACCTGGACGCATGTCGCTGACGGGGCGGTGCTGCTGACGGGCGCGCAGTTATCGGCGCTTCTGGAGGGGATCGACTGGCGCCGGGTGCACCGGAGCGTGCCCACCGAGGAGGCGCCATCGCCGACAGTGGTGGCCTGATGCAACACGGATTTGGTGTTGGTCGAGAGACCTACAAGATGTGGTAGGTGTTGAGCGCGCACAGTTTTTCACCGCTGAGTTGATCGCATTATTTTCCAACATCGACGTGCGTGCCGCGGCACCGCGCGTATAATCCGCGCGTGCCCGAGACACACGATCTCCCTGATGATGTAGCGGATCTGAAGCGCCTGGTGCGCGAGCACCGCTTGGAGATCGAGCGCCTGAAGATCCAGCTTGCGCAGCTGCGGCGCTGGAAGTTCGGCCGCTCTCGAGAGCAGCTGGAACTCGAGGTCACGCAGATCGAGATGAGCCTGCAGGCGCTCGAGCAGCTTGCCCCGCCCGCTGCGGCCGGGGCGGATCCGCAAGCAGAGACCCAGAACGCATCCACCGCCGCTCAAGAGCGGCGGACGGTGCGTCGACGCCGCTCGGGCCGACGCGCCTTACCGGCCCATCTACCGCGCGAGACGATCATGCACCCGCATCCGGCGGTCGCGAACGGCTGTGCGTGCCCGGATTGCGGCGGGCGGCTGCGCTACCTGGGCCGGGACGTGGCGGAGATGCTCGAGTACGTGCCGGGCTACTTCAAGGTCCTGCGCCACGTGCGCGAGAAGCACTCCTGTGTGCGTTGCTCACGGATCGTGCAGGCGGGGGCTCCCTCGCGCCCCATTGAACGGGGACTGCCGGGACCGGCCCTGATGGCGCACGTGTTGGCGAGCAAATACTACCTGCACCAGCCGCTATATCGTCAGAGCCAGGTATACGGCTTCGCCGGTCTCGAGCTCGAGCGCTCCCTCCTCGCGCAGTGGGTACGGGCGGGCGATCGGCTGCTGAGCCCCCTGGTGGTGGCTATCCGCCGCCACGTGCTGGGCGGCGGACATCTGCATGCAGATGACACTCCTTTGCCGGTGCTCGACCCCGGGCGAGGACGGACCCGGACCGGGTATCTGTGGACGTACGTGCGCGATGAGCGCACCTGGGGAAGTCGAGAGCCGCCGGCGGTATGGTTTGAGTACTCGCCCGGGCGCGGCGGTGAGCATCCACGCCGACACCTGCACAGATATCAAGGTGTTGTGCACGTCGATGCGTACGCGGGATTTAACGAGCTGTTTGGACTGTTTCCCCACCGACAGCGCAAGGCGCGGGCGGGACCTGCGCGTCTGAAGCGGTCTTTATGCTTTGCTCACGCGAGGCGCAAGCTCTACGAGATGCACCTCGCGCTGCGTTCACCGATCGCGGCCCAAGCCGTCGAGCGGATCGATGTGCTGTATGCCATCGAGCGGGAGATCCGGGGTCTTGCCCCCGAGGCGCGGCTGCGCGAGCGACAGGCGCGCTCCGTACCGCTGCTTCAGGAGTTGCATACCTGGTTGATGACCCAGCTCGCGCGGCTACCGGCGAGCTCCGCGCTCGCCAAGGCGATCCGCTACACCGTCAAGCCCAGGCACTGGCCGGCGCTGACCTACTACTGCACAGACGGCCGGGCGGACATGGACAACAACGCAGCCGAGAGATCGCTGCGCGATGTGGCGCTCGGCAGGCGCAGCTATCTGTTTGCCGGATCTGATGCCGGCGGCGAGCGTGCCGCATCGATGTACACTCTCATCGGCTCATGTAAGCTCAACGGAATCGATCCAGAGGCGTACCTGCGCCACGTGTTGGAACGGATCGCAGATCACCCGATCAACCGGATTGATGAACTGCTCCCCTGGAATGCTCGGCTGCCCTCGCCGACAGAAGCCGTCCGCGAGGCGGCCTGAAGCTATCCTGAGTTCGGAGATCCTCTCAATGCCCCCTGCGCAGACAGATCAGTGGCCGAACATCGTCGAACTGCTGGATCAAGCTGGCGGTCACATCGGCATCGGACGGATGCCACCGATCGAAGGCGCCGCCGTCGCCGTTACCGAGACAGACCTGATCGCCAGTCTCGTCCGGCGTGACGGGGAGAGCTTCCCTGAGCTGCTGCAACGGCTGGATGCGGCGATCGGCAAGGCCCTTCACGAGGGCGTAGTGACCAACGAGGTCAATGGCGGCCGCTTCCGATTGGCCCCCCAGCGAGTCCGCAAAAGACGATAGCAGGCCCGGCTAACCTCAGGCGCATCGCGGCATATCGTCGCCCCGGCAAGCCGCGGCGGCAATACGGCCGGGACTACACGCTTACATTCGTCGCGCCTTCGCCACGGTGATGTCTGTCGATCAGGCTGAAACGCGCTGGTGCGATCTCAGCCAGGAGGACCGGTCGAGATAGGTCGGCCGCCTGAACAGCGGCGTCGTGCAGCCGTTCGCTGTTTCCGTAGTCCGGGATTTCATACAGTCTGACGGACGCCAAACTCAGAGCGCTCGCAAAGGCCTCGCGTGCGGAGCCGGAGCTGATCTTCGATGGATCGCTGCCTGGGCTCTCCATTCGGTTTGGGACGAAATCCGGCTCGGGTAGCTGGTCGCTGCGCTATCGCGTCGTCGGCGAGGGAGGGTCGACGCCGACGGGACGAAAGCTCCGGGGTAAGAAGGACCGGCTGCCGCTGGGGCATTATCCGGCCGTCTCTTTGGAAGAGGCTCGAGCCGCCGCCAATGCGGCGCTCGGCCAGGCGAAGAAGGGTATCAATCCGAAAGAGGCTCTCGCAGCGAGCGCCACTGCGGGCGGTCTGACGGTTCGCCAATTTGCCGAGAAGTTCTTGCAGGACTATGTGCACTCCAAGGAGCTCGATTCGACGGCAAAGTACGAGCTTGCCTTCAACACCCACATACTACCCCAAGTGGGGGAGCACCTGGCCGAGCTTGTCATCTATGTCGTTCTCCTCCGCGCGACCGCGAAGCGGCCGCGCCGCCTGACCGGCTGCAGGCCGGGCAGGAGAGCCCTCTGTTGCGGTGCGGTGGTGCAGAGCGCCGGTGCGTGCGCTGGCCGCGCTGCTGGCGCCTTCGGCTATGCTCGAGGATAGGTAACGAAAAAGACGAAGGCCCGGGTCGTTTGATTGGCATCCAACCCCCGGGCCCTCGGTGCCCAGCGCCTTGGGAGGCGGCTTTGCCGAGCCTTTATGCCTCGCCGCCCCCGGCGCTGTCCAGTGCCGTCGGGGAGGGGGTCTTGGGGCTGCTCGAGGAGCCGGCATACCGCGCGCTTCACTGCCGCCTCGGACATGCTGCACGACCTTGCTGCCCAGGACAGCTCCACACAGCTCTCGCGCCGGCTGAGCAGGTATACCACTCCGACCCTGCTTTGCTGCGACGAAGTCGGATACCTGGCCTATGACACGCGCTATGCGGACCTGCTCTTCGAGGTCATCACGCGGCGCTATCAGCTACGCCGCCCGCTCGTTCTCACAACCAACAGGGCGTTCAGCGAATGGAACCAGGTCTTCCCCACGGTGGCGCCGACGCCGGCGTCGCTCACGCCAATCCGCGTCTCGCCCCCAAAATCACGCGCTTTTGCGTCCCCGTAAATGTTCCCGGGAACATTTGCGAGGAAATGTACCCTTCACAAAAATGTGCCGTGGGATTCTTAAGCGCCTGAACAGACTGAGCTTCCTGCATTCTTGACGGCACATTTTTTGGCGTTTCTATGCCGGACCAATCCCCTTGCTGGAGGTCCGGCCATGTTCGAGCGAGTGTTCAAGCGCGCATTTGCGATCACACGCCACGCAAGCGCGCCGTATGCCGATGAGCGTGCAAGGTATCTTTCGTATTGTCTTGAGCGGGGAGAAAAGCCGATCACGGTGCGGATGAAGGCGTTCGAGCTGTTACGGGTTGCTCGCCAGTGTAAGCGTGCGTACTCCGATTTGCATCTGGCGCCCAATCCCACCGACAGCATCGGCCTGCAATTCCTCAAGCGCGACCATGGCGGCTTTCTCGGTAAGGAGTATCGCTCCAAGTCGGGTTTGCCGGTCGTCAACATCTCGGGCTGTCCCGCGCACCCGGACTGGATCACACAGGTTCTCGTCGCGATCGCCACGGGCCGCGCCGCGGACGTCACGCTCGATGACCTCCAGCGGCCGAGGACGCTCTACAGCACGTTCACCCAGACGGGATGCACGCGCAATATGCACTTCGCCTACAAGGTCTCGGCAACGGAGTTCGGGCAGCGCAAGGGCTGCCTCTTCTATGATCTGGGCTGTCGTGGGCCGATGACACACTCGCCGTGCAACCAGATCCTCTGGAATCGACAGTCCTCGAAAACGCGGGCAGGCATGCCCTGTCTCGGGTGCACCGAGCCGGAGTTTCCCTTCTCCGACCTCGCGCCGGGTACTGTTTTCAAGACTGGGTCTTCGTGGAAACGTGTGGGTAGTTCGTGAACGTTTTCGGGGTCACAGCGCAGGCAGCATGCAGGTGAGAACCTTCAACCGGAGGTACTCTTCATCGCGCAATCCGTAGGCGCGACGCTGCAGGACGCGGATCTTGTT
>DASXFY010000070.1:0-5241 GCA_036489335.1 Steroidobacteraceae bacterium
CTGCACCTTCTTGGCGAGGTGCAGATCGACGAAGGGACCCTTCTTCAGTGAACGTGGCATGTTGGCTCAGCCTCAACGAATCCGGTTCTTGCGGCGCTGCACGATCATGTTGTCCGTGCGCTTGTTGTTGCGGGTCTTCAACCCCTTGGTGTTCCAGCCCCAGGGCGAGACCGGGTGCGGATTGCCCTGGCCGGACTTGCCCTCGCCGCCGCCGTGCGGGTGGTCGACGGGGTTCATCGCGAGTCCACGCACCGTCGGGCGGATGCCGCGCCAGCGCTTGGCGCCGGCCTTGCCGTAGCTGCGCAGGTTGTGCTCGTCGTTGCCGACTTCACCGATGGTCGCGCGGCAATCGATGTGCACCTTGCGCGTCTCGCCCGATTTCAGGCGTACGTACGCGTAGATGCCCTCGCGCGCCGTGAAGGCGACGGAGCTGCCGGCACTGCGCGCAAGCTGGCCGCCCTTGCCGGGCTTCATCTCCACGTTGTGCACGGTGGAGCCGACCGGGATGTGGCGCAGCTGCATGGCGTTGCCCGCCTTGATGGCCGAGTCCGCGCCCGAGCGGACCTCGTCACCCGCCTTGACGCCCTTGGGCGCCAGGATGTAACGGCGCTCGCCATCGGTGTAGCGCACCAGCGCGATGTGACTCGTGCGGTTGGGATCGTACTCGAGGCGCTCCACGACACCGGCGATGCCGTCCTTGTCGCGCTTGAAGTCGATGACGCGATATTTCTGCCGCGAGCCACCGCCGCGATGGCGGGTGGTGATGCGGCCGGCGTGGTTGCGCGCTCCGGTCTTGCTCTGCGAGTCCGTGAGCGGCAGGTAGGGGCCGCCCTTGTGCAGGTGCGAGCGGTCGACCTTGACCACCGAGCGCGTGCCGGGCGATGTGGGCTTGTATTTGATGAGCGCCATGTGGATGTTCCCGATCAGGCTCTCGCGCGGGCTTCGTAGTCGATCGACTGGCCGGCGGCGAGACTCACATAAGCCTTCTTCCAATCCTGCGTACGGCCGGCATGCTTGCCGAAGCGGCGCGACTTGCCGGGCTCGTTGACCACCTGCACGGCGGCAACCTTGACATCGAACATCAGCTCGACGGCCTTCCTGATGTCGATCTTGGTGGCATCGCGGCGGACGCGGAAGGTGTATTGGTTGTGGTTCTGCATCGCCAGCGACGTCTTCTCCGTCACGTGCGGGGCGAGCAGCACGCCCATGAGCTGTTCGCGGTTCATTGCAGGCGTTCCTCCAGCATCTTCACGGCGCCGACGGTCATCAGCACCTTGGCGTGACGTGCCAGGGACAGCGGGTTGAGCGCGGCAACCTCGATCACCTCGACATGCGGCAGATTGCGCGCGGCCAGGAAGAGCTTCTGATCCGTGGCCTCGACGACGATGAGCACGCTCTCGAGCGACCATGCCTTGAGCTGGCCGGCGAGGAGCTTGGTCTTCGGCGCCTCGAGGGGCAGGGACTCCGTCACCACCAGGCGGCTGCTGCGCGCGAGCTCCGACAGCATCGAGCGCAACGCGCCGCGATACATCTTGCGGTTCACCTTTTGCTCGAAGCTGCGCGGCTTGGCGGCGAAGGTCTTGCCGCCGCCCACCCAGATGGGCGAACGGTTCGAGCCGGCGCGTGCCTGCCCGGTGCCCTTCTGGCTCCACGGCTTCTTGCCGCCGCCGCTGACTTCGGCGCGCGACTTCTGCGCCTTGGTGCCCGAGCGACCGGTGGCGCGATAGGCGGTGATGACCTGGTGGACCAGCGCCTCATTGAACTCGTGCCCGAAGGCTGCCTCGGATACCTGGAGCTCGGCAGCTCCGCTGACCATCTTGAGCTTCATGGCCTCTTACTTCTTCGACTGCTTCATCGGGTTGGCCGACGGCGTCGAGCCGACCTTGGTCGGTGCGACTGTCTTGCGCAGCGCCCGGCGTGCCGCCTTCAACGACGGACGGACGATGACCTGGCCGCCCTCCGCCCCGGGCACCGCGCCACGGATGAGGAGGAGATTGCGCTCGGCGTCAACCTGCACGACCTTGAGATTCTCCGTGGTGCGGCGCACCACGCCCATGTGGCCCGCCATCCGGCGGCCCTTGAAGACACGACCGGGGGTCTGGCGCTGGCCGATCGAGCCGGGGGAGCGGTGCGACACCGATACGCCGTGGGTTGCCGGCAGGCCGGCGAAGTTGTGGCGCTTCATCACGCCGGCGAAGCCCTTGCCGAGGGTGGTGCCGGTGACGTCGACCCATTCTCCGGCCTTGAAGAGGTCCACCTTGACCTCGGCGCCGGGCTTGAGATCGATCTTGTCGCCGTCGGCGAGCCGGAACTCGACCAGCGCCTTGCCGGGCGCCACATTGGCCTTGGCGAGATGGCCGATAACGGCCTTGGAATAAAGCTGCGGCCGCCGTGTCCCATAGGTGACCTGCACGGCCCGATAGCCGTCCTTGTCCTGGGACTTCACCTGGGTAACGCGATTGGGCAGAACCTCGATCACGGTGACCGGAATGGTCTCGCCCGAGTCGGTGAACACCCGCGTCATGCCTGCTTTGCGGCCGACGACTCCAATTGCCATTAGCTTGCCTCTATGTGCGCTGCACATCGGGCCGCGGAGACAACCGGAGAAAGGCGTGCGCGGGACCGCGCTGCGCCTGGTTTCTCGAGTGGTCTTGGGGCCTTCCGCCCCAACCGCGCCCGATCGAAGGGGCGCGAAGTATAGTCGCGTGGTCTATGCGCTGCAAGTCGCACGCTGCGGTGCAGAGTGCTTACCCGCGCGACCCCTGCGTGCGCGTGCGGTCAGTGTGCCGGAAGCATCCGTGCCTGATGCGCGCCGGGCGCCGCAAGAGGGTGGCGGGCGACGAAATCCAGGATGATCCGGGCCACTTCACCCGGCTCTTCGAGCGTGGCGAAATGCACCGTGTCGAGGATGTGTACCTCGGCTCGCGGCACTTCTTTCAGGTACGCGACTGCGCCCGGAACCGTGAAAAAATCGTCCCGGCTACCCCAGATGACGAGAGTGGGCGGCTGCAGCCGCTTGAGCATGGCCTGCCACTCGGGATAGCGCTTTACGTTGCTGCCGTAGTCGAACCACAGGTCGGCGCGCGCAATGGGCACGCCCGGCCGCTGCTCGGAGGCCATCATGAGCAGTACCGTATCGGGACTCAGCTTGTCGTCCTCATCCCACTGCTGGGGCTGCGGGAACTCGAGGCTCCTGATGTAGGTGATGCGCCGCTGGTCGATGGCCGCGTTTCGATGCCGCCAATGCCGACGCAACTCGCCGTTGGGATCCTGCGCCAGCGGAAAGCCATCCAAATGAATGACGCCGTTCTGCACCATCACCGCCGTAATTGCCCCGGGGTCGGCTGCGATCAGCCGAAACCCCACCGGGACACCGTAGTCCTGCATGAATAGCGCGTAGCGCTCGATCCCGCGTGCGGCCAGGAAGTGACTGACCGTTTCTGCCACGTGATCGAACGTGTAGGCGTATTGCCTGGCGCCTGGAGCGGAGGAGTAGCCGAAGCTCGGATAATCCATGGCGATCACGTGCAGGGTGGGCGAGGCAATGCGCTCCATCAGCTTCTCGTACTGTATGGAGGAAGCGGGATTGCCGTGCAGCAATACGATCGTGGGCGCGGCAGGCGCGCCGCCTTCCCGATAGAAGATCTCGAGCCCGTCGACCTTTTGCCATCCGTAGCGAATGGCCGCGGCGCGGGCGGGGCTGCAAGGCACGGTCAGGGCGGCCGCGAGAATGGCAAGCAGATGAAATCGCAGGGTCATGGAAGCCACCGCTGATGGGATGCGCCACGATATTTTTGGAGATCGCCGCCGGCAAACGATATCTTTTGAGATCCATCGTTACTTTAACTAACATTGAGACATGGCGGATCGTTTACCACCGCTGCACGCCATGCGCACCTTCGAGGTCGCCGCCCGGAACCTCAGCTACAGTCGCGCCGCCGGGGAGCTCTGTGTCACCCATGCCGCGGTGAGCCAGCAGATCAGGATTCTCGAACAGTACCTGGGGACCAGGCTGTTCCGACGCGGCGGCCGGGCAATGTTGCTCACGGAGAGCGGTGAAGTCCTATACCGCCATGTACGCGAGGCGTTGCAAAGTCTCAGACAAGGGGTGGACGAGGTACGTGCACGCCGCGGGACACTTACCCTGGGAGTGCTGCCGGGCTTCGCGGCCCGCTGGCTGGTGCCGCGGCTGCCGGATTTCCATAGAGCTCATCCGGATATCGGCGTGAATCTGCAGGCGTCGCTGGCGCTCACGGATTTCAGCCGCGAGCAGATCGACGTTGCGATCCGCTTCGGTGCCGGACACTGGGCGGGACTCGAAGCAGAGAAGCTGTTGGACGAGCATCTGCTTCCTGTCTGCAGTCCGCGCTATCGCGGCGGAGAGCTGCCGCGAACGCCACGGGAATTGTCGCAGTGCACGCTGTTGCACGACGCGCACGAGCCTTGGGATCAGTGGTTTCTCTCCGTCGGCCTGCCGCCGCCGGCGATTCGACAGGGACCTGAATTCAGCGAATCGAACTTGCTGCTCCGAGCGGCAGCGGATGGGCAAGGGATCGCGCTGGCACCAGGTGCTCTGGTGCAGGAGGAACTGAGCACCGGCGAGCTCGTCCAGTGCCTTCCGGGTCTACAGGCTCGGTACGCCTATTATATCGTGCACCCAGGGATGGCGGCAGTTGTCGGGCTGCACGCACTCAAGACCTGGCTCAAGGCGCAAGCGGGCGCGGCATCCCCTGGCGGGAACGCCGGGCCGCACGCCGGGCAGATCAATTCAACTTGATTTGGACGTCTACCCCGGCCGGCAGCTCGAGCTTCATCAGCGCGTCCACCGTCTTGTCAGTGGGGTTGAGGATGTCCATCAGCCGCTTGTGGGTGCGCAGCTCGAACTGGTCGCGGGCATCCTTATCGGCATGCGGGGAGACCAGCACGGTGAAGCGCTCCATCTTGGTCGGCAGCGGTACCGGACCTTTGACCGTGGCGCCGGTGCGCTTGGCGGTCTCGACGATCTCACGCGCTGAATTGTCGATCAGCCGGTGATCGAAGGCCTTGAGCCGGATGCGGATGTTCTGGTTTGCCATGGCTGCAGCTCCTTACTTCAGTATTTTCGCGACGACGCCGGCACCGACGGTGCGGCCGCCCTCACGGATCGCAAAGCGCAGCCCCTCTTCCATCGCAATCGGGCTGATCAGCTCCACCACCATCTTGATGTTGTCCCCGGGCATGACCATCTCCACCCCGGCGGGC
>DASXFY010000035.1:0-1593 GCA_036489335.1 Steroidobacteraceae bacterium
GAGCTACACGAGCGAGCATCCCGATTGGCAGACGGTGCTGGACTACGACGCCCTCGGCCGCGCCGAGAAGGTGAATTGGGTTCCGCACGGTCTGGACTGCCTCTACCCCGGCGACAAAGACTGCATGGTGACGCTCTCCGCGGGCGGCGAAGATGCGAGCACCCTGCGCGAGTTCGATCTGCAGACCGCCAGCTTCGTCCCGGGCGGCTTCGAGCTGTCGCACAGCAAGCAGCAGGTGGCCTGGCTGGATCACGACACGCTCTTAGTCGCACGCGATTGGGGCGCGGGCACCATGACGGCCTCGGGCTATCCGTTCGTCGTGAAGGAGTGGAAGCGCGGCACGCCGCTCAGCGACGCGAAGGAGGTCTATCGCGGCGCAGCCACGGACGTGAGCGCCGACCCGCTCCCCGTGCATGACGCCGAAGGCCACATGCTGACGCTGTTCATCCGCCGGCCCTCGTTCTTTGAGACACTCTATTCCGTGCGCACGCCCAAAGGCATTCAGCCGCTGGCGCTGCCGGCCAAGTCGGATGTCGACGGCATGCTGCAGGGGCGTCTGCTGGTCTCGCTCGAGCAGGACTGGACGCCCTCGCCGGGCGGCGCAAGCTTCGCCGCCGGCTCGCTGCTGGAGCTGAAGTCCGCGGACATCCTGCGCGATCCCGCGCACCTGACGCCCACCGTTGTCTTTGCGCCGACCGCGCAGGAGTTCATGGATAGCGTAGCGATGACGCGCGATCGCCTGATCCTCACCACGCTCGATCACGTGCAGGGCCGCGCCTACCTGCTGACGCCCTCCGCGCAGGGATGGACGCGCCAGGCGCTCTCCTCGCCCAGCAATGTGAGCGTGAAGATCCTCACCGCCAACGAGCAGGGCAATGAGTTCTTCCTCGGCATCACCGGCTTCCTCACGCCGAACTCCGCGTGGCTGGGCGATGCGGCCACCGGCTCGTTGACGCTGGCGAAGTCGCAGCCGCCCCAGTTCGACGCGTCCAAAGACACCGTCGAGCAGCGCGAGGCGACCTCCAAAGACGGAACAAAAGTCCCGTACTTCATCGTGCATCGCAAGGACCTGCAATACGACGGCGCCAATCCCACGCTGCTGACGGCCTACGGCGGCTTTGAGGTCGCGGAGACGCCCTACTACTCCGGCAATGTCGGCAAGCTTTGGCTGGAGAACGGCGGCGTGTACGTGCTGGCCAACATCCGCGGCGGCGGCGAGTTCGGCCCCGCCTGGCATGAGGCCGGTCTGAAGACCCATCGCCAGCGCATCTATGACGACTTCGCCGCGGTGGCCGAGGACCTCATCGCGCAGAAGATCACCTCCACTCGGCGGCTCGGCATCATCGGCGGCTCCAACGGCGGTCTGCTCATGGGCGTCGAGATGACCGAGCACCCCGATCTCTGGAACGCGATCGTCATTCAGGTGCCTCTGCTGGACATGCTGCGCTTCGAGCACATCGCGGCCGGCGCCAGCTGGGTCGGCGAGTACGGTTCTGTCTCCGTTCCGGCGGAGCGCGACTTCCTCGCGTCCATCTCGCCTTATCAGCAGCTCAAGCCCGAGGTGCACTACCCCACGCCGTTCATCTTCACCAC
>DASXFY010000074.1:0-10628 GCA_036489335.1 Steroidobacteraceae bacterium
CAGGGCGGTGGTCGCGCCACGCGCGCCGAATACGGTGCCGGAAGCGCCCGCGCCGAAACCTGCACCGGCCTCAGCGCCCTTGCCGCGCTGCAGCATCACCAGAACGAGGATGCAGAGCGCCGAGATGATCTGAACGACTACCAGGAATGCGTGCAACATAAATTTATCTACCGCGATCCAGCAGCGGCCAGGATCGCCAGAAATTCATCCGCTTTGAGCGAAGCGCCGCCGATCAGGCCGCCATCGACGTCCGGCATGGCAAAGAGCTCCGCTGCATTGCTCGCCTTGACGCTGCCGCCGTAGAGGATACGGGTGCCTCCCGCAATTGTAGCATCCCGGCCGGCTATGCGGGCACGGATGAAAGCATGTACCTCCTGCGCCTGATCCGGGCTGGCATTGCGCCCGGTGCCGATGGCCCAGACCGGCTCGTACGCGATCACGGCGCTCGTCAACGTCTGCTCGCCGCAAAGCTCGAGGACCGCATCGAGCTGACGCACGACAACCTCGCGCGTGCGCCCGGCCTCGCGGTCGGCGAGCTGCTCGCCAACGCAGAGGATCGGCACCAGCGACTTGCCGTGGGCGGCGGCGAACTTGCGCGCGACCAGCTGATCGCTCTCGCGGTAGAGAGCCCGCCGCTCCGAATGGCCGACGATGACGTACTGGCAGCCGACGTCCCTGAGCATCGCGGCCGAGACCTCGCCGGTGAAAGCGCCGTGCGTGTCGGCACAGACATCCTGCGCGCCGAGGAGGATCGCGGAGTCGCGCAACTGGCGGCCGACGTCCTGCAGATACACGTACGGCGGGCAGACCACGCACTCCGCTGCCGGATCGTCGGGATAGCGGGACGTGATCTCCTCGAGGAGGCGCGCATTGTCACTGCGCGTCCCGTGCATTTTCCAGTTACCGGCAACGATGGGACGGCGCATGTGGAGGGCCCGACCTCTAGCGGGGGCGCGATGATAGCGGCGAGGGCCGGGCCGCGCAATTGATCTTAGTCAGCGGCCTCGCGGACCACTTCGGCCAGCTCGGTGGCCGCTGCCCGGGTCGCGCTCTCGTCGCGCCCCTCCACCATCACGCGGATAACCGGCTCGGTGCCCGAGGGGCGCAGGACCACTCTGCCCTCCCCGTTCATGCGCTTCTCGATGCGCTGCACCGCTGCACACACGGCGGGAACCTTGGCCGGATCGAAGCGGGCGGCGACTTTCACGTTGAGCAGCACCTGCGGAAACTTGCGCATCCCGGAGGCGAGCTCGGCGAGGGAGCGGCCGGTCTGCTTCATCACGGCGAGCACTTGCAGGGCGCTCACGATGCCATCACCGGTCGTCGTCTTGTCGAGGCAGATGATGTGGCCGGATGTCTCGCCGCCCAGGACACCGCCGGTTTCGCGCAGCAGGCTGAGCACGTAGCGGTCGCCGACCTGGGCGCGTTGGAATTCGATGCCGCCCTCGCGCAGCGCCACCTCGAGACCGAGATTGCTCATGACGGTACCCACCACGGGGCCACGAAGGGAGCCGCTGCCCTGGCGCGCCTGCGCAATGATATAGAGAAGCTGATCGCCGTCGAGGATGCGGCCGAGATGATCGACCATGACCAGGCGGTCACCATCGCCGTCGAGCGCCACGCCCACGTGGGCGCGCACGCCTGGGACAGTCAGCTGCAGCAGCTCCGGCGCCGTGGAGCCGCAGCCATCGTTGATGTTGCGTCCGTTGGGCGAGCAGCCGATCGGGACGATCTCGGCGCCGAGATCGGCGAGCACGCGCGGGGCGACTTTGTAGGCAGCCCCGTTGGCGCAGTCGATGACGATCTTCAGTCCGCTGAGGTCCACTCCGGCCGGCAGCGTGGAGGCGCAGAACTCCTGGTACTGGTTGCGTGAGCGGTCGACGCGCGTGGCACGGCCCAGGCTGCGGGAGGTGCGGGTGATGATCGGCTGTGCAAGCTCCGCCTCGATCCGCTCCTCGAGCTCATCGGACAGCTTCGCCCCGCTGCGATCGAAGAACTTGATGCCGTTGTCGTCGTAAGGGTTGTGGGAGGCGCTGATCACGACGCCGAAGTCGCAGTTGAAATGCGTGGTCATGTAGGCGATGCCAGGCGTCGGCAGCGGCCCGATGAGCATGACATTCACCCCGGAAGCGACGAAACCGGCTTCGAGCGCCGATTCGAACATGTAGCCGGACAGGCGCGTGTCCTTGCCGATGAGAACGGTGCCGCCGTCGGGAACCAGCACGCGACCCGCAGCGCTCGCCAGATTCAGCGCGAAGTCCACCGTCATGGGGTGCTCGCCCACCCGGCCGCGAACTCCGTCGGTGCCAAAGTACTTTCGGGTCAAAGAAGGATCCTCGTTACATCGCGTTACATGATAGCCGCCGGCGCGGCCTGGCCGTCCTGCACGGCGCTCAATACCCTCAGGGCTTCCACGGTCGCGGCTACATCGTGAACGCGCAGGATACGCGCGCCATTCAACGCCGCAATCACCGCGAGAGCCACACTGCCGTGGACCCGTTCTTCCGGCGGCCGGCCGGTGAGCGTCCCCACCAGCGACTTGCGTGACAAGCCGGCCATGACCGGCAGTCCCGCCACCGACAGCCGGCCCAAATGGCGCAGCAGCTCCAGATTGTGCGCGCGCGTCTTGCCGAAGCCAAAGCCAGGATCGAGGACGATGCGCTCGGCAGCGAGACCGCTGCCGATGCAGGCTGTCACCCGCTGCGCGAGAAACTCCTGAATTTCCGCCACGACGTCCCGATAGCTGGGCGCGTCCTGCATGGTCCGCGGCTCGCCGAGCATATGCATCAGGCAGACCGCGCAACCGGAGCTCGCCGCCGCCTCCATGGCACCCGGCTCACGCAGAGCGCGCACGTCATTGATCATCGCCGCTCCCGCGGCAGCGGCGGCCTCCATGACCTCGGGCTTGCTGGTATCGACGGAAAGGACGGCGTGCGCGCGCGGGTGCAAGCGTGCAATGACCGGGATGACCCGGCGCAGCTCCTCATCCAGGCTCACCGGTTGCGCCCCCGGCCGGGTCGACTCGCCGCCAACATCGATGATGGCTGCGCCCTCCGCCGCCATCTGCAGTCCCCGCTCGACTGCGGCCTCCAGCCGAACGAAATTGCCCCCGTCCGAGAATGAATCGGGGGTGACGTTCAGCACCCCCATGACGACGGGCTGCTCGAGCCCGAGCAGCCGCCCCCGACAGTGCAGTACCGGGTGCGTGGGTGTCAGTGCTGGCCCGCTGGCGGCCCGATGGCGGTACCACCAGGAGCCGGAGCAGTCGGTCCCTCTACAGGCGATCGCGGTGGCCGATTCGACAGCGTGTCGTCCCATCCCGCCGGCGGCTTGGGCGGCCTCCCCGCCATGATGTCCTTCAGCTGCTCGTCATCGATGGTCTCGTACTTCATCAGCGCATCCGCCATGGCATGCAGCCTCTCCAGGGAGCTGACCAGGATCTGGCGCGCGCGCTGGTAGTTGCTCTCGATGACGCTCCGCACTTCCTCGTCGATGGCGTGCGCCGTGACATCCGACACCTGCTTGTGTTGCGTCACACTGCGCCCGAGGAAGACCTCGCCGGTCTCCTCCGAATAGGTGAGCGGTCCGAGCTTGTCGGATAGTCCCCACTTCGTGACCATGTTGCGAGCCAGTTCCGTCGCGCGCTCGATGTCGTTCGAGGCACCCGTGGTCACCGACTCCGGCCCGAAGATCAGCTCCTCGGCGATGCGTCCGCCGAAGAGCGTTGCGATCGCGCTCTCCAGCCGACGCTTCGACATGCTGTAGCGATCCTGCTCCGGTAGGAACTGGGTCACGCCCAGAGCCCTGCCGCGCGGAATGATGGTGACCTTGTAGACCGGGTCGTGCTCCGGCACGGTCATGCCGACGATCGCATGGCCGGACTCGTGATAAGCCGTCATGCGCTTCTCGTCCTCGGTCATGACCATCGAGCGCCGCTCCGCGCCCATCATGATCTTGTCCTTGGCGCGCTCGAACTCATCCATGCCGACGGTGCGCTTATTGGCGCGCGCCGCGAATAGCGCCGCCTCGTTCACCAGGTTGGCGAGGTCCGCGCCCGAGAAGCCTGGCGTGCCGCGCGCGATGAGCGCCGGCTTGACGTCATCGGCGAGCGGCACGCGCCGCATGTGCACGCGCAGGATCTGCTCCCGCCCTCGCACATCAGGCAGCGGCACGATCACCTGCCGATCGAAACGGCCCGGCCGCAGCAGCGCCGGATCCAGCACGTCCGGACGGTTGGTGGCCGCGATGACGATGATGCCCTCGTTGCCTTCGAAGCCGTCCATTTCCACCAGCAACTGGTTCAGGGTCTGCTCGCGCTCATCGTGTCCGCCGCCCAGGCCGGCGCCGCGATGACGACCGACCGCGTCGATCTCGTCGATGAAAATGATGCACGGCGCATGCTTCTTCGCCTGCTCGAACATGTCGCGCACGCGCGAGGCGCCGACACCGACGAACATCTCGACGAAATCGGAGCCGGAAATGGTGAAGAAAGGGACCTTGGCCTCGCCCGCGATGGCGCGCGCGAGCAGGGTCTTGCCCGTGCCCGGCGAGCCCACCATGAGCACGCCCTTGGGGATCTTGCCGCCGAGCTTCTGGAACTTGCCCGGATCCTTGAGGAAATCGACGATTTCCGATACTTCCTGTTTGGCCTCATCGACCCCGGCGACATCGGCAAAGGTGACATTCACCTGATCCTCGCCGAGCAGGCGCGCGCGGCTCTTGCCGAAGGACATGGCTCCCCGGCCGCCCGAGGCGCCCTGCATTTGCCGCAACATGTACACGAAGACCAGGATGAGGAGCAGCGCCGGCGCCAGCTGCAGCAGCAGCTGCGCCAGGAAATTGGGCTGCTTCGGCGGCTCGCCGGAAATGCCGACGTCGTTCTTTTCGAGCGCACCGATGAGGGCGGTGTACTCCGTCTCAGGGTTGTAGGTCTTGAACCGCGTGTGGTCCTTCATCACGCCGTAGAGCATGTCTCCCTGGAAGACGACGCTGTCGACCTGGTGCGCCTTCACATCGTTCAGGAAGGTGGAGTACTTGATCTCCTCCTGCTGGCTCACGCTCGGCATATACCGGCTGAAAACCAGCAGCAGGACGAAGACGATCACCACCCAAAGAAGGATGTTCTTGGTCAAATCATTCATCTTCAAATGCGGCCTCGCCTGCCGGCACCCGGCAGTTTGTCTGCTCCCGAACCTGGTTCAGCTTCGAACACGCTACACCAAGCGAAAATCCTTGGCCAGCAGATACATTTCAGGATTGCGAGCCCGTCAAGCGGCAGATCGACCAGCTTCACCCTGGCGAGCCCCGCGCGCGTCCCGAATGAGCTCCTGAGAGCCTGCACCCTGGCAGAAACCTTGATCAGGGCATCGCCACCGCGCTTCAAGACCTTTGGCCTCATATTCGAAAGCACAACGTCCTCCCGCCGTTCCCGGAGTACTGCCGGATTTGGTCAAATACCTCTAAAATCGCCGGATGCTGCCTACGCTTTCCGACCGCCAGCGCCGCCATCTTCGCGGCCTGGCCCATGAGCTGCAGCCGGTCGTCCGCCTGGGGTCGGCCGGCTTGACCGATGCGGTCGCCCGCGAGACCGAGCGGGCCCTCCTCGATCACGAGCTCATCAAGATCAAGGCGCCCGGTGGCGATCGGCAGGCGCGCGATGCGCTCTTCGAGGAGCTGGCGCGGCGGACCGGCAGCTCACTCGTGCACCGCATCGGCAACGTGGCCGTCCTCTATCGCCCGCGGCCGGATCTGCCGCGGATCGTGATTCCGGACGCCTAAACTGCGAGGATCACTCGAACCGAACGGTGACGATCTCATAGGAGCGGACGCCACCCGGCGCCGAGACGTCGACCACATCGCCCTGGGATTTACCCACGAGCGCGCGGGCAATCGGAGACGTAATGGAGATGCGTCCCGCGCGGATATCGGCTTCGTCCTCGCCCACCACCTGGTAGATGACGCGCGTGCCGTCGTCCTGATCCTCCAGCTCCACCACGGCGCCGAAAACGGCCTTGCCGTTGTTGGTCAGCTTGCTCGGATCGATGATTTCCGCGTTGGAGAGCTTCGCCTCGATCTCGTTGATGCGCCCCTCGATGAAGCCTTGCTGCTCCCGTGCGGCGTGATATTCGGCGTTCTCCGACAGATCGCCGTGCGCCCGGGCCTCGGCAATCGCCTTGATCACGCTCGGACGGGCTTCGGTCTTCAGTCGCCTGAGCTCGGCCCGCAGCGCCTCGGCGCCGCGCAGGGTCATGGGAGTGCGTTTCATGCACTTTGCCTCAGCGCCTCGTGCAGGTCCTGCAGGCGGTTCACCTCGACCTCATCGAGATGATCCAGCGCCTCGCAGGTGGCGAGCCCCGCGGCCAACGTTGTGTAGTAAGTCACCCGATGATGCACCGCCTCGCGACGGATGGAGTTCGACTCCCGTATCGCGAGCTTGCCCTCGGTCGTGTTGACGATGAGATCGATCTCATCGTTCTTGATCATATCCACGATATGCGGGCGCCCCTCGCGCACCTTGTTCACCTTCCGGCAGGTGATAGCGGCCTCCGTCAAGGCGCGCGCGGTACCCTCGGTCGCGACGACTTCGAACCCGCGCGCGATCAGGCGGCGCGCCAGCTCCACCGCGCCCGGCTTGTCCCGGTCGCGCACGCTGATGAAGCACACGCCCTTTCGGGGCAACGTCACACCGGAAGCAGTCTGCGCCTTGGCGTAGGCCTCGCCGAAGGTCCGGCCGGTTCCCATCACCTCGCCCGTGGACTTCATCTCCGGTCCGAGGATCGGGTCGGACTCGGGAAACTTGACGAACGGGAACACCGCTTCCTTGACCGAAAAATATGGCGGCTCGCGGCCCGCGGTCACGGCCTGATCGCGCAGCTTCTTGCCCGTCATCACCCGCGCTCCGATCTTCGCCAGCGGCAGGCCAGTCGCCTTGGAAACGAACGGCACCGTACGCGAAGCGCGAGGGTTGACTTCCAGTACGTAGATGATGCCGTTCTGGATGGCGTACTGGATGTTCATCAGACCCACGACCGAGAGCGCCTTGGCGAGCTTGCGCGTCTGATCGCGCAGGCTCTCCTGGGTCTCCGCGGTCAGGCTGTTGGGCGGCAGGCAGCAGCCGGAATCACCGGAGTGCACTCCGGCCTGCTCGACGTGCTCCATGATGCCGCCGATCAGCACCTCCTCGCCATCGCATACCGCATCGACGTCGACCTCGATTGCAACATCGAGAAAACGGTCGAGCAGCACCGGGCTGTCATTCGAGACCTGCACCGCATGGCCCATGTAGGCGCGCAGATCCTCCTCGTTAAAGACGATCTCCATCGCGCGCCCGCCGAGCACGTAGGAGGGGCGCACCACGAGCGGGAAGCCGACTTCCCGCGCGAGCACCACGGCCTGGTCTTCCGTGCGCGCAGTCGCGTTGGCCGGCTGCTTCAGGCCGAGCTTGCGCACCAGCGCCTGGAACCGCTCCCGGTCCTCGGCGACGTCGATCGAGTCCGGCGAGGTGCCGATGATCGGCGCGCCCGCTTCCTCCAGCGCGCGCGACAGCTTCAGCGGCGTCTGGCCGCCGAATTGCACGATGACGCCTTCGGGCTTCTCCTTGGCGAGGATCTCGAGTACGTCCTCGAGTGTCAGCGGCTCGAAGTACAGGCGGTCGGAGGTGTCGTAGTCGGTCGACACCGTCTCCGGGTTGCAGTTGACCATGATGGTCTCGAACCCGTCCTCGCGCAGACATAGGGCCGCGTGCACACAGCAGTAATCGAACTCGATCCCCTGGCCGATGCGGTTGGGTCCGCCGCCGAGGATCATGATCTTGCGGCGGTTGGTCGGCTGCGCCTCGCACTCCTCCTCGTAGGTCGAGTAGAGGTAGGCGGTCGAGGTCGCGAACTCCGCGGCGCAGGTGTCGACGCGCTTATACACCGGGCGCACGCCCAGATCATGACGCTTGGCGCGTACGGCCTTCTCCGGCAGATCGAGCAGTCTGCCGAGCCGGCTGTCGGAAAAACCCTTGCGCTTCAGCGACCGCAGCCGCTCCGCGGTGAGAGCGCCGAATCCCTCCGCGCCGATCCGCCGCTCCTCGGCGACCAGGTCCTCTATCTGCGCCAGGAACCAGGGATCGATGCGGGTGAGCTCCGCGATGCGATCGAAGGACCAGCCGGCGCGGAACGCATCGGCCACGTACAACAGCCTGTTGGGTCCCGGCGCGCGCAGCTCGTACGCGAGCTTCGTCTGGCCGTCCTCGTCGAGCGGCGGCTTGAGGATGGGCGACAGTCCGTCGAGTCCGGTTTCGAGCCCCCGCAGCGCCTTCTGCAGCGACTCCTGGAAAGTGCGGCCTATGGCCATGACCTCGCCGACGGACTTCATCTGCGTCGTCAGCCGGTCGTTGGCGGCCGGAAACTTCTCGAAGGTGAAGCGCGGGATCTTGACCACCACGTAGTCGATCGAGGGCTCGAAGGAGGCGGGAGTGGCGCCACCCGTGATGTCGTTCTTCAGCTCATCGAGTGTGTAGCCGACGGCGAGCTTGGCGGCGATCTTGGCGATCGGGAAGCCCGTTGCCTTGGAAGCGAGCGCTGAGGAACGCGACACACGCGGATTCATCTCGATCACGAGCAGCCGCCCGTCGGTCGGGCTGACCGCGAACTGCACGTTGGAGCCGCCCGTGTCGACGCCGATCTTGCGCAGCACCGCGATCGAAGCGTCGCGCATGCGTTGATATTCCTTATCGGTCAGAGTCAGCGCCGGCGCCACCGTGATCGAATCGCCCGTGTGCACTCCCATCGGGTCCAGGTTCTTGATCGAGCAGACGATGATGCAGTTGTCCTTGTGGTCCCGCACCACCTCCATCTCGAACTCTTTCCAGCCGATCACCGACTCCTCGAGCAACACCTCGGAGGTCGGCGAGGCATCGAGCCCGCGCGCCGCGATATCCTCGAGCTCCTCGCGGTTGTAGGCGATGCCGCCACCGCTTCCGCCCAGAGTGAAAGACGGACGGATCACGATCGGATAGCCGATATCGGCCGCGACGGTCAATGCGTCATCGAGGCTGCGCGCAATCTGCGAGCGCGGCGTCTCGAGACCGATCTCGCGCATGGCGTTGCGGAACCGCTCGCGGTCCTCGGCCATGTCGATCGCGGCTCTGGAGGCGGCGATGAGCTCGACGCCGTGCTTCTCCAGCACTCCCTCGCGAACCAGGTCGAGGGCCGTGTTGAGTGCCGTCTGCCCGCCCATGGTCGGCAGCAGCGCATCGGGACGTTCCTTCTCGATGATCCGCGCCACGGTGCGCCAGTTGACCGGCTCGATATAGACGGCATCCGCCATTTCCGGGTCGGTCATGATGGTGGCGGGGTTGGAGTTGACCAGGACGACCCGGTAGCCCTCCTCCCGCAGCGCCTTGCATGCCTGGGCGCCGGAGTAGTCGAACTCGCATGCCTGGCCGATGATGATCGGGCCGGCGCCGATGATCAGGATGGTGTGGATGTCGGTCCGCTTGGGCATGTCAGCGGCCTCCCGCCTGACGGCGCGCCTGCTCCTCGGCCTGGCGGAGTTGGGTCTGGAGGCGGCGCAGCATCAGATGATTGAAGCGCTCGAAGAGCGGCTTGAGGTCGTGCGGGCCCGGGCTTGCCTCCGGATGACCCTGGAAGCCGAATGCCGGCCGATCCTTGAAGGCGAGACCCTGCAGCGAGCCGTCGAAGAGCGACCGGTGCGTCGGGCGCACGTTGTCGGGCAGCGTCGCCTCATCGACCGCGAAGCCGTGGTTCTGGCTGGTGATGAATACCCGCCCGGAATCCAGGTCCTGCACCGGATGGTTGGCACCATGGTGACCGAACTTCATCTTCAGCGTGCTCGCGCCGCAGGCGAGTCCGAGGATCTGGTGGCCGAGACAGATGCCGAACACCGGAACGTCGGTCTCGAGAAGCCTGCGGGTGGCATTGATGGCGTAGTCGCAGGGCTCCGGATCGCCGGGGCCGTTGGAGAGGAAGATGCCGTCGGGAGCGAGCGCCAGCGCCTCCTCGGCGCTGGTCTGCGCCGGCACCACCGTCATGCGACAGCCGAAGTCCGCCAACAGGCGCAGGATGTTGCGTTTGATGCCGAAGTCATAGGCGACAACATGCAGCCGCTGGTGCGAGCGGATGGGTGGGCGCAGTCCGTCCGGCCATACGCTGCCCTCATTCCACTGAAAGCCGCGCTTGGTGGTGACCACCTTGGCGAGATCCATGCCCTTGAGGCCCGGGAACTTGCGCGCGGCCTTGACGGCCGCGGCGGTGTCCACCTGCTCCCCGGTCATGATGCAGCCGGCCTGAGCGCCGCTCTCACGCAGGAGGCGTGTCAGGCGCCGCGTGTCGAGACCCGCGATCGCGACGACGCGTCCACGCTCCAGGAATTCGCTCAACGACTCGTTGGCGCGCCAGCTGCTCGCGCGCGGCGGCAGATCGCGGATGATGAGCCCGGCGGCGTAGATCTGCGCGGACTCGAGATCCTCGGGCGTGCCACCGGTGTTGCCGATGTGCGGACAGGTGAGTGTGACGATCTGGCGGGCATAGGACGGGTCGGTGAGGATCTCCTGATACCCCGTCAATGCGGTGTTGAAAACGACTTCGCCCGTGGTGTTGCCCTTGGCACCAATCGACTGG
>DASXFY010000107.1:0-18418 GCA_036489335.1 Steroidobacteraceae bacterium
GCTCCTTCCGGGATGCCCAAGGCCGAAGCAGAGGGGGTGTTGTTTATCGAAGAATCCGTCAGTGATGCCATGAGTGATACTACCTTGGACTGTAAACTATCGAAGGCAGATGTCTCAGGTCACATTGGCACAGGGGGGCGGCGCGAGCGGCAGATCGAACTGGCGCCGCTTGCCGGCGAAGTACTCGCCGAGTTGCGCGATCACTCGCCTGAACGGCGCGGCGTCGACGACCCAATCTTTCGCCGGCTGCCGCGGACGCGGCCCCGTCTGAAAGCACACGTGGATGAGGCTCTCGCCGTCGCCGGCGAGGAGGAGCCTGCCGACCGGTGAGTCGAGCTCGTGCCAGTAAAGGACTTCGGCTGTGGTCTTCATCGAGGGTCTCCAGCATTCTTCCGGTCGGTGGCCGCGCACCAGAGGTGCATGACCGCGTATCCGCGCCATGGCCGCCACGCGTCGGCGCGGCGTTCCAGCTCTTTCACTGTCAGCGACGCGCCGCCTCCGCCGGCCATGCGGCGCACGATCAGATCGGCGCTGAGGAAGGCATCGGGCTCACCGAGCGCGCGCAGCGCGATGTACTGCGCGGTCCATTGGCCGAAGCCCGGCAGCTCCACCAGGCTGGCGACGATCTCGTCGGCCGGCCGGTCGAATGCGACGCGGCCCTCGGTCACCGCGGTCGCGAGGGCCTTCAGGGCGGCGATGCGCGCGCCGGTGAGGCCCAGCCCATCGAGATTCGCGGCGGCAAGCATCCGCGGTGTTGGGAACAGGCGGTCGAGTCCCGCAACCGTGGTCGCTACCGGCTCGCCGATGCGCTCCACGATGCGCCCAGCCAGAGTGCGAGCGGCCGCGACAGTGACCTGTTGGCCCAACACGGCGCGCACGGCGCACTCGAATGCGTCCCATGTGCCCGGAATGCGTACGCCGGGGCGGCGGCGTACCAGCGGACGCAGCAGCGGGTCCGACCCCAGCCCAGCGGCCAGAAGGGTCGGATCCGCCGAGAGATCGAACACGCGCCGCGCGGCCGTGGCGATCTGAAACAGCGCCGCGGGTGGTGCTCCCTGGACGCGAAGCTGCAACGCATCCTTGCCTTGCACGGGCTGAACCTGGATCACCGCATGACCTGCATCGGTGCGGATCAGCCGGGCGTAACTCTGCTCCGCCACCCGCTCGACGCGCGGTGTAGCGCGCAGCGCAAGGAAGTTGCGCAGGTGGTCCCAATCGTAGGGCGGCCGGTAGGAGAGGGCGAGCGATACCTCATTGCCCATGCCGCGGACCGGCGGCGCACGGCGCTCTCGGCGCAGCTCCCGCGGCGGCCGGCGGTACGCTTTGCGGAATGAGTCGTTGAAGCGGCGGAGGCTGCCGAACCCGGCGGCGAGCGCAATCTGTGTCATCGGCAGATCGCTCTCATCGATCAGCCGCTTGGCGAAATGCAGGCGGCGCGTCTGCGCGACCGCGAGCGGTGAGGCGCCGACGTGCTGCAGGAAGAGCCGATCGAGATGCCGCGCGCCAACACCGACGCGGGTCGCAAACTCGCCGACGCTGGCTTCATCGAGCGCGCCCTCATTGATGAGGCGCAGCGCGCGTCTCACGACCGCGGACGTTCCGAGCCATGCCGGCGTGCCAGGCGCTGCCTCCGGGCGACAACGCAGGCATGGCCTGAAGCCTGCTTCGGCCGCCGCGGCCGCGGAACCGAAGTAACGGACGTTGACCCGCTTGGGGGACGGCGATGCCGGGCAGATGGGACGGCAATAGATGCCCGTCGAAGCCACGGCGATGAAGAACTTGCCGTCGAAGCGCGGATCGCGGCTCAGCCGCGCCCGCTCCAGCACGCTCGGCTCGAATGGCAGTGTCTCTTGCATGGGGGCCACGATACGCCGGGATGCCGCCTCTAACTAGCCATTTTCGGACCTGGACGCCGCGCGCCACGACGAGACACATGTCACAACCTTGCCAACCGACGGGGGCGCTCGAGATGGTATTGTGCGGACGCTTCACATAAGGCCGACGGGTGAAGTACAGGATCGATGGGGGAACCTATGATGCTCTCTGCCTCGACTCGCGGGCGCGAGCCCGTAACAGCCGCGCTGCGCGCAATGCTCGTCTCGAGCGCGCTGACCGTGGCATCGCCTGCGCTGCACGCGCAGCCGATGGCTGCGGATCAGGTCAACCAGCTAAAGCAGCTCAGCATCGAGCAGCTCGCCAACGTCATGGTGACCTCCGTGACGCGTGGCCCGCAGCCGCTTGCGCGTTCCGCCGCCGCCGTGGCGGTCGTCACGAGCGGACAAATCGCAAGCTCCGGAGCAATGAACGTCCCCGAAGCGATCCGCTACGTTCCCGGGATCAACGTCGCGCAGCTGACGGCCAGTCAGTGGGCGGTGAGCTCGCGCGGCTTCGCCAGCGCGAACTCCCCCGATCTCCTGGTGTTGAGCGATGGCCGCAGCATCTACACGCCGCTCTTCTCCGGCGTGTTCTGGGATGTGCAGGACTACCTCATGCAGGACATCGATCGCATCGAGGTGGTCCGAGGCCCCGGCGCGGCGCTCTGGGGTTCCAATGCCGTCAACGGCGTCATCAACATCATCAGCAAGAGCGCCGAGGACACACAGGGCGCCTGGGCCAGTGCGGGAGGCGGCTCAGAGGAGCGCGCGCTGGTGGCGGCGCAGTACGGCGGCCAGGCCGACGCCGCGGCCGGCGATCCAATGTACTACCGCGTATTCGCGAAATACCAGGATCACGCGCCTGAGGACTACCCGGCCGCTGCTAGCTCGGACGGGTGGGATCTCGGCCATGTCGGCTTCCGTACGGACTGGAAGGCCGACTCGACGGATGCGTTCAGCGTCCAGGGCGATGCCTACGACGGCCGCATAGGACAAGTGAGTCCGGCGGTGAACATCATCGGCCGGCCCGGACCCCCACCGCCGCTGGTGGTGGGCGTGGGCGGCGGCAACGTGCTCGCACACTGGCAGCACACGATGAGCGACGATTCGGATTACGAGGTCCGCGTCTACTACGACTACACACACCGCGACGATCCCACTTTCATCGACAACCTGAGCACGCTCGATGTCGATTTTCTGGAGCATCTGCCGCTCGGCCGCAACCAGACGTTCACCTGGGGACTCACCGGTCGGACGATGGACGACCTCACCCACGGCAAGGGGCTCATCGCCCTCAACCCGGCCGACTCCCGCGACAATCTCGCCAGCGGTTTCGTGCAGGATGAAGTCTCTTTGCCGCACGCGGTGCACCTGACGCTCGGCACCAAGCTCGAGCACAACGACTTCAGCGGCTTCGAGGTGCAGCCAAGCGTGCGAGCAGCCTGGGACCTCTCGGACTCGCGCACGCTCTGGGGCGCGGTGTCACGCGCAGTGAGGGTGCCAACGCGAATCGAGCAGAATGAGGACATCGTTGCCACCGATCCCGCCAGCAACCCGGTGGTCATCCTGGTCGGCAACCGCAACTTCCATGCGGAGCAGGTGCTCGCCTTCGAGCTCGGCTACCGCTGGCAGCCGCTGACCGATCTGTCACTCGACCTGGCGGTGTTCCGCAACCGCTACACGGGGCTCGCCTCACTCGAGCTCGCCACGCCGTACCTCGATGTCGCGACCGGCCAGACTGTCTATCCGCTCCTCACCGAGAACTTCATCGACGGCCATGCGACCGGGCTCGAGGGTCTCGCCCAGTACTCGCCGGTTGCGTGGTGGCGGCTCTCGGTGAACTATTCCTACGTGCAGATGAGCCTGACGCCGCTGGGCGAGGACCTCAACCGCAACCACTTCTACGAGGGCTCGACGCCGCGCAACCAGGTCGGCGTGCAGTCTTACTTCGATCTGCCGCACAATGTCGAGCTGTATGGGGGACTGCGCGTGTTGTCGGCCGTCGAAATGCTGCCCGAAATCGTCAATGGCACCGGCGACCCTGGCTATCAGGAGCTCGACCTCAATGCGATCTGGCGCGTGACGCAGCACCTCACACTCTCGCTCGAGGGGCAAAGCCTGCTCCACTCCAGTCATATCGAGTTCGGTGCCCCAGATGAGCGCAGCGCGATCGATCGGAGCGTCTTCGGACGGGTGACATGGCACCTCTAAGAGCCCGCATTCGGGCCGCGGCCGTCGCGCTCCTCATCGCCACGGGCCTGCTCGGCGGGCGCTGCGCGCTTGCGGCGCCGACGGCACCGCAGGTGGAAGCCGTGTTTCTTTTCTATTTCTCGCAGTTCGTCGACTGGCCCACGGGAGCCTTCGCCGACGAGCGTGCCCCCATCGTGATCGGCGTGCTGGGCGATGACCCGTTCGGCGGCGCCCTCGATCAGGCGGTCGCCAACGAGCGCGTGAACGGGCGGCCTGTCGTCGTGCGCCGGATAAAGAGTGTCGCGGATACGACCGGCTGCCACATTCTCTACATCAGCTCCTCGGAATCGCCGCAACTGGCGCAAATCCTCGGCGCGCTCAAGGGCCGCGACGTGCTCACCGTGAGCGACCTCGATCACTTCGTCGAGAGCGGCGGCATGATCCGCTTCGTGCTGGTCGATCAGCACGTACGGCTGGTCATCAATCCGCAGGCGGCGCAGTCCGCCGGCCTCAAGCTGAGCTCGAAGCTGCTGCGCGCGGCCGCCGCGGCCGGCCCGGGGGAGGGTTAGCCGTGGCGGTGCGCAACCTTCCCATCCGGCGCCGGCTCATGATCATGCTGCTGGTGACCAGCGGCGCGGTGCTCGCGCTCACCTGCGCCGCATTCATCCTGTATCAGTATGCGACCTATCGCGCCGTCGCGCGCCACACCGTGCAGACTCTCGGTGAGGTGATCGCGAGTAACAGCACCGCGGCGCTCGCTTTCGATAACTCGAGCGATGAAACGGACGTTCTTGCGGCGCTGCATGCCGAGGGGCGGGTCAGCCTGGCCGCGGTCTACGATGGCGGCGGCGCGCTCTTCGCGCACTACCCGGCGAACGCGCCGCCGACGGCCTTTCCGCAACATCCCGGACGCGACGGCGTGCGCTTCGATGCAGGCACGCTGATCTACAACGAGCCCATCCGGCAGGGCGGCAACAAGCGGCTGGGTACGCTCTATTTGCGTTGGGATCTGACATCGCTGCACCACGAGATCTTCCTTTACGCGCTGATCGCGGCGGGGATGACCGTAATCGCGATGCTGATCGCGTATATCCTCGGGCGCTCCCTGCAGCAGCAGATCTCACGGCCGGTGCAGACGTTGGCGCGCGCTGCGCTCGCGGTCTCGGAGAAGCGGGACTATTCCGTGCGGGCCCCGAAGCTCGGCAATGACGAGCTGGGCGCCCTGACGGATGCGTTCAACCACATGTTGGATCAGCTCACGGCCGACATCGAGGAGCGCGAGGCGTTCGGCACCAGACTGCAGCGGCAGCTCTCCCGCCTCGATCTCCTGCAGCGGATCACGCGGGCGGTGGGCGAGCGCCAGGATCTGTCCAGCATCTTCCAGGTGGTCATCCGCCATCTCGAGGAGGACGTGCCCGTGGACTTCGGCTGCATCTGCCTCTACGAGCCTCACGAGGAGATGTTGACCGTCACCAGCGTCGGCGCGCGTAGCCGCGAAACGGCGATGGAGCTTGCTCTGACGGAGAATGCACGTGTACGCGTCGATCGCAATGGCTTGAGCCGCTGCGTGCGCGGCGAGCTGGTGTACGAGTCCGACATCGGTGGCAGCACCTACCCTTTTCCGAGCACTCTGGCGAAGGGTGGCTTGCGCGCGCTGGTCGTTGCGCCGTTGCGCGCCGAGAGCCGGGTTTTCGGCGTCCTCGTGGCCGCGCGGCGCCAGCCGGAGTCCTTCAGCAGCGGCGACTGCGAGTTCCTGCGGCAGTTGAGCGAGCACGTCGCGCTAGCAGCCCACCAGGCGCAGCTCTATGACGCGCTGCAGCGGGCCTACGAGGAGCTGCGTCAGAGCCAGGAGACGGTGGTGCAGCAGGAGCGGCTGCGCGCCCTGGGACAGATGGCGAGCGGTGTCGCGCACGACATCAACAACGCGATTTCTCCGATCGCGCTCTACACCGAGTCGATGCTCGAGCGCGAGCCCGGGCTCAGCGACCGCGCACGCGGCTATCTGACGACGATCCAGACTGCGATCCACGATGTGGCGCGGACGGTGAGCCGCATGCGCGAGTTCTACCGGCCGCAGGAAGGCCAGGCGGCGCTGGCGAGGATAGAGCTGGACCGCATCATCCGCGGAGCGCTCGAGCTGACGCAGGCGCGCTGGCGCGATCTGCCACAGGAGCGCGGCGCGTTCATCGACCTGCAAACCGACTTCGTGCAACCGCAGGCCGTGATCCTGGGCGCGGAGAACGAGATCCGCGACGCACTCACCAACCTCATCTTCAACGCGGTCGATGCAATGGCCGACGGCGGGACTCTCACCGTGCAGACCAAGAGAGCCGTGCGGCAAGCGAAGCGCGACGCGGCAAGCGTTGGCCCGCCGGGGTCCGTGCTCGAGGCGGCCGAGGCCGAGGCGCCGATCGAGGTCATCTGTCTGGAAGTTTCGGACACCGGCGCCGGCATGGACCCGGAAACCCGGCGGCGGTGTCTCGAGCCGTTCTTCACCACCAAGGGCGAGCGGGGCACGGGAATGGGTCTCGCGATGGTCTACGGCATGGCGCAGCGGCACCGGGCGGAGCTCGAGATCGACAGCGCGCCGGGCAAGGGCACGACGATCCGGGTCGTGTTCGCCGCCGCAACCGACGCGGCGGATGAGACCGGCAGGCAGCTCGCGCTCGGCCTGCCGCTGCGGCCGCTGCGCATCCTCATAGTGGACGATGATCCCCTCATCATCGAGTCTCTGCGCGAGACTCTGCGCGGTGACGCCCATCGTGTCACCGCGGCGGATGGCGGCCAGGCCGGCATCGATGCGTTCGAGGCGGCGCGAACAAAGGGTGAGCCGTTCGAGCTGGTGATCACCGATCTCGGCATGCCCTACGTCGACGGAAGGCGGGTATCGGCTGCGATCAAGGCGGTATCACCCAACACACCCGTGGTCCTCCTTACCGGCTGGGGTCAGCGGCTGACGGCGGAAAACCAGGTGCCGCCACACGTCGATCGCGTGCTGAACAAGCCGCCGCGGCTGAAAGAGCTGCGCGCCGCCCTCGCGGAGCTCGCCCGCAGCGCCTGAGGCGAACTTCCGCCGCTCTCGTCTATTCTAATGGGGGCTGCATGCCATCGCGCCCGGGAGGGTTCCCCCATGGTTCGCCCCGCTCTGCTCCTCGCGGCATCCGCGGCCACGGTCCTGCTCGCGGCATGCCACGGTAGTGTCACCGGCTCCTCCGCCCCGCCGCAATCCACGACGCCGCAGCCGGGCGCGCTGCTCCAAAGCCCGCCTGCCCAGACCGGCTCCTACTCGGTCTCCGACCTGCTCTCGATGCTGACCGGCAACAGCGACGATGCGCAGCTCCTCAAGCTGGTCTTCACGCCGGCATGCACCGTCAACGTCTATCACCTGCAATACGAGACGGTGGGCGGACAGGGTGAGGCGACCACCGCTTCGGGCGCGCTGATGGTGCCCAGCGGCAGCGATCCGTCCTGTCAGGGGCCGCGGCCCGTGGTGCTCTACGCGCACGGCACTTCGGTCGACAAGGCCTACAACATTGCGAATCTGCCCGGCACCTACGGCAACGTCAATGATGAGGGGGTCCTCATCGCGACGGTGTTCGCCGCCCGCGGGTACATCGTCGTTGCGCCGAACTATGCCGGGTACGACACCTCGACTCTTCCCTACCATCCTTATCTGGTGGGTGCCCAACAGTCGCACGACATGATGGATGCGCTGACCGCGGCGCGCAGCGCCTTCTCCGTCCTGGGGGTGAGCGGCAGTGACAAGCTCTTCGTCACGGGATATTCGCAGGGTGGCTATGTGGCGCTCGCTACGGTGAGTGCCATGCAGGCGGCCGGAATGACCGTCACGGCAGCGGGACCGATGTCAGGGCCCTATGCGCTCTCCGCCTTCGCCGATGCGATCTTCATGGGCGAGGTGAATGGCAGCGCGGTACTCAACTTCACGTTCGTCACCGACTCGTACCAGCACTCATACGGCAACGTCTACACGAGTGCCACGGACATCTTCTCGCCGCAGTTCGCCGCCAATATCGGCTCGCTGCTGCCGAGCGACACCACGACCTCCAATCTCTATGCGCAGGGCCTCCTGCCGCAGAACACGATATTCAGCAGCACCCCGCCGGCGCCGCAGTATGCGTCCATGACCCCGGCCACCACGCCCACCAATCTCGCGCCCGCATTCGCCCTCGGCTTCGGTCCAAATCCGCTGGTGATCAACGCTTACCGCCTGAGCTACCTGCAGGATGCGCAAGCGAATCCGGACGGAGGCTTCCCGACGACGACCACGGACGTGCCACCCGCCAACGCCGGCAACACCTTGCGTCAGGATCTGGCGAAGAACGACCTCCGCGACTTCAACCCCGCGGGTCCCGTGCTTCTTTGCGGCGGCGACGACGACCCGACCGTTTTCTACTTCAATACGCAGCTCATGCAGGGTTACTGGGCGGCGCATGCGCCGAGCGCGCAGGTGACGGTGCTCGATGTTGATTCGGCGGTTGGCACCAACGATCCCGAAGCCGATGTCAAGAAAGGATTCGCAGCGGCGAAGGCGCTGGTCGCGGTGGCAGCGATTGCGGGGGGCGCCACCGACGGCGGCGAGGCCGCGGTACTCACCGACTACCATGCCGGCCTGGTGCCGCCGTTCTGTCTCTACGCCGTGGAGAGGTACTTCGATAGCTTCTGAGCGAAAACGGCCTGAACGAAAACGACAACAGGTGCAAAAACTGACAGCACGCTGAGCCGGCCGCCCTCCAATGGTGCAGGCGTGCCCCCGCAACCGTTGCGCGGACGCCACGACTGCTGAAATTGCCAAGCTAATCGGCTATCTTGCGGGCCACTAATGAGCCACACGCGGACGGACAGGCCGCCCGGTCCCCGTTCTCGAGCCCGTTCACCTCATATCAGGGTCTGCAAATGAACCGAAAAATTCACTTGGTGTCAGTCGCCGTTGCTGCCGCGCTCGCGAGCACCCTCGGTGGCGTCGCATGGGCCGATCAGCAATCCGGGCCGTCGGCACCAGCCGCGCCCACTGCGACATCCTCCGATGAGCTGGCCACCATCGTGGTCACTGCGACGAAGCGCAAGACGCTCGCACAAGATACGCCGATCAGCATGACGGTGATCACCGCGTCGGACATCGCCAATCGCGGCGTGACGGATTTCAACACCCTGTCGCAGGGCATCCCGGGGCTCGCGATGCGCACCTCCGGCCCCAACCAGACCGAGTACGAGATGCGCGGCCTGAATTCCGCCGGCGGCAACACCTCGATGGTCGGTGTTTACCTGGATGAAATCGCGCTGTCGGCTCCCGCCTCCGAGCAGCTGGGCAAGGTGATCATCGATCCCAACCTCTATGACCTCGATCGGACCGAGGTCCTGCACGGGCCGCAGGGGACCCTCTACGGTGCGAGCTCCATGGGCGGAACGGTGCGGCTCATTCCGGCGATGCCGGAGCTTGGAACCTTCGACGCCTCCGGCGAGTCGACCATCTCCGACACCGGCTCCGGCGGCAGCATCAACTTTACGCAGAACGGCATGGTGAACCTGCCGATCGCATCGACGGTCGCATTGCGGCTGGTCGGCTCTGCCTCCTCCCAAAGCGGCTGGCTCAACCGGTACGTGCTCGCCGACGGTGCCGTGACGACCGATGCCGGCGCGAATCCGACGAACTCGCGCCCGACCAATTTCTACACCGCACCGCTCATCGAGTCCCAGACGGGCGTGAACTCCGCGACCAATGACTCCTTCCGCGCGATCCTGCTCTTCAAGCCCAACGATCAGCTGTCGATCACGCCGATGATCATGTGGCAGGAGGGCACGAGTGGGGCGCCCAACGCGGTGGACGTCAATGGCTCGCCGACCGATCCGGCCATGCCGAGCGCGAAGGGTCACTACGAGATCTATGACACCGGCGAGCCGCAGTGGGACCGCTTCACGCTGGGGAGCCTGAAGGTCGAATACGCCATCACGCCGGATATCGCCCTGACCTCCATCACCGGCCTGTGGTCGAACCACTCCCTGGTCTCGCAGGACGGCACGGAAGAGAACTCGAGCTCGACCGCGCTCGGCTCCAGCGATCCCGCGACGCCACCCGCTCCATATGACGCCTCTGCCGGCGGCCTTGGCCCGACGGGCCCCGGTCCGTTCGGCCCCGGAGTCGAGGAGCGCGATTACACCCGGCAGGTGAGCGAAGAGCTGCGTGTCGCCTCCACCGGCAACGCACCGTTGCAGTGGCTGGCGGGATATTACTATCAGGACTTTCAATCCGAGTGGAGCATGTGGTCTGTCAATCCGCAGGCCGGTCCGATCGCGGATATCTACGTCGACTACATGCCGCAGACCATCCTGCAGAACGCGTTCTTCGGCAATCTCTCCTGGGATTTCGGCAACGGCCTCAAGGCCAGCGTCGGCGCGCGCTGGTATCACTACTCCTATTCCCAGTCCAACACCGAGTGGGGCGATTTCACGCCCTACGGCTTCGACAACCTGTTGGGGCTGAACGGTCCATCGACGGTGGCCGGAAACACCAAGCCGTTCAACACCAACGCGGCAAGCAGCTCCAGCGGAACCAATCCGCGCTTCAACCTGACATGGCAGATCGATCCCGATCACATGGTGTACGGGACGGTCGCCAAGGGCTTCCGCCTGGGCGGAACGGATCAGCCTTTCGTCGGTCTGGCAACCGCGGTCAGTGCGGCGACATGCCCGTATGGCAGCCCACCGTCTCTGGCAGGACTGGAACAGTGCGGCCTGCAGACCAAGCTTTCGGCGACGCCGACCACGCCGGGCCACATTTACGCGACGACGGTCAACTTCCCGAATGTCAACGGCCAGGGCGTGCCGCAGTTCAACTCGGATTCGGTGTGGGACTATGAGATCGGCACCAAGAACGAGCTCTGGGATCATCACGCGCTCTTCAACCTGACGGCGTATTACGAGCGTTGGAAGGATCCGCAGGTAGCGACCAACATTTCCGGCTTCGGCTTCACCGTGAACGGCGCCGACGCCGATATCTACGGCCTCGAGGCGGAGTTCCGCGCCAATCTCGGCTACGGCTTCGATTTCGCGACCGACTGGGGCTATACGCACACCAAATTCCTCAACGACAGCCCGATCGACGGCATACCCGCGGGGTACGCCGTTCCCGACACGCCGAAGCTGACCGGCTCGGCGTCGATGAACTACCATTGGGATATCGATGACAACATGGCGTTCTTCGGCAACGTCACGTACAGCTACGTCGGATCGCGGTACGACCTGCCTTACGGCGTCACGGTGTTTCTCAACAACATCGGCAATACCGCCATCAATCTGCCGTCTTATGGAATCGTGAATCTGCGCGCCGGGATTCGTGAAGCGAACTGGAGCTTGGCCCTGTTCGTCAACAACGCGACCAATAAGCAGGTCCTGCTCGATCCTCTGCCGCAGATCAACCTGGCGATCCCGCAGTTCACGCGCTACATCGTCAATCAGCCGGTCACTTACGGCATGGACGTGACTTACAACTTCGGCAAGTAATCCAGGAACGGGCAGGGATGCCGGATGTCCGCGGGCCGCCGGCTGTGCATACAGCGGCGGCCCGCTCATTTATGATGGGGCTCTATGACATGGCATCTGCGGCAGGCGACGGTGGCGGACTCGGCGGAGATCCAGGAGCTGATCGCCAGATCCATTCGCGCGCTCGGCGCCGGCGATTACTCCACGGAGCAGATCGAGGGCGCGCTCAGGGGCGCCTTTGGTCTCGACAGCCAGCTCATCTCCGATGGCACCTTCTTCGTTGTGGAAGGTGACGGCAGACTCATCGGCTGCGGCGGCTGGAGCTATCGGCGGACGCTCTTCGGGGGTGATGCCGGCTCCGGCCGGAATGCCGGAACGCTGGATCCGGGGACCGACGCCGCCAAGATCCGGGCGTTCTTCATCGATCCCGCGGCGGCTCGGCAGGGCATCGGCAGCGCCCTGCTCGAGCGCTGCGAGACCGAGGCACGCCGCTACGGCTTTCGCCGCGCCGAGATGATGGCAACGCTCCCTGGCAAGAAGCTATACGAGACCCGAGGCTACGTCCCGGGCGAGAAGGTCCACTATCCCGTGGGTCCAGGCGTCTCGATCGAGTTCGTGCCGATGTCGAAGAGCCTCACGAGCTGAAGGGTCCATCAGAAGCGATGCGATAGCATCGTTTTTTGTCCAATTGATGAGCTGGGATTGAAAAAGATGCGTTCGCATCGATTTTCTTGCGCACGATAGGTAATCGCTTATAATAGATGCGATCGCATCGATCAAATGCGCCGCCATGATCACCCCGATCACCTCCCCTCAGCAGCTCGGTCTTCTCATTCGAGCGACCCGAAAGTCCCAAAAGGTACGGCTGGACGATCTGGCCGGGAGTGCGGGTGTCGGGCACGTATTTGCCCGAGAAGTCGAGCGGGGCAAGTCAACCGTACAGCTTGGACGGGTCATGAGACTCCTCGCAGAGCTCGGTATCGACCTGAAGGCCGACGTGTCGTCGGATGCTGTGAAGGAGTTTGCACGTCTTGAAGCAACAGGCGTGAAACCGCTCAGGCCGCGGCGCGACGCCAAGCGGCGGCCCGACATAGCGCGGTAGTGATCGATGGCGCCCCGAGAACTGGCTGTCTCAATCAATGAAGAACCGGTCGGTCATCTGCGTGAAAGCGATAACCTTTGGTGCTTCGAGTACTCAACAGCGTGGGCGCGCGCGGCCGAGGGGTTCGATCTCGCTCCGGCGCTGACACGCAGTCAGCTCCTGCATTCGGATGGAGCGAGCGATCGTCCCGTGCAGTGGTACTTCGACAATCTCCTGCCCGAGGAAGGTCTGCGCCTGATCCTCGCGAAGGAGGCCCTGCTGCCAGCGGATGACGCCTTCGCGCTGCTCGGCTACTTCGGCGCCGAGTCCGCCGGCTCACTCGTCCTTCGCGATCCGCAGAAGCCTGCCGCAGGCGCGCGTGGAGTGAAGCCGTTGCCGCTTGCCGAGCTCAGCAGGCGCATCGCCGATCTATCCAAGGCCTCTTTGAGCCGGAGTGCGCCAAAGAAGATGTCTCTGGCCGGCGCGCAGCACAAGCTGCCGATCGTTTTTGAGCACGGGCAGCTCTTCGAGCCCCTGCCGGCGACCCCTTCGACTCACATTCTGAAGCCCAACCATCAGTTGGCGGATCACTATCCATCCTCCGTGATGAACGAATACTTCACCATGCGCCTGGCGAAGGAGGTGGGCCTCACCGTGCCTGAAGTGCGCCGAATGTATGTCCCGCAACCGGTGTACATCGTCGATAGGTTCGATCGAGTCAGAGGGGCGTCGCCCGATGACACCAGACGGCTACACGTCATCGACACCTGTCAACTACTGAACAGGTCGCCCGCCTTCAAGTACGTCGGAGCCAACGTCGACACCTTGGTGCAGGCTGCCGAGCTGTGCCGTGAAAGAGCCCTCGCGAGGCAGCAGCTCTATCGATGGCTGGTATTCAACGTTCTCGTCGGCAACTCGGACAATCATCTGAAGAACATCTCGTTCCGAGTCGATGCCCCAGGAGTCCACCTCGCGCCCGCCTACGACCTCTTATGTACCGCGGTCTATGAGACCAGCGCGATGGCCAACGAAAACTCGACCTGGCCCGAGACATCGATGACGATTCCACTGGGTGAGGCGACGACCTTCGCCACGGTGACTCGGGCTCATGCGGTTGCCGCTGGCCGCGGGTTGGGTCTGGCCGAGAGAACCGCGGAGCGCCTGCTCGCGGAGCTGGTGAGAGCGGTGCCCGCAGCCGCCGAACGCCTCGTCGCGGAGATTCAGGCTGGAATGAGCGCAGCGGTCTCAGCGAGCCCTGATCCCGAAGCGGCGAATGCGTACGTCGAGGGAGAGCTGCGCATGCTGCGGGCGGTACAGAAGATAGTTCTCGGCGAAATGGCCGGTCGGCTGCTGCAGTGAAGGGAGAGCACCGGCCGCCGGCCTTTCATGGGACTGATTCTTCCAGACTTTCTCGCAGCGTGAAATAAAACGTGGCGCCACGGTCGGGGGCCGCCTCCGCCCAGATGCGCCCGCCATGGCGGCGGATGATTTGCCGCGCCGCCGCCAGTCCGATGCCGATACCTTCGAACTCCTGCACGGAATGCAGCCGCTGGAACGGGTTGAAGAGCTTGTCGGCGTAGCGCATGTCGAAGCCCACGCCGTTGTCGCGCACGAAGTAGACGGCCGGGTTGGCAGGCTGCGCGCCAACCTCGATCCGTGCCGGTTCACGGCCCCGGGTGAATTTCCACGCGTTCTGCAGCAGCGCCTCCAGTGCCGCCGTCAATAACGAGGAATCTCCTTCGGCGGCTATGTTGCCGCTCAGCGCAAGCTCGATCTCACGCGCCGGCTCCGCCGCGCGCAGCCGATCGACGATGCCGCCGGCGATGCTCGCAAGGTCGAGTGGTATCGGATGAAACTCCGCCCGCTGAAGTCGCGCGAGGCTGAGCAGCCCCTCGAGCATGCCCGACATCCTATGGGCGGCATCCAGCACGTGTTGCAGGTAACGGCGCCCGTCCGCGTCCAACTCCGCCGCGCAATCCTCGCTCAGCGCGCGACTGAACCCCTCGATGGTGCGTAGCGGCGCCCGCAGGTCGTGGGCAACGGTGTAAGTCAACGATTCGAGCTCGCGCCGCGACTCCTCGAGCGCTGCGAGGGCTTTATCCGGATGGGTCTGCTCGTCCGCCAAGATGTCAGCTTCCGGCCGACGAGGCGCGCGTCAATTCGCGCGGGCGACGGCGGCGTAGCTTTCCATCATGAGGCCGGTGCCGCCGCGCGAGACATGCGCCACCACCGCCGTGCGCCGGTGCAGCTTGGTGACCGTGCCGAGGTTGATGGCGAAGGAGAGCACGACGGTTTGGCCCTTGCGCAACCCGAGGTTGGTGGTCTCGATGAATACACCGGTGGCGCTGAGATTCACCGCTTTGCAAAGCTTGCGGCAACCGCCGGCTACGGTGATATAGACGGTCGTCCGGGCTCGATGCCTCGTGTGCAGGCGGCGTTCCACTATTGGCCTCGCGGAGCTGAGTGTTCTGGCTTTTTTCTATGTCGCGGACAGGGTCATTATGCCTCGGCGGCCGGGAGACAGCACGCCGGTTGAACTTAATCAAGGGGGGAAAGCGCCGAAGCGACCGCGCCGCAAGGCGACTGCGCGGTAATCAACCCAGGAATGCTTTGATCTCGCGCCCGAAACGCTCGATGTCGATCAGGAAGGAGTCATGCCCTTCGATGCATTGCAGAGGCGCGAATCGCGTGGTGGCGCCCCCGGCCTGCAACGCCTCCGCCACGGCCCTCTGCTCCCCTATGGAAAAGAGCAGGTCAGACTCCACTCCGATCACCAGAGCCTGTTCCAGCTTTGCCCTGCCAAGTACCGCCACGGGGTCACCGCCGTGGGCGTCGAGATCGAAGCGGTCCATGGCGCGCGACAGGTACAGGTAACAGTTGGCATCGAATGCGTCGGCCCAACGCCGCGCCTGGGATTCGAGGTACCCCTGGATGGAGAATTCCCCGGTGAATGGCTCGCTGCCACGTAGATCCGCCCTGACCGGCTGGCGGCCAAAGCGCTGATCCCACTCCGCCGCCGAGCGGTAAGTGACCGTGCCCAGCTTGCGCGCCAGGCTCATTCCGCTGCGCGGCGGCCGGTCGGCGGTGTAGTTGCCTTGGCGCCAGTCCGGATCGGCGGTGATGGCTTCCCGCTGGATGGAGCGCAGCGCGATCGCGAAGGGCGAAGCCGCGAGCGTGCCGGATATCGTGATCAGCCTGCGCGCCGCTCCAGGGAAGAGCGCCGCGTAGGCCAGGACCACCATGCCGCCGAGCGATGGGCCGATGACGGTATCGAGCTGCTCGATCCCGAGCGAGCGTGCAGCCTCATACCCTGCCCGCGCCACGTCCTCCACCGACAGATCCGGGAAGGTCAGCCTGTATGGCTGGCCGGTGCCAGGGTCGATCGAAGCGGGACCGGTCGAGCCGAAGCAGCTCCCGAGGGAATTGACGCAGACGACGAAGAACCGGTCGGTGTCTATCCCCGATCCTGCGCCCAGCATGCGCTGCCACCAGCCGTCGCGCGGGTCTCGAGGCGAAGACGCGGCATGGGCGGAAGGTGAAAGTCCCGTGAAGAGAAGGATCGCGTTGTCGCGCGCCGCATTGAGCCGCCCCCAGGTCTCGTAGGCGATCTGCGCGCCATGGAGCGCGCCTCCCCGCCACATCGGGAAGGGGTCGGGCAGTTTTGCATAGCGCCTGGCATCAGGTTCGCGCAGCTCGGGTTGCGGCATGGGGGTGATCTTCTACCTTGCCGCCATGGCCGCCACAAGCACCAGCGGGCTATCTGTAAAAGCCCCGGGGTTATAATTGTCCGTGACCATCAGGCTGCAAAAACTGCTCGCGACCGCGGGCGTCGGCTCGCGCCGCCAGGTCGAGCAATGGATCAGCGCGGGCCGCCTGACCGTCGCCGGGCGGGTCGCGAAGCTGGGCGATCGTGCGGGCCCCGAGGACGAGATCCGCCTCGACGGCCGCCGGCTGGAGCTTGGTCCGCCGCAACCGGCCGCGCGTCAGGTACTGCTCTACCACAAGCCGGTCGGAGAGGTGACGACCCGGCGGGATCCGCAGGAGCGGCCGACCGTGTTCGACCGCCTTCCTCCACCGCAGAGTGGCCGCTGGATCGTCGTGGGCAGGCTGGACGTCGGCACCGCCGGTCTCCTCCTCTTCACCACCGACGGCGATCTGGCCCATCGCCTCATGCATCCCTCGAGCTGCATCGAGCGCGAGTACCTGGTGCGGGTTCGGGGCCGGCCCGACGGCGAGACGATCCGCAAGCTGCTGCGTGGCGTTTCGCTGGACGATGGTCCGGCGGCCTTCGACCGGGTAGTGGAAGAGCCTGCGCCACGAGGCGAGGCGCACGCCCGCAACGCAGCCTACCGGCTGGTCCTGCACGAAGGGCGCAACCGGGAAGTACGCCGCATGTGGGACGCCGTCGGCTACGAAGTCAGCCGGCTGCTGCGCATCCGCTACGGACCGATCGGGTTGCCGCGCGACCTGCGCCCTGGGGAATGGCGCCTACTCGATGACCGGCTCATCGCCGAACTCGTTACCGCTGCCGCTGCGAGCGCGGCCGCCGTGCCAGCCTTGCGACCGGCATAGTTCTTGCGTCAGCTCCGTCATTCGGAGGGGCTTGGACGGAGGACATATGCAGGTGTTGGTGAGCTCGGGCGCGGGTAGTGAGGCTGTGACGGAGCGCGTGCAAGGCGTTGTCACTGGGAGGCTCGAGCGCTTCGAGGAGCGCATCACGCGCATCGAGGTCCATCTCAGCGACCGCAACAGCCACAGGCGGGGCGAGCGCGACAAGCACTGCCTGATGGAGGCCCGGATCGGCGGCATGAAGCCTATCGCGGTGAGCCACGAGGCACCGACCCTCACGGAAGCGATCCACGTGGCGGCCGACAAGCTGGAAAGAGCGGTCGACCACGCCCTCGGCAGGCTCGCGGACATACCGGGAAGGAGCCCTCCCGAAGCGCAGGTGGCCAGCATCGAGGCGCTGCGGGAGCTGGAGCGCACCGAGACGGAGCGCTAGCGCCCCGGAATTCCGGCGGAAATCCTTCGAAAATACGGCCGGAAATACGGCGAGGGCGCTACCGCCCTGCCCAGGCACCAGCCCGCCAGGAAGCAAAATACGCGCCAGGCGCATTGACACCCGTGCGCCTGGAAATCAAAATACGCGGCTCGTTTTCGCGGAGGGGTACCCAAGCGGTCAACGGGAGCAGACTGTAAATCTGCCGGCTTACGCCTTCGTAGGTTCGAATCCTACCCCCTCCACCACCCTACGCCCTTCAGGCTTCGGGCGGCAGGCCAGGGGGTAGGCAGTTGCAGTAAGTAGTGGTGGTGGAGAGGGTTTGTCTCCCGAAGCTCCGGAGGAGCGTAGGGAGACGGCATCGGCGGGTGTAGTTCAATGGTAGAACCTCAGCCTTCCAAGCTGATGACGTGGGTTCGATTCCCACTACCCGCTCCACGCTTCCTTCGGGCCCACGTAGCTCAGTTGGTAGAGCACGTCCTTGGTAAGGACGAGGTCAGCGGTTCAATCCCGCTCGTGGGCTCCAGATCGCTGGCGGTACGTGGTGGCGGTGATTTGATTTTTCCGGTGGGCCGAGTGCCCTGAAGATGTCTTGAGGAATATTCCATGTCCAAAGAGAAATTTGAGCGCAACAAACCCCATGTGAACGTGGGGACGATCGGGCACGTGGACCACGGGAAGACGACGCTGACGGCGGCCTTGACGAAGGTGATGGCCGAGACGCACGGCGGTCAGTTCATGGCGTACGACCAGATTGACAAGGCGCCGGAAGAGAAA
>DASXFY010000055.1:0-26250 GCA_036489335.1 Steroidobacteraceae bacterium
ATTCCTGGCCTCTCGAAGGCGAGCTGGTGAGGGACGCCCTATGAGCATGACCGATCCGATCGCCGATCTCCTGACGCGCATCCGCAATGGCCAGACCGCGGGCAAGGCCGAGGTAAACCTCGCCTCCTCGCGGCTGAAGACAGCCATCCTGAAGGTGCTGAAGGACGAGGGCTACATCGCCGATTACCGCCTCGATGAGGACAGCGACAAGCCGACTCTGACCGTCGCCCTCAAGTACTTCGAGGGCCGCCCGGTCATCGACCGCCTGGAGCGCGTCAGCCGTCCGGGGCTGCGCATCTATCGCGGCAAGGACGAGCTGCCGAAGGTTCTCGGCGGCATGGGGACGGTGATCGTCTCCACACCGAAAGGCGTCATGACCGACAAGCAGGCGCGCTCGATCGGCCAGGGCGGCGAAGTGCTCTGCATCGTGGCGTAACGGAGAGCAGCATGTCGAGAATTGCCAAAGCGCCGGTCGAGCTGCCACAGGGCGTGACCGCCACGATTGCCTCCGGCTCCGTGACCCTGAAGGGTGCGAAGGGCTCGTTGAGCCTCGCTATCGGGGAGGGCGTCAGCGTGGTGCAGGCGGAGAAGCGGCTCGAGGTGAAATACAGCGATCCCGGCCAGACCCGCACGCTCGCCGGCTCGACGCGCGCGCACCTCGCCAACATGGTGCGGGGCGTCACCAAGGGCTACGAGAAGAAGCTCGAGCTCGTCGGCGTCGGCTTTCGCGCGGCCGTGCAGGGCAAGACGCTGAACCTCACACTCGGCTTCTCCCACCCGGTGAACTTCCCGATTCCGGAAGGGATCACCATCGACACCCCGAGCCAGACCGAGATCCTGATCAAGGGCGTCGATCGGCAGAAGGTCGGGCAGGTGGCCGCCGAAATTCGCGATGTCCGGCCGCCGGAGCCCTACAAGGGCAAGGGCGTGCGCTACGCCAACGAGCAGATCTCCCTGAAAGAGGGGAAGAAGAAGTGATGACGTCGAAGAAGGGCCGGCGCATGCGCCGCGCCACCAAGACACGCGCGCACATCCGCGACCTCGGGATTGCGCGCTTGACCGTGCATCGCACGCCGCGTCACATCTACGCGCAGGTCACCGACCCTGCGGGCGCGACGGTGATCGCCGCCGCCTCGACGCTGCAGGAAGCAGTGCGCCAGGGTCTGAAGGGCACCGGCAATGTCGATGCAGCGAAGGCGGTCGGCCGGGCGATAGCGGAGCGTGCACAGGCCGCGGGCGTCAAGAAGGTCGCCTTCGACCGCGCGGGATTCCAGTACCACGGGCGCGTACAGGCGCTCGCCGAGGCCGCGCGCGAAGCCGGCCTTGAATTCTAACGGGTTGAACCATATGGCAAGAGCGGAAAAAGGCCAGTCCCAGGACGAGCTCGTCGAGAAGCTCGTCGCGGTCAATCGCACGGCGAAGGTCGTCAAGGGCGGCCGGCAATTCGGCTTCACGGCGCTTACCGTGGTGGGTGACGGCGCGGGCCGGGTCGGCTTCGGCTTCGGTAAGGCGCGTGAGGTGCCAGTGGCAATCTCCAAGGCCATGACTCAGGCCCGCAAGAGCATGGTGAACGTCGCTCTGCGAAACGATTCGCTGTATTACGCGATCAAAGGAGCGCATGGCGCCACGCGCGTGTACATGCAGCCGGCATCTGAGGGTACCGGCGTCATCGCGGGCGGCGGCATGCGCGCGGTGCTCGAGTGCGCTGGCGTGCGCAACGTGCTCGCCAAAAGCTACGGCTCCCGCAACCCCATCAACGTGGTGCGCGCGACGGTGAACGCGCTCGCGAAGATCCGCTCGCCGGAGGACATTGCGGCGAAGCGCGGCAAGAGTCTGGAAGAGATCACGGGCTGACGCGCATGAACGCTGCAAAACGCCAGGAGCTGAAAGTCACGCTCGTCAAGAGCCTGCACGGCCAGCTCGCCAACATCGCCGCCAGCGCGCGCGGCCTGGGGCTGCGCCGCATCCACCAGACGGTCGCGGTCGCCGACACGCCGGAGAATCGCGGCATGATCAAGGCCGCCGTGCACCTGCTCAAGGTCGAGAGCGCGAGCTGAAGAAGGGTTTGAAAGACATGCGACTCAACACACTCAAGCCCGCCCCTGGCGCCAAGCGGCCCCGGCTGCGGGTGGGACGCGGCGCCTCCGCCGGCCAGGGCAAAACCTGCGGCCGCGGCGTCAAGGGACAGCGCGCGCGCAAGGGCGGCTACCACAAGGTGGGCTTCGAGGGCGGCCAGATGCCGATTCAGCGGCGGCTGCCTAAAGTCGGCTTCCGCTCCGCCATGGCGAAGACGCGCGCCGAGGTGCGGCTTGGTGAGCTCGCTCGGGTAGAGGGTGAGACCGTCGATCTCGATGCGTTGAAGAAGGCTGGCGTGGTGCCGGCTGCGGCCGAGCGTGCCAAGGTGGTGCTCTCGGGCTCCGTGACCAAGGCGGTGACGCTCAAGGGCATCAAGGTCACCAAGGGTGCGCGGGTGGCCATCGAAGCCGCCGGCGGCAAGATCATCGACGAGGCCTGACGGGCAAGACAGATTCATCGTGGCGAAAGCGACACTCGGTAATCCAGCCGCCGCATTGGGCGAAGCTGCCCGTTTCGGGGAGATTCGCTCGCGCGTGCTGTTCCTGGTCGGCGCCATGATCGTCTACCGCATCGGCACCTTCATCCCCGTGCCCGGCATCAATCCGGCGCAGGTGTCGCACTTCTTCAGCCAGAACTCGGGGACCATCTTCGGGATCGCGAACCTCTTCTCCGGCGGCGCGCTGTCGCGCATGTCGATCTTCGCGATGAACGTGATGCCCTATATCTCGGCATCGATCATCATCCAGATGATGTCGATGGTCGTGCCGAGCCTGATCGAGCTGCGCAAGGAAGGTCAGGCGGGTCAGCGCAAGATCACGGAATATACCCGCTACGGCTCGCTCATCCTCGCCGTGGTGCAGTCCTTCGCCGCCGCCGGCGCGCTGGAGAAGGGCGGCTTGACGCTGATGGGCGGCCCGCAGTTCCTGCTGGTCGGCACGGTCACCATGACGACCGGCACCATGTTCCTGATGTGGCTCGGCGAGCAGATCACCGAGCGCGGCATCGGCAACGGCATTTCGATGATCATTCTCGCCGGCATCGTGGCCCGGCTGCCGTCGGCTATCGGCGGCATGGCCGAGCAGGTGAGCAGCGGCGAAATGCAGGGTCCGTTCGCGCTGCTCCTCATCATCCTCGTGGTCGCCGTCACGGCGTTCGTCGTCTACATGGAAAGCGCCCAGCGGCGGATCACCGTCAACTACGCCAAGCGCCAGGTTGGCCGGCGCATGTCTGCGGCGCAGAGCAGTCACCTGCCGTTCAAGATCAACATGTCGGGCGTCATCCCGCCGATCTTCGCCTCGAGCATCCTGCTCTTCCCGGCGACCATCGCCAGCTTCGCCGGCACCGGCCAGGGCACGCTCGCCACGGTCATGCAGGACATCTCCGCCGCGCTCGGCTACGGCCAGCCGCTGCATCTGGTGATCTACGGCGCGCTCAATATATTCTTCTGCTTCTTCTACACCGCGCTGGTGTTCAATTCGCGCGATACCGCCGACAACCTGAAGAAGTCCGGCGCCTTCATCCCCGGCATCCGCCCCGGCCAGCAGACCGCCGACTACATCGACAAGGTGCTCACGCGCCTGACCCTATGGGGTGCGCTCTACGTGGCGGCGGTGTGCTTGCTGCCGGAGTTCCTGGTTTCCCAGCAGGGCTCGCCATTCGCCTTTGGCGGCACCTCGCTCCTCATCGTCGTCGTGGTGGTGATGGATTTCCGGGCGCAGCTCTCGGCGCACCTCATGTCCCATCACTATCCCGGACTCCTGAAGAAGGCCAATTTGCTCGGGTACGGCCGTTCCGGCTCGAGCGGGTAACCACTTATGAAAGTCAGACCCTCGGTCAAGAAGATCTGCAAGAACTGCAAGATCGTGCGCCGCCGGCGCGTGGTCTATGTCATCTGCTCCGATCAGCGCCACAAGCAAAGACAGGGGTAAATGGTGGAGTTTTCGGTTAAAATGCTTCGTTTTTCTTCGCGGTAATCATCATGGCACGCATAGCCGGCATCAACATCCCGATGAACAAGCACGTGTGGGTCGGGCTGACGCATATCTACGGCGTCGGTCGCGCACGTGCGCGCACCGCATGCGAGGGCGCGGGCGTCAACCCGAGCACCCGGGTCAAGGACCTCACGGAAAGCGAGGTCAACGCCATCCGCTCGCAGATCGCCAAGTTTGCGGTCGAGGGCGACCTGCGCCGCGAGGTTTCCATGAACATCAAGCGGCTGATGGATCTTGGCTGCTACCGCGGCATCCGGCACCGTCGGGGCCTGCCGGTGCGCGGCCAGCGCACCCGCACCAATGCCCGCACGCGCAAGGGTCCGCGAAAGCAGGCCGTGAAGCTGAACGCGCCTCCGGGCAAGGCTTAATTCGAGGACATGTAGAACAGTATGGCTGAGCAAAAGCAGCAGCAGGGCGCGGCGGCAGGGGCCGCGGGCGCCGGCGCCAAGAAACCGAAGAAGGCGCGCAAGAACGTGCTCGATGCGATCGCGCACGTGCATGCCTCCTTCAATAACACCATCGTCACCATCACCGATCGCCAGGGCAACACCCTGTCGTGGGCGACTGCCGGCGGCTGCGGCTTCCGCGGCTCCCGCAAGAGCACGCCGTTCGCTGCCCAGGTGGCCGCGGAGAAGGCTGGCGTGGCGGCTCAGGAGCACGGCGTGAAGAACGTCGAGGTCCGTGTCGGGGGCCCCGGCCCCGGCCGGGAATCGGCGGTTCGGGCCCTCAACAACTGCGGCCTGAAGATCAGCAGCATTGCGGACGTCACGCCGATCCCCCACAACGGCTGCCGCCCGCCCAAGAAGCGCAGAGTCTGAGGTCGAAGTATGGCGCGTTACACAGGTCCCACGTGCAAGCTCGCTCGTCGCGAGGGCACCGATCTCTTCTTGAAAAGTGGCGTAAAGCCCTTAGAAAGCAAGTGCAAGCTCAGTGTGCCGCCGGGCGGCATCAAGGGCGAGCGGCGCCAGCGCCTTTCGGACTACGGCACGCAGCTGCGCGAGAAGCAGAAGCTGCGCCGCATGTACGGGGTGCTGGAGCGTCAGTTCGGCAATTACTACGAGGAGGCGGCCCGCCGCAGCGGCGGCACCGGTGAGAATCTGCTGAAGCTGCTCGAGTGCCGTCTGGACAACGTGGTTTATCGCATGGGCTTTGCGGCTACCCGCGCCGAGGCGCGCCAGCTCGTCAGCCACAAGGCGATCACGGTGAACACACGGCCGGTAACCATTGCTTCCTACCAGGTAAAGGCGGGCGATACGGTCGAGGTGCGGGAAAAAGCGCGCAAGCAGCTCCGCATCCAGAGCGCCATCGGTATCGCCCAGCAGGTGGGCCTCCCCGAGTGGGTAGAGGTCAACGACAAGGAGTTCCGCGGCATCTTCAAGTCGGCGCCCAGCCGTGATGATGTCCTGCCGGACATCAACGAGAACCTGGTCGTGGAGCTGTATTCGAAGTAATTCTTTCCCCCTTCGCCAGAGCGCTTCGGGGGACAGGCCCCCTGCGCGCAACGCGTTGGGTGATGCTGGTTTTTGGTTTGGGCCGGCTTTTCAGGCCGGTAAGGTGAGACTGCAATGCAGGGATCCGTTTCAGAGTTTTTGAAGCCCCGCGTGGTCAAGGTGCAACCCGTTGCTCCTCGCCAGGCGCGCGTCACCATCGAGCCGTTCGAGCGGGGCTTCGGCCATACGCTCGGCAACGCGCTGCGCAGGGTGCTGCTTTCCTCGATGCCCGGCAGTGCCATCACCGAAGCCGAGATCGAAGGCGTGCTGCACGAGTACACCAGCATCGAGGGCGTCCAGGAAGACGTCGTCGACGTCCTGTTGAATCTCAAGTCGGTCGCGATCCGCATGCACGCGCGGGACACCGCGGAGCTGCGGCTGCAGAAGAAGGGCCCCGGCCCGGTGACTGCGGGCGATATCCAGACCGACCATGACGTCGAGGTCGTCAACCCGGAGCTCGTCATTGCCAACCTGACGAAGGCGGGAGAGCTCAGCATGACCCTGCGGGTGGAGCGGGGCCGCGGCTATCGTCCGGCCGCCGCGCGTGCGGTGTTCGAGGAGCAGTCGCGTCCGATCGGCCGTCTGCAGCTCGATGCCTCGTTCTCTCCCGTGCGTCGTGTTACCTACTCCGTCGATGCGGCCCGCGTGGAACAGCGCACCGACCTCGACAAGCTGGTCATCGACATCGAGACCAATGGCACCATCGACGCTGAGGAGGCAATCCGCCGCGCCGGCGCCATCCTCAAGGATCAGCTGTCGGTATTCGTCGATCTGCAGGGCGAGGAAGAGGCCCAGACCAAGGTCTCCGAGATGCAGTTCGACCCGATCCTGCTGCGGCCGGTCGATGAGCTCGAGCTCACCGTGCGCAGCGCCAACTGCCTGAAGGCGGAGAACATCCATTACATCGGCGATCTGGTACAGCGCACCGAGGTGGAGCTGTTGCGGACGCCGAATCTCGGCAAAAAGTCGCTCACCGAGATCAAGGAAGTGCTGCAGAGTCACGGGCTGATGCTCGGCATGCGGCTCGAGGGCTGGCCGCCGGCGAGCCTCAAGCACGACGACGGCCGGGACGTCATCTAAGGGCGATTCATGAGACACCAACTTTCCGGGCGGCAGCTGTCGCGAAACAGCCCGCATCGTCATGCGATGCTGCGCAACATGAGCGTGTCGCTGCTGCGGCACGAGACCATCCGCACCACTTTGCCGAAGGCAAAGGAGCTGCGGCGGGTGGTCGAGCCGCTGATCACGCTGGGCAAGAAGGACGGCGATGCCAACCGGCGTCTCGCGTTCTCACGGCTGCGCGATGCTGAGGTCGTGGAGAAGCTGTTCGCGGACCTGGGACCACGGTTCAAGGCCCGTCCGGGCGGCTACACGCGGATCCTGCGCATGGCGCCGCGGCCGGGCGATTCCGCGACCATGGCGCTGATGCAGCTGGTCGAGGGACCGGCGGCAGCCTCGCCGGCCGAAGGGGCCGGGGCCAAGAAGAAGACCCGGCGGCGCGCCAAGGCGAAGGCCGAGAGCGAGACCAAGCCGGCAGGCGAGACGAAGGGCGAGGGCGGCGAGGCAAAGAAGCCGCGCACGCGGAAAAAGAAGGCCGCCGCGGCCTGAGGCATCGGCGTCCGGGATGATCGAGCGGGCCGCGTAAGCGGCCCGCGTCATTTTTGCGCCGCGTCGAGCTATCCTTTACGCTCGGTTGGCGCGGCACAACCTGCCGCCGGCGACTTTTTCCAATAAGCACGGGGAGGGCGTTCTCATGAGTCTTACCAGTGAATTCAAAGAATTTGCGATGAAGGGCAGCGTCATCGATCTGGCCGTCGGCTTCGTGATCGGTGGCGCGTTCGGTACGGTGGTCAGCTCGCTGGTGGCGAACGTCATCATGCCACCGCTCGGTCTGGCAACCGGCCGGGTCGATTTCAGCAAGATGGCGGTGCAGATCGGCACGGATCCGAAGGGGGCAGCGGTACTGCTGAAGTACGGCCTGTTCGTGCAGGCCGTGTTCTCCTTCCTCATCGTCGCGCTGGCGATGTTCGCCATCATCAAGATGGTCAACCGGATGAAGCGCACACCGCCGCCCGCGCCCGCGGTGCCGCCGCCGCCGACCAAGTCCGAGGCACTCCTCGGGGAGATCCGCGATCTGCTCGCCAAGCGCGCTTGAGTCTCAGTAGAAGCCCCAGTCGAGCTTCACCAGGAAGGTGGTGCCTGTCAGGGTCTGCCGGCCCTGCAGGAGGTTCGGGTTGAGGGTGAGGCCGTGATTCCACACCAGGTGGAGGATGCGGTTCGGCCGGATGATCCACTCGAGCAGCGTGTTCGTCGCCACCGCGTGCGACACGGTGTCGTACTGGATCAGTGACTGCAGCGACAGGTCGGGATTGAACGAGTAGACGGCCTTGATCTGCTCGGCGCGCACCGAGCCGTTGCCCTGTGGACCGTGGAACCATATGAGCGCGGGTTGGATCGCCGCGCTCAGCCGGCCGCCGAATGCCGCAACGTTGAAGGACGGGTATGAGGCCTCGTAGCGGCCGTTGTAGAGGGCGCCGCGCTCACCCTCCAGGGTCACCCAGCATGCGCGGGAAGGCGGGCTGGTGACGCCTGCGATGACAGCGGCGAAGCGGTATGCGCCTGCGGGCAGGGTGACGCCGGGCACGATCTCGTAGGGCGCGCTCAGCACTTCGTAGGACGGATTCACCTCGAGGTAGCCATACCAGCCGGACTGCAGCGTCGCCTGCATCGGAATCAGCTTCCAGTCCTCGCTCTGCACCCGGCCACTCGTGTCGAGAACCAGGGTGTACGTGCCGTAGATATCGAACTGGCGCACCCAGGAAAGCGCGCTGTTCGCGGCTGGTCGCGGCTGCCAGTTGACGTCGACGAACGCCTGCCGGGTGCCCGGCCTCTGCAGGAAGCCCATGGCCGGATCCAACGCCTTGCCGTAGTCGTTGTAGTTGAGGTCGATCCACCACAGGTCGTTCGGATAGGCGATATCCACCCCGTAGCCATCGGGGTTGCCGCCGACGGCCTGTCCGGACGAGCGCGCGGCCCAGGTGGAGATGCTGAGGTTCCTGTCGCCCTCGAAGGTGGAGGTGCTCCACGTGCTGTCGAAGCTGACCAGCGTGTTGTCAGTCGCGCCGTTGGGGTCGCCATGGGTCATGAGCATGCCGACACGCCAGTTGCTGTCGATGCTGTAGGCCGCGCGTCCTGCAAACAGGTTCGTGCTCTGCGAGGCAGCCGACCCGCCCATCTGCATATCCAGTACCCCGAGTGTCCAGGGGCCCGCGTGTCCGAGCATTTTCACACCCTCGTTCACCGGCACCGTCACCCCGTCGACGAGGCCTACGGTCTGTGAGTAGAACGGGATGAAGTACTGTCCGAGGTTGTGGCTGAACGTGAAGATGTTGGTGCCATCGAGAAAGAAAGGGCGCGTTTCCGCCACCGCCTGGGCGTATGGCGAGACCGTGACGTTGAAGAGATTGGTGGGCGCGTCGGAGAAATCCGGCCGGTAGGCGAATAGCGCCGCCAACTGCGGGGTCACGTTGTACTTGAGGTCGAATCCGGTATAGCTCGAGTCGCCGTGTCCGTCATCGTGGCGCACGACCGCGTACGGGTCGAACTCGAAGCCCGAGCCCTGCCTGAGCCCTGCTGCGCCGGTCAGACGCCCCTCGCGCTGCAGGTCCGTCGCCTGAGCATCGAGGCTGATGCCCGACCAGGCCAGGGTGAGCAGCGTCCGCGGCACATAACGGCTCATGTTGAGACCCCAGACTGTCTGCCGGGTGCTGAACTGGAGGCTCTGCACGTCGATCACGATCTGCGCCGACCACCCCCGGCGGTCGCGCTTCACCAGCGCGCGCCAGTAGCCATTCCAGCTGTAGTCCACCGGCGAGCCGGTGTTGGGATTGAGAAACCCCGGCGAGATCACGCCGTCGGCCATGGCGCCGGCGGCATTGACCTGGAAGACGTAAGCGAGCTCCTTCTGCGCGAAGGTATCGAGTACAACGGTGATGCTGTCATCGTTCGACTGATCGCCGTCACGCTGCAAGGTGTGCGTGGCGATCCGGGATGGATCCGGGTCGTCACAACGGATACCGAGGTAGATGTGACTGGAGTCGCGCAGCAGACGCATGGTCGTCTTGAACCGCGTCGGCTTGCCCGGGTGAGGGTTCTGCTGCCTGAGCGTGATCGCGGGAGCGTGTAGCCATGCGGCCCCGCTCAGCTGCGCATCCAGGGCCACCGGGCCGCTCGCCCGCCCCATGGCGATGGATGCATTCGCCGGCGCGGCTCGCGCCTGCGCCGCGCCGAAAACGGCGCAGCCTCCGCACAGCAGCAGGGCAATTGCCGATCGCATGATGGCACCTGAAATGAGATTGGCCGACAGTCTGCTGCGGCGTGCTGTTGGTGCTCAATGCGCCCGCGGCCGCTGTGGCGCGCGAGAATCACGATTCGGCGCGCCGGGATGAGCTCCGGCCGGCGATCACTGCGTTTCGGGCAGCGTGTGCGCTGCGGACCGCTGGCCCGAATGAGTATCGTGTTGCCACCTCGCGGCGGCGCGACTAACCTGTGTTGCGGGATGAGAGCCCGCGGTCCCGGCTGGCGGCAGGTCGACATGTCAGAATTGCAATTCGATCCGGCGACGAGCGATGGCATTCCGAGTCTGAGCGCGGCCGCGCTGCTTCGTCTCTCGATCGCGGTCGCCGTGCCGGTGTGCGCCTTCGCGCTGCTGTGGACTCTCTCGGTGGCGCACTACTACTTCATGGGATCGGACCCGGCGTACCGGGCAACCTTCATCGTGCCCGCCGCGCGAGTGATCCAGCATGTCCTGCTGTTGCCGCTCTTGAGCGGCGGCTATTTCCTGGCGACGCTGCCGGCGACGAGCGCCGGGCGTCCCTGGCGGGTGCTGCTCAAGCAGCTCGCGCTGCTGGCCGCATTCTCGCTGCTCGTGCGGCCGGTGACGATCCTGGCCGTGCATCTTGGCCCGGGCGGTGCCGCGGAGCCGCTCGACCTGACGCACTTCGCGGCCGGCATGGATCTCGATTCATGGCTGTCGACCGCGCTCAACTATTCGCTGGTCTACGCCCTCGGGCTCTGCATCCTCTTCTGGCTGATCGCGCTCTCGAAGTACCGGCACGAGCAGCTGCGCACCGCGGCGATGCGCGCCAACTGGCTGCAGGCGCAGCTCGAGATCCTGCGTGTGCAACTGCATCCGCATTTCCTCTTCAACACGCTCAATACCATCTCCGCCCTGGTCGGCACGCGGCCCGAGGAGGCGCGGGAGCTGATTGCGCAACTCGCGACACTGCTGCGCGACAGCATCGACGGCGCCGGCGGGGAGCTCTATCCGCTGACGCGCGAGGTCGAGCTGGCGCACAAGTATCTGCGCATCATGTCCGCCCGATTCGGCAGCCGCCTCAAGCCGGCCGTCGCTGTGATGAGCGGACTGGAGGATTGCTTCGTGCCGCGTGGTCTTCTCCTCACCCTGCTCGAGAACGCGGTTACCCATGGGGTTTCGATGGTCACCGGCGACAGCGAGCTGTCGCTGCGCTGCGGGCTCGATCGTGAGCTGCTGCTCGTGGAGGTCGACAACCGCTACGATCCGGATGCAGCGACGCTGCCGGCGCACCGCGGTGGCCTCGTGGCTCTGGCGACGCGACTCAATGCCCTCTATGGCGAGGCATTCAAGCTCGAGTACGGCGGCAACGGCGCGGGCATCTGGCGCACATGCGTCAAGCTGCCGGCCGCGCAACGGGTGCTCACGTGATCCGCGTTCTTGTCGTCGATGACGAGCCGCCCGCTCGCGAGCAGGTGCGCGAGTTCCTGAGCGATGAGCCGGACGTGCTCGTGGTGGGTGAGAGCGCCGACGGCGAGGATGCATTGCGGCAGATCAGCGCGCTCGAGCCGGATCTGATGTTCATGGACATCCGGATGCCGCGCATGTCCGGCCTGGAGGTGTTGAGCTCGGGTACGGAGGTGCGCCTGCCGTACACCATCTTCACGACCGCCTTCGCCCATTACGCCGTCGAGGCCTTCGCCGTGGAGGCGCTCGATTACCTGGTGAAACCCCTGGAACGGAGCCGCTTCCGCGAAGCGGTGGAGCGGGCAAGGCGCTATCTGGCGCGCGACGCCTCGCTCATGCGACGCGTCGAGCCCGAGACCCTGCGCGCTTTTCTTTCTGGCCTCGAGGCTCTGGGCGGCCGCACCCGGCGCATGCGCCTTGCGGTGAAGGTGGGCCGCAGGGTCCGCTTCCTCGATCTGCCCAGCATCGAATACATTCGCGCCGATGGCGATTACGTCGCGATCCAGCTGCAGGGCGAGGAGCTGCTTCGCGCTCGCGACGGCATCGCGGAGCTGGAGGCGCGCCTGCCGGCCGCCCGATTCATGCGCATCCACCGCTCTTTGATCGTCAACGCGGATTGCGTCAGGGAGATCCGCTCGAACAAGCGGGGCGGCTACACGATCGTCACCGCAAGCGGGCATCGCCTCGCCGCCGGCGCTACCTACGCGTCCGCAGTGAAGGCTCTCCTGTCTGAATAGGACCAGAGACGCCGCAGCAGCAGAGCGAACAACAGCAGCACGAAGACCACCGAAGCGCACTCGCTGAGCGAAACCCCCACTCCCCACGGGAACCAGATCCCTGGTATGTGCAGGGCCGAAAGCTCCGCGCTGAAGAGCGCCGTGCCGATGGCCAGCACCGCGGGGAGCGCATGCCATCCGCCGCGCCCGGCCCGTATTCCCTGGTACGCGATCAGGACGAACATCAGCAGAAAAGCCAGCCGCAGCGCCGTGATCAGGTAGCGCACGGCGACATCGACGAAGGGCGGGAACCCAACATTGAACAGCCATGGCTCGGCCAGCAGGCGGGTGATGGCAAGCGCCAGAGTCAACGCGGCGGCCGCCCGCGGCAGCCAGCCGGGACGCGTCACTTTGAACCACGCTCGCCAGGCCATCATCCAGGCGCCCAGGCTGAGCGAGCCGGTGAGCGCGATGATGATGATCACGAACTCCCTGATCGTCTCGATCTGCAACCAGAAGAAAAACGGCTGGTTGCCGCGCTGTATGGCGCTCAGCAGCAGTGCCGCGGCCAGCCATGGATAAGTGCTGCCACCGCGATCGAAGGGCCGCAGGCAAAGGACCACGATCACCGCCAGAAAGAAGAGCAGCGCGGGGATCGCATCCACCGCATAGCCGGCGAAGATCTTGAGCCACTGCAGATGGTATTGCGCGGCGATGGCCGAGCGCGCGCCGATCGCGGGCGCGATGTGGATGCCGCCGCCTTGCGGATCATCCAGACCCCAGGGTCCCATCCATACACGGATCGCAATCACCATGGCGCTGCTGCCTGTTGTCGGCGATGGCAGCGTGAAGAACGTGGGGTAGTGATAACCATAGGCGATCGGAGTGGTGCTCGAGAAGTCGCCGACGCCGCCCAGGAGCCTGCCGTTCGCGTATACCTGATAGGCGCTGTCCACCTGCCAGGGGCCCAGCAGCGCCAGGCGTTCGCGCGCCGGCGTTTGCAGGCTGAGGTGAAGCCGATACCACGCGTAGCCGAAATATCCGGGATGCCCCCTGGCGGCCCAACCCGACGCATAGTGCGGCAACCCCACATCGCCGTCCGTGGCGCTTGCGGGCGCGGAGAGATCCACCTGCTCCCAATCGGAGTCGTCGCGTCCGGGATAGGCCCAGGCAGGGTTGTCGCCGATGTGAAATCGCCACGGGCCTGTCAGGGTGACCATCGCCTCGTTCTGCTCGACGATCACGGCTGGTATCTGCGTCGCCGCCGCATCCCTGCAGGGCAGCAGCAGCAACAGCCCCAGCGCCAGGGCGCGTGCGTTCATAGGTCCACTCGTTGTGCCAACCGAGGTGCGATCCGGAGTCTGCTGGCTCACCCGATCGCTCTCAACCCGCAAGCGGCCGTCGCGGCGCACGGGGCTGCGCTTTCGGCGCGCAGCGGTCGGCTCTCGTCCGCGCTCGAGGGTGGTTACGGCTCCTCCTGGCTCGGCCCGATGCCTTGCTTGCACGAGCCAAGGCCGTGGCGTACAGTTTCCACCGTTCAGGTGTCCCGCGGCAGCTTGTGGCTGCGGCGGGGTGAAACGGGAAGCCGGTGAAGCATTCGTTCGAATGACCATTCCGGCGCTGCCCACGCAACGGTAAGCGAGTTTGAAGGACGGCGAGTACCACCGGCGGGATGCACGGGAAGGTGTCGTCTTTCGGAGTTCTTCTCCACCTCGCGAGCCCGGAGACCGGCCTGAGACGCTATCGGCGGCTCGCGTGGAGCGTGGCCGGAAAGCACGACGTCCGTCGCGCGATCCGCACTTTCCCTGTTTGCCGCCTCGTGACCATTACTGATCGCGCGTGGCGCGCGTGCCGGGAGCACCTGATGAAATTCACTCCTCGACGAGCGGCGGGCTTCTGCGCCCTGCTGGCTCTGATGATCGTTACCCGCTCGGGACACCTCGGCACCGCCTGGCAGCCGCCCGATGCCTCATGGGCCGTGTTGTATCTCGCCGGGTTCTATTTCGGACGCGAGTGGCGTTGGGCACTGCCGACTCTGCTCTTCACCGCGGTCGCGGTGGACTTCATCGTCATCCGTGATTTCGGTGTCAGCGCCTACTGCGTGACCATGGCATATGTGTTCATGCTGCCGGCATACTCGCTCCTGTGGCTGGGCGGCAGCTGGCTGCGCCGCGAGTACCGGCATGAGACCGCCGACCTGCTGCGCTGGGCGGCGAGTCTGGCAATTGCCGCCTCGCTCTGCTTCCTTGTCACCAACACGAGCTTCTACTGGCTGGGCGGCCGCACACCTGACCCGAGCCTCGGCGGCTGGTGGCAGAACTTCATGGAGTGGTACCCCGGATTCATCGGCGTACCGTTCGTCTACTCGGGCATCGCGGCACTGCTGCACGCGGTATTGGCGCGACCCGCGCGAGCACGGGTAGAAGCCGATGTCCGCTGAAGAGCCTTCGCCGGAGGAGTTGCGTCACCGCGGGCGCATGCAGCGCCGCAAGGCGGCGGTTGACGCGCGTATCGCGGCGGCCACCGCGGAACGCGGCGTTCTGCTGCTGTTGACCGGCAACGGCAAGGGCAAGAGCTCTTCCGCCTTCGGCATGGTGGCGCGCGCGCTCGGTCACGAGATGCGTGTCGGGGTCGTACAGTTCATCAAGGGGCGATATTCGACCGGCGAGGAGATGTTCTTCCGCCGTTTCCCGCAGGTGATCTACCACGTCATGGGCGAGGGGTTTACCTGGGAGACGCAGGACCGCGAGCGCGACGTGCGCGCGGCGCAGGCGGCGTGGATGGTCGCGGCCGCACTCCTGCGCGATACACAGGTCGAGATGGTGGTGCTCGATGAGCTCAATATCGCGCTTCGCTACCATTATGTGTCGGTGGACGATGTCATAACCGCGCTGCGCGCGAGGCCCGCACACCAGCATGTCGTGATCACCGGTCGCGGCGCGCCCGCCGAGCTGATCGAGCTCGCCGACACCGTGACCGACATGCGCGTAGTCAAGCACGCGTTCGACGCGGGCGTACGTGCGCAACCCGGTGTAGAGCTGTGAAGCCGGAGAGATGAAGGAACTCGTTCTGGGCGGCGTGCGCTCCGGCAAGAGCCGCTATGCGGAGCAACAGGCGCGCGCGAGCGGGCTGCAGGTCGTCTACATAGCCACAGCGATTGCCGAAGGCGATCCGGAGCTCGAGGAGCGCATCCGGCGCCACCGCTCGCATCGTCCCGCCGAATGGACGACGGTGGAGGAGGCGGTAGTGCTCGGCACCGCGCTTCGCGCGCATGGCGGCGCGGGACGCTGTCTGCTGGTCGAATGCCTGACATTGTGGCTCGCCCATCTGCTCACGGCCGACCCGGATCGGTTGGAATCGGAACGCATGAGCCTGCTGCACGCGGTGGATGAGATTCCCGGACGGGTGATCCTGGTGAGCAACGAGACCGGCCTCGGCATCATGCCCATGGGCGAAATCAGCCGCCGTTTTCTCGATGTCGCCGGCGAGCTGCATCAGAGTCTCGCCGCCGCATGCGATCGCGTCACGCTGATCGTGGCGGGCTTGCCGCAAAGACTGAAAGAGGTTTCGCGATGACTGACACGTCCTGGCTCGCTGACGAAGTCCAGCCAATCGATACCGGCGCGGCCGACGCTGCCCGCGCGCGGCAGGAGACCCTGACGAAGCCGCCAGGCTCGCTGGGCGACCTTGAAACGCTCGCCATCCGTCTCGCGGGCTGGCAGCGTCGGGAGCGCCCCAGCGTAGAGCGTGTGCACATCACCGTATTCGCGGGTGATCACGGCATCGCGAAGGAAGGAGTGTCGGCATTCCCTCAGGCTGTCACTGTGGAAATGCTGCGCAACTTCGCGCGTGGCGGGGCGGCGATCAGCGTGCTCGCGCGCAGCCTCGGCGCCGCCTTCGAGGTCGTCAATCTCGGCACGGTGAGCCCGGTGGCCGGAGGCCCGCATGACGACTGGCTCGGGCCGGGAACGGTCAGCTTCGCGCAGGATGCGGCAATGAGCGAGCCTCAGCTCGCGGCGGCTCTGGCCGCAGGCCGGCAGAGCGTGGAGCGTGCTGTTGCAGGTGAGGCGCAGCTCTACATCGGCGGCGAGATCGGCATCGGCAATACGACCGCCGCCGCGGCACTCGCTTGCGCATTGCTGCAGACGGAGCCCGAGGCGCTTGCCGGTCCGGGTACGGGTCTCGATGCGGCGGGAGTGGCGCGCAAAGCCGCCGTCATCCGCCGCGCGCTCGCGCATCATGCGGGAGAGCTTGGCAGGGCAGGGGAGGTTCTGCGCCGGCTCGGCGGCTTCGAGATCGCAGCCCTCGCGGGCGCCTACGTGCGTTGCGCGCAAGTGGGCGTGCCGGCGCTGATCGATGGATTCATCTCCACGGCCGCGGCGCTGATCGCGCGGCAGCTGCGGCCAGGCGCGGAGGCCTGGTGGCTGTACTCGCATCGCTCGCGCGAGCCGGGTCACGCTGCGCTGCTTGCGGCGCTGCACGCGCGGCCGCTGCTCGAGCTCGGCATGCGCCTCGGTGAGGGCACCGGCGCGGCGATGGCCGTGCCCGTGCTGCGCCTCGCATGCGAGCTGCACGGCTGCATGGCGACCTTCGCCGAAGCCGGAGTGTCCGAGCGGCTTTGATGGCAGTGCGCCGAGCCCTCGTCTGGCCGCGAGCGCTCCTGGTGGCGATGCAGTTCCTGACGCGGCTGCCGTTGCGTATCGAGCCGCCGCCCGAAGCGCGCGAGATCGGCCTCTCGCTGGCGTGTTATCCCGTGGTCGGGCTGGTGTTGGGAGGTACGCTCTGGGGGCTTGCTCTGGCCGTATCACGGTTGCCTGCATTGCTGGGCGCGGCGATCGTGCTGGCGGCCTGGGTGCTGATCACGGGCGCGCTGCATATCGACGGTCTCGCGGACATGGCGGACGCCTGGGTCGGTGGCCACGGCGATCGGGAGCGAACGCTCAGCATCATGAAGGACCCTCGCTCCGGTCCGATCGCTCTTGCGGCGGTGAACTGTCTGCTGCTGTTGAAGTTCGCGGCGCTCGCGGCGCTGGCGACGCACTTCCACACGGCGCCCGATCCGCGCCTGGCCGCGGGCTGCATCCTGCCGCCGCTGCTGGCCCGTGCGGCGATTCCGCTGCTCTTCGCTCACACACCCTATGTGCGGGCGCAGGGAATCGCGGCGGAGCTGACGGCTCATCAGTCCCGGTGCGCGGGTGCCGTGGTCGTGGCAATGACTGTGTTCGGTGCGCTCGCCGTCTGGCGGCCGTTGGGCGCTATCGCTCTGGGCGCCGCCACAGTTGTATACGTCATCGTCCGCACGGCGCTGGTGCGGCGGCTCGGCGGGTTCACCGGCGACGGTGCGGGAGCGCTGATCGAAGTGATCGAGGCGGCCTGTCTGGTTGCCATCGCGGCGACTCCATGACCAAACATTGCGCAAGCGTCGCAAGCAGCGCCTTGCGCGCCGGGGCAGGCTGGGCGCTCAGCCTGATCCAGCGCCCGAGCCCGAACGAGCGCGCGTCGCGAACGCGGATCCCCGATTCGCGCAGTTTCCGGGCAACCCGTGTGCCGTTGCCTACATCGACCAACAGAAAGGTCGCGGGACTCTCGCGCACCGTGAGCCGTAGCCGCCGGAGGCCTTCGCCGAGCTGTACCCGCCAGCGCCACAGGCGCGGAATCGATTCCGCCAGCCAGGCGCGTGCCGGCGGCTCGAGCGCGGTTTCGAGCATGGCGACGGCATCACGCCCGATGACCCAGCTCGGCGCCTCGTCAACGAGGCGGCGGACGGTCCGCGGCGCAATCAGGTATGCACCGCGAACACCCGTCAGTCCAAGGGCCTTGTTCGGAGAATAAAGCCGCCAGGCGCCGGCAGCCGCCGCTTCGATTTCCGCAGCTCGCGCGCTGCTACAAAGAGAGGCGTAGGCGAGGTCGACGACCAGCGGGCCCCGTCTGGCCGCCATGGCGATGAGCTCCGCATCCCAGACTTCGCCCGTTGGGTTATTCGGACAACAGAGGAAGGCGAGGCTGTGTCGTTGCCTCTGGGCGCGCAGGAACGCTTCAGGGGAGGAGGCGCAGATCACTCGCTGGCGGGCGATGCCCGCGGCGCGCGCGTACTCGGAGAAGGTCGGTGCCAGTTGCACGACCGTTCTGTCGAAGTGGCGGACCAGCCGCACGGTGAGCTCGCTCGCGCCGGCCCCCACTACGACACGGTCCGGCGTGACGGCGTGCCAGGCAGCGAGCCGCTCTCGCAACCGCGTGTAGGACGGGTCGGGATAACGGCTCACGTCCGCCCGGCGAATCGCCGCAAGTACCGCCGGGCAGGGCCCGAGCGCGTTGGCATTGCTCGAGAAATCGTAGCGAGGCTCCGGCAGGGAGTCGGTGCCGCCATGAAGCGGCGCGAGGTCAGTCATGCTTGATTCCAAAGAGCGGATGGGTTGTCGCCGTGAGCAATGCGGCGAGCACTGCCGCCAGCAGCCAGGCAATGAGCTCACAGCGGCGCAGCGCCGCCGCGGCGTCCGTGGCGCTTGGGCTTGCGCCCTGCTCGTTGAGCGCATAGACACCGGGTTTGCGCAGCCTGACGCCGAGGCTGAGCGCGAGCGCCGCCATCGGCCAGCCGGAATTGGGGGAGGGTGTGCGTGCGGCCTCCGTGGGAAGCCGTCGCAGCACCTGGCCCGGACGGCGGGCCGTCAGCGACAGTGCAAGCGCCGTGATTCGTGCCGGAATGAGGTTCAGCAGATCGTCGGCGCGGGCGGCGAACTTGCCCGCCCATTCCCACCTGCCGTGATAACCCCACATGGCGTCCGCCGTGTTGGCAAAGCGGTAGACGGCAGCGCCCGGCAGTCCGAAGAGCGCAAACCAGAAAAGCGGCGCCACCACGGAGTCGGAGAGATTCTCGGCGAGGGACTCGAGAGCCGATTCGCGCACCTCGCCGGCATCGAGTCGCGTGGTATCGCGGCTCACGATCCGGCGCAGCCGCGAGCGGCCGTGCGCCAGACTCTCGCCGAGCGCGTGCTCGACGGCACCCACCTCCGCCAGCAGCATCCGCAGAGCAAACAGCGGCTTTAGCAGCAACGCCGTCGCGAGGACGACGAGCCATTGCGGGCATCGGGCGACGAGCGCCTGCGCGCAGCCGTACGCCACCGCCACCAGCGCGGCGCCTGCGAGCCAGGCAAGCATCCCGAGGATGAAGGCAGCGGCCGGGCGCTTTTCCGGCAGGGTCTTACCGATCCACCCGAGATAACATCCCATCCAGACGACAGGGTGCAGTGCGGGCGGCGGCTCGCCGAGCCATCGATCGATCAACATCGCAAGCGCAAGGCTCATTCGATCCGCGGTCCATGACTTCCTGACTTCAGACCAACTCTGCGGCGAACGCGTCGCGGGTGAGGTTCTCGTGCCCCGTGGCGGTTACGGCCAGGTCGTCCTCGACGCGGATGCCGCCGAATTTGCGCAGCGAGTCGACACGGTGCCAGTTGATGTGGCGGGAGCGCCCGTCGCCGCGGGCGGCCTCGAGAAGCTGTGGGATGAAGTAGAGGCCAGGCTCCATGGTGACTACGAAGCCTTCTTCCAGCACCCGGGTGAGGCGCAGATACGGATGCCCATCGGGCCGAGCTATATCGCCGCCGTCCGGGGAACGCATGAAGCCGCCGACGTCATGGACCTCGAGGCCGAGCAGATGGCCGATCCCGTGCGGCATGAAGACGCTGGTGACGCCGGTGGCCACGGCTTCTTCGCTATCGCAGGTGGTGAGATCGGCCTCGCGCAGGAGGCCGCCGAGGAGGCGGTGAGTCTGTGCTTGGACGTCGCGCCAGTCGACCCCGGCCTTGATGCCCGAGCACAGGGTTTGCTGCATTCGATCCATGCGGCCGATCAGGGCGGCGAAGTCCGGGTCGTGCCGGGAATGGGTCCGGGTGATGTCGCAAGCATAGCCGGCGAACTCCGCCCCGGCGTCGATCAGGAGCGAGTGCCGCTCGGCCGGCCGTGACGTTTCCAGGACCTGGTAGTGCAGGACGGAACCGCCCTCATTCAGGGCGATGATCGGGTTGTACGGAAGGTCCTGCTCGCGCAGGCCGCAGCCGGCGATGAAGGCGAGCTCGATCTCGAATTCCGAGGCGTCCGCCTCGAAGGCGCGGGCGGCGGCGAGCTGGCCGCGAGCCCCAAGGCGGCTCGCCTGGCGCAGGCAGGCGAGCTCGTAGGGGGTCTTGCCTGCACGCGGAAAATCGAGGTGCCGGATGAGGTGCGAGGGGTTGATGTCGCCGACGCCCCACGAGGCGAATTCCTCCAGCGAATCGCCGACGAAGGCTGTGGTCCGCAGGTTGGCGGGCAGAAGCCGGCGCGCTTCATCCCGGTCGCGGCAGGGGCGGATCTCGAAGTGTCGGGTCCAGTAGCCCTGGGGCAGCGCCGGCGGCTTGTACCAGTAATCCTCGGGCTGATGGAAAACCAGCAGGGGGCGGTGCCCTGGCTCGAAATAAACGAAACTGTCCGGGGCATCGAGCAGGGGGGCCCAGACCTTGAATGGGGCATGGACCTTGAAGGGGTAAGTGCGGTCGTCCTGGAATATGAGGAGGGGCGACCCCGAATGGACCAGGAGGGAAGAATAGCCGCCCGTCTCCAGGGCCCGGCCGGTGCGCTCGGCGATTCGCTCCAGATGGGAAGCGAACAGGGCATCGAGTCCGTGGGACTCGGGCAGAGGCTTGGCAAGCGCGCCAACGTCGACCATCTGGGACACTCCGAGGAGGAAAGACCTCAATTGTAAGCTTTCCGACCGGACTGGGCCTCCCGAGGGGCGGGATGGCATCGGGTGCGCCGAATTGTCGTTCCAGGACGACAGCAAACTGCCCAGGCAGTTTCCAATCGCGCGGTGACTCTATAAAATCCTGCGGCGCGATCTGTGAAGGACTCGCGGAACGATAAAGAACGTCGTTCAGGAAGCTCTCTTCGTATTTGGCTCTCTCAACTAAGTATCGGGGTACCGATCGATGAACACCAAAGTTGCTCTTAGCGCGCTTGCTGCGGCACTGCTGCTGACGGCGTGTGCGAAGAATGATGGTTCCAGCACCGAGCCCGCCGCCGCTCCGCCGCCTGCATCGCAGAGCAGCGCCCCGGCTGCTCCGCCCGCTGCGGCACCGTCGGACAGTTCGGGCTCGATGGGCAGCACGCCCCCGGCTGCCGCGCCCTCCGACAATTCGGCCCCGCCGGCCAGCCCGCCTTCGCAGTAAGACGCCTCTACCCCGGGAGGCAGTCAGCAGCCTCCCGGGGCTGGCTCTACACGGCCCGATCGGATCGCGCGAGCGAGCCGCCCGGGCCGCGTTCATTCAGGGGTCAGGAAAGCCGACATGACGGTTAGTGTGCGCGACGCGCGGGATACGGCAGGCGACCGCCTGTGGATCCAGAGCGTCTATCGCGACTATCTCGACGACCTGGCGCTCGGTACCGGCATCTTCCCGGCCCTGGGCGAAGTCGGGCATCGTGAGCCTGATCAGCTTTTTCATTGGTTCGACCGCCCCAACAGCTTTCCGCTCGTCATCCTCAGGTCGTCCGAGCCCGTGGGATTTGCGCTGGTCGTGCGCGGCACCCCGGGCCTCGCAGCGCGTACCGCCGGTGCGGGCGCAGCGGTGGCGAGCGCGGCCTCGCCGAGTCGCCCGCCAATCGATTACCGGATGGCGGAATTCTTCATCATACGTGCCAGGCGCCGCCTCGGTATCGGCGCCACGGCCGTCAGGCTCATCTTCAGTCGCTTCACCGGCCGCTGGGAGATCACCGAGTACCTGCGCAATACCAACGCCGTCAGCTTCTGGCGGCGCGTGGTCGCGAGCTACACGCTCGGCAATTACCGCGAGCGCATCGTCAACGGCGAAGTGCGGCAGACGTTCGAGTCCGGGGCCGGCTGAGTCGCAATTTTCACGGTTTCGCCAGAATCTCATCCAGAGCATGGAGAGTCTTCTGCGGGAAGCGCTCCGCAGGGTAGTACTTGGTGATCACGGCGAGCGCGCGCTGGCACGTGTCAATGTCGAGGTGGCGCAGAAGATAGCGTACGTCTGCTTCGTCATGGAACTCCGCGCCGATTCTCATTGCCAGGCATTTCATCGCCAGCAGATATTCGGGCTGCGCGACCATGACACGCAGGTGGTCGAGCTCGAGGAAGAGAGCGAAGTCCGCGTGCTCGCTTAGGTATCCCTTCACCGCGTCATTCAGCCAGTGTGGGTCGAGACTCGCTTGCGCGGCGACTCGTGCCGCAGCCTCGCGTACCAATCCTGCCGGCCGGAACAGCGCATCCACATCCTGCGTCGAGCTACGCGCGCCATATGCGAGGCACATGACGGCGCCTCCGACGAGAAAGATCTCCGCTTGCGTTCCGGTTCGACTCAGATCTTCACTGAGCAATTGCAGCAGCCGGCGGATGTCTGTTCTCGTCAGGGGCTGCACTGTGTCAAACCCGGTCGCCGATGGTCGAGTCGATGAAAATGTTTCGGCGCCGGAAGGGCGGAGGTGAATGGGTGAGCAGGTGCAACCGCAGACTCTTCAGCGCGGATCCGAAGGCTGGCTCCGCCAGAGGGTCGACCGCGCGCACCCAGCCAGGCACGCGGACGGAGCGACGTTCGCAGGCTTGCTCGATCATCGCGGCGACGTAGTTGGACAGGAAGGGCGGCAAAGCCGATGTCGGCGGGACAGCGATCGCATCGCGCAGCTCTGCGGCCGTCCAGTGGGTGAGCAGAGTATTGAGCTCGGCTAGCCCAAAACTCGGCGCCGCCGGCCCGGCGCACGCATCAATGCAGGCCTGAAGCCGCATCAGCGGAGTGGGCAGGGCGCGGCTCAGAACGTAGGCGGACATATCCAGTCCAGCCTGCTCCGCAGCACGGCGAATAGCCGCCTTCTCAGCCGGCGAGATACGGATTTGAAGTTGCTCGTTCCGCGGATTTCCACTCATGAACGCAAGCTTAGGACGCTTGCGCGATACTGTCAATACAATGTATTGACAGTGGCCGCACGACGCTCTTTCGCCAATAGCGGCTGCAGATAAGAGCCAGTGTGCGACCTCGGGTTGGCCGCGATCTGCTCCGGCGTGCCGGCGGCGATGATCTCGCCGCCGCCTTCGCCTCCCTCGGGGCCCAGGTCGATCACCCAGTCGGCGCTCTTGATGACGTCCAGGTTGTGCTCGATCACGACGATGGTATTGCCCTGATCGCGCAGGCGATGCAGGACATCGAGGAGCTGGGCGACGTCATGGAAGTGCAGGCCGGTGGTGGGCTCGTCGAGGATGTAGAGGGTGCGGCCGTGGGTCTGGCGGGCGAGCTCCCGCGACAGCTTGACGCGCTGGGCTTCACCGCCTGAAAGGGTGGTCGCATTCTGGCCGAGGTGGACGTAGGAAAGCCCGACATCGGTCAGCGTTTTCAGCCTGCTGGCGACCGCGGGGACGTTCTGGAAGAAGCGCAGCGCTTCCTCGACCGTCATCTCCAGCACCTCGTGAATGTTCTTGCCACGATAGCGGATCTCGAGCGTCTCCCGGTTGTACCGCTGGCCTTTGCAGACATCGCACGCGACGTATACGTCCGGGAGAAAGTGCATCTCGACTTTGATGACCCCGTCGCCCTGGCAGGCCTCGCAGCGACCGCCCCTGACGTTGAAGCTGAAGCGACCGGCGTCGTAGCCGCGCGCACGGGCCTCCGGAACGGCGGCAAAAAGCTCGCGGACGGGACCAAAGAGATTGGTGTACGTCGCAGGGTTGGAGCGCGGCGTGCGGCTGATCGGCGTCTGGTCGATGTCGATGACGTGCTCGATGTCCTCGAGTCCTTCGACCCGCTCGCACGGCGCGGCATCGGGAGCGCTCAATCGTCCGTTGACCTTCGCGATCGCGTGACCGAAGAGCGTGTCGATGATCAGCGTGGACTTGCCCGACCCGGAGACGCCGGTCACACAGGTGAGGAGCCCCAACGGAATCTCCGCCGTGACGTTGCGAAGGTTGTTGCCGGAGGCTCCGATGACACGGATCTGCTTGTCGGGCGAGCGTGGTGTCCGCATGCGTGGCAGGGTGACGGTGCGCTTGCCGCTCAGGTACTGACCGGTCAGTGAAGCAGCGGAGGCGGTAATGTCCGAGGGCGTGCCTTGTGCGACGATGTGGCCGCCATGTGCGCCGGCTCCCGGCCCCAGATCGACGACGTGATCGGCCTCGCGGATCGCTTCCTCGTCATGCTCCACCACGATCACCGTGTTGCCGAGGTCGCGCAGGCGCTTCAACGTGCTGAGGAGCCGCGCGTTGTCGCGCTGGTGCAGGCCGATCGAGGGCTCATCGAGAATGTACATCACGCCGGTGAGGCCGGAGCCCACCTGGCTCGCGAGCCGGATACGCTGCGCCTCGCCACCTGACAGCGTGTCGGCGCCGCGATCCAGCGTCAGATATTGCAGGCCGACATCGGCAAGGAACCGCAGCCGCTGACCCACTTCCTTGACGATGGGAGCCGCGACCTCGCGGCGCCACCCCTGCAGAGTGAGGCTGCGATAGAGCTCCAGCGCGTGACCGACGCTCAGGCGCGTGACCTCGGGCAGAGCCTTGTCGCCGACGAAGACGAAACGCGCCGCCCGGTTGAGACGCGCGCCGCCACAGTCGGGACAGGTACGCACGCCGAGATACTTGGTCAGCTCCTCCCGCACCATGTTTGATTCCGTCTCGCGGAAGCGTCGCTCGAGATTCGGCAGGATGCCCTCGAAGGGGTGGCGCTTCACGCTGCCGCGACCTTTGCCCTCGGTGTAGCGAAACTCGATCACCTCGTCGCCGCTGCCGTACAACAACACCTGGCGCACCCGCTCCGGGAGCTCCGTCCAGGGTACCTCGATGTCGAAGCGGTAGTGCCGGGCCAGGGACTGGATGAGTTGAAAGTAGTGGCTGTTGCGCCGGTCCCAGCCGCGCACGGCGCCGCTCGCGAGCGACAGGTCGGGGTGCGTCACGACGCGCTGCGGGTCGAAGAACTGCTGTGTGCCGAGGCCGTCGCAGGTCGGGCAGGCGCCCGCCGGATTGTTGAATGAGAAAAGCTTCGGCTCCAGAGGCGGTACGCTGTAGCCGCAGATCGGGCAGGCATGGCGACTGGAGAAGACGAGCTCTGCACGGTCCGTGTCGTCCAGGAAGGTGAGACGCGCGAGCCCCCCGGAGAGCCGCAGCGCCGTTTCGAACGATTCCGCCAGGCGCTGCTGCGCGTCGGGCCGCAGGCGAAGGCGATCGACCACGGCCTCGATCGTGTGCTTGCGCTTCGGATCGAGCCGCGGCAGAGCCTCCATGTCATGGATGCGATCGTCGATGCGCACGCGCACGAAGCCCTGGTCGCGCAGTGAATCGAGAATGTCCGCATGCTCGCCCTTGCGGTCGCTCACCATGGGCGCGAGCAGCGCCGCCGCGGCGCCTTCGGGCAGCTTCAATACCTGGTCGACCATCTGACTCACGGTTTGAGCGGTCAGGTCGATCCCGTGGTCAGGGCAGCGTGGCGTGCCGGCGCGCGCGTAGAGCAGCCGCAGATAATCGTAGATCTCGGTGACGGTGCCGACAGTGGAGCGCGGGTTGCGGGAGGTCGCCTTCTGCTCGATGGCGATGGCGGGCGAGAGGCCCTCGATGCTGTCGACATCCGGCTTGTCCATCATCGAGAGGAACTGCCGCGCATAAGCGGAGAGCGACTCGACGTAGCGGCGCTGCCCCTCGGCGTAGAGGGTGTCGAAGGCGAGCGAAGACTTGCCGGAGCCCGAAAGCCCCGTGACCACGATCAGCCGCTCACGCGGCAGGTCGAGGTCGATGCTCTTCAGATTGTGGGTGCGTGCCCCGCGGACACGGATCTCTTGCATAGGTCTCGGCGGTCCGAGGGCCGCGAAAAATCAAGCCTTCAAGTGTACCTGCCGAAGGCCTTTCGGCCGAATAATTGCCTTTCCGCGCATCCTTTCGGGGTTCGCGCAGGGCTCGGTCGCGTCTACAATGGCGCTCTCTTCAAGAGGGCACACTCATGGCGCGCGGAGTCAACAAAGTCATTCTCATCGGCCACCTGGGCGCGGATCCCGAGACGCGCGCCATGCCATCGGGCAGCAGCGTGGCGAACCTTCGCATCGCCACCACCGAGAGCTGGCGCGACAAGCAGAGCGGCGAGCAGCAGGAACGCACCGAGTGGCACCGCGTCGCCCTCTTCGGCCGACTGGCGGAGATCGCCAGCGAGTACCTGAAAAAAGGCTCGCAGGTCTATATT
>DASXFY010000021.1:0-4902 GCA_036489335.1 Steroidobacteraceae bacterium
GCACTGATCGGGATCGTAGGTGTAGAAGGGGCTCGACTCATCCTTCGGGTAGGGCTTGCGCCGAAACGGATAGTGCTGCACCGGGATGTGCATATCGGCGAAGCTATTGTGCAGCGTGCAGTCACCGGTGTTGTTCTCGCATACGGTGCAGTAGAGCTCGTGCTTGGAGAGCAGCCGATCCATCCCTTCCTCGCGGGCCGCGGCGGCGGGTGGGCCGGCACTCTGTATGCTCAAGCCCTGCGCGGAGCGCAGTGTGCAGCAGCGCTTGAGCTGGCCATCCACCTGAACCCAGCAGGTGTCGCAGGTTTCCAGTGGCCCGAGCTGGCGGTGGTAGCAGACGTGCGGAATCTCGACGCCGTGAGATTCCAGGAAGTCGATCAACGGCTCGTCGGGGGCTCCCGAGAGCTCACGCCCATCGAAATGTAGGGTGCAGGTGGGCCGGGCCTCGCGGGCGCTGCCTTCACCCCGCGCTCGCTCTGGAGTTCGCACAAAGCCTCCCGTTCTAGCGGGCCGGCGCTTCGGGCATGCCGCCGAACCGCGCTTCGGCCGTTGCTTCATCTCCCATATACCGCTCGAGCATTGACATGTGCCCTCCTGGAGATTCGGCACCACTCGTCGGAGAAGCAAGAGCTGCGCCACCCGCTGAGCTCGGCTTTTCGGGTGATAGTCGGCTTTACGAACGCTCAGTCCGCAGCGCCGACCGCCGGTCCCGGAGCGGGATACCTCAGCGTTCCGTCCGGCGAGCGTTGAGCACCCTCTGTAAGCGTGGCCGGAATGACCTTGCGATCGCTCATGATGTGAGCCACCGCGACCCCTTCTGCCAGCAGATAGTCGGCGATGATTCGCCGATGGCAACGCCACCAGAGCGCTTCCGCGCACATGATGGCGCCGGAGTGCCAATATTCGAGAGCCAGCAGTTCCTCGAGCCCGCTGCGAAAGGCGGCCGTGGTGGCATAGTCCGCATAGTTACGAAAGGAGGGATTTCGCCACAGAGCATTGTCCGACGGCGGAGCCGCGCTCGGCCGGTGCCGGCGCCCCCCGAGCGCGGGCAGATGCCGATACGTAATCCCAACGTCGGCCAGCGACGCGGGTAAGACTTCGATGTTGAACTGCGGATTCGTTCGCGAGCGCGGGATCGCGCGTACGTCGATGAGAAGGTCAACGGCTACTTGTTTGAGCCGGTCAATGAGCTCGACGATCGTGAGCGTCGAGTGTCCAATCGTATAAATAGTCCAGCGGTCGCACATGGTCATCTTGCGCCCCTGTCAAAACGCAGGGCGGCTGCACCCAAGCCGGCGCGTCAACTCGTGTGCTTTCGAGCCCGCTTGATCAAGCGTCGGCCAGCCGTTGGCCCTTTGAGTGCAATGATGCGGAATTGCTTTCCACCGAGCCTATGATAGTTCACGAAGAATTCCTCGAACTCACGGCGCCTTCCTTCGGCATCTCGATGATCACGACCGTCAGACCGTGCTTGTCCAAGGACGCCAGACGTGTGGGAATCCGCCAGCCCTGGCGATTTTCGGGACGCGGTCACGAGGTGATCCCGATAAGCCTTGATAGCCCCGCTCGGGGCCGCCCCGCAGATAAGATGTGCATGCAACCAGGGATTCGCAACGTCCGTACCCTGCCTAGCTCCCGTCGGCACCCCAGGGTGCCTATCAGAGGCAAGTCCTTTTGGGCGCCCGCGCGGCCCGCCCCGCTCGGAAGTTGCTTGGCGGCGATCGAATTCCCTGCGGATATGGTCGAGGTAAAGCTCAAGCGGTTCCCTCGCCACGCGAAGGCCGTCGTGAAATCCGTCCAGGCCCATTTGTCGTTCTAGAGAGAACACGGCTGCGGCCGCCGGGGAGGGATGAAAAGATGGGTGACGATAGCGTGCTGCGCGCCCGGGCTCGAGAGGCGATGAAGAGCGGCAACTTACCGCACCACCGTCCCCAAAGCGTCTGGGGAGGACCCGGCAGTGGCGAACCATGCGCGGTGTGCGACGAGGCTGTGGATAAGGAGGACGTCGAGCTCGAGCTTCAGTTCAGCTCGGACGGAGAGGCCGGCACGCTCCATTACCATGTCCATGCCCGGTGCTTCGCGGCATGGGAGATCGAGCGGCGGATTGGAGGCTCGAACGGTCACTCATTGCCACGGTCAGACGACGCGGGCATCATGGCTGATCATGAGCTCAACACAACAGGCCAGGGGGAGCGGGGCTGATTGCCTCTCCGACACTCTTGGTGACCTGCTCTATGCGGATCGTACGCAGGCGCGCGTTTCGGAAGGCGCGTGGGTGGCGCTCGTTCGAGCGATGGCCGCCGGTGATCAGCGCGCCTTGCGCGCGTTGTACGAGAGGACACACGGCCTGGTCTTCACCTTTCTGGCGCGCCTTCTCAACGACCGCCGGTCCGCGGAGGAGGTGACAGTGGACACCTTCCATGCGGTCTGGCAACGAGCAGCCCAGTATGACCCCGCTGGCGGCCCGGTCCTCGGTTGGATCCTGAACCAGGCGCGATCCCGGGGGATTGATCGTCTTCGATACGAGCAACGAAAGAAACGGACCGCGCCAACCGCCTCAGATGATCCATCCTCAGGAACCGAAACCGATAGCACTGGCGAGGCGGTAGAGACCATCCAGCAGGTCCAAGCGCTGAGGCAATCCCTGAGCATCCTGACAGCGGGCGAGCGCGAGGCGATCGAGACCGCTTTCTTCATGGAGCTGAGCTATCCCGAAGTGGCCGCGCGGCTGAATCACCCGCTCGGTACAGTCAAGACGCGCATCCGCTCGGGTCTGGAAAAGCTTCGCCAGGCCTTGTCCGAGCGGCGCGGACGGCAAGCATGAGCGCAAACACCGAGCAACGCCGTTGCGAGCGCGCCGAGCTGATCTCTCTGTACGTGTTGCGCGCCTTGCCCGCCAGCGAGACAAGCCTCGTGGAAGAGCACCTCGCGAGCTGCCCCGAATGCCGGCAACACCTCGAGTCACTGTACCCCGTGGCTGGCCTCATGAGGTCCTGGCCCGAGGATATTCTCCGACCGCCCGGCTCGACGTGGAGCCGCCTCCAGGAGCGTCTCGGTGAAGAGGCGAGTGAGGACTCGGTGCTACCCGAGGTTCTCGCGTGGCGTGAACCCGAATGGGAGGACGTTGCGCCCGGCATCTCCTGCAAGCTACTGGCAACCGATACGGAGCGCGACCGCGTCAGCATGCTGGTTCGCCTCGCGCCGGATACCGCGTATCCGCCTCACCGCCATGCGGGAGTGGAAGAGCTGTTCCTCCTGAATGGTGAGCTCTGGATAGATGACCTTAAAGTCTACCCGGGAGATTACCACCGTGCAGAGCCGGGCTCAGACGACAAACGCGTGTGGAGCGGAACCGGCTGCACCTGCGTACTCATTACCTCACCCGGTGATGTCATTTCTTAGCCAGGGCCGCCCGCACGCGCGATCTCGAGCGCGGCCAAAAGAACCGTTGGTCTGTGGGAGTTTTGGATTCTGGTGCATTAACGGCAGAAACTGTCCTCGAGACCCCTTGGGGAGACCGGAGTGCCTCGAGCCGTTTGTCGCGATCCGATTTATTACCGGCGTCGCTACCCGCTGAGGTAATCGAACTGTGCGTCCGCTGGTACGAGCTATCGCGACCTGGTCGCCATGATGGCGGAGCGCGATGTGGCGGTGAGCCACACGACGATCATGCGCTGGGTGCAGCGGTGCGTGCCCGAGTTCGAGCGACGGTGGGCACGATTCTCCAAGGCAACCGGTTCATCCTGGCGGATGGACGAAACGCAGTATCCGTTCGAGGACGATGGCACTACCTGTATCGGGCTGTCGACCGGGGATGGGAAGTCCGTGCACTCGCTGCTTTGCGAGGACCGGACGGTAGATTCTGAGCAGGAGTTCTTTCGCCAGGCGGTCAAAGTCGCAGGATCCGGATGGCCGGAGAAGGTCAATCTTGATGGAAACGCCGCTTCACACCGCGGACTGGCTGCTCGGCGAGGAGGATTCGCGCTGGTACTCCGTAAACGTGCGGGCACGCCGTTATCTCAATAACATCGTTGAGCAGGATCACCGCGCGATCACGCGACGCTGCGCACCGATGCTCGGGCTGAAGTCGTTTGCGACGGCCGCGGTCACGTTCGCTGGCGTTGAGCTCACCCATCGGATCCGTAAGCGGCAGTTCAGAATACCTTATGAGCGCAACGGCGGAGCGCTCTCGCTCAAGGAACTCTGGGATCAGGCGGTTCTGCGCCAAATCTCTGCGGGGCTCTTGTAATTGTCCTCACCGCCGGCGCTTACCCGGCTGCTGCCCGGGATCGCCCAGAATGCGTCGCGAAAGCCCAGAGGCAGTGACCGATCCTGCGATCCTGGCCGCATAGCCCGCACTATGCATGAAGGGACGGATTTTCAGGGTCATCCGTGCAAGTTTGGCGATGTCGGGGCGTGATGTCGATGCGCGGCGGTGATTTTGCCTGCGGTCTGTGCGTTGGCGATGGATTGTCGGGCACGGTATGCGGTCGTCGGGGGATTTCGGCCACGCGCGTTCGGCCTGAGTCAGGCATACGGCATTCGATGCAGCGCGGTGCCAGTCCGACAGCGCTATGCGGGGGCAGCGCTAAGATTGCGGGCGATGATCTGCCAGTCGTTGCGATGCAGACAGGTGGCGGGCAGGTGCAGCACGATGCGCCGCACGGAAGACTCTACCCATGCGCCGAGTTTCATGAGGTGTTCGCGCAGGGTGCTGACCTGGGCAGATCGGAAGGCGGTGCGGGCGGCCCGCAGACGCAACTCCTGGTAGAGCACGTAGGCGGCGGCGCTCAACAGCCCCCGCAATTGATTGGCGAGGAAGCGGCTGCAGCTGGTGCGGTCGATTTCCAGGCCATGATGCAGCTCTTTGATCCGATTCTCGATGTCCCCGCGGGCGCAGTA
>DASXFY010000053.1:0-4627 GCA_036489335.1 Steroidobacteraceae bacterium
GTATTCACCTCACTCCCTGACCTGAAGAGAAAGCTCATGAGCTACATCCGCAACTACAACAAGGCGCCCAGGACCGTGAAGTGGAAATACTTCGACCCTACACGACGCATTACTTCCACATCAGCCGTTACAGCCCACTAGGTAATATCCGAGCACGGCCAGGCCCTCACTTCTCAGCCAGGAACTGCGTCCGATCGCGCGGCGACTCCTGCCAGCCGCCACCCAGCGCCTCGTAGAGGTGCACCAGCGCCTGCAGACGGGCGACCTTGGCCTGGGCCAGCTCGTCTCGCGCCTGGAAGAGCGTCTGCTGCGCTTGCAGAACATTGAGGAGGTCGGCGACTCCCTGGCGATACTGCAGTTGCGAGATCCTGAAGGCTTCGCGCGCCGCGTCCACTTCACGCCGCAGATGATCTTCTTCGCGGGCGTAGTTGGCGACCTGGCCAAGCGCGCTCTCGACGTCCGCGTAGGCATTGAGCACAGCCGACTGATAATCGGCCACCAGCTCCTGCTGTGTCGCATAGGCCAGGTTCTTCTGTCCCACGAGCTTGCCACCCGCGAATATCGTCTGCACGAGCTGCGCCCCTGCATCCCAAAATAGGCTGGGCCCGTGCAACAGCGTATTGACCGCGGCGCTGCCAAAGCCGTCACTGCCGCTCAGCGCGATCTGCGGCAGAAACGCTGCCCGCGCCGCCTGCAGGTTCGCGTGCGCGGCGGCAAGATTGGCTTCCGCCTCGGCCACGTCCGGCCGGCGGAGCAACAGCTGCGACGGAAGGCCCGCGCTCACGGACGGGAGCTTGATACCATCTCCATTGAGCGCCTGCACCGTGAAGGACTCCGGCGGCCGGCCGAGCAACACCGCCAGCGACACGCGCGCCTCGAGCTCCTGCTCCTCCAGCACGGGCAGTGCGGCCTGCACCGCCTCGATCTGCGCCTCTTCCTGCGCCAGATCGAGATGCGAGGTCGTGCCTGCAGACACTTTGAGCTTGATCGTGCCCAGAATTCCGTTGATTGCGGTGATGTCCTCCTGAGCGATGGCGATCTGCTCGCGCAATGCCAGGACATTGAAGTAGCCGTCAGCAACGGCCGATGTAATGGTGAGTGCCGTGACCTGCTGCGCAAAGCGTGACGACTTCAGAGCCTCACTTGCAGAGCGCAAATTGTCGCGAGAGAGGCCCCAGATATCCAGGTCATACGTTGCATCGAGATTGAGGCCGAAGCTGTTACCGGTGGAGACTTGCTGACCCGTCTGCACCGCGTGCTTGCCCACGCCCGCGCGTATCGCACCGGCCTGCGCGCTGAGCTGCGGAAAGAGCGCGGCACGCTGAATCGTGACCTCCGCCCTTGCCTCCTGCAGCCGCGCCGCTGCCGCTGCAAGATCGCGATTGTCGGACTGTGCCAAAGTGATGAGGTTGGACAGCTCGGGGCTGCCGAACCCACTCCACCACTGCGCCCGGGGCCACACCGATGCGGCGGCCGCTGCCGGCCCGGTGAATTTTGGCGGCACGAAGTTCGGCGTCAGCACTTGCGGCGGGTGGGTCGCGCACGCCGAGAGCATAATCGCCGTGGTGGTCGCTGCGCCAAGTGCCCAGCCCGCCCGTCGCCTAGTCGCCTCCGCCATTTGCCCTCGCCTACTCGTAGCGCAACGCGTGGATGGGGCTCGCGCGCGCGAGGCGCAGCGTGTTCGCGTAAACCGTCGCCCACGCGATCAGGAGCGCCCCCGTGCCAGCGGCCAGGAAGTAGAGCGGGCTGAGAGCGATCCTGTACGCATATCCCTCCAGCCAGCGACTGAGGTAGTAATACGCCACCGGCCACGCGATCAGATTCGCGAGCACGACGGGCACGGAGATCCGCCATAACATCAGGCGCAGGATGTCGGCAGTGCGCGCCCCAGAGACCTTGCGGATGCCGACTTCCTTCGTGCGGCGCTGGGCGGTGAACACCACCAGTCCGTAAAGCCCAAGGCAACCGATCACGATCGCGATGATGACGAACACGCCGAATACAGTGCCCTGCCGCTGATCGGACTGGTAGAGCTCCGCAAAATTCGCACTGAGGAACGAGCGCTGGATGGCGTTCATCGGCTCGAACGTGCGCCAGGTGCGATCGATGAATGCCAGGGTCTGCGGCATGCTTCCCGGGCGCAAGCGCACGGAGAAAGCCATGGGGTAATCCGGAAAATACAGATACACGGTTGGCGCAACCGGCTGCCGGGCGCCTTGCGTGTTCGCGTCCGCCATGACTCCCACGATGTGGACCCGAACGTGGTCTCCAATGGCGTTGAGCACGACCGACTGACCGACCGCTTGCCGCGGCGTGAAGCCGAGTCTTCGGGCTCCGGCCGCATTCACCAGAATGTCGCGGCCCGTGTTCGAATTCGTGTTCGAGAACCGGTCATCGCCTCGCGCTATGGACAACATCCGACCGGCCACGAGCGCGATGCCGTAAACCTGTGGGTATCCGGGATCAATGGGCAGGAGATCCAAGGTCATCACCGAGGACTGCCCCGGTACCTGAATGCGTGCGGTGAGCGCGCCGGTCTCAAACGGCAGAAAGGCGGATAGCCCCACCCCGTTGACTCCCGGATTCGCGCGCAGCGCCTGGGCAAGCGCCTGCTCCCGTTGACCGCCGAGATCGTTACCCTCGATGACGACAACGTTGTCCCGATTGAAGCCAAGGTCCAGGCTGCGCGCGTAGTTCACCTGACGAAAGACGACAATCGCCGCTATGCCTAAGGCGATGGACACGGCGAACTGCGTCAGCACCAGGACATCGCGCAGAGCACCCGGCCTCTTCAGACCCGAGCCATGAGGCTGCAATGCAGCGACCGGACGGAGTCGCGAGAGAACCAGCGCCGGATAGATGCCGCTGACCAATCCCGCGGCGACAGCGATACCGAGGATCATCAGGTCCAATCGCCAGTCGCGCGCGCAGTCGAGCACGAGCGGCTGTCCCAGTAAGCCTCTGAAGGCCGGCAGCAGGATCTCAGCCGCCGCCGCCGCGCAGGCCAGGGAGAGGAGCGCGAGCAGCAACGCCTCGGCAAGGAACTGGACAGTCAGTTGTCTGCGTGTGCCACCGAGTGTCTTGCGCAAGCCGATCTCGCGCGCTCGCAACGTCGCGCGCGCCGTCGCCAGATTGATGAAGTTGAAGCAGGCGACCAGCAGAATCAGAATTCCGATGGTAATCGCCCCATATACGGTCTCCCAGCTCCCGGGAGGTGTCATATTGTCGCGCCAGCCAGATGAGCCGAGGTGAACTTCGGCAAAGGGAGTGAGATGTATCGCGTAAGCCTGACTGCCGCGCGAGAGAACACCCGTCTGTCGCATGACTCCCGTCATATCCCGATCGAGAACCGGCTGCAGCGCCGCCAAGACAGCCGCAGGTTTGACGCCGGGCGCCAAGGTAACGTAGGTGTACGTATCCATGTAGAACCACAGATGACTCACAACACTCGCTACATCCCCATCGGCCTGCGAAGTCGACGGGATGAACACGCTGCCGGTCAGCTGAGTGTTTTGAGGCAGATCCCGCACCACGCCCGTCACCCGCAGCAATACGCTCTTGCCGGCGCAGGCGGGGCCGTTATTGGGGCAAGCCTCGAAAGCGGTGGTGAGGGTGCGGCCGATCGGGTCGGTGTTACCGAAGTATCGCTTCGCCGCGGACTCGGTCAGCACCACCGACTCGGGCTCGCGCAACGCGGAGTCGGGATCGCCCGCGACGAAAGGCAGGCGAAAGAGTCTGAAAAAGTTCGGATCGACGAAGTCCGCTTTGGTCTCGAGGAACTGCCGGTCGGATTGGATCAGCGTCAGGGTCCCGGTGGCAATATGGGTCATTGCGCTGACCCCGGGGATCTGATCACGCATCGCGATCCCCACCGGATAGGAGCCCATGGCGGTATCGAGCGGAGCCTTACCGGGCATCCGTAAGGTCGATTCCACGCGATAGAGGTTTTCCGTTCCCGGGAGCCACTGGTCGTAAGAGAGCTGGTAGCGGGCGAACAGCACGACGAAGATGACGCACGTCAGGGCAACCGATAACCCAAGTACATTGATGAAGCTATAGAGCCGGTGCCGGACGAGGTTGCGCACCGCCACCGTAATGTAGTGTCGCAGCATGGATGAGCTACTCGTACCGCAGCGAGCGGACGGGGCTGGTGCGGGCCAGGCGCAGGGTGTTTCCGTATACGGTCAGCCACGCGATCAGCAGGGCCGCGGCACCGGCCACCAGAAAGTAGAGCGGACTGAGCGTTATCCGGTCGGCGAAGCCGTCGAGCCAATGCCGCAGGTATACGTAGGCGACCGGCCAGGCGATGAGATTCGCGATGACGACCGGTACCGAGATCCGCCACAGCATCAGACGCACGATGTCGCTGGTGCGCGCGCCGGAGACCTTGCGGATGCCGATCTCTTTCGTTCGCTGCTGCGCAGTGAACACGGCAAGTCCATAGAGTCCCAGGCATCCGATCAGGACAGCGACGATCACGAACGCCCCCAACATTTCGCCCTCGCGCGCGTCCTCGCTATAAAGTTCGTTGAAGCTCTCATCCAGGAACATGCGCTGGATCGCCACAGTCGGCATGAAAGCGCGCCAAGTTCGATCGATGAATCTCAGGGTTTGCGGGATCCGTCCG
>DASXFY010000065.1:0-85397 GCA_036489335.1 Steroidobacteraceae bacterium
CACATCGCGCACGCCGAGCTGCAGCGGCACGATGACGTTCATGAGGCCGATGACGAACGGCATGGCGACGAAGAAGATCATGATCGTGCCATGCGCCGAGAACACCTGGTCGAAGTGCGACGGCGGCAGGAACCCGGGCGCGTTGTAGGCCATGGCCTGTTGCGTGCGCATCATGATCGCATCGACGAACCCGCGCAGCAGCATCACGCCGGCGAGCATGCAATACATGATGCCGATGCGCTTGTGATCGACGCTCGTGATCCACTCGCGCCAGAGGTAAGGCACATATCCCTTGAGCGCCACCCAGGCGAGGATGGCCAGAGCGATGGCGAACACGCCCAACCCGGAGAAGAGCCCCAACGGCTCGTGCAGTGGAATCGCCTGCAGGTTCAGCTTGCCGAGGAAGGTCATTTGAGCGCTGCCGTGCTGAGGTTGGACGGCGCATCGGTCGGACCGGCCCCCGGTCCATATCCCGGCGGCAGCCGCTGCATCACGATATCCGCGAACAGGCCCGGCCGTACCGAGCGATAGGTGTAGGGGTGCGCCGGCACGTTTTGCCGCAGCAGCTCGCGGTAGGCAGCGTCGTCCAATGGGGGCCCGGCGCTACGCGTTGATGTCACCCATGCGTCGAATTTTTCCTGCGTCACCGCATCGGTGTCGAAGTGCATATCGGCAAAGCCGTCACCGCTGATCATCGCCGACTCGCCGCGATAGACGCCGGGGCGGTCGGCCTCGAGATAGAGAGTCCCGGCCATGCCATTCATGCAGTAGAGCATGCTGCCGAGCTGAGGAATCCAGAATGCGTTCCACACGGACGCTGAGGTTACCGTGAGGTGTAGTGGCACACCGGCGGGAACCACCAGACTGTTGACGCTGGCGATGCCGAGTTTGGGGTAAATGAAGAGCCACTTCCAATCGAGCGACACCACCTCGATATCGACCGGCGCGGATTTCGAGGGCAGAGGCTGCGCCGGATCGAGATCGTGCGAGCTGATCCAGGCGATGCCGCCGAGGAAGATGATGACCAGCGCTGGGATCGACCAGATAAGAAGCTCGACGCGCCCCGAGTACACGAAGTCCGGCTGCCGGCGTGCACGGCTGTTGGACCCGCGATACCACCACGCAACACCGAGCGTCGCGATGATCGTGGGAACGACTATCGCGAGCATGATCACGACCGAATCGAGGAGGATCTTGCGCTCGGCGTCGCTGACGGGGCCCGCCGGTTGCAATTGCGCGCGGCCGCAGCCCGACAGCTCGCCGAGCAGGACCAGCGCTACGAACAGTATGCCGACATTGCGCGCGGTGGCCGAGCTTCTCATCCGGTCGATGGCGGCGTCTCCTGCGGCAACGCGGGGAACAATGCCGATCCTACTTCAAAGTTCTTGAGCGTGCATCCACATGAGGCGAGGGTCGAAGGTGGCCGAGGCCGCGATGGTCAGCAGGTTCATGAGGATGAGTGCGGTCGCACCCCAACCGGCGGACTCGGCCCCGAGATGGCCGAAATCGATGAGCGGGACGAAGAAGACGATGGTCAGCGGGCCGGTCTCCGACCAGCGGGCTCCCTCGGCCACGAGCTGCAGGAGTCTGGTCTTGAGCACGAGGAGCCTGCCCCAGCGCCGCCACGCGGAAAGCAGGCACCAGGCCACGCATGCCATCATGAAGGCAGGATTGAGAATGCTGGTCCAGAAGGTGAGCGCGCCGAGCGGCCACAACCGCAGGTGCCAGAGCCGCTCCACGTAACCGAAATTGGTGAAGGAGAGCGGCTCACCGAGCAGATCGGAGCTGTTCATCGGATAGACGTTGGCCGGAAAGAGCAGGACGAACGCTGTGCACAACAGTGCCGCGGCGATCGCCAGCGCCTGCGGCTCTCGGGCTTGGACTCGAGCGCCGCAGCGGGAGCAGAGAGCGCCCTCGCGCGTGGCTGGCTGGAGAAGGCCGCATGTTCTGCAACCTATCGCCTCGCCCTGTGGGAGAGCTGTCGACTCACCGCCGATCGCGCGCCAGACAGTGCGCTCGTCCAGTGTGGCTCGCGACAACATCGTCAGCAGGCCGGCCGCGAGCAGGAAGCGGCCGCCGCTCTCGATGATCACCTGCAGGTGCTCGATGGTGGTGAGGTAGAAGTAGCCAATGGCCACCGCCAGCAGGAACACATCCAACATCGCCCAGCGGTCGAGCGAGACTGCCCAGCGGAAGGTGCGGCCCAGCCAGCGCGGGCGCAGCCCGAAGCGCAACGCGCCGAGCACGAGCGCGAGCAGCCCGAGGCGCAGGACGGGCAGCACGATGACGAAGACGACGCTCAAGACCGCCAAAGCGATCCAACCGTGGTGCCAGAGGTGCGCCACGCCCGCGGTCAGGGTCCTTTCGGAGGGCTGACCGAGCAGCTCGGCCTTGAGCAGCGGGAAGGTGTCGACCTCCGGGAGCAGCGCCAGCGCCGCCACCGTGCAGGCGAGCGCCGCATCGAGGCTGCGTCCGATCGTGGACTCGATGTGAGTCTGACAGCGGAGGCAGACGGCGGTGCTGCGCCGGGGCAATGTGGGCAAGCTGAGCTGGGTGCCGCAAGCCGGGCAGGCAATGGCCACGTGGCGAATTCCGCTCGAGTCGAGTGCGCACTCGCCGATCCAACGCCGCGCCCGCGGGTAGGTTCCGACAGGGAACTACGGGTGACGCGCCTGCAGTCGCCTTCGGCGGGTCGGGAACGGATGCCCCGTCAGCAGGCTCGGGAAGGCGCCCTCGCACAGGGCATTGGTCCAGTCCTCGCAGAGCGCCACGGCCTCGGCGGGCCGGAAGCTGCGGGGATTCATGCTCGCTTCGATCCACAGTCCATCGAGCAGAGCGGCGAGGGCGATCGCCGCCGGACGCAGCCTGAAGCGAGGGACCTCGCCCGGCTGCAGCTGGCCGAGGAGGGATTCCAGAGCGGCCCGGTAGGCCGCGTAGGTGCGATCGTGCACGGCCCGCACCCCTGGATCGTGCGAGATCATGCTCCAGAAGACGAGCCAGGTGTTGAACAGGCCGGGGTCGAGCAGCGCGGGTGCGAACGAGGCCTGGTAAAAGCGGCGCAGGCGCTCGCGCGGACTGGCGTCCTCGGCGCGCGCGTGCTGCTCGATCGACTGCAGCAGAGACATCGACAGGGTCTCGTAGGATGCGGCGATGAGCGCCGAAACGCTGGGAAAGTGATGGGTGATGAGCCCGGGCGAGACGCCCGCGGCAGCGCCGATGCGCCGCACCGACAGCCCTTCGTGCCCCCACTTGCGCAGGCAGGCGAGGGTGGCCTCGATGAGCGCCTCGCGGCGGACGGTCGGCGGTGCGCGGCGAAACTTGGGTTGCTGCTGCTCTTTGCCCATCCGTCGCGATCATAGCACTTGACCGGCCGTCATCACGCTGCTATACGGTTGTACAATAGCAGCGAGGCGGAGCCCCAAGATGAGTGCGCGTGCGATCGACATCGTCCCCGCGACGGCCGGCGCGGCAGTCGGCCTGCCGGGCTGGATATACCGCGACCCGGAATTCTTCGAGCTCGAGAAGGAGCTCATTTTCCGTCAGAGCTGGCAGATCGTGTGTCACCTCAACGACGTGCCGCGCAGCGGCGATTTCCACACGTTCGAGTTTCTGGGCCAGAGCGTCATCGTGTTGCGGGGCGAGGATGGCCAGATCCGCAGCTTCTACAACGCCTGCCGCCACCGCGCCGCGCGGCTCCTCGATGGTCCGAAGGGACGCTGCGGACGACGAATCACGTGTCCTTATCACGCCTGGACGTATGGTCTCGACGGGCGCCTGCTGACGGTGCCGCAGCGCGACGCTTACGAAGGATTCGAGCCGCAGCAGCACGGACTGGTCCCGCTGGAGCAGGAAATCCTCATGGGGTTCGTGTTCGTGCGCTTTGCGCCCGGCTTGCCGAGCGTGCGCGAGATGATGGCGCCTTACCTGCCCGAGCTCGAGGCGTACCGGTTGGAAGAGCTGGTGCCACAGGGCAGGGTGACCCTGCGGCCGCGCGCGGTCAACTGGAAGAACGTCGCCGACAACTACTCCGACGGACTGCACATTCCGGTCGCCCACCCGGGGCTCACGCGGCTCTTCGGCAACAGCTACGGTATCGAGGCTCAGCCCTGGATCGACAAGATGTGGGGCCGCCTGCGCGAGGTTCGATCCTCCAACTGGTCCGAGGGGCTCTACCAGTCACTGCTGCCCCCGGTCGCGCATCTGCCCGCGGAGCGGCAGCGCCTCTGGACCTACTTCAAGCTCTGGCCCAACGTCGCTTTCGACATCTACCCGGATCAGATCGACTTCATGCAGTTCGTGCCCATCTCCGCGACGCAGACCCTGATCAGAGAGATCGCCTACGTGCATCCCGACGAGCGCCGGGAGATGCGCGCCGCTCGCTTCCTCAATTGGCGCATCAACCGGCAGGTGAGCGCCGAAGACAAGGTGCTGATCGAGCGCGTGCAGGAAGGCATGGGAGCGGACGGCTACACACCGGGCCCGCTGGGCAAAGGCGAAGTGTGCCTGCGCAGCTTCGCGCGGCGCATGCGCGGGCTGATCCCCGAGAGCCGCCTGTCCCGCGCTCCCGGGAGAGGGTGGAGCGAGAGACGCCATGAGCGCTGACACACGCGACGTCCTCATCGTCGGCGGCGGCCACAATGGGCTGGTGTGTGCCGCGTATCTCGCGGGCGCAGGACTCAAAGTCACGGTACTCGAGCGCCGGGGAGTCGTCGGCGGCGCCGCGGTGACGGAGGAATTCCATCCCGGCTTTCGCAACTCCGTCGCCGCCTACACGGTCTCGCTCCTCAACCCGAAAGTCATTCGCGATCTCGACCTGGCCGCGCATGGATTGCGCATCGTGGAGCGCCGGCTGTCCAATTTCCTGCCCACGGCGGATGGCCGCTACCTGCGCACTGGCGGTGGGCAAACGCAGGCCGAGGTGGCGAAATTCTCGGCGCGGGATGCGCAGCGGCTGGATGAGTACGGGACCCGGCTCGAGGCCATCGCGGATGTGTTGCGCGGCCTGGTGCTGGAGACCCCGCCGAACGTGGTGGAAGGCAACTGGGCCTCCGCGTTGCCGGAGCTGTTGCGGACCACGCGTCTCGGTGCGCGGCTCGGCCGACTCGACATGAGTCTGCGGCGGGAACTGCTCAAGCTCTTTGCCGCTTCCGCGGGCGAGTATCTCGATGAGTGGTTCGAGAGCGACCCGATCAAGGCGGTGTACGGCTTCGACGGCATCGTCGGCCACTACGCGAGCCCTTATGCCGCCGGGACGGCGTACGTTCTCCTCCATCATTGCTTTGGCGAGGTGAACGGCAAGAAAGGCACGTGGGGCCATGCTATCGGCGGCATGGGAGCGATTACGCAGGCGATGGCGAAGTCGGCTGCGGCGCGCGGTGTCGACATTCGGGTCGGCTGCGGCGTGCGCGAGATCATCGTCGAGCGCGGCCGTGCGATCGGTGCCGTTACCGAAACCGGCGAGACCCTGCGCGCCTCGGCGGTCGTCTCCAACCTCAATCCCAAGCTGCTCTACATGCAGCTCATCGATCGCGCGGCGCTGCCGCGGGATTTCGCCGAGCGCATGGCGCATTGGCGCTGCGGCTCCGGGACTTTCCGCATGAACGTGGCGCTTGCCGAGTTGCCGGACTTCACCTGTCTGCCGGGCCGGGCGGCAGCCGATCATCACACGGCCGGCATCATCCTCGCGCCGACGCTGGGTTACATGGAACAGGCCTATTTCGACGCGCGCACCTACGGCTGGTCGCGGCAGCCGATCGTGGAGATGGTCATTCCCTCGACGCTCGATGACAGCCTGGCGCCCCCCGGAAAGCACGTGGCGAGTCTCTTCTGCCAGCACGTCGCGCCGCAGCTTCCCAATGGCGAATCGTGGGACATGCATCGCGACGGCGTCGCCGATCTCATGATCGAGACCGTCAATCGCTTTGCGCCGAATTTCAAGGCGTCCGTGCTCGGACGTCAGATCATGAGCCCGCTGGATCTCGAGCGCACGTTCGGGCTGATAGGCGGTGACATCTTCCACGGCAAACTGCATCTGGATCAGATGTTGTCCGCGCGGCCGATGCTCGGCTACGGCAATTACCGCGGCCCGCTCCCGGGCCTGTACATGTGTGGCGCAGGCACCCACCCCGGCGGCGGCGTCACGGGCGCGCCGGGTCACAATGCTGCGCGTGAAATCCTCACGGATTTTCGCCGGAGACGTTTGCATCGAGCCGCCTGAGGGCTGCCGGCAAGCGACATGAGCGGAATTAGTCGGACGACAGCTTGGAAAACAAAGCTGATTCGGGCAAATTAGGCGGATCTTGAGCACCCGCGCAGAGCCTGTCGGGACACTCGAAGTCGCATTGGCGCACGCATCCCGACTGCTGGCAGTGAGGCCGGCGGTCGCCGGCGAGCAGGCCTGTGAGATCCTGAAGGTCGTTCCGCGGCAACCGCAGGCGTTGCTGATCCTGGGGCTGGCGCGCGCCATCGCTGGCGATGTCGATGGGTCGATAGATGCCCTGACCCGAGCCGTCTCCCTGCGGCTGGATCTACCCGACGCCTGGCTCGCACTGGCTGACCAACTGCGGATTCGCGGGGATGCAGAGGCCGCCGACCGGGCTTACGCCCGCTACATCAAGGCGGCGACGCGCGATCCACGGCTGCTGGGGGCCGCCTCGGCCCTGTGCGACAACCGGATTCCGGAGGCGGAAGCCTTGCTGCGGGCCCATCTCGAGCAGCACCCGAACGATGTGGCGGCTCTGCGCATGCTGGCGGAAGTCGCGGCGCGCCTGCTGCGATATTCGGATTCTCAGCGTCTGCTCGAGCGTTGCCTCGAGCTTGCGCCGTCCTTCGATGCGGCTCGCCACAACTATGCGACCGTGCTCAATCGGCAGGGCAGGAGCGCCGAGGCGCTCGAGCACTGCGCGCGCTTGCTGGCCAAGGAGCCGCACAATCCGGGATACCGGAGCCTGCATGCGGCGATCTCGGCCAATCTGGGCGACTACGAGCAGGCGATCCGCGCGTACCACTCCGTGCTGCGGCAGTACCCGCAGCAGCCGAAGCTCTGGATGAGCTACGGCAACGCGCTGCGCACCACGGGCAAGGTACCGGAGAGCATCGCGGCCTACCGGCGCGCGCTGTCGATGGAGCCGACTTTCGGCGAGGCCTGGTGGAGCCTCGCGAATCTCAAGACTTTCCGCTTCAGCGACGCAGATGTGCTCGCCATGCGCCAGGCGCTCGCCCGTGAGGAGCTCGCCGACGAGGATCGACTGCACTTCGAGTTCGCGCTCGGCAAGGCACTCGAGGACGCCTCATGCTATGAGGAGTCTTTCGCTCACTACGTCGCGGGCAACGCTCTGCGCCGCAGCCAACACGGTTACGATCCGGATGAGACCTCGCGCTTCGTGCTGCGCTCGAAGCAACTCTTCAGCAAAGAATTCTTCGCCGAGCGGGTCGGGGCGGGCGCCATGGATCGGGATCCGATCTTCATAGTGGGGTTGCCGCGTGCCGGCTCGACGCTCATCGAGCAGATGCTCGCCAGTCATCCGCTCGTCGAGGGAACGATGGAGCTGCCGCATCTGCCGAAGTTCGCCCGCGAGCTCGCGGGCGGCGGGCAGAAGGAGGAGGGGGCCTTTCTACAAAGGCTCGCCGCGCTCAGCGCTGATGAGCTGCGCGTCCTCGGCGAGCGCTACCTCGCCGAGACCCGCGTCATGCGCAAGACCGACGCACCGTTCTTTCTCGACAAGATGCCGAACAACTGCATGTATGTCGGCCTGATCCATCTCATCCTGCCGCACGCGGTGATCATCGATGCACGCCGTCACCCGCTCGGGTGCTGCCTCTCCTGCTTCAAGCAGCACTTCGCCCGCGGCCAGTGGTTCAGCTACGGGCTAGAGGACCTCGGCCGCTATTATCGCGACTACGTCGATCTCATGGCGCATTTCGATGCGGTGCTGCCGGGAAAGGTCGGGCGAGTCTTCCACGAAGAGCTGATCGCGGACCCTGAGAGCGAGCTGCGCCGGCTCCTCGAGCACTGCGGACTGCCCTTCGAGCCGGCGTGTCTCAAGTTCTACGAGAACGACCGGGCCGTGCGCACGGCGAGCTCCGAGCAGGTCCGGCAGCCGATTTTTCGCGACAGGGTCGAGCACTGGCGCAACTATGAGCCGTGGCTCGATCCGCTCAAGCGGGTTTTGGGAAACGTTTTGAGAGATTATCCGGGGGTTCCGGCCTTCTCCTGAAGGGGAACCTGCCTGTGATAGCAGCACAACCGTTTGGTCCAGGGGGAATGAAACATGACACGCAGCCGTCGTAGAAAACTGTCACGCGAGCGCGCGAAGGCGCTCCGTACCATCCTCCGCACGGGCGTACCGCTCGCCTCGGCGCTCATCGCCGGTTTGCCGGCGGTGCAGGCGCAGCAGGCCGCAAGCACCTTAGGCACGGATACCCTGCAGACGGTCGTGGTCACCGCGGAAAAGGTTCAGGAGAACCTGCAGAACGTGCCGATCAGCGTCGAGGCTTTCGACAACAAGAAGCTCACGCAGCTCGGTATCGTCAACCTCGATGACTACGTGCAGCTGGCCCCTGCCATCTCCTTTGTACGCAGCCAGGGTGAAGGCGACAACGGCGGTCCGGGCTCCGCGGTCATCTACATCCGCGGCGTAGTGAGCGGCGGTGACGGTAACCATTCAGGCTCCGAGCCGAGCGTCGGCATGTATCTCGATGAGCAACCGATCACCACCATCACCGGCACCCTGCCGCTTCACATCTATGACGTGAGTCGTGTCGAGGTGCTGGAAGGCCCGCAGGGCACGCTCTTCGGCGCGAGCTCCGAGGCCGGGAACGTGCGGCTCATCTCCAACAAGCCGGACCCGACGAAGTTCGAGGCCGGCTACAACGTCCAGGGCAACAAGATAGAGGGTGGCGGTATCGGCGATACCGTCGAAGGCTTCGTCAACCTGCCGCTCTCGAGCACTGCGGCTATCCGGCTGGTCGGCTGGCAGGAGCACGACGGCGGCTACATCAGCAACGTCGCCGGTACCGATGCGAATGCCTGCATTACCAACGGTGTGCGCACTTTTCCCACCTGGGCGCTTTCCGCCAGCGGCGTGGGCCCCGGGGGAGGCACCGGGCAGTGCACCCCATCGGCCCCGATCGGCGCGGGCGCGATCACCAATGCGCCCTGGCGCAAGAACAACTACAACACCGTCGATACCTACGGCGGCCGGGCGGAGGCCAAGTTTGACCTGGGCGACAACTGGACGGTGACGCCCTCTTTCCAGGGTCAGTCGGACGGCACTTCGGGGTTCTTCGCCTACGACCCGGCGGTGGGCCAGGACCAAGTCGTGCACTTCGGGCCGGAGACCTCGCATGATGACTGGGCGCAGAGCGCTCTCACGGTCGAAGGCAAGGTCCACGACTTCGACATCGTCTATGCCGGCGGCTATGTGAAGCGCAATCAGCACGAGGTCGCCGACTACAGCGACTATGCGGAGTTCTACGACAAGATGAACGGCTCTGGTGCGTACTACACGGGCAACTCCGGCAATCCGATCATGCCGCAGCAGTTCGTGATCGGCGGCGGCGATTTCGAGATGTGGAGCCAGGAGCTGCGCGTCACGACGCCGGTGGATGAGCCGGTGCGCGCCACGGCGGGGGTGTTCCTGGAGCGCCAGATGCACAACATCCTGCAGAACTACACCATGCCGGGTTACGGCTGGACGAGCGTCTACGGTGGCAATCCGAACGGGTTCGGCTACCTCCCTGGGACCGGACCCACCGGCAATCCTACTGACGTGTCAGTTCCAGGATGGCCGAACACCATCTGGCTCACCGATGAGCAACGGGTCGATCGCGATCGCGCGGCATTCGGGCAGGCCACCTGGCAGATCAATCAGCAGTGGTCACTCACCGGCGGCGTGCGCTTCTACAAGTATGACAACTCGCTGATCGGCTTCTACGGATTCAATTCGACCTTCGCCTCCGGCGAGGGCGTGGCTACCTGCTCCCTGCCTTCCATCGTCAAGGGCTCCCCCTGCACGGACCTCAACGCACGCATCAGCGACACGGGCTCGGTGCCCAAGGTCAACCTGACGTACCAGATCAGCCCGAACAAGATGGTATACGCGACATATTCGAAGGGCTTCCGCCCGGGTGGCGTCAACCGGATCGGCGGCAATGTTCCCTACGCCGCGGATTTCCTGATCAACTACGAGATAGGTTGGAAGACGCAGTGGTTCGGCAATACCCTGCGCTGGAACGGCGCGCTCTTCTGGGAGGACTGGAAGAATTTCCAGTTCTCGTTCCTCGGCGCCAACAGCGTCACGGAAATCGCCAATGGCGGCGCTGCGCGCATCAAGGGCATAGAGAACAGCCTCGACTGGCTGGCGAGCAGCAACCTGCTGCTGAGTGTGGACTTCACTTTCATCGATCCGATTCTGACGCAGAACTACTGCGGCCAAATTGGGGTGACCTACTGTCCGAACCTGGTGACGACCGGTGACTTCCTGCCCGGTGGCCAAATTACAGGTCCAATCGCCCCAGCGGGCACGAACCTGCCGGTGGCGCCGAAGTTCAAGGGCAACATCGTCGCCCGTTACTCGCTGAACGCGATCGGCAACTGGCGGCCGTATGGGCAAATCACCGCGATGTATCAGGACGAGACCGCTCAGGTGCTGCGCCGCGACCAAGCCGCCGTCGTCGGCAATCTACCGGCTTTTGCCCTCATCAATCTCAAGCTCGGAGTCGACGGCACCAACGGCATGCACATGGATTTCTTCATCAGCAACCTGGCGAATCGGCTGGTGGAGCTCTCGCGTTTCACGGACAGCAACTCCAGTCTCAACAACCAGGTGTACGTCCTGCCGTCACCGCCGCGCACCTTCGGCCTGGAATTCGGACAGGATTTTTAGCAGCAGAGCGGAAAACCGACAGGCACAGGGAAGTGCCTCGCCGCCGCAGGTGACGCGCGCAGGGCCGCGCGCGGTGCCCGGATCCAGCGCTACGACTACAGCTTGAACGTCGTCAGCAGGAGGCTCGTCTCGCTGCTCGAGACACCCGGGATGCGGCTGATCCGCGCCAACACCCGATCGAAGGACGCCAGCGTGTCGGTGTGCAGCTCCGCGACCAGGTCCCACCTGCCGTTCGTGCTGTGGAGGCTGGCCACGGATGGCTCGCCGCGCAACGCCTTGACGACCCCATCGACCTGATTGCCCTCCACGGCGATGGTCATGAGGGCGCGGATCTGCTGTTCCTCGATACCGGGTTTCAGCCGCACGGTGTAGCCGGCGATCGTGCCGTCGGCCTCGAGCCGCGCCATCCGGTTCTGCACGGTGCCGCGCGCGACATCCAGCTTCTTGGCCAGCGAGGCCACGGAAGCGCGAGCGTCGCCGCGCAACAGCGCGAGTAGCCGGTGATCCAGGTCATCCATCGCAGGGTGGCCTCATTCGCCCGAATGGGTAGAGAACTTTAGCAAATCGCTCAACGGAAGTGGCAATTTGACCAATCGAGTTGGGCTTTTGAGCAACTTTCTGCCTGTTTTTTGGCTGCGGCGCCGAGGATCATGGTTACCAGACCTGAAACGGCGGCGCGTATCGATGGCGTGTCGCCCCTCCTCGGGAGAACGATCATGGTTGACTTCATCGGCATCCGGCGCGTGCAGGAGCTCGTCGGCGACTTGGGACCCGCGCCTTTCATCGCGGGACTGGCACGCGAGATCGAGGCGGATTATCGCCGCTGGGCGGAGTTCGAGAAATCGCCGCGCCACGCCACGCATTCGCCTGTCGGTGTCATTGAGCTGATGCCGGCGTGTGACGGTTGTCAGTATGCATTCAAGTACGTGAACGGCCATCCGAAGAACACCTCCAAGGGCCTCCTGACGGTGATGGCGTTCGGGATGCTTGCCGATGTGGAGACTGGCTATCCGCTCCTGCTCTCGGAGATGACACTCACCACCGCACTGCGCACTGCCGCGACTTCGGCGGTGGCCGCGCGTTGGATGGCGCGCCCCGGCTCTCGTGTCATGGCGCTGATCGGCAACGGCTCGCAGGCCGAATTCCAGGCCATCGCCTTTCACGATATGCAGGGCATCCGCGAGCTTCGGCTGTACGACACCGATCCGGCCGCAACCGAAAAGCTCGAGGGCAACCTCGCCCGGCTCGCCCTTGCGGGCTTGCGGGTGGTGCGCTGCCGCTCGACGGCGGAGGCGGTTCGTGGCGCGGACATCGTGACGACCGTTACCGCGGACAAGTGCAATGCCACCATCCTGACTCCGGAGATGATCGCTCCGGGAATGCATCTCAACGCCGTGGGCGGCGATTGCCCGGGCAAGACCGAGCTGCATGCCGACATCCTGCTGCGCCCCGATGCCCGTGTGGTCGTGGAGTTCGAGCCGCAGTCGCGCATCGAAGGCGAGATTCAGCAGCTCGCGGCGGATTTCAAGGTGACGGAACTCACCGAAGTCGTGACGGGCCGCAGGCCGGGGCGCGCCAACGAGGCCGAGGTCACCATTTTCGACTCGGTTGGCTTCGCGCTGCAGGATTTCTCGGCACTGCGTTATCTGTATCGGCTGCATCAGCAGCGCCGCGGGACGCGCGCCGCCATCGACCTGATTCCCGATCTCGATGACCCGAAGGATCTATTCTCGTTGGTCCGCACGCCATCACCGGCGCGGCTGCGCGCCGTTCCGACGGCCGGGTTGACTGCATGACCACCGAGCCGCGCAACACAACCTCGCGCACGGTGAGCCTGATAGGGGCGCCGACGGATATCGGCGCGGCGGAGCGCGGCGCCTCCATGGGGCCGGAAGCCATGCGGGTCGCCGGAATCCAGCAGGCGCTCGAGCAGCGGGGCCTGCAGGTGCTGGATCGCGCCAACCTGGCGGGCCCCACCAATCCGCGGCAGGCGCCCGTCGGCGGCTATCGCAACCTGGAGGAGGTCGTCGAATGGAACCGCCTGGTGCACGATGCGGTGTATCAGGAGCTCGGCGCCGGCCGCCTGCCCATCCTCCTGGGCGGCGATCACTCGCTCGGCATCGGCTCGATCGGCGCGGTGGCGCGGCACTGCCGCGAGAGCGGCCGCAAGCTGCGCGTGCTGTGGCTCGACGCGCATGCCGATTCCAACACCGGCGAGCTCTCGCCGAGCGGCAATCTGCACGGCATGCCGCTCGCCTGTCTGTGCGGCTTCGGACCGAAGGCGCTGGTGGAACTGGGCGGTGCCGTCCCGTGTCTCCATCCGCAATGGATACGGCAGATCGGCGTGCGCAGCGTCGATGAGGGCGAGAAACGCTTCGTGCACGAGCTCGCCGTCGAAGTGTTCGACATGCGCTATATAGATGAGATGGGCATGCGCCAGACCATGGAGCAGGCGCTCGCCGGCCTCGATCGCGATACCCACCTGCACGTGAGCTTCGATGTCGACTTCCTGGATCCCGACATCGCGCCCGGTGTTGGCACTCTGGTCCCGGGCGGGCCGACTTATCGCGAGGCGCAGCTCTGCATGGAGATGATCGCCGACACTCACCTGGTGGGCTCGCTCGATGTGGTGGAGCTCAATCCGGCGCTCGACGTGCGCAACGAGACCGCCGTGCTCGCGGTCAGTCTGCTGGAGTCGCTCTTCGGCAAGAGCACTCTGGTTCGCCGGCAGGTCACGGCGCCGCCGCTCGATCTGGTCGTCAATAAGCTCGCCACCTCGGCCTGACATCGCTGCACGGCTTGTCGGGCACGGACGCCTATGCCATCTTCAACCCGTGGCAACTCGCGACCCGAAGAGCCGCCGTGCACCGCCCGCTTCGACGGCGGAGCCGCCGCTCGCGCCCTATGCAGCCAAGCGCGCCTTCACGCGTACGCCGGAACCCGGTCCCGCGGTCGTTGCCGGCCGCGGCGGGCCGCTGCTCTTCATCGTGCAGAAGCACGCCGCCCGGCGGCTGCATTACGATTTCCGGCTGGAGCTGGATGGGGTCCTGAAATCCTGGGCGGTGCCCAAGGGACCGTCGCTCGATCCCGCCGACAAGCGCATGGCGGTGGCGGTCGAAGATCATCCGTTCGAGTACGCCTCTTTCGAAGGTGTCATCCCGGCGAAAGAGTATGGCGCCGGACGCGTGATCGTCTGGGAGTGTGGGACCTATTCGCCGGACGAGGACCGCGAATACTCGTTTGGCGACCGCGCTGAGGCGGAGCAGCGGGTTCGCGCCGGCATCGAGCAGGGCAAGCTCAGCATCTTCCTGCGTGGCGAGAAGCTCAAGGGGTCGTTCGCCCTGGTGAGAACGGCTACCTCGGGACAATGGCTGCTCATCAAGCACAAGGATGGATTCGCGACCCGACAGGACGTCACCCTTCAGGATCGGTCCGTCCTCTCTCGCCTCTCGCTCGATGACCTTGCCAGCGGCAAGTCATCACCGCGGCTCGATGCGGCGCGGCTGGCGCCGAGCGGTCCCGCCGAGACGATGCCTGACTCACTGGCGCCGATGCTTGCCATGACGGGCGAAGCCGCGCGCTCGGACCCCGACTGGCGGTTCGAGCCCAAGCTCGATGGCTATCGCGTCATCGCGTTCATCGCCGGCGCCACGGTGCGACTGCAATCACGGCGCGGTATCGACCTCACGGCCCAGTTCCCCGAAATCGTCGCCGAGCTGGCCGGCTTCGGCGGCGATCAAATGATCCTCGACGGCGAGATCGTTGCACTGGGGCCCGATGGCCGGCCGTCATTCAACGCACTACAGAACCGTGCCCAGAGGCGCGGCGAGAAGGACATCGCGGCGGCGCAGCGGCAATCGCCCGCGGTCCTGGTCTGCTTCGACCTGTTGCATTTCGCCGGCGTCAATCTGCGGCCTGCCCCCTACGTGGAGCGGCGCCGTTACCTCTCGCAGTGCCTGTTGCCCTCGGCGCACATTCAGCTCATTCATGCGGGCGAGGACGCCGAGGCGCTGTATGCGGCGGCGATCGCGGGCGGCTACGAAGGGGTGGTCGGCAAGCGTCTCGACAGCATCTATCAACCGGGACAGCGGGTCACGGCCTGGCGCAAGGTGCGGCCGGTTCGCTCGGGGGAATTCGTGATCGGCGGCTGCACGCAGGGCAAGGGTGCCCGCGAGCCCCTGGGGGCGCTGCTGCTCGGATACTGGCAGGATGGGTCGTTCCAGTATGCGGGGCACGTCGGCTCGGGCTTGGACGATGCCGCGGTCGCGGAGTTGACGCGACGGACCCGGGAGCTGAAGACCAAGCGCTCGCCGTTCGCGCAAAAGCCGCCGACTCATCGGCCGACGACCTGGCTCGAGCCGCGGCTGGTGGCCGAAGTCAACTTCAGCGACTGGACGCCGGCGGGATTGCTGCGCGCGCCGGTATTTTTGCGCCTGCGGGATGATGTGCCGCCGCAGTCGATCGCCAGGCCCGAGGATGCCGGCCCGACCGCCGGCGCGCCAAACCGGGCGGCGGCGGATCCCGTGGACGAGGTGTTGCAACAGCTCGCCGGCAAGGGATCTCGCCTCGACCTGACAGTGGAGGGCGAGAGGCTTCGGCTCACCAGTCTCGATCGCGTGTACTGGCCGGCGAGCGGCGGTAACCCGGCCATCACCAAGCGGGATTTCATCCGTTATCTTGCCGCCGTGTCGCGTTTCATGCTGCCGCACCTGAAGGACCGGCCGCTCACCATGATCCGCATGCCCGAGGGCATCGGCGGCGAGAGGTTCTATCAGAAGCACTGGGAGCAGACGCGGCCGGAGTACGTCGACACGATCCCGATTTTCACCGATCATCTTGGCAGGAGCGACCACTACATCCTGGTGAACAACCTGCCGACGCTGCTCTGGTTGGGTCAGAGCGGCACCCTGGAGTTTCATGTCTGGCACTCCCGTGCCAACGTGGAGTCCGACGTCCCCGATGCGCCTGATCTGGGTGGCGACTATGCCAGCTCGCGCGAAGCTCTCGAGCAGTCCGCGCTCAACTACCCCGACTTTCTGGTGTTCGACATCGATCCCTACATCTACTCGGGCAAGGAGAAGAAAGGCGAGGAGCCCGAGCTCAACGACAAGGGGTTCGCCACCGGCAAGAAAGTCGCTTTCTGGCTGCGCGCGCTGTTGACGGAAATGGGGCTGCGGACGATCGTCAAGACCACGGGCAAGACGGGCCTGCACGTATTCGTGCCCATCGAGCGGACTGCGACATTCGACACGGTCCGACAGCTCTGTGAGACGGTGGGCCGCCACATCCTCAAGGACCATCCCAAGGAGGTCACGATGGAGTGGGCGGTGGAGAAGCGCCCGGGCAAGATCTTCATCGACTACAACATGAACGTGCGCGGCAAGACCCTGGCGGCCGCTTACTCCCCGCGTGGCAGTCCGGGGGCGCCCGTCTCGATGCCCCTGACCTGGGACGAGCTCGAAAGGGCCCATCCGGACGACTTTACCGTGGCCAGCGTGATCGCCCGCTTGGAAAAGACCGGTGACCGGTGGCATGATTGGCGTTCGACCAAGCAGAATCTGGCACGAATCTTACGGTCTTCTCCCCGATAGGCGGGGCGCTTGGTCCGGAGGCAATCATGGCCGCAGCACGATCGATCGGCTCGGTGACCATCTCGTTTGGGCTGGTCGCGATACCCGTCAAGCTCTACAGCGCGACGCAGTCGTCGAGCGCCATCTCCTTCAACGTTCTGCACAAGGGTTGCGGCTCGCGTCTGCGGCAGCAGTACGTATGCCTCAAGGACGGCTCCATCGTGGAGCGTGACGACATGATCAAGGGTTACGAGTTTGCCAAGGACCAGTACGTCACCTTCGAGCCGGCGGAGATCAAGGCGCTGGAGGAGGCCGGTACCCACGCGATCGATATCACGGAATTCGTCCCCATCGAGTCGGTCGATCCGGTCTACTTCGACAAGACTTACTATCTCGCCCCCGACAAGGGTGGCGCGAAGCCCTACGCGCTCCTCACGGAGGCGCTCAAACAGGCGAAGCGTTGCGCGATCGGGCATTGGGCGGCGCGTGGCAAGGCCTACCTCGTGATGCTGCGGCCGGTCGCCGACAGGTTGTGCATGCAACAGCTGCACTTCGCCGCGGACGTCCGGCCGGCGAGCGAGATCGAGGTCCCGCCGCAGGACGTGAAGGCGACGGAGCTCAAGCTGGCGCAACAGCTCATCAACCAACAGACGGCGGAGAAATTCGAAGCTACCGCCTACACCGATGATCTCAGAGCCCGTATTCAGGCGGCTATCGACAAGAAAGTCGAAGGTCAGCAGATCTCGGTAGCCGACTTTCCCGCCGAGGGTGGCGGCAAGGTCATCGACCTCATGGAAGCGCTGCGCGCAAGTCTCGAGAAGGCGGACGCGGCGCGCGCTTCGACCGCGAAGTTGGGTCCGCGCAGGGCGCCGAAGCGTGCCGAACAGCCGCCGCCGCAACAGCAGGAGCAACAGCCCGCCGCAGCCAAGCCCTCACGCAAAGCGGGCAAGCGTTAGCCGCCGGGGATCCCGATGCAATTCTACAGCATGCGGGACGTGGAACGGGTCCTGCAGCTGCCGCGCAGTACCCTGCAAGGACTCGTGCGGCTCGGGTTCGTCCGTCCCGAGCGCGGTCCGCGACGCCAGTATCTCTTCTCGTTCCAGGATCTGATCATTCTGCGCGCCGCCCGCGCGCTCATCCTGGCCAACATTCCGCGCCGCAGAATCCGCCGTTCGCTCGGGCAGCTTCGGGAACGGCTGCCGGAGGCTGTGCCGCTCTCGGGCCTCGCCATCTGTGCGGTCGGCGACCGAGTCGTGGTGCGCGAAGGGTCGAATCACTGGCAGGTCGACGACGGCCAATACCTACTTGGACTCGATGTCAGCGTGCAGAACGGCACGCTGCGGGTGATCGAGCATCGGCAGCAGAGAGCGCCGGTGCCGGCCGCAGCAGTTGACGATGCGCCCGACGCTGTCAAACGTCCTGCCAACACATATGACTTGTTCGGGGAGGCGATGCATCTCGAAGGCCTTGGTGATGCCAGGGCGGTAGATGCCTACGCGAGCGCCGCCGAGGCGGACCCCCGCAATGCGGCGGCGTGGATCAACTGGGGGAGACTGTTGCACGAGAGAGGGGAGGCACGCGCGGCGGAGCGGGTATACCGCCGGGCGCTCGAGCATTGCTCGGCCGAGCCCCTGCTGCTGTTCAACCTGGGGGTGGCGCTCGAGGACCTGGGTGACAAGGAGGGAGCCCTGGCGGCCTATCACGCCGCCATCTCGGAGGACCCAAACCTTGCCGATTGCCATTACAACCTGGCGCGGCTGTATGAGGCCGCGGGAAAGACGCAACACGCCATCCGCCATCTCGGGCAGTATCGGCGGCTCGTGACGCGGCACGATCACTGAGCCGCGGGAGCCGGCGCCATGGCCATCTGGGTTGGAACCTCCGGATACAACTATCCCGAGTGGCGGGGGAGCTTCTATCCGGAAAAGCTCGCGACCACGAAGATGCTGCCGTACTACGCGGAGCGCCTCGCCACCGTCGAGATCAACTACACCTTCTACCGCTCACCCAACCCGTCGATCCTGGCGGGCTGGAGCCGGCAGACTCCGTCGCATTTCAGGTTCACGCTGAAGGCGCCAAAGCGCATCACACATGACGCCCGGCTGCGCGACTGCGCGGCGCCCTTGAAGTACTTCCTCGAGACCGCGGCGACCCTGGCGCCGAAGCTCGGCATGCTGCTCTTCCAGCTGCCGCCCTTCCTGCGCAAGGACCTGGCGCTGCTGGATGCCTTTCTGGCGGACTTCCCGCCGCAGGTCCATGCCGCCTTCGAGTTCCGCCACGCCTCGTGGCTCAGCGCCGAAGTGTTCGAGCGCCTGCAGGCCAGGAATCTCACGCTCTGCATCGCCGACAGCGAGAAGATGACCACGCCCGTGGAGATCACCGCGGACTACGCGTACTTCCGGCTGCGCGACGAAGGCTACGGCCCGGATGACATCGCGGGGTGGGCGCGGACCATCCAGGAGAAAACCGCACGTTGCCGCGAGGTTTTCGTCTATTTCAAGCACGAGGAGGCGGGCAAGGGTCCGCAGTTCGCGCGCCTGCTGTTGGAGGCGCTCGCGTGATCCCACTGTCACGAGCCGCGGGCGCAAACTCCAGCGCCATCTGGATGAATGCCTGTACTTTCGGCAGGTTGTACTTGCGCCCGACATAGACGAAGTAGAAGGCTCCGCGCTCCTTCGGCCGCCACTGCGGCAACACCGGCACGAGTGCGCCGGCCTGCGCGGCTTCTTCGGCCAGAAAGTTGGGCATCCAGCCGATCCCGTCTTCGGACAACAACAGTGCCCGGATCGTCTCGAAGTCGTCGGCGCGAACGGGCCCGGTGGTATCGACCTCGAAGTCCGATTGACCGTTGGTGAGGATCAGCGAGCTGAGCGCCGAAAATCCTACGAAGCGCGCTTTCTTCAGGTCGCGCGGGTGGGCGAGGGAGCCGAGCCGCCGCAGATAGTGCGGCGATGCCCACAGGTTCGATCCCATCTCGAAGAAGCGCTGCGCGATGAGTGACGAGTCCTTCAGAATCTGTGAGGGACGAATCGCGAGATCGATGCCCTCTGCCACCAGATCGATCACCCGGTTGGTGACGAGCAGCTCCACCGCGACATCCGGATACCGGGCGGCATAGGCATGGACGATCCGCGGCAGGAGCGTGTGCCCCAGATCCACCGGTGCGGTGACCTTGAGCACCCCTGAAGGCCTGCCCGAGGTCGCCTGCAGTGCGGCTTCCGCGACCTCGACCCCGCGAAGCGCCTGGGCGCACTGGCGGAAATACTGTTCACCGGCCTCCGTCACGCGCAGTTTACGGGTCGTGCGCTGCAGCAAGCTCAGTCCGAGGCGCTTCTCGAGCCGCGCGACTTTGGCACTGACGGTTGCCTTCGGGCTCCCGAGACGCCTCGCGGCGGCGGAAAAGCTGCCGGCTTCCACCACCCGCACGAAGACCGCGATGTCGTCCAGGCTCAGCATTGTCTATATTGATGGACAGTGCTTCTATATTTTACTGCCTAGTAGACAATCGCGCCAGAGTCTAGACTGCTGATTCCGGATCGCCGCCGCGCGCGCTGACGCGCGCCTCCCACTCGAGGTGACACTCGTGAACGTCAGGTTGCCGACCTTCTATCTCAGCCACGGGGGTGGCCCCTGGCCCTACATGAGCGAGGAGGCGCGCCGCCCCTACGCCAGGTTGGAGCAGTCTCTGCGGGAGCTGCCGCTGCAACTCCCGCGGCGGCCCGAGGCGATTCTGATCGTCTCCGGCCACTGGGAAGAGAAGGACTTTGCCGTCATGGCCGCCGCGGCGCCGCCGATGGTCTACGACTACGGCGGCTTTCCCGAGGAGCTCTATCACATCAGCTATCCCGCGGCCGGCTCGCCCCGCCTGGCGCAGCGCGCCCAGTCCCTGATCCAACAGGCGAGTCTGCCCGTGCGACTGAATACCGAGCGCGGCTTCGATCATGGAACCTATTCCATCCTGGCCGTCACGCATCCGCAGGCGGACATTCCTGTCTTCCAGGTTTCGCTGCGCTCGGGTTACGACCCCGAAACTCACCTGCGGCTGGGCCGGGCACTGGCACCGCTGCGGGATGAAGGGGTTCTCATCATCGGCAGTGGCAGCAGCTACCACAATCTGGGTCGCTTCTTCGGGACAGTGCGCCGGGATGACGCGGCGCAATTCGACGCATGGCTGCGGGAGACTCTGGTCGAGTCTGCGCCTGCGCCGCGCTCGCAGCGCCTGCGCGAATGGGAGCGGGCACCGGCCGCGCGGGAGGCGCATCCCCGGGAGGATCACCTGATGCCCTTGCACGTAGTGGTCGGAGCCGCGGAGGAGGAGCCGGGACGGATCGTTTACACGCAGGATGACTTCCTCGGCACGATCACGCTTTCCAGCTACCGCTTTGGCTAGCGCGAATGGTAACTTTGCAGCCATCGCCTTGCTTTGGCCGAAGGAGACAACCACATGAAACTGTTCTATTCCACCGGCGCGTGCTCTCTGTCGCCGCACATCGTCGCCGAGGAGGCGGGGATCGAGCTGCAGCTGCAGAAGGTGGACATGAAGACCAAGACGATCAGCACGACCGGCGACTTCTTCGCCGTCAATCCCAAGGGCTACGTCCCGGCGCTGCAGCTGGATGACGGCGAAGTACTGACCGAAGGCCCGACGATCGCCCAGTACCTCGCCGATCTCAAGCCGGAGAAGGGGCTCGCGCCCCGCGCCGGCACCATGGACCGCTACCGCCTGCAGGAATGGCTCGGCTACATCAACTCGGAGCTGCACAAGAGCTATTCGCCGCTCTTCAGGCCCGACCTTCCGCCGGAGACGCGTGCCGAGCGGCTCGCCTATCTCAACAAGCGTTATGCCCTGGTCGAGAAGCATCTCGCCGACCGGTCGTACCTCCTGGGAGACCATTTCACAGCGGCGGACGCCTATCTCTTCACGGTTACCAACTGGGCTGGCACCGTGAAGCTCGATCTCTCGCCTTTCCCCAACGTTCGAGCCTTCCAGGAGCGCGTCGCTGCGCGTCCTGCAGTGAAGGCGGCGATGAAAGCGGAAGGTCTCACCAAGTAGAAGAGCGTATGCGCCGCGGAATCGCCGCCGGTAAGCTCGCCGTCCTCGGCGTGATCCTGCTTGCCGGTCTCGGTGGCTGTGTCACGCGGCAGCCCGCACCGCCTGCGCCCGGGCGGACGCCTGCCGCGCACGCCGCTCCATCGCCGTTGGTCGGGCGTCGGTTCGATGTCATTGCAGCCGATTCACAGCTCATCGTGCTCGTATACCGGGCCGGGGCTCTGGCAGCCGTGGGCCACAATCACGTCATCGCGTGTCACTGTTTGAGCGGAACGGTTTATGTGCCGCGCGATCCCATGCACGCCAGCTTCGATCTGCGCCTCGGGGTTTCGCAGTTCACGGTGGACGATCCCGCCTTGCGGGCGGCCGAGCACAGCCCTGATTTTCCGGCTGGCGTTGCACCGTCCGCGGGGCAGGCAACGCGCCACAACATGCTCGGTGCCGCCCTGTTGAACGCAGCGAAGTACCCGGACATCGCATTGCGATCCGCGGGCCTGCGGCCCTCGCCTGACGGGAGACACGCCGACATCGTCGCGCAGATACTGGTGAAGCTCGATGGCGAGTGGCATTCGGTCGCGGTGCCGCTGCGCTATGAGATCCGCGGCGATGAGATCGTTGCAAGCGGGGAATTTCCTCTGCGGCAGACGAGCCTGGGTCTCACGCCGTTCAGCGCGCTCGGTGGCGCGCTGCAGGTGAAAGACGGCATGAAGGTTGCGCTGCGGCTGGTCGCCAGGTCCCGAGGCACTTAGGAGATCACTTGAAATACCGCAGATTTGGTCGGCTCGGATGGGAAGTATCGGAGATCGGCTTTGGTGCCTGGGCGGTGGGCGGCGAGTGGGGTACGGTGGATGACGAGCAATCCATCGCGGCGATGAAGCGGGCGCTGGACCTGGGAGTCAATTTCTTCGATACGGCCGACGTTTACGGCGACGGCCGCTCGGAGCGGCTGCTGGCGCGGCTGCGCAAGGAAACCAAGGCGCGTTTTCACATCGCGACCAAAGCCGGGCGCCGGCTCGATCCTCACGTGGCCGCAGGCTACAACAAGGAGAACCTCACCGCCTTCGTCGAGCGCTCGCTGCGGAACCTCGGGGTGGATTCGCTCGAGCTGGTGCAATTGCACTGTCCACCTGCCGACGTCTATTACCGCCCGGAGACCTTCGCGGCCATGGACGAACTGGTGAAGGCCGGCAAGGTCCAGCATTACGGAGTGAGCGTCGAGAGGGTCGAGGAGGGGCTGAAGGCGATGGAGTTCCCGAACGTGGAGTCCATCCAGATCATCTTCAACATGTTCCGCCAGCGGCCGGCGGAGCGCTTTCTCGCGGAGGCGGGACGGCGCGGAATCGCGACCATCATCCGGGTGCCGCTTGCTTCCGGAATGCTCACCGGCAAGCTCACTTCCGTGTCGACATTCGCGGCCGACGATCACCGCAACTTCAATCGTCATGGCGAGGCCTTCGATGTCGGCGAGACCTTTGCCGGTGTTCCCTACGAAGCGGGGCTGCGGGCCGTCGAAGAGCTCAAGGCGCTGGTGCCGGCCAATGCCACGGTGGCGCAGCTGGCCCTGCGCTGGATCCTCATGTTCGATGGAGTCTCGACCATCATTCCCGGCGGCAAGAATCCGCAACAGGTGACCGACAACAGTGGCGCGAGCGCGTTGCCCGCGCTGACAGAGCAGCAGATGGAATCCGTCCGTTCCGTCTATGAACGCTATATTCGACCCAGCGTGCACCAACGCTGGTAAGGCGGTGAACTCCGCAGCAGCCGCCTCGGCGGCCAGCCAGGCCCGCCGGACTCACCGACGCGATGCGATCCTGGTCGCTGTCGTGACCATTGCGACGTGGGTGGTGTGCGGCATCTTCAACGTCACGGAGATGTTGCGACGCCTGAACGCGCCTTACGAGCGCTATCAGCTCGATGAGCTGCCGACGGTCCTGCTGGTGCTCGGTCTCGGCCTGACCTGGTTCGCTACCCGCCGTTATCGCGAGGCGAGGCAGGAGATCACGCGGCGGAAGTCGGCGGAGGCGCAACTCGCGGCGGCACTGGCCGACAACCGCCGCCTGGCCCAGCAGTACGTCGATCTCCAGGAGGCCGAGCGCAAGGTGCTCGCGCGCGAGCTGCACGATGAGCTCGGTCAGTACCTGAATGTCATCAAGCTCGACGCCGTGGGGATTCGCGATGACAGCCAGGCGGCGCATGTGGCGACCCACCGTCGGGCGAGCACCATCGTCGAGAACTGCAATCACATCCATGGCTCCCTCGCGACTCTCATCCGCGAGCTGCGCCCGACCGGTCTCGATGAGCTGGGGCTTGCGGCGGCGCTGGAGCACTGTGTCGAGACGTGGCGTCCGCATCTGCCTGGAGTATCGCTGCGGCTCGCCATCGCCGGAGATTTCAGCGCGCTCCCGGAGAGCATCACCGTCACTTTGTACAGGCTGGTGCAAGAGGCACTGACGAATGTTGCGAAACATGCTGCCGCGCACAACGTGGAGATTCGCCTCGAGCGCTCGAGCGGTCGCACCGCGGAAGAGGACAGGGTCGAGGTGGTTGTCTCGGACGATGGCGTCGGTATTTCGCCCGGCCTGCCGACCCGCGGTCTCGGGCTGATCGGCATGCGCGAGCGGGTCATGGCGCTTCAGGGCAAGCTGGCTTTCAGCGGCGCGCCCGGCAAGGGCTTCGAGCTCTCGGCGCGGATTCCCGTGCCCGCGGAGGCGGGATCTCCGGCATGACAGCCACGACCAAAATTCTGCTGGTCGACGATCACGCCGTCGTGCGCGAAGGCTATCGGCGGCTTCTCGAGGTCGAGCCGAGCATCCATGTCGTTGGTGAGGCGAGCAATGCCGCCCAGGCCTGCGAGCATGCGCGCTCACTCGAGCCGGACGTGGTGGTGATGGACATCGCTCTACCGGGCGTCAGCGGGATAGAGGCGACACGCCGGATGCTCAAGGATCAGCCGGGCCTGCGCATATTGATGTTCAGCATGTATGACGATGCGATATACGCGCGCCGCGCGCTCGAAGCCGGGGCCCTGGGCTACCTGAGCAAGGCCTGCGCTCCCGAAGTCCTGCTGCGCGCAATCTATGCGGTCTCGCGCGGCGAGCGTTACGTGAGTTCGGACGTGGCGACAAACATGGCGCGATCGGAGGCGCAGCCCGGCAAGGTGGATATCGAAGCGCTCACGCCGCGAGAGTTCGAAATCCTGCGGCTCCTGGTCCAGGGCGAGACGGTGCGCAGCATCAGCGAGAAACTCGCGCTGTCGGAGAAGACAGTCGCCAACCATCAATCGGCCATTCGCGAGAAGTTTGGCGCCAGGAACAGCGCGCAGCTCGCACGACTCGCGTCCCAGCTCGACTTGAGCATCTGACGCGCGGCAGGCGCTTGGCTCATAATGACTCAGGGGTGACAAATGGCAGGTGCGGCGAAGCTCAGGCGTGATGCGGGGGTCATTGGCCTTCTGTACGCCAGTCTCGGCAGCATCATCGGCTCGGGCTGGCTCTTCGGCGCGCTGCATGCCGCCGTGGAGGCCGGACCGTGGAGCGTGATGTCCTGGGTGATCGGCGCGACAGCCATCCTGCTGCTCGCTTTCGTCTTCGCCGAGCTGTCCACCATGTTCCCGAACTCCGGCGCCGTGGTGCACATGACCCACGTCAGCCACGGCGACTTCGTCGGCAAGATCTGGAGCTGGATCCTCTTTCTCGCCTTCGTCTCCGTGCCGCCGGTGGAGGTGAGCGCGGTACTCACTTACTCCAACAATTACATACCCGGCCTCATCGAGCCGCACACCGGCCTGCTGACCGGAATCGGCATGGTCTGGGCGGCAGCGTTACTGGCGGGAGTGGTGGCGCTCAATTTCCTGGCGGTGCGCTGGGTTCTGATCATCAACAGCGTGGCGACCTGGTGGAAGCTCTTCATTCCCATCGCGACCATAGCCATCCTGATGGCGTATTCGTTTCATCCGTCCAACATGGTGACGCAGGTCGCCAGCACGCCGCGCAGTGGCATCTTCACGGCGGTAGCCACGGCCGGGATCGTCTTCAGCTTCCTCGGCTTCCAGCAGGCGATCGCCCTCGCCGGAGAGACACGCAATCCCAATCGCTATGTACCGATCGCTCTGATCAGCTCCGTGGTGATCGGCATGCTCATTTACGTCGGCCTGCAGATTGCATTCATTACAGCGCTGAATCCGCGCGACATTGGTGACGGCTGGGGACACCTGCACTTCACGGGCATGTTCGGGCCGCTTGCCGCCATAGCGGTTGGCGTGGGGGCGCTCTGGTGGGCGGTCGTGCTCTACGTGGATGCCATCATCTCGCCGCTCGGGACCGCATTCATCTACATTACCGGCAGCCCGCGCATCCTCATGGCTGCCGGGGAGATGGGTAACGCACCGCGACACATGATGCAGCTCAACCGCCACGGCGTGCCTTGGGCAGGGCTCGTCGTCACCTATGTCGTCGGTGTCGTGTTTTTCTTTCCATTCCCCTCCTGGCAGAAGCTGGTCTCGGCCGTGTCCCTCATCACGGTGCTGTCATACAGTATCGGTCCGGTGATTCTGCTGCACTTGCGCAAAGCGCTGCCGGACGTGGAGCGCCCCTTCCGGTTGCGCGCGCCCCGCATCATCGCGCCTGTCGCATTCATTGCTTCGAACTGGATCATCTACTGGACGGGCTACGCCGTGACCGAGTGGATGTTCGGTGCCGTGTTCGCCTACATTGTCGTCTATGTGGCCTGGTGCCTCGTGACTCGCCCGCCGGGGCTGGTGAGCGGTTGGCGGGAGGGGTGGTGGGTGATCCCCTATCTTGTCGGCATGTGGATCGTGAGTTATCTGGGGCCTGCCGGCGCCATGGGCGGCAGCGGCACCATCGGTTTCTTCGACGGCATGTGGATCATCGCGGCATTCAGTCTCGTCATCCTCTGGCTCGCGCTCGCGGCCGGGCAGGCGGCGCCGGCTGCACGAGAGTGCGCCGCGCGGGTGAAGACCCTTGGGTCGTCCGGCCTCGAATCGCACCCGGACGTGTCATAAAGGCCAGGTCTGCTGGTTTGGAGGGGGTATGGTCAACGGTTACTCGAAACATGTCGTCAGTCGACAGTATGGAATAGCCTTGCTGTGCGCGTTGTCCTTTGCTCTGGTCTCGTGCGGCGGGTCGGCGGGTACCACGTCGGCACCGGTGTCTGCGCTGCCCATGCCGACAATACATGATCAGCCATCCAACCAGAGCGTTCCGATGGGGCTCAGCGCGACATTCTCGGTCGGTGCCAGTGGAGCGGAACCCCAGTATCAGTGGTATCGCGACGGCGCTGCGATTGCGGGCGCAATCTCCAGCAGTTTCACCACGGCACCGACGAGTTTCTCGGACACCGGAGCAACCTTCTCGGTGTCCGTGAGCAACTCCGGTGGCTCTGTTGGGAGCGATAGCGCACCACTCACGATGACGGCGCGTGCGCCTGCGGTGGGCGATATGCGCTTCCAGCAGGTCGACGCGCCATACATAGTGAACGGTTGGGCCAACGCCGGCGGCCTCTCTACCGCTGTTACCGGGCGTGGTGCCTTCACCTACTCGTCCGGCGTGGGGACACCGCTCTACGCCGGCTCGGCAGGCGACTGCGCAGTTCCGATCACGAGCGCTGAACCTGCACTCGGGAGCCATTTGAATGTCCGATGCGACTCTCGCGCATGACGGCAAGCGTGCCCTCGAGGCCGCCGAGACTTTGCGACCCGCCATCGTGCTGCTCGACATCGGCCTCCCTGGCATATCGGGACACGAGGTTGCGCGGCAGCTGCACGCAGCGCAGCGTAGCGGGGCGAGTCTTTGAGCCACAAGGTCCGCTCCGCCGACTTTCGGGTCGCATCCGAGCAGCGCGTGAAGCTCTCGGATTGGCCGACGAGAGTCAAGCCCGTCTACCGGTCGAAGGGGCATTACGAATTGCTGCTGGAGAAGCGCACCGAGAAGCTCAAGCGGCTGCAGGACCTGCTCTACGCGAGCAACAGCTACGCGCTGCTTGTCATCTTCCAGGCGATGGATACAGCGGGCAAGGACGGGGCCATCAAGCACGTCATGAGCGGAGTGAACCCGCAAGGCTGTCAGGTGTTCAGCTTCCGCGACCCGAGCCGCGAGGAGCTCGAGCACGACTTCCTCTGGCGTACGACACGCTCACTGCCCGAGCGAGGCCGCATCGGCATCTTCAACCGATCCTATTACGAGGAAGTGTTGGTCGTGCGGGTGCATCCGGCTTTGCTCGAGGGCGAGCATCTGCCGCAGGAAGCCGCGGATGACGCGCACCTCTGGCGTGACCGCTATCGCTCGATCGTCGACCTGGAAGATCACCTGCACCGCAACGGCACGCGCGTCGTCAAATTCTTTCTACATCTCTCCCGCGAAGAGCAGCGCAAGCGGCTGCTGGCGCGGATCGACGACCCGCGCCGCAACTGGAAATTCTCGATGGCCGATCTGCATGAGCGTGGCTCGTGGGGCGAGTACACGACGGCCTACGAGGAGCTTCTGGGTGCAACGAGTACCGAGCATTCTCCGTGGTACGTCGTTCCGGCGGACGACAAGAAGAATGCCCGCCTGATCATTTCCAGCATCATCCACGATGTGCTGCGCCGCCTCGATATGACCTACCCGAAGTCAGATCCAAAGCAGCGGCGCGTGCTGGCGCGCGCTCGGCGGCTGCTGATCGCGGACAAAGGTGGCGGTCACCCGGCCGCGGCGAGCTCGTCCAGGATCCGTTCGCGATCGGCAAAGTGAAGCGTCTGCAATTGCTCGAAGCTTTCCAGTAGCGCGCGAGCGGAGCGGGCGTCATGGCCGTCCCGCTCGAGGTCCCTGATGAGCTCGCGCTGCTGGTCGAGGGTCCGCTCGCCCGTGGCGATGTGCCGTTCCGCCTGGGCCAGATGATCTTTCAGGAGGGTTCGGTCCACGGGCGTGGATGAGCAGGAGACGTACCCGACCGAGGCTGGCCGCCGACATCGAACGAATGCCTTTCGGGGAGCAAGCCGGTCTCTATGAGAAGGGCAAGCCAGTCGCGCAGCGATTCCACGCCGAAGCGGTCCAGCAGGGAGTCCGTCACGACGAAAGTACCATCGATACCGTGCGTGGCGTAGGCGGGAGCGTTCGCCTCGGGAATGTGCACGAACCTCCTGTAGTCGGCCAGCGCCGAGAGCGGCAGGTGCTTGCCCCAGGGATCCGTCAGCAGCTTGACCGCTTTCCAGGCGCCTGGACTCGGTGCGCACTGCGCGATGTTGCGGAAACGAACGCCCAGGAACTTTCGCTGAGCGTCCGTCAGACGGCCCGTGGTCGTCAGCGTGCGGATGACGAGAGATTCGATCACCTTGCGGATTCCCGACCAGATCGGGCACTCGGATTCGAGCGCGTTGCGGGCGAAATTGAGCTCCAGCGGGCGCTTGGAAACCACTACGCCGCCGACTCCCAACTGCCAGGTGCTGAAATGGCGGACGAAGATGTCCTGGTTATAGACCTCGAGCGCATGCGCGCCCTGGATGATGCGGTAATAACCGAGATCGTCCTCGAACGTCCAGAAGTCGCGGGTCGCGGGCAGCAATGGCGTCTATACTTTGTGATACAAAGTCAGACTTTACGTCGCAAAGTATATGAATGCAAGACCCCGCCCGCCGACCCGTCGCGGGCCGACGCGGCGGAACTCCGGCTTCAGCGGGCTTCGAGGTGGCGCAGGCCGCGCGCGCGGCCGTCCTCGGCCTCGGGCGACGCGCCCGCATCGAGCAGCACCCGCTCGAGCACCGACAGATAGCCGAGAAATCGCCTGCGCCCCTCCGCCGTGATGCGGCAAAGAGATTGCGGACGGGCTTCAACGGTCTTCGTGATCTCGATCAGCTTCGCCGCCTCGAGCACTTCCAGGTGACGGGCCAGATTGCCGTCGGTGAGCCCACAGAGCTTCCTCAGGGCGGCGAACGGCAGCCCCTTGGGATGCGCGAGCAGTGCGGTGAGGGCACCGAGGCGCGCCCGCTCGTGCATGATGCGATCGAGGCCCTCGTACGCGAATGGATGCGCCCGCTGGCCCTTGGACTTAGCTTTCTTCATTGCTCCGTCGATATCCGAACTGCAGCACGCCGGCGACCATGAGGTGGCCGACGCCGAATGGTATGCCCATTTCCCACGGGGATGCGAGCGCATCGGGCCCAAGGGCCAGGCAGGCCATTCCGGTCGCGAGATACCACACGCCGACCGAGAACGTCGCCCGCGGGAGAAAGCGGCAGGAAGCGAACACGCCGAGGCTGAACAGCATCTGCCACAGGCCCGGCAGCATCCACAGGCTTTGCGGTGCGGCGCGCGCCACCACGGCTGTCAGCAGGATTCCTGCCACGATCGCCGGCAGGAACTGCTCCACGGCGGCGTGCAGCATCTGCACCGCCAGGGCGGAGTGAATGCGGCGGGCACGCGAGATCGTTTCGATGCCGATGAATGTCAGCGAGACGGCCGCCGCGGCGATCCACATCGCCAGGAAGCGCGCGGGCTCGTGCTCGAGATCGATGGCCCAGAGCTTCTGCAGCGAGGCGAGCACGATGGCGAGGATGCCGGTGCCCGTCAGGGTGAGGGGGCCGTAACCGCGAAATTCAGTATAGCGAGCCATGTGGCCGCGAATCGACCGGATCTCCGACAGGGCCTCGCGCACATCCGGCATTGGTCGCCACCTTTCGACGAGATGGCGCGGATTATAGTACGGGTCGAGGATGGCGCATAATCCCGGGATGAAACCCCATGTTGCGATCCGCCTGGCTCTCGGGCTCGGCTTGGCGATCCTCACGGCCCAGGGCGCGCCAGCACAGAACTGGCCGATGTTTGGTGGTGATCTGCAAAGCAGCAGCGCCAATCCCCGGCCGACCGGCATCACCGCCGCCAACGTCGGCCATCTGAAGCTGCGCCGGGTGGCGCTGGATGGCCTGGCGGATGCCAGTGCGATTTACCTGCACGGCGCCATGATCCGCGGCGCCGCGCATGATGCGATCTTCGTTACCACCAGCTACGGCAAGACCATCGCGCTCGATGCCGACAGCGGCGATGTTCTGTGGAAGTACACACCTGCCAGCTACGACAGCCTGGCGGGCACGCGTCAGTTCACCAACTCGACTCCCGTAGCCGATCCTGACGCCCGATCGATATACGCATCTTCACCGGATGGATATATCGAAAAACTGGCCGTCAGCGACGGCAGCCTCCTCTGGCGCACCACGATCACCGAGTTGCCGCTGCGGGAAAAGATGGACTCGCCGCTGAAGCTCTTTCACGGCCACGTGATCGCCGTCACGGGAGGGTATATCGGCGACCGGCCGCCGTATCAGGGGCACGTTGCGATACTCGATGCCGCTTCCGGCAAGATCCTGCAGGTATGGAACTCGCTCTGCAGCGATCGCACCGGAGTGCTGCAGCCCAGCTCCTGTCCGCAAACCCAATCCGCCATCTGGGGCCGCGCCGGCGCGGTGATCGATCCCGCCGACGGGCAAATCTTCATCGCCACCGGCAATGGCGACTGGAACGGCACGACTGATTGGGGCGATGCCGTCGTCGAGCTCGACTCCAGCGCCACGAGGATTCTGGGGAATTACACGCCGACCAATACCGCCGAGCTCAATGATGACGATCTCGATCTGGGTTCGGCCTCGCCCGCATTGCTGAGCGATGACCTGATTGCTCAAGGGGGCAAGGATGGCGAGATCCGGCTGCTCAGCCGGCGCAAGATCGCGGGCAACACGCCGCACAAAGGCCATGAGCAGCAGATCGTCGCCACTCCCAGCGGCACTGATCTCTTCGCACAGCCGGCGGTATGGCGGCACGACGGCGAGACCTGGATGTTCGCCGCCGACTCTGGCGGCATCGCGGCGTGGCGGCTGAGCGACGGGAAGCTCCACGAGGAATGGCGCAACGCCACCGGCGGTACCAGCCCATTCGAGGCCGGTGGACTCCTCTTCGTCTACGGGCAGGAAAGCGGGCTACAGGTATATGAGGCCTCTTCCGGCAAGCATGTTGCAACATTGTCCTGCGGCGCGGGCCATTGGAACAGCCCCGTCGTGGTCGATGGCAGGATCATTCTTCCGGAAGGCAACGCCAACACCCGTGCCACCACGGGAGTGCTCGACATCTGGAGCCTGCCCACGAGGTAGCTGACCTATGGGTACGCCACCGCTGCCAGTGTTTTCCATTTGGCGGCGGCGTGCGGATAGGCCGTCAGATACATCTGTGATGCGATCGTGTCGAACATGGCGTAGCGATCGCCGTTGCGGGCGTAGAGATCGAAGTGGGTGCGGCCCGCGCGATAGGTGAAGTGCGGCTGCGCACCGAGTTGCGTCAGAACCGCCTCGAATTTGTGGGCCGCGCCGTCGAGATAAAAAGTATCCGCGGTGCCGACGTAGAGGTGGATCTTCCCTCGCAGCTCCGCGCCCCGCTGCGCCCAGGTCGTCTTCACAATCTGGGCGAGATCGTAATGCGTACTCCAGTACGCGACTACCTTGGGGTCCACGTCGCCCGTGGTGCGGTCGAACATGGGCTCGGGACGCCCACCGGGATCGCGCGGTGAGAAGACCCAATCGAACGAGGCCATCTGACCGCCATACGGGCCGAGGACCTCCTCCAGCCTGGAGAACTGCTCGAAGCTTGCGATCACCTTGCCTTGCATCCGCACGAGCGGGTAGGGCGTGCCATCCGGCCGGTGGTACACGTTGGCGTGCGGCGCGTATAGATTGATTCCCGTGAAGTCATGGAAGTCGCTCGGGTCCGGTGAGGTGGACCAGGTGCCGCCGAAGATGCGCGGGTAGTTGACCTGCATTTGCAGCGTGGCCCAGCCGCCGGAGGAGTGGCCCTGCAGGTACCGGTCTCTGGCGTGACTCAGCATGCGGTAGTGAGACTCGAGCCAGGGGATGTATTCCTGCGTGAGGGCGCTGCCCCAGGGTCCGTTGTTGACGGAATCGGCGAACTCGTGCGTGCCGGTGGGCAGATGCTCATCGAGCATGACCCAGATCATGGGCGGCATCTTGCCCGCGGCCATGCGCTCGTAGATGTGGGCGCCCATGAATTGACAGCCGGCCAACATACCGCCATATCCGTGTGTCCAGTAAACGGTCGGGTAGTAGTGCGCGGAATCCCTGCTGTAGCCGGGAGGCAGGACCACCCAGGCGCGGATGAATGTTGGACGGCCCCAGAATTGGGTGAGCTTGACGCTCTGCACCGCGGCAAGGCGCAGGTGGCTGAGCGCCTGCCGATCCTCGGGGGTCAGCTCGTAACGCGTGCTCACTGGAGCCGTGGCGCTCAGGGCGAGCTTCGGCTCCGCGCCCTTGCCCGGCGTCCAATCTTTCAGGGTGAGCACGGGAGTGATCAGGTCGCCGGCCGTGAGGCCGCTGTAGTTGTAGGTGTGATCGACATCGAGCACGGCCTGCACCTGGTAGTCGCCGGGCGCGAGGCTGGAGAACGGTTTGGGATAGGCGATGGCGTCGGTATCGATCTCGACCGCGGCACCGGGTGTGAGGTCGTGGACCTCACGGGCGGCGACCCACGTCGCGGCGGGGTGGAACTCATCGATGGAGACCTGCTTGGCGCCGCTTCCCTGGGCGATGAAGACCAGCAGGCGCCCCGAAACAGGCCCGTGGACGGCAGGCCCGGCGGTGATGCGGAAGAAAAGTTGGTGCGAGACGGGTTGCGGCAGCTGGGCGCATGCGGCCAGCGAGGCGAACACCACCGAAAGCGCGGTAGCGCGAGCAGTACGCATCATATGGACCAACCCCCGAATGCGATATCTTGCCGTCAGGACGCCATGATACGCGATGACGGCGCTGCCTGAGCGGATTGCATTTCCGGCCGCTTGCACGTACGTTGCCGCGGGCGTCAGCCCAAGAACCACAAATAGCGGAGGTCGCATGAGCGCACGGCTCGCAACCCTTTGTCTTCGAGGCATGATCATTGGCGCATTGCTGCTGCATTCGGTGAGCGCGGCGCTGGCTGATGGCAGGCAGTTGACGGCGCAGGACTATGCGCAGGCCGAAAAATTCATGCCCTATGAGACCGAGCCGCTGGTCGACCACGACGTGGTGCGGGTGCATTGGCTGCAGAATGACCGGTTCTGGTATCTGGACCACGACTCGCAGGGCGATCACTACCGCATCATGGATGCCCGGAGCGGCAGAATTTCCGCGGCGTTCGATCAGAACGAGCTCGCCGCCGCGCTCAGCAAGGCGTCCGGCACGAAGGTCACGCCCTCCAAGCTCGACATCACGGCAATCGAGATCGTTGACGGCGGGCTCGATGTCACGCACGACGACAAGGAGTATGTATGTGACCTGACGGGCGCCGGTGCTTGCAGCGACAAAGCCAAGACCGCCAAGGGAGGCAAGGAGCCGGGAGTCATCTCGCCCAATGGCAAGTTTCTGGCCTTCATCCGCAACTGGAACCTGTGGATGCGGGATGTCGCCACCGGAAGCGAAACGCAGCTCACCTTCGATGGCGTCGAGAACTTCGGCTACGCCACGGACGATGGTGCGTGGGAGCGCTCCGACTCGCCGATCGTCGACTGGTCGCCGGATTCGAGCCAGATCGCAACCTACCAGCAGGATCAGCGCAAGGTTGGCGACATGTACCTGGTCAGCGCCGGCATCGGGCACCCAACCCTGCAGGCGTGGAAATACCCGCTGCCGGGCGACAAGGATGTCTTCATGATCGAGCCCGTGGTGATCGATGTCGCAACACACAAGGTCGTGCGTTTGCAACTGCCGCCGCAGCAGCGCCTGTCGAGCCTTTGCGACGACATCTACTGTGGTGACGATGAGGGACATTGGGACGACCTGCAGTGGGCAGCGGACGGCAGGACGCTGGCGCTCGTGACCACCTCCCGCGATCGCCAGCACGAGTGGTTCCGCATTGCCGATGCGCGCACCGGCGCGATCAGGACCGTCTTTCAGGAGAGCGACGCGAAGTTCTACGGCAGCGGTATTGCAACGTATTACCAGAGCGGCGGCATCAGCGCCGTTGACTGGCGCTATCTGCCCCGCTCGAGCGAGGCGATCTGGTACAGCGATCGCACGGACTGGGGAAACCTCTACCTGTACGGCCTGAAGAGCGGCAGGCTGGAGCACCCGATCACCACCGGAGCGGGTGATGTGACCCAGGTGCTGCATCTCGATCGAAGGTCGCGCACCATCTGGTTCCGGGCGGTGGAGCGTGTTCCCGGCATGAATCCCAACTACGAGCAGTTGTGGCGCGCGAGCCTGGACGGCGGCAGGCCCAGATTGCTCACGCCGGAGAATTGCGATCACATCATCAGCATGGATCCCGACGGCAAGTACTTCGTCGACGATTGCTCCACTCCAACGCAGCCGCCGGTGACGACGTTGCGCGATGCGCGGACCGGACGTGTCCTCGGGACGGTGGCAAAGGCCGATATTTCCCGCCTGCGCGCCATTGGATGGCAGCCGCCCGAGCCTATCGTCGTCAAGGCGCGTGATGGCAAGACGGATCTCTACGGCCTGCTCTTCAAGCCGACGAATTTCGATCCGCACAGGAAATATCCGATCGTCGACTACGTCTACCCGGGGCCGTTGATCGGCTCGATTCTGACCTTCAGTTTCCTGCCGGCCTATTACGACGATCAGTCGCTGGCGGACCTTGGCTTCATCGTGGTCTCCGTCAACGGCATGGGCACGGCGTTCCGTTCGGCCGGCTTTGAAAAGTACTGGTATGGAAACATGGGCGATAACACGCTGCCGGATCAGGTGGCAGCCATCAAACAGCTGGCGCAGCGCTATTCATGGATCGACATCGGCCGCGCCGGTATCTGGGGTCACTCCGGGGGCGGCGATGCCACGGCGGATGCCATGTTCCGCTACCCCGATTTCTTCAAGGTGGGCTGGGCCGAGAGCGGCGACCACGACACGCGCGATTACGAGAACGACTGGGGCGAGAAATATCAGGGCCTGCTGGTGCGCAACTCCAATGGCACCACCAACTACGACAACCAGGGCAACGAGCTCGTGGCCGCGCAGCTGCAGGGACATCTGATGCTCACCTACGGAACGGTCGATGACAACGTGCCGCCGGAGAGCACGGAGATCGTGGTGGCGGCGCTCATCAAGGCGAACAAGAATTTCGACATGATCGCGATCCCCAACGCGCGCCATTCCTACGGCAGCGCAACGCCATACATCACGCGGCGCCGCTGGGACTACTTCGTGCATTACCTCGCGGGCGATACCCCGCCGGCCCAGTACAACCTGCGGCCGTGGCCGTGGAACTGAAGTCAGGAATCGGCAATGTCCAAGTCCAGTCCAAGGGTCTCCAGGCGAGCGTTCATGGGCGCGAGCACGTTGCTCGCCGGCGGCTGGTCCGCGGCCGCCTCGGCGCGGGACGACACCTCTCTCTGGGATTTCTACAGCGGGACGCTGAGGAGCGCCAAATACATCGATCTGACGCATGCGATGGCCCCGGGTGGCCCGATAGGAGAGGGCTTCGGCGACTTCAAGGTGGGACCGGCCCGCGCAGGTGTCTCGATACCGGGAGTGATACGCAAGGGTGAGCCTTTCAGCTACGCGAAGCTGGGCGTGGCCATTACCGCGTACGATTTGCCCATGGATCACATCGGCACGCAGTTCGGACCTCCGGCGCACATGAATGACCATGGCGCGACCATCAGCGACATTCCGCCAACGGTGGCTCTGCGTCCATTGGTCGTCATCAACGTCGCTCCAAGGGTCGCTGTCGATCCCGGCTATCAGGCCACACTGGCGGACGTGAAGGAGTGGGAGAGCCGACACGGAGCGATTCCCGCCGGATCGGTGGTGATGATCCGCTCCGATTGGTCGTTGAACTGGCACGATCCGCAGCGCTTCAGCCGGCAGCCGTTTCCGGGAGTGACGCTGGCGGTCCTCCAGTATCTGCACCTCGAGCGGCACGTACTGATGCACGGACACGAGCCTCTGGACACCGACAACACCGCGCCGCGCTTCGTTGGCGAGACGTGGCTGTTGCAGCACAATTTCGCCCAGGCGGAAGGCGTGGCCAATCTCGACCTGGTGCCCGAGGCCGGCGCTCTCATCACGATCGGATTCGCTAAATTCCAGGGCGGCACCGGCGGGTTCGCCCGCTACATCGGCATCGCGCCGCCGCAGTGGCCCCATGGCACGACGATTGACGAAGCGCCAGGAGCACCGCTGTCCACGCATGCGCAGCCGTTGCGGCGCGGACCTGACGGGGTGCTCCGGTAAGCGATCAGGTGTTGTCGACCACCAGCCGTAGCTTCGGCCGTGCAGTCAGTGCTTCCAGCCAGTCGGCGCAGTAGGTACGCACGCCGGGCAGCATGGCGGCGAACGTTCGGGATTGTACGTAGTACGACAGCTCGAGCAGTTTGCGCCGCCCCGAAGCCGCCTTGCTCTCGACATGGAGTATCGCGCCGCGCGGATCGATCTCGTATTGCCCGTAGCGCGCATGCGCGAGCCGCTCGCGGGGGATGCATCTGAAAGCGATCAGCGATTCCCTGTGTCCGCGATAGGTGATCCGCAGAGCTGGCGTATGAGCCGCGTCCTCGCCGAGCATCGCAACGCCCCCCGGCATCTGCTCGATCGACAGCAGGACGGGGTAATAAGGGCCGTCCGTCAGCTGGACCTCACGGCAGCGGCCGTAAGTGCAGAAGAACTCTTGGACGGCCCTGATCATGACCCCAGAACCCCTTCGTTTGGCGGTAATGTTCCCGGCGCGCATGGCGGGTGCGAATCGCTGTGCGGGGGCAATCCTGCCCGAGCGCGCGCTTCGGGGATGCGAGCGGCGTCACGAGATGAGGTAGTGGGTTGCGCGAATCGGCGAGTGCGGGGACGTGAGCGCTAGCGGGACCGGCGCATACGGCTAGCCGGCGTGCCGCCGCAACCACGGCTGCAGGGAAAGTTGCCAGATGCCCGACTGCCCGGTGAAGTAGACGGTCTGGCCATCAGGTGCCAGGCGCGATCCCCAGGGCATGTCTTTGTTGACTCTATCGCCCAGATCCATCGGCTTGCCCCACTGGCCGCGCTCACGGAACGCGATGCATAGCCTGCCGAGACCGCCCTTGGTCTTGCCCAGGTCGAACACGACGAAAGACTGATCAGGGGCGACGGCGGGATCATGGTCGGACACCGAGGGGCTGCCGATCCCCGCGCTCTTCGGAACCTCGTATCCGCCATGGTGATACTCGGAGCGCAGGATGTGCATGACTCTCGCCTTCCTGTCCCACAGCATGAAGTACAGCGTGTTGTCCGCGGTGATGCTGGCAAAGTCAACGAATACGTCGCTGTTGATCGTCGGACCCAGCCAGTGCGGCTGTCCCCAGCGGGCTCCCTGGCGATCCACCCTCCAGAGGTTCGACCCCGGTCCGACGCCGCCCACGAAGTAGTCCTGCTGCAGCGGCTGACCGCCCGGATGGACGGGTCGGTCCGAGTCGAACAGCAGATAGCTCCCATCCGGGGCGATGACCGGATCCTGATCGAACCAGCGCCCGGAAAAACCCGCCACTTGCGGCGCCGACCAGCGCCCCTGGACGCGGCGCGCAACCATGATGGTCTTGTGCTTGCCTCTGCTCCGATCGAAGAACACGGTGTTGCCGTCAGGTGTAAATGCCAGGGTATCGTCACTGTCGGAATGAATGACGCCATTCAGAGTGACCGGGCGTGGAGGGCCGGCGCCCTCGAGCCACGGAGCGAGATCGACTTCCCAGATGTTGTCGTTGCCGTCGTTCCAGCTCCGCATGCGCTGCAGCCCGGCGAGGCTGGAAGCGGCTGTCTTGGGGTAATCGGGCGCCACGACATGGTTGCTGGTCAGATAGAGAGTGTGGCCGTCGGGACCGAGTCGTAATTCGTCGATGCCGCCCAGGCTGTTGACGGCCGACCCGAGCGGGATGGGATCTTGCCAGTTGCCGTTGCTGCGAAAGGCCACAAACGCGTAGGAGGTGTGCAGCGGGGCCGGCGGCCGGCCGGACGCGAACACGATGAAGGACTGATCCGGCGCGATCGCCGGATCCACGCCACCATACGGTCCGGCGCTGAAAGGCAGCAGCTGCGGCGGTTGATACTGCCCGCCCTCGAACCGTGAGCAGTAGAGCTGGAAGTGTCCGCCGGGTCCGGTTGCCGCCATGAAATAGAGACTGCCATCGGCTGCGACCGCGGGGCTGAAAGTCGAGTCGAAGCGATTGACCGCGGCGGGCAAAAGGAAAGGTGCGCTCCAGGCGGCGCCACGCCGGTTCACTCGCCAGAGGTGACCACCGCGCCCCGGATAGAGCTGTCCTCCCCAATGACCATCGATGGGTTTGCCGCTGCCGTCTATCGGACGGCTGGATGCGAATATGAGATACGACCCATCGGGTGCCATGGCCGGCTCCAGGTCGCGCCAGTGGCCCGAGAATGGCGCAATCTTCGGCTGCGACCAGCGCTTGCCGTCCAAGCGCGACATCATGATGTCGTAGTCGTCGCCGTTACTGCGGAAGAAGTAGACCGTGCGGCCATCAGGGCTGAATGTGGCGGCAGCGTCGTTTGCAGGTCCGGAGATGACACCCGGGGAGAACACTTGCGGTGCGGCGATTCCGTCCGCCTGCGTCGCGGAAACACACGTCAGTCCCGACGCCCCGATGATGACCACGACCCTGATGATCGCGTGCCAGATCGAATGTCGCATCATGCCCCCCGACTCACCAGACTACCTATCACGCCGGAACTCGCAGCGATGACGGTATGGAAGCTGCGCGCCATTCACCGTCAATTTGTGACAGGCGGTAGAGCTACCGTGACAAGCGGACGAGCCACCGTGACGGGCGGGTCCGCGCGCGGCGGCGGCTGCCTAGTGGAGTCCGAGTAAATGGCGCGCCCGCTCGCGGAACCGCCGGCTCAGTCCGATGCGCGTCCCGTCGTGCAGTACCAGTTCCGCGTTACCGTTGAACAGGGGATGCACTTCCCGCACGCGCTCGACGTTCACGATCACCGCCCGATGGACCCGCAGGAATCGGCTTGGGTCGAGGGTATCCTGCAACTCACGCAGCGTTTCCCGGTGCAGATAGGTCGCGGTGCCTGCGTGGATCTGCACATAGTTGCCACTGGCTTCGATCCAGTCTATTTCCTGCGCTGCAATCACGCGAACGTGCTCGCCCACCTTCACGCTGATGCGTGCCAGCCATTCGCCGTTTGCGCGAGCCCGCGACGGTTCGCTTCGTGCATCTGCCGCCGCGCGCCCCTGCCAATGCGTTCGCACGCGCATCATCATCCGATCGAAACGGTCCTGGTCTATTGGCTTCAAGAGGTAGTCCAAAGCGTTAGCATCGAACGCGCGTAGGGCGTGCTGCCCATACGCCGTCGCAAACACAATCATGGGCAACGCATCCGGTTTCAGCTCGTGCAGGAACTTGAAGCCGTCGACGTCCGGCATCTGAATGTCCAGGAATATGAGATCAGGCTTCAGGACCTCGACTGCCTGTACGGCTTCAGCCGCGTTGCCGCACTCGCCTACAACCGTGATGTCCGGATGAGACGCCAGTGCCTGGTGCAGCGCGAGGCGCGCCAGTATCTCATCGTCGACCAGCAGTGCTCGAATGGGCGCAACCTTCATGACGCGTATTGCACTGCGGTTGCCTGGAACGGCAGGCGCAACTCCACTCGCGTGCCGCCGCCGTCGCGGGCTTGCACCCGAAGTGAAGCCGATGCACCGAAGAGCCTTTCGAGACGGGCGCGGGTATTCGCGAGGCCTACGCCTTCTACGACCCCGGAGGGCGGGAGGCCCAGCCCATCGTCTTCCACGACCAGTTGCAGGTGACCGCCGTCGCGACGGGCAAGGATGTGCAGCGTGCCGCGACTGACCTTCGCCAGCAGCCCGTGATCGAGGGCGTTCTCCACGATCGGCTGCAGGATCATGCTGGGCACCTCCGCGGGCAGCGTCTCATCCGCCACGTCGAAATGTGTAGCCAGCCGGTCGCGAAAGCGCATTTGCTGGATTTCCAGATAGTGGCGCACGAACTCCAGCTCGCGCAACAGGGGGAGCAGTTGCGATTGATCATCCTCCAGGGTGAGCCGCAGCAGCTCGCTCAGGCGGGCGATCATTCGTCGTGCCAGCTCAGGCTCCGCGAGAACGAGCGCCGAGATGGCATTGAGTGTATTGAAGAGGAAGTGCGGCTTGAGTTGCGTCCGCAGCGCACGCAGCTGCGACTGGGCGAGTTGCATTTCCAGTTGCGCGTTGCACAGCCGCTCGTCGTGCAGGCGGCGCCGCGATTCCATGGCGCGCAGTACCGCGAGCACGACCCAGTAGGTCAGGACGGCGAATTGGAAGCTGTCGACCACCTCGCCCCGCATGTACTGGCCGAGAGTATGGATGACGGAGGGGTGCCGAGGCCCGCACAGCTCCCAAAAGATGGCGATGCGCGCCGGTACCTGCGCTGACGCAATGACCAGGCTCGAAAGGATGTGCACCAGGTAGAACCGGGGCCAGCCGCCGCCCGCGGTGCGGCGCCCCAGCCAGGCGATGGCCGGGACCAGCAGCATCCACAGCCAGAAATTGTCGATGTTCCAGACCACCATCCGTGTCCAGGTCGGCGGGTTGCCTTCGCTGATTTCCCCCAGGCCGGCGCTCAGAGCGGATGCAAGGGCGATCAGCGTCCAGAACCCCAACGCGAGTGCGCAGGCCTTCAGTCGTGCGTAAGTCGAATTCTCCATGTCCCCATTGTATATCCTACGTTTCGCTTGCTACAGCGCGAGGAGACGCTCGATGCATCCGCAAGACCAGGTCTTCGTCAGAGTAATGAAGACGCTCGAGGAGTATCCACCCGGGCTGATCGGCACGGTCACGGCCCTGTTCGGCAGCGGCATTGCGGCGAGCCACGGCGTGGATTGGACTCTCGAGGCAATGATCGCGGAGAAACAGTGTGAGTTCTTTCGCCGCTTCGATCCTGGAAGAGATCGGGTTTGGGTCGCCATGGAGGGGGACCAGCCCTCAGGCGCGCTGACCATCGAGGGTCCCCGCCCTGAAGTCGGTGAGGAGGCCGCACGCCTACGCTTCTTCATCCTTCACCCGAGCCTTCGGGGCCGCGGCCTCGGGCGCCGGATGCTGCGGGACGCCATGCAATTCTGTCGGGAGTCAGGATATCGGCGCGTATATCTCACGACGCTGCCGCAGCTCGATGCCGCGCTCCATCTCTACCAGGAGTTTGGCTTCACGCTCGTATCGCAAGCCCCGCAGTCGTTTCACGGCAGCCATCACCTCGAGCAGGTTCTGCAATGCAACCCATGAGCAACATCGAGCAGCGGATCGCCGCGAGCTTCGGCGCGCAGCGGCTGATGGAGACCCTCGGCGCGAGGCTGGCCCTGGTGGCGGAGGGCGAGGTGCACATCGCGCTTCCGTTTGGCGAACATCTTTGCCAACAGCACGGCTTCCTGCACGCCGGCGCGATCACCAGCATCCTCGATAGCGCCTGCGGCTACGCGGCACTGACCAGGGCGCCGCCCGAGTGCGAAGTTCTCTCCGCCGAGTTCAAGATCAATCTCCTGCGGCCGGCGCTCGGGGCGCACTTCCTGGCAATCGGCAAAGTGCAGAACGCCGGCAGATTGCTCACCGTCTGCACCGGCGAGGCACGGGCATTCACCGCTGCCGGTGAATCCCCCTACAAGGTGGTCGCGTTGATGCAGGCCACCATGGTTACCGGGCCCCTTGGCGGCTCAGGTCAGGGCGGTGCTCGCGGATGAGGCGAGGTGCGCCTGGCAATACCGTTCCGACTTGGTAGAGTAGACGTACGGAATCGATTCAGGCGGCTTTCCTGAAGAAATGTCAATGATTGTCAATCCCGCCAGCGGTGAGATGGGGCTGCGCACGCTCTCGCCCGTCGCGCTCGGGATGGTGCTGGTCGTACTCAGTTTCGCGGCGTCGCTCGGCTATTCCCACTTCCTGTTGCAGCCGATCGACGAGCAGGCGCTCGCGATCACCGAGGGCGCGGTGCCGAGCCTGCGGCACCTGGCCAATATGCGGGTGGAGTTGGCACGACTCGGCCGGATGGTGCGGGATCTCGCGGCTGGCGGCAGTACGACTTCCAACACGGCGGCGCCGGCGATCGGTGCGACGCGGGAGCGGGTCGAATCGGAGTTCCGCCTGTTCCGAGATCTGCCAGCCTTATCTGCCGAGTCCCAGTGGGTCCCCATCGTCGATCGGCGCCTCGGGGAACTGCGGCGCGCTACCGACAGAGTGGTGAATGCCGCCGGCGGCACCACGCGCCGTGATGCGCTGCAGAAGGTATTCGAGCCTGCCCTGGAGCAGACCGACGCGGCGACCGGGTCACTGCAGCGGCTCGGCGAGGCCCAGGCGCGGGCGCACGCAACGCAAATTCTGCAGACCCGCCAGCAGGCGACCTTCATTGCCACACTGTTGGGTTGCGTGAGCCTCGGTATCGCGTTCGTGGCCACGTTCCTGGTGCTGCGCGTGTTGCGCACCCGTGCCGAGATCACCCAGCGCTACGTGCGTCTGCAAAGCGAGCGCAACGAGGAGCTCGAGGCGTTTGCCGGCAGAGTCGCCCATGACCTGCGGGATCCGCTGGGCGCCATTGCTCTGCAGATGATGGCGGTCACGCATCGCCAGCAGCTCAAACCGGAACTAACGCGGCATTTCGACGCAATCGATCGCCAGCTCGTGCACATGAATCAGGTCATCGAGGCGCTGCTCGAGTTCGCCCGTGCCGGCGCGGCACCGGCGGCGGATGCCCGGGCAGATCTCGCGGAGGTCCTGAGCTCGGTGCTCGCGGGCCTACGGCCGCGACTCGAGACCATTCAGGTGGAGTTGACCGTGACACCCGTGCCGCCGTGCGAGATAGCGTGTACGGCCGGAGCGCTCAGCTCCGTGCTGGCGAATCTTCTCGGCAATGCCGCCAAGTTCGTCGTCGAAGGGTCGGAGTTGCCACGGCGAATAGCCGTGCGGGTCAGCGAAGAGGCTCATATGGCGCACGTCGAGGTCGAGGACAACGGTCCCGGGATCCCACCGGAGGCGGAGCAGCAGATCTTCGAGCCGTTCCGACGGCTGAATACGACGCGGCAATCCGGTTTTGGGCTCGGCCTAGCGACCGTCAAGAAGATCGTGGAGGCGTATCACGGACGCCTGGGCGTGTGGTCCCGTCACGCCAAGGGCAGCATATTCTGGTTCGAATTGCCGAAGTCGTTACCGGTGCGGAACTGACGCGCCAGCCGGCACGCGAGTCACGGTGAGCTCGGCTTGCGGGGCCGCCCAGCCGCTCACCTGCAGCAGCTGATCTCCAGCCGCGAGCTGATACAGGACGACCTTGTGTGGTGCGCTGCAACCGCGGGCGCCCGTGAAATCGCTCGAGGCGATGAGCGTCCCCTTTTCCAGGACATCGACCCAGAATGGCTGGCTCAGCGCTATGCGGTAGAGCCCGGCCGCCGCAATGTGCAGGCGGACGAGGCCCGCGTAGGCGCCATCCATGTGCCTCATTTTTCCCGGGGGGACGGCGAATGTGACATTGCCCTGTGGGGTGAGCTGAAAGCGGTAAAGCCTGTCGAGGGCGATCACGGGCGCCGAAGCGGCTGCGCCGCCGGCTTTTCGGTCCTCGGGCCGCGTCGCGAAGAGCGCCTGCTCGTGGCGCACGTCCCATTTGAAGCCTGTGCATGTGCCTGCCGCGAGCGCAACCGGCGCGCCGGAGATGAGGGTGGCCACCGTGAGGAAGGCAGCGAGTCGTCGCAGTTCGCGGTCCATGATCAGTCGCCTGTTTTGATGGGGCACGGATCCGATAGCATATTATCCCTGTGACACCGGTGAAACTGTTTGGAGGAGCGCGGCCCGTCGGGGGGCGACGGGGGGCGGTCCGCGATGCCCTGGCTGGCGTGACGCTCGCGTCCATGAACATTCCCCAGCTGCTGGGGTACGCGCGCATTGCGGGAATGCCCCTGGTGGCCGGCCTCTATACGGCGCTTCTGGCGCCTGTCGCCTTCGCCATGTTCGGCTCTTCACGGCACCTCGTGGTGGCGGCGGACTCCGGCACAGCGGCGATCCTGGCGGGTGCCTTGACGCGCATGGCCGCACCCGGCAGCGCGCATTACCTTTCGCTCGCTGCTACGACTGCTCTGCTGGCGGCCGGCATGCTCCTCCTTGCCAGGCTCTTCAAGCTCGGATTCCTGGCTGATTTCCTCTCGCGCACCGTGCTCGTGGGATTCCTGACCGGGGTCGGAGTTCAGGTCGCCATCGCAATGCTCCCGGATATGGCGGGTGTCGCGGTCAAGGCGGGCAACACGGTCATTCTCGTGTGGCAGATCGGGCGGGCACTTCCAGGCTCGAGCATGCCCGCCCTGGTGCTCTCCCTGGTCGTGGTCGCGGCGACTCTGGGCGGCCGGCGGCTCGCGCCACGGCTTCCCGTCTCCCTCGTGCTCGTGGTGGCTACGATCGCGGCCAGCCGGGCGTGGAACCTGACGGCGCACGGCCTGGCGACGATAGGTCCCGTCCGCGGCGGCCTGCCGGCACTCGGTCTGCCTCTTGCGAGCTGGAGTGAGACCCTGCAGCTGCTGCCCGTTGCCGCCTCCTGCTTCGTGGTGATCATCGCCCAGAGTGCGGCGACCGCGCGGGCCGTCGCAGCGCGCTACGAGGAGCGCACCGATGAGGACGCCGACATACTCGGGTTGGCCATCGCGAATGGAGCGGCCGCTCTCAGTGGCGCCTTCGTGGTCAATGGGAGCCCGACGCAGACCGCGATGGCCGATCGCGCCGGGGCCCGCAGCCAAGTCGCACAGATCGTCTTCGCCGGCTGTGTGCTCGTCGTTCTCGCCGCGCTCACCAGTCCCCTGCAGTATCTGCCGCGCTGCGTGCTGGCCGCGATCGTCTTCACGATTGCGATCGGCATGATCGATGTCACCACGCTGCGGGCCATGCGGGTCGAGAGTCCGGGTGAGTTCAAGCTGGCCGTCGTCACTGCCGCAGCTGTAGCGATCGTCGGCGTGGAAGAGGGCGTGTTGCTTGCAATTACACTTTCGCTTCTGCGTCACGTGCGCCAAAGCTATCGGCCCCATACGGCGGTATTGCAGTACAGTCCGGCGCGGGGATGGACGGCGGTGCCCGCAGTACCGGGCCAGCAAACAGAGAGCGGAATCATTCTCTATCGATTCGGCGCCGATCTCTTCTACGCCAACGCAACCCGGTTTGCCGACGAGGTTCGTTCCCTCGTGGCGGGAGCTCCTCTCCCTGTCCGTTGGCTCGTCGTCGAAGCCGACGCAATTACCAACATCGACTATTCGGCTGCTCGTGTCGTCCTCCTGCTGATTGCCGAGCTGGCACGACAGGAAGTCGGAATCGCCTTCGCTCGAGTCAGCACATCCCTGCGTGCGGACATGGATCGGCACGGCGTCACTGCCGCTCTCGGCACGGACAAGCTCTTTGCCAGCCGTCATGAAGCCCTGACGGTGGTCGGTTGCACGCACTGATGGCTCTTGGTCGCGAGGCAGTCACCGCGTTGGCCGAAGAGGCGGCCGGGGTCGTCGAGGGGACGGCTCGTCCGGACATCGTGCTGTTGTGCGAGCACGCCGGGCGCACGGTGCCGGCGCCTTGGGGGGACCTCGGCCTGCCGGGTGCCTTCTTCGCGACCCATCATGCCTGCGATCTCGGTGCGGCGGAGCTTACACGTGCCGTGGCGCGTGAGTTGGGCGCTACGGCAATCCTGGCCCGCTACTCGCGGCTCTTTCTTGACTACAACCGCCAGCGTGATGACCCTGAGTGCCGACGCATCGAGATTGGCGGAGTTCCCGTTCCGGCCAACCTCGATCTGACCGAGGAGGAGGTCGAGATGCGAGAGGCCATCGCACGCGCCCCCCTCGAGAGAGCGGTGGCACTGTGGACCGAACAGCGTCCTGCGCGGGCGGTGATCTCCATTCATTCCTTTTCGCCGTATTGGAGCAACGCCAGACGGGATTGCGAGATCGGGGTGATGTGGCGCGAAGATGCTCGGCTCGCGCCACGGTTGATCGCGCAACTGGCGCAGGGCGGCACGTATGTGGTCCGGGACAACGAGCCCTATGACTTCCGCGGCAGCGACTGGTTTACGTTGCAGCGGCACGGGCTCGAGATCGGGCTCCCCTGTGCGTATATCGAAGTGCGCAATGACCTCATCGGGCCGGCGCAGCGTGAACCCATGGCGGAATATCTCGCCAGCGCGATCTCCAAAGCGACAGCCGACACCTCAGGTGATTCATGAACACGACAACCAAGATCGTTGCGCTCCTGGCTTTGCTCTCGTGCCTGCCGGCGCTCGCAGCCTCTCCCTCGGGCAGCCCGCCCAAGGGCAAGGACACGCCATCCCTGGCACAGATACTGTCCGCGTCCAAGCCCGCGGAGTGGCGCCGACCGGATCCCGAGAATCTCCTGGTGATGCGCCTGCCCGCAGGGCCTGTCGTCATGGAGCTCGACCCGGAATACGCGCCTTTGCACGTGACCAATATCAGGACCCTGGTGAGAGAGGGCTACTTTGACGGCCTCGCGATCGTCCGGGTGCAGGACGACTTCGTCGCCCAATGGGACGACCCTGAAGGAGATGATGGCGGTGACAAGCACAAGATCCGGTCTTTCGGAAAGGCAAAGGCGACTCTGCCTCCCGAGTTCACCCGGCCGATTGCAGGCTCGCTTCCTTGGGTGAGGCTTCCCGATGGCGATGTGTACGCGCCGGAGGTGGGATTCTCGGCGGACTTTCCCGCTGCGCGCGATCCCGCCGGAAACGACACCTGGCTGGTGCACTGCTACGGCACGCTGGCCGTCGCCCGGGACGTTCCGCCTGACTCCGGCAACGGGAGCGCTCTCTACGTCGCCATCGGCCAGCCGCCCCGGCGGCTCGATCGGAACCTGACGGTGGTCGGGCGGGTCGTCGCGGGGATGGACGAGCTTTCCGCTCTCCCTCGTGGGCACGGTCCGCTGGGCTTTTATGCGAAGCCGAAGGACCGCACCCCCATCCTCGATATCCGCGTGGCTGCCGATCTGCCGCCCGCGCAGCGACCCAACATCGAGATTCTACGGACTGACAGTCAGACGTTCCGGACGCTCCTGGAGGCCGCGCGCAATCGACATGACGCCTTCTATGTCACGCCTCCCAGGAAGATTGACGTCTGTGCCGTACCGGTGCCCGTGCGCGATTTGGCCAAGCCCTGAACCCTGCTGGAGCCGTCATCACCAGAGAGGTGCGACCGGCTCCACGCTGATTGTCGGAGCTGGCCCTGGCCGCCCGTCGCCACTCTGGTTGGACCAGGTGATGCACTTCAGGAACGGCTGGGCTGCCGGATCGACCGTGATCTCGATCGTCCCCGCGGCGCCTGGGGCGCCAGGTCGGCCATCAAAGCCCGGTTGCCCGTCGATGCCACTCGAGCCTGGTGGGAAGCCGTTGCCGCCTGCACCGCCATGACCGCCCCGGCCGCCCTGGCCCGCGCGACCGCCGCGGCCGCCGTCGGCGATGATCTTGAGGGAGCCACCGTCGGGATCCACCAGATAGTACGACTGCCGCCCGCCGCCGACTGTGGCCACCTGCAGCAACGGCTTTGTCCCCGAGTGCATGCGGACCCGGACCTGAACCGCCAGTCCGGGACTGCCATCCCGGCCATTGTCTCCGTCACCGCCCCTGCTTCCGTCCGTTCCGCTGCCTCCAGGGCCCTGCTGGGTGATTGCGCCGGTGACAGGATCGGTCGTGCCTGGTGTGCCATCGGTGCCCGCCATGCCGTCCATTCCCACAGTCCCATCCATTCCATCGGAGCCGTCGGTCCCCGAGAAACTGGCGGAGAACGCCATGTCGTAGCGCACTGGAATATCGAGATCCGCGGCTATGTTCGCGTGTGCGACCGGCACGATGTGAAGATGTGCGGTTTTCCCGTCGCTCAGCCGCGGGTCCGACGCGAGAGATACAGCGCCGCGCTTACTGACGGTGACGACAGTGGCCGTGATCGTGTAGTTGTTCAACGCCACCTTTCCATGGCCGGCGCCGACACTGGCATACTGCTTGCCATCACTCGCAGCCGCGATGACCACCAGGCGGGCGGACTCTCCGGGTCCGAGCGCGACAACTGAAGTTCCGTGCTTGTCGGTCAACGAAGCGGTTACCGCGGTCACCGGTATCTTGTCGAGACTGATGCGCAGCCCCAGGGACTGGGCGATCGACGAGCACCCTGCGAGCTGCGCCACGAGCAGTGTCGGCAAAGACTTCACGAGCCAGTGAGAGGTAAAATGGACCCGCCGACGCATCTTGAGGCGCGCTCTCATACAATGAGCCGGAGTTTACATCAGATGAAGTTGTCGTCGCGGGGGGGCGCAGGCGAGCGTCCCGATCTGAATGGAGTTCGGATGGGCGTTTCCGGTGCGGACGCTCATAGTGTAGTGAACGCATCCACGATCCTCACATTCGAACAGCGGGGTGACGTGGTGTCGGCGCGCTACTTCGGGGGAGAAATCGTGGACGGATACCTGATCGGACACCTTTCAGGGTGGTCCCTCCATTTTCGCTATGTTCAGGCCGATCGCAGCGGGCGACTGGACTCCGGGGTTTCCGAGGGCGCGCTCGATCGCCTGGCCGATGGCAGGCTGCGCCTCGTCGAGCATTACCAGTGGCTGACGAGACCGGAGCGAGGCACCAACACATTCGAGGAATTCGCCCCGGGTGGCGTCTCATAGCCGGCCAGGAAGGCAAAGATTCTTGAAGATTTGTCGATTTCCGGTCGAGCCGTTCGTTTTATGGGCAGAGCGACCACGGCATTGTGCAGTCATCCACCCGGAGCATTCCCATGACCCCCACCATTACCGCTTTTGAGGCGTCACCCGATCGTGGCGCGGGGCTGGCGCGCGACATGCGCATTCGCTGGGCGCTGGAGGAGGCGGGCCAGCCCTACAACGTTCGCCTGCTTTCCTTCAAAGCGATGAAGGAGCCCGCGCATCTCGCGCTCAACCCATTCGGGTCGATCCCGACCTATGAAGAGGACGGGCTGGCGCTGTTCGAGTCAGGCTCGATTGTGCTTCACATTGCGGAGCGCCGCGCGGGCCTGCTGCCGGCTGAGGCGAACGCCCGGGCACGCGCGATCACCTGGATGTTTGCCGCAATCAATACGGTCGAGCCTCCAATCCTGGAACTTTCGAACGCCAAGTTCGCGGAGGGTGACAAGCCGTGGTCGGCGGAACGGATGCCGCTCGTCAAGGATCGCATTCGCACACCGCTGCGTCAGCTGTCCGCCTGGCTTGGCGATGCCGAATGGCTCGACGGTAACTTCAGCGCCGGTGACCTGATGATGGTGGCGGTGCTGCTCAGAACGAAGCCATCGGGGATATTGAGCGAGTTTCCGCAGCTCGCCGCCTACGTAGCCCGCGGCGAGGCGCGGCCCGCCTACAAGCGCGCCTTTGCGGCTCAGCTGGCGGTGTTCACCGCATTGGGCGGCCGCGCGTAAGGGGCCGCCCGCGAGCGGACGGCCTACCGGGTGCGTTCGCGCTACGGCGTCAGCGATTTCGCGGCGGCAGCCACGACCGCGTTCCGCGCGGCAATGTTGCCGAGCAGGACTTTGTCGAACAGATTCAGCGCCATGCCCTCAATGACCCGTCGAGCATCCTTCGCTCGGTCCATTGCAGTTCTCTGCCCGGTATCGGCGAGGTAGTCGATGAACTTCTGCCGGTGCTCCTCATAGCTCTTCGGGCTCAGCAATAGAAACTGGGTGAATTCTGTGATGGCGATGCGCTCACGAAAAGCCCGGCGGTAAAGCGCAAGGAAGGCCACCGCCAGCAGCCCGAGGACAGAAGCCAGAGTGATGAGCATCGGAGCCCCCTCATGTTCTAATCCGGTCGGGTGAAGTTTACCTTCGAGGTGTCATTCTTAGAAGCGCAGGCAGCTGCCCGGTCAGCAGCGGCTTCAACCGGCTCTGCGCGTCGGCCGTTTGGCTCGAGAGAAGGTCGAATACCCCGTACGACTGCTTCGTAGGCGGTGCATCGGCGCTTTCAACGACCGTCGTCAGTTCTTCCAAGCGTAGATTGACCGTCTTGGGGGGCATATACATCGGATGCGACGGATCGATCATTCGCACCAGGCGGCCCTCCACGCCGTAAAGCGCCGAGTCCAGCCGGTCGGCTGCTGTCTCCACGTCCGAACGGCCTTGCGCCCGCTTCTTTGCGGCTGCCACCTGCCCGCGCGCCCTCTCAATCCGGTGCACGGTATCGGTGACCTCGTCGATCTCGGCATCGATCTTCCTCATCAGATCGAATTGCGCCTGCAGGTCCTGCTGGGACACAGCCACCCGCGGATCCTCCTGGATCACGAAGCTCTGCTCGAAGGTTTGGCCATCGACGCTCAGCCGCACCCCGTACGTACCCGGCACGGCTAGCGGCGCACGGGCATCGGCCCGTTCCTCCTCGGCAAAGACGTCCTGCGGCAGCTGTCTGGCATTGGGGTAGGTCATGTCCCAGACGAATTGGTTCGTTCCCGGTTGCGCGGACACCTGCGCAGCGGCGTGATCGCTCGCGTCGCTGCTGAACTGCTCGATCACTTTTCCCTTGGAATCCATGAACGCAAGCGTCACCGGGCCATTGGGCTTTTGCTGCAGGTAGTAGGTGACGACCACGCCCTTCGGCGGATTCGTTCCGGCGTTGAGGTACGTGGATTCCACCGATCCATCGGCCTGGCGCGTCTCATGCAGCGCGATACCGTCATCCAGAATGCGCACGTAGGCAGGACCTCGATTCTCGTGAGGAGAAACGCTGTCAAAGTCGAATCCCGGGCCCATCAGGCGGTAGGTGAGGGGCACGGTGAAGAGATGCACTGAAGATAGAGTGACTTGCGGTGTGATCTCCCGCAGCACGTGCAGACCGTCCAGGATCCAGAATGCGCGCCCGTGGGTGGCGGCAATCAGGTCGTCGTTCTTCACCTTCATGTCGCGCACGGCGACGACCGGCATATTGCGCCGAAGCGACTGCCAATTGCCGCCGTCATCGAAGCTGACGAATATGCCGCCTTCGGTGCCCGCGTACAGCAGGCCCCGCCGGACCGGGTCTTCGCGAATCACCCAGGCGTAGGCGCCATCCGGGAGACCGCTGTCGATCCTATGCCACGTCTTGCCGTAATCGGTGGTCATCTCGAAGTACGGCGTGTGATCCGACAATTCGTGGCGGTTGGGAGCGATGTAAACCGTACCCGGGTCGTGCGCCGACACCTCGATGGAATAGATTCCCGTCCACCGCGGCAGGTCCTTCGGCGAGCGGTCCAGCCAGGTCCTGCCGCCATCGGGCGAATAATGCACCGAGCCGTCGTCGGAGCCGGCCCACAATTCACCTGCCTTCATGGGTGATTCGGCGAGGGAGTAAATGGTACTGATGTACTGCGACGACAGCTTCTGCGAGCTTATCGGGCCATCCAGGTGCATCATCCGGCCCTTGTCGTCGTTCGTCAGGTCGGGGCTGATGACCTGCCAACTCGTCCCCAGGTCCGTGGAGCGGAAGACGTACTGCGCCGCCGCGTACAGCGTGTTGGGATCGTGGGGCGAGAAGAACACCGGGAAGGTGAAATAGAAACGATACTTGACGTCGATTTCCGGCGATTGGTACTGGTCCTCGGGCCAGACGGTTATCATGCGCTGCTGGCCGGTGTGGACGTTGTATTGATAGAGATTACCGCCGCCACCCTCGGAGCTGCCGACCGCGCCCGCGACGACGATATCGGGATGGCCGGCCTGGGGCGCTATGAAGCCGCTCTCGGCGCTGCCCACTGTGTAGCAGTCCTTCCACTCGATCGCGGCTCCCATGGTTTCGCTCGGGCAGCTGACCGCGTCGTTGTCCATTGGAGTGCCATAGACTCTGTACGGGTACTGGTCATCGACGGCCATCTTGAAGATTTCTTCGGTCGGTTGGTTCATTTCGGTCGACCAGGAGTCACCGCCGTCGAGGCTTACGATGGCGCCGCCGTCGTTGCCCTCGATCATCCGTCTGTCGTTGGTCGGGTCGATCCAGAGGGCGTGGTTGTCGCCGTGCTCATAGCGCACGGCATGGAGCGTGCGACCACCGTCCGTGGACTTCCACATGGTGACCTGGGGCACGTACACGGTGTCCGGATCCTGGGGATCGGCTACGACGTGCATGTACCAGAACGCCATGTAGAGGAAGGACCGGCCGGCGTTCATCAAGCGCCAGGTGGCGCCGCTGTCATCTGAGCGGTACAAGCCGCCATGCGTGGCTTCCACCACTGCATAGACCCGGCTCGGGCGCGAGGCGGAGATCGACACGCCGATTTTCCCGAGGACCCCGCGAGGGAAGCCCGGGTTGTGACTGATGTTGGTCCAATGATCGCCGCCGTCGGTGGTCTTGTAGAGGGCGCTGTCGGGTCCGCCGCTGCTCTCGCTCCAGGGTTTGCGCACGAATTGCCATATCGCGGCGTAGATCACCTGCGGGTTGGACGGATCCATCGAAAGATCGACCGCACCGGCGCGATCGCTGACGTAGAGGATTTTCTGCCACGATTTGCCGCCGTCCCGCGACCGGTACACACCGCGGTCGGGATTGCTGGAGAATTCATGGCCGAATGCCGCCACGTAGAGCAGATCGGGGTCGTGCGGCGAGACGACGATACTCGCGATGTGGCGCGTGGCCCCCAGCCCTGTGTTCACCCAGGTCGTGCCGCCGTCGGTGGACTTGTAGACACCGTCACCGGCCTGGATGTCGACATGCTGGCTGGTCTCGCCCGTACCCACGTAAACCACATTCGGGTCGGACGGGGCTACGGCGATCGCGCCGATCGACGCCGTCTTGAAGTAAGGATCGGAGACATTCTGCCAGTAGCGGCCGGCGTCATAGGTCTTCCACACACCGCCGCCTTCGGTGCCCATGTAGAAGATCGACGGGTTTGTGGGATCGCCCGCAACGGCAGGCGCGCGGCCGCCTCGCGGCGGGCCTATCGACCGCCAGCGCAGGCCCTGCAGAAAACCCGGCTCGACATGCGTGGCAGACGCCGCTCGCTCCTGCGCGGCCCCGATGCCGCAAGTCGCGCACAGCAAGCTCATTGCCGCGATCAGGTCGAGCCCGATCAACCATTTGGACTTCATCATCGGAGCACCTGTTGGAATGTCGGGCGGCGCGGCAGAGGGTTTTCAGTTCGGCCGGGCGCTACGTGAAGACCTTGTCGCCAGCCTGAAGAGGCTCTTCGTCCCGCTTGAGCATCAATCTTTCCAACAGCGGGGTGATCCGGGTGGCCACGACCGCGCACACCAGCGCGCCTGCGCCGAGCCCCCAGAAGAGCCGGGCGTAGACGGGGAGGGTGGCGACAGGCTGCACGGCACCGGACGGAACGCTCGCGAGGCTGGCAATGGCGCCGCCGGCGTAGAGGCTGACGCCCATTCCGAGATACCAGGCGCCCATGATGATGCCGCGCGAATTCTCGGGTACGAGTTGCGAAACCATGGAGCATCCCAGTGCGCTGATCAGCAGCTCCCCGAGCGATTGCGCCGCGTAACCGGCGACGAGCCACCCCGAGGAGACTATCCCGGCGTGTGCGGTGAGACTGCCGGCCGCATACAGAAAGAACGCGATCGCCAGGAGATAAAGGCCGGCGGCATATTTGCTGGCGATCGAGAAATCGCCGCGCGCGGTCCTGCCCATGCGCTGATAGACCCAGGCCAGCGGCAATGCCAGCACCACCAGCCAGAACTGGTTGAGATCCTGGAATTGGGCGGCGGTGACCGGGATACCCAGTATGTGGTGCTCGACGTTGCGTAGCGCATAGAGGGTGAGCGAAGTGTAGATCTGCTGGTTATAGACGGCCCAGATCGACGACATCACGACGAAGATGATGCATGCAATGACCCGGTTGCGCTCGTGGCGCTTGCCCGTCAGCAACAAATGCGCGAAGACGTAGATCATGAGGGCCACGAACAACAGGACGACACCGAGTGCCGCCATGCGATAGCGGATCACCTCGGAGAGCAGGTAGGCGATGACCAGCGATATGCCGATGACGGCCGCCAGCTTGCGCAGGTCCAGCTTCTTGAAGTCCGGCGCGGCCCCGTAGGGGCGCAGATAGCGGTGGAATACGCCGTAGTTGAGGAGCCCAATCGTGAGACCGATCGCGCTCAAGCCGAAGGCCAGATGCCAGCTGTCGAAGTGCAGCGGACCGATCACGATCGCCCAGTTCGGATGATCCTTGATCCAGGGAGTGAGCAGTACCGAGAAGAAGGAGCCGATATTGAGCGACATGTAATAGATGGTGAAGAGGATATCGAGCTTGGAATGCTCACCTTCGTACAGTCGCGAGACGAGATTGTTCGGGTTGATCTTGAAGAGGCCATTGCCGAGCGCAATGAGCCCCATTGCCGGGAACAGCGTTTCATCGAGAGGGATGGACAACAGCAGGTAGCCGAGACCCAGCGTGATGGCGCCCAGAACCAGAGTCCGCCGGGCGCCGAGCACGCGATCACCGATGTAGCCACCGAGCATCGGCATCGAATAGACCAGTGCGGAGAAGGCTCCCCAGATGATGTCCGCGCGCGTGTCCCCGAGACCGAGGCGCTGCACCATGTAGAGCACCAGGAGCGAAGCGATTCCGTAATAGCCGAACCGCTCCCAGATCTCGACGAAAAACAGAACGAAGAACGCTTTGCGGGGGTGACGATCGGTCGGGGAAGCGCTCGATGTCATGGGGACCTTATGAGGCGGCTATTTCGACAGTCGGTGCTGCTGCAGGAATCCGACCAGGTCATCGCCAGCCTGGATGATGTGGCGGCGCAGCAGCTCCGCCGCCTTGTTCGTCTGCCCGCTGGCGCAGTATTCCAGCAGCTCGCCGTGATCCTTGATGCTGTGCTCCAGGTTGGCGGAGCTGCGCAGCTTCATCTGCATGTGAACGTAGCGCACGATGTTCTGCCGGACGTTTTCGCAAACCGCGAACAACTGTCGCTTTTCGGCCGGCTTGTACAAGGTCGTGTGGAAGTCCCAGTTGAGCTTCGTCCACGCCGTCGTCTGCGTGCCGCGCCGGTAGATCTTCGTCATCGCATCGTGTATCTGCGTCGCCGAAGCGATATCGGCTTCATTCAGCTTGGGAACGGCGTGGCGCAGCAGCTCGACTTCGATCAGCGCGCGCAACTCGTACATCTGCTGGATGTCGTCGATCGACAGCGTGTTGATCGCATAGCCGTGATGCCGGACGAGTGTCAGCAGTCCTTCGGCTTCGAGTTGGATGAGCGCCTCCCGCACCGGGCTCAGGCTGACGTTGTATTCCTTGGCGAGGCGTTCCTGACGGATCATCTCGGATTCGCTGAACTCGTGATTCATCAGACGCTCCCGCAGGGAGTCGACGATGAGAGCACTCGCGGTCTTGCGCGCGAGCTTGATGGATTTGGTTGCTTTTGCCATCGGAGGGGACCCCTGATTACCTTGGGGCGGCATTTAGGAATTGCCGGACTTCATGTTCGAACGCGTGGATGTGACCGTCCACGGACGTCCATTATGCAGTAAGCGGATATCGTTTAACTCCGCCCACACGGCTCGCGAGTCTGGCGTCAGCAACGACTCGCTCCGGCTCCGTGGCGCGGCAGCAAAAACCCGATCTCGCTCCTCAAGTGTGTCTCCCCGGCATTGCATGAAGACCGCACGCTCGGTCCGCAGCCCGTAATTGCTTGAATCATAAGGCAAGCGCGGGCAGAAGCCCATTCTTTTCGTCGAGCTCCGAATACATATAATTGATTTTCGAAAATATATATGCTGCAATTCTGGCACGGCACGCAACAAACCAGCAGCAGGAAGCCGCCGCGGGCGCACTTCGAACTCATTGCTGTATTAAGTCCAATGTCGCTTCTTCATACACCCCGCTGCCGCGATCCAGGTGAGAACCACTGTGATCAGGGGTCAGGCCATGCAGGCCGCAACGCTGCGGTGACTACGTTTCGCAGAGATACGGCCGGCCCGATCCATCATTTTTGAGCGGCTCGATCATCGAGCCGCGATTTGCAGCAGCTTCAGGGGGATAAGATATGGCTAACACTCAACGTCCATGTAGCGGCGTTAGGCGCCTCATCGACGGCGTGCTGGCGCTGGGCATGTTGTGCATGTGCCTCGCAGGCGTGCCGGCGACGGCTCAACAGGCGGTGGCATCTCAGCCCGCTGGGGCGGCTCAGCCCGCGGCGGCCGCTCAACCGGGTCAGCAGCAGGGGGATGCGGCGACGTCGGGAGCGACCGCGGATACGACCAGCGGCGCGGACCTGACCCCCACGGAGCTCAACCAGGTCACCATCGTCGGCAGCCGCATTCCCCGCTCGAGCGTGGAAACGGCGCGTCCGGTGGTCACCCTGTCGGCGAAGCAGATCGAGTCCACGGGCCTGGTGAACATCGGCGAGATATTGCAGCACATCACCTCTGCCGGCTCGGCGATCAACTCCAATGTCGACGTGGGCGGCAACGGCGAGACGAATCTCGACCTGCGCAACCTCGGGCCGAACCGCGTGCTGGTCCTGGTGAACGGCAAGCGCTGGATCACGGGGTTGAGCGGCGCGGTCGATCTCGATCAGATTCCCACCTCAGTCATCGAGAGCGTGCAGGTACTGAAGGATGGCGCCTCGTCCATCTATGGGTCCGATGCGATTGCCGGCGTGGTCAATATCGTCACGCGCAAGTCGTTCACGGGTGCGGAAGCGAGCGCCTACTTCGGCGAATACAATTCCGGCGGCACGTTTGACGGACCGACGAAGCTGTATTCCGCGATGCTGGGGTTCGGCAACGACAAGGGAAATCTGACGTTCAATGCCCAGTATCAGGCGAACGACGCGATTCCCGATTGTTCCAGGCCGATATCCTGCGTTCCTTATTACGGGACCTCGGATGGCAGCAGCTTCGGTCCGAACGGGCGGTACGAGTTCTACCCGGCGGCGGGATCCTCTCTTTACAGCAACAGCTCGCTTTGCCCGCCGAACAGCGCCGGCGTTCCGTTCTGCAACGTCACGACCATTCCTGGAACCCCGGGGAACAGCCTTGCGGACTTCAAGCCCTTCACCAGCGCGGATGAGTTCAACTACGCGAAGCTCTACGATCTGGTGGCGCCAAATACATCGACCGACCTTTATGTGCAGGGCAATTACTCGTTCACACCGCACGTGGAATTCCATACCACGGCGATGTACAACCACCATCAGAACGTCGAATCCTACTCGCCGGTCAATCTGGACATCGGCGGCGGCGGCATCGGTTCGCTGATCTCGGCGAGCAACCCCTACAACCCGTTCGGTTGCGATCTTAATTCGAACGTCAGCGCCCCCAGTCCCGGTGTGTGCCAGCTGGTCCTGGCCGGCATCCGCATCCTCGCGGGCGGCTATAGAGAGTTCACGGAAACTGATAATACGCTGTACTACAACGGAGGGCTCGACGGGGACTTCAGCATTGGCAGCCGGAAGTTCGTTTGGAACGTCGACTATACGTATGGGCAGGAGCTCGAATGGGATTTGACTCCGGCTGGAGAGTACAACGTCGCGAATCTGAATCAGGCCCTGGGGCCTGCCAGCGGATGTACGGGCAGTTGCGTGCCGATGGATTTCTTCGGCAGCGGTGGCATCACGCCGGCGATGCTCCAGTACGTTGGAGTGTCCGAGCAATCGACCACTACCCAGACGATGAAGGACTACGAGGCGAATCTGAGCACCGCCGATATTCTGGACCTGCCCGGCGGACCGCTGGGTTTCAGCATCGGCGCCGAGTACGAGCAGCTATTCGGCTCCAACGAGCCTGACTCGCTGCAGGAAGCCGGCATCTCCACCGATGGCGCGGTGGCGCCGACATCCGGCGGCTACTCGGTCAAATCGGAGTATGCGGAGCTGCAGGTGCCGCTGCTGCACAAATTGCCGCTGATCAAGGACATGGATATCGACCTGGCCGGCCGCCGCTCGCAGTTCTCCTCATTCGGCTCGAACACCACCGAGCAGGTGGGCTTCCGCTGGCAGCCGGACAACCAGGTGCTCATGCGCGCCAGCTGGGGTACGGGATTCAGAGCGCCGGACATCCAGGAGCTGTATCAGGGTCAGACGCAGTCGGCTCCCTTCGTGGTCGACCCCTGCAATGCCGCTCAGTTGCAGAATGAGAGCAGGCAGACTTCGAGCAACTGCGCCGCGGGCGGCGTGCCGGTTGGAATCTATACCCAGCCGGTCAACGGCGAGTTCGACAACGTGACCGTCGGCGGCAACCCGAAGGTGCTGCCGGAGAAATCGGTGTCGCGCTCCATCGGCTTCGTGATCAACCCGAATTTCCTCGCGGGCTTCGACATCAACGTCGATTACTTCAAGATCAACGTCAACAACCTGATCAGCGACTTCGGCGCCCAGAACATACTGGATGCGTGCTATGTCGGTGGCGTGACGCAATTCTGCAATCTCGTGCGGCGCAATGCGGTGGGTGTGGTCACCACGCTGGATGACATCGAGACGAACGTTGGCAACATTCAGACGCAGGGCATCGACTTCGGTCTCGACTACGCCTTCAACACCCGCTTCGGCGAATTCCGCGCGCAGTTCCAGACCACCTTCACCTCGGAATACAACGAGTACATTCCGAACGCGACCGGCGGCCCGCCGCAGGTCTATCACATGGCCGGTTGGGAGGACGGCACCGTCTACGGCTCGAGCCCCTCGAGCTTCCCGAAGAACAAATCCATTCTCAGCGTCGATTGGAGCTCGGGCAACTGGGGAGCCCTGTGGCGCATGCGCTATATCGGATCGATGATCGAGGACTGCAGCGGCTTCACGCAATATGGCGTGTGCTCCGACCCGAACGCCGACCATGTGAGCTACACGGGCGTTGGGCTGATCCCGACGAACAGGCTCGGCTCGACGGTATACAACGACGCGTCGGTGAGCTACGCCATTCCCTTGATCAACAGCCGGTTCACCCTTGGGGCCAACAACCTGCTCAACAGGAATCCCCCGGTCAGCTACTCGGCTCACAACCTGAGCTTCGACCCGACGACGTACGACGTACCGGGGAGATATCTCTACGCCCGTATCACGGCGCAATGGTGAGGTGATGGGGGTCGCGCAGAGCATCCGCGATCCCCGTGGATGGGAGAGGTTGGGAGAATGGGTCACGTGAAGGCCAAATTGCGTTTCAGCCTGCTGGTACCCCTGGTGCCGATGCTGTCGCTGGTATCGGCGCCGGCGCCCGCGCAGACCGCTGCACCGGCGCTGGATATCCCGTTCCGCAATATCGGACCGGCGATATCCGGAGGGCGCGTAACGGCGGTGGCAGGACTGCCCGGCAACTACAACGTCTATTACCTCGGCACGGCCGGAGGCGGCCTGTGGAAGACCGTCAACGGAGGCGACAGTTTTGATCCGATTTTCGAGCACGGGCCGTCGAGCTCGGTTGGCGCGCTGGAGATCTCGCCCAAAGATCCCCAAACCATATGGCTGGGCACCGGCGAGAGCGACCTTCGCAACCATGCCATCGATGGCGATGGACTCTTTCGCTCCGAGGACGGCGGCAAGACCTGGCAGGACATGGGGTTCAGGCATACCGGCCAGATCGCGAGCATCACCGTCGACCCGGACGATCCCAACGTGGTTCTCGTTGGGATACTGGGGCACACGACGGGCGCCAATGCGCAACGAGGGGTGTACCGGACCACCGATGGCGGCAGGACTTGGAAGCAGGTCCTGTACGTGAATTCGACGACGGGGTGCATCCAGATCGTCAGGGTGCCAGGCAGTCCGCAGATCCTTTTCGCGGCGATGTTCCAGATCATCAGATACCCGTGGCTCACGATCGAGGCGGGAACCGGCAGCGGGCTCTATCGCTCGATGGACGGCGGAGTGAGCTGGAAAAAGCTGACACAGGGGTTGCCGCAGGGGCCGCTCGGTCGCATCGGTGTGGCTGTCGCCCCAAGCAATCCGAAGCGCGTCTACGCGATGATCTATGCGGCGCACGGCCGTCTGTGGAGCAGCGACGACGGGGGCGACAGCTGGTCGTTCGTCAGCAACAACCACGCTCTGGCGGCCCGGCCGTTCTACTTCACCTCGTTCGCGGTGTCTCCCGAGAATGAGAACAAACTCTATATCGGCGCTTTGGACTTCACCGAGTCCGACGATGGCGGCAAGACCATTCACCAGATCGATCCGGGCGTGCATGGCGACCACCATGCGCTCTGGGTCGACCCCGAGAACGGTGGGCACGTTCTCGACGGCAACGATGGCGGTGGGTTCGAGACCAACGACGGCGGAGGGCACTGGCGGGCATTCAAGAACATGCCCATCGGCCAGTATTACGCTGTAAGCGTCACTCCGACTCTCGACGGCACTCCTTACATCATTTGTGGCGGGCTGCAGGACAACGAAGGGTGGTGCGGTCCTTCCAGCAGTCTGGACACCGAGGACCTGAACAACCGGGACTGGAAGGCCGTCGTTGGGGGAGACGGGAATTACGTCGTGCCGGCGCCGAGTGATCCCAATATCATCTATACGACCGCCGCGACGGTGTCGTCCGGCGCGTTCTACCGCTATGACATGAAGACCGGCATGGCGGTTTACCACCGTCCCTATTGGTGGGTCGACAATGAGCTGGGCCCGGAAAACATGAAGTACCGGTTCGCGCTGCCCGCGCCGGTCGCGGTTTCGCGTACCGACCCGAATACGGTCTATTTCGGCTCGAACGTCATATTCAAGACGACGACGGGTGGCGCCGAGTGGCAGGCAATCAGTCCGGACCTGACGCGAAACGTCAAGAGCCTGCAGAAGCAGACCGGTAAGGCGCCGATCGCCGTCGAGTACACGACGGTCGTCGATACGATCCTGTCGATCAGCATTGCGCGGACCGATCCCCAGGTGATCTGGGCAGGCACCGATGACGGCTACGTTTGGGTGACGCGGGATGACGGCAATCACTGGAGCAACGTGCGGCCGAAGCTCGCGGGCGTACCGAAATGGGGCCGGGTGTATCAGGTGGGAGTATCTCCTTTCGATGCCGGCAGCGCTTATATCGCGATGGACGGGAGCCGGGTCGATGACCGCAGGATATACGTCTACAAAACTCATGATTACGGCGCGACCTGGCAGCAGATCACGCACGGATTGCCGGCGGACGTGCCGGGGCACGTGGTGCGGGAAGACCCGGACAGGAAGGGCCTCCTGATCCTGGGAACCGATACCAGCCTGTACTATTCGCTCGATGAGGGTGAGAACTGGTCGCCGCTGAGCAGCGAATTCCCGACGACACCGGTATGGGACATGCATTTCGTCAAGGGACAGCATGCCCTGGTCGTGGCGACACACGGGCGCAGCCTCTTCACCTTCGACAATCTGCGGCCGGTGGAAGAAGCGGATGCCATGGCGGGAAAGGCCTTCCACGCCTTCAGTCCGTCGCCCGGCACACTGTTTCACCTGCAACGCATCGGTCAGCCCGACATTCCTTACTACAGCGTACCCAACGTGTCGCCGGGTGTCCGGATCTCCTACTACATTGGACAACCCGCGGGAAAGGCCGTCGAATTCATCATCAAGAATACGAGGGGGGAGATCATCGCCGTACGGCACGCGCCGGCGCATGCGGGGCTGAATGAGTTCGCCTGGAACCTGAGGTACGACGGCCCCACGGAGCTCGATTTCGAACAGTCCGCATACACACCGGAGCAGAGGCGGGTTCCATACGGACCGCTCGTATCCCCGGGCAATTACGGCATCGACGTCATATATGGCGGGACGAGGCAGCATCTCGATGCGGTCGTGCGCCCTGACCCGCGCTTGAACATTCCGGCCAGCCAGGTGGACGCCTACATCCGTTACGGCCTCGAGCTGCGCGACCAGGTGACCGCTCTGGATCAGATGTTGAACCAGATCGTCGCCGACCGCGACAGCATCGCCAGGCTGGTATCGGCGGGGGGAAGTCAAAGCGGCGTGCGGCAGGCGCGCGAACTCGATGCTCAACTGCGGGCCGTCGAAGAGCGCGTCTACAATCCGGACATTCAACACGATGCGGGCGAGGATATGCTGCATGCCCTGTTCCGTACTCACGGCAAGCTGACCCGGCTGGCCGAGGTGGTGTCGTTCAGTTACTACCTGCCGCCCGATGCGTCCATGCTTGGGGCGATGAAGACAGTCGGACAGGAGCTCGATTCGGCCCTGCATGACTACAACCAACTGGTGTCTACACGGATACCCGCCCTCAACCGCCTGCTCGAGAGCGCGGGTATCGCGCCGGTGAAGGGTGTCTCACAGATCAAGATCGGGACCGGCACGCGGGCCTGAGAACGTGGATTCCACATCATGAAAAAAACACGCTTCGCTCTTCTTGCCGCCTGGAGCCTTTCGGGGATGACGGCCGGCTTCGGCTGCCTCGCCGCGGATGCTCACGGTCAGAAGCCGCAGGCGGCCGACGAGAACCCGCCGGCGGCCATCACGGAACATACGGTAAAGATGGGCGGGCAGACCCTTCACTACACGGCGGTCGCCAGCAAGATCATCCTGCGGGACGACGCGAACCGGCCCATCGCCAGTATGTCCTATGTCGCCTACACCGAGGATGGAGTGCCGCAGGAGCAGCGGCCCGTCACCTTCATATGGGGCGGCGGCCCGGGGTCGACGTCCTCCGGCCTGCAGGTGGTGGGGTTCGGGCCGAAGCTGGTGACCACGACCGACGCGGCGCATACGCCGCCGGCGCCGTACACGATCCAGGACAACCCTTACTCATTGCTCAATGTGACCGATCTGGTCTACATCGAGGAGGTCGATACCGGATTCGGCCGGCTGTTGAACGGCTCCAAGATCAGCCAGTTCGCGGGCGTCGATGAAGATGGTCAGGCTTTCACGCAGGCGATCGTTCGTTACCTCGATATCTACAACCGGTGGAATTCGCCCAAATACATCATGGGCAACAGCTACGGCACGACGCGCGATGCCGTGGTGGCGCACGATCTGGAGGAGGCCGGAGCCGATCTGAAGGGCGTGGTCCTGATCTCGACGGTGCTGAATTTCCAGACCCTGGAGTTCAGTCCCGGCAACGATATGCCATACGTCATGTTCCTGCCCACCTATGCCGCCATCGCGCATTATCACCATGCGCTGGCGGCGGATCTGCAGGCGGAGCCGCTGGAGGAGTTTCTCGGCAAAGTACAGACCTTCGCGACCGGAGAGTATGCGCATCTGCTGATGGAAGGAGACGATGCCAGCGCCGCGGAGAAGGCAAGCGTGGCCAGCAAGCTGGCGCAGTACACGGGGCTCAGCGAGCAATACATCCGATACAGCAATTTCCGCATATCACAGCCGTTCTTCAGAAAGGAGCTGCTGCTCGACCGCGACCAGTTGGTCGGCCGCACGGACGCCCGTTTCCTCGGCATGGACTATGAGCAGATCAGTGGCAATGCGGAGTATGACCCGCTGGATGAGGCCATCGGCGGCCCCTATACCACCGCGATGAATTATCTGCTGCGCAATTTCCTCCATTACGACAACGGCACGGACCTCTTTCGCTCGAGCTGTTATGGCGTCTGCCGCTGGGACTGGCAGCGGTTGAATGAGCGCCACGACTACGGCTTCAACCAGGGCTTCGCCGACGTCTCGGTGGATCTGCGCGAAGCCATGATCGGCAATCCGCAGCTCAGGCTCTTCGTGTCGTGCGGCTACTACGATCTCGCGACGCCGTACTTCGCCGCCATCTATACCTATGCCCATCTCGACATCGGAAATCTGCGCAAGAACATCACGATGAAGTGTTATCGTTCCGGCCACGTCAGCTACCTGGAGCCCGATACGCACGCCCGTATGTACAGAGATCTGGAGGCTTTCTATCACCAGAGCCCGTGAGGAGTTGTCGTGAAGATTCGTGAAATGAATTGGAGCCAGGTCGAGGGCTATCTCAAGAAGGACGACCGGGCGGTGCTTCCGATCGGCAGCACCGAGCAGCACGCGCAACTGAGCCTTTGTGTCGACCACATCCTTTCCGAGCGGGTGGCTACGGAAGCGGCCGAGCCTCTCGGGGTTCCCGTGTTCCCGGGGCTGCCCTACGGCGTCACTCCCTATTTCATGGCCTTCCCCGGCACCATCAGCCTGAAAGTGCAGACCTACCTGCAGCTGCTGCGCGACGTTCTCGACAGCATGGTTGCGCATGGATTCAGGCGAATCGTCCTGGTGAATGGACACGGCGGCAACTCGGGCTCGGCTCAGTCCCTGATCGCGGAGTGGATAGGGACACAGAAAGGCGTCGCGGTGAAGCTTCACAACTGGTGGAATGCGCCGGCGACATGGAAGAAGGTGATGGAGGTGGATACCGTGGCTTCCCATGCCTCATGGATGGAGAATTTCCCGTGGACGCGGTTGGCGGATGTCAAGTATCCGCAGGGTCAGAAGACCAGGATCGATCCCAAACTCGTGCACGCCCTGCCTCCGCCGCAAGCCAGGGAGTATATTGGCGATGGTAATTACGGAGGTTATTACCAGAGGTCCGATGACGAGATGCTGGCCATATGGCGGATTGCGGTAGAGGAAACCCGTGAGGTGATTGCAAAAAGCTGGCCCTGATGAGCGACTCGGCCACATTGATCGTCGGCGCCGGCGCCATGGGCGGAACGATCGGGGCGCACTTGGTGCGCAGCGGTCACAAGGTCATTTTCATGGATCGCGCGCGCGATCATGTGTCGAGAATGCGCGAGTCAGGATTGGAGATCGCCGGCCCACTGGCGCAGTTCAGGGTGCCGGTGAGCGCCGCTTTCCCGGAAGACCTGGATGGCGAATACGGGCGGGTCCTGCTCTGTGTCAAAGCGCAGGATACCGAAGCCGCGACGCGCCTGATCGCCCCACATCTCGCCGCCGACGGGTACATCGTATCCGTCCAGAACGGCTTGAATGAGCTGGATATCGCCTCGATCGTGGGGGCCGGGCGCACGGTCGGCTGTTTCGTCAATTTCGGCGCGGACTATCTCTCGCCCGGCGTGGTTCAGTACGCCGGCCGCGGTGCCGTCGTGCTCGGTGAAATCGGCGGGGCGATCAGTGAGCGGCTGCTCGCGCTGCTGCCGTTGTTCCGCGCTTTCGATGAGCGAGCCATGCTGACCGGCAATATCTGGGGCTTTCTCTGGAGCAAGGAGGCCTATGGTGCGCTCCTCTTCGCCACCGCGCTCACCAATGAGTCCATTGCGGACTGCCTGGCTCTGCCGCGCTATCGGCAACTGTTCGTGTCGCTCGCGCGGGAAGTGCTCGGCGTCGCCGCGACGAAAGGTATCGCGTGCGAACCGTTCGATGGCTTTCAGCCGGTGGCGTTTTCCGGTGACAGCACGGACGAAGAGGCGGCCCGCTCGCTCGACCTCCTGGTCGAGCACAATCGCCGATCGGTGAAGACTCATAGCGGAATCTGGCGGGATCTTGCGGTCCGTAAGCGCCGCACCGAGGTCGACGCGCAACTGGGCGCGGTCGTGCGCGAAGCCGCGGCGTGTGGCGTGAGGACGCCGATCACCGTGCGTTTGATCGAATTGATTCATGAGATCGAGAACGGGGTCAGGCCGCTGGGTCTCGATTCCCTTGACGCGTTGACGGATATGGCGTGACCAATGAACAAGACAGCGATCATCGTACATGGGGGCTGCGGGGACGTGGAGCAAAGCTCCATTCCAGAGCGCCTGAAGGCGGTGGAGGAGGCCGCCCGGGCGGGCTGGAAGCTGCTGCAGAACGGCGGCAGCGCGGTCGACGCGGTGGAGGCCGCGGTGCTGATCCTGGAGGATAATCCGCTATTCAATGCAGGCGTCGGCTCGGCGCTGACCAGCGAAGGCCGGGTCGAAGTCGATGCCGCGATCATGGACGGCGCGACACTGAATACGGGTGCCGTTGCCGCAGTCACCGGAGTCGCAAATCCCATTCGTCTCGCAAGACGGGTCATGGACGTTGGCCCGCACGTGTTTCTGGTCGGGAGAGGAGCCGAGCAGTTCGCCCGCAGCCAGGGGATACCGGAATGCGATCTCGAGCATCTGGTGACCGTGCCCCGTCGACAGCAGTGGGAGGACGCGCATGGCACGGTGGGAGCCAGCGCTTGTGACGGCCTCGGCAGGCTGGCCGCGGCAACCTCGACCGGGGGATGCTTCAACAAGCTCCCCGGGCGGGTAGGGGACAGCCCGATCGTAGGTTGTGGAACATATGCCGACGGGCACGTGGGCATCTCGTGCACCGGTAGCGGCGAACACATCATCCGCATGACTCTTGCCCGTCTAACGGCGTACCTGTATCAGGAGGTCGGAAACGCGCAGGAGACCTGTAACAGGGCCGTGCGGCAGTTCGATGCCACTGTCACCGGAGAGGTCGGCATCATTCTGGTCGATCGCCTGGGGCAACCCGCGCTGGCGAAGAATTCACGCAACATGCCGGCCTGTGCGATCACCGCCGAGGGCGTGCTGACGAGCTGTTGACCACGATCGGCGGGAGTACCTGACACATGCATCGTAAATTCCGTATTGCCCCGCGCGCCGCATGTGCCCTGGTGGCGGGGTCCATGCTCTGCGCCGGCGGTGTTGCCGGCGCCGGCCCGGGTAGCCAGAGCGGTGCGGTACCCTCGGTTGCACCCTGCATCAATGCACTGCGGGTGTCCGCGTGCGAGCGGTGGATCACCTATGGCAGGGGGCCTGCGCGTTCCAGAGTCTATTCGACGTACGGGATCGACGCTTACAACCCAGGTTTGAAGCGAGCGCTGATCCTGGTCCATGGAGCCAACCTGATGGGGGGCTATTTTTTCCGCCACGGGATGGCGGCGGCAATACTCGCGGGCGCGCTCGACAATACGATGGTCGTCTCCACCTACTTTCTCGACCCGTATGTCGGCAAGCGCCGCCCGGCTCAGCCGGAGTGGCTGCGTCAGCCCAATGAGGTCGTCTGGCCCGAGGGCCATACCAGTTGGCGCGCCGGTGGCACGTCGCTGACTGATCCCGCGGTCTCGTCGTTCGATTATGTGGACGCGATAGTGCGTCGGCTCGCTGACAAGAAGAATTTCCCCAATCTCAGCAGGATCGTGATCGCTGGATTCTCGGCCGGCGGCCAATACGTAAACCGATACGAGATGGCCAATAAAGTCGATGGCACGGTGCCCGGTATATCGATCAGCTATGTGGTGGGCGATCCATCGAGCCTGGCATGGCCGGCCGCGGTGAGGCCCTTGCCGGTTGGAGACGCCAGCCCGAATACCCCGGACCAGTCATACAAGGAATCGGTGGGAAAGAACGGCACGCAACCTCATACGGAGTTCAGTTACGGCCCTTTCGACCATGCCAAGGCGCCGCAGTATGACGACTGGCCCTATGGGCTGGAGAACCTCAATGGCTATGTCGCGGGAATGTCCGCCGGGCAATTGAGGAAGAACCTGGTGGAGCGCTCGGTGACCTATCTGGAAGGTCAGGTGGATACGTTGCCGATCAGCGGCTTCGATTCCTCACCCAACGCGGAGGCGCAAGGGCCGCAGCGGCGCGCTCGAGGCGAGGCGTATGTGATGTACGTGGACCGTTATATGGGAGGTAAGCAAAAGCTCGTCATCGTCCCCGGCTGCTCGCACAACAGCCGCTGCGTGCTGACGGCCGACAATGTGCTGCCGCTCCTTTTCCCGCCGCCGCCCGGTCCCATGACCTACCCGACGGGCGGTTTTGGCCTGGAGTAATCAGTAGCATGTTCAACTCGAAGCGAATTCTCGAGGCATTGTCCGGCGCCGCGGCATCGCTGCTCCTGGCGACCGCGGCCGCGGCCGCCGTTCCCGGCACGGACCTCACGGGCGCCCTGAATTGGCGCAGTGTCGGGCCGTATCTGGGGGGCCGCGTGACCTCTCTGGCGGGCGTCGCCGACCAGCCCGATCTCTTTTATATGGCGACCGCGGGTGGCGGCATTTGGGAAACGAAGGATTACGGGCACAATTGGAAGAACATCTCGGACAAGTACTTTAAGACCGGCAATATCGGCGCGATCGCGATCGCCCCGTCCGACCCCAAGGTCCTCTACGCCGGCACGGGTGACTCCGCGATCCGCAATACGTTCCTGACCGGCGATGGCATGTACAAGTCCACGGACGCCGGCAAGACCTGGAGCCGCATCGGCCTGGAAAACACCGAGGTCATCAGCTGGATCATCGTCGACCCGAATGACCCGAATGTGGTGTACGTGGCGGCGATGGGGCACGTCTGGGCGCCGAACCCCGAGCGCGGCGTATTCAAGACCACCGATGGCGGAACGACCTGGAAGAAGATCCTCTACGTCAACCAGGATACCGGCGCCATCACCATGGCGATGGACCCGAAGAATCCACAGGTCCTGTACGCCGCCATGTGGCAGGCCTACCGTCGACATTGGACGTTCTCCAGCGGAGGGCCGGGTAGCGGCATCTACAAGACCACTGACGGCGGCACGCATTGGAGCAACATCAGCCGCAATCCCGGATTGCCGAGCGGCGCTTTCGGGAAGGTCGGACTGGCCGTGGCACCGTCCGATTCCAACGTCGTATATGCCCTGGTGCAGGCGAATTACAAGCCCGGTCATCCTGGCGGCCTGTTCCGCTCCGACGACGGAGGCAAGAGCTGGAAGCTGACGAACGACAGCCTGGACATCACGCAGCGCGCATTCTATTACAACACCGTTTATGTCGATCCGAAGGATCCGAATACCGTTTATCTGCCGAATGCGGATGTATTCGTATCGCACGACGCCGGCAGGAAGCTGACCAAGCTGCATCCGCCCCACGGCGACAACCACGTCTTCTGGATCAATCCCGATAATCCCAGAACATTGATCGAAGGCAATGACGGCGGCGCGACGGTCTCGCTCGACCGCGGCAAGACCTGGAGTGTCGAGGACAACCAGCCGACCGGCCAGTTCTATCACGCCAATCTCGATGACCAGTTTCCGTTTCATATTTACGGAGCGCAGCAGGATCGTGGCTCGGTGGAAGCGTCGAATGCGGAGCCGACGGAGTGGACTACAGTCAGCGGCGGAGAGATGACCTGGGTCGTGCCGACGCCCGGTAAGCCCTGGGTGACCTATGGCAGCGGGTACTACAGCCAGGAATGGAAAGAAGATCGGCGGGCAGACATATCGACGCAGGTGAACACGTCGGGCGAATGGAAGTTCGGCTCAGCCGGAGCCGAGGTCGATTACCGGTATGGCTGGTGGCATCACCCGAAGGTATTTGCGCCGCACAATCCGCAGGAGCTGCTGATCGGGGCGAACGTGCTGTTCGAAACCCTGGATGAAGGCGTGCACTGGAAGGTGATCAGCCCCGATCTCACGCGCAACGACAAGAGCAAGCAGCGTCGGCCCGGCGGTCCGATCAGCGCCGACGTGACCGGCGAGGAGGAGTTCGACACGATTTCTTCGATTGCGTTCTCACCGCTGAATGACGATACCATCTGGACCGGGTCCGATGATGGCCTCGTCTACGTGACCACCGATAGTGGTGCTCATTGGAGCGAAGTACGGCCGCCGCAGATGCCGACCTGGTCCACAGTAACCTGCGTCGAGCCTTCGCATACGACGCCGGGTACGGCGTACGTGTCGGCAAGCCGCTACGACTGGGACGATTTCCATCCCTATCTCTACAAGACAACCGACTACGGCAAACATTGGACCGAGATCACCTCCGGGCTTCCGGGAAACCAATACATCGAGAGTATGCGCGAGGATCCGGATGACCCGAGCCTGCTGATTGCCGCGACCAGCAGCACGGTGTACATGAGCCTGGACGGCGGCGGACAGTGGCAGTCCCTCGCGCGCAATCTGCCGGCGGTACGGGTGGACGATGTAGAGATCGACCCCGAACAACACGCGGTAGTGATCGCGACCTTTGGCCGCGCATTCTGGGTGCTGGATGACCTGCAGTTCCTGGAGCAACTGGGCTCCGCGCAGGTGGCGAGCGACGCCCCATACCTCTTCAAGCCGCAACAGGCGTGGCTCGTGACCCGCGGCCGCCGCGAGGAGGAGTCCGACAACCGCAACGAAGGCAAAAGTCTCGCGCCGGGGACGACGGTGTACCTGCATCTGCCGGCGGATTACGACGGCAAAGTGCCGGTGAAACTCAGCTTTACCGATGCCTCCGGCAAGGAGATACGCAGCTTCACTCTGCCGGTCGTGAACAAGAAGACCGGCAAACCAAAGGAGAAGCTGCATCCGGGCATGAACCGCTTCCTCTGGGACCTGCATTACCCGGATGCGGTTGACGTCAAGGGGATCTACGAGGGCGAGCATAGCCAGGGACCGAAGGCCCCGGTCGGTCCGGAGGTGGTGCCGGGCACCTATTACGCCGTGCTGAGCTATGGGAATGCCACACAGAGGCAGCCCTTCGCGGTCAAGCTCGATAGACACCTGCCCACGACGCAAGCTGAGCTACAACAGCGCTTCGACCTGCTCATGCAGATTCGCGACTCGATTGGCCGCCTGGATACCGCTTTGAATCAGGCGATCGATGCACGTGGTGCGCTGGAAAATGCGGTTGCCGCCAAGAAGGTCTCGGGCCGCCGCGCGGGAAAGGCGCTAGCCACCTTGAGCCACGACATCGACGATCTGATTGACCTCAGGATTCAATCGGATGAGGGCTCGCTCGTCTATGCCGGCAGGTTGCGCGCCTGGCTCTCCTGGCTGGCGAGCCAAGTGAGCACGTCATTGCTGCCGCCGACGCCGGCGATGCTTAGCGCCGCGAACACTTACATCGCTGAGGAACATGCCGGTGTCGCGCGTTTACACGCTGACACCAAGCGTGCCGATGAGGTACTGCATTGAGGCGCACTCCATGTTGCTAACCCGCCGGTTTGCATGGGTGATGCTGCTTCTGCTGGGTGCGGCTGCGGCGGCCGCATTCGGCCAGGAGGGCCCGGCATGGCCGCCGGATGATGCGCCGGTGGCGATGCCACAGGGGCAACCTGCGGCGGCGGCGCCCGAGACCCTCATCGAAGCCGGCATTCTATTGACTGGGCGTGGGCAGGCGCTGCACGACACGCGCATTCTGGTGAAGGACGGAAAAATTGCCGGCATCGGTCCGAACCTGACCGCTCCCGGTGCAGTGATCTACGATTTGCGCGACGCGACCGTGATGCCCGGCCTGATCGACGTGCACGAGCATCTGGTGCGTCATTTCGGGCCGAACGGCAAGACGGTCGATCCTGACGAGACTCCGACGCAGGTCACCCTGGGTGTGGTGAACAATCTCTGGGTCACACTGATGGCGGGATTCACGACCGTGCAAAGCGTGGGAGAGCCGGAAGATGAGGTGTACAGCAAGTACGTGCAGGAAGGCATCGTCCCCGGGCCTCGGATTCTGACGTCCTACCATGACATCTTCGGCTCCCCGCGGGTCGGCAATGACGATGTGCTGCGGGCCAAGATCGACATGCTGAAGTATGAGCATGCCGACCTGGTGAAGATCTTCGCCTCGAGCAGTGTCCGTGGCGGCCTTCATGACACCCTTACTCTGCATCAACTGCAGGTGCTGTGCGGCGAGGCAAATCGCATCGGCATCCGCACGCTCGTGCATGCCTACGCCGGCGCGATACACAACGCCATCGTGGCGGGCTGCACCGAAATCGAGCACGGCATCTATGGCACGCAGGCGGATCTCGACCTGATGGCGAGCCGGGGCACGTATTTCGATCCACAGGTGGGTTTGGTCCTGCAGAACTACATGCGCTTCTACGACAGGTATTTTGCAGGCAGTGCCAGCAAAGCCGCCGACATGACTCAAATGACGGGCCTGCTGAAGAGCAACGAGCGCCTGTTCCAAAAGGCGATCCGCACGCGCGGCCTCAAGATGGTCGTGGGCACGGATGCGGTGGCGGGCGCCTTCGGCCATCAGGCGGATGAAATCATTGCCCGCATCAGGCTGGGACAACCAGCCATGGACGCAATCGATGATGCAACCTCCGTGGGAGCTGAATCGTTACGCCTGGGCAGCCGGATCGGCAGCATCGCACCCGGATACGACGCCGACATCATTGCGGTGCACGGCAACCCTTTAACCGATGCCGCGACACTGCGGCAGGTCTGGTTCGTGATGAAAGCCGGTACTGTCTACAAGGACATTGTTTCGGCCTCAGGGCATTAACGCCGCATAAACCGCGGCGCTCTACGTCGGTCGATAGACCTGCGCGACACTGCCTCGCGGGAAGGTCGTGGAGCTCACGAGCCTGAGGACCTTTGGGGCGGAGAGGTCCGCGAACAGCGGCAGACCCTTGCCGAGCACGACCGGATGCACCATGAGGACATACTGGTCGATCACGCCCGCGGCAACGAGACTGCGCGCGAAGGTCACTCCACCATGTGCGATGATGGGCTTGCCATCCTGGGCCTTGAGTTTCGCGATTTCCTCCTTCAGGTCTCCCGCGGCGACATAGGCCTTTGCCCAGCTTTCCGCCGCGGCCGTTGTGTCGATTCCCGCCAGGATGGACGTGCCTTGCCGCGAGAATACCGCTTTCGGGATCTGGTTCATCGGCGGTGCGAACATGGTCGTGGATGCGGGCCAGTATCTGGCCCAGTCATGGAAGGAGCGGCTGCCAATGACGTGCAGGCCAGCGTCCCATAGCGTGTTGACCATCCACTCGCCCGCCTTGGGGTCGCGAGTGTCAACTACCCATTGGTTACCACCGTCCGGGCTGGCCACGAAGCCGTCGATCGAGATGGACATCTTCAGGATCAGCTCTCTCATCGTTTTCATCCTGATCAGGGATTGCGCCAGCTGTTGATGTCGTCCAGCGAGAAAAGCGGACGAATCTCAATCTCGGAGTCCACTGCCATGGGATTGGGGCTCTTCTTCACCCATTCGATGGCTTCTTCGATGGACTTCACTTCCCATAGCGAGAAACCCGCGATCACTTCCTTCGTCTCGGTGAATGGACCATCGATCACCGCGCGGTTCTTACCTGAGAAATGCACGCGTTTGGCGAAGCAGGTCGGTTTCAGGCCGCCGCGTAAGTTGTCCTTCAGGATGCCGGCGGCGACGAGAGCCTGCATGTACTCGTCCATCGCGACCATCGCTTCCGGCGTGGGTGGCACCGCGTTTTCACTGTCTTCGGTCGCTTTGACGAAAACCATCACTTTCATTACGCACCTCCGGTCTCGACTGGGCTTCACTTCAAGGACTCCGTGAAGGTCCCCCTGCCGACAACGGCAAGGAATATATTTGCATCCTGTCGGTCCGGAGTGTAATCCGTCGTCCTTGACATCAGATGCACGATCCGGCGCACACCGATCTGGCGATTTCAGGGGCCCGGCCCAGGGCCATTGCAGCACTGCTGCGGTACTTCCGTGACTTGGACACCGCGGAGGAGGCCTTTCAGGAAGCCTGCCTGCGGGCTTTACACACCTGGCCCGATAAAGGCCCGCCCCGAGACCCCACGGCGTGGCTCATCATGGTCGGGCGCAATGCGGTCCTGGACGCCAAGCGCCGCGCCCGCGCGATCGGACCCTTACCTGATGCCGATGCCCTCGCGGACACTCGCGATGACGTGGCTGCCGAACGCCTCGACGAAGGCCACTATGGAGACGACATCCTGCGGCTGTTGTTCGTGTGCGGGCATCCTACGTTGCCCGCGACTCAGCAGGTCGCTCTCGCGCTGCGCGTCGTATCCGGGCTTACGGTAGAGCAGATTGCCAAAGCATTCCTGGTGTCTCCCGTTGCGATGGAGCAGCGGATAACGCGCGCCAAACGAGCGGTTACGCGGGCTGGCGTCGAATTCGACACCCCCGGGGCCGCCGAGCGGCGCACGCGGCTCGAAGCGGTTTCGACGATGATCTATCTCATCTTCAATGAGGGCTACGGCAGCACGCCGGACACGGCCGCGGCGCGCGGCGTGCTCGCGGACGAGGCGATTCGCCTGGGGCGACTGCTGTTGAGCCTCTTTCCGGCCGATCCGGAGGTCTTCGGACTGCTGGCGTTGATGCTGCTGCAGCAGTCGCGCGCGCCGGCACGCTTCGATGCGAATGGCGAGATCGTGTTGCTGGACGAGCAGGATCGTAGCCGCTGGAATCGGACGCTCATCGATGAAGGCCGGCTGTTGCTGGAAAGATCCTCCATTTACCGCAGCCCGGGCCCTTACCAGCTCCAGGCGGCCATTGTCGCACTCCATGCTCGGGCGACCCGACCTGAAGACACGTTGTGGCGAGAGATAGACTCGCTGTATCAGTTGCTCGAGGCGCTGCAGCCGTCACCCGTGGTGACACTCAATCGAGCCGTGGCAGTTTGGAAGCTGCGAGGCGCCGAGGCTGCACTGGAGATGATCGAGCCGTTGCGGGGCCCTCTGGACACCTACTTCTATATGCACGGCTTGCGTGGGACGCTGCTCAAAGAGCTGAACAGGCTGGATGAGGCTCGCGGTGCGCTGACCCGTGCCATCGCTCTTGCGAATTCCGTGGCGGAAGCCAAACACATCCGGCGCGAACTGGATGGCCTGTCGATTGCGTGAATGCGGTGGGCGAGGGGAGCGTCAGCGGGCGTCCGCCCTCGCGGCCCATGCCTTCGTGGACTCACAGGTGTCCATGGCCCGCTTGTAAGCTTCGCGTGCGCCGGTCCGGGCCACATAGGCTCGCTCTGCCTCGCCGAGGGTGACACCGCCAGCCCTTCGGGCCAATCCGAGGGCATAAGTCACCGAAATATCGGCCGCCGTGAACGCCTCGCCGGCGAGATAGGGCGAGCGCGCGAGCTGCCGCGTCACGAGGCCCAGCCGGCTGTCGAAGACTTCCTGCGCCTGGGTGGCAGTCCAGTCCAGCCGGTCGGGATCCGGGCCAAAATTGCGGGCACCGGCCACGAAGTAGATCGAAGCCGCGAGGCCGGCCTCACCCAGGTGAAGGAACTGCTGGTATGCGGGGAAGGTGGGATCGCGCGGCTCCGGCGCAAGCTTCGTCGGCCCGTAGCGGGCCATCAGGTACTCCATGATCGCGATCGACTCGACCATCGTCACGTCGCCATCCTGGATTGCGGGGATGAAGCCCGCGGGGTTGATGGCCAGAAACTCGGTATCTTTCTCGACGCCTGCCAGCAGATCCACCGGCCTCAGCCGATAGGGGATGCCCATCTCTTCCAGCAGCCAGACGACCCGGAACCCTCGGCCTTCGCCGTAGACAGTGATCATGCGCTCGACTCCTCGGGGGCGGCCGCCCCGTCTCGTGCCATGGCCGAACGGCCGGGCTGGATTTCGACAGTCAGCTCACCGCGGGTTGCTGCTCATTGGCAGCGGGGAGTCACTCTCAACAGCGCGACACCCTCGGGCGGGACGATGGCCGCGATCTGCGCGGAGGCCCTGCTGGCCCGATGCGACCACAGGTCCTCGATGGCATAGGCAGCACAGCCGGCTGGCAGCCCGATCTCTGCGGTGCCGATTGCGATCTTCTTCGATTGGGTGGTGCTGGTATTGAAGAGGCCGACGACCACATCCCCCTGATGCTCGCGCTTTGCGAACACCTGTTCAGTGCGCACACCTCGGATCCGTCGAGCGGCTATACCGTCCTGGTCGACTGCCAGCACTGCACGATTTTTCAGCAGCACCCCATCCTCCGGCGCCAGATATCGCGGATCGCTGCCGAGGAGCAGCGGCGATGAAGCCAGCGACCAAAGGCTCAGCACCGTCTTGCGCGCGTCGAGGGAGATGCCGTCGTCGCTTCCATTGCCGACCTCGACCGAATCGAGGTCATTGAAGCCGCCGGGATGGGCGTAGGGCTGCCATTGCGCGGCGTAATCGAACCTCGAGACCACTTTTGACGGTGCGTTGCCGAACGTGGATTTTTCAGTGGGGTCGGTCCACACTGTGAGAGGAAACGCATCGGTCAGGGGAAACGTCTGGTCATGGTCGGTGCCTTTGTCGCAGCTGTAGCACTCGATGTCTTCACCTTCCTCCCATTGGGTTGCGTATTTCTCGAGAGTCGGCGCGAGCTTCACCGTATAGCCCTCGGTGGCATCGAAATTGATCGGCCGGCCTGTTTGGCGCAGCGCGAGCGACCACGCTTTGATCTCGGGCACATCGGTGGGATATCTGATCCCGTCGAGCTTGATGAAGTCGACTCCCCATGAGGCCAGCGTGTCCGCCCATGAATCGATGTAGAGCTGCGCGCCGGGTGAGGAAAAGTTGAGGCCCACCATGCCCCCCGCGTTGCTTTCGGAACCGCCGCAGTCATAGTTCTGCTCCGGAGTCCTGGTGGCGATCTGATCGGCGGTGTAGCCACTCGGCTTGCCAGTGAGTCGGCCTGCCTCACTGCCCTCGACGGGCGTGTTCTTTGCCACGGCCTCCGCGGAGATGCCCGGTGTCAGATAGATGCCGAACTTCAATCCGAGACCGTGCAGGTAATCGGCAAGCGCCTTGATGCCGTTGATCGATCCCTGCGCCGGAAAGTGGTCGTTGGGAATCCAGAGCCCCCACTGATTCACGGTCGGCGCGCCGCGCCGGGATGGCTTGCCGCCGGGAGGTGCGAATCCACCCGGGCACTGGTACCAGCCATCATCCTGATTGACGTACCGATAGCCGAGTTTCGCGAGACCGCTCGAGACCATGGCGCGCGCCACCGCCTCGTCCTTTGCGGCGCTCGCATTGCCGCGAAAACTGCTCCAGCTGCTCCAGCCAAGCACAGGCTTGATGCCGACCTGCTGCGGATTGGGCTGCAGGGCTTTCGCAGGCGGGGCCCCGAACGCCAGCAGGATGTCAGCCGACAGGACGAGTGCGATGGCAATCAGTGTGTTGCGCACAGTTCTTCTCCGAGATTCGCTCGACAGCATTATGCGACCCGCTCGGGGTGCCGATCCACTGCGCACCGACGGTAGCCCCGCGAGGCTGAAGTGTGCTTTACTAATGATTGAGGACAACCTCCGGAAAGAGAGGATGGGCACATGAGCTCGAAAAGTTTTCGCGCATTGCTGAGCGGCTCGATCGGCATTCTCGCGGTGGGTCTCGCGTCTGCGGGCACGCTGGCCGAATATAACTCCCTGGCCGCCTGGAACGCTGCGGTGAGCAACGTTTCCAGCTACCGAATCTCCCAACTGACGACCGGGCTGGGTGGTGAAACAACACCTCCCGAAGTCCTCGGCGGTATGCCCGTGAGCTTCGGGCCCGGGGTGTTCACCGGGGATACCGGTTCGGGCGTCATCTACAACGATGGCGTGTACGGTACCGGCATCCAGTATTTCTCCGACGATCCGCGCGCGAATGGCCAGCACAATGCAATCGCGGCGGTCACGGTCGCATTCGGCGCACCCGATGACATATCCGCGCTGGCGTTCGATTTGGGCGCGGGCGACGGGCCTTCTGACATCGACATCTCGGTAAACGGATCCGCGCTCGCTCCGATCGTCGTATCGTCGCTCTTCCCGACGATGTTCCTCGGAGTGAGCGACACCAAAGGTCCCATCACGAGCGTTACATTCAGTGCGGTTGGCAACAATGCGGGTGAGATGGACGTCATCAACGGCTTTCAGACGGCCCACGCCCGACCCACCGCCGCGCCGGAACTCTCATCGATGGCCGCGCCGGCCGCATTGACGCTCCTCTTCGGACTGCTCGCGGTGCTCGAGGGGCGCCGGCGAGCCGCGCGCCACGCAGGATGCAGATAGGTCTTTGGCTTCGTTGGCTTGCACCTCTGGCCGCTCTTCTGTGCCTGCCGGTGCTTGCGGACTCACCGCGAAGTACCCCGCCCAAGATCAGGGACACACCGTCCTTCGCACAGATACTCGCCGACTCCGGCCACTCCGAGTGGCGCAGGCCTGATCCCGAAAACCTGCTGGTGATGCGGGTCCCCTCGGGACGCATCGTCATGGAGCTCGATCCCCGCTACGCGCCGCTGCACGTTGCCAATATCAGGACTCTGGTCAGGCAGCATTACTTTGACGGTGTGGCGATCGTCCGCGTGCAGGACGATTTCGTCGCCCAATGGGATGACCCTGAGGCGCTCGACGGAGGCGATCCGCACAAGGCCCGATCGCTTGGCAGGGCAAAGGCTGCTCTGCCTCCCGAGTTCACCCGGTCCATTACGCCCTCGCTTCCTTGGGTCAGGCTTGCGGATGGAGACCTCTACGCACCCGAAGTCGGGTTCACCGATGGCTTTCCCGCTGCGCGAAATTCAGCGGCAAATGAAACCTGGCTGGTCCACTGTTACGGGACACTGGCCATTGGCCGAAACAATCCGCAGGACTCGGGCAACGGGAGCGAGCTCTATGTCGCCATTGGTCAGGCGCCCCGGCGGCTCGACCGCAATCTGACCGTGGTCGGACGGGTCGTGGAGGGCATTGAGCAACTCTCGGCCCTGCCTCGCGGGCCCGGTCCCATGGGCTTCTATGCCCACCCGCGCGATCGCACCCGCATCCTGGATATAAGGATCGCCGCCGACCTGCCGGCGGCGCAACGCCCCAACATCGAGATTCTGCGGACCCGCAGCCGTACGTTCCAGAGACTGTTGGCGGCGACGCGCGACCGGCACGACGCGTTCTATCGCACGCCCCCCGGCAAGGTCGACATCTGTGCCGTGTCGGCGCCGGTCCGCGATCTGCGATAGCAGCGCGCGCTCGCCGCCACGACGAGGGCGACCAGCCCCATCAACAGAGTCCACCAGATGAGCCCCCGCTCATCGCGCTGCGGCGAGCGGTCCACCATGGTGTAGAGATTGAAGCTGAGATTGGTGGCGGTGTGAAAAAGCAGAGCAACCAGGATACTGCGATTGTTGCTCTCGTAACCCCAGACGATCAGCAGTCGCACCGCGACCGTGAAGATGAGGAAGGCCCAGAACGGTATGAAAGACTGGGTGAGTCCCGTCACGAAGAAGAGCGGAATGTGCCAGCACCCCCAGATGACACCCAGAGCGACGGTCGCCCACAGCAGGCGGCGTCTCTGCCGCAGGCGATCGATGGCGTAAGCCCAGCCGAACTCTTCGTTGACTGAGCCGCCGGCGAAAAACATCAGCAGATATAGCTGCGGGAGCTGCGCCAGTGTCACCTGCACGGCATAGGGCGGCCCTCCGTGGTGGGCCAGCAGCCACGTGGCAATGGCGGCCATTACCGGCGCCAGAAACACTGCCGCGAGCAGATAGATCGGGCCGATGCGCCAGCGCAGGCAACGGCCGAAGAACTCGCGCACTGCGCCAATGCCACCATCGCAGGAGGTCGCGATCAGGGCTCCGAGGAACGGCCCGAACGAGCCGATGAACAGACACGCCAGCTGGGCGGAGTGCGAGAGCTTCAGTACCCCGTGGCTGGCCAGCACCGGGAAGAGCCACATGGTCCATGCGACAACGAAAGCTATGAGGAAATAGAGCCATGCCGATGTGCGAAAGGCCGGTTGCCTGGTGGCATTCATGGGTGCATCTCGTATTGTGATGATTCGCGGATGCTGGCGGCCGCCGCCAGGTTGTCAGTGGCCGAAGAACACCGTACTACCGCAAAAGTTGCGCTATCGTAGCAGGGGATCTGCTAGCGTAGATCTCCCCGCTCGAGAGGAGACTGTGATGCGATCAGTCCACGCGGCGCTGCTGGCCCTGCTGCTGGCCGGTACCGCTAACGCTGCACCCCGCTTCGTTACGGCAATACCCTTCGATCTGTGTCGGGGTCTGATATGCATGCACGCGAAGATGGACGGAAAGCCGGCGACGCTGATCCTGGACACAGGCGATGCAAACGACTTCGTCAGCACGGAGTTTGCCAAGTCCTGCGGCTGGAGGCTGAAACCCTATATCGGCAGTGACGGCAAGGCAGTCCCCGGTATATTCGATGCTGGCGAGCACGCCATTGGTCTGGGCCGACTGGTGGCGCCGGCTCATTTCCTAACGACGGCGGCGGCTGATCTGGGTACGAAGGGCGTGTACGACGGCAATCTGGTCTATCGCTTCTTCAAGGATCGGGCTCTGCAGATCGACTACCCGCGGCGGGAGCTGCGGGTCTCGGATGTACTCACCGGCGCGGCTCGGCAATCAGGAGCGGCTGGCCGGCTGCAGATCGTCAACTTCCACAAGTGGGGTCCGCCGATCGTGGTCGGAGGGCCCTTCACCATCAATGGAAGGGCGGTGCGGGCGCAGATCGATACCGCCTACACCGGGACCATGCTCATCTATAGCGCATATATCGCGCCCCTGGGATTGCATGCGCCCGCGAGCAAGGAGAGTCGCGAGTTCTTTCCATTCACCGACGGCGGCGTATTCATGTTGAAAGGTCGCGCCCGGTCCGAGGGTTTCGCGGGTCGGATTCTCGATGCCCGTGCGCCGAATGTGTATTTCCCCAGCCCGGGAGTGCATGAGCCTGAAAACCCGTTCGAGGCGACCGTCGGCAATGCGCTCTTCGCCCACAGCGTGGTCGTACTGGATTTTCATGACATGACCATCGATGTGAGCCCGGAGCGGCACCTCCACGGGTAGGCGATGACCGCGCACGAGCCCCTCGCGCACCCGCACCGCCGTGCAGCGGTGCTGTTCGTCTTCGTCACGGTGGCGATCGATATGCTGGCCTTCGGCATCATCATCCCGGTGCTGCCTCATCTGATCGTGGACCTGATCGGCGGCAGCATCGCGAAGGCCGCGGTGTGGTCCAGCGGTTTCGGCACGGTCTTCATGCTGGCGCAGTTCGTCTGCTCGCCGATCCAGGGCGCGCTGTCGGACCGCTTCGGCCGGCGCACCGTCATCCTCATTTCGAGCTTCGGTCTGGGCGCCGATTTCATCGTCATGGCGCTGGCGCCGGTGTTGTGGCTGCTCTTCCTGGGCCGCGCGATATCGGGCATGTGCGCGGCCAGCTTCAGTACGGCCAACGCCTATATCTCCGATATCACGCCGCGTGAGAAGAGGGCGGCGGCGTTCGGCATGCTCGGCGGCGCTTTCGCGCTCGGCTTCATCGTCGGCCCTGCTCTGGGCGGTTTCCTCGGACATCTGTGGATCCGGCTGCCATTCTGGGTCGCGGCCGGATTGTCGCTGGTCAATTTCTGCTACGGCTTCTTCGTGCTGCCGGAATCGCTTCCGCAAGAGCGCCGCAGCACGCGAATCGACTGGCGCCAGGCCAATCCGCTCGGCTCGCTGATGCTGCTGCGGCGCTATCCGCAGGTGTTCGCGCTGGCGACGGTGCTGTTCCTGCTGGCATTGGCGCAATTCGCGCTCAATTCGACGTACGTGCTGTATACCGACTATCGCTATGGTTGGGGACCACAGAGCGTCGGCTACAGTCTGGGTGTGGTGGGTCTTTGCACCGGGGTCGTGCAGGCCTTGCTGGTGAGGCGCTGGATGCCCTGGCTGGGCGAGCGTCGCATGATGCTGACCGGTGTGGCGCTGCTGATTGTCGGCTACGCGCTATTCGGCTCTGCGCCCAACGCGTGGATGTTCCTGGCTGGGATTCCATTCCTGTGCCTGGGAGGGCTGGCCGGACCGCCCGCGCAATCCATGATCACGCACCAGGTCGACCCCAGCGAACAGGGACGCCTGCAAGGCGCGTTGTCGAGCCTGCAGAGCCTGGCTGGCATCATTGGGCCGGCACTGTTCGCCAACCTGTTCGCGCTGTTCATCGGCGACCACGCGCCGACGCGCCATCTCCCCGGCGCAGCGTTCGTGCTGGCGGCGGTCCTGGCGCTGACCGCGCTACTTCTGACCGAGCGCGCCACTCGGGGGACGCGCGCACATTCGCAAGTCGCCGAGCAGAGCGCAACCTGACGGCTATGGCCGTCCTTCAGCGCCCTTTGACCTGGCGCTTTTCGCGCTTTGCCGCACGCTTCTCATCGAAGGTCTTGGCCGGTTTCTTTTTCTGATCCTTTTTCTGATCCATGCCTTTGCTCATGAGATTCCCCTTGGCTCTGGTTCAACGATGGGCGGAGTATACGCCCGGCTCCGCGAATGTCAGCCCTTCAAGCGGGCGAGCTTGCTGTGGGTTCGCGCCGCATCGTCCTCGGTCAGGAGCGGATCCTCGCGCAGCAGCTCCTCGAATTTCGCCGGGAGGAGAGCGGGGCTGAAATAGAAGCCCTGGTACTGGTCGCAGCCGAGTTTGGCGAGCAGTTGCAGCTGCTCGGACGTCTCCACACCTTCCGCGATCACCTTCAGACAGAGGCTATGGGCGAGCGAGATGATCGCGCCCACGATGGAAGCGTCTTCCCGGCGCGAAGTCATCTGCTCGACGAAACAGCGATCGATCTTCAGCTTGTCGATCGGAAAGCGACGCAGATAGCTCATGCTGGAATAGCCGGTGCCGAAGTCATCGACGGAGACCAGCACACCCATGCGGCTGATGGCTTCCAGAATGTGCACCGACTCCTCGGCATCGCTCATGACCGCCGTTTCGGTCAGCTCGATCTCCAGGAGGGTTGGGTCGAGCCCCGAGGCATCGAGTGCGCGGTGAATCTGACTCACGAGGTCGATGAGGCGAAACTGCGAGGGTGCAAGGTTGACGGCGATGCGCAGGGCGCGGGGCCCACGCTCTTGCCAGACGCTCCCTTGGCGACATGCCTCGTGCAGCACCCACTCGCCGATGGCATCGAGCAGGCCGCATTCCTCGGCGACCGGAATGAACTCGGCCGGCAGCAGCAGGCCGCGCTGGGGATGGCGCCAGCGGATCAGCGCCTCGGCGCTGTTGATCCGGCCTGTCGCGGTGTCGACCTTCGGCTGGTAGTGCAGCTCGAATTGTTCGCCGCGCAGTGCCTCGTGCAGTTCGCTCTCGAGCTTCACGCGCTCCTGCGTCACGCTACCCATGCTCTCGGTATAGCATTCCACGTTATTGCGGCCGCGCTGCTTGGCGTAATACATGGCGGCGTCCGCGTGCGCCAGGAGCGTGTCAATAGTCGCGCCGTCGTGCGGGTAGATCGCAACGCCAATGCTGGGCGACACGTGGACGTCGATACCGAGGAGCCGCATGGGCAGCTCCATCACCTTCAGCAGGCGCTTGCCCATCTCCAGCGTTTCCGCCCGTGTCATCGGCCCGTCGAAGATGATCACGAACTCGTCTCCGCCGAGGCGCGCGATGTTATCGACGGCGCGAATGGCTCCCTTGAGCCGCGTCGCCACCTCGCACAGGAGCTCATCTCCCGCGCGATGGCCAAGCGAGTCGTTGATCAGCTTGAAGCGGTCCAGATCCAGCACCGCTACGGCGAACTCGTGCGCCTGGCGGTTCGCCTGGGCAATCGCCAGAGTGATGCGGTCATCGAGCAGCAGGCGATTGGGAAGCCCGGTGAGGGAGTCGTGTGAGGCGAGGTGCCGCAGCTGCCGATTCGCCGCCTCGAGTCCGCGGGTGCGATCGGTGACCACCCGCTCGAGGCCCTCGACGTGGCGCTTGAGCGCGCGTGCGTTCTGCCATTTGTTGCTCAGCGCGCTCGCGGATTGCAGGATTTCGATGGGCTCGAAAGGCTTCTTGATGACGATGAGCTTATCGGAGTGCCCGAGGCGCCCGAGGAGCTCCATCCAGTTGTAGTCGGTGTAAGCCGAGCAGACCACGACCTGGATATCCGGGTCGACCTTCCAGAGATTTTCGATCGTTTCCAGCCCATCCCATCCCGGTGGCATACGCATGTCCACGAAGGCGACCGAGTAAGGGTGTCCCGAGATGAGGGCGCGACGTGCCAACTCCACGCCGTCCCGTCCCTGCATCGCCGAATCCATGTCGAATGTGGGACGCGACATCTTCGGCTGCGGCTCGCCGAAGAGAGCCGCTTCGGCCGCTGAAGTCTGCGTGTCATCGCAGCCGGTGAGGATCTTGCGGTAGTCCTCGTGAATGGCCCGATTGTCGTCGATCATCAGCAGGCGATGAGTCAACAGCTCGGGTTCATCGGCCACGGGCCTTCTCCGGCTGGGTGACGGGTAGTGTCAGGGTGAAGGTAGCCCCCTGACCGGGTCCGGCACTCTCGACCTGCAACGAGCCGCCGAGGTCCTGGGCCGCCAGTGCGCAACTGTGCAAACCGAAGCCGTGGCCGCCCTTACGGGTAGTGAATCCATGACTGAAGATACGATCGAGATTCTCCGGGGGGATGCCGACGCCAGTATCGATGACGGCGATCAGCACCGCGGCATCGACCGTCCGTACGCAGACAGTCACACGCTTCTCGGCGCTACCGGACTCATCGCAAGCATATTTGGCATTGCGGATCACATTCACCAGGATCTGCAGCACCTTGTGCTTGTCGACCGTGATCAGTGGCACTTCCTGGAAGTCGCGCACCAGAGTGACTCCATGACGGCTGAACGCCCCCTCGTTCATCCGCAGGCTGTCCTCGACGAGCGTGCGAATGTCCACCATCTCGGTCACGCCGCCGCGGCGTGCGTAGCTCTGCTGCATTGCCACGATTTCCTTGATGTGCTCGACGTTGGTGCGCAATACCGTCAGCTCCGCGCTGGCCGCATCGCGCTCCGCAATGAGATCGGCGGCGAGCTCCCCCAGGTACGCCGGCAGGTGGCTACCTTGAGAACCCGTCAGGAAAGTCTTCAGGTCCGGCGCATGTTCGCTCAGGAGTGCAGCCACCTTTGCTAGCCCGGCGCACTTTGATTTCCTGATACGCTCGGAGACGACACTCGCCGAAACATTGACGCTGTTGAGCACGTTGCCGACGTTGTGGAGGACATTCGTAGCCACCTCGGCCATCCCCGCGTCCCGGGAGGCGACCAGCAGGAGCTTATGTACGCGCTCGAGTTCCTGTTCGGCGAGCCGCCGCTCGGTGATGTCTTCGATCACCGCGAGAGCACCGAGTGGCTGACCGGCGTGGCCGATCATGCGCTGCGCGCTCGCCAACACGGTGCGGCGTAAGCCGTCCGGCCGGACGATGACGAATTCGGTATCACGAACCTTGTCACCGAGCAGGGTTCGCGCAAGCGGACGATCCTCGCGCGGTACCGGCGTTGTGCCATCTGCCAGATAGACCTGGGAGGTGAGGGGGTAGGGGTTGCGCGGCGCTGGTTGGATGGCGTCGTCCGCGGCAATTCCAAGCAGCTCCGCCGCCGCGCGGTTGTGGTGTGTCAGCTGACCTCTGACGTCGCACGCAACCAGCGCAATCGGGAGTTCGGCGATTACGGTGGCCAGCAGTGTCTGGTTCTGCAGCAGG
>DASXFY010000085.1:0-153461 GCA_036489335.1 Steroidobacteraceae bacterium
TGACAAATTCGAGCAGGTCACCATGGACCACTCGCTCCTGCAGGAGCTGGTCGACCGCGGGTTCTATTCCGCCGAAGAGGCGCAGCGGGCGGCGAACAAGAACTACGTCACCCGCGCCCTCGGGGTGGAGCCGAGCGTCGACGTCGAGATCCAGGAGATCCCCGTCCAGAGGGGCGAGGTCTATATGCTCTGCTCGGATGGACTCTCGGACATGGTCGAGGACGACGATATCCATTTAACGATAAGCACCTTTGGTGCTAATCTAGATAACGTTGCGAAGCAACTGATTCAACTGGCGAACGATAACGGGGGCCGCGACAACATTTCCGTGCTGATGGCGCACGTCATGGATGCGTTCCCGGCCCGCACGCGCATCTTCGACAAGATCCTTGGTTGGTTCGGCTGACACGGCGAGGCGAATAACATGGCAAGGTTGGTCTTGAGCCTGGATGGCCAGGTAATGGCGGAATACAACATGAACAAGGAACGTTACACCATCGGCCGGTTGCCGGATAACGACATCCGCATCGACAACGCGGCGGTGAGCGGCCACCATTCGCTCATCATCAACATTCTCAACGACTCGTTCCTCGAGGACCTGAACAGCACCAACGGCACGTACGTCAACGGCAAGCTGATCAAGAAGCATGCGATGCAGCATGGCGACGTCATCACGGTCGGCCATCACCAGCTGCGCTTCGTCGAGGACGACGAGCAACAGGACGAGTTCGAGAAGACGATGGTGATCCAGCCCTCGGCCCGCCCGGTCGAGAAGCTGCGCACGGCCGTCGGCCAGTCGCACGTGATCGACGGTGAGCCGGCGCCAGCGCCGGCGGTCGCCGCCGAGTCGGCTGTCGCTGCCGCCGCCAACTCTCACACTGCCAGGAGCCGGGCCGTCGCCGAGGGTGCGGCGGCTCTGAAGAAAGCGAAGCTGCAGGTATTGTCCGGCGCCTTCGCGGGCCGCGAGCTCGAGCTGACGAAGGCGCTCACCACGCTCGGCCGGCCGGGCGTGCAGGTCGCGGCCATCACGCGCCGCGGCGAGGGCTACTTCATCGTGCACGTCGACAGCGGCAAGCCCGATGATTATCCGCTGGTCAACGGCTCCCCGATCGGAGCGCAGGCGATGAAGCTGAACGACAACGACGTCATTCAGCTGGCGGGTGTCAAGATGGGCTTCTTTTTCAACTGAGGGTCAGCGCAGCTCCAACGGGACTCGCTGACTGACTCCGCAGAGGAGCTCGTAAGGGATCGTGCCTGCGTGGCGGGCGACTTCCTCCACCGGAAGTCCGCTTCCCCACAGTACCGCGGGACTGCCGACCTGCACGCCGGGCAGCTGCGTCACATCGACGGCGATCATGTCCATCGAGACCCTGCCGCAAAGCGGCGCGCGGCTGCCCTCGACGAGAACGGGCGTGCCATTGGGAAGTCCGCGCGCGAGCCCATCGCCATAACCGGCCGCAACGATGGCGATCTTCGAGTCGCGCGGCGCCTGCCAGGTACCTCCGTAACCCACGGTCTCTCCCCGTGGCACCGGCCGCACGGCGATGACCGAGGTCTCGAGGCTCATCACGGGCCGCAGGCCGAGGTCAGCCCCGGTCCGCTTCGCGAAAGGCGAAGCGCCGTAGAGCGCGAGCCCCGGCCTCACCCAGTCGCACCCCAGGTGCAGCTCGCTGAAGATACCGGCGGAATTGGCGATGCTGATGGCGCAATCGAGTGCCCGCGTCACCTCCCTGAAGCGCCCGACCTGCTCCGCCGTCATCGGGCTGTCGGGCTCATCCGCGCGCGCAAGATGGGTCAGGAGGCGAATCTCGAGCGGCGCAGGCTGCAGCTTGCGCAGCCGCTCGAAGGCCGCGGGGAATTCGCCGGGCCTGAACCCGAGCCGATTCATGCCGGTGTCGATCTTCACCCAGAGCACGAAGCGGTGGGGCCCCGGGTCTTCCTCCAGGAGCTCGACCTGCAGGGCGTCGTGCACGACGAGATCGAAACCGTAACGCGCGGCTTCAAGGAGCTGCTCGGCCGTGAACACGCCTTCGAGCAGCACGATCGGCTGACTGACACCTTGCGCACGCAGCGCCAGGCCCTCTTCCAGCCGCGCGACCGCGAACGCATCGACCTCGGCCAGGGCGAGCGCGGCCGGCACGAGGCCGTGGCCGTACGCGTTGGCCTTCACTACCGCCATGATCCGGGCGCCGCGCGCGCGCTCGCGGATCGTCCTGACATTGTGCCGCAGCGCCCCGGCGTCGATGACCGCCCGGATGAGGCGGCTCACCTGAGCACGCCCTCCGCGTAGGCGTCCGGCGCGTAGTTGGCGAAGCGAGTGTATTGACCCTGGAATGTCAGCAGAAAAGTGCCGATCTCGCCGTTCCTGTGCTTGACCAGGTCGATCTCGGCGATGCCCTTCTTCGGCGTCTCCCTGTTGTATACCTCTTCGCGGTATATCAACAGGATCATGTCTGCATCCTGCTCTATTGCCCCAGAGTTATGACTAACAATTCCATCTGACAACCAACTTGACGGCCCAGGGACCGTTAGGTCGTAGACATCTTCCTGGTCGACGGCAGAACCGATGTTGGCAACCGGATTCCACTGAAGATCGGATGCGGCAAATCGCTCGGAGTTTGGAGCCGAGAACAGGTGATCTCCCGTCCGCAGTTCCGCGGCTCTGATCCAGCCCTTCCCCGAGAGCACCCGGTGCTTCGCCGTGACTCTGATGGACCGGCCACTCGCGAGCTTGATGCTGGCGACAGGACGTCTGCCGACCTTCCAGACCTTATCGGATCGAGCGGCAACCACTCGCTGCTGCTCATCCACCGCCCAGACTTCCGGCTGCGTGCCAACCAGGCTCGCGATTGGAACCTGCCGCCCATCGGTCAGCCAGACGAGGGTGTCGCCAGTTACACACTCTCGCAGGTCCGACATGACGGGCTTCTTGTTCTCACGCTGTTCGACGGCACGATTGAGCTGTGAGAGCGCGATGACGGGGACCGAGAGCTCTTTGGCGAGGACCTTCAGACCGCGGGAAATCTCTGCGATTTCCGTGGCGCGATTCTCCTTGGTACCCGGCACCTGCATGAGCTGCAGGTAGTCCACGACGACGAGATCGAGCCCGTGCTCGCGCTTGACACGCCGGGCCCTCGCGCGCAGCTCCGTTGGAGTCAGAGCCGGTGTCTCGTCGATGAATACCTTGGATTCCGACAACTGACTCGTGGCGCTGGTGATCCGCACCCAGTCGTCGTCAGAGATGTTTCCGCTGCGCAGACTCGCCAGCGGTACACCGCCGATGGAAGCCAGCATGCGGGTGACGACCTGCTCGGACGGCATTTCCAGGCTGAAGATGGCGACCGACGCGCGCTTGGCCTGGTGTACCGCGGCGTACTCCGCCATGTTGACCGCCAATGTGCTCTTGCCCATCGACGGCCGGCCGGCAACGACCACGAGATCACCGGGACGCAGTCCACCGGTCATCTTGTCAAAATCCGTGAAACCGGTCGGCAGCCCACGCAATGCATTGGGGTTGCTATGCCACTCGTCAATCTGGTCGATGACCTGGGGCAGGATGCTGCGGACCGCGATGGCGCCCTGCCGTCCGCGAAAGCCCTGCTCCGCGATCTCGAACACTTTCTGCTCGGCGCGGTCGACCAGCTCGCGAGCGGTCTCACCCTCGTTGTTGAAGACGGCGGAGGTGATTTCCGTGCCGGCATGGATGAGCTGGCGAAGAAGGGAGCGCTCTCTGACGATATCCGCGTAGGCGCGGACGTTGGCAGCCGTTGGTGTGTCACGCGCAAGAGAGCTGAGGTAAGCAACGCCGCCGACAGCCTCGAGCTTCGTCGTTCGCTCGAGCTGCTCGGAGACCGTGACGACGTCACAAGCCTTGGCGGCGCCCGCCAGCGCGCCGATCGCTTCGAATATCAGCCGATGATCGGGGCGGTAGAAATCGTTCTCGATGACGGCATCGGCGACCTGGTCCCAGGCGCTGGCATCCAGCAGCAGACCTCCGAGGACGGCCTGCTCCGCCTCGATCGAGTGCGGCGGCGTCGGAGCATCCACCGTGGTGACCGAGCCGCGCTCGCGGCGCGCTTTGGTGGGACCGGCCACCGGCGGCATATTCCTTTGCTGATCGCGCGGAAGCTACTCTTCCGCGACGATTGACACTGCGAGCGGCACGTCGATGTCGGCGTGCAGATGCAGCGTCACCGCATGATCGCCGAGCGTGCGCAGTGGCCCGTTGGGCAGCCGCACTTCGCTGCGTTGCACCTTGAAGCCCTGCTTCGAGCAGGCTTCCGCGATGTCGCTGGTGCCGATCGAGCCGAAGAGCTTGCCTTCGGTGCCGGCCTTGGCCGAAATGACCAGCTTGAAATCCTTCATCGCGGTGGCGCGTTCCTCGGCCGAGGAGAGATGCTCGTGCGCCGTGCGCTCGAGCTCCGCGCGGCGCGCCTCGAAGCGCGCGATGTTGTCGGGCGTGGCGAGAGTGGCCTTGCCCGCAGGCAACAGGTAGTTGCGCCCGAATCCGGACTTCACCTTCACCCGATCGCCGATGTTGCCGAGGTTGGCGACTTTCTGCAGCAGAATGATGTCCATCGCGCCGGCCTCAGTGTTGATCGGTGTAAGGCAGCAGCGCCAGGAAGCGCGCACGCTTGATCGCGACCGCGAGCTGGCGCTGGTAGAACGACTTCGTGCCGGTGATGCGGCTCGGGACGATCTTGCCGGTCTCGGAGACGTAACCCTTCAGGGTGCCGAGATCCTTGTAATCGATATGCGTGACGCCTTCCGCGGTGAAGCGGCAAAACTTCTTGCGGCGCGAGAAGCGGCTGCCGCCGCCACTGCCGCCGCGATCCCCGCGGTCACCACGATCGCCGCGGTCACCACGGTCGCTGCCGCCGCCGTTGCCACCGCCAGAGAAGCTGGGTGCTCTGCTATTCATGACTGATATTCCTGTGCGCTGATCTTACGCGTTGTCCAGGCCGACATCGCCGTCCGCGGGGATAACGGCGGACTCATCGCGGAGACGGTCACGGCGGCGACCAGCCTCGCTCTCCTCATCGGCCGTCTTGGCCATCGGCGAGGGTTCCGTCACCGCGGCATCCATCTTCACCACCAGATGGCGAAGCACCGCGTCGCTGAAGCGAAACGCGCCCGTCAGATCATCGACGGTCTTCTGGTCGCACTCGATGTTCATGAGTACGTAGTGCGCTTTGTGCACCTTGGCGATGGGATAGGCAAGCTGCCGCCGCCCCCAATCCTCGAGCCGATGCACGCGGCCGGAGTTGGTGGCAATCATGCCTTTGTAGCGCTCGATCATGGCGGGCACCTGCTCGCTCTGATCGGGATGGACCAGGAATACAATCTCGTAGTGCCTCATGTGTCCTCCTCGTGGATTGAAGCCGCCCGTCGCGAGGCTTAAGCGGGGTGCGGCAAGGAGATTCCGCCCGCCGAAGGCGCGAGCGAACCCCCTCGAAAGGGGGCGCGCAGGATACTGAAACCGCGGCAGGACTGCAATGAAAACCCCTGACCGTCCGTGGTGGCAGGCCAGCCGGCCCGGGCCGTCCGGGGCCGGGCGTTCGCGCGGATCGACGACACGTTAAGTGTCGTCGATAGAGGCACCGCGCTTACCCTCGCTGGCGCACCGCCTCGTAAAGGAGCATGCCGGCGGCCACCGATACATTGAGGCTCTCCACCGCTCCGAGCTGTGGCAGACGGACCACCCAATCGCAGGTCTGCCGGGTCAGATGGCGCAGTCCTGCCCCTTCCGCGCCGAGGACCAGCACCACCCCGCCCTTCAGGTCTACCTCGTGCGCGCGCTTCACGGCCTCGGCGTCCGCACCGATGATCCACAGCCCGGCCTCCTTGAGCAGCTTCAGGGTCCGCACGAGATTGGTGACGGTCACCACTGGGATCGTTTCGGCTGCCCCGACCGCAACCTTGCGGACGACGGGAGTAACGTGCGCAGCCCGGTCGCGGGGCACGATTACGGCGAGGGCTCCGCACGCATCCGCCGTCCGAAGGCATGCCCCCAGGTTATGCGGGTCCTGCACCCCATCCAGTGCAAGAACCAGCGGCGCCTGCCCCTGCTCCGCTGCAGCCTGCAGTGCCGCGAGCAGGTCATCGTCGCTCCAGGGTGGCAGCGGCTTGATATCCGCAACCACGCCCTGGTGGGCGGCGTCGCCGAGTTTTTGCTTGAGGACCTGGGCGTCGACCCGCTGCACCGGGATCTGGCTGCGGCGGGCGAGCTCGTCGATCTCGCGGGCCCGCGGGTCATCGCGCCGTTCTGCTACTCGGACCGCGGTCACGCGCTCGGGATGCTTCTCAAGCATCGTTCGCACGGCGTGCAGGCCATAAATGGTTTGCGAGCCCTGCCCCTGTTGCCGCTCGGCATCGCGGCCCTTCCTGGAATCATGGTCCTTCACTGCTCGCCGGCGAGCTCGAGGTCCACCAGTCCCTCGATGGGGTTCACCGAGGTCACGACGACTCTGACATGCGACCCGGTACGCAGCCGCCGTCCCGTCCGTCTGCCTCGCCAACCGTGACCATGCTCTTCCATCTCATAGTCGTCATCGCGAAGATTGTCGATGTGCAGCAATCCGTCCACCGCCACCTCGAGAATCTGCACGAAGCAACCGAACTCGACCACGGTCGTGATCAGACCCTGGAAGGTCTGGCCGATGCGCTCCAGAAGATAACTGCACTTGAGATAGTTGGCGACGTAGCGATCGGCTTCGTCGGCCCGCTTCTCGAGCTTCGAGGTGCTCTCGCCGACACCGGCGAGCTCGGCCACGTCGTAGCGCCTGCCGGCCGGTCCTCGAGCTCCAATCAGCGCCTTCAACGTACGATGCACCACCAGGTCGGGATAGCGCCGGATGGGTGAGGTGAAGTGCGCATAGTGCTTCAGGGCGAGGCCGAAATGCCCGATGTTGGTGGGTTGGTATACCGCCTGCGGCATGGCGCGCACGATGAGCGACTCGATGAATGGCCGCTCCGCCGTATGGCCGAGTCGCCGGGCGATGGCCTGAAGATCCCGGGTGGTGACGGTCTCCGGCAGATGCGCGTCGATCTCCAGTGCGCGCAGGGTGCTGGTCAGCCTGTCGAGCTTTTCGGGCTCCGGCTGGCCATGCACGCGGTAGAGCGTGGGGGTGTGGGTTTTCTCCAGCTCCTCGGCGACCGCCACATTCGCCAGGATCATGCACTCCTCGATCAGGCGGTGCGCGTCATTGCGAGTACGCATCTCGATACCTTTGACGCGCTGCGCGGAGTCGATCACGAACTCCGCCTCGGCGGCGTCGAAATCGAGCGCGCCTCGTTTGCTGCGCGCCTTGTGCAGGGCACAATAGACATCGACGAGCACCAGCAGCGGCTCGAGCAATGGTCCCAACTGCTCGCGCGCGGCCGGCCGCCCCTCGAACAGCGCCGCATTCGCAACGTTGTAGGTCAGGCGCGCGGCGGAGCGCATCACCGCCGGATAGAACCGCGCCGACTTCAACGCGCCGGTTTTAGTGATCACCATGTCCGCCGCAAAGCAGAGTCTGTCGACCTTGGGCGCCAGAGAGCAGAGGTGATCGGATAGTGCAGTGGGCAACATCGGCAGGACGCGCGTCGGGAAATAGACGGATGTGCCCCGCTCGACTGCGTCCGCATCCAGGGCAGTGCCGGGCCTGACGTAGTGGCTGACGTCCGCAATCGCGACGATCAGACGAAAGCCAGCGGGATGCGGCTCCGCATAAACGGCGTCATCGAAGTCACGCGCATCCTCGCCGTCGATGGTGACGAGCGGTAACTTTCTGAGGTCCTCCCGTCCTTCCGCATCACGCGGATCGACGTGATCGCCCCAGGCCTGCGCCTCGCGCAAGGCATTGGCCGAAAACTCGTGCGGCAGATCGAAGCGTGCGATCGCCGTTTCGGTGGCGAGCTCGACCGGGCGGTCCGGATCGAGCCGCTTCTCAACCCTGGCCTGTGCGGCCTTGGCTGCGCTCGCATGTTGTGTGATGCGCGCAATGACCCAGTCACCGTGATGCGCGCCATTGAGCGCATTGTGCTCGACTGCGCATCGAAGCTGCAGGCGCCGGTCCGCGGCTGCGACCCACGCCGTGCGGCCCTGCACCTCCACTGTCCCCAGGAAGGCGCTGACTCCGTGCTCGACCACCTGCTCGACCGAGCCTGACCAGCGATCGCTGGCGTCACGAGATATGCGTACGCGCAACCGATCACCGTGCATGACCCCGCGCATCTCGGGCGGCGGCAGAAAGACGCTGTCCTTCATTCCCTCGACGCGCAGAAAGCCATAACCGGCGCGGTGTGCGCTGACCTGGCCCTCGACCACACCACCCGTATGCGCGCCCGCCGAAGCCCTGCCTTCCGCTCGCGGCATGCGGCCCGACCGGCCGCCTTGCACGCGTTGCCTGGGCTGTCCCTTACCCTGCGGACGAGCGGTCTGCGCTCTGCTTGCGCCGCCGCTCTGTCCGGCCGAAGCGTGCCCGTCGCGTGCGGTTTTGCCCCGCGACGTGGCCCCAGCCTTGGGGTGCGAGCCCGCATTGCGGTCCCGCCGTCCGAACTTGCCTCTACGCGCTTTCAATTGACAGCTCCCTACCCCCTGCGTAGATTGCGCGCGCTCGCAATGGGCATTCCGGTCGACCTGCCCGGGTGGCGGAATTGGTAGACGCACTAGTTTCAGGTACTAGCGGGTAACACCGTGGAGGTTCGAGTCCTCTCCCGGGCACCAGAAATTCTTTATTTTTCAATAGCTTAAGTCCAAATCAAAGATTGAATCCGAAGCATCCATCGATCCCTCGGGTGGATGCTCGCGGCCGGATCATTAGTTTTATTGTTCACCTGACCGCGGCGACATCCTAGCAGGATGTTAATCGGGGCGGGGTGGGGGAAATTCAAATCGGAGCACGTCTCCTCATTGGGATTCGGCTCCGGGGCGTGCAAAATCATGCGGGAAAGCAACCTGACCTCAACGAGAGCGAGGCGGCACACCATGCGACGACCCTTTCTGACGGCGATTACACTCCTCGTCATAGGCGGCCTGCAGGTCTGTTCCGCTGCCACACTCAAACAATTCCCGACGGCCGCCCAAGCGCAGAGTCATTGTCCGCACGATACGGTTGTGTGGCTCAATCTTCCGACCATGATCTGGCACTGGAAGGGCGAACGCTGGTACGGACGCACCAAACATGGTGCATTCGTCTGCGAGAAGGACGCGAAGGCTGCCGGTGCACGAGCGACCCGCAATGGAGAGTGATGAGCGGCTCGCGCAAGAGCCTGTACCGGCCCGATAGCCTTTCGAGCGGACCTACGGATCTAAGTCGTCGTCGCTACCCTTGGTGGAATCGTTAGCTCGCTCGCCTCGCTTGAGATCCGCCCTTGAGTCCCCCTCCTTTTTAAGATCCTTGACCGGCCGGTTTTGCTGTCGCCTGAGGTTTAACCAATCTTCCACCCCCTTTTTTCGTCTCTGCTCGAGAGTCGGGGCTCCGCTTTCCAACTTTTGCTTCTGCAGCTTTAGCCATTCTTCGCGCCCCCTCCTTCGAGCCTCTTCCATTTCATCCTCAACGCCGCCAGTCGCCGAGCTTTGTTCGTCGCGCGAATGGTTATCTTCAATCTCCCCTGGTGCTGCAGCTTCCAGCCCAGCTGATTGCTGCAGATCGAATACACGCTTCACCTTGTGAAGGTAGTTTTCCGCCTGCTCAACGAGCTTAGTTGCCGCATCGGCATCGATTTCAGTTGCTGTGTAGTCCGCCATCAAGCGCAGGCTCTCGGCGCGACTTAGAGCGCTCGCCAAATCAGGATCAATCTTTCCGGTAAGTACCGCGTGCTGTCTGAACGCCTCGCTGATTCCGCGGTGCGTTCGCGGAAGCTCGCCCTCGGCGACACCGGCTTTGAGTAGAGCTGCCCGCGAGATATTGAACATTGCATAATAGGATCAATTCACGGCACTGTCGGGATCGTCGTTCTCTAAACTGAGTCGTGCGATCTGAATCGCCCGCTCGCTCTTTCGAACGAGAGATACTGAGAACGAATGATCCGTCACAGTTGAATACCTTCCCGAGCCACATTACGCAGAAAACTGGGACGCGGAAATCCGTCAGGATCAGCCCAGTCCTGGGAAGACACGGGTACCGGTTGAATCATTATTCCGGTATCGACAAAGACGTCGTATGCAAGTCCAGTGAGCATCCACAGGAGCTTCCAATCATCCGCTCCCCGGCCAAGAATGACCGCGACATCAGCATCGCTGTCAGGACCGTAATCTCCACGTGCTCGCGACCCGTACAGGAGAACCCGACCGACGGGCTAAGGAGCGTCGCCGTCAAGTGAGCGACCGGTCACACCAGTTGGGTCTCATTGGCAGTAATCAGGTTATCAGCGTCATCCCGGCGGTCTTCGCCGCACCAGTGTCGAAGGTCATCGTCTTCTCGCAGCCCGCCGCGACCGCTGTCCGTTCGATCAGACAGTCTGCGAAGTCCGCGGAACTATCGCCGAACGTGCGGAGCGCCTGCGAGACCTGCTCGGCACGATCGAGAACAATCTCCTTTGCGCGCAGGAGTCCGTCGAGCGCCTGACCAATCTGCGCTCGCGTCAGGTCGTAGCAAGAGATTAGCACCCAGACAAGCTCGACGAGGGAGACCACAGGGACAAACGCTGGTGCCTCGGGTGTCAACGACTCGATGAGTCTGGAAGCCTTCTGAGACTGCTTGGGATCGTCCTGCATCACGTACCGGACGAGGACATTGGTATCGAGACCGATCATCGGATCGCCTTGAGAGAGCCGTTATCGCGCGGATGCGCCGCGCTTAGCAATCGCGGCGTTCATCTCCTCTATCGATACCGTCCGCCGTGGCTTGCCGAACATTCCCTTGAGCGCCGTCACCGAGCGCGTCGCCGGTACGATCTCAAAGCGACCCGGCTCAACCTCGACGAATTCGACTCGGTCACCGGCATCAAGCCGCAACGCCTGACGTACTTCGACGGGGATCGTGATCTGACCTTTCCCAGTAAGCGTAGCGGTCGCCATTACGTTCTCCACGGTTCCTTACTTTTAGGTAAGGGTACCATACGCGACCGGCGATAGGTATCACCCCGTCCGCGGGGCTGCTGGGTAACTCGGCAGGCCTAACTTCCTAAGTGACTGTATATAAAGGGTTTTCAGGCCGCCTTCGAGTCCTCTCCCGGGCACCAGAAATTCTGTATGAGCGCGCACGGCGAATAGCTGCGGCCCGCGCGCACCGCAAAACGACCAACCTGCAGCGGTTCACCAGGGCGGCCTAAGCAGTGGAAGTCTCCTTTCCTAGCTCAGCCGTTTTGTCCGATTTGACATGAAGCGCGACAGAGAGCTTCTGGGGAAGCCTGAAAACGGAGATGGTTCACCACCGGAATTTCTCAACTCGCGCAGAGGCCGAGAGTGCCATACGCGAATACATCGAGGTCTTCTACAACAGGCAGAGACGCCATTCTCGACTTGGATATCAATCGCCTGTTGTGTTTGCAAAGAGATTTGGCTGGAGTCAATTCCTCCAAGCGGCAGTGTCCGTTAGATCCAGGGCACCTCAATCTGACTTCATCATCATCAACAACGACTACTACGACGAGGCTCGTGTACAAGACAAGGGAATGGTCTTTGAATATCAAGTGAAGGTGCGCGATCCCAAGCAAGCAGACGAGGTGGCATCGGCCATCGATCGGATGTTCATGAATTCGAGCTACCAGACCCAGACCGAACCTACGCGAGAGATGGCGCAGCATAACATGCGGTCGATCGGCGACGTCAGCCTGGTAATCCGTGCGGTAATCGCCGCGGTACTCTTTTCGCTGCTCATTTCCATCGGCGCCCTGCTCATGCAATCTGTCCGGGAGCGCACCGGAGAGCTCGCCGTGCTCAAGGCAGTTGGCTACTCAGATCGGGCGGTCATGGCACTCCTGATGACGGAAGCCGCACTTCTTTGCCTTGTTTTCGCGGCCGCCGGGCTCGCGGTTTCTTGGGGCCTTTTCTGGATTGCGGAGCGAATCAACTTTTGGCCGCAGCACATCCAACTCACGATGCCGGTCTTGATACTCGGTGCCGTCCTCGCGCTGATGCTTGCTACGGTGAGCGCACTGCTGCCCGCTTGGAAGGGACTGCGGCTCCCCGTCACTCGAGCTATGGCAGAAAATTGATCATGCACGCCTGGAAACAACTCGTCGTGCTTTTGCAAATGAGCCTGGGCAGCTTCGAAGGCCGCCTGGGTCCCTCTGTCGTTACCCTGGTGGGCACCGCGTGCGTGGTGGGTGTATTCATCTCAATGCTCTCAATGGGGACGGGTGCACGGCTCGCGGCTGAAAGCGGCGCTAGCCCGGATCGCGCGGTCATCGAAAACTCCATCGAATGGGTTCGGCGTCGGCGGCACGATTCGCAGCAGAATGTGGCGCTCGTCGAAAATGAGCCTGGCATTCGGCACGACTCTTACGATAAACCCATGGCGAGTAGCATTTTCACCTCCACCATTACCTCGTACAAGAAGAGCGACGACTCGCGCGTCTTCGCGCCGGTAAATGGCGTGCAGCCCGAATTTCCGCGCGTAGTTCCGGAGCTGAAGCTGACGGCTGGCAGAATGTTCCGGCCCGGCCTGCACGAGGTGATCGTGGGCAAGACCCGTTACACGGAAGACCGTGGCATGACCATTGGTGACCGAATCTGGCTGCGGGGCAACGAGTGGATCATCGTCGGGCACTTCGAGGCCCGTGGGATGCTCAACTCCGCGCTCTTGACCGACGCGCTGACCCTAATGTCTGCCTCCGGCAGCAAGGATTTCACCCGAGTTTTGGTGACACTCGATCAACCGGAGGGATTTGCCCGCCTTAGACACGCACTACGCGCGGATCCGACGCCCTGCACGTCGACCTCAAGCACGAGGCCGAAGCGGATCTCGATGACGCCAAACCCACCGCGCATCTCCTGGGCTTCATCAGCTACTTCGTCGCAACGGTCATGGCAGCAGGCGCAACGGTCGGAGCAATCAATGCACTGTATGCGCTCGTCGAGCAACGGCGCCGCGAAATGGCGACCCTGCGTGCCCTCGGATTCGGAGGCGTCCCTGTCGCGCTGGCGGTACTGATCGAGTCAATGCTGATGGCGATACCCGGGGCAGTAGTAGGCGCCATCGCCGCCTGGGCACTCTTCAACGGATACCACATCAGCCCCGAGGGCATTGCTTTCGACCTCACCGTGACGCCCAGACTAGTCGTCATTGGCATTGCGTGGGCGCTGCTTATGGGCCTGCTCGGGGGTCTCATGCCGGCGTGGCGCTCGGCACGAGTGCCGGTAGCTGACGCACTGCGAGCCACTGAAGCGAGATTATTCCAATGCGGGAGCGGCTACCGGCGCAACCGGTAAGCAGTCGCAACGTCCAGAATTCTGCCAGGCGGCACGCGCATGACCTTGCGGCTCAGTCCGTGGGGAAATTCAACTCCCGCAGGATCGCCTGAAAGCGCGGCTCCTGCCGCAGCGGATCCATGAGCGGATCGGTCTTCAAACTGATCAATCCCGGATCGTGCAGACGCATCGCGGTATCCAGCGACTCGAGCGCATTCGCGCGATCGCCCCACTGGGCATAGATCACAGCGTACTGATAGGCGGCGGCATCGCCATACGCTGCCTTCATTTTCGCGAGTTCGGCTTGCGCATCAGCATGCCGGCCGAGCTTCTCGTACACCAACGCCAGGCACTGCTCACTCATCCAGTAATCGCGTTTGCCTTCGCACGCGGTCCGCGCACCCGCGAGGTCACCGAGCTCGATCAGCGCGAGTCCGCGCTGCCCGTAGCCCCCTGCGTATCCGGGATTGAGGCTGAGCACTTCTGCATAAGTGCTTGCCGCCTCGTCATACTGCCGGGCCGTGTAGAGTACTGAACCGAGATCGGCGCGGCTTATGTCAGCGAGCGGGTCCAGGACGACTGCACGGCGCGCGGCAGCAATGGCCGCATTGAAGCGGCCCATATAAGCGCCAAAAACACCGCCCAGGCGAACGACCTGCGCATCGCCTGGGGCGAGCGCCACGGCCCGCTCGTATTCTTCGTTCGCTTGCTGAAAGTTTAGCGTTCCCTCCTCGAAGACGTTCGCAAGCGCGAGGTGTGCTTGAGCCAGTTTCGCGGCGAGCGCAATCGCCCGCCGGGCGTCCGCTTCCGCCTTCTGAAAGTCTTCGCGAGTCGCAGCCCCAGTCGCGACCTCCTCGGCGTAGCCCATTAGAGCCAGCGATCGCCCAGAGAATGCGAGCGCGAAGTCCGGGTCGAGGCGGATCGCCTCGGTGTACTTGGCGATCGCGGCGGGGAGATCTTTGGAGGCGTCGCCCAATGCCTGCATCACCTTCGAAGCACGCAGATAGGCGTCCAGGGCAGCAGGATTACGCGTGCCGCCGAGCTCGATCTTCGCCGAGACATCGCCGAGAAGTGTGACTTTCAGAGCCTGGGCGACCGCGGTGGCGATTTCGGTCTGCAGCTTCAGCACATCTCCCAAATCCCGATCGTAGGTCTTCGACCACACGTCAAATCCCGTGACCGCGTTGATGAGCTGGACGGTGATGCGCACTGTGCGGCCCGAGCGGCGCACACTCCCTTCGAGGATGGCCCCGACGTCGAGCTTGCGGGCGATCGTCCCAAGGTCGGTGTCCTTGCCTTGGAAGGAAAAGGCCGACGTGCGGCCGGAGACTTGCAGCCCGTCGATCTCGGTCAGTGAGTTGAGGATCTCTTCCGTGAGCCCCTCGGAGAAATACTCCTGATCCTTCTCGCCGCTCAAATTCTCGAATGGCAGCACCGCGATCGAGTGCGGAGGCGGAGTGAATGCCGCAGACACAGCGTTGGCGGCGGGTGCAGTGTTAGCCGGGACCATCGGTGGCGAGACCGCGGGCTTCGAGATCCAGGGCCGGTCCATGCCGAGATACACCACGGCTCCCAGAATGACGACGGCGGCTGTGATGGATAGGCCGCGCTTCGACCAGGAGGATGCCGAGGCGAACGCTTTCGCCGGTGGTGTTGCGCCAGATCGGAAGCGCGCCTCTTCGTGGCCGGGCGCCTGCGCATGAGAATCAGCCGGCGTCAGGAGTCGCCCGACGCGGTCCACAAAGGCGGGCGGCGTCTCCCCTCCCCGCAGTCGCGTCCACTGCACCTCCCGAAAACGTTCCGGCACTCGCTCATCGTCATCGCGCGTATCATCAATGACGACCGGCAATAGAAACGTTCTGTCGGACGCCATCAGGTGGCAGCGATCCACAGCGAGCTTCCATTCGAGGCGGAAATATCCCTCGTCGCGATCGTGCGTGTTCCTGGAGATGATGGCGATGAACAGGGTGCAGTTCTTGATCTGCCGGCGGATGGACTGGTCCCACGCGTCCCCGCCTCGCAGCTCGCTCTGGTCGAACCAGACCTCGATGCCGGCCGCGCGCAAGGCTTCGCAAATCCTTTGAGCCGCCTGCGCATCCTGCGAGGCGTAGCTCAAAAACACTGCGTGCGACGGCTCAGTCACCGAGCGCCCTTTCCCGTGGTTTTACATGCGCGGGCGGTCTTCTCGGAGCCACCCTGGTCGGTAGGATAACCCAAACCGGGCACGGAAAAAGCTGAGATTCGGTCGCGCCTGTATAGGTCTTGTGGCTCGATTATCGTGAATCCTTCTGCGCGAAGCTCGGCCAGCAAATTACCCTCGTCCGGCCCAATGAGAAAGCGCTGTTGTATTCGTCTGTCAAATTCCGGTGTCGGCCCAAAAGACTTCGACAGACCCAATACCAGACCGAGGAACTCGAATGCATAGGGTAAGTGAAGCAGCGCGCAAGTCAGGAGACTCGAGGCGAGCCCTTCAGCCGGCAGAAGCCAGCGATCATCAATCCTCACTGGAGTCTACTTGCCGTCGACTTCGACAAGATGCGTCGTCTTGTAGGCGTTGCCGATCAGCAGGCGCTGCACGATCGTCTCCTGGAGCCGATCGGCCTTCGTGACGCGCGCGTGCAGGCGCAGATGATCCAGCCAGGAATCGGTCATGAAGGTCTCGACGAACTTTCCGTCCTCGGCCGGATCCTCGAACAACCGCCAGTTATAAGCGCCGTCGAGTCGGCGCGCGCGCGAATAGCGAAACATCGCCTTGAGAAAGCGAGCGCGATTCTCGGGACTGACGCGGTACTCCACGGTCACCATGACCGGTCCCCGATCCTGCGCGATCTCGTGTGTCGTGATCGGGGCCGGCCAGTGCTGAGAAGGCGTAAAGTCAACCCCGGCACCGGTTTGCAGCTTCCATTTCCATGTGAGCGGGATAGCGAGTGCAGCGACTGCGCCGGCTGCAAGCAACGCAACCGAGGTGCCCTCGAGCGCCGCGACTTTGCCCCAAAGGAGACCGCCGAGGCTCAGGGCACCGAACATCACGGTGACGAAGATAGCGAGTCCGCGACCGCGGACCCATTCGGGCAGAGCCACCTGCGCGGATAGATTGAGACTCGACACCGCACCGATCCAGCACATGCCTGCCAGCGCGCTCGCGAGCACGAACGTGCCCGGGTTGCGTGCGATACCGAAGAGCGCCATGGCAAGCGCGGTGCCCCCAGCACTCACAGCCGTGAGTCGATCCGCACCGATACGCTCCTTGAGGCGCGGCAGGAGAAATGCACCGGCCACCGCCCCCGCGCCGATCATTCCAAGGAGGCCGCCGTAAAGTGTCGCGCCGCCCGAAGTCTGTCGCAACGTTGCCAAGGGTAGCAGAGCCCAATAGGCGCTTGCGCTCACGAAGAATGTCGCGGTGCGTATCAGCGTCGCTCGCAGATGCGGGTTGTAGCGGGCGTGGCGCAATCCCACACGCAACGCCCTACCGATACGCTCACGGGGCAGGCTGGCGCCGCGCTGTGGGGGCCTGCGCCAGCGCAGCAATGCGCCGATGACACCCGCATTGCTGAAGGCATCCACCCAAAACGGCGGCCCGAAGCCGAACGTGCTGACCAGAAATCCCCCGAGCGCCGGTCCGACGGCGCGGCTGATGTTGATCCCGAGGCTGTTCAAGGCCACCGCTGCGGGCAGCTCAGGCTTGGACACCAGTTGCGAGACGACTGTCTGCCAGGCAGGCAGAGACAGCGCGCCAGCAGCGCTCGTCAGAGCCGTCATGATGAGGAGGCTGGTCGGCGTAATGAGGTGCGTCGAGACGAGGATCGCGAACACCGTAGTGGAAGCCATGATGGCGAGCTCAGCCGCGATCAACAACCGGCGCTGATCCATGACGTCCGCCAACGCGCCAGCCGGCAGTGCCAGTGCGAATAGCGGTAGATTGCTCATGACCTGCACCAGAGACACGGCGAGCGGGTCGGGGTTGAGGCTCGTCATGAGCCAACCCGAAGCAGCCGACGACACCCAGCCCCCCACGTTCGAGACGACCGTCGCGATCCAGACGACCCGGAAGGTCGGATGCCGGAATGCGCTCCAGGGTGAGGCCGGAGCGGCCGCCGCTTCACCCGGTGCCACGGACTGATTCGCGCTCGCCATCCGTGGATTATAATGGGCGGAGGTCGCTAGGGAGGCATGGAATGGTTCGCTAGGGCCCCCCGTTGCCCAATGAGAAATCGAGGGGCTTTCGTCATGTCAAAAATACTGGTCGCATTCGTACTCGCGCTTTCCGTGCTGGCGGCTAACCAGGCCGCCGCTACCGTAAAGAGCGACGCGATGATTCCCCTGCACCGGTTCATCGACGGCTTCAACAAAGGCGACCTGAAATCAGCCGTCGCAGCTTGCGCTGAGCATGCATCCGTGATCGATGACTTCCCTCCGCACGAGTGGCAAGGGAACGGCTGTGAGAAATGGGCGGATGGTTTCGTTGACGTGACGAGGAAAGAAGGGATCACTGATGCGAGAATCCTCGGCAAACCCCGGCACATCGACATCACCGGTGATTGGGCCTACGTCGTCGTACCTGTGACTCTCGTTTTCAAGCACTTCGGCAAGCCGAAGAAGCTGCCCAGCATGTTCACCGCATCGCTCCACAGGGAACCGGGCGGCTGGCGAATCACCGGGTGGGCATGGGCGGATCTGTAAGACTCCGCCCCTGACTGTACGGCGCTCGGCTCAGCCGGCATCACGAAGCAACCACAGCAGACCGGCCAGCGGCACGATGGGGATCGCCGCACAGAGCAGGACTGCTTGGTCTCCGAATCGATCGATCACCAGACCGAAGATGAAGGGGACCGCAACGCTGATCAGGCTGGTCACTGCCTGGAAGGCGGCGTTCGCTCGCGACAGCTCCTCGATGGGAACGGCGTCCGACACAAGTCCGAGGGCGAGCGGATATGTGAGTCCGTGCGGTGCTCCGAGAACCGCCAGGGCCACCATGAAAAGACCGGTGCTATGGCCGACGGCCAACAGGCCGATCCCGCATAGCGTGACTACGATGCACAGGGTGAACAGCTCGACGCGATGCCCGACTGCCGGCCAGCGCGTGAGAGCGGCACGGCAGAGGAACGAGACGATGAAGAAAAGTGCTATGCCGATCTCGGTCGTGGATGCGGAGGCTTGATACAGGGAGCTCCCGAGCAAACCGGCGAAGACGACGACGAGCGCGAAGGGAACCATGTAAATCGCCTGGCCACACACGCCGAGGCTCCACTTCCGATTGCGGAATAAGGACCCCAGGCTAGCCATCGACTCCCAGAAAGAGCCCGACCCGGCAGGTACCGCCGCCGTCATTCGCCGGCGCCCACGAGCCACGACCGCACCGATGAGCGTTACCGGGATGAAGGCCAGGTAGGCCGCTTGCAGGCGCTCATGCGTTGCGCCCAGCACGAGAGACTCGTAGAGAGGACCGAGTGCAAGGCTGATCGCGAGCACGAGCGCCAACATGGCGAGGGCGCGTCCTCGAGCCGCGCGAGATCGGTCTCCCCCGCTCCCGGCAAGATCGCCGATCGCAGTGGCAGCCGATGGCAGCACCAGGCCCCCGGCGATGCCGAGAAACAGCGAGCCAGCCAGGAGCATGATCAGAGAAGGTGCAAGGAAGCACACGAGCGAGGCGGTCATGAAGAGCAGGCCCACAAAGACCGCCCGTTGCGCGGAACTGGTCGCAAGATGTGCTGTGAACAGCAGCATCGTCAGGACGGCGATGAGGTTGGAGCCAGCCGCTACCGCGCCGATGGCAGCACCATTGAGCCCGAGTGCCAAGCCCAAGAGGGAGAGCGTTGTCTGCGCCATGTTCTGCGCAGAGCGGAACGATCCCGTGGCGATGAGTAGACCGGCAGTGCCGGAGCCTCTCATCCACTCGACGAGCTTGCTCGGATGTGAGGTCGTCACGCTGCGCCTTTCAAGGCAGAAGAGCGTGACCCCCGAGAATAAGGGAAGATCACGGACCGCCGACGCTGCTACTTGACTCGGTGCATGTGTCCGCTTTGTGCCTTCAGGTACTGGTAGGACTGTTGCAGTATCTTCTCGAGGACGGGCAGTTCGACATCCCCGAGCCGCCTGATGTAGACACAGACTCGGCTCGTCGTGTGCTTGCCTAAGCGCGCCAGCAGCCGAGAATGGCGCGCCGTACCGTCCATCAGGTAGACGGTGATCTTGCCCTTCCTTGGATAGAAGCCCAGTGCATGGCCATCACCCTCCCGCCCACCCTCGTATTGGTAGTGGTACTCATCAAAGCCGATGGTACCGACATTCCACAGCTTCGGTTGACTTCCGCTGAGTCGACGCATCATCTCCATCAGGGTCCGGCTATCACTCGCCTCCTCGTCCCCGAGTGCAGCTATGACATCCTCAACGGATTTGGCCATCTTCGCCCTCCTGTCTGCTATCCGGTCGCCCGGTTAGATATTTTATCCCGAACGCCCGCCTTCCTGAAAATCAAAATGAAACCTCGGAGACCACTCTTGGCCGACAGCACCTGCCCGAACCGGAGCGACCAGTCCGGTCACCGCACGATCGCGCCCTGGCAATTCGAGCCCCGTCATTGACCGGATCCACCGAAGCCGTGATAAGCTTTGAAGGGGATCATCGGGAAAGACCCGTCGGGCGACACGTGAGCTCTAAAGAGATTCTCGCCATCGGCGTCGCCGTTACCCTTGGGCTCGTTGGGTTAGGGATAGCCGTGTTCCTCGTTATTGATGCCGTTGCGATCGCGGGCGTCATATTACACACCGGCATCCTGGCGTCAGGAGTCATCGCGAGCTGGGTGGTGCCGACTGCAGCTGTCGGAATTGCCGGCGCTGGCGCCGCAAGCCTAATCGTCGTCGTCAACGTGACTTTCCGTGTCTTGAAGCGAGCGCCGTACGAATGGGCGTTGCCAATACTGTCGTTGATCGCTATGTTTTTCTCCGACCTTTGCGGCGAATTCGTCTTCGACAAAGAGCCTTTCATCAAGGTGATGTTTACTGCCGCAGTTGGGCTCACTCTGATGGTTGGCGGCTTCCTCCTGACTCGCGATGGCCTTCAATACAAGGTAACCGGCTGTGCGCTGGCGATTTCTTCGCCGACGTACGTGCTTGCACAATATGCGAGCGCGCCAGAGCGCGCTTCGTTGTCCGCTGCAATCGTGAATACGCCGCCGTCCGTGCGCGTGGGCTTTGCAGCCCTCCTGGTCGCATGCCTGGTAGCGTTGCTGCTGGGCTTCACGGCGAAGGAAGGTACTTAACCTGGCGCGGCTGATACGAGTCCACCGGCCGGTTCTGTTGGAGCGCTCGTCGTCACCGCCGTCTATAGCATCTACATCGTGCCAAGACTGGATGGACGCAGGAGACGCTTTTTGGCACGATGCGGGCGACCATGGGGGTAAAAATGTCGACGCCACACCCGATCACACTATTCCATTCCCCCCGGACACGATCATCAGGAACATTGGCTCTGTTAGAGGAACTCAATGCCCCCTACAAGCTGCATGCTCTCAACATGAAGGCTGGAGAGCAGCGGCAGGATGGCTACCTGGCCGTCAACCCGATGGGCAAAGTTCCGGCCATCTTACACGGCGATGCTCTGGTTACTGAACAGGTAGCTATTGGCATCTACCTTGCGGATCTATTCCCCGAGGCAGGCATCACACCCTTGATCGGCGAGGCATTACGCGGGCCGTACCTGCGCTGGTATGTCTTCTACGCCGCATGTTTCGAGCCGGCGCTCGTGGACAAAGCGCTAAAGCGCGAACCCGGACCTATTAGCATGGTGCCATATGGTGACTGGAAGGCGACGCTTGGCGCCGTGACGAGTCAGCTGGCAAGGGGGCCGTGGCTGCTGGGCGAGAGATTCACAGCAGCCGACGTTCTATGGGGTACGGCGCTGACTTGGATGACAGGATTTGGCTTGATCGAAGCCGTGCCGCCCATAAAGACGTACATTGATCGCTGGAACGCGCGCCCTTCCGTGGGGAAGGTGGCACAGATTGATGCTGATTTATTGAAGGCGCAAGGCAACGCTTAGATCACCGGCGCTTCACCCAACTTTGGCGATCGCCGCCTGACGAAGCGCGAGGCGCCAGACATCCTGCTCCCTGCGCCAGATATCGGTGAATCTTCGATACACCGTCTTTCCAGCGTTAGGCGCTTTGCCCTTGGGCGTAAGAACTTCCTGTCCCATGATCACGACGAACTCGCCCAATTTGCCGACGTATTCCATACGACGATCGAAGGCGCTGTAGCGTATGAATCCGGCAGAGAACGCGGCCAACGTATCGGCGCGGCGATTGATGGTACCGAGGGGCGAATTGACGATCAGGTCCGATGCCAGCGAATCACCGAAGGCGCCGCTATCTTCGGCTAGAATTGCCGCAACCTCCGCCTTACTGGCAGCGAGTGCCTCGGTCAGGTCACGGTCGGAGGCGTTGCCCGAACTTGATTCGTTGGCCATGCTTCTTGCCCCTGCATCGATGTTCGCATCCCCAACCGGGATGATTCCGGAACTTCCGACCCAAGGCAAGTGGCGGGCTATCTCCCCAGTGGCCTCAAGGCGCGCGGCTCCATGCGAGCTTCAAGTAAAGGCTGCGATCGATTTCGATCCGAGTGGGGCTCGGAAACCCGTACTCCGGATGCCGAGAATGCAGCAGGTTCTGCCCATTGATCGATAGCCGCAACCGCGGGCTCACCTGCCAGGCAAGACGCGAGTTGAGCTCGAAGTAGGCGGGGACCGTTCCCGGCACGGGTCCATTGTTGGTGCGCAAGGTGTCCACCCAGCGCAATTGGGCATCGAACTGGGTCTGCCAGGGTAGATCCACAGACGAGCGGACGGAGAACTGGTGCTTGGGATCAGCGGTCTCGTTGAGGGCGTCGTTGATGTCCGCCTGCCCGGGTTTGACGAGCAGGTGCTCCCTGAGCAGAGTGTAACCCGCATGCAGCGACCAGCCTGACATCACCTGGTAGTCACCCGAGAATTCCAGCCCATACGTGTGACCCTCCAGGTTGTTGGCGAAATAGAAGGGCAGCACGGTCAAGGGAGTGTAGCTGGTGCTCCGCAGGTCGCTGTATACATTGTAAAAGGTCGATACCGACGAGCTGAAGCGCGGGCCGATCTGGCCGCGGTAGCCGAGCTCGTAGGCAATCAGGTCCTCGGATTTGAAGTCTGGGCTACCCCGCAGGAGTAGAAAATTGGGCGGCGGCGCCTCGTAGAGATCCGTATCGATACGCGAGGGCGTGCGCACGGCGCGCGAGACCGCTCCCCAGAGCGACTCTTCGTCCGCAAACGTCCACTGGACGCGCGCGTTGGGTTGCACTTCCCATCCCGTGTAGTCATTGTGCTCGAACTTCGTGCCGAGAATGAACGACAGGTTCGGCTCGATGGGGATCTCATCCTGAACGAACGTGCTGTACAGATTCTGATTCAGCACGTTGGGCAGAAATGCGAAGCCCGGGGCATCGACTACCGCGTCATGGGTGCGGCGGAATCCGAGTCCCCACACGATCCGATGGTAGGCGCCGCCACTGAAGCGGTCTTGAAAATCGACATCGTATGTCGTGAGATCGTCCTGCAGTAAGCCCGCCGGCGCCAGCTCCAGTGAGCCGATCGTCAGCGCCGGCTCCGGATCGAGCAGATGCGTATGGTCGATGTAGGACTGCAGGCTCATATCCGAGTCATCCGAGAAGCGGCGACTCCATCGGCCCAAGAGATTGCCGCCGCTCGTCGTGGCCGCCCCGTCACCGGGCTCATTCTCGTACCCGTCGTAGTAGTCGCCCTGCAGCGTGAGCGCGTCGCGGCTCGAGAGGTCTGAGTCCATCCGAAAGCCACCGCGCTCCTGATGCCAGGAGTCTGATCCGGGCGCACCATCGGTCATGACCTCGTCGGCACGGTCGACGTACTTGCCGTAGATCCGAAACGAAGTGTTCGAAGAGATCGAACCGCCGTAGCGGGCGTCCGCGATCCCATCGAGCTGATTGCCCGCGCCCCCTTCGACATACGTGCCCTGGGTGTCTTTCGCGCTCTTGGTAATGATATTGATCACGCCATTCACGGCGTTTGCGCCCCACAACGTGCCGCCGGGGCCGCTGATCACCTCGATCCGATCGATATCTTCCAGCGGGTAGTCCTGGATGTCCCAGAACACCCCGGAAAAAAGTGGCGTATACACTGTGCGCCCATCGATCATCACCAGCAGCTTGTTGGCGAGCGCGGTGTTGAAGCCGCGTGCGCTGATTGCCCAGTCGTGAGAGTTCTTCTGTGCCACCTCGAGATTATCGGCAAGTCGCAGGACCTCTGCGAGACTGGTGGCACCCGAGCGTCGAATGTCATCCTGAGTGATGACCTGAATAGCGGAGGCGCTACGAAGCAGCTTCTCAGGATGTCTGGCAACCGACGTCACTTCGACGTTCATCAGCTGCTCGATACTCAGGCTTTTGAGTTGACCGACGTTTGCGGTATCCGGGTCGGCTCGCGCCGGCGATGCCGCGACCATAAAAGCGGCCAGAAGCATTACCGGGCCGACGGGAACAAACGAGTGCGGTGAGGCAGGGGTCGCGTGCAGCGCGAGGTGGCGAACGGGGCGGGATGCGGCAGACGTCATGGGCCAACGATGCTCGCGCTCCCCGGGTTAAGTGAAAAGCACAAAGGGCGAGAACTGTGAATGGACTCTCACCGCCACGGATCCTTTCCGTGTGTTCCGTCGCCCTTCGGCCTGCACCACGGAACGCGGCCAACCACGGCGCTGGTCCTATTGAACGATTTCACCTCTTCGACGGTAATGGATCCGGATGGCGAACGCGTACTGATCGCCCAACGCGCTATACTCACGCAGCACGAAATCAGATGAAACGGGGGGCCTCCATGCGCGGCGCGTTCAATCTATTGATGCGAATCGTGAGCAGCCTCGTCGGACTTGCGATGGTGGCGATGGGCATCGTCTGGATCCTGCAGGGCCTCGATCTGGCCTTCCGCGTGGGATTCATGGTAGGGCAACGGCGCTGGGTGCTCTACGGTGCGATCCTCGCCCTGGTCGGCATTGCGCAGGTCGTCTGGAGCAACACGCGGCAAGTGAGGGCCGCTTGATGTAAGGCCGATGTCCTACATCCGCTCGACCCACTGAGCGCGCCACGCGGCAGCCTCGAACGGATCCGCAAAGTACTGCGTTTCTCGCGCAACCTTGTCGCCGCTGAATTCCATGACGCTCACGGTGTAGGAAGGCCTCCCGTCGTAGGTCAGAACATACTCGGTGATCCAAAGGTCGCCGTTGCCAACGATCCGCCGCACGACGAAGCGTCTTTTGTTCGGCTGCCTGGTGCGGGTGATCTGTATATTGCGCCGACCACGGATTCGCTCGCCGGACTGCGGATATTCCAACACTGCATCTTCGAGATAGATATCGTGTTCCGCTTCAAAATCGCTCGCATCCGAAGCAGTCCAGTGCCGGTTCAGCGCTGCGCGTACCTCTTCGACTCTCATACGACCTCCCGCCGTGCCGCTGCCGCACCCCAGGACTTGGGATCAGGGCTTGACGAACTTCAGCGTCATGCGGTCGGATTCGCCTATTGCCAGATACTTCGCGCGGTCCTTCTGCCCCATGACCAACGTCGGCGGCAGCGTCCATACGCCCTCCGGGTAGTTCTTGGTGTCCTTCGGGTTGGCACTCATCTCGGACCTTGCAACGAGACGGAACCCCGCTTGGCGGGCAAGCTCAATCACGAAGTCCTCCGAGACGTACCCGGTTTTCACCCAGTCCGCGCGCGTGGTGCCGGACGCCGCACGGTGCTCCTCCAAGCCGAGCACTCCGCCAGGCTTGAGCGCGCGATACATCGCCGCAAACATTTCCTTCTCGTAGCCGCCCGCCAACCAGTTGTGAACGTTGCGGAAAGTCAGCACCAGATCCGCGCTGCCGGGTGGCGCAATCTGCCAATGATCGGGCGGCCCCGCCCGGGTCACGATGACACGGTCATAGTACTGCGGCGCCGCGGCGAGCTTACCGCGGAACGCGGCGTCCTCGGACGACTGCTGCAGGGCAGCGTAATACGTCCCGTGCGCGTGCAGATAAGGAGCCAGGATTTCGGTCCACCACCCGCCGGAAGGCCAGATCTCGACTAAACGCATGTCAGGCTTCAGCCCGAAGAATTGCAGGACCTGCATCGGATGCCGATAACGGTCGCGGGCCTCAAATGCCGGAGTGCGTTGTGGGCCGGCGATGACTTCAGCGAGTGGAAGTGACGGTGCCGGCGCAGCGCGCGCCACATATGTCAGCGTCAACAATGCGATGGCGGCAACGCTGCTGATACGCTTCATCTCAATGACCCTCTGGTTATTGCAGTCATGGGCAGCACCGAAGTTACAGACCACGAATGATTTACTGAAGTTCAGGCAAACGGTCAAATGGTGCTGATGGCGGACCGGGCTATCGGGTGGCTCCGCCGGATCACATTACGGTCAAGCGCCATTGGTAACCTTTATGGGGCACCCAAGGGGCCGAACTGTCTAAGTGCCTATAGCCAAAGGGTTTTCTGGCCAGTTTCGAGTCCCGTCCTGGCGCCACGCCCCTGACCTGGGGTCCTTCCGCTGGATCTCGCGCCAGCCGGCACTCCGCTTTACCCGTCGCGGACGCGGGCGCGAACGTTGCTCGTTCCAGTAGCGCATCACTTCAAAGGGGGGCAACGTATAGCCGCCCTGCTCCGCGATCGTGAATACCCAACGCTGAGGATTTTTCTATGGCAAGAGCTCTGTGGCGAGGTGCGATCTCCTTCGGACTCATCTATGTGCCCGTCGAGGTCCATACCGCCTCCCGGGACAATCCGTTGCCGCTGCACATGCTCGACAGCCGCGACTTCTCGCCCGTGGGATATCAGCACATAAACAAGCGCACGGGCAAAGAGGTGGCTTGGAAGCACATCGTGAAGGGCTACGAATACAAAAAGGGTGACTACGTCGTCCTCACGGACGCGGACTTCAAGCATGCGAATGTCAAAGCTTCCGAGACCATTCAGATCGAAACATTTTGTGACGCCGGCGCGATCCCGTACGTTTACTACGAAAAGCCCTATTACCTGGCGCCGGCAAAGGGAGGAGAAAAAGTCTATTCACTTCTCCGCCAGGCCTTGAGCGCTACCGGCAAAGTCGCGGTGGCAACCTTCGTGATGCATCAGCGCGAGCACCTGTGTGCCGTGGTGCCATCCGAGTCGTCCCTGACGCTGCTGGCGTTGCGCTTTCCAGATGAGATCCTGCCCGTCGAGAAGGAAGCCGCATCGCCCAAGGTAACCTCGAGCGAGCTCTCCATGGCGAAGCAGCTGATCCAGCAGATGTCGGGGAAATTCGTGCCCAGTCAATTCAAGGACACCTACCACTCCGACCTCAAACATCGCGTTGAGGAAAAGGTTCGCAATAAGGAGACGCATGCCTTGGACGTGGAACCCCCTGAGGCTGCCGAGCGACCGAAGGCCGAGGTCATCGACCTGATGGCGGCTCTCAGGGCGAGTCTTGACAAGAATCGTCCTGGCTCCCGCCAACGCGCGATCCGGCGGCGGTCTACAGCGCGGAAAAGGGCCTAGAGCGTCCCCGAACGAGTCCGCAAGCGCTCAACGCCGCGCCCCAGCACGCGATGGCACCGATTGCCATCGTGACATGAAATGAGCGCAATAGACCGGCTCCATGGGATGCGAATACGGACCCGACCATCGCTGTCGCGAGCAATCCGCCCGTGCGCGCGACCGCGCTGTTGAGTCCCGACGCGACACCGGTATAACGCGCTTCGACGTCGCTGAGCACCGCACTCGTGAGTGGAGCAACCGCGGCGGACAATCCCAGGGCCAGCGCAATAACCGCTGGAAACAGTCCCGTCCAGTATGTCGTGGAGGCACGGATTCGCAGTGTCAGAAGCATGCCCAAACCGACGACAGCGGAGCCGACAGCAATCGGTATCCGGGGGCCGACACGCTCTGCGAGCGAGCCCGCGAGCGGTGAAATGAGGGCCATGACGATCGGAAGTGGGAGCAATGTTGCCGCCGCTCGTGCCGCGGAGTACCGCAGCGCTTCGATCAGCACGTACGGCACCAGCACGAGCAGCGCGCCCAAGGATCCATAGAGCAGCAGCGTAACGAGGTTCAAGCCGACAACCGTCGGCGTGCTGAATAGGGTCATCGGCACCAGAGCCCCATCGCCTCTTCGTAGCTCGCCGATGACGAAAATGAGGAGCAGCCCCATCGCGCCAATGGCCATGAAGCCGGTGATCCCGTTCAGGCCAGCAGGACTGCCTGCGATAGTAAGTGCCCACGTGAGCACTCCAAGCCCGGCCGTGACCAGGACGGCACCCGATACATCCAACGGCTCCCGGCGCCCCGCGCGATCCGCAGGAATGTAACGCAACGCCAGCACGATCGCGACGGCAGCGATGGGTACGTTGATCAGAAAGATCGCGCGCCAGCTCCCCAGGTCGACGAGCCAGCCGCCGAGCACGGGTCCGAGAGCGCCCGCGATCGCGCTCGCGGCAGCCCAAATTCCTACTGCACGGCCCTTTCTCTCGTCCGTGAAAGTCTGCCCGAGGATCGCGAGACTGTTTGGCATCAGCATCGCGCTACCGACGCCTTGAAGGAATCGCGCCGCGAGCAGCAGCGAGAGGTGCGGAGCGAGCGCGCACACAACGGAGCTTAGAGCGAAGAGAATGGTTCCCCAGATCAATAGCCTGCGGCGACCGAAGCGGTCGCCGGCTGCCCCACCGAGCAGCAGCATCGCGCTGAGCGGCAGCAAATACGCATTCACGGTCCACTGCAGAGCGCTCGCGTCGGCCGAAAGGGCGCGACCGATTGCCGGCAGCGCAACGTTCACTACTGAGCCGTCCACAAACGCAAGGCTCGAGGCCAGCACCGAGGCGATTAGGATGAGCCTCGGATGCGCCACGGGCGCCGATCTGCCTACGCAGCGGGCAGAGGCGGCATCACAGTACGCTTGGGGCGAAGTGCTCACAGTCTCGCGCTCGGATGGGCCAACAATCGCACGTATTCTCCGCCCGGCGCCACGAATCCCGCCCGTGACTCGGGTGAGCTCATGTTTAGCGAGAACTTGAGCATGGCTATACGCCACTCAGTCCGAAAAGCCTGCGAGGACACGCCGCCCTCCTCGCATTCTGGACGTATACTCGCGTGAACCGGCAGCGCACGCCTGCGCCGCCACCAAAGTGCTATTCCGCGGCATCCTTTTTCCTGATGTGATGAAGCCCTCGCATCGACAATGAACGGCAGGTTGAAGCTATGAAAAGACAAATACTGATCGCTTCGATATCCGTCATTGCGCTGACAATCTGCACAGCGATTTTTGCTGACGAACACGCCCTGAGAGTACCCAAGGGTCTCGCCTTCTCGGAGTTCCACGGGTTCGAAAACTGGTCGGTCATCGCCATCAGCCAGAACAACGGCAAGATCGCCGCGATACTCGGAAATCCCGTGATCATGGCCGCCTACAGGAGCGGGATTCCCGGAAACGGCAAACCCTTCCCGAGCGGCTCCAAGATGGCGAAGATCCACTGGACTCCAAAGACGCAGCAGTTGGAGCCGGGTAACCGTCGTGCCGGGAGCCCTGCATGATGTCGATTTCATGGTGAAGGACAGCAAGAGATTTGCCGATAGCGGCGGCTGGGGATGGGCGGCGTTCGAGTATGAGGCGAGCTCCGGTTTGTTCCGGCCCGCGAACCAGACGGACAGCCCGCCGCAGGGAGATGACGCGAAATGTGGTTACGCGTGCCACACGATAGTCAAGAACCATGACTTCGTGTTCACGGAATACGCGAAACGCTGACCGCATCGACGTCCCGGACGACGGAGGCGTCCGCTCCTCTCATGACTGTGCTCTATCAAGGCTCGCCCGCCCGGGCAGGTGCATGGGCACAGATTTTCGCGACCGAAGCGCCGGACCTTTCCTTCCATCTGTGGCCCGGCGCGAGCGATCTGGATGCGGTCGAATACCTCATCGCGTGGCACCCCCCGGCAGAGCTGCTCGCCTCGCTCCCCAACTTGAAGGTGCTGTTTTCCTATGGCGCCGGCGTCGATCACATTGGCTTATCGCGCGTACCCTCGCACGTCCCGATAGTCCGTATGGTTGAGGCCGGACTCGTGAGCGGCATGGTCGAATTCGTGACGATGGCCGTGCTGGCACTGCATCGCAACATTCCCGACTACATCTCAGCGCAGCATGCAGGCGTTTGGCGCCCGATGGACTCCGTTCCAGCCACGGCGCGGCGCCTCGGGGTGATGGGGCTCGGAGTTCTCGGCCAAGCTGTTTTGGCCGCCCTCTCCCCCTTCGGATTCTCTCTGAATGGCTGGAGTCGAACGCCCAAGGATGTGAATCCAATGAGCGATAGCGCAGCGAGGAAAGCGACACGAAGTCCCGAACACCTGATACGGGCTGCGCCCGGCGTGTGGATTGCAAAATGGATCAAAGAGATGCGCATCAACGTGTGCGGCCAGCAAGGGCTATTGACATGCTCTGCCTTATTGCCGGACTTGAGTATCACTCAAAATGATTAGGCCCCGCAGGCCGGCCTGGCGGCTGGCTGGGACGCCGGGTACCTTTGCGGTGGAATCGGCTAAGGTTCGGCCACCCGCTAAGACTTATCGGAGGCGGCCAGTACACGCGCCGGGCGGAACGGCGTCTGCCGCAGACGGACCCCAATCGCGTCGAATACGGCATTACCGATGACCGCCGCGGTCGGACAGGTCGATGGCTCGCCTGCCCCGAGCGAAGGATATTTCGGCGAGTTGTTCACGATCACGACCTCGATGCTGTCCGGAATGTCCGCAAAGCGCAGGATCGGATAGCCCTGCCAGTCGCGGCTCGTGACATGGGCCCGATCGAAGGTGACTTCCTCGTGCATCGTGCGGCTCAGAGACTGGATGATGTTGCCTTCGACCTGATTGCGCACGCCATCCGGATTGATGACCAGGCCGCAGTCGTGCGCCACGACGACACGCTCGACCCGGATCGTCCCTCGCATCCGATCGACCGATACGTCCGCGATGGTCGCCACCCGGGCGTCATCGCGATTCACCCAGGCGATACCGCGCCCTCTTGCGACCTGCCCCTGCGCGGTGCCCTGACCCGCTGCTGCCGGACGGCTCGTCCAACCATACCGATTGGCAGCAGCTTTCAGGACGGCGAGAGCACGTGGGTCCTTCACATAACTCGTACGGAACGCCAGCGGATCCTGATGGGCGGCTGCGGCAAGCTCGTCGATGAACGATTCCATCGCGAACGTCGTCTCGAACTGCCCTGGAGAGCGCAGCCAGGCGGTCAGCAAACCTACCCGTCCTTCGCAGTGGCCCATGACGTCGGCATTTGGAAAGGTGTAGGCATAGGTGATCGACGGATCGCCGAGACCGGTCTCGCCGCACACTGCCGGATTGCCGATGAGCGCGGCGGCGATCAGATGCGTATCGCCGAGTGTGGGAACCCAGACGTGGTGGCGCCAGGCGACCACGCGACCGTGCGCGTCGAGACCGCCACTGAGATCCTGGATGATTGGCGGACCTTTCGGCTCCCAGCCATGTTCGTCCCAGCGCATCCACTGCATCCTGACGGGCCGGCCGACGATCTGAGACATGATGGCCGCGTCTGCGACCACGTGATCGAGCCCGTTACGACCGTAACCGCCCGATGCCTCAAACCAACGCAGCTCCAACTGCTCGAGAGGCATCCCGAGCACCTTCGCGATATCGTGCCGCGTGTCGTGAGGCATTTGCGTGCCCGACCACAGGATGGCCCGATCGGCCTTGACATCGGCCACCGCGCAGGATGGTCCGATGGATCCGTGCATTTGATAGGGCGTCCGATATGTGGCCTTGAGCGTTTGAGTCGCATGCCCGAGCGCCGCGTCGACGGAACCATGCTTTGCGACCACTATGTCGCGCCCTGAAGCCTCTCGAACCGTTTCCCAGATTTGATCCATCTCGGGCAGGCCGTTCCACTCCGACCACTTGGCCTGCGCCGTGTCAGGCCCGGAAGGTTGGAGCGTCGAGCCGAGCTTCGCGGCCGCTTGAATCGCCGCCCATTCCGTGGTGGCCACCACGCCGAGGAAATCGTCGCGACGAACCGTGCGTACGAAACCGGGGATGCTCGACAATCCGGATTCGTCCACGTCGCGCAAGCGCGCGCCAACTCCATACGGGCGTACGACACGACCGTGCAGCATGCCCGGTACGCGCAAGTCCTGCACATACGTGAAGGCGGCGGTAACCTTGGCTGGAATGTCCTTGCGTGGGACCGAGCGCCCCACGACCGTGTAACTGTGGGGATCCTTGGCGCGTGCATGAGGCGCCACCTTCATGTCGAATTGCTCGCCGCTGGCACCGATTTCGAAATTCAAGCGGCGGCCGTCGACGAGCTCGCCATACGTGATGCTCCGAGCGGGCATGCCGCTGACCTCGATAGTGCCCTCCCGGGCGGTCAGCCGGTCGGCGGGAACCTTGAAATGCGTGGCTGCAAGATCGATCAACGCCGCCCTGCCGGCGGCCGCGGCCTGGCGGATCTGCGGTCCCGCCATGCGGATTGAGAGGCTGCCGTAACTCGGCCCCTGATCCACGGTCTCCGAGGTCGTACCCATCACCACATCCAGGCGCTCCACCGGAAAATCCAACTCCTCGGCGGCGATCTGGGCGAACGCGGTCTGCGTCCCGGTGCCGGTATCGACCTTCCCCGTGAAGAGCGTCACCCGATTGTCGGGATGTATCGCGAGCCACGCATACAGCCGCCCGGCGGGGAGCACTCTGAACGGACCCGTCTTGTCGGCCGTCGCGATCATGGCGCCGGCGCGTCCGGGCAGGCTGAAAGTGATCACGAGTCCGCCGGAGGTCTTGAGAAAGCCGCGCCGGGTGAGCTCCCCCTCACGCGCGTCGAGCGCGCTCATGGGCGACTCCCTGCTTTTGCGGCGCGCTCGATCGCGCGCACGATCCGCATGTGTGTCCCGCAACGGCACAGGTTGCCGTTCAGCGCCTGCTTGATCTCATCCCGTGTGGGATCGGGCTTGCGATTCAGCAGGGCGTGAGCCGACATGATCATGCCGCCGATGCAATAGCCGCACTGTACCGCCTGCTCGTCAATGAACGCCTGCTGCAGGGGACTCGGATGCTCGAGAGTACCGAGTCCCTCCAGTGTCGTGATAGGGCTGCTACCCACGGCGGAGACAGGCGTGACGCAGGAGCGGATGGCGTTCTTGTCCAGCACCACCGTGCATGCGCCACACTGTGCAAGACCGCATCCAAACTTCGGGCCGCGCAGTCCGAGACCATCCCGCAGGGCGTAGAGCAGCATGCTGTCGGGCTCGGCCGAGACTTTGCAATCTTGGCCATTCACATGGAGTGTCAGGCTTTGCGTCATTGAAAAGTCTCCCGGAAGGACGAGTGAAGAGGCCGTGCACTGTCGCCACGCTCCGTGCCATCTGAGGGTAACTCGACGGACCGAACTCCCCAAGCCCCTGAGCCAATCTGAATTTTCCAGGCGCTCATCGGAAGGTCTTCAAGAGCAACGTATAATTATTTATTTTTCAATAGATTACCATAGAATTACGATCATCTTTCGAGGTTCTTCCTGGTGCCGGAAATCTCGTCGGGGGCCCTGAATGCCGAATAGTAATGAATACCGGTTTCCATCGCGAGTCCCACAGTTGGGCTATGTCGGACGGACTCGGCGGGATGCATAATGGGCAGAATGTCGTCGTCTCCACAGGCTCCCGCAAGCCCGGTGCATGTGCCACATGCCCCGCTGCACGGTTACTACGGTCAGGAGCAGCAGCGCTGCTCATGGGTCGTGGATCTCTTCGACCGCACCGCCCTCGATTACGAGCGCGTCGAGGGGCTCATGGCGATGGGCTCGGGCTCGTGGTATCGACGGCGTGCTCTGAGCTCGGCCGGCCTGCAATCGGGCATGCAGGTGATCGATGTCGGGACAGGCACCGGCTTGGTGGCGCGCGAGGCGGCACGCCTCGTGGGCCCGCAGGGCAGCGTGCTCGGAGTGGACCCGAGCGCGGCCATGTTGGCGAACGCACGTGTCGTAGCCGGCGTGCGACTGGTCGAGGGACGCGCCGAGTCGATACCCGCCCCCGACGCTTCCGCTGATTTTCTCTGCATGGGCTATGCGCTGCGCCACATCAGCGATCTATCGGTCGCGTTCCGGGAGTTCGGCCGGGTGCTGCGGCCCGGGGGCCGGCTCTGTCTGCTCGAGATTACGTCCCCCCAGGGCCGCTGGCGCCGCGGGCTCCTGAAGACTTATATGCGCACGCTGGTGCCATGGGCCGCGCGCGCGCTGGCTCGAGAGCGCGATACACCTCTGCTCATGCGCTACTACTGGGACACCATCGAGGCCTGTGTCGCCCCGCCGCTGATCGTCGAGGCGCTCGACGCAGCCGGCTTCGGGGAAGTGACGAGGCGCATCGAGTTAGGAATCTTCTCCCAGTACTGCGCTCGCCGACCGCCCGGCTAGTAAGCGAGCAATCCGCCGATGACCCTTGCCGCCAGTTCCGGCGATACCCTCGAGCAGCTCCTGACACGAACGGCTGCTCAGGATCGGCCCGCATTCGCGGAGCTCTATCGGCAAACGTCTGCGCGGCTCTTTGGCGTCTGCTGGCGCATGCTACGGGATCGGGAGGAATCCGAAGAAGTCCTGCAGGAAGTCTTCACCACCGTCTGGCGGCGCGCGGCCACCTTCGAGCCGGGGCGTGCGGCGGCTCTCACTTGGCTCGTTACCCTGACGCGCAACAGAGCGATAGACCGGCTGCGCCAGCGGCGCGAGCGAGTCATCGACGATCCGATCGATCTCGAGCGCATGCCTGATGAGCGCGCCGGACCGCCGGCGCAGGCCGAGGCGAGCCAGGATTATGTCCGCCTGCGCGATTGCCTGGAACAGCTCGAATCGAAGCAACGGCGCTCGGTTCGTGAAGCCTTTTTCTCGGGCGCGACGTATAAAGAGCTGGCAGAGCGCTGTCAGGTGCCGCTTCCGACCATGAAGAGCTGGATTCGCCGTGGTCTGATGCAACTGCGCTCGTGCCTGGAATCATGAATACCCCCCTGCACGACGACGACCCCGACCTGCGCTATGCCGAGTACGTGCTCGGCGTGCTCGATGCGGATGCACGCGCCCAGGTGGAGCGCGAAATGGCGGCGAGCGAAGCAGCCGCGGCCGAAGTTGCGTTCTGGCGCCGCCGCTTGACACCACTCGCCGCGGAAATCGCCGGTCTCGAGCCGCCATCGCACCTCTGGCAACGCATCCGGACCGAGTTGCAGTTGGAAGATGTCACCTCGCGCCGTGGCCGGCCAGGCGCGCTGTGGGACAACGTACGCCTGTGGCACTGGCTGAGTCTTGGCGCCGGCGCGATCGCCGCGGCGTGCCTCGTGGCGCTCTTCCTCGTGGTGCGGCGTCCGGCGGTGCCGTCCATCGCGTATATGGCGTCCACGCTCGCCCAGACGAATGGCAACGTCGGCTGGACGGCCACGATGGATATCAGGAACGCGAAGATCATCATCGTACCGGCTGCGCCCCAGAGTCTCGCCACCGGCCGCGCCGCGGAACTCTGGCTGATCGCCAAGGGCGAGAAGCCGATCGCGGTCGGGCTGATCTCGACGAGCTCACCCGTCACACTGCCGCTCGGACCTGGCTTGCTCACTCGCCTCGGGCCGACGGCCGTGCTCGCGGTCTCCGTCGAGCCGCCGGGCGGCTCGACGACCGGTCAGCCGACCGGACCCGTGATCGCGACGGGCGCCATCGCCAGCGCCGGCACGCATGCGGCCGGTTCGACGGCCAGCGTGCAATTGCTCGACAGCTCGCGCGCCCCGGCCTGAGATCCCGCTCTGCCCTCCTCGGTGAGCTTCCGGCTCACCCTGCACCCGTCGCCGCGCCCGCCTCGTATACACCGTACGGAGCGCGGCACAGCCTTAATGGTGGTCCACGAAAGGGCCACCTATACTTCGCACGCGAAAAACGCAGCGCGGCTGAGTGCAACAGTGAACCTGAGAATGCGACTGGTAGCTGTGGTGGGGATGGTACTGGCGGGTGTGACGGGTTCCGGGCTCTCTCGCGCCGCGACGGCGCAAGAAAAGCGGCCGATCACACTGGACGATTTCGCGAAGATCGTGAGCATCGCGGACCCGGCGATTTCGCACGACGGCACGCGCATCGCGGCAGTGGTTTCGCGCGTGAATATGAAAGCTGACCGGCACGATACCCAGCTCGTGCTGATCGACCTGAAAACCGGCGCTCGGCAGGCATTGACCTTCGACCGCCTGGGCGTAGCTCACCCGCTATGGTCTGCCGATGATCGGCGGCTCGCGTTTCTGGCCGCGACACAAACGGGAAAGCACAAGGCCAGGAAAGCACAGGTGTTCGTGCTTTCGCTGGCCGGCGGCGACGCCCGCAAGATTACGGATGCACCGGCAGGCGTGGAGCAGTTCGCATGGAGTCCGGATGGCGGCAGCATCGCCTACGCGGCACCCGATCCTCCCGATGAGAAAGCGCTGGCGCAGAAGGAGGATTCCTTTGAAATGGGTGACGATGGACTCTTCACCTCGGCCGCGCCGAGGCCGCAGCACCTCTGGATCGTGAAGGCCGACGGCAGCGGGAATCGGCGACTGACCTCGGGGACGTGGAGCCTGCCGGAATCGGCGCCGAACGTTGAAGGGCCGCCGCCACTTTCATGGTCGCACGATGGCCAATGGATCGTGTTTCCGCGCAGGGCCACTGCAAGCATTGGCGACGCGGACGAGAGCACCGTTTGGGAGGTGAACGCCTCCGACGGGACGCTGCGCAAGCTCACAGTGCACCAGGGATTCGAGGAAACGCCGCTCTTTTCGCCGGATGGCAGCAAAGTAAGCTACGGATATCCACGCGAGGGCGAGCCAAGCATGCTGACGGATATGTACGTCGCACCTGCTGCGGGCGGTGATGGAGGCGACGTAACGAGGGGTCTCGACCTCGATATCGACGAGGCGAAGTGGATGCCTGACGGAAAATCACTGGTAGTCGAAGCGGCCCAAGGCACCCGCCGACATCTGTGGATCCAGGATCTGGGTGGCAGCGCAAAGATGCTTTCGCTGGGCAATCTGCAGCCGGCCGCATTTTCGATCGGCCCACGAGGCGAAATCGCGTTCGTGGCAGCCTCGGATGGTCGCGCGAGCGAGCTGTACTATCTCGAGTCCGCGGACGCGAAGCCGCGCCGTTTGACGGATCTCAACACATGGATGGACCAGCTTGCGCTCGGCCGCACCGAAGGCTTTGCCTGGCGGGGGCCGGAAAGCCTGCATGAAGACGGCGTGGTGACGTATCCCGCCGGGTACGATTCAAGCAGGAAATATCCGCTGGTTCTGGAAATCCACGGCGGCCCGCGGGCAGCTTCGATAGTCGGCTTCTCGCCATTTGCGCAATATCTGGCTGCGCAGGGATTCATCGTATTCGAGCCGAACTATCGCGGCAGCACGAATCTCGGCAACGCGTACGCCAAAGCGATCTTCGGCGATTCCGGGGACGGCCCCGGGCGCGATGTGATGGCCGGAATTACCGCGCTGCGCAAGCACGCCTCGATTGACCAGTCGCGTATCGGGGTTTCGGGCTGGTCCTACGGCGGCTACATGACGACGTGGCTCATCGGCCACTATCACATCTGGAAAACCGCGGTCGCGGGAGCGCCGGTGACGGACTTCGTGAACCAGTACGACTGGGCGGACAACAATGTTGGACGCAAATATATCTACAGCGGCTCACCGTGGGTCGGCCGAAACATGGCGAAGTACCGCGAAGCATCACCGATCACGTATGTCGGCGATGTGACGACCCCACTGCTGCTGCTGCACGATGTGCGCGATCCGCGCGTCTCGATCACCAATTCATTCGAATTCTTTCATGCCTTGCGGGATCGCGGTCAGCCGGTGAAATTCATCGCGTTTCCGGTCGTCGGCCATTTTCCGCCGGACCCCGTGCATCAGATACAGGTCGACAAGGACTGGGCGGGTTGGATGGTCCAACATCTGAGGTGAGAGCCGGAACCTGGATTCGGTATACTTCGTGGATTGTGCGACCTCGAGTTGGAGACGCGGCATGAGACTTTCCCGCCTATTGATGACGGTGACGCTGACTGCATTCGGCAGTATCGGGCTCGGCGCCGGCGCCCAGGCCCAGACTTACGGCCCCGGACTCTTTTCGCAGATGCAGTGGCGGCCCATCGGCCCGTTACGGGCCGGCCGCGGGCGCGCGGTCGCGGGCGTGCCGAGCCAGCCAAGCACCTTTTATATAGGCAACGATGACGGTGGCGTTTGGAAATCCACCGACTATGGGAATAGCTGGCGTCCGATCTTCGACAATGAGCCGACCAGCTCGATCGGGGCCATTGCGGTCTCGGACTCCGACCCGAACGTGATCTACGTCGGCACCGGCGAAGGCAATATACGACCAGACCAGACAACCGGCATGGGCATGTACAAGTCCACCGATGCCGGCAGGACCTGGAGCTTCATAGGACTGCGCGCAACCCAGGATATCGGCATGATCGCCGTGGATCCGCACGACTCGAACCGCGTATTCGTGGCGGCCCTCGGTCACGTGTACGCTCCCAACAGCGAGCGAGGCATTTTTCGCTCATTGGATGGCGGCAGGACCTGGAAGCAAGTGCTCTACGTCAATGAGTACACCAGCGGGGACGACATCGAGATGGACCCCGGCAACCCCAGCATCCTCTACGCCACGCTATGGCAGCAGCAGCAGGCGCCCTGGGAAAATGGCCAATTTGGCGGCACGGACGGAGGCATCTTCAAATCCACGGACGGCGGCAACACCTGGAACAAGCTCACTCAGGGCCTGCCGGCCGTCCAGCAGGCGTTGCTGCGAATCGCGCCGAGCAATCCAAACATCCTGTATACATCGGTGTCGAGCGGCCCGGGAGCGCCCGACGGCGACGTAGGGATTTACCGCTCGAACGATGCCGGCGCCAGCTGGCACAAGGTGACCAACGACCCGCGGCCGGCCGAGAGAATCGGCGGCGGTGACTTGCCGCTACTGGCGATCGACCCCAAAAATCCGGACATCGTCTACAGCGACACCCCGGTGTTGTGGAAGTCGTCCGACGGCGGCAAGAGCTGGTTCGGCTTCTGGGGCGCGCCGGGAGGCGACGACTACCAGCAGACCTGGATCAATCCGAACAACCCGGACATCATGGCGGTCAACAGCGATCAGGGCGCGATCGTCACGGTCGACGGAGGCGAAACCTGGAGTTCCTGGTACAACCAACCGACGGCTGCCATGTACAAGGTGGGCATTGACGACACCTGGCCGTACCGGGTGTGTGGCGGACAGCAGGACAGCGGCTCTGCTTGCGTTTCAGAGCGTGGCGATGATGGCGAGCTTACCGCTCATGATTGGCATCCTGTGGGCATTGAGGAATACGGCGGCGCCGCGCCCGATCCGTTGCACCCGAATCTGATTTATGGCGGCAAGGTGACGGTCTACGACCGTGACACGGGCCAGATAGCGGAGGTCGGCCCCAAGGCCGTGCGTGGCGGGGACTACCGCGTGCTGCGCACCATGCCGCTGACATTCTCTCCGACAGATTCGCACCGGCTGTACTTTGCGTCGAACACCGTGTGGCAGACGGACGATGGCGGGCAGAACTGGAAGCAGATCAGCCCGGACCTGACCCGCAAGAAATGGCAGGGTCCCGCTAGCCTTGGCAAATACAAAGATAGCCCCGACGCCAAGTCAACGGATCGTGGTGTGGTGTACGCCCTTGCGCCGTCGCCGCTGAACGGCGATCTCATCTGGGCGGGGACCAATGACGGGCTGATTTGGGTTACGCACGACGGCGGTCAACACTGGAGCAATGTCACGCCGCCGCAACTGAAGCCTTTCTGGCGGGTGTTCAGCATGGAGGCGAGCCACTTCAATCCGGACGAAGCCTATGCCGCCATCAGCACCTTGTTTCTGAACGACATGCGCCCGCACCTGTTCCGGACCGAGGACGGCGGTAAGCATTGGACCGAGATCGATGACGGTATTGCGCAGGACGCGGCGACCAATGTGATCCGGCAAGACCCGCAGCGGAAGGACCTGTTGTTCGCCGGCACCGAGACCCAGACCTGGATGTCGTTCGACAATGGCGATCACTGGCAATCCCTGCGGCTGAACATGCCGGCGGTCTCGGTGCGTGACCTCAAGGTGCACGGCGACGACCTGATCGCCGCCACACACGGACGAGGTTTCATGGTGCTCGACGACATCACGCCCCTGCGGCAGATCGATGCCGAAGTCGCGCAAGGGCCAGTGACGCTTTACAAGCCGGAAACGGCGATACGCGTGCGTTGGGATACGAACCCGCCCACGCCCTGGCGCATGCCGTCGCTGCCGAATCCGCCTCCCGGGGCGGTCATCGACTACTATTTGTCGGGCAATGCCGCTGGGCCGGTGACGCTGGACATCATGGACTCGAGCGGCAAGCTGGTGCGGCACTTCTCCAGTGCCGATCCTGAGAAGCCGCTCGATCCGGTGAAGCTGGATGTACCCGACTGGTGGCCGCGCCCGCCGATGAATCCTTCGACCGAGGCGGGTATGCATCGCTTCGTGTGGGACATGCACTACCAACCCATGCCGGGGGCACTGCAGTTCCTCGATGCCAACCAGGCGGTCGAGCGCAATACGCCGCTCGTGCCGAGCTCGCCCTGGATCATGCCGGGCAACTACACCGTCCGACTGACCGTGGACGGCCAGAGCCACACGCAGCCGTTGACCGTAAAGATGGACCCACGGGTGCAGACATCGGAGGCCGCACTCAAGCGGCAGCTCGATGATTCGATGCAGGTCTATCGGGAAGCGATGGCGGCAAGCGCGGCCCTCGGGCAAGTAGAGGATCTGGAAAAGCAGGTTGCCGCGCACAAACCTTCGGCGAAACTGAAGGCTTATAGAAAGCAGCTCGAAGAGCTGTCGGGTCCCGAGGCAACTTCCGAGTTTGCGCTCTTTCGTTATCAGGGCCCGCCGACGCTTGGCAGCATCGGGGGTTCTCTGCAGATGCTCATGGGACGGATGCAGGGCGCAGATAGCGCGCCCACGGCCGCCGACCTCGAGGCGCTCGCAGAGACCAGCTCCCAATACAATTCGCTGATGTCGCGTTGGCGGAAGCTCAAGGGCCAACCCTTAGCCGAATTGAACCGCTCGCTGCGCGGCCTTAGCCAGCCCGCGCTGGTATTGGCCAAGGCGGTGGCGCCAGCCGACTGGAATGCCGGCTGGGTCACCACCAATCGGGACGAGGAGGCGCAATAGCTAGGTGGCGGGGTGTTTCCGCTGCTGCATCAGCGCATCCAGGCTCCAGGGTCCCGGGCCCGCCGCCCACAGATAAAGGAATGTGAAGCAGAAGAGGACCGCGAGGTCGCCGCCATTGACGATGGGCAGCCAGCTCTTCGGGAAATGCGCCATGAAGAATGCAACGGCCATATCGCCGGATAGGATGAAGGCCACCGGGCGACTGAAGAGTCCAATTGCCAGCAAACCCCCGCCGACGAGCTCGATCAGTCCCTGCACGCCCATCAATGACAGCAGATGCAGATGGGCGAACATCGGCTGATCCGGGACATGCAGGAGCTTCGCGGACCCATGCTGTAGGAAAAGCAGCGCTGCTACGATGCGTAACACGCTGCGCAATTGCGGCGACATCTGGAAGCCGGTTTGCGTAGTCATAGAGGTGTAGTCCTCACAAACGTCAGGTGTAGGATAAGCGCCGCGCAGCTCGATTGTAGGCTTAACGTCATTTGCCGGCAATGCCGGCACCCGCTGACAGGTTCTCGAGCTGTTGCTGCACCGCGCTGCGGAACTGTAGCGGATGCGAAATTTTATGGAACGGCTCTGAGGTGCCGCCCGTACCTATCATGGTAATGCTTCCATAGCCCAACATTCTGCCGGTCATGGGCTCACTGACCTCGATCGTCTCGATCTTGTTCAGCAGCATTTCGATCGTCTTGCGGTTCATCAGGCCCAGCTTGACCACCACACGGCGAGTGGTGACGGCCATCTCCGTCGCATTTCGACGTATCGCTCCCGCAATGATCGCCACGAGGCCGAATGCCAGGAAGGCGGCCGCGCCACCGTCTGCAAGATGTTTGCTGGTAACGCCCAATTGTGGGTGCTTGAGCTGATAGGTCAGCAGCGCACCTCCGGCAGCAAGCAGCACCATGCCAAGGAGAATGTGCCGCAGCATCACTATCCAGTGCAGACGTGTCTGGTAGACGACCGCCTCTCCCGGAATCAGGCTTGCCTCGATATAGCTCATACGTGCTTCACGATCAGGTTGTCCGCTTTCCCCCGGCGAATTTTCTCAGAGCTGCTTCTTCGGGTAAGGATATCGCAACGCTATCGCTGCCAGCGACCTCCCGCTCGAGCCAGCCGCCAGAACCGTCCAAATGGCTGTTCTCAAAGGATTTTTGGTGTAGGCTTGCCAATCCTTCGAGGGGCGGCGCCTACCGCGGAGCACGAGCCATGATCGGATATGTCACGCTGGGCACGAATGATCTTGCACGTGGGGCACGGTTCTACGACGCCATTGCGGAGGAGCTGGGCGTCGGGAGAATGGGAACGTCAGACCGCCTCATCATCTGGGGTGAACCAGGAGGGTCGGCCGGGATCGGTTTGGCGCTTCCGTTCGATGGCAAGCCAGCGACTGTGGGCAATGGCGTGATGGCGGCTTTCGAGGCCAAGGACAAAGCCCAAGTCGACCGGATTCACAGGCTGGCTCTGTCGTTGGGCGGCACGGACGAAGGCGCACCGGGACCGCGGGGTGAAGGATTTTACGCCGCTTATTTTCGCGATCCGGACGGTAATAAACTCAACGCCTACGTGATGGGCTGAGCGAGGCGGCGAGTCATGACGAGAGCTTTCTCCCGCTGCTCATAGTTTCTGCTCCTGGCTCTTCCACTCATCGCAACGGCCGCGCCGCCCGGCAGCCGGTATCTATACGTATGGGCGATGGAAGCCAAGCATCCCCAGGCCTCAACCCAGGCACTGATGTCACCGGATCTGGCCGCATGGCACAGGGCGAAAGGGTCCGGTAAGGATTTCCTCGCGGTCTTCGACATCCAACCCGGCATGTCGTTCGGCAAGCTCGTCAGCATGCTTCCCGTCGGGGAGGCCGCCATGGCGCATCACACGAACTATAGCGAGCCTCTCAACGACCTTCTCTACGCTAACGATTGGATTGCGAACCGCACCTACGTCTTCGACCTGCACGATCCCACGCATCCACGACTCGCGCGGAAATTCGGCAATATCGAAGCCTACGGCTATCCACATTCCTTCGTGACTCTTTCCAACGGCAATACGGTAGCCACCTTTCAGTATTCCGGCGGGTTCAACCATGCTGCGGGCGGACTGGTCGAGTTTGATCCGTCCGGTCGGGTCGTGAGAAGCGCATCAGCCACTGCGGCCGGACATCCCAACATTCGGCCATACAGCCTGACCGTCTCCGAGAAGCTCGACCGCATCGTCACAGGCAGCGCGGATATGATGGGCGCCCAGGACAGTCATGTTGCGCAGGTCTGGAGACTCTCGGATCTCAGCCTGATCAAAACCGTGACTCTACCTCAGCAGCCTGACTGGTTCTACGATACAGCGGCCAATTCGTCGGAGCCGCGTGTGCTGAGCGACGGCAAGACAGTCGTTGTCTCGACGTTCAACTGTGGTCTCTTTCTGGTTCGGAACCTGGAGAGTAACGATCCGGCGCTGCAGCATGTCTATGACTTCGGCTACCGCACCTGCGAAGTCCCGGTGATCGTTGGAAACTATCTGGTCGAAACGATGCAAAGCGGGCACGCCATCATGAGCCTCGACCTTCGCGATCCGGAACATCCGCGCGAAGTCAGCCGCATTCTGCTGCCGCCGGACGAATACCCTCATTGGGTGGCGCTCGAGCCCGGCGGTGACCGCCTGGTGATCACCGGGTATGGGGCGCTCGCGACTCGGGTCCGGTTTGCCACGATCGATCGCCCCACCGGAAAACTGACCCTCCAGCAGTCGACGATCGACTTCACTCGATCATGGCCGGACGGATGGCACGGAAGCGCCGTTCCGCACGGCGCGGTCTTCAGTAACCGCTGATTGCGTCAGCCGCCCGCGAAACGGGCAGGCCTCAGGTGCTGCGTTTAGAGCCCATGATGGCGTGATATAGCACCAGCACCACCACCGCGCCGATTACCGCCACGATGAGACTATAGATATTGAGGCCCGTGACGCCCGCCATCCCGAATAGATGAAAGAGCCATCCCCCCACCACCGCGCCAATGACGCCAAGCAGAATGTCGCGGATCAGTCCGTCGCCCCGCTTGTTGATGATTTTGCTGCCGATGAAGCCGGCGATAAGCCCTAACACGATCCACGCGATGAACGACATGGTCATCCCCCGGTAAATTCGCGACGCCAGGACTTGATACTCCGCCGCACCGCTTAAGTCAACCGGACTCCCTCTGCCGGCACGGCATTGCTCCTAAGACGACACATCCCGCCGCGCCGGCAACGCAAGCGGTCGCTCTTTGCGGTCAGCAGGGCGGAACACACCCTTGTGGTGAAAGTAGATGATGCTGGCTGCCGCGCGCATGGGCTGCGTCGCAAGCAACAGATTGAATGCGAAGTCGCTTTGGCAATGATCGAAGAGAAATCGCAGCAGGCGCTTCAGGCGGAACTTCGGATACGACTGCACGAACCACCCGCAAGGGTCCTCCACGCGGCCGTGCAGGAAGTCCGCCACGGCATAGCCTGCTGCGAGTCCGTGCTGAAGTGCGGTATGAATGCCACCTGCCGTTACGGGCGACACGATGCCGGCAGAGTCACCCACGAGCAAAGCACGAGAAGCGGCGACCGGCGCAACCACCCCGCCACAGGGAATCAGGCCTGCGCGCATGCCGCTCGGCTTACGTCCACGCAGATCCACCGCGGGCGCAATCTTTGCAAGGAACGCGGCCATTACCTCGCGCGGCTTGAACGTGCCGCGTCCCTCAGCTCGCCGCGCCAGGCCGGCCTGCACCGCGCAGACGCCGGCGAAAACCCAGCCGATATAACCGGGCGCGAGCTGGCGGTCAATGAAACAGTGTAACTTGTCGGGCGCCGTGAGCGCCGCACCGGCGAACTCGTATTCGATACCTGTAAGGAACCGCGTGCACTTCCCCAAACCGAGCGCACCCGCCACGCGCGAGCGCGGGCCATCGGCGCCGATCAGGAACCGTGTTGCACCCAGGCCATTTACATCGAAGCCGCTCCGCAGTCGCTGCGCGTCGGTGAATACCTTGTCGCATACGACTTTTGCACCGGCGGCCTCGGCCTGGCTCGCCAGCCACCTCAGTACACCTGGCGTGTCAGTCGCAAGAAAATAATAGCCCGGCGCGTCGAGATCGACGTAGTGAAGATTCGGCGCGTACAGCCGTACGCCTGAAATGCGGCGCACCAGGGAAATTGGCAATGTGTCCAGCAGCGCGATCTGGTCGATTGCATCCTTTACGATGATGCCGGTGGTGTGGAGCTTCGACCCGGGATCGGCCTTCTTCTCGATCACGGTTACGCGCAATCCAGCGCGGGCGAGAGCATATGCGCTCGCAAGCCCGGCAAAGCTGGCACCGACCACGATACAATCGGCGGCACTCCGCATGCCCTTCAGGCGCTCCAATGCAACCCCTTCCCCCCGCGGCTCATTCGAGCGGGATAATGCGCTCTACTTGACCTCATGATATCCGATGTTACTTTGTACCGCAAAGTAACAAAGCGCGACCCACGCGCGGACGAGTACAATGCTATACTTATCAATTACTTAGCAATTTAACTTCAGAATGAATCCTCGAGAGGGCATTGATGTCTAACAAGGTTTCGCTGCAGCGGGTCTATGACAAGATCATTTTCGACATGGACGGAACGCTGGTGGATTCCCATGCTGTGGTGGAACGGGTATGGCGGGAGTGGGCGCTGAAGCACGGCGTCTCCACTGACAAGGTGCTGGCGGCATCTCACGGGCGACGCACCAATGAGACTATTCAGCTCTTCGCCCCCGCGGGAATGGACATCGACCGGGAAGCGGGCGAGCTCGAGGGAGAAGAGATCGCCGACACCGAAGGCATCTGCGCGGTGCCTGGCGCGTTGCAGCTCCTTCGTTGGATTCCGGATGCCGACTGGGCGGTTGTTACATCCGCTACCCGGGAGTTGGCGTCGCGCCGACTGTTGGCGGCGGGGCTCCCTCTTCCCAGGGTTCTCGTTACCGCCGAGGACGTCTCGATAGGCAAGCCACATCCGCAGGGCTATCTATCGGCGATCGACCGACTGCGCGCACGCGCCGACGGCTGTTTGGTCTTCGAGGATGCTCACGCCGGCATTCTGGCCGCGAAGGCGGCCGGCTGTGACGTCGTGGCGATAGCCGGAACACATCCCTACGACTTTGAAGCCGACTGTCCGACGATCGAGAACTACCATTGCATTTCGCTCTCCTTGAATTCGACGACCGGGCCTCGACGATGGCAAGGATGATTCCCGGCTGACGCCGATGAATTTGACGCGTCATGGAGCGCATCCTACTCACGGGTCGCACTGACCGGTGAGTTACCGTAGATGTGGGTTCCCAGAAAATTTACGCCTCGGCCGGCATCACGCGCAGAGAAGTTATGGTTGTATTTCTCGCCTGCCGGCTGGGAGATCCTCCCGTTCTTCGCGCTGACGGTGCCTGGAGCACTACTCGAATACGCGGTATTTCGGGGCCACGGAGTCATTGCCAGAGCCGGAGCGCTCATTTGGGCTCCCATTCTCTGGCTGCTGCTCGTCGCAATCCACCGCAAGGGCCGCGTGCGCGTCTGGTTGTCGGTGCCCGTTGTCTTGCTCGCGCATCTCGCCGTCGGCGCGTTGATCGCCGGCATCTGAGAGACTCAGATCACATGATGGACCAAGTCAAAGAGCCCGACAAGAATGGCGAGGGACGACATGACTAGCGCAACCGTTGTCGCACCACGCCCGAACTGAGCATTCCAAGGTGACGTCTGGTCACACTCGGCGCACGCACACCGGCCCAGCGGCCTGCGCGGGCGACGAGCATCACGGTGACGGATGCCAATATCAAATCGAAGTAGTCTGTTGCGGAGAGGCCTGATCCAAATGAAGTGATCACCAGCAGCTCCAAGGCAAGAATATCCGTCAGCACCCCGACGAATGCTGCCAGGGCTCCCATGGAAGCATTTACTCCACCTTCGGGAAAAGCCGGACGTGGTTTGCGCCCGACCTCGCCGAGCCCGCTGGTGACGAGATCCACGAGGAATTCGAAGAGTGGGGACAACCGCTAACCCCTGTTCCAGATCATCACACTGCGCTCGGTTGCACCAGGTCCCAGAGATTGCCGTAGAGATCCTGGAAGACGGCGACCGTCCCGTAGCTCTCTTCGCGAGGCGGCCGAACGAATACGACGCCTCTGGCCTGGTACGTTCGGAAATCTCGCCAGAAGTCGTCCGTGCTGAGGAAGAGGAAAACCCGTCCGCCGGTCTGATTGCCAATGCGGGAAGCTTGCTCTTCACCGACTCCTCGGGCGAGGAGAAGACGCGACTCTTTCGATCCCGGCGGAGCCACTACGACCCAGCGCTTGTTCTGGGCCTCGATCGGAATGTCCTCGACCAGCGAGAAGCCGAGGCGGTTGACGTAGAAGTCAATTGCCTCGTCGTAGTCCCGTACAACGACGGCGACCTGCACAATGGACTGCCTCATCCCCATCCCCGGATTTGCCAACCGGAGATGCCATTATACCGATGAAGGTGACGGTAACCGGGCTACAATGAGGTAGCCCACCTGATGCGAACGAGGCCCGCGAATGCGCAAGAAGAAAGCAACTGGCGTCACTCGGCGAGAGTTCCTGGCTGCCTCGACGATGGGCGCGGGTCTGGCGGTTGGCTCCTCTCAATTGGCGGTGGCGCGGCCGGTCGGCAGCAAGGCCTCTGGCGACTGCGACGATGCCGGGCTCTCCCTTACCGGCATGGATCGAGACCTCATGGAGGTCGGCATTTCCCAGTTGCAGCGATACTACGCGCAACGAAAATACACCGTGAGCGAGGTCGTCGAGTGGTATCTCAGTCGCATCAGACGGTACAACGGAGTCTACCGGCCCGTCGAGAACCTGTTCGATGCCGACGCCAGGACTGAGGCGGCGCGAGCAGATGCGATGACGCGCAAGGGCTCCCGCGGTCCGCTTTGGGGCGTTCCCATTGTCATCAAAGCGAATACCAGCATCGCCGGCAAGGTGACGACCGACGGCTGGAAGGGCTACGTCATGCCGGGCCACGAACTGATCGCCCCGCGAGACGCAACGGTCGTGTCCCGCCTGCGTGCGGCAGGCGCGATCATCCTTGGGCACACCAACATGCCCGACTTCGCGAACTCGGATACTACTCGCAGCTCCTCATTCGGCCGTACAGGAAACGCCTATGACGTCCGCTTCTCTCCAGGAGGGTCCTCCGGTGGCACCGTCACGTCCGTCACAGGCAACCTTGCCATGCTCGGAACGGGTACGGACACGGGTAATTCGATCCGAATGCCAGCGGCTACCAGCGCCCTCATCGGCGTCTTTCCCACCCGTGGACTGGTGAGCATCGCGGGTATTGCGCCTCTCGATTGGCTACTGGACAACACCGGGCCTATCGCGCGCAATGTGACTGACGCGGCGGTCGCGCTCGGAGCCATGGTGGGCGAAGATCCTCTCGATGCCGCGACCCGTGGGTCCGCCGCGAAGGCGCAGCCCGGGCCCTACACTCAGTACCTGAAGACAGACGCCCTCAAGGGCAAGCGCTTCGGGGTACCTGCATTCATATTGCGGGGGATTGGAATTCCATTTCACGGAATACCTGCCGCAGCATCGCAACTCGCGGCCGACAGGCAGATAGCCGATGCGGGCATTGCGCTCGATCCGCGCACGCGGGCCGCCTTTTTGCGCGCCGTCGACGCTCTTCGGGCGCATGGCGCAACCGTTGTCATGCAGGATTCACTGCTGGGAGAAGGCTTCGTGCAGGTGGCGGCTCGAATAAGCACCTATGCATATGTTCGTCAGGGGACCGATGCATTTCTCAAGGAGTTCGGGTCTTCGCAATACTCCTCCGCCGCGGACTACGAGCGCGTCATGGGCGTTCCACTCGGTGACGCCATCATCGGAACGGAACAGTCCTACGGCCAGATCGACGATGTCACGATCCGGCAGCGTTTGGTCGAAAGCGATCCCGATGCGGATGCCAATTACTTCCGGCCGCGCAAACGCGCGCTCGCGAACTACCTGGAGACGATGGATCGGCTTCGTCTCGACGGCTATGTGTATCCGGCCATCCAGATGCCGCCCGTGGATGAGACGATGCCCCAGGATGGGGGCATCAGCGGCGGCCCGCACTCCCTCACCAGCTGGGTGAATATGTTGGGCGTGCCTGCCATTTCCGTCGTAGGCGGCTTCTACGAGAGCGGCCTCCCCTTCGGGCTCGAATTCTCCGGCCGGCCTTTCAGAGATGGCGACCTGCTCGGCTACGCCTACGCGTGGGAACAAGCCACGCGCTACCGGCATCCGCCGCAGCTGGTGGAACGCGGGCTGTTGGCAAATGCTTAGAGCATAGGGGTATAGCGATGCGATCCAGATTTCTTGTGGGCGTGCCAATCGTCCTTATGTTTGCGGTCACTGGACTCTCGGCGCACCAGAGCAGCCTTCGGGATTCTTTGCAAGCCCGTTATGCTCAAATGAAGCACGCAATGGAGGCTCACGATGCGCAAGCCGTTACGGCCATTCTGGCACCTGGTTTCGTGAGCCTGGAGCTCGACGGCAAGACCGAGTCGGCGGACCAGATGGTCCAGGACGTCAAGACACTGCCCTCCGATCCGGCGAGATCAAGCCAAACGACCCTGCTGTCCATACGATCCACCAAAAGGGACGCAGTCGTGGAGCAACGCTACACGATGAAGACTCGGAAAAGGAGTCAGGACGGCACCGAACATCGCGTTGAGCTTGTGGCCGTCTCTACGGACACCTGGATTCTGTCGCACGGCGCGTGGCTGCTGCAGCGAACGGTGACCGATCAACTCGACTATTACATCGATGGAAAGCAAGTAATGCACCAGAAGCGAGCCGACGACACCGCTCATTAGGAAAACATAGTCAGGCGGATGGATCCAGCGGGCAAAACAGTCCGCGGCCTCATTTCGCGGTATCGCCGCCCCTGCAGTGCCGCAATGCATCGCTCATCCCGAGCCGCGAAATCGTCCCGGCCTCATAGTTGGTCAGCCAGATCGCGCCGTGACCGATCCCAAGTGAGTCGCCGCCGGGGCCGGTCCATTGGCAGAGTACGATTCCCGTATTGCCGTCAACCACGGTCAGTGGAACGTTGGGCATCGTGGTCCAAACCATGCCACCACCGAAGTTGATATCACCACCGTGTCCCGGTGTACCCAGTGCAATCGTCTGGATCACCCGTCGTGTCTTCGTGTCGATGCGCGTCAAAGACCCGTCGCCCTGGTCGAGAGTCCAAACTGCTCCGGCACCGGCGGTCAGAAACCTGGGACCGGGGCCGCTTCGCAGCGTAGCTGAGACATTTCCTGATACCGCATCAACGACGGTGACTTCCGAGCCATCAGCGCGCGTTACCCAGACCTGGTCCGCGCTGTACAGCGGGTTGTAGGAGCCAGGGGGCACGTGAATGGCCTGCCGAATCCGGCCAGAGCCGGGATCGATGCGTACGAGCGTTGCCTTCCGATCGACGATCAGCCAGATGCTGTCCGCGCTGCTGGTGATGCCTCCCTCTTTGTCCGCCGGACCGATCCCGGCCACGAGCGTTACCTGATGAGTATGCACATCTACGCGCGCGAGGGCGTTCGGCTTGGCGCAGAGCGGCACCCAGAGAGCACCATGGCCGAGCACAAGCCCGGCACAGGGATTTCCAGGTAACGGAATGGTCGCGAGCAGCCTGTTGGTGCGGGGATCGATCTGACTGACCGCATCCGGTCCAGTCGACGCAACCCATACCGCACCGCTGCCGATCGCTACCCAATCGGCGGTCTTGCCCACCCGCACCGTTGCAGTCGGCTTGAGCTCTGTGATTTGTCTGCGTGCGGAGCCTATCGCAGGGAGCGACAGCGCCATAGCGATCGCGAGGACCACGAGCGCGGATACTGCATGGCGCGGGCCCCGAGGGAATCGGGTCCCCACTGAGAAGAGTTCAGTGGGGACCCGTGGATGCGTCACGCTCCCGAAGTCTTCGATTGCAGCTGCTGCACCACCTGCAGCGCCTTTGCGACGTGCTCGGCTGGTGAGACCTGGCTGATCACGCTCACGATTTTGCCGTCGCGGGAGATGACGAAAGTCGTCCTGTCCGCGAATCCATGACCGATCTCGACACCGCGTACATCCTTGAGGCCCGGCGGTCCCTGGTGGACCTCGATGTTATAGGACTTCGAGATCGCGCCGCCAACATCGGACGCCGTGGGAAACTTGCCCGCGCAGTACTTGGGGTCGGCGGAGAAGTCATTGAGCCGCTTGATGCTGTCGAGCGACACACCAATGATCGTGGCGCCCGCGGTCGCGAATTCAGCGCTGTCCTGCGCAAAGGTATGCGCCTCGATATCGCAGCCTCCGGTGTACGCGGAGGGGTAGAAGTAAACGACTACGGGGCCCTTGCGCAGGGCCTTTTTGAGCGAGAACGTAAACGTCTTGCCCGCAAGAGAAGCTTCCGCCTTGAACTTTGGAGCTGAATCGCCCGCGTTCAGGGCAGCCATCGCCGGCAGAGCCGCGGCGGTCATCAGGAGCGTACCGAGCAGCAACCGTTTCATGTCAAACACCTCGAGTGAAGCCGCCAACTGTTGCTCGCGACGGCCGTTTCCACGACCGGGAGCGGCGCACATTGTATAGCAGCGGGGCTGATTCGCCGATCTCGTTAAATTGGGTCCAGACTGGATTCCTTGAGAACCTGTGCCGGCAGGCGTGGCACTTACAAAGCTCGCGGTCCCATCCCCTTGTCGACCGAGTGATCGGCGCCCGTCGAGGCGTACGAGCCAGCCGCTGGCCGGAAGAGCCCAAGCCTTTGAGTAGACAGGAAATTATTTCAGCCTGAGAGCCCCTCCGCCGCGGTTCCGAAGCGACCGGCTGCGTGCATAAACGAGCCGCTTGCCGCCGCAAAACCACCGCTCATCACAGAATCGCGGCGGCGGACGAGTAGGCGAGGCAGCTTGACCGGGTGGTAAGCCGCAAAAGCTGAGGAGCCCCCACTTGAAGAATCGAAACTCCCTATTCCCCTCGTCCACCGGTATTGGATTCGGTGTGGTCGTCGCTCTGGCGTTCTTCTCGTCAGCCGTGGCCGACAATATGAAAGGGGACCAAAACGCGCGTACTTCGGAAGCCGCTATTGCGGTCGATAATCACTGGTCGCAGGCCGAGATGAGCGGCGACACCGCGTGGCTCGATTCGATGCTGCTGCCCGAATACCGCTCGATCAGCGTGGATGGCAAGGTCCTGGACAAGAAAACATTGCTGGCGCATGCGGCCAAGAACCGCGGCTCGGATGCAATGCGCAAGCGGGTCGAGGCGTGGACGAAGACTCATCCGTGGGCAACGTCCGTGGTCATGCGCGGCAATGTCGCGGTCCTCTCCTTCTCGGACCCAAAGACGGGAAGAGTCATGTCGTCGGATATCTTCCTTTATCAGGACGGCGGCTGGCACGCGCTATATTCCCAGCATAGCAATGCCGAGTAGCAGCAATCGGCGGCTCAGAGCGGGGGCTATCGTCGGCGTTCTCGCAGGCGCCGCAGCCTGTCTGCATGCCACACCCGCAGACCTGACTGCAAAAGCCCGCGCTGAATCCGTGGTCAGCGAATCCATCCTGGCGCTTGGCGGCGAAGCGCGCCTGCGCGCCGTCAAAACTCTTATTCTGATCGGCAGCTCCTACACAAATCACCTGCAGGATTCCGCAAATCCGCGTGGACCCTGGCTCACTGATTTCGACCGGTTCACTGAATATCAGGATCTGCAGCGCAGGAGCCTCCGGCGCGACTCTACATCGGATGACACGACTGCCCGCCCCACCTCGACCACCATCCACCGGGAGCTCATCGCCGAGGGTATCGATGCACACCTCACCGTCACCGGCGGGGCCAGCGCTGTCGACTACACGACAGCCGCGCACGACGACTGGATCGATCTGAGCCCGCTTCGCGTGATGCTTACCGCTTTGCAGGCGCCCGACCTGCGCTTATCCGCGCATACCGAGGAGACGGGCATACCGACTACGGTGGTGACATTTCGGTGGGAGGGATTTCCCGTAAAGATATATATCGATGATTTTACGCAGCTCCCGCTCGCCGTCGAGTCCCTTCAATCTTATCCCGATGCGGTCGCCAGGGGGGCATGGGGAGATGTGCGGCTGCGCGCCACCTTCTCGAACTGGGACCTCGAGCCCGGCGGCCTGCACTATCCCCTGCAAACCAACACAACGCTGAACGGCCAGCCGCTGCGCGTGATATCGGTCGCAAAAGTCGAGCTGAATGCGAATATGCCCGCGAACCAATTGGCGGTAATCGCGGCGATCCGGCACGACTACGCACATGAGATACACGACGTAGATCAAACCCCATTGGGTGAGCCCGGCAACGGCGACCCCTCCCCCGGCCTGCCACCGCGGGAAATCTCTGCTGGAGTCGTGCAGATTCCGGGCGAGTGGTACACAACGCTCATCCACCAGGGTGATGGCGTAATCGTACTGGAAGCGCCGATCTCCGCAGGCTATTCGGCAAAAGTGATCGCGGAAGCCAAACGGCGTTTCCCCCACGACCGTGTCAAGGCTGTCATTTCGACCTCGAACTACTGGTGGCACATTGCTGGGATACGCGAGTACGTTGCCGACGGCATACCCATTTATGCGCTCGATCAGAATCGCGACCTGCTGTTACATCTCGCTTCGGCGCCGCATCTCATGCATCCGGATTCGCTGCAGCGCCATCCGCGGATGCCGGACTTGCGTGCCGTCTCCGGCAAGCTGGTGCTCGGCACAGGCGTCGATCGCGTGGAGCTGTATCCGATCCGCACCAGCACAACTTCGCAGATGCTGATGGTCTACTTCCCGCGGTATGCGCTTCTATACAGCAGCGATATGGCCCAGCCCCTCGGAGAGAACGGAGCCTTTATCGCACCCCAATACCTCTGGGACCTGATGCGGGCCGTCAATCACGACCATCTGCAGGTGAAGACCCTGATCGGCATGCACATGAGCCCCACTCCGTGGAGCAAATTGACCCAGGCGGTGGTCGCGGCCGAATGACAAAGTCGCGGTCGGCATTCAGGTTCGAATCCTCGAGAAGCGCATCCGTGAGCGGGGCACACGACTGAGCCTCGCTCCGTAGAGCGTTTGCCGAATTGCTCATGGAGAGCAAGAATGCGCCCCCCCTTGCGCATTGGAGAGCCTCATGGAACTGCGACCCCTCGGCAAGACCGGCCCCCAGGTTTCCGCCCTCGGCCTGGGCTGCATGGGCATGTCGGGTATGTATGGTCCGGCCGATAGGGGCGAATCGATCGCCACCATCGCAGCGGCCCTCGATGCCGGCATCTCGCTGCTCGACACAGGTGATTTCTACGGCATGGGCCACAACGAGCTCCTCATCGGCGAGGCACTCAAGGGCATACCGCGCGATCGCTTCCAGGTCAGCGTGAAGTTCGGCGCGCAGCGCGATCCAGCCGGCAATTGGGTTGGTTACGATGCGCGTCCGGCTGCTGTAAAAACCGCCCTGGCCTACTCGCTGCAGCGGTTGCGGTTGGAATACCTCGACATCTATCGTCCGGCGCGCCTCGACCCTGCAGTGCCCATTGAAGATACGGTCGGCGCGATTTCGGACATGGTGAAAGCCGGCTACGTGCGCCACATCGGGCTCTCCGAAGTAGGGCCGGCCACGCTCCGCCGGGCCGCCGCCGTGCATCCGATCTGCGACCTGCAGATCGAGTACTCGCTGATCTCACGTGGAATCGAAGAAGCCATCCTGCCGACCGTGCGGGAGCTCGGCATCGCCATTACAGCCTACGGCGTACTGTCTCGCGGCCTGATCAGCGGGCATTGGGTGAAGGACGCCGCGCGCGCCGGGGACTTCCGCACCCACAGTCCCCGCTTCCGCGGCGACAACGTCGATCGCAATCTAGCTCTGGTCGGTGCGCTGCGCGCAGTGGCCGATTCTCGCGGTGTCAGTGTTGCCCAGATCGCCATCGCCTGGGTCATGGCCCAGGGCAACGACATCATTCCGCTCATCGGCGCGCGTCGGCGCGATCACCTGGGCGAAGCGCTGCGAGTACGCGACGTCAGGCTCACGCCAGGCGATCTGGCCGCGATCGAGGCGGCGGTGCCCAAGGGCGCGGCCGCCGGCGAGCGCTATGCTCCCGCCCAAATGGCCCACCTCGACAGTGAGCGACGGTAGTTCATGATCGGCATCCCGGCAGCCACCGTAACCGCGAGCCCGGTGCTGGATCCAGGACCAACACTTGCGGTGCGCCTCGCAGCATTCCGCTCGCGACCAGCTCATGCTTCGTGCGCGCAAGGAGGGGATTGAAGATCTTCCGCCGCACCGACTCGTCGCGCAGAATATGGAGCGCTACCAGATACGGTCCGTCAGCTTTGAATGGAAGGAGTGGGAAATTATTGGGCCCCTCCAAAGTGACCAGAACGCCAGCGGCCCTTACCCCGGGAACTTCGTAGCGCGAAAACGCTTTCAAAGCGCGCTCGGAGAAGGCCTGCGTGTCGTCCTTCTTGACGGCATAAATCTCGGCGACTATCACCCCCCGGGCGCCCTTGGGCTCGGCGACGGGATCCACCGACGGAAGCGCCGGAACCTCCGTCTGCGCATTAAGGGCGTGTAGCTCCAGGACGTTGTCGTCGACACCCGGAAGGAGACTGTTGGCCAAGGCCTTGTGCTCCTCCCAGACCGGCCCGTAGTAGAACTGCGCTTGCGCGATGGCGTGGTCCTGGACCGAATGAAAACCCCTGATCCAGGTGAAGTCATTCTGAGTTCCACGCTCGAAGAAGTCGCCAAATACCAGGACTCCCACTTGCTCGAAGGCTGCAGGAAACCAAGCCTCATAGTATTTCGCAAACTCAGGGCGCTTCCCTGGCGTAATCGGATAGCGGCGCAGCTCTATCACATTGAAGTGCCCGAGTTGCGCCGTGTCGTCCATGGTGCCGGGCGCGGCGCACCCGGGACCGGCCTGGCCCGCCGCCAAGGCGGGCACGCTGACGAGGAGCAGAGCGCAGAGCGCCAGGAGCGAGCGATGCATGAAAATCCTCGCGGCTGCGGGCGGCAAGGAGGCATGTGGCACAACGTGTGACATCGATGACGCTCTTTCGCAATACAGACCGGATGTCCTGTTTGTTCTACTTTGCGCCGCGCAGGCGCCGCGTGTCAAGCGGGCGCCAGGGTGCGGACATTCAAACGCAAATCGGCGCCATGACGCCGGCTCGGCGATCAGTCGGCGATTTGGTCGTACCCGCGTCCGAGGAATTGAACGAAGCAGAAGCCATGGCCGAAGGGATCCGCCATCAGGGCCAACCTACCCCACTCAGCCGTGGCGATGGCACCCTCGAGCCGTGCGCCCGCGGCCAATGCGTCGCGAACGGCCGACTCGATCTGCTCGACGATGAAGTCGAGGTGCACCGCTGTCCAGTGTCGGTCGTAAAAGCGGCGCTGCCCCGTTGCCTTCGAAGCGACCGTGCCAGCCGCCTTGGCGAGCAAATATAGCGGTGTCGGCCCACCCAACATTTCGACACCGCAGTCGCCGAAGCTGCGGCCCACTTTCAGCCCAAATGCCGCTTAATAGAAAGTAACGGCCTTTTCGAGGTCATCGACGTCGACATTGACTATGAAGTTCATTTGGACGCCCCAGCGCGATGATCGGTACTCCACATGCGATGAAGACCATATCCTCGGCCGCGGACGCTACGGCGCCAAGCGCTGCTCGCTCATCCAATGGGTGAGCAATTCAAGAGCGTCGGTCAGCGGCGCGGTGTTTTGCGCGGCCTTTGCCATGTTCATCGCACCCGAGTAAACGGAGATCACGAAATTGGCGGCGGCCGCGCGGCGGTCGGCATCGAGTCGCGCGCCACCGCGCGTACCGCCGATGCGATCTACGAGCACGCCGCGCCATTCCACAAAGATACTCTCGACCCCGCGCCGAAGATCCACGTCCGTCAGGGCAAGCTCCAATGCAAGGTTGTTCAGCGGGCAGCCCAACACAGGCCCTTGTGCCCGCATCCCGCCGATGATGCTTCGGAAGGCATCGGCGACCCCTTTACCGAACGCCGGCGCATTGCGAACCGGATCGATCCAGGCTTCACGGACCGCCGGTCGAACGCGATCCGCCAGAACCGACAGCGCCAGCGACTTCTTGGTGGGGAAATGATGGTGTAGCGCGCCGGCGGAGACGCCCGTTTCTTCCATCAAATCATGCATCGACGTCGAGTGATACCCGCGTTCCTGAAAAAGCCTCGCCGCCTGATCCAGAATGCGCGCGCGCAAGCCCTGTGGGTCGTTACGACGTCTACGTTCGACTTTACGTCGTCCCAACATTGCCGCCATGGATTCTCTTCGTCCGCCAATTGACGCCGCATGCGCGCACCCCCTGTAGTATAGGACAAAAGGACAGATTCCCGGGGCATCTGCCGACCCACGCCTCGGCGACCGACCTGTTGAGTGCGATTTTCAGATCGCCGCGACAGGGTGCGCGTATACTTTTCGTACCATGCGCGCACGTGGGTGGCAAACCACCGCTATTGCGATTGCGCCCGTTATCGTACTGATGACGCTGCCCGTCGGTATGGCGTCGGCCGCGAATCATCATGCGGTCCTCAAGGCCGGCGATGTCACTGACGCGCGGGTCATCGCTGCGGCACCCCGCGGTCGCAACTGGCTCGTGCTCGGCGGAGACTTCGGCTCACGGCATTTCAGTCCGCTCAGGCAGATCGACGCCGGGAATGTCGCTCGATTGGGCCTCGCCTGGGCTCTCGACGTCGACAGTCCCATGGGACTCGCCACAGAGCCGATCGTGGTCGACGGTACGATCTACGCCACCGCGTCGCTCGATCACATCTATGCCATCGATGCGGCCTCCGGGCGCCAGCTCTGGCAATTCGACCCGCAGGTGCGCCTCAACGTCATGCGCAACTCCTGGGCGGCGCGTACCAATCGCGGCCTTGCCGTCTATCGTGGGAAGGTGTACTTCGGCACGGGCGATTGCCGGCTGTTTGCGCTCGATGCGGCCACCGGCGAGGAGCTGTGGAACTCCCCCGTCTGCGTCGACACCACACAGACAGGCATCACCGGCGCACCGACCGTTGGCGACGGGAAGGTCTACATAGGTTACAACGGCTCCGATACCGGAGTTCGCGGCTCGCTGGTCGCATTCGACGCCGATACCGGCAAGCTCGCCTGGCGGTTCTGGAACGTACCCGGTGATCCTTCCAAGGGGTTCGAAAGCAGGGCCCTGCGGATGGCCGCGAAGACCTGGTCCGGTGATCGCTGGTGGCAGGTCGGCGGCGGCGATGTCTGGGATTCAATCACCTACGACCCTGCCACCGGCTACGTCATCTACGGCACCGCCGGAGCGACGCCAACCGAGCTCTTTGGCGATCGCGCGAACATGAAAGTCAGTGGGCAGAGACTCTTTGCCGGCTGCATCGTTGCGGTGAAGGCGGACACTGGTGACTACGTCTGGCACTACCAGACCAGCATCGAGAGCGAGAACTTCCACGTACTCGTGACCGACCTGAGGATCGGTGGAGCGAACCGCCATGTAGTGATGACGGTGCCCCGGAACGGTACCTTCTTCCTGCTCGACGCCCTGAGCGGGAAGCTCATCGCGAAGAAGGATCTCGCGACCGCGCACGCGCGCCAGACGGGCCTCACGACCGATACCATTCGGCGACCGCAGTCCGGGCACAACTGGTGGCCCATGAGCTACGACCCGATCACCCACCTGGTTTACATCCCGACCTATGACGACGTCGCGCATCCGACGGGTTATCAGAATCAGGCGACGGGGCGTCTCATTGCATGGGATCCGGTGACCGAGTCGGCTCGCTGGACCGTGCCGCAGCAGCTCTCGACCAACAGCGGCGTGCTCACGACCGCGGGCAACCTGGTCTTTCAGGGTCAGGGAACGGGGGAATTCGACGCCTATTCGGCGGACCGCGGCAAAAAGCTCTGGTCGGTGGCGACAGGTTCCGCGATTGACTCGGTGCCCGTGACCTACATGGTCGGACACGATCAATACGTGCTGATGCCCGTCGGGCTGGGGTCGGCATCACGTCTCTTCGGCCCCGTGAGCACGATGGCCACCCCCGAATCCAAGCTCGGGCCGTCGCGGCTGCTTGCCTTCAGGCTCGGCGGCACGACGCCATTTCCCTATCCCCACGCGATCATCCTGCGGGTACCGAGACCGCCGGAGGAGACGGCGGATGCCGCCACCATCGCGCGCGGACAAAAGGTGTTTTACAAGTTCATGTGCGACGACTGCCACTCACCCGAGGCGGACGGTAGCGGTCAATGGCGGCTCAACGGCACGATCCCGGACCTGCGCTATATGCCGGCCGACGTTCACGATCAATTCCTCGCCATTGTGCTCGGTGGCACGCACCGCGCCAACGGCATGCCGGGATTTGGCGAAGGCGCGGGCTTTCCCCTGACCACCACCAAAATGTCGGTGGCCGATGCGCTCGCGTTGCATGCCTACCTCATCGACCTCGAGTGGAAGGCATTCAAGGCCGAGCGCTGACGCGGGCCGATCGAGCGCCCCGTCTCAGTAGCGGTAGATTCCCGTGATCCCGATGGTGCGCGGCGGGAAAGTCCACTGGTCCTGCAATCGCGTCGCCGACTCGCACGCCGGCGTCGGCGCCGCGCATACACCGGGATCGATGGACCACTCGTAGTTGGTGATCGTATGGCTGTTCGCGAGATTATTCACGAACGCCTCGATGCGCCATGCGCTGAAGCGCATACCCGCCCGCAGCGACATGAAGTTCGTAGAGCTCAATGTATAGAACGCCCCATCGTACTGCTGGGTATTCGGGTCCTGCTGCGGTGACAGCCATTTCGCGCGGCTCTCGAACTCCTCGTCGAAGCGTACGAATGAGCTGTGCTGGAACAGGTCGAAGTCATACTGCAGGCCGATGGAAGCGGTGACCGGCGGCCCCGGCTGGCCGCTCTGTCCGGTGATCGCATCGCCACTGCTCACGATCGGCGTGATCTCCGACGGCGAGAAGCTTGCATCCCGGGTATAGCGCGCATCGGTGTAGCCGGCGCTGAACTCGGCCGTGAAGCCGCCGCCCACCGCGAAGTCGAGCTGCACATCGGCGCCCTTGGCCACCGCCTGCCCCAGGTTGGCGATGAAGGAGATCTGACAGACCGGCGGCACCACCGTTTGCTGGATGTTGTTCCAGCGGATGTAGTAGACGCTGCTGGCGAGCTGGAAGCGACCCGCGACATTGTTCTTCGCTCCGATCTCGTAACTGTCGACCGAGTCGGAGCTGAAGGTCTGTGGCGCGGCGCTGATGCCGAAGTTCTGGAAGTCGCCGGCGCAGGCCGCATAGGGCACGGGATTGTTCGCGCCACCCGGGCGGAAGCCCTTGGCGTATGTCGCGTAGTAGAGGTTGTTGTCGTTGTACTGATAAGAGAGACTCACCTTCGGTGTGAAAGCGTTCTCCGTCTTGCCACCGGTACCCGTTTGCGGTGTCAGGAAGAGCTGCGGGCCGCCGGTCAGCGTGTTGAACGCGTAACGCATGCGCGACTCGCGTGCACCAACCGTGAGCAGCCACTGTTTTGTGAAGGAATAAGTCGCCTGACCGTACCAGGCGACCTGGGTGTCCTTGGAGTACGTCTGCAGGAAGTACGCGTCGTTCGGGAAACGCGGATCGTAGAGGATCGGCTGATAAGGGGTGGCGCAGGCGCCGAGCGTGGCGTCGAAGTTGCAGAACACGTCGCCGTAAGTCTCGCCCAGGTAAGCTTCCGTCAGCTCGTTGAGATCGGGGTCGTGGATCTGCTCGAGGTATCTCTGCCGATTCTCGGCGAAGAAAAGTCCGGTCGTCCAGGTGAGCGCGGAACCGGGATTGTTCGACTGCAGCCGCACTTCCTCGATGAAATTCTGCTGGTCGTTGTCGACCGTGGCCGGCGAGCGGTAGTTGGTGGCGCCATCGGGCAGATGCACACCCTGGCCGTCGAGGAGCAGCGGCAGACCCTGATCGACGGCGTCGAACACCGCGGAAGACTGATAGAAGCCGAGGTCGTAGATCGTGCCCTCGTAGCCGGTGGTGTCGTCGCGATGATAATACGAGGTGTTCTCGATCAGCTGGACATTGCCCAAGTCGCCCGTGACCTGCAGCGAGGGCAGATAGAATTTGTCGGGGCGCTCGCGCCGGTCCGGATCGGCACTGACGAAACTATCCTGCCCGGGATTGGAGTACAGCGGCCAAAAGTCGTCGGTATTGTTCGAGACGCGGCTCTGATAATAGAACCCCGGTCGTACCCGCCATTGGTCGTTGATCGCCCAGATCGCATCCAGCCGCAGAAGCACGGAGTTGGAGTAATTCGCGTTGTGCTCGACGCTATCCAGGCTCACCGGATCGATCAGATCGATGTAGCCGCCGTCATGCCGGTACCAGACTGTGGCGCGGACCCCGAGGGTGCCGGGGATGATTGGCGTCCCCGCCGCGAAACCAGCCTCATAGCTTGGGGCTCCGCCCTGGGTGTACGAGAACTCATCGCGGCTGTAAACGCTGGTTCCCGTCAGGCTGGGTGGTGTCGTGATATACCGTACGGTGCCGCCCTCCGAGCCGGCGCCGAACAGGGTTCCCTGTGGACCGCGCAACACCTCGACGCGCTCCAGGTCGAACGCCTGCGGCAGCGCCTCGTCCGGGTTGAAAGCAAGGGCGCGCATCTGGATCGGAGTATCGTCGATGTATATGCCGGTCGTGCCCGCGCCGCCGGTCGAGGCGATACCGCGGATGGAAATATTGCTCGTACCGGAGTTGTCGACGTAGACCCCGGGAGTGAACCGGGCCACATCCGTGATGTCCTTGATCCCCAGCATGTCCATGTTGGACTGCGTCAGGGCCGAGATACTCATCGGGACCTTGCTGATGGCTTCCGCGCGGCGGGTGGCGGTGACGACCACCTGCTCCAGCTGCGGTTCCAAGGTCGTGCTCGGGGCAGCTCCCCCGGTAGCCTGCTGTGCCATCGCGAAGGCCGGCGAGGCGAGGAATGCGCCCGCGAGCACGCTGTAAAGCAGGCGTCGCCGTTCGGAGGCCCGCTGCGACCTGAGAAGCGCGTCGAAATCGTATCGGAGATCGTGCATACCACTGCCTCCCGGCGGCTACCCCTATTGGCGACGCTGTTATATCGATTACCAATATTTCCGCATCGAGGATGCTAGCGCGGACGGCGGCGCGCGGTCAAATGTCATTATCGGTTACCGATATCCATGTATACTTTCTGCATGGCGCGGATGGCAAAAGCTCAGAAGACTAGAACGTCCCCGGCGCACCGCCGCAGCGCGCTCCACGGGGCCCCGCCGGCCAGGGAAGCGCCCGGGGAGGATCCTCTCTTCAATGACTCGGCGCAAAAAGCGCTCGCCGTGCTCGAAGCATTCGGACAGGGGCGACGCGTGCTTAAGCTGTCAGAGGCTGCTGAGATCGCCGGCATCACCAAGGGATCGGCGCAGCGTTGCGTCCACACGCTCGAGGTGCTGGGCTACCTGCGGCGCGATGCCCGCAGCACTGGATGGGTACTGACGCCGCGCGCACTGGGGATCGCACACGCTTATCTTTCAGGCTACCGCCTCGTCGAGCAGGCACAACAGCACCTGGTGGACCTCAACCGTGCGACCGGGGAGTCCGTCAGTCTGTCGGAGCCGGACGGAACGGACATGGTGTTCGTGGCGAGATTTCCCAGCCACAAGCGGTTCCTGATCCACATGCCCATTGGCAGGCGACTGCCGATGTACTGCACCGCATCCGGACGCGCATATCTTTCCGCCTTACCGGCCACCGAAGCATTGCAGGTGCTGCGGGAGTCCTCGCTTCGGGCCCTGACGCCCGCGACAATCACCGATCTTCGGAGAATTCAGGAACTCATCGCGACCGCGCACGCCGACGGCTATGCCGGGTCCGACCAGGAATGTTACCGCGGCGACGTGACGGTGGCCGCTCCGGTCATCAGCGAGGGCGGACATCCCATCGGTGCCATCAACATCTCCGCCCCGACCAGCCGCTGGACCCTCGAGGAGATGCGCGCCAAGTTCGCGGCGCTGGTCATCGAGACAGCGCGCGCCGTTTCCAGCGGCGCTGTTCCTCAGGCTCACGGTTAATCTTCACTGACTCGGCGCAACCACCATGCTCAATCCAGCAAGCTGCATGCAACCCCGCCCCCACCTACTGCGTCCGCTGTCGCTCGGATTCGCGCTCCTCGCCGTGGCGGCCCTGCGGACCCCTGCCCTCGCGCAAACCGCGAGCCCCAGCGCAGTGTTCGACAACAACTGCGCAATGTGTCATCAGCTCGGCGCGCCGGGGATACCCGGGCAGTTTCCGCGGCTCGCCGGACGTGCGGGAAAAATCGCTGCCACGGCCGCCGGACGCAACTACCTGGAGCGAGTGGTCCTTTCGGGCATGATCGGCAGCATCACGGTGGACGGCAGCGAGATCGACGGCGCCATGATGCCCTCCTTTGTCTCGCTCTCGGACCAGGACCTGGCCGATGCTCTCGACTACATCGTCAGCCTCGATGATTCGGGCAAACTCCACGGGCACGGGGGCGTGTTCAAGGCGGCGGACATTGCAAAAGCGCGCGCGCAGAAGCCTCTCTCGCCCACGGAAGTACACCAGCTGCGCGCCGCGGAGGTAGGCGGCGAACACTAGCTTTTGGCGTTCTGCGTGACGAACGGAAACGCGCGTTTCGACAGCACCTGCTCCACGGCCCAATGAGCGGTTAGAAACGCCGCATCGGTATGCGGGCTCGCGGCCGCGTCCGCATTGGCGATAGTAATGAGCCCGTACGGCTGTCTCGCCCGCACACAGGCGCGGCCATTCGTCTCCGTGAATACCCAATCGAGCGGATCGTACAGACTGTTGTACGTGTAGGAATATCCGTGACCCCAGCGGTTGACCATGATCCCGACAATATCCCGCCGCGGATCGAAGCCGCCAGGTGACAGGATGCGCGCCAACTGGTCGCGGATGTTGCGCTCGAACGTCTCGAACGTCGTAGCCAGCAGCTCGGCCCGTCCCGCGCGGTGCTGATCCTTGCGGGGAAGGCCCGGCACGTTGGGATAGCGCGTGAGAGAAAGCACGATCGGCTCATCCGGAGAAGCCGAATGACGCAGCTCGCCGAGGTCGACTGCCTCCGGCAATGTAACGGTGTCATGGTACATCGTCGGGCAGCTGACCGAGCTGATGCCGAGTTTCTCGAACGCCTTCCAATTTCTCACACAGACACTGGTATAGACGATGGGCGCCTTGACGTTATGCGACAGCGCCGTCTTCTGCTCTGCGGGCAGCTCAGGAATGACGTACGGAATCATCATGTTCCACGACGCCATCACACAGGCTCGCGCGCGCACGTCGTACAGCTTGCCCGACGAAACGTTGGACGGGCTGTATGAGACGATGACCTCTTTCGCGCTCCCGGCATCGCCGTCGTGCCTGACATTGAGCACGGTGCTGTTCAGCCGGATGCGAGTCGCATTGGAAGGACGATCGAACCGGGCGTAGTCGACCCGCGCCATGCCGACATCTTCCATGGTCGTCCCAGGCACCGCGGCGCGAATCAGCCGGCGCAGCAGCAGCCGCACGAGCGTGGCATTGCCATCCGGAAAATGCACATCGGCACCGCTCGGCCTCTGGCGCCCGTGCTGTCCACCCGGCAGATCTGCCAACAGGCCGTCCGGCAGCGGCTCCAATCGCAGACCCGCGAAGCCGTCGCCGCCCATCACCCAGGCGAAGAGCGCCGGCGTCGCATCGGCGCCGACACCGAAAACGTCGCGGCCGAGCGCCATGTAGAACCAATACGCCTGGCTATCGACCTTGGCGACCTCGAGCAGATAATCCTTGTAGCTGATGCGGGCCAGGCGCTCCTTTTTCTGCGCCTGGCCGAGGCCGGCAAGATAGTCAGGCTGCGCGGGATCCTGCAGCCGCCGCAGGTCCCGCCTGGCGCGCTCGGAAAGCGGCATGTGGCGCAGGTACTCCTCGGTGAGCGGCGGCCGCGATTGCCCGGCGGTGCCTGCAGGCGCCGCCACCAGCCTGTCGGCACCGAACGTCTCGCGCTCGAAGAAATATCCGCTGCGCAGGCCGAGGGATGCGTACAGCCCGGTATTCGCCTTGTTCGCCGCCACGTACCGCGGCAGATCCACCCCGATGTCGCTCAACACCTGCCGCGCCCAGAGGTTGTAGCGCTCCGGCGATTCGATATCGAAGGTGCCGCCGTTGAGCGCCAGCGTCTTGCCCTGGTAGTGGAACTCGTTTCGGCGCGCATGGCCGCCGACATCGTCATGATTGTCGAGAATGAGAACCCGGGCGCCCGATCCCACGCTCTTGTGAAAGAAATGGGCCGCTGCGAGTCCGCTCAGGCCGCCGCCCACTATGACGAGGTCGTAGGTCTCTCCCGTATGCTCGGCACGTGCGAGGTCGACAGAATGTGTGTCGCGCAGAGCGTGGGCCGCGGTGAAAGATCCCGGCTGCGATCCCCGCATTCCCGTCCGCATGGGCGGGTAAGGATAGTCCTCACCGGGAGCAGCGGCGGTAGCACCGAGTCCCGCAGCCAAGCCGCTGTCCGCAAGGGCGACAGAGCCCGCCACCAGGGCAACGCCGTTGAGAAAATCGCGTCGCGAGATGTCGCGGTCCATTCCCAGGGCGCGATCGGAGTTGCCGCTCGGTCCGTCGGGCATTCCGGTCTCTTCTGTCACCGGGATGCCGTGACTCGCCCCACGTACACGTTCAGTCCCGGCGGCACGCGGCACCGCGCCGCGAGGCCGGCCACCACACGATTGCGATAGGCGGTGAGGCCGGTGTCGGTGAGCGGATGATGGCGCAGTCGCGCCACCTCGGCGACCGTGTAGGGACGCGCGTTGCTGCCGCCGGCCACCGGTGCGCCCAGATCGAACGCGACGAAGTTCATCACCTGCGTCAGCATCCGATCGGAAAGCGGTGTGAGGGCCACATCCGGCAGCCGAATGATGAACTCTCTTCCCTCCGGCGTGCACAGGAAGCTGCCGGTCAGACCGCGAAGCGTCGGCACCGCGGCGGGCGCCGATCTTCCCTCGATGCCATGACAGCCGCCGCACGAGGTCAGGTAGGCCACCTGCACCGGCGGCAGGCGGGTCACCCCCTGCATCGGCGCCGCCCGCGGCGTGGCACCCAGCGCCACCGCCGTGACGAGCGCCAGCAGGCAGGCGGCCAGCGCGATCGGAACTGCCACGCGATGACTCAGCACACTCATTCGCGCGGCATCACTCGGCCAGTCCCACCAACACTGCCATGGAGCAGTGATACTCGAAAGTGTTGGCTCCAATGCACCAGATGATGTGATTGTTGGCCTGCGGGCGGTAGATGGGCATTTCGTGATCGGTGCCGATGCAGCTGCACTTGTTGCAGATGCTGGCGCCGCAGCAATCCCGGTACGCGATCAGGTAGGAGCGCTTGTCCGCGGGATTGACGCAGCTGCCGATCCAGGAGGTGGGCGACGGCTGCGATCCCGGGGGGCAGGAATGCACGCTGCCGCCGCAGCAGGAGCAGAGGTTGCCGTCGATACCGCAGAAGCGCCAATAGTTGCACGACTTGTCGTCCTGCGTCTGGGCCTCACGGCTGAAGTCCGTCTCTTTGGTACTCGCATCCGCCGCTCGGGCCCGCTGTACCGGCAGCAGCGGAAAAGCCGGCGCAGCCACCAGGACCGCACCGAGTCTCGCCAGTGTGCTGCGCCGCGAGAGCCGGCCGGCCAGACGACGCGTGATGAACTCACCCAGGTTGTCTATCAGGAGTAGCTTCATCTGATCTCTCCGCGTCGGAAACCTCGCCGTTCAGGGCGAGGAGGAGACGCACTCTTAGTCACTCTCGCGGCTGTACATTGACTTCGATCTGATCAAGCTCACCCTCGGCAGCAGCAAGCTCCTCGGCCTGCATTCGGATACCGTGCAGGCGGTCTGTAAGCAGTTCGTCATCTCCCGGGATAGCTGCGGCAAGCGGCCGCGATGGCGTGGCAGAAGGGCCTTGGGATGGATCCCCTTTCAGGCCGGCCGCGCCATTCGCTGGGATGGCGATGCAGTGATCTTGCTTAGGCGGCGGTACCGGATTTGGCTCAGCCGTCCGGTAGAGGGAAGGATCCTCTGCGGCTGCTTTGCCGAGGATGCCCGCGGCCGCTGGTACTTGAATTTGCAGCTCGAGGTGCCCGAAGACAGAGAACATGGGACAGGCGAAGTCGGCATCGACCTCGGCCTGAAGTCTCTGGCGGCGCTCTCCACCGGAGAGAAAATCGAGGCGCCGCGCCTGTACCGAAAATACGAGCGGGCGCTGGCTATTGCTCAGCGTGCCGGACGCAAGCCGCGCGCGCGGGCCATCCACGCCAAGATCGCGAACTGTCGCAAGCACTTCCTGCACGAGCTGTCCACGCGCCTGGTGCGCCAGAACCGGCGCATCTGCATCGGCAACATCAATGCGGGAGGGCTCGCCAGAACCCGCCTGGCCAAGTCCGTGCTCGATGCCGGCTGGTCGCAGCTTCGATCCCAGCTCCACTACAAGGCCGTCAGGCATGGGGTTGAATACGTCGAAGTTGACGAGCGATTGACCACGCAGGTCTGTTCCGCGTGCGGTGCACGCGGCGGCCCACAAGGCCGAGAGGACCTCGTAGTGAGAGAGTGGATCTGTGGCGGCTGCGGTGCTTGGCATGACCGGGACATCAACTCTGCTATCAATATCCTCATCTCGGGCCGGAACGTCGGCCTCCGAAAGACGGAAATCCCCTCACTTCAGTGCGGGGAAGACGTTAAGTTAGTGCCCCCTCACTCTCACCAGGCCGGGCGGCACGACTTGCGTGGCCCTGAGCACTGCCCCGGAGTCGGCGCTCATGACCCAGAGCCAACTGTCCGATAGGGCGAAAAGCAGTGGCTGCGCATCTTGCGTTACCGCGACGACGACGGCCGCCTCCGGCACGTCGTAGCGCTTCAGCAGCCGATGCTGCCGGACGTCCAGCACCCAAATCTGCGAGCCAGCCGCTTCAGAGCTCCACGGATGTCCTTCGTGCATCAGCACGAAGAGGCGCCCGCTCGCTGCGTGATAAGCCGCTTCCGACTGACCGCCCGGGCGCCAGGTGATTGCCCCCACCTGAGAAGTGGCCGGCGAAAGGCCCGCCGCCGCCTCGATGGACCAGGGCTTGTCGAAGCGCGGCTGATCCGACAGCGCAACCGGGTGGACCCAGCCGTCGAAGGTGATGAAGAGGGCGAGACCGCTATCGCGATCGGCGATGCTCTCATCGAACACCGGATCGCTCATCATGTCGAAGAACCGCTTGCTGCGGTGGACGGAGTACTGGCCTTTCGCATCGACATCGGCCACGGCCAGTGAGCCGTCGCCGCAGAGCGAGGCGAAGCCGCGCTCGCCGAATGGAAACACCAGACCGCAGCCGGGAATTTCCACCGACGTCAGCAGTTTGCGATGCTTCAGGTCGATCACGCTGACCGAGGGCGCGGGCTGGAAGGTGTAGTCGTAAGCGTAGTGCCCATCGGGACTCAAAGCGAAGGTAGGGGTCTTCGGGTCGGAGATCATGCGGCCGGGAAGCGCGATCTCGCCCTCGTTCCTCAGCTCGGATCCACCATAGATCGACAACACGTCCTCGCGCTGGCCCCGATTGCCGAGCGTCCAGTAAGTCTCCGAGACATACAGGGTCTGGTTGTCCGGCGCCCACTCGAAATTCGCGTACTCCGACGAGAACACGGTTCCGACGAGCTTCGCCGTATCGCCATCGATGATACGAATCCCCGCGGGAGCGATGGCATCCATCGCGCTGTACACGAGCTCGTGCGAAGTGAGGCCGGGGAATGGAGTGACGCCCGCTGTTTCGCTCTGCAGCACCGGCGGAGTGTCCTCTGCGGCCGCAGGGGCGGCGTGCGCCCGCAACCCGAGCTGGCCAACGCTCAGAATCAACGCGGCGGCGATTCCGTGAGCCGCGCGGCCGTGTGGAAGTCGCATCATAAGTTGGTGCCCTTGACGTCGTGAGACCCGAAATCTTCGTGCGAGGAGCTCTCCGGCGAGGCAGCTCCCTTGAATGCCGATCGCAACATGACCACGGCCGCATACGCGACCACCGCGGCCACGAACCAGCGCAGCGCCCGGGTCGGCAGACCCTTGACGACAAAAACCGCGATCAGCACGCCGACCACCCCGCCCAGAGTCATGCCCAGAGCGGGGCCCCAGGCAAACCGGCCCGTGCGCAGGAACCTCAGCCCCGCGACCGGCAGCATGATGCCGCCCGAGGCCATCATGATGGGGAAGGCCGCAATGGGCGCGAGCCCAAGCAGCGCCAGCACCACCATGCTCGGCGCATACCAGCCAATGCCGATGGTGTTGAGCGCCCCGAAAGTGAAGTTGGCAGCAACCGCCACGACGAACGCCCAGCCGGCGAGTCCGCGCGCCGCGCCGCCTACCGGGAAAGCACCGAGATTGCCGACGACGAAAGTCGTCGCCGCGATCGCCAGGGCAGCTCCCATGAAGAGTTGGATCGCACGCCGCGGCATGCGGCTCACCACGCCCGCCCCGAGCCAGGCGCCGGCCGTCGCGCTCGCCACCATGGCCACGAGCAGCTTCGGGTCTACCGCGATGACGGTGACGAAGATGACCGTTTCGGCGAGACCGACGGCGACACTGCCGACATTGAGGGTGCCGGGAATGAGCTCATCGCTCGGCCGGCCACGGAATTTGTAGAGCGCGGTGGTCGGCGCGTACGAGCCGATGCCGAGCCCATCGAGGAAGTTGGTCAAAAGGCCAATCCCCAGGTCCGAAAGCGTCGGCCGCTCGCGGCGTCGGGGGTCGCGCGCGAGGCGCAGCCACTGCGCGGCAAAGACCGCGGTGCAGATGCCGAGCGCGGCGAACAGCACGATCTTCGCCGGGCTCATGCGGCGCTCCGGGGCAGCGGCCGCCGTGTGCCCTGCTCGAAAGCATCACGGGCCTGCAGATAACGAATGGTGGCGCGTGCGGCGAGATGGCTGAGGCCGTGCAGGCGGATGGGCTGCATCGGTGTCACCGGGAATTGCAGGCTCTCGGCCGACTCCCCGAGTGCGCGCCGCGCCAGCAGGCGTCCCATGGCGGTCGCCATGGCGACCCCGCGACCGTTGTAGCCGAGGCCGGCCAAAAGCCCGGGCGCCAGCTCGTGCAGATGCGGCAGTCCATCGCGAGTGAGCGCGACGAACCCTCCCCAGCGATATTCGAGGGGGAGCGCCGCGAGCTCGGGATAGATCTCGCGCAGGGCGCGCTCGTGGGCCGCGGTCGTCGTCGGCACGGGGACATCGCCGTACGAGCCGCGCGTGCCGAGCACCAGGCGTCCGGCGGCATCCAGCCTGAAATAACAGAGGAGGCGCTTGGTGTCGGATACGGACTGTCCGCCCGGCAGAATGTCGGCGCGCAGAGTCGGCGGCAGCGGCGCCGTGGCGACCTGGATGGAGGGCACGGTGACCACCGTTCGCCGCAATGCATCGAATGCTCCGTCAGTGTAGGCATCCGTTGCCAGGATTACGGTGCGTGCAACCACCGAGCCGTGCGGCGAGTCAACTCGCCACTCTCCGCCAAAGCGCGACACCTTCTGCACAGCGCTGTGGGTAAAGATGAGCGCGCCTGCGTCGATCGCGGCTCGCGCAAGCCCACGTAAGTACGCAAGCGGCTGCACAGTACCGCCGCGACGGTCAATCCAACCACCACGATATCGCGTGCTGCCGGTCAGCTGCGCGGCATCGCGATCCGATAGCACCGCCACGTCGGCGCCGCGGCGTTGCCACTGGTCGGCGCGCCGCTGCAGCGGCCGCAGATGCGACTCCGACACGGCGAGTTGCATCCATCCGGTACGCACCGCATCACACGCGATCGAATGTCGTTTGATGAGATCGAACACCAAATCCGGCGCCTCCGCGGAGCGGGCGATGAGTTGGCCCCCGATCCGCTCGCCATAACGGGCCTCGAGCGCATCGGGGTCGTGTTTCAGGCCGGCAATCACCTGGCCGCCATTGAGGCCGGAGCCCCCCTCCCCCAGCTCGGCGGCCTCGAGCACCACCACATCCAGGCCGGCCGTGCTCATATGGAGCGCAGCCGACAACCCGGTGTAGCCGGCGCCGATTACCGCGACGTTGGCGGATACCTCGGCACCCAGTCGCGACAGCGGCGCCATCGGCGCGCAGGTCGCCGACCAGAGCGAGCCCGTCGCCGATGCGGTCCTCAAGGAAGGATTGCCTCCGCGTATTGATTATCGATACTAATGAATCGAACCCGCGCAGGCAGCATAGGCCGGCGGCCGGACGGCGTCAATCAGCCGCGGCGGCGGCTCAGGCGGAGTGGGAGGCGCGCCGGGCGAGGTATTCCTGCACTGAGCGCAGGCCGAGCTCGTGGGCGCTGACCAGACTTTCGAGGTGCTCGCGGCTGTTGACGAGTCCCTGCGCGGCGATGACACCGGTGGTGCTGACGAGCACCGCATAGGGAAGCTTCGCCACCTGGAAGGCGCGCCCGACCTCGGGCGCATTGGCGAAGCGCTCGAGCTCGATCGCATGTCGTTGCGCCATCTGCGCCTGTTCCTGTGGATCGCCATCCCCGATCAGGAGCAGGTCCAGGTGCTCGCTCTGGGCGAACGCCTTGACGGTGGGCAGGAGCGATTTGCAGATGGGACAGGTCGGGGAGACGAAGAACAACAGTCGCAGAGGCCCTTCCGGCAGAGGGCCGCCGATTTCGACGGTGCCACCGGCGAGCGTGTGTACGGTGAGTCTCGGGGCGGATTCACCGGTCTGCGGGCCACGTCCCAGCGCCAGTGCACCGACCGGTGCGATGCGCTCGTGCAGCACCCCGACTTGGCGGGCCAGCGCCAACACCACGACGGCAAGTGCGACGACGGCGACCCACAGCATGATCTGCGAGACGAGCAACATCAGGCGAACCTCCGGCGAAGATCCGCCGACAAATGGCGCAGCGAGACGATCTCACCGAGCACCTGATAGAGAACATAGGCGGCCAGTCCCGCGCCGAGGCCATCGATCCACTGGAGCGCCGTGGCGCCGGCCGCCGCCGCAGTGAGCAGCGGCACGAGAATGATCGCGAGCACGAGATTGCGCACGACGAGCCCCGCGCTCAGCCGCTGCCGCAGTCCAAGCTGGAAGCAGCCACAGTCGATCTCGCGCCGGCCGCGGGCCAGGTTGATGGCCATCGCGAGCGCGAATCCTCCGAGCAACACGATGGCGAGCGTCGCGCCCGCCGTCAGCCACACGCCACTCAGCAGCGACAATGCGACCAGACACTCCAGGCCGACGATCACCCAGGCCGCGGTCGCGGCCAGCCACTCCGGCAGCAGGCGATAGTTGGCCACGACACCCGCGAGCTCATGACGATGCCTGAGCTTTCCGGCGACCGCCGTCGCAAACACCAGACCGCCCAGCAGGCGGCCGGCGAGCGCAATCGTGGGATCCACCGTCACGACGGGATCATGAGGCGATGTGGCGCAGCAGGGTGCGCAGCGAGTCGACCATTGCGAGAGCGTAGCAGCAATCCCGCCTCGTAGGCACCCTCCGCGCCGGTAACCATATGAGCGGCAGCCGACCGGTCACCGAGCTACACTCATGGAGATATCTCACCTTACGGGCCGCTGGGAGGCAGCCTGACATGAAACACATAGAAGGCGGCTGCCTCTGTGGCGCGGTTCGCTTCCGCGCGGCCGGGGCTCCTCTCTCCTCGGTCATCTGCCACTGTCGCACCTGCCGCCGGGCGGGCGCCGCGCCATCGGTGGCATGGCTGACTTTTGATCGCGGCAGCGTGGAGGTGATCCGCGGCGCTCCACGCCCCTTCGCCTCTTCTCCCGGCGTCGTGCGTACTTTCTGCGCGGATTGCGGCAGCCCGCTGACATATGCCAGCGACGCGAGACCGAACGTCATCGATGTCACGACGATGTCGCTGGACGATGAATCGCTCTTTCCGCCAACTCAAGAGGAGTGGGTGTCACACAAGCTCGTTTGGCAAGCCACCGACCCGAGCCTCCTTCAATACCCGCAAGACCCGCCGGGAAGTAGCTAAGCTAACGTTCAATGTGTGCTACCCCGGATTTGGGGGTGAGCGCGTGGCGGAATTGATGGTTGCGAGCCGAGGGTTACCGATCTGGCGCACGGCGTCCACGATCGCACGCCCCTGACAGACCCGGCTGAGCGAGGTTCCACGGAGGTCGAGTGGATCGTATTCGGGACATACCTGGCGAGCACCCTGCTCGATGCGGCGGTAGAGAACCCGGACGCCTCGGTCGCTGGCAAGATCCGCCGTACGGTAGGTGAGCGTTACGGTTGGAGCCTGCGCGACGACGGGCAATGTGCAACCGGACAGGGCGGCCAAGGCGGATAGCTGAATGAGCACCGTCAGGGCGTGCAGCGACGGTCGTGGCCGAATGACAGGAATCGAGGGGGAGCGCATGGCATATCTCTTGGTGGGTCAGGGTTGAAGTATTCGGAAACAGGACGCGCACGGTACCGTCGCAGCCTGCCGCGCGAATCGGGTAGGCACCCCAAACTTGCGACCTCGGGCACCCCATTTTTCGAGCCGGCGCCCAAGATGCGGATGGCGATCGGCTTGGTCTGGATGGGCGCCTCGGCTGCATAATCGGCCCGTATGCAGCTGCTCGAACGCCAAAGCGAGCTTGAGACGCTTAGTCGGTGCCTGCAGGAGGCCCGGGCGGGTTCCGGCAAGCTGATCCTCATTGCTGGGGAACCCGGCATCGGCAAGAGCTCGCTCGTGGAGCAGTTCGCGCTGGAGCACCGGCGCGAGGCGCGTGTGCTCTGGGGCGCGTGCGATCCGCTCACTACGCCGCGGCCGCTCGCACCGGTGCGCGAGATTGCCGCGCAAACCGTCGGCCTCGGGGCGCCCGGCACCGACGAGGCTGAATCGCACGATCGGCTGTTTCGCGTTCTGCTCGAGGAGCTCTCACGGCGTGCCGGTACCGCAAGCATCCTCGTCCTCGAGGATCTTCACTGGGCGGACGAGGCGACGCTCGACTTCCTTCGCTTCATGGGTCGACGCATGCAGCGCACCGGTGCGCTCCTTCTCGCGACCTATCGCGACGAAGAGCTCTTTCCCGCGCATCCCCTGCGCCTGGCTCTCGGGGAGCTGACGGGACTGCAAGTAGTCCGGCTGCGGCTTGCGCCGCTGTCCCTCGCGGCGGTCGAGGCGCTTGCGCGTGAGAGCGGACGCGACGCTCGTCTGCTGCACGAGACGACCGGGGGCAATCCGTTCTTCGTGCGCGAGGTGCTTGCGAGCCCCGGCGAGCCCGTTCCGGAAACGGTGCGCGATGCGGTCCTGGCGCGGCTCGCGCGCTCCTCGGGTACGACCCGCGAGCTTGCCGAGCTCGTCGCGATCTCGCCCACCAGGACGGAGGCTTGGCTCGTCGATGCCGTTCTGCGAATCTGCCTGGCAATCGTCGACGAAGCCGGTGCTCGCGGCCTGCTCGAAATCCAGAGCGACTCGGTCGGCTTTCGCCATCAGCTTGCGCGGCTTGCGGTACTCAGCGCGATTGCGCCCGAGCGCACCCGGGCGATGCACATCAGGGTCCTCGATGCGCTCAGGTGTCGTGGCGCGGACCCCGCCCGCCTCGTGCATCACGCCGTCTTGGCTGGGGATGCGGCTGCCGTTCTCGAAAATGCGCCGCTCGCTGCTAGACAGGCGGCGCGGCTCGGCGCCCACAGGGAGGCGGCCGCACACTTAGGCACCGCGCTGCGCCACGGGGCCCCGCTCACACTCATTGCGCAGGCGGAGCTCCTCGAATGCCATGCGTTGGAAAGCGCGCTTGCAAATCAGACGCGGGACGCGATCGGATCCGGCGACGCCGCTGCCGCAGCCTGGCGCGAGGTCGGCAATGTCGAGGCGCAGTCCCGCGTCCTGACACTGCTTGCTCAGGAATATCGCACGGTGGGCGACAAAGCGGGCGCGGATGAGTCTGTTGCGGGCGCGATAGCGCTGCTTGAGACGCTGCCGCGCGGTACCCAACTGGCGATGGCCTACGGGGCGAAGTCTCTCCTGGCGCTCAATCGGGGATGGAATCGGGAAGCGCTAGAGTACGGGCAGCGCGCGCTGGCGATCGCCCGCGAGTTCGCCGATAACGCGGCCGAGTCGCACGCCCTCTGTCAGATCGGTGGAGCGCTGCTCGGCACGGGCGATCGCGCAGGCTACGAGCCTCTCGAAAGGAGTCTGTCGCTCGCTCTCGAGCACGAGCTCGAGGATCACGGCGCGCGCGCTTACCGCACCCTGCAGTTCTATGCCGGCTTGAATCGCGACTTCCCGCGGGCGGAACGGGCCTTTCATGAGGGCGTCGAGTATTGCGAAGAGCGAGGAATTTTCTCGCACAGCGCTTATATCCGGGCCTATTACACCGTGTGCGAGCTCGATCGTGGGAGATGGACGGACGCGGCGCGTTCCGCGGGAGAACTGCTGCAGGGATCGTCCATCAGCGGTGTGACTCAACGCGTGACCATCATCACCACCCTGGCGCTGGTGCGACTGCGCCGCGGGGAAGAAGGCACGGATGAGCTGTTGGACGAAGCTCTGCGGCTCGCCCTGCCTACAGGAGAAACCAGCCGCATCGCACGCGTAGCCGCGGCACGCGCCGAGCAGGCATGGTATCGCGGTAATCTCGCGGACGTCGTGCGTGAGGCTGCCGTCGGCCTCGAGCACGTGGCTGGACATACGACGCCATGGCTCAACGGTGAGTTGTTATTCTGGCAGTCACGGGGCTGCCCCCCCGAGATCTCAGGCGAAGCGGCGCAGCCCTACCGGTTGATGCTGGCCGGCGACTGGCGGGCGGCGGCCGATGCGTGGGAACGCATTGGCCAACCTTATGAGCGCGCGCTTGCCCTCATGGAAGGAGGCGAAGACGCCCTGCGCGAGGCACTCGCAATTCTGCTCAGACTCGAGGCGGGGCCGCTCACCGCACTTGTGCGCCAACGCTTGCGAGAGCGCGGTGCGCGCAGTGTTCCGCGCGGTCCGAGAAGGGCCACACTGGGAAACCCCTCGAACCTGACGACAAAGGAACTGGAGGTGCTACAGCTGCTTGCCCGCGGCTTGACGAACCCGCAGCTCGCGCGGATGCTGCACCGCTCACCGAAGACCGTTGAACACCACGTATCCTCGCTGCTGGCAAAGCTGGGCGTGCGCTCACGGGCCGAAGCGGTTGCGACGGCTCACGCACGCGGTATGGTTTCCCCACGCAAGTGATTGTTGCCAGCTCAGCTGGCAGCCTCGATAAATCTGATGTCGCGATCGACTGCATCGCCGAGCACGGCGAGCGCGGCCCGGTACGCGGGACTCTCATAGGCAGCTCTCGCCTTATCGAGGCTGTCGAATTCAATGAGCACCGTGCGCTGCGCGAGTCCCGCCTCATGCACGTCCGCCGGCATACCTCGCGCCAACATGCGGCCGCCGGCCGCCTGTAGCGCCGGGCCCGCAAGCTTCGCGTAGGCGGCGAGAGCATCGGCCTTGCGCACCTCGCGATAGAAAGCGATCCAATATGCCTTAGCCATCGATGATTCCCCGTTTTCGCGCCGCGACGGTCAGCCTGAATGACGAACCTGATAGCGGCGTGCCTTCATGCGATTGCCGCAGACCTGCATTTTGCACCAGCGGCGCGTGTGATTCCTGCTCGTATCGAGGAACAGCCAGCGACAGGTCTGCGCTTCACAGGCGCGGACATGCGCCACCTCGGGTGACATCACGAGCTCACGCGCCACCTGCGCGATGACCCACACCGGCAGCTCCGCATTGGGGTCGCTCAATCGCCACGACCACGCCAACCCGGCGCGCCCGGCGGCATTCGGCAGCCAGCGGAGCTCGCGGTGCCGCTCTGCCAGGTGAAAGTAGTGCTCGAGCGTCTCGAGGCTGCCCGCGGAAGGTGGCCGCTGGTCGACCACCGCGTACAAGGCTTCCGCCAAGGCTTCCCGCAGGATACGTCCCGCTCGCAAGGCTCGCGCCGCAGCCTGATGCGTCACCGCCTGCGCGACCTCTGCTGAATCCAGCAGGTGTGTCTCAGCGGTGAATCGCAACAGATCAGCGTAGTGCTGCAGGCCTTCGCGGCGGCCGCCGCCGAACCGATTGTCGAGTGAGTTCACGAAATCGAGCGCGGGGTGGCCGCCGCACAGATCGAACGCCGCCACGCGGCCGCCAGTCGCTTGATTTGGCTCACTAACCATCAAATTACATTTTACAGGTTGCAGGCTCCCGCTGCCAGACGGTATATTTAACCATCATTCTTTACTTTAGAGGTTACAGTGCAGCTGCAGCATCGGCACTTTCGCCTCGACGCGCGAGTGGCGCTCGCGTTCGCTGCCATTTACGTTTTCTGGGGCGGAACCTTCCTCGCGATCCGGGTCGCCGTGCTGGCAGTGCCGCCGCTCTTTGCGGGCGGCGTGCGTTTCTTCATCGCAGGTGCCGCTCTCTACATCTTCATGCGGGTACGGGGCCATCCCAGCCCGACCTTGCGGGAGTGGCGCAGCATCGCGCTGACATCGCTCTGCCTCTTCGTCGCGACCTACGCCGCGCTCTTCTGGGCCGAACAGTACGTACCCTCTGGCGTCGCCTCGGTAATTGAAGCGACCTTACCCCTCACCGCCATGGTGCTCGAGGTATTCATCTTTCGGCAGCAGCCTTTCCGACTGCGGACCGGCGTGGCGCTGCTGCTCGGATTTCTCGGCGTCGCCTGGCTCCTGGTCAGGAACCAACATACTTTTCCGGTATTGCCCTGCCTCATCATCCTGGCCAGCGGCACGATCTGGTCGCTGGGAGCGGTTCTGACCCGGACGATGCGGCGCCCGAGCTCGCCGGCGATCACCGCCGGCGCGCAGATGATGTTGGGCGGCATGGTGTTGTTGGCGCTATCGCAGGCGACAGGTGAGCTGCGCACACCGCCTCACATTACGCCGCACGCCGCAGCGGCGCTCCTCTATCTCATTGTTGCCGGCTCTCTGCTCGGCTTTACCGCTTATGTATGGCTCCTCGGCCGTATGCCGGTGACGCGCGTCGCGAGTCATGCGTACGTGAATCCGCTGATAGCGCTCGCGCTGGGGCACTTCGTGGCGCGGGAGACCCTGACGCCCAGCATGCTGCTTGCCTCGGCGCTGGTGATAGCGAGCGTCGTCCTCATTCTCACGGCACCGGAGGATCAATCCCATGATTGTCAGAGTCTGGCGAGGCAGGACCAGCGCGGCCAAGGCCGACGCCTATACCAGGTTCTTGCAGGAATGCGCATACCCGGACTACGGCGGCGTCGACGGCAATCGCGGCTGGATGCTCCTCAGGCGTCCACTCGGTGAGTCCACGGAATTCATGTTCGTGTCGTTCTGGGACTCCATGGATGCCGTAGCGAAGTACACCGGCGGCGCTCCGGACCGTCCCAAATACTATCCTGAGGACCGGGCGGCACTGGTAGAGTTGCCGGATAGGGTCGACCATTTCGAGATCATTGACCTGCAGCCAAGGTGGTAGCAGATAACCGGCGTCGGGTAACCTACGGTGAGCGCTCCCCAGTATCGCTGCGGCGACTTCCTGATCGATCTGGGCAACCGGCGCTTCCTCCACCACGGGCGCGAGGTTGCGCTCGAGCCGCGGGTGTTCGCGGTGATCGTGCAGCTCCTGCAGCGATCGGACGAGCTCGTCACCCGCAACGAGCTGCTGGACGCGGTCTGGGGCCATCGCTACGTCACGCCCTCCACCCTCAACCGCCTCATCGCGTTGGCCCGTCGCGCTTTTGGCGACGATGTCTCCGAACCACGCTACATCCAGACGGTACACGGCGCCGGTTACCGCTACGTCGGCTCCATAACCCGCGTTGATGTCGAGACGACTAACGTCCGGGCGCGTTTCGAACCGCCGTTTGCGGCGCGTCTGCCCGCCCGAGTCGAGGCGCTGATAGGCCGCGAAACTGAGATCGCGACCCTCATTGGTCTGCTGGAGAAACATCGGGCCATCACGGTCCTCGGCGCCGGCGGGATGGGAAAGACACGTTGCGCGCTCGAGGCTGCCCGGCGCGCCGGGCCTGCGTACGCGGACGGCATATGGTTCTTCGATCTCTCCCCCGTTGGCCATGCCGCCGAGTGGCTGGACATGCTCGCCGCGGCGCTTGCCGTTCCATCCGCGGTCCCCGAGGCACTGCTGCCGCAGCTCGGCCTGCTGTTGCAGGATCGCGCAGCGCTCATCGTGCTCGACAACTGTGAGCGGTTGGCGCCGGATCTGGGCGCGCTCGTATTCCAGCTGCTGCGCTCGACCAACGCCCTGAGGTTCCTGGCGACCTCACAACGGCCGCTGAATCTGACCGGCGAGCAAACGCTGCGCCTACCACCCCTGCAGGCGCCCGCTTCGGAAACCCTGTCCGAGATAACGCCCGAAAAGGCCAGCACCTACGCCGCGGTGCAACTGCTCCTGATGCGGATTCACGCCACCCGCCCGGACTTCGACATCGATGACGGCAACGCGGCCGTGCTGTCCGAGATCTCCCTGCGGCTCGATGGGATGCCGCTGGCCCTCGAGCTCGCTGCGGCGCGCTTCACACTCCTCTCGCCGCAGCAGGTGCTCGAGCGGCTGGTGCAGCGCTTTCGCTTCCTCGAGAGCGATTCCGCCGGCCGGGACCGCCGACACCGCAATCTCAGCAGCCTGCTCGAATGGAGCTACGGTCTGCTGTCCGCAAAGGAACAGCGGATGCTCAACTGGAGCGCGGTATTCGTGCAATCCTGGTCCGCAGAGGGATTTTTCGTACTGGCCGCGGCCCTCGGACACGAGCCGGAGTCGGCCATCGATCTCCTGTCGGGGCTGGTCAGCCATTCGTTGGTGAGCGTGTTGACGGATGTGACGCCACCGCGGTACCGGCTGCTGGAGAGCGTACGTGAGTATGCTTTGCTGCGGCTGCAAGGCGGTACCGAGGAGCAGGAGGCGCGGCGAGCCCACCTCGACGCCATGGCACACGTATGCGCCAAGTCCTGGGAGGAAATGCTCGCGGGTCGAATCGGCGAGCGCCTCGAGCAACTCATACTCGAGCGAGGAAATATCGCCGCTGCGCTGGAGACGGCCGCGGCCATCCGCAGCGAGCACCCTCAGGCACTCAACATCCTCGGCTCGCTGCTCCTCTACGTGAAGTCTCACGGCGATTACATGACCATGTTCCGCTGGTGCCAGCTCGTGCTGGACCGTGCGAGCGGTGCTCCAAGCGCATCGCGCGCCCGCGCGCTGCTGACATTTGGTGTCGTGGAAGTGTACGTTCGCCCCGATAAACCCTGGATTGCGGACGCCCTGGCTGACGCGGCGCGAATCGCCGCCGACCACGGCGACTGGTGGACAGAGGCGTATGCGATGGGTTATTCGGCGCTCGGCTGCGCCAACGACGCGCGGCCCGACGAAGCGGCGCAGTACGCCCAACGCACCCGAGTAGCCGCCGAGCTGCACGATAACGACCTGCTGCGCGGCCTTGCCGGCCTGGCGCACGGCTGGGTCTGGCTGGCGCGAGGACAGCCGGAGCGTGCAATCGCGGAACTCTCTGCCGCCGCCGGACTGGGGCGCGACCCGCATCAGCGCCACTTCATCGAAATGTACGTCGCACTCGCGCACTTTGCGCTCGGTCACTACTCGCAGGCCGCGAAGTCGTGGGTGGCCAGCCTGAACGTCAGCATCACACTCGGCAATGTGCGCGGCCAGGCGGGCTCCGTCGAGGGCTGCGGCTACCTGGCGTGTCAGTCTGGAGACTGGCGGTCCGCGGCACGGCTGCTCGCGGCCGCACGCACGGTGCGCCAGCGCACCAAGCTTCCGTTGTTCAGATTCTGGTGGCCGCATCTCGAGGCTACGATGCGCGATCTGCGTTCGCATCTGACCGAAGCCGAGCTCGAAGCATGTTCGCAATCAGGTGCGGCTCTGCGTCCTGAGGATGCGACCAACGAAGCGATGGCGCTGTTGCGCTCGTACGCGGAAAAGGGCGCAGCGGGCTGAGGATCACGTCGGCGCGAATCGCCCCGTAGGATCGTAGCGACGGCGCAGCGCCTGCAGCCGTTCAGCGGACACCGGGCCCAACTGATCGACGACGGATCCGTCGTCACGATCGCTGAAGTTCGGCAGCGGACGTGCCAGCGCGCCACTCCCCAGGCCATCGTGGAGGGCGCGCACTCGCTCGCGCACCAGCAGAAATTCCTCAGGCCACTGTGTGACCCCCATCAGGTTGACGAAAACACCCGCGTCGCGCTGGGCGAAAGACGTCTCCTGCGCCGCAATACGCGCCACCGCACCGCCGAGGTGCTGCACATGGATCTCCGACAATGACGACGGCAGCGACAGCACACTGGCCGCGAGAGTCTCAATGGCGCCGTCGGGCAGCGACCGGTAGCTGACCGTCTTCCAGTAGTGATGTCGGCCCGAAGGTGCGCCCATGTCCTGCAGGTGCTGCCACTGCACGTACGGCATCGGACCGACATGGTCGACGATTGGCGAGCCCACCCGCCGCAATGGAGCGAGAGCCTCTTCCGCCGCGGCAAGTTCGCCGGACCAGCAAAGAGCAGTGATCACCACCGGCCGCCCGTGCCATGCCGCGTCGAGGAACGGTAACGATGGCGCGTGTTTGAGCACCACCATCCCGCAGAACGCGTCCGGTGCCTTCAGCGTGAAATCACGGAATGCCCGCAGCGTGAGCGCCGCTTCCTCGGCCGGCCGCACGACCACGCCTGCATACACCTGACGCACGGGATGAAGTGCAAACTCGAATCCGGTGACGACGCCCAGGCCGCCACCGCCACCGCGCAAGCCCCAGAACAGATCCGGATGCTCGTCCGTGCTGGCCCGAACGAAGCGGCCATCGGCGAGAACGACCGAGGCCGCCTGCAGGTTGTCGACCGCCAGGCCGAACCTGCGCATCAGCCAGCCGGCACCGCCGCCCAGGGTAAAGCCCCCGACTCCGGTGCTCGAGACCATTCCACCGGTCGTCGCCAGCCCGGTGGGTGCCGCCGCAACATCCACATCGTGCCAGAGCGCACCGCCCTCAACTTCCGCCACCCGTCGATCGGCGTGCACCGACACCGCCCGCATTCGTGACAGATCGAGCAGCAACGCCTCATCCGCGATGCCGCGACCGGCAACATTGTGCCCGCCGCCCCGCACAGTGACCGGCAGGCCGAATTCGCTCGCGATACGCAGGGTCTGGGTCACATCCTCCGCGTCCGCGCAGCGCACGATCCCCGCGGGCCTGCGATCGACGGACGCGTTCCAGCACCGCCGCCCGATTGCATATCGCGCGTCTCCCGGCAGAAGGAGCTCCCCGCGCACGTGACTCTTTAGCGCTTCCATGGCCCGAGGTTGAAGGGGAATCGGATTCAGCGCCATGGTCATTTCTCCCCTGACTGGAACGGACTCAATGCGGCGGATGCTACCGCATCCTGCGTCAGCGGAGCACGCCCTCACTAATCCCTCACATGCACCCCATCCTCCGGAAAGAGATTTGCGCCTATTGTTGGCCCACGGTCTCGGCAGGTGCCGGGCCTCCAACCAACCGATCGAGGTCGATACCATGAATACAAAGCAAACGGGGAGATCCCGGTTCACCGCTGCCGCTCTCGTGCTGGCCGGTGTGGCGACACTTGGCCTGTCCGGCACCAGCCATGCCGGCTGCGCCGATATCAGATGGGCCCAGCCGACTCCCGCACCCGGCGGCGACGCCGACGCCACTGCGGGAGGCTTCATCCGGGTCGCCGACTGGAGCTCGCGACGCTCGATCGTCGGTCTGTGGAAGTTTGAAATGGTCTCCAAGAGCACGCGGACGAACAAGAATCCGATGCCCGACGGGACGCTGGTCGACTTTGGTACGGCCGCATGGCACGCGGATGGCACCGAGTTCCAGACCTCCGGCATTCGCAACCCGAGTGACGGCGATGTATGTCAGGGAGTATGGAATAAGGTGGGCAATGCAACGTTCATCATGAACCACTACGCCCTCGCCTGGACGAATGGAACGTATACCGGCCCGGTCAACATCCGCGCGCAGGTTACCGTCGCGCCCGACGGCAACTCCTACACCGGATCGTTCACGACCGTCGCCTACCTGGCGACGCCGATCAAGGGACACGAATTCGACCAGACTACGGTACTCGCCACCATCACCGGCACGTTCTCGGCAACGCGGGTGACCCAGGAGTAACGGGCGGGCAGCAGACACTGCCGCAGGTTCTCCGCGGCGCTTGGGCGGGGATTCTGCGGCGGTGTCCGCTGGATTGGCGGTAGTCGCTGGATTAAGCTGAGGATTGATCAGCCCGAAGTCATAGCCACACGCACGCCACATGCGATTTCCTTTCGGCAAGACCAGCCGCGTCCGCGAGGAAGCGTTGGTGTGGCTGGCACGGCTGAAGCGCGGGCTGCGCCCTGCCGAAGGGCAGGAGCTCGTGGCGTGGCTGAAGCGGCGTTCGCACCGCTTGGCGATCGCGAGCGCTGCCGCCGAATGGCATGGCCCCGAGGTGCTGGCCGTTCTGTCGGCGATCTTTCCCATCCCCGCCGCCGTCCTCGAGCCGCGGCGCGGACTTCACCCGCTGCTCGGTGTTGTGGCTTTCGTCGGTGCCTGCATCGCCATCGGGCCTCCGATCGTCGCTCTCCTCCGGGCGGGGATCCATGGCTCCGTGTATGCGACTGCGGCCGCGGCCACCAGGCAATTGACGCTCGAGGACGGAACCCGCGTGGAGCTGAATCGCGGAACCCAGATCAACGTAACCTACGCGCAATACGCTCGCAGCGTACTCGTCGCGCGCGGGGAGGCGCTGATCGACGTCGCGAGCGCGCCCGCCCGTCCCTTCTACATTCATGCAGCGGGCCGCAACTTCGAAACGGAGGCGGCGACCTTCGACGTTCGCTTCATCACACCGGACACCTTGAGTATCACCGTGCTCAAAGGCACGGTCACGGTGTACCCACCGCCGCGGCCGCTGAGCGGCCATAAACTACCGATCCTGCTCGAGCCGCTGCAGATGCTGGTGATGGAGCCGGACAGGGAATCCGGGCAGGCGCTCAGCCAACAGGATGTGCGTTCGCAGCTCGCCTGGCAGCGAGGCACCTGAGCTCAGCGCTGCGGCGACGGCTCGACGGCAAAATGCTGCAGCTCCTGCGGCACGAATGCCAGATCGGTCGCTTCGCGGATCGCGAGCCGGATCTGCAGCTCGAGCACGTCGGGCGGAACGGCGCTCTGATATCCCTCCAGGCTGCGCGCCAGCGCCTGCGCGGCCGTGACCTTCTCCGTTCGCGCCAGCCGATAGGCCTTGACGACCAGCGCTTCGGCCGCACCAGGGGTCAGAAGCTGCGGTAAAGGAATACCAAGCGCTTCGACCTCGGTCGGTGGTAGCTCGAGCCCGAGCCGACCGGCGAGTGCCGAGATGAGTGCGCCGGCCTGCGCGGGTGTGACGGCGGGCAGGATGGGAATCTTGACATCGATGCGGCCCGGCCGCTTGAGGTCCGCCTCGATGAGATCGGGCCGCGACGAGGCGAACACCCAGATCACCTTGCCGCGGTTCGCGGCATTCGACATCTCCTGAGCGATCATCGAGTAGAGCCGACCGGAAAGGCCGCCGTCCCCAGGCCCGGAATCGCGTCGGCCCAGAGTCTGATCCGCCTCGTCGATGAAGACGATGCAACGGCCCAGCGCGCGGATGAGGCGGAAGATCTTCTCGAGATTCGCCTCGCTCGATCCGATCCACTTGTCGCGAAAGTTCTTCAACTTCAGCACCGGAACGGCCGCCTCGCCGGCGAGGCATTCGACGAGAAAAGTCTTGCCGGTGCCGATGGGCCCGCAGAGCAGGTAGCCCATGGGCAGCGCGCGCACGTCATTGAGGCGCCAGAGCGCGATATCCTGCCGCAGCCAGCTCTTGAGCGAGTCCTGACCGTGATAGTCCTCCAGCGTCCGGTTGGACTCCACGAACTCGATCAGGCCCGGCGCATCGCGCTCGACCATCTCCTTCTTGAGAGCGGCGAAGTCGTCGGCCTGGAGTCTGCGTCCGTTGTGTGCACGGAGCTTGGTGATCTGTTGCAGCGTGCTCACCGATACACCGCTCACCGCCGCCGCGAGAGCCGGCACATCCGTCGCACGCGGAACCGTCTCCGGATGTTCCCGCTGCAACAGTCCGAGCGCGGCCTGCAGCTCTTCCACCGAGGGCAGCGGAATGCGAACCAGCTTGACCTGCGGGGAGAACACGATGAGCGGCTCCACATCGGTGAGATTGTCGGCCAGGAGGAGGGTCGCAAACGGAAGCTGCACGAAAGGGCTGCCGAGCGCCCAATCACGCACCAGGTAGGTGAGACTCTCATGCTCGAATCCCCTGCCATCGGCCGGCAGGAGCTGATCGATCCCGCGCATGATGATGGCCACGCGCGGTACATCGCTGTTGCCGACGGCGTGCAGGTTCCCGAGGTAACGCATGTAGCGGCTGATGAAGCGCACCGCCTCGAGCGGCTGCTGCGGCAGCGCGCGCATGACCGGCGGTGCCCACTGCGCGAGCCGCCTTTCGCCTCGCTCCACGGTCAATCCATTGCCGAGGTCATATGACAGGATGACATCGGTCGTGGCGAGCATCTCATCCTCGACGAACCGGTCGATGCCGACGAACCGGTCCTCGATGATGAAGCGATCGTGGATGTTGCCGTAGAGCACGAATTGCCCGCAGGCGCCGCTCTCCAGAGCGGCCGACAAGTCGGCCGCCCAATCGGGCAGGCTCGCCCGCCGCCCCTCCTGTGCCTCCACAGCTCGCATGACCGGCGACATTGAACCGTCGCTGACGGCTCGTCAATGGGCGTGCGCCCGCGTCAGCCCACTGCCACGTCCGGTACCGCCAAGCAAGCAACCCTCGCGGAGCTCTACTACTGACGATCAACTTCCGAGTGGCGGTCTTGCCGCGCCGCGCAGACGCTTCCAGATGGAGATGGCGACCATCCATGCCGCCGCGGCCAACAGCAGGTTCACGACCAGCTCCGACCGCTGATTTTCCGGCACCGCCGCCCATGTGGGCCGGGGCTGTGCGAAGAAGCTCGGTACCCAGACCAGAAGGCCGAACAGGCTCATCATGGCCGCCTCGAGCGTCGCCGCCAGTCCGGGAAGTATCCCGGCGATGATGGCGGCTCCCGCGGCGATATGGCCCGCGCCCGTGAAGTAGGCCAACACCATGTGTCCTGGCAACCAGGCTGGCACCATGCTCGCCGTGTAATCGGCGTACACGAAGTGCGACCATCCGTAGAACACACAGGTGAGGCCAAACAAAATCTGCGCTGTGTACACGGCACCGTCGCCCGTGAATGCGGTTGCCGATGCTCGCGACTCCCGATGCAACAGGATGTAAATGAGCCATACGCCGACGAGTGAGGTCACCGCTTCGCAGAAGGGATACCAGGCAGTGATGCCTAGAGGCTGGGCGAATATCAGCGGCACGGACAGCACGGCCACGATTGCCAGGTAGGCACCAATCACCAACGCGCTCGCCTGCGCCGTGCGTGTCAGGCAAAGACCGACGCTGGCAGCCAGCAGAATCAGCCCAGATCCGTATATCCAAGCCGCCTGCCAGGGAACCCATCCGGGCACGGACTGCCAGGCGAAATGGCGATACCCGATGCTCCAGACAGCGAGGCTCGCCGATGCAATGGCGAAGAAGACCTGACCCAGTCGAAGACTACGCATGCGACCCCCTGAATGATTTCGCCATTCTGAGCGTGCGCCTTCAGGACAGGCAAATCTGGCACCAAACGAGTGGTAAATATCAGAGGCCAAGGCGTAAGCTCCCGCCAAGTCCATAGCGGCATGAAAACCATGATTTTCGAACAGATCGCGACCGGCGGGTGCCGCTCTTACCTGATCGGCTGCGGGGACACCTGCGCCGCCGCGCTGATCGATCCAGAGGTCAGCCAGGTCGACCGTTACCTCGCACTTGCCGGGCATCACGGGCTGCGCATCCGCTATCTGATCGACACTCATACGCATGCGGATCATTTTTCCGCCGGCCGCCAACTCGCCCGCCGCCTCGATGTCCCGGTCATGATGTACCAGTCGAGCCCCGCGCCGTTCGTCGACATGCGACTGGGCGATGGGGAGTCGATCGCATTGGGGAAGCTTCGACTCCAGGTGTTGCACACACCGGGGCACACACGCGATTCGATGTGTCTGCGGGTCGGGAATCGACTCTTCACCGGCGATACGCTGCTCATTGGCGCCACGGGCAGGACCGATCTGCCGACGGGCGACCCCGAGGCGCTGCACGACAGCCTGTTCAACCGTCTTTTGCACCTGGACCCGGCGCTCGAGGTCTATCCGGCGCACGAATACAAGAATCGGGACCACACCACGCTGCAACAGGAGATCCGGGAAAATCCGCGCCTGCAGAAACGCGATCGCGGCGAGTTCGTCGAGATGATGCGTAGTCTCAATCTTTCGATGCCAACTCACCTGACGGAGGCGCTGCGGACCAACCTCTCCGGCGGCAAGACGATCGCGCAACTGCTGTCCGAAGCAACCGCACTCGTGTCCTTCATGTCACTCGATGAGCTGCAGGCGAGAGTGGATGCGCACGACGCCGAGCTTCTCGTTCTCGACGTACGCGAGCGGGATGCCTACATCGCCGGGCACGTGCCCGGCGCGCGCCACCTGCCACGGGGGCAGCTCGAGCTGCGCGTCAATGACGAGCTGCCGGACCCGACGCTTCGCATTCTTACGGTGTGTGAATTCGGCCGTGTCTCGACGCTGGCGGCGGCGACTCTGCGGCAGATCGGATTTCAGCGCGCGATCGCCCTGGACGGCGGGATGAAGGCCTGGCGCGAGGCCGGCTATCCACTGAACTTCGGTTGAGATGAGCGCCTGCTCGTCTCAACGACCGATGAGTGTCGTGGCCACGGGCTTCCACCACGGACTCATGTACAGCCACACCGCCAGAAACTCGAGCCCCAGCCCCCAGGCCGCCCCCAACATGTAGGCGGGATACAGCTTGCGTCGGCTGATCAGATCGTAGGCGCCCAGCAGGCCGACGAGCAGGAAGTCACTGAGGTAAAGCTGCGCCCAACTGGCCCAGTAGCCATCGCCGAGAAGCTTCTCCAGGCCGCCGCCCCACCAGCGTGCGAACCCCGCGTCGGCAATGAAGATGGTCGCCAGAATGATCAGACGCTTATGGGCATCCGGCTTCTTGCGCAGCGCAATGGCCGCACCGCCCAGGACCGAGAACGCCAGCATGTCCGCCAGCTGAATGCTGAAGAACGAGGGATCGCTGTGCGGCGTCCCGAAGAGGTCGTAGTCCACCACCACGGAGGTGATGACTCCCAGCACGATCATCGCGCCATACAGCGCTGTTCCGGCCATTCCCAACTCGCGATGCAGGTCCACTCTGCGGGAGCGGATGAGCAGAACCTGGACCGTCAACAGGGAGAGCCAGCCGACGAATATGGCGCCGTGAAAATAGACCACCGCGGGAAAGAGACGATGGGCCTGAACGCGACCGATGATGTCCGGCACGAATCCCATCAGGATTCCGAGCCAGAGCAGTGCCACCATCAGCAGGAAGAAGTTGCGGTCCCGCCGCTGAAGATCAGCGAAACCCGATGCGATGCGCTCCCGCCGCGGTGTTGCGGCAGCCTCGGTCGCCCCCATGGTACCCCCCGCCTATTCTTTTATTTATGGAGTATACACCCCGCTAAGGACGCGCAGCGATCACGACGATTTCGACCCGGTACGCCGATGAGGCAAGCGGCGCGCCGACAGTTGCGCGTGCAGGTGCGGCGCCAGGCGCAACCCACGCGTCCCATACTGCGTTCATTTCATTGAATGTGGTCATGTCGGCCAGGTAGACCGTCGCGGCGAGCAGGTTGGTCTTATCGGTGCCCGCTTCCGCGAGTAGCTTATCGATGGATGCAAGAATCTCTCGCGTCTGACCGCCGGTATCCGCCGAGCGGTTGGACGCAACCTGCCCAGCGAGATAGACCGTATTGCTGTGTACGACGGCCTGCGACATCCGCGGGCCCGACTTTATGCGCGTAACCATTTCATTGCTCCTGTGCGATGGCTGATTATACCCTCAGCCCAACGCTCACCCGGAGAAGCTCTTGAGCCGGAACGCGAACGAGAAGCCTGGACTCCAGATCCGCAGATACAGAACCTATCATTCCATGCCCTGGCGAAATGGACGCGGGTTCACCCGCGAAATCGCCCGCGAGCCCGCCGTCGGACAGGATTTTGCCTGGCGCTTGAGTCTCGCCGATATCGAGCGGGACGGGGAATTCTCCCCTTACCCCGGCTATCGCCGCGCACTGGTTCTGGTCGCCGGAAATCGCCTGTGGCTGCGCTTCGGCGGCCACGGCGATTGCCTTCTCCAGCCGGCGAGGCGCGGCGCTCGATTCGAGGGAGACTGGAAGACCCATTGCGCAGTCCCCGCGGGACGTTGTACGGACCTCAGCCTGATCGTCCGCAAAGGAAAGACGGCCCGACCAGCGGCCGTCGTTCGTGCGCCCAGAACCGCGCGCGTCAAATCGACCGCGCGACTCGCTCTGGCCGGAGATCTTCACAGCGCGATCTTCGTCCTCGAGGGATCGGTAGCGGTCGCCCAATCGGATGGCGCGCGACCCCGCATCCTGCGCGCCCAGGATACCCTGCTCCTCTCACCCGGCCCGCGGAGAACTCTGCGCTTGCGCCGCACGGGGCAACGCGCAGCTCTGCTCGTCCTCCTACGCTGGCGACCGGGTCGTGTCAGTACTCACCATAGCGTCCGCGCACGGACTGCAGGAGCGCCGCCGGGTCGTAGCCGACGCCATCCTTGAAGACCAGCTGCACGTTCTCGATGTCGCTGATCGTTTTGGATGGATCGCCTTTCACGACCAGGAGGTCGGCATCCTTGCCCGCGGCGATCGAGCCGATATGCGCCTGCAGCCCCAGGTAGGTAGCTCCATTCAGGGTGGCTATCCGTACCGCTTGCTCCGGACTGAAGCCAGCCTCGACCAGCAGCTCAATCTCGCGCAGATCGCCGAATCCGGGAATGACGCCACCGTTACCGGTCGGATCCAGCCCCGCAAGCAGCAGCCCTCCCGCGGCGACGAATGCGCGCTCCATGGCGAGTCCGTGCTGGAAAGCCGTCGCGCGTTTCTCTTTGGCCTCCGCAGGCGCGCTGAAGGCAAGATTCCGTGCGTAAAGATACGCCTCTCGCGCCTCGGGCGTGAGCACCGCCATCGCCCGCGGCCAGAGCGGCGCATGGCCCGCCACCCCCTGCTCGAAAACCGGCAGCGTCGATGTCACCGCGACGTGATGGCTCACCAGGTCAGCGATCAGCGACTTCGCCACGGCACCGTTCGGATCCATCGCCGCCAGAGTGTCGCCGCCGTCGCTCCGCGTGCAGACATCGGGGCTCTTGCCGGGATCGAGCTCGGTGTTGACGAAGAAGCCATGCTCGAGATCGTCGATGCCGAGCGCCGCGGCTTCGCGGTAGGTCACGGCACAGAGGTGCCCCGTGATTTTGAGTCCGTGGCGATGGGCCTCGTCGATGGCGGCTTTGAGCTCGGCGCGCGTGATGAACATGTACGCTTTGAAGGAGGTAACCCCTCGGTCAGCCCAGAAGTCGACGGTGCGTCTCGCGTCGGCGGCATCCTCGAGCATATGCATCTGAATGAACGGCGAGCCCTTGCCCTCCAGATAGGGACCCGTCACATCCATGTGGGGGCCGGGAATCGTTCCCGCATCGATCTGCCGTTTGAGATTGAGATCGGTGTCCGGCTCGACGCTTCCCGTCGTTCGGATGGTCGTGACGCCGTTCGCCAGATAGAGCCGCGGTGCCGAGAACGCCATCTCCGGCACCATCAGCGGCGGCTCGCTGGTACCGGCGGCATCGAGATTCGGCCGGGCGATGTAGAAAAGATGATCGTGCATACCGACGATGCCGGGCAGCACCGTGTCGCCCGTGAGGTCGATCACCCGTGCCCCCGGAGGCAGCGGCGCCGAGGCCGCGAGAACAGCAACGATCCGGCCAGCCGATAGGACGATGGTGCGCTCCGTGAGAGCAGCCTGACCGGTGCCGTCGATGACGCGTACGTGTGTGAGCGCGATCGAGCCGGCCGGCACCTTGACATAGGGCAGCACCGCCGGGCCCGGCACAGCGGGTGAAGGCAGGATGCGGGAATCCAGCGACGCAGGCGTGTGCGCCCTGGCGACAACCACACACAGCAGGAGTGCCGCGCAGAGCGCAACAGAATGGAGCCTCGACATGCCTTCCCCCTACATCAGGTGACTCGTCCGGGCGGTACTCCGCGCGACGAGGAAGTCTAGCGCATACACGATCACGGCGGACGCGTCGGGCAAGCGGATTGCGGTGAAAACTGCGATGATCAGCAACATGCCGGATGACCTCAGGATTGCCACCGCCCAGTTCGAAAATCGCAGCGGCGACAAGCCGTTCAATCTGGCGACGATCGAAGAGCTGTCGGCGAAGGCCGCGCGCCTGGGCGCGAACGTGGTCGCCTTTCACGAGTGCTCGATCACCGGTTACACCTTTGCCCGGCGGTTGTCGCGGGAGGAGCTTTGGGACCTGGCTGAAGTCATTCCCGGCGGCGCCAGCATCGGGGCCCTCAGCGGGATTGCCCGCCGCCACGGGATCGCGCTGCTCGCGGGACTCTTCGAGCGTGGCGCTGACGGCGAGGTGTACAAGGCGCACGTTTGCGTCGATGCGCAGGGCCTGGTCGCAAAGCACCGCAAGATCCATCCTTTCATCAATCCGCACGTCAGGGCCGGAGACGCCTATACGGTCTTCGAGCTGGATGGTTGGAAGTGTGGAATCCTGATCTGTTACGACAACAACGTCGTTGAAAACGTGCGCGCCACGGCGCTGCTGGGCGCCGAGATCATCTTCATGCCGCATGTGACCATGTGCACGCCGTCCACGCGCCCCGGCGCCGGCTTCGTGGATCCCGAGCTGTGGCTGAACCGCGAGCGCGATCCGACCTCGTTGCGCGCGGAGTTCGATGGTCTGAAAGGCCGGGCGTGGCTGATGAAATGGCTGCCGGCGCGCGCCCATGACAATGGCGTCTTCGCCGTCTTTTCCAACCCGATCGGCATGGATGACGATCAGCTCAAGAACGGCTGCTCGATGGTGCTCGATCCATTCGGCGATGTCATCGCGGAATGCAGGCACCTCGGCAACGACATCGCGATCGCAAGCTGCAGTCATCCCAAGATTGCGCTCTCCGGCGGCCACCGCTACCGCGAGGCGCGCAAGCCCGAGCTATATCGGCACGTCCTCGGCGCGGAGCACCGCTCGAAACTCACGATTGGGTGGATGCCGGCCTCGCGACCGGGCGAATAGCATCGCCCGGACACACGGGATTACTGGCTCACGGAATTAGGATCGATCGGCGCACAGTTCGTGCGTCCCGACATCACGCAGTCCTGCAGCCGCGACACCCGACCGAGCACGTGCACGAGGAAGAGGCCGCCGACCACGAGCAGCACCGCGATGAGCAAGCCGATGAGCGCCGGCCAGCGCGGATCGGGCGCGCGCCGATCCCTCGGCTCATCCGTCCTGCGTGGCAGGAGGTACATCCGTGGTCCGCTGCAGAGCGCGCCCAGTGCTCGTAACCTCGACATCACCCCGTCATTATGCCTCGGTTGATGTGGAGCGAGCGCACACTTCACGCCCGGGCGCCGAGAACTGCGTCACGCCGGCGGCGGCGGCGCTCGCGGGTGCGATGGCATTGCCGTACATTCATCGCCGATGGCCGGCACATCGGTCGGAACCTCGCCTGCACCTGTGCCCGAGGCAAGCACACAGACAGCGGACATGGACATCGCAGCAGTACCTGCCCGCTCCCTCAGGCCACTGGCCGCGACGAGCTGGGTCGACCGTTTCATCATCCCGTTCGCGATCTACGTCGTCATCTTCGCGGCGTGGCTGCTGAGCGGCGCCGGCGGACCCAAAGTCACCGTCTATGTCGGGCTGATCTGCAAGCTGCCGGCAGAGTTCGCCTGTCTTCTGGTCACAGTGGCTACCGCGCGGCGCATGGGCCCTGGGCCACTGCGTTCGGCATGGTGGTCGCTCACATCCGCACTCGCCCTGTACCTGTTCGGCGATTGCATCGGTTTTGTCACCTGGCTGTCCGGGCACGATCCCTTCCCCGGACCCTCGGACGTCTTCTACTGCGCATTCTATTTGCCGCTTGCGGCTACGGCGCTGTGGCTGATCCAGGCGGCGGCGGTGCGCGTGCGATGGGCCCAGCTGTCTCTGGACGCCACAATCTTCGTCGTTGGCTTCGGCGCGTTCTTCTGGTTCCTGGTCGTCCAACCGGCGGCGATGCACGCCAATCTCGGAGTGCTCAAGGAAGCTCTGAGCGAGGCGTATCTGGCGCTCGACAGCTTCTGTCTGCTGCTGTTCGGCGTGCTGCTGCTCACCGGCGCGGGCAGCAGCAGCGCATGGCGCATTCAGCTGCTGCTGCTCACCGGGTTCGCCACCATGTTTCTCGGTGACATCCTCTGGTCGCTCGCAAAGGTGCGCGGTTACTACCTGCCCGGAGGCGTGCAGGACGTTCTATATCTCGCCAGTTACCTGCCCGTGGCTGCAGCCGGATGCGCACAGACGCGAGCGGTCGCGGTTCCTGCCCGCGAGACATCACGCACTTCGGGCGCGCTCGCGCGCTCGCTGCCCTACGCGGCGATGTCGGCGGCGTTTCTGGTGCTCATATATCTCAGTCGCGGCGGCCTCGGCGGTCAGGCCACTCCGATGATCGGCGTCGTGTTCGCCCTCACGCTGCTACTCATGTTCCGCCAGGCGGTGGTGCTCCGCATGGCAGAGGAGCATTACGCGTCGCTGGTCGCGAACGCCTCGGACGTGATCATGATCATCGGCACCGACGGGGTGGTCCGCTTCGCCTCACCCGCTACCACGCGCACTCTCGGCCTGAAGCCCGAGGAGATCAGCGGCAAGAGCCTTGCAGAGCTATGGGGCGGCGAGGATGGCGAGCGACTGCGCAGCTTTCTCGGTGAGATCGCGCACACGACCGGCGTCGTGGGTCCGGTGGAGTTTCGGATCGAGCGGCCACCCCGGGTGATCGAAGCCGTGGGCAGCAACCTCAGCGGCGATCCGGCGGTGCGCGGTCTGGCGCTCAACTTCCGCGACATCAGTGAGCGCAAGGTGTTGGAGGAAAAGCTGCGCCAGCTCGCCTTCCACGATCCATTGACGCTGCTCGCCAACCGCAATCTGTTCCGCGACCGGGTGGAGCATGCGCTCACCCGTGCCCAGCGCGGCGAGCACGGCGCAGCGGTCATGTTCCTCGACGTCGATAACTTCAAGAACATCAACGATTCGCTCGGACACGACGCCGGCGACAGGCTGCTGCAGGCGGTCGCGCAGCGCATCGTGCAGACGACTCGATCCTCCGATACGGTTGCACGGCTCGGCGGCGATGAGTTCGGCGTGCTGCTGGAAGGTGTCAGCACGGCCAGGGAAGTGCAGCGCGTCGCCGACTCACTGATCGAGTCGCTCGGCACGCCCTTCCTGCTCGATGGCCGCGAGGTTCGCGTGACGGCGAGCGTCGGCGTTGCGTTCTCCAGCGCCGACACCACCGCCAAATCGCTGCTCAGCAACGCGGATCTGGCGATGTACCACGCCAAGGCGGCGGGCAAGAACCGTCACGTCACCTTTCAGCCGCGGATGCAAACCCTGCTGCACGAGCGTCTGCGCCTCGAGGCTGACATCGGCCGCGCGCTCGCCAGGGAGGAATTCTTTCTCGAGTACCAGCCGATCGTGGACCTCGGGACGCGGGTCCTTCTGGGTGTCGAGGCCCTGGTTCGCTGGCGCCATCCCGAGGCTGGAGTGCTGATGCCTGCCAGTTTCATTCACGTGCTCGAAGAGTGCGGCCAGATCGGGGCCCTGGGCCGTTGGGTGCTGCAGCAGGCGTGTCGTGACGTCTGCGCCTGGCGGCCCTCGATCGCCGGCCCCTCGGGATTGCGGCTCGCCGTGAACATCTCGGCCCGCCACCTTCAGCATGGCGAGCTCGTGCACGACGTACTGGCGGCACTCGAGTCCTCGGGATTCGAGTCCGGCAATCTCGTCATCGAGCTGACCGAAAGCACCATGATGTACAACACCGAGGTCAATCTCGAGCGCTTCCATCGCCTCAAGGCGCTCGGGGTGAAGGTCGCGATCGACGACTTCGGCACCGGCTACTCGTCCCTGTCCTACCTGCATCGCTTTCCGATCGACATCCTGAAAATCGACCGCTCCTTCGTCAACGGCCTGACCAGCTCCGACGATGGCCCGGACCTCGCGCGCGCGGTCATCATGCTGGGAGAGACTCTGGGCCTCGACACCGTCGCCGAAGGGATCGAGCTCGACCCGCAGGTCGAGGCTCTGCTGGCACTGGGGTGTGTCGCCGGGCAGGGATTTTTGTTCGCCGCACCCCGCTCTCTCGCGGATCTGTCGCAGAGTCCTCTGGTCGCCCGCCGCAACTCGCTGTGGACGGAACAGGCTGTCGGCGAGCGGCTCTCGGCAACGGGCCGATTCCGGGCATTGCGGCAGAAGAGCTCGTAGCCGGGCGATCGCGGGACATGTACCATGGAGGGAAAGGCCACCCCCTCCAGGGACAATGTCCAACCCACCCTCGGGAACCATCGCTCACCCGCCCATCGATGTGCAATGGGTCGGCGCCCTCGCCTTCGAAGCCGGGCGGCCGGATGGTCCCAGGCTGCGCATCGACGGCGACTCGCGGACTGCGCCCAGCCCCTTCGATGCGCTGCTCGCGGCGATGGCAACATGCGCCTCGGCGGATGTTGTGACCATTCTGGAGAAGCAGCGCACGCCCGTGCGGGCACTCAAGGTGCGTGTCGCGGCGAATCGAGTTGATTCGACGCCGCGCCGCCTGGCATCGGCCGTTCTGCACTTCGTCATTGCCGCTCCGGGTACGACCATCGAGAAGGCCAACCGCGCCGTCGAGCTCTCGATCACAAAGTACTGCAGTGTCCGCTCCTCGCTCATCGCCGATGCCTCGGTGAGCTGGACGGTGGAGCTCGAAGCGACGGGCTGATCAGCGCCCAACCGGCCGGATCAGGGCGTATGCTTGCGGCCTGAAGCACCCCACGCTGGAGACGACCACCATGCAGAAGCGCAGGCTCGGACAGAGCGGTCTTCGGATTTCCGCCCTTGGCCTGGGTTGCATGGGCCTCAGCCACGCCCTTGGACAGCCGGTCGCCAAGCAGGATGGCATCGCGCTCATTCGCGCAGCCGTCGAGCGTGGTGTCACTTTCTTCGACACCGCCGAGATATACGGCCCTTACACCAACGAGGAGCTGGTGGGCGAAGCGCTCGCGCCCGTGCGCGATCAGGTCGTGATCGCCACCAAGTTCGGCTTCGACGTCGACGCGGCTACGCGCCAGCAGCGGGGAACCAACAGCCGTCCCGAGCACATCAGGGAGGTCGTCGACGCCTCGCTCAAACGCCTGCAGACCGATCGCATCGATCTCCTCTACCAGCACCGCGTGGATCCCCAGGTTCCCATCGAGGAGGTCGCGGGCGCCGTGAAGGATCTCATCCGTCAGGGCAAGGTGCGGCATTTCGGCCTTTCGGAAGCGGGTGTGCAGACCATTCGCCGGGCGCACTCCGTGCAGCCGGTCGCCGCCCTGCAGAGCGAGTATTCCCTCTGGTGGCGGGAGCCCGAGGAGGAGATCTTCCCGGCCCTCGAGGAGCTCGGCATCGGCTTCGTACCGTTCAGTCCCCTCGGCCGGGGCTTCCTCACCGGCGCCATCGACGAGAACACGAAATTCGAGAGCACGGATTTCCGCAATGGCCTGCCGCGGTTCACTCCTGAGGCCCGCAAGGCGAATCAGGCCTTCGTCCACCTCATCGGCGAAATCGCCAGCCGCAAGGGTCTCACGCGCGCGCAGATCGCCCTCGCCTGGGTGCTGGCACAGAAGCCCTGGATCGTGCCGATTCCCGGCACGACGAAGCTGCAGCGACTCGATGAGAACATCGCCGCGGCCGAGGTGGAATTGAGCGCCGATGATCTGCGCGAGATCGAGGGCGCGCTCGCCCGGGCACCGATCGAGGGTGCGCGCTACCCGGAGAAGCTGCAGAAACTCGTGGATCGCTAGCATCGTCAGGGAGTCCACCAGTCCTCGTCGCAGCCGGATCGGGGTCCGCTCGCTCGTCGGCATCGCCTGCGCTACGCTCCTCGCGTGGTGGCCAACAGGCGCGGCGCTCGCCGGCGGCGACGACGCCAGCTTTCACCTCAGCGTCGGGATGCGGGGATTGCCGGACTACTTCCCCGGCCTCCTTGGCAACGGTTATATCGTAACTCTCACCGCGCCCCGCGGCACCGAGCCGATGCAAACCTACATGGTCGCGCTCATGGATTACACCAGCGGGGATGTGGCCCGCCCGGCACTCGTGCCCGGATGGACCGGCATCGACTTCAATCCCGGGGGCACCGGTTCGGGCTTTACCTGGCTCGACAGCGCACCGCTCACCGCGGCGGATTTCGCGGGCTATCGCCAGGTGCTCGATCTGCATTCCGGAACGCTGACCACCCGCTACCGGTATGTTGATTTCGGGCGCGAAACAGGGATTGAGATCGTGACCCTCGTCAGCCAGGCGGCTCCTCACGTCGCGGCGACCAGTGTCAGTATCACTCCGGATTACGACGGTTGGGTGCGTCTGTCCTTTCCGCTGACGCTCTGGAAGCAGCACGCGCCGAGATATCCCCTGGCGCAGATGACCGGGCCCGAGATGGAGAAGGCCCTGACCAGGGACGGTCTGTCGCTGGAGGCCCACCCGCCCGCCACCGCCGACCGCGCCTCCATCTGGTATCCCGGCTATGTCGAGGTCGGCGCGACCTCGGCCGATGTTCGCTCGCGCACGCTCAGCCTGGTCGGACGTGCCGCCAACGGCCCGGGAATGGCCATGGCTGCGGCCATCGCTCTGCCCGCGCAGGCACGTGCTGTAAGAGTGGCAGTGCGCCACGCAAAAAACAGGCTGACCCTCGAGGTCGCCCTGCGTGTCGAGCGGGGCCGCACGTACGCCTTCACGAAGTACGTTGCAATGTCGCGCGCGGGGTGGGGCGGCGAGGCCGCGGCGGATCTGGCGCTGGCGCGGCAGGCGCGAAAGGGCGGCTTCGCCCGGTTGCTGCGCGAGAATCGCGGCGCATGGCAGGCGCTTTGGCAGTCGGACATCGTGATCGACGGTGATGCCAAAGCACAGCAGGTTGCCCACTCGGAGCTCTACTATCTCCTCGCCAACACGCCGCCTGACACGGCCTGGGCCATCGGCCCCTGTGGCCTGACTCCCTGCTATGCCGGTCACGTCTTCTGGGACAGCGACACCTGGATGTTCCCCGCCCTGCTGATACTTCATCCCCGACGCGCGCTATCCCTGGTCGCCTATCGTGCGCGCACGCTGCCGGAAGCTGAACAGCGGGCACGGCAGCACGGATTCGCCGGCGCCATGTATCCGTGGGAGGCCGATCCACAAAATGGCAGCGATCAGACGCCGCACTCCGCCAAGGTGCTCTCGGACAGCGAGATCCACGTCAATGCGGAGGTGGCATTCGCGCAATGGCAATATTATCTCGCGACGCTAGATCGCAACTGGCTGCGGACGAGCGGCTGGCCGGTGATCCGCGCGGTGGCGCGATTCTTCGCCAGCCGTGCGACCTATGACGCGCAAAACGCGCGCTATGAGATCCTGCATGTGACCTCGGTCGCGGAGTCACATTCTGACATCGCGAACGACACCTACACCAACATGGAAGCGGCACAGGCCCTCAGGATAGCAACGACCGCCGCGAGCCTGCTCGGCGAGCCTGCGGACGCGAGCTGGGAGCGCATCGCCGGCAAGCTCTACATCCCGCTCGCGCCCGGCGGCAAGCGTCATCTGCCGTTCGGTCCTTCGGTGGTGAGCCATGGGAAATCCAGGGACACTCCTCTGCCTCTTCTCTTCCTCCCCGCGCTCGATCTGCGGATGTCCGCGCCATTGCGCCAGCACGATATCGACTCCGCGATCCTCCCCGACCCGCCGCCATCCGCGGGCAGCTTCAGCATGGCCATGTTGCCGGGCGTCGCCGCTTCCGACGAGGTTGGGCGCGCAGACAGCGCCGCGGCGTGGCTCGATTTATATGTGACCGGGGGCACGCTCAAGCCGCCCTTCGATGTGCGCACCGAGACCGCCGACAACGAGGTCGGTCCTTTCCTGACAGGGACCGGCGCCTACCTGCAGAGCCTCATGTACGGCCTCACCGGTCTGCGAATCCGCCAGGCCGGCCTGGTGGAGGCTTACCCGCCGGTCCTGCCGAAAGGCTGGCGGTCTCTGACGCTGCGCAATGTCGCCTTCCGCGGTCGACGCTTCAACATCCAGATCACTCGCGACCCGGCAGGAAGAGCGCGCCTGAGCCAGGCCAGTCACTAGCCGATTTTTTCGCCCGTTCCCACTGCCGTCGTGGTCCAGTGAGTGCCGTCCTCGGATCGCTGGAACATCACCGTGACCTTGGCGGCGGATACGAATTTGTAGACGATCCGCTGCTCAACCGACTTGCTCTCGCGGGTCTGCGTCCACGATTCGGTGCGCGTCGCGCCTTCGATCTGCATCTTCGCGGCAAACGGATTACCGGCGGAATCGCCGCTCGGATATATTTCATAATGCCAGAAGGTGTTGCCCGGAGCGTCATAGGTGTCGACCACCTCCGAGTCCACATGCCGGCCGGCCCAGGTGTTGGAAAAGCTGCACAGCATGAAAACGCGATTGGCCGACCAATGACAGTCCTCGTGCCAGATCCAGGGGCTCGGACGTGCGCCGCCGAGGAAGTGACCGTGATAGATCCAGCGCCCAGCCGACACGTCGAGCCGGCGGAGCTTCGCGTCCCCGGTGGGCGACCCCGCGGCGAACGCCATCGAAGCGATGCACGCCGCAGCCAACAGCAAAAATCCCGGCAGGTAATGACGGTGACCACTCATCATTTGAAACCTCGTTAGGACGCGAGCACGATTTCCACGCGCTTGTTGCGCTTACCTTCGTTGCGAATGCGTGTGACCTGTATGGCTCCGATCTCCGCGATGTTGCGTACGTGCGTGCCGCCGCACGGCTGCAGATCGATGCCCGGTATCTTCAGCAGCCGGATCCGGCCGGCGCCGCGCGGCGGCTGTACGCTCATGGTCTTCACGAGCTCCGGCTGCGCCTCGAGCTCCTCATCGGTGATCCAGACGGTTTCCGTGCCGACCGCCGATGCGATCAGGGCGTTGGTCTCGCGCGTGATGCGCTCGGCGTCGAGCAGACCCATGTCGATGTCGAAGTCGAGGCGTCCCTTGTCGGGGGAGATGTTGCCGCCGGATACTGGAGCAACGACCACACAGGACATCAGATGCAACGCTGTGTGCAGACGCATGAGCGCGTAACGGCGCGCCCAGTCGATCTCTAGCAGCAGGCGCTCGCCGGGCTCGGGACGGGCCATGCCCGGCGCCGGAATGTGCAGGACGCTGCCGGGAGCCTCCCCCTTGCGGGTATCGGCGATCGCGATCCGCTCGCCATTGTCCCGCACCAGCACTCCTACATCGCCCGGCTGGCCGCCACCGAGCGGATAGAAAATGGTGCGATCGAGCTCGATGCCGCGCTCGTGCAGCGCGAGCACGGCGGCGGTGGCGCTCTTCAGATAGGCATCGTCGCGGAACAGAAGCTCGGTACCCAAATGACACCTATTCGTGCGCGAGCGCCTGTCCCGGATGGTATTGCCGCTCGATGTGGCCCTTGAGGTCCGACCGGTAGTAGTACACGGGGCGCAGCGCGCCCATCGCGTACTGGGTCGCTTCGTCATCGAAATGCGGCGACGCCGGATTGCCACTCTCGCCGCCGGCGGTAACGGCCCAGGCATGCACTTTGGGGCCGAATTCCACCGCCGCCAGGAAACTGTTGCCGACATCGCCATACCACTTCCTGGTATTCGGGTACGCGTGTGCGCCGAAAGCGGCGAGAGAGCCCCAGAGTGAGGAAGTGAAAGGTACCGGGATGCTCGGCTTGGAATCATCGAAGCTTGGGTCGATGTCGTCGTTGATCCGCTGGAAGCGGTTGATCTGACCCCACGGCGTCTGCCAGCTGCCGAAATCGGCCGTCAGCCGGTCCGATGCTGCCGCCAGTGATGCCAGCAGCTCCTTGGGTGTCGCGTGCCGCACCACGTAGCTTTCAGGTGAAATGCCGAGGTTCTCGGCTCGGACGTGCACCTGGCGGAAGATGTCTCCACCCCAGAACACGGCGAGAGAAGTCGCGACGGAGTTGACGCCCCAGCGGTAATCCCACGCACGCAGCAGGCTGATCTGTGCCGACAGCCGCGTCTTGAGCGGATCCGACTGCGGTGCCGCATCATATGCTCTCACCAGAGCCGGAATCATGTCCGCGAAGGCGGGCAGGTAGCTGTCGAACGCCGCCGCAGTCACCGACGCCATGGTCCAGTTTTTGCCATCGCTCAACACCCTGAGGGCGTGATAGCCGCGCGCAGTCTCCTCCGTTCCCCGCTCCACGTATCTCGGGAAGTCCTGCCGCTTCGGGCTGTATGGACCGGCCGCCGACCACGGCCAGTTGTTGCTGTTGTAGAGCCAGCCGTTCTGCGGATTGAGCAGGTGCGGCGTCTCGGCGAGCGTCAGCAGGCCGTGGAACGCGGTGGCTGGATCGCTACCGTCGACCGGTTTGCCCCAGTCGAAGGCGTTGCTGCGCCGCGGGATCCAGTCCGAATGCCAGTAGGCGATGTTGCCTTCGGCGTCGGCGAAGATGGTGTTGTTCGAAGAATCGGTATGCAGCAGCATGTACTTGCGAAACTGCGCGTAGTCCCTCGCCTTGGTGCGGATGTAACTCTGGATCAGCGCCCGCACGGGATGCTGCATCAGATTGACGGTTTCCCACTTGTCGCCGAGCCGTGCGATCACCGGCCCATGCTGGGTGTAATAAGCGGTGATGGCCTTCTCAGCCATGCCATTCGCCGTCTTGAAGCGTATGACGATGCGGCGCGTCGTGACGGGCAACTCCCGGTTCCCGTACCGGTAGTAGTAGCGGCCGCCTTTGCGAGTCACCGTCTCCAGGAACCAGGAGATATTGCGCACGCCGCTCGAAGTGTGCATCCAGCCGGCCGTCGCGTTGAAGCCCTGATAGATGAAGAACTGACCCCAAGTGACAGCGCCGTACGCGTCCAGGCCCTGCCCGCTCGCCATCTGCAGCTCGGAGCGGAAATAGAAGGAGGTATGCGGATTGATCCACAGTATTGCGTGGTGATCCAAAGCGATCGACGGCGAGATCGCGATGCCGTTCGAGCCCTGAGCTTCGGGAGGCGGCGCCCAGGTGCTGGCCGCGGGCGGCGAAGGCAGCGGCTGCCCGCCATAAAATGCGGCAAGCTGAGGTACGTCCACTCCGGTCTCGATGTCACCGCCTATGCTGCCTTCGGTGAAGGAAAGAGCCATCCAGGGCTCGAAATGCGTGATGACACGCGGCTTCACTTCCGGGTGTGTGTAGAGGTAGTAGTTGAGGCCGTCGGCGAAGGCATCCATGAGCTTCTTGAGCCATCCCGGGCTTTGCGCATACTCGGTCTGCAGCGCCCGCGGATCGACGAACAACCGGCTGCGCAGATCGAGGTAGATCGCAGACGCGCCGTCCGCCTGCGAGTGCCAACCCAGCGCATCGATGTAGTTCGCCTCGACCCTATTGAAATCATCCTCCGCCTGCGCGTACTCCATGCCAAACACCGCATCGGCGTCGGTCTTGCCGTACACATGGGCGATGCCCCAGTTGTCACGGTAGATCGTCACCCGCGCGGCCTCGCCTTGCCAGCGGGCAATATCCCCGGCGCTCGCGGTAGCCGCGGCACAGGGCAGCGCGCAGGTCGCCGCCGCGGCGAGTTGCAGCAGGAGAATGAACGATGGTCTCATCATGGATCGCAATTGATTTCCCCCTATGCCGAACGGCTATGCCGTCGCGGCAGGAATGATCTGGCCGCCCGTGCTGTGCGAACGCCCGCGGAAGAGCGCGATAGGCTCGCCGCGTTGATTCGAGACGACGATTTCATAGATTCCATTTCGCTTCGATCGCCACAGCTCCCGCGCCTGCGCGGTCAGCTCGTCATCCACGCAAGCGGCAGCCAGAAAATCGATCGAGGCCGCCGCTGCGACAGTAACCGTATTGTACGTATTGCAGGCTACCGCGAACGCGCTGTCGGCGAGGGCAAAGACGATGCCGCCGTGGCAGATGCCGTGACCGTTGACCATATCCTGTCGCACGCGCATCCGCAGGCGCGCGATCCCCGGCTTTACCTCTTCCAGCCGCATGCCGAGACTTCTCGATGCCTCGTCGCCCGCGAGGAGCGCCTGGGCGCAGAGCTCCGCGAGGCGCTGTACTTCGGATTGCACGGCCTCACCCGAGGCATTCTCTGATGTCATCTGATGAGCCGTTTCGCTTTTCCGACCGATCGCTCGATGGCACCGGGCGAATGCACTTCCACGCTAATGCTGATTCCGACGTACGACTTGACGTTGTTCGCCAGGTCATTCGCCGCCTGTTTCCTGGCGTCGTCGCCACCATGGACACCGCCGGCAGTTTCGACGTGCACGAGAAGGGTGTCGAGGTGCCCGACACGCCCCAGCTCGAGGCGGTAATGTGGCGCGAGCCCCGGAGTGCGCAGAATCAGCTCCTCGAGCTGCGAGGGAAACACGTTGACACCGCGAATGATCAGCATGTCGTCCGTTCGCCCCGTGATCCTGGCTATGCGCCGCATGGAGCAGGAGGTGGGCGGAAGCAATCGCGTCAGGTCGCGTGTGCGGTAGCGGATCACCGGCAGCGCTTCCTTGCTGAGCGAGGTCAGTACGAGCTCGCCCTCCTCGCCATCGGCGCACACTTCGCCCGTATCCGGATCGATGATCTCAGGGTAGAAATGATCCTCCCAGACGATCGGTCCGTCCTTGGTCTCCACGCTTTCGCTCGCCACTCCGGGCCCCATCACTTCGGACAGCCCATAGATGTCCACTGCATCGATTCCCAGAGTCGCCTCGAGTTGGCAGCGCATGGCCTCCGTCCAGGGCTCCGCGCCGAAGATGCCCGTGCTGAGCGAGCACTCACGCGGATCGGTGCCCTGTCTTGCCAGCTCTTCGGCAATATTGAGGCCATAGGAGGGCGTGACCATGATGATGTCGGGGCGGAGCTCCCGAATCAGTTGCGCCTGTCGCTCCGTCTGGCCACCGGACATGGGAATCACCGTGCAGCCCAGTCTCTCGGCGCCATAGTGCGCTCCCAGGCCGCCGGTGAAGAGACCATAGCCGTACGCAACGTGCACGATCTGTCCCGCGCGGCCACCGGCCACGCGGATCGAGCGGGCAACCAGGTCCGCCCATGTGTCGATGTCGTTGCGCGTATAGCCCACCACCGTCGGGCGGCCAGTGGTGCCGCTCGAGGCGTGAATCCGCACCACCTGCTCCCGCGGCACGGCAAAGAGTCCGAACGGATAGTTATCGCGGAAGTCCTGCTTCGACAGAAAGGGGAATCTGGCCAGATCCTCGAGCCGGCGCAGGTCATCGGGGTGTACCCCGCGTGCCTCGAAGGTGCGACGGTAGTGCGCGACGTTCCGATAAGCATGACGCAGGGTCCACTGCAATCGCTCGAGCTGCAGCCCACGGAGCTGATCTTCGCTTGCCTGCTCAGGCGTACCCGAGTCTTTCATGAGCTCCCGCCCTGGTTGGCGAATTATAGCCACGCCGGGTGCCGGCGGCGGCAGATGAGGCGCCAGGGGCCATCGCGTCATTGCAACCATTCAGCGAGTTCCGTGTTCTAAAGGATATGCCGGGGCTCGAACCTGGCCGACAGAACTAGGGTATCGGGTCTCAATTCACGCTGAAGGAACTCGTCATGGCCAAATCGGCAGCCAAAGTCATGCTGATCCTTGCCGCAATCCTCGGCACTTCGCTCACGCTGGCGGCACAGCGGACTTTCGACAAGCGAATCGATGCGCCGGCCGGAGGCCGGCTGACATTCGACGCCGACGTCGGCTCGGTGTCCGTCGTGGGAGGGGATACCTCTCAGGTCGTCGTTCACGCCGATCTGGAAGGCTCACAGTCCTTTCTGGATCGTCTCCACGTCAGCGCAGAGCAGACCGCCGCCGGAGTGACGATTTCAGCTCAGACGGATCACACCGGCTGGTTCGACTGGTTCAATATCGGCTGGAACCGAGTGCAATTCACAATCCAGGTGCCGCGCAACTACCCCGTCGAGTTACGCACCTCGGGCGGCAATCTCGATGTACGGAACCTCAACGCCTGGGTGCACGGCAAGACCTCGGGCGGCGGTATCCATCTGGAAGGCGTCGCGGGGAACGTCAACCTCCATACCTCCGGCGGCGACATCAGCGCGGAGCGGCTCAGCGGACCGGCCGATCTGAGCACCTCCGGCGGCAACATAGATGTCACTGACTCGGGGGGCGATCTCATCCTGCGCACCTCCGGCGGCGACATCCGCATTCAGGACGACGATGGAAAAGTCGATGCCCATACTTCCGGAGGCAGCATCCAGGCGCAATTGCGCACGAACGACGGCATCAACCTCGAGACATCCGGCGGCAGCATCACCCTGCAGCTCCCGCAGGGATCGCATGCGTCGCTCGATGCGGAAACGAGCGGCGGCGACGTAACCTCCAACCTTCCCGTCACCACCAGCGGCACTGTCAGCGGCGATCATCTGCACGGCGACATCGGAGGCGGTGGCCCGTCGATTTACCTGCGCACCTCCGGCGGCAGCATCCGCATAGAGCCGCGGAGCTGAGCGTGCAGCGGCCCGCCAGTCAGCGCGGGGAGCCGCAGGGAGGCGTCTCGCAGGAATTGAGCTCTTCGATCTGCACCGTCGTGTGCTCGACCTGCAGCCGCTCCCGCAGCCGTTGGTAGATCAGCTTCGGTACCCCGTGGGCTTGAGCTCCGGGGGCAATGCAGGCATGCAGTGTGATGGTGGGACGCTCGCCGGTCATCGACCAGACATGGATGTGGTGGACTTCCACGACTCCGGGGACGTGACCGATCAACTCCGCTTCGATGTGCTTGACGTCAAATCCCGCCGGGACGCTCTGCAGCAGCACATCGGCCGATTCGCGGGTGAGCGCCCATGCCGACCTCAGGATGAGCGCCGAGACGAGAAGGGACAGCAGAGGATCGACGACCGTCCAGCCTTCGAAGAGAATCAGCAGCGCAGCGACAGTGGCAGCCCCGGAGCCCAGCAGATCGCTCAGCACATGAGCGCGCGCCCCGCGCTCGTTGAGGGAGCGAGCGCCCGAAAGGGCCAGCAGGGCCGCGAAATTGGCGATGCCGCCGATGACCGCGATCGCCAGCATCCACCGGCCATTGACCTGCGGCAGCCGCATCAGGCGCTGGATCGCTTCGTACACCACCCAGATCGTCAGCAGCAACAGCACCTGACCGTTGATGAATGCCGCGAGCGGCTGGTAGCGACGGTGACCGTACGTGCGCCGCTCATCAGCCGGGCGGCGGCCCCAGCGGATCGCAATGAGGGCCAGAACCAAGGACGCCGAATCCGCCAGCATGTGGGCGGCTTCGGCCAGCAACGCGATCGAGTTCGCCACGTAACCGCCGGCGGCCTCGATGACCGTGAAGCTGCCGAGAATCAGCAGCGCGATGAGGAGGCGACGCTCACCGACGTCACGCGCGTGGCCGTGCGCCCCATGGCTATGCCCGTGCTCGTGTCGGTGAGCCGGGTGCGCACCGTGGTCCGCGTGGTGGTGATCGCCGTGATGCTCGTGCGCGTGCGCCATGAATTCGGTAAGCCGGGATTCGAGGTATATACTTGAAACCCTGTAACCACTTCAGGGTCAAGCGCATGAATCGCTCTGTCACCATTGGCGCCCTGGCTCGCGATGCGGAGTGCCCGCCGGAGACGATCCGCTACTACGAGCGGGAGGGTCTGCTCCCGTCGAGCCCCCGCACAGCGGGCAACTATCGGCTTTACGGCCCCGCCCACCTGGAGCGGCTCATTTTCATCCGAAACTGCCGCTCGCTCGACATGACCCTGGACGAGATCAAACAGCTGCTGCACTTTCGCGACGAGCCACAAGCGGAATGTGGGGCGGCGCACGCGCTCATCGACGAGCACATCGCGCACATCGGGGAGCGCATCGCGGAACTCGGGCAGCTGCAGGGACAGTTGCAGGCTTTGCGTCACCAGTGTCAGCCCATGGGCGACGCAAAGAAGTGTGGCATTCTCGATCGCCTGGAGCAGAAGTCGGCCAGCTCCGGCGAGAGAAAGAAGGTCAGGGACCACGTCCGCGGGGCCCACGGTCCGACGACACGCGTCCGCTGAACAGTGCGGGCCGCCTCCCGCCGACAGCTACCGCGGCAGTTACATGAAGAACTGCTCCGAAGCGATCTTGCCGTTCTTGACCTCGTAGGCGCAGATCTCCGTGAGCTGCATGCGCCCCTTGCCCTTCATGGTGACATCCAGAGAGAGGGTGAGGGCGATGGCATTGCCGGCAACGAGAGGCGTGGAAGCGGAGCACGAATGCACGTTCTCGACCGCCGCTTGCCACTTGTGACCCTTTTCGATGATTGCGCCCAGGCCCCTTGTCTCCTTCGCAAACTGTTCCGATGCCTGAGGCTCGATGCTGACCGCATCCTCGGCGAACAATTCTCTCTGCGCGGCCTCGAACTCCCCTTTACCGACCAAATCGACCAGGCGCTTGGCAAGCTGTTGCGTCGACATCATGGCGAGACTCCTCACGGTTCGATGCGGTGGCCGCCTCAAGTCTAGTCCCGCGCGGGATCGACCACAACGCTGCCAACGGTCCTCTATCGGCACGATAATTGCGCAACGATCGCCGCCAAGCTCGCTGCGCATTTCCGCCCGCGAAACGCTGCATCCGTCGCTCGTGCGTTGTTCCTGCTGCGCACACCGTCTAGCCTGCTCCCCCATGCTTTCGCAGCAACATCGGACCCGGTAGCCTTGCCATGCGCGTTCTGTTGCGCGTCGCGGCCGGCCTTACTGCTGAGCTGATAGTGAGCAGAGGGCTGGCGCTGCTTGGCGCCGTCCTGATTCTGGCAGGCTGCGCATCGCTCGGCCCGCGGCTCCCGATGTCGACGGTGGATGCGACCGCATCCGAGGAACTCTCCTTCGGCGTCCGCACGCTCGACGCCAACGGCCAGTTCGAGATCCTCTCTTCGCGAGAAGTCGCCCGCCGGCTACAGTTCCGGTTCGGCAGCCGACCACTGACCGTGCTCGCCCTCTCGAGCGGCGGTGCGAACGGCGCCTTCGGTGCAGGGGCCCTTGCCGGCGCCAGCCGCGGCGGTGCGCGGCCGCAATACACGGTGGTCACGGGAGTCAGCACCGGTGCTTTGGTCGCGCCCTTCGCCTTCCTCGGGCCCGCATGGGACGGCGAGATGATCCGCATCTTCACGACCGGCGCCACCGACGATCTCTTGCGCCACCGCGCGCTCGGCGTGCTCTTCGGCTCGAGTGTCTACAGCGGTGCGCCGCTGCGGCAGCTCATTGGCCGTTACGCGGACGGCGCGATGATCGCCGCAATCGCGGCCCAGGCGGCCAAAGGTCGTCTGCTGTTGGTTGCCACGACCGATTTGTCGACCGGCGAGCCGGTGATCTGGGACCTCGGTTCGATCGCACTTCACGGTGGCGGACGCGCCAAGCCACTCATCCGAAGCGTACTGCTCGCCTCAGCGAGCGTTCCCGGAATGCTGCCGCCGGTGGTGGTGAGGTTTCGCAGACGCGGCGGGATGCGCACCGAGACACATGTGGACGGGGGCGTCACCCTCCCCTTCTTCATTGCGCCGCAGCCGCAGGATCTACCCCGGTCGACGGCGGTCGTACGGGTCATCATCGACGGCTCCCTGCGCAACCTTCCGCGCCCGACCCATGCCAGCGCACTCTCCATCTTCCGCCGCAGCCTCGCCGCTGGATTGAGCCGCATGACTCGCACTCAGCTCGAAGCAACCATGGCGGCGCTGCGACAGCGCGGCATCGGATTCGACTATGCCGCGATCCCGGATTCCTACCCGCTCGAGGGCAGCTTCGATTTCTCGACGCAAGCGCAGCGCTCGCTGTTCGAATACGCCGCGACGTGCGCCGCGACAGGGCAGCTATGGATCGACGGGCGCTCGCAGAGCGCGACAGCGGTCAGCGCGCTCCCGCCCTCGAGTGCAAGCCAGATGTGTCCGGCGGGCGATGCATTCTTCGAGCGCCTCGCCGCACTGAATGATTGAGGAACATCGCAGGTCGTGGCGCGCGGCTTGCTCCGGCTCCCCCTCCTGGAACGGGACTTCCCTATCTTCTGGGAGAGTTTGCAGGATTGGGGCACAGCGGATGGAGGCGTAACCTATGCTCATGGATACGCTGACCGGCATCAAGATGTTCCTCCAGGTGGTCGAATCGGGGAGCTTCGTTGGCGCCGCGGACCGCCTCGATGTCTCGACGGCCATGGTCAGCAAGCACGTGATGAACGTCGAGGGGCGCCTGGGTGTGCGCCTCCTCAATCGCAACAGCCGCACCCTTAGCCTCACCGGACCCGGCCGAGTTTATTTCGAACGCTGCAAAGCCATCTTGAGCGACCTCGAGGAGACCGAGCTGGAGCTCGGCTCGCTCGCGGCAACGGCCCGCGGAACGTTGCGGATCACCTGCCCGAGTTGGTTCGCGGGCCAGCGCCTGGCGGACGTCCTGGCCCGCTACCGGCAACGCTATCCCGATGTCGTCGTCGACGTGTCGTTCGAGGACCGCGTCGTCGATCTGGTGGACGAAGGGTACGATCTGGCACTGCGCGTGTTGCCTGATCCGAAGCTGCTGCCCGCGGGACTCATCGCCAGACCGGTAAAGTCGATGTCGTTCTTCGTCGCCGCGTCACGCGAATATCTCAGGCGTCACGGCACGCCGAAGACTCCGCAGGATCTCGCGCAGAGGGATTGCATCGCGGTAGGCTCGCAGGACTCCTGGGAATTGCTCGGCCCGAACGGCAAGGTCGAGATACCGGTGCGCGTGGTCGCCCGCTACCGCTCGATGGCCGGGGTGGCCCATGCCGTCGCGGCTGGAATCGGCCTGGCGCCCCTGCCCCGCATCTTTTTCGAAGATCCGCTCTTGCGCAATCAACTGGTAGCGGTCCTCACCGACTACCCTTTCGCACAGGCCACTCTGTATCTCGTTTACGTCAGCCGCAGGAACGCGCCGCTCAAGGTCCGCTCCTTCATCGACTTCTTCCTGGAGACGGTGGCGAGGAGCGAGCAGGAGCTGGTGCCGGCCGCGGTCGCGTAGGATGCGCCATGAGGGTCGGCGAGATGGTGTTGTTACGAGTGGTCGATGAGGCGCAGGAGGGCTGGAAATGCATGCCCTTCGAGGAGTTCCTGGAGCGGGTCGACCTGGCCTCGTGGAAGGACGGTCAGGCGCTCGTGGGCATGATTTTGCCGCAGGGCCGCCGCGGCATGCTGCATTGACAGCATCACGCGCTCATCGCGTCGGCTCGTGCGGGCTGAATGCTGCGCCGTGCATGTTGAGCACCTCCAGAAACGCTTCCGTAGCTGGCGCCGTGTAGCCGTTGGCCCGTCGAATGACACTGAGTGGTCGGCGGATGACGAGCGGATTGACGGGCAGCCTCACCAGCTCCCCGGCCGCCAGCTCCCTGGGCATGGACACGCGTGGCAGCCACGCGATGCCGCCACCGTGGATCGCGGCCTGCTTGATCGCCTCCGTGTTACCGAATTCCACGATATAGCCTGGACGGACCCCGTGGCGCTGCAGGCGCTTTTCAACCAACTCCCGTGTACCGGAGCCGAGCTCCCGCATCAGCAGCGGCTGTCCGGAAAAATCGGCCGGAGTCAGCCGCTTCCTGCCGCTCAACGGATGATCCCTGGACGCCACGGGCACGATCTCGTCATCGATGAATCGATCCGCGCGCAGATCCGGCACGTGCAGCGGTCCCTCGATGAAGCCGAGCATGAACCGCAGGTCGTGTACCCCCTGCGAGACCTGCTCGGTATTACCGACGAACATCGAGACCCTGATGGATGGATGGCTGCGGCGAAAGCGGGCGAGGAGGCTCGGCAGGATATAGGTACCGACGGTGTTGCTGGCGCCGATCGACAGATAGCCCTGACGCGCGTCGGACAATTCCCGCACCGCCACTTCAGCCGTGCGTGCGATCTCGAACAGGCGGGCGGCATAGTCGCGCAGCACTTCACCCGGCTGCGTCAGCCGCATGCCTCGGGGTAGACGCTCGAACAACACCACGCCGATGCGCCGCTCGAATTCCTTCAACTGGCGCGAGATGGCCGGCTGCGAGATATGCATGCTCTTAGCGCAGGCGGAGATGCTGCCGGTCTCGGCGATGGTGTGGAAGATCGCGAGATGGTGCAGATTCATGAGACTGAGCCCGTCGGGTAACGGCCTATTCTGGCTCAGATTCTACGGCCGTAATACAGTGCGGACACGTGTGTCGCCTCGGCAAAGAAGAGCCAGCGCTCGGTGAGCAGGCCCAGGGCAGCGCAGATGAGCGCCGCGGCCGTGGTGACGAGCGGCAGCAGCGAGAGGCATGCGAGGAAGCTGAGCCCAAGAGGCGCGACGAAGCCCAGCGCGAGAGAGATCTGCCGCAGCTTCACGGCGTGACGCCGGGCGACCGTGAAACCCATCTCCCGCAAAACGTAGTTCTCGGTGAAATGCGGCGCGTCCAGCGGCTTGACCTCGCTCCCCTGGGGCAGCCCGATCGCGCTCGCCAGGGTCGCCAGCGGCGTCTGTGCATCGATGTGCCGCCAGTAAGCTCGCTTGGTGAGCAGCGCGACAGCGGCGGCTGCGACGGACGCGCCGGCAGCCGCACCCGGCGCGCCAAGCACCGCTGCGTTGAGCAGCGCGAGCAGCACCGCGCCCGAGAAGATGGCGTAGATCAGGTAACCCGGCGCCGTATGCGCATTGTGCCACTGCCGGATCGGCTTCAGGCTCGCGTAAATCATCGATGTGCAGTACACCGTGGTCAGCGAGGCGGCGACCGCGGCCGCTCCAAGCAGTCGTACTGCGATTCCGCCGGCATCCCGATAGATGGCCATCGCAAAAGCAATCGCCACCGGATAGGTGAGCACCGCTGCCACTCCCTCGCGCGACAGCCAGGAGGACCGCCACTGACTGAAGGCGCGCCACGCACGCTCCTTGCGGCCCAGATGCAGTGTCGATGAGGCGAGGCCGATAGAGGCCAGAGCCAGCGCCAGCGCGATCACGCCGACGCCGAACCTCGGCGTAGCCGGCAAATGCCCCAAGGCAGCATATGTGCCCAACCAGGCCAGCAGGCCGTACGCGAAGCCGGTCAAGGTGGTGAGCAGCAGGACCGAGACAGCGGGTCTCATCGACTCAGCACCCGATCGAGGAGTTGCAAGAGCGCACCGCCGATGCCGGAGGCAGGCCGCGGTGTCTCGCGCGGCCCGGTCGCGATCGTCGTCTTGCGCGGCGGCAGATACTTGTTGGTGGGCCGGTAGCCAAGCTGCGGCAGCAGATCCACTCCGCCTCGGTCCCTGACGAGTTGTGACACGTTGCTTTGCGGATCGGCGAGATCACCGAAATGCCGCGCCCGCGAGGGACAGGTCGTGACACAGACGGGCTGCCGCTCCGCCTCCGGCAGATCCTCGTCGTAGATGCGGTCGACGCAGAGCGTGCATTTGCGCATCACCCCCGCGTCCTCGTCGAATTCGCGCGCGCCGTAGGGGCAGGCCCAGGAGCAGAGCTTACAACCGATGCAGATGTCCGTGTCGATGAGTACGATTCCGTCCTCGGCACGCTTGTACGAGGCACCCGTGGGACATACGGTGACACAGAGCGGATCCTCGCAATGTTGGCAGGAGCGCGGCAGGTTCACGGTCCTGCAGCCGCCCCCTCCTTCGGTCTCGTACGAGTGAATCCGGTTGAACCAGACCCCATCGGGCTGCGACCCGTATTTGTCGTAGTCCGGCAGGATCCCGGCTTCCCCTCCCGTGTTCCACTCCTTGCAGTTCACGGCGCACGCGTGGCAGCCGACGCAGGTATCGAGGTCGATCACCAGTCCGAGCTTCTTTGTCCCCGGGAGGGCCTGCGGCAACTGGGTCATGAGTCTGTCTTCCGTTTCATCTTGATTCGCAATGGATTCGCCGCCGGCCGTGGCGCGGTTTCCGAGGGCGAGTCGGGACCGCAAGGCTCGATGGCGACGGTCACATCGAACCAGGCCGCCTGGCCGGTGACCGGATCGGAGTTGGATTCCGGCGCGGCTTCGCCCACCTTCGGCAGATATTCGGAAATCACGTGGTTGAGCAGGAAGCCGCGGCGGGACTCGGGCGCATCCCGGCCCAGGGCCCAGGCGCCGGCACGCTTGCCAACAGCATTCCACGTCCATACGGTGTCGCGGTTGACACCTGTCATGGTGCGGACCTTGCAGCGCACACTGCCGTTACGAGAGCGGACCCAGACCCAGTCCTCGTCCTCGATGCCCATTTCGGCCGCGCGCGCGCTATGCACATAGAGCCGGTTCTCGGGCAGGATCTGCCGCAGCCAGGCGTTGTGCGAGCCCCAGGAGTGGTACATGGCCATGGGGCGCTGAGTGATGGCATGCAGCGGGAAGCGCTCGCGGTCGCTCATCGCTTCCTCGAGCGGCACGTACCAGATCGGCAGCGGATCGAAGAACCTGGCGACGCGGGCGCGCAGCCGCTGCGGCGGACAGTGCGCGCCGTGTCCCTGGGCGGCCAGGCGGAATCGCTGCAGTGTTTCGCAGTAGAGCTGCAGGATGATCTGGCTGTCGTCCTCGATCAGACCCATCGCTTTCGCGCCGGTCAGATAGGCGCGGTTCGCGTGTTTGAAATAGAGCTGTTCCGGCGGCAGGTGGTGTAGCCAGAAACCGCCGTTGTCGATATAGCGGCGCAGTTGCTCGGGATTGGGCGCTCCCTTGCCTATCGAATCACCGCCCTCGCCGCGAAAGCCGGCCAGAGGCCCAACCCCGGGTTTACGCTCGTGACGCACGATGTAGTCGGCGTAAGAGGCATAAAGCGCTTTGCCTTCGCCGTCGGCGAAATTCCGCAGGCCAAGCCGACCCGCGAGGTCGATCAGCACGTCCTGGAAGGGTCGGACGTCCCGCCCGGTTTGCAGTACGGGCATCCGGATGGCATCCGCCGGGCCATCGGCAGAGCCGATGGGTCGATCGAGCAAAGAGATGCAGTCGTAGCGCTCGAGATAGGTGGTGTCGGGAAGGACGAGGTCGGCGTAGGCAACTGTTTCGGAGGCGAAGGCGTCCGCCACGATGACGAACGGGATGCGGTAGTTGCCATACTCATCGCACGCGCTGAGCATGCGCGTCGTCTCGCCGGGATTCATGGCTGAGTTCCACGCCATGTTGGCCATGAAGAGAAACAGTGTGTCGACCTTCTCCGGGCCCGCCTCGAAGGCGCGCGAGATCGCCATGTGCATCAGGCCATGGATGGCGAGCGGCGCCTCCCAGGAAAAGGCCCGGTCGAGCCGCAGCGCCTCGCCCGCCTGATCGACCAGAAGATCCGCGGGTGCGCGCGGAAAGCCGAGCACGGATCCATCGAGCTCGTCCCTGGCCGCCGCGCGCCGGCCGGGAGGCGGCCCGCCGGGAATCGCCTTCGGATATGGCGACTTGTAGCGCCAGGATCCGGGAGTATCGATCGCGCCGAGCAGCATCTGCAGCACATGGATCGCGCGGCAGGTGTGAAACCCGTTGGAGTGGGCCGATATCCCGCGCATGGCGTGCATCGCCACCGGCCGCCCCGTCATGCTCTCGTGGCGGCGGCCGGAAGTATCCGTCCACGGCTGATCCAACACTATTGCCTGACGAAAGGCGACCTCGGCGATTTCCGCCGCGATCCGCCGAATGGTCGCCGCATCGACACCACATCGGTCGGCGACCGCTTCCGGGGCATACTGCGCATCGAGGTAGCGCTCCGCGAGCAGAGCGAAGGCGGGACGCGCGCTGCGCCCGTCAGGCAGCGCGAAGCTGCCGCTGAGCGCCGGGTCGATGCCTGTTGCCCGCGCATCGGCCAGCGATCCGGAACCGCGGTCGAACGCGAGCTCGCGGCCGGCCGGATCGCGTGCAAGCAGTCCGTCGTCCGCCTCTCCGGGCGCATCGATCACCAGGTGGTGAGCGTTGGTGTAACGGACCAGGAACTCCGTATCGATGTCACCGGCCGCGAGCAGACAGTGCACCAGTGCCAACACCAGCAGCCCGTCGGTTCCCGGCGTAACTCCCACGAACTCATCGGCGATGGCCGAATAGCCGGTGCGCACCGGGTTGATCGAGATGATCTTGGCGCCGCGCTGCTTGAGCCTCGCCAGGCCGAGCTTGATCGGATTCGAATCGTGGTCTTCCGCAACACCAAACAGCAGAAAGAGCCTGGCATGTTCCCAATCGGGCTCTCCGAACTCCCAGAACGCGCCGCCCACTGAATAGAGCCCCGCGGCCGCCATGTTCACCGAACAGAATCCGCCGTGAGCGGCGTAGTTGATCGTGCCGAACATGCGGGCAAAGTAACTGGTGAGCGCCTGCGACTGATCGCGGCCGGTATAGAACGCGAGCCGGTTCGGATCGCTCGCGCGGATCGCGGCGAGCCGCCGGGTCGCGATGCTCATCGCCTCATCCCAGGAGATCGCCTCGAAGCTGCCGGAGCCGCGTGGACCGACGCGCTTCAACGGATTGGTGAGGCGAGCGGGAGAGATGGCGGTCATGATGCCCGCCGATCCCTTGGCGCACAGCACACCGCGATTCACAGGGTGGTCGCGATTGCCCTCGATGTAGCGCAGCTTGCCGTCCTCGAGGTGCACCTTGATGCCACAGCGGCAGGCGCACATGTAGCAGGTGGTGCGGGCAACGCTGGTAACCGCCATGGTCGCATGGTACCTGCGGGCCAATGTATAAATACAATGCAAATACTATAATGCTCACATGCATAAAAGGCATGGATAACCGCGCTGCGGTCGGCAGATGGCCCTATCCCTTCGTGCGGATTCCCCGGGAGCGCGCGCGCGCGTATTTTTGCAGTCCGTTCATCCGAAGGTAGACGCTCATGGATCTCGGACTCAGCTCGAAGCTCGCACTCGTGACCGGCTCGACGGCCGGAATCGGCTACGCCACCGCCGAAGCTCTCGCGCGCGAAGGCGCTCGCGTCATCGTCAACGGTCGCACGACCGCGAGGGTCGAGGCTGCGCTCACACAGCTGCGCAAAGCCGTGCCGCGCTGCGAGGTCCAGGGCATTGCCGCGGATGTGGCGACGGCCACCGGTTGTGACAGCGTGATCCGCGCTTTCCCTGAAATCGACGTACTCGTGAACAACATGGGAATCTTCGAGCCGAAGCCCTTCGAGGAGATCGCCGACGCCGACTGGCTGCGCTTCTTCGAAGCCAACGTTTTGAGCGGCGTTCGATTCTCGCGGCATTACGTCCAGGGAATGCGTACACGCAATTGGGGCCGCATCGTTTTCGTCTCGAGCGAGTCGGGGTTGCAGATACCCGCGGAGATGATTCACTACGGTGTCACGAAGACGGCCCAGCTCGCCGTTGCGCGTGGTCTTGCGGAAACGCTCGCGGGCACGAACGTGACCGTCAACAGTGTCCTCCCCGGCCCTACCGCCTCCGAGGGCGTCGGCCAATTCGTCGCGCAGATGGCTCGGGCGAGCGGCAAGGATGTCGCGACCATCGAACGCGAGTTTTTTCAGACCGTACGCCCCTCCTCGGTCCTCAAGCGCCTCACGACGACAGCCGAAGTTGCCGCGATGATCGTGTATGTCTGCAGTGCACAGGCGTCGGCAACAACCGGCGCGGCACTACGCGTCGACGGCGGGGTCGTTCGCACTATCGCTTGACGTCGTCGGAGAGCTAGCCGTATCCCGAGCCGATCATGTGTACCGCCCAGCCTTCCGCGGCCAGCATTCCGGCCGACACGCCGAGGAACGCCCCCATGATCACATCGCTGACGAAGTGCCAGTCGCCGACCACCAGCAGTGCCGCGGCGAGCAGCAGGAGCACTGAAAGCGTGTGGACGCTGGCTTTGTAGAAGCGCATGAAAACACCGGCGAACGCCCCCGCGAGCACCATGTGACCGGAGGGGAAGCTGCTGTTCGCGAAGCTCACTGCGAGATGGAAAGTGTGGCTTGCGCCGTGCATTACCGCGGCCGGAGACCGAACACCGAACAGGGGCTTCAACACCTCGTCGTTGACCCCATAGGCGCATATCGAGGCGAGGCACGCAAGCGCCAGAGTCTCGGCAAAGCGCGAGATGTGTCCGCGCACCAGGCGGGTGACGATCAGGCTCAGGACCACCACCGACTCCAGAGAGAGGAGCACGGTGGCGCCAAAAGCGGTACTCAGCGAACTGAGATGCGCGCCCACCCGCCAGAGGCTGTGCGCCACCGGCACGTCTATCTCGACAAAGGAAAACGCCGCCGCTGCGATGCACACCGCGAAGGACAGCAGCCAGATCCGTACGACGATGACGAATCGTTTCACGGGCGCTGAATCCGGCGCTACTGCGCCACGAAGCGGCAATCGCGCCCCGCCCGGCACTCGAATCGGCCGTTCGGCGCCAGGGACTGCCAGTTGCCGACTTCGCGCAGAATCTTCGCCTTGCGCGCTCCCGCAAGGCTTCGCACATAGTGCGCATTGAGCGGGTTCCACGGGCTGTGGAATCCCTCCAGCTCGGCGATGGCGTCTTTGCTGCTCATGCCCTGGATCAGCACGCGATATGCCGCCGCGATGATGCCGGTGCGATCGACCCCCGCCCGACAGCTGATGAGTACGGGCTTCGGTGCCTTCTCGATGATCGCCAGGACCTGCGCCACGTGCTCATCCAGATCGTGGTGCGTCACGACCTGAATCGCGCTGAAGTCTCCGATGCGGAAGTAGACTACCGAGTGCGCGGAGCCAGGATCGAGATGCACCGCCTCGAACGACGGACGCACATCGAGCTCCAGGCTGACGACCGTCCCAACGCCGTGAGCCACCAGCCACTGCGCATCCTGGCGACTCGGTGCCTCAGCTCGCCACAGTACTCCCGGCGTGACCACACAGAAGTTGCGGATCGGTGAGTCGAGATCATTGGAACAGGCGCCGGCGAGCGTGTGGCGGGAAATATAAACGCAGCCGGAAAGAAGCCAGGCCATGGCCAAGATGAGTGCCGGCCGACAGAGTCCTGGGGTGGTCTGCACGACTACACCGAGATCGTCACCAGCGCGGCGCTGGCCCGGGGCATGCTCAGTGTCACTGAGCCACCACGAGCTTCGAGACGCTCGGCAACAGTCGGAGTCCAGCCCCCCTCGTTCCCCACCACGGAACCCCCAAATGTGACGTCGGTGGTGTCGTCAGGTCGCGGTGCGATGAGCCGCAGTATCGAGGCGGCCCTCAAGCCGGGGGCGGCGACCGTCAAGGTCGTGTCCATGGCGAGACTCCTGTTGAGTACGACCAGCCTGAGATCGCCGTCCGGTGTCTTCAGGCAATATGCTGCCACCGAGTCATCGAGCCCGCCTGCCATTTCCGTCGCCACAAGTCGACCTGCGCCGACGACTGCGAACAGGAGCATCCCATAGTACTCGGGGCGCGCCACGAAGCCGTTGCTTCGCGTTCCCGCTACCGGTGTATACCAACCGTAGGCGCCGCCGTGGAAATTGACTCCATTAGCGCCGCCTTGCGCCAACCGGTACATGAGATCTGCCGCCCAAAGGGCCGAGGCAAACGTATCGCTGACACCCGGCTTGCCGCCCTGGTAGCAGGAGTTTGTTTCGACCATGCGAAACGGCAGCCCGGTTTGCCTGCGGGCGGCAGCCACCGCGCTGAACTGCGCCGCGAGCTTGCTGCTGGGGCCGAGCAGCCGCTCGATGGTCATGGACGGATTGGTTGGCGGCCCCTCGGCATAGTAGTGCTGCGTGAGGAAGGCCAGATCGTGCCGCCGCTCGTCCGCGAAGCGCAGCAGCCACTCGTTGTTGCCGGCCGTGTCGGGGCCGGCGATGGGCACGCGCGGCAAGCGCTGCCTGACCACCCGGAAGTAGCGCTGCCACTCCGTCGCGAATTGCCGATAGCCGTAGCCCGCCGGCCGCAGGCCGTTCCTGTTGAACAGGTCCGGCTCGTTGCAGAGCTGCAGGGCGACGAGCCTGTCGCCCATGGCTCCTGCCACATACACCGCCTCATCCGCGACCGTCCCGGGGCTCTCACTGCCCATGTTGAGGCCGTAAATCAGTCGCCAGCCGGACAGTTCGAGAAAGGCGCGCAGGTTGCGGATCGCGAGCGGGGTGACCAGGCGGCGGGGCGCGGGATGGCGGCCGGTATCGGGACCGAGCGCTGCAACAGTGGGTTGGATAGGCTCTACCGTCGGCGTCCAGACACCGAACTCGCTGGTGTTGCCGCCGATGCGCAGAATGCCGGCAGCCCCGAGGCGCCGATGGAAAGCGGCAAGCGGCGCGTTCGCCGGCGAAAAGAATCGCGGATCGCTGAGCTGGGAGGTCTCATAGCTCAGGCCCGTGAAGTCCGCTGCAATCGGGTTGCCGAGCCTGTCCGGGTGTACGGCCAGCCGCAGCGGTCCGCTGCTGCGGCGAGCGCGGGCGCCCGTGGGCGACGCGAGCGCGGCGCAGGAAGCCGCCAGTGAAGTTGCCAGGAAGCTGCGTCGATGCATGGCCTTGGCCCGGAGCCCGTACGGACGAGCCATATTGCCGCAAGCAACCTGGAGGCGCCATCCTGGCTTGACAAATGATTTCGTTTACGGTTAACTATTTCTATTATTGACAATTGTAACGGAACCCACCATGAGCAGCGCTGCTTCGTCCCGGCCCGCCTTCATCCCATCGCTCGCCTACAAGAACAGTCGCGCCGCGCTCGCCTGGCTGGAAACGGCCTTCGGCTTCGAGCCGAGTGAGATCCTCAGCGATGGCTCGGGCAATATCGTTCACGCCGAGATGACCTACGGCGACGGCGTGGTCATGATCGGCGGCGAGTGGGCGGATTGGACCCGCAGTCCCGCTTCTCTGGGCGGCAAGAACACTCAACGCGTCCATGTACAGATCGAGCAGGGCATCGACGAGCACTGCGCCCGAGCGCGGCAGGCCGGCGCGAAGATCGTGATGGAGCCCGCGGACCAGTTCTACGGCGCCCGTACCTACATCGCCACCGATCTGGAAGGTCACTACTGGACCTTCGCCCAGACGGTCCGGGGCGTTTCCAAACAGGAGATGGAGAACGCCAGCGGCTTCAGGTTCGAGCGGCAGGATTGAACGCACCAGGCCTGGATCGCACACTCGCGGCGCTGGCGGATCCGCATCGCAGGCGGGTCGTCGACCTGCTGCGCGAGCGGCCCCATCGGGCGGGAGAGCTCGCGCAGGCGGCGCGCATCTCCTTTCCGGCGATGAGCCGGCATCTGAAGACATTACGCCGGAGCGGGCTCGTCGAAGAGCAGCGCGACGAATTCGACTCGCGCGTGCGCATCTATCGGCTGCGGCCCGAAGCGATGGCGGAGCTCAAGACGTGGCTGGCGGATACGGACGCTCTGTGGGCTCGGCAGCTTTCCGGTCTCAAAGCCCATCTGCAAAAGACGAGGAAATGACATCGCGAGTGTTCGTCGCTCTGCGCGTACCCGCCTCTCCGGCACGTGCCTTCGAGGCATTCACCCGCGAAATCGCCTCCTGGTGGCAACCCGACCCGCTGTTTCAGATCACGCCGCACGGTGATGGCGAGCTGGCATTCGAGCCGGGCGCGGGCGGTCGACTCGTGACCCGACTCAGCAACGGTGCGACGTTCGAGATCGGGAGCATCTCCGTCTGGGAGCCCGGCAGGCGCCTGGTGTTCGCCTGGCGGCAGGCAAGCTTCGCAGCAGAGCAGTCGACCGAAGTCGAGGTTCTCTTCGAGCCGGTCGGCGAAGAGACGCGCGTATCGATCGAGCACCGGGCCTGGGACACGATCCCCCGACTTCATGCCGCCCGGCACGGCTTTCCCGAGCATGCCACGCTGCAGCGGGTCGCCGACTGGTGGCGCGCCTCGCTGGCAACACTGCGGACGCGGCTCAGCATGTGACCATCAATGCCGCGCCGGCATCCGGCACGGCTGCGCCGCCATCGAGCCGCAGGTCGGCTCCGCTCCCTCGCCACTGGCGCCGGGGATCGTGGGCACGATGATCCGGGACGGATATCCGGCCGAAGCGTAGATGGTGTTCTGCCCCGGCATGTTCACCGGCATGAGGCCCCAGGCCGGCTGGGGAATCGGCGACGGCGCGGCGATCAGCAGCTGCAGCCGATGACCTTTGCGCAACACGGCTCCGAGCGGTGGCAGCGAGAGCTGTACTTCATAGATTCGGCCGGGAACGAGGTAGTCCGGCTTGTCATAACTGTGCGCCACATGATCGGGAGTGGATGCCGCCCGGTCGACGGCGCGCAATGACGCGCGCAGGAATCCGTGCTGCAGGTATTGAGTGTCGCCGTTGGGATAGACGTCGTGCAGATCGACCGCGAAATCGGTGTCTGGACTCTCCGAGGCGGCGTAGAAGCGCAGCTGCACTCTTCCAAGAATGGTGAGATCTTCGGCAAGAGGCGCGCTGGTCCAGGTGAGCGAGCCGTCCGGATCGGGAGGCACCGCGAACTGGGTGTTGTCGCCCACCAGCTCGACCCCTGTTGGGAAGGTGTAGCTCAGACCTTTTGCGTCCGCGGCAGAGGTGCCAGGCGGGCTGGCGCTGAGGGTGTCGGCCGCGGTCAGCCAGAATGTGCGCGCCTCGGCCCGCCGCGGCGGCCAGCTGGAATACTGCGTCGTCCAGCTGGCGACGGGCGGGTATCCTCTGGACTCCCAGTAGATCCTGACCGGCGGTTGCGCCTCGATACCGTTGCGGTCCCCCTTGACCCAGCGGTTCATCCACCGGACGAGATCCTGCTGCAGGGTTGCCGCCGCATAGATCCAGGTGTGTCCTCCGGGGGACATGGACAGGTGCTTGGGTGCATGCAGCCGTTCGTAGAGCTCCGTGATCCCGCCCGACATCGTCGCGTTGTCCTGCCAGGTGCCGGATATGAAAGTCGGCACGGCCACGCGGTCGATGTAGTCCTCCAGCGAGTGCTGCTTCCACCATGGGTCGAAGAACGGGTGCGCGCGCGCCTGCAGGAACAGATGCGGGTGAGGATGGGCCAGGTAGTTGCTTTCGCACTCCTTGTCGCCCCAGCCGACGCGCGCCTCGACCCCCATCGCCTCGGCAGACGGTTGATCGTGCAGACTCCACTCAGTGATGAAGCCCACATTCAGCATCCCGCCGGGGTAGGCGGCTTCGCTGTAGGCATTGGCAGTGACCGCCGACGGCGTTATTGCTCTCAGGAGCTTCGGGTGTTGGGCAGCGACGAGGATCTGCGTGAAGCCGGGATAGGAGGCGCCTATCATGCCGACTCTCCGGTCACTCCACGATTGCGTGCCGATCCAGTCGACGATGGCCGCTCCATCGGGCCCCTCGTGAGGTCCGAAAACATCCAGTGCTCCTTGTGAGCAGCCGCTGCCGCGCACGCTGGCGAAAACGACCGCGTAACCATTGTCGAGCCACATACCGGCCGGCCACCACGCGTCCTGCGACCAGGGCCCGCTGCCACCTCCCGCGTAGGGCTCGTACTGCAGCACCGCCGGGAACCTTCCCTGTGCACGCGGCAGATAGACGACGTACGCCAGTCGGACGCCATCCTTCATTGTTACGTAGTCGAAATGCCGTGGATAGTCGCTACCCGGCGCGCGCTGGGCGCTCGGCGCAGCCGCCGCCGTGCCGCTCAGAATCGCGGCGGCCATCAGCGCGAGCGCGATGCCTGCGAGGCGTATCCGGCCGCTCGAGACGCTCACATCTATGCGCGCGGCGCGCCAATCCCGGCTGTGCGCACCGTGTCAGCTCCGAGGTACTTGCCGAACCAGCGCAGCGCGCGCTGGAGAACGTCCCGGGAATCCTGCGGCTTGACGAAACCATGGCCCTCGCCGGCGTACACGACCAGCGTGGTCGGAACTCCCATGGCGCGCAGCGCATGCCAGTACTCGAACGACTGCGGCGCCGGACACTCGCCGTCGTACTCGCCCACCACCACCAACGACGGGGTTTTGTCATTCTGAATGAAGTCGATGGCCGAGCTCTTGGCGTAGGCCTTGGGATCCTGGTACACCGAGGCGCCGAAGAACGGAATCATCCACTGGTCGATCGAGTTCTCGCCGTAATAGCTCTCCCAATCCGAGAGACCGGCGCCGATGACAGCGGCTTTGAACCGGTGTGTCTGCGTGGGAGCGAACATCGACATGAACCCGCCATAGCTCCAGCCGGTCACCCCGAGACGGCTGTCGTCAATCGGATATTGCGCTTCGACCTGGTCGACTCCCGCCAGGATGTCGCGCAGATCACCGTAGCCCATGTTGAGGCGCACTCCCTTCGCGAAGCGCTCGCCCTCGCCGAAGCTACCACGGGGATTCGGCATGAGCACGAAATAGCCCATCGCTGCCAGCGGCACCGCGCCGTAGCCGTCCCGCGGCCAGATCGGCAGCGTCGCCGCACTCGGTCCGCCATGCACGTAGACGATCATCGGATAGCGCTTGTGCGAATCATAAGCCGGAGGAAAGAGGAGCCAGCCCTGCACCTCGGAGCCCTCGTTGTGCCAGGTCACCGAGACCGACCTGCCCCACATCGGCTGCACGTGATCGTTGAGGTGAGTAATGGCATGCGGTGGCTTCGCTACGCGGACCGGTTGCGCCGCGCGGTCGATCTTGAACGAGGCGGAATAGATCTCCGGCGGACTGTCGAACGTGCTGTGTACGAAGGCGAGCACGTCGTGCCGGGCGGAGAGGGAGACGGCCGATGCAAGTGTTCCATCCCTGAGCGCGGCGGCCACGGTCAGCAGCGGCTGCTGAGTGGCAGGATCGTTGCCATGCAGCGTGAAGGTTGACAACCTCTGCGAGCCACCGGCGATGGAGGAAACCAGCAGGGTGTGCTTGCCGGTCCAGGTCAACCAGGAGGGCGAAATGGTGATGTCGGGTGTGACGTCGACCGGCGACCCGCCTGCAGCGGCCAGGATGTACACATCACCCGCTGTCGAGCCCTGATCGCTCATCAGGCCGCCGATCAGCGCAATCTGCGATCCGTCGGGCGACCACCGCGGCACCGCGATCTGCAAGCCGTGCAGCGAGCCCGCGACCGATGAAGGATCCAACGTCACCGTCGGCGCGCCTCCGGGGGCCTGCGTGTAGAGTTTGGCCGTCCACCAGTTGTCGCGCCCCGGCGGTGGTGCGCCTACATACGCGAGGCGATCCCCGCTGGGCGCCCAGTCGTATTCATAAATGAATATTCCCGCGGGCGTGATCTCGCTTGCCTCGCCGCCGGCAGCCGGCAACACCGCTATCTGCTGGCGCTCGATGTCGGTTTCGTCGATGACGCCGACTGGCGCCTTGGTGGCGGAGACGGCGCTCACCGGGTGCACATCGCCCTGCACGTAAAGAAAGCTCAATTGCGAGCCGTTCGGCGTCCAGGCGAGCTGATTCGCCAGGCCCTGCAGGTGCGACATGCGCTGCGCCTGCGTGCCGCCGGCAGGAACTTCATAGATGTCGTACTGCTCATCCGCGCCTGCGCCGTGATTGCAGTTGGATAAGAACGCGAGCGTTCGGCCGTCAGGAGACCACTTGAGATTGCTGTAGCTGCACGCCTTCGCCGACTGCGGAATCGTCACGGCGCGCACGTGAGTACCGTCGGCGGCGGCCATCTGCAGGATTTGACCGGGCTTGCCATTGCCGGCTGCGGCAGCGGGTTTGGCATCTTTCGCGGGCTCATCCGCGGGCGTTTTCTGCGCAACAGTCCACGCGACCGTCTTGCCGTTTGGCGCAACCGCCACCGCGTCGAAGGCTTGTACGTCGCGCAGACGTTGCATGATCTCCGCAATGTGCGCTGCATTCTGGTCCTGGGCAGCGGACGCAGCGGTAGCCCAGGAAGAAGGAAAGCTCAGGCCGGCACCGATCAGGACGAGCGCCGCAACCCACGTGGCCATACAAGCATGCGATTTCAATTGCCCATCTCCCCTGTGACGCGCAAAGGTAATTTGGCGATTTTAACATGAGCAAATCCACGCCCGCGCTTTGCGGCGAGGGGAAGGTGCAATGAGCCGGCGCGGACCGTCACGCTCTGGCGCTTCGAGGATGCTGGGGCGCACAATGGTCCGTGCGCCACGGTTCCAATCCGCGAAACTGGGCTGCCGCCGTCAACTGCGACGGGCGCTACGGGGTGGGCCTCCTTGCAGCCTGTGGGCTGCTACTCATACCGCAGTTGGGCGGGGGCACCGCCACCCTCCTGTTGCGTTACGAGAGAGCGCCAATCGCCGCCGGACAGTGGTGGCGACTGCTGACGGCGCACATCGCGCATCTCGGCCTTCACCATGCCGTCCTCAACGCCCTGGGTCTCGTATTCCTATGGGCACTGTTTGCACGGGAATGGCGACCGCGGCAATGGGCGATCATCGCCCTGGTGGTTACTGTCGCTATCGACGCCGGCCTGTGGTTTCGAGACCCGGGCGTCACCTGGTATGTCGGAGCCTCGGGGGTACTGCACGGCTTGATGGCGGCAGGTGTCGTCGCCTATGTTCGCCGCGGCGATCCGCTCGGCTGGATCATGGCGGCGCTGCTGGCCGCAAAGCTGGGCTACGAGCAGTTCCATGGACCCCTGCCGTTTGCCGGCAAGGGTGTTCCGGTCGTAGTCGACGCGCATCTGTACGGAGCGCTGGCCGGGGCCCTCATTGCGGTTTTTCTGGGTCGCTCCGAGCGGTGCAAGGTCGGCGATGGCGCGAGGTAAGAAAGGCTTGGAGCGCCTGTTTCGCCCCCTCGCTGCGGCGCCCCGCGGGCGCGGCGCGGGATCGGCTGACAGCGAGGCGCTCGAGGCGATCTGGCAGGTCGTCTGCGCGATCCCGCGCGGGCGCGCATCGACCTACGGCGCGGTTGCGCGCGCGGCAGGGCTGCCCGGCCGCGCGCGACTGACCGGCTTGGCGCTGCGGGTTGCGCCCGAGGAGTTGAATCTTCCCTGGCATCGCGTCGTCGGCGCTGGCGGTCGGATCGTTTTCCCCAGCGGCACGCGCCACCATCGGGAGCAGGCGCGACGCCTGCGGGCCGAGGGTGTCCTGGTCACGGCCGGACGCATCGCGCGCTCCGCCCTGACTGAGCTCGATGAGCTCTAGCGCGCCCGATCAGAGATCGTACGCCACGCCCAAGTAGAACTGACGGCTGAGGGCCGGCTCGATCCTGCCCCCGGAGATGAAGACGCGCGAGAAGTACTCCGCGTTCGTCAGGTTGGAAATACCGCCCGTCACGCGCCAGTGGCCGGCGAACTGGTATTCGCCGCTGAAGTCGGCCACGGTGTAGGCGGGAATCTGCGCCGGCATCAACCCGAAGCCGACGATGTTGATCCCCGCATCGCTCGCCTGGAAGTATTGCGCGCCGACGGCATCGACGATGAGGCTCAGCTTCAGGCCCGGCGCTGCGCTCAATGTCAGGCCGCCCTTGAGCACGTAGTGCGGCGCATAAGGCGGCGTCTTACCCGTCTGAGCCAGGGTGATGCTGTTGGTGAACTCCGCATTGAGCAAGCTCCCATTGGCAAAGACCGTCAGATGCTCGCCATCGGGGGCCGCCGGCCAGAGCTGCAGCAGATCGTACGAGGTCTCCGCCTCGACTCCGCGGCTGCGCTCCGAGCCGGTGTTGATGTCGACGGACTGCGTCGGAGTGAGCGCCAGGCTCTCGAGGCTGTTCTTCACGTTGACCTGAAAAACGCTGACATCGTAGTAGAGTCCGAGCACCGGCCAGCCGTGCACACCCGCCTCATAAGTGACGTATTTGGTCGGGTCGGGATTGTTAGTGGGAGAGAACTTGCCGAACGGGCTTGCGACATCGAGATAGCGCATCGGCCGGAAGCTCTGCGAGATGTTGAGATAGGTCTCGTTGCCGCGGCCGAAATCGTTGCCGATACCGAAGCCGAAGAGCGGAATGTTCTTGCTGTAATCGCCGTTCACGAGATAAGGGTGCGGGGCCACGGTCTCGTGGGTATCGATCTCCTCGTGATTGATACGCGCCGAGGTGACCACGTGAAACCGTTTGAAGCGGTACACGTTCTCGGCGAACACCGCCCCGTAGCGCGTGCTGCGCTCGTCGTTGTAGATGAGCTTTCCGGTGGGATTGTAGCCATCGGTCAGCGGATTGGTGCTGCTGAATTCGTGGTAGGGGCTGGTGGAAGTGTATGCGGTATACCCGACCGTGAAGGCATTGCCGCGCCCGTAGTGGTGTATGAATCTGCCGTCCAGGCCCGTGTAGTGGAAGCGCTGTGCGGCGATCGTGGCGCTGGTGGCAACCGGCATGGCAATGGGCAGCGTGGTGGCGCCCAGATAGGTGCCCGCCCGGGTGATCAGATCCTGGTAGCCCGACCAGAGCTTCTGCTCATACAGGTCCTGGCTGTCGAACTGGTTGCTGTAGGTGAGGACACCCGTATAGCGATCCTCCCAGTTGCGATCGTCCGGCGCGGTGGTCTGGTTGGGATCGGCCTTGAACTGCGCGTAATTCATGAAGCCGCCGATGCCGCTCACGAGAGAGTAGGCATGGAGCGCGAGATTGAGCTTCTGCCGGTCGTCGATGTGATAGTCGAGCTGCAGATCGCCAGAATTCAGGTCGTAGTCGCCATTCTGCCGCTGTCCGTTGGATTGACGGTGCGAGAAGTCCGCGAGGTACCCCGCCGGGCCCGCGGGGCCCGAGATGGAGCCGAAGCTCGAGTAGAGGCCGTCACTGCCGCCCACCTGCTGGATCGTCCCCGTGGTCGTGGGTGAAGGCTCCTTGGAGACGAAGTTGATGACCGGCTCGGGCTCGGGTCCATAGAGAAGCCCCGAGCCGCCGCGGATCATCTGTACCTGGGAAATGGTCTGGGGATCCGGGATGTAGTAGAGAGTCGGATAACCGATCCAGTCCATCTCCATCGGAATGCCATCCTGCATCAGCAGGATGTACTCGCTTTCCTGCGGGTTGCCGAGGCCACGGTAGGTGACGTTGAGCTCGGTCGGATTCTGCTGCTCGGCCAGGACGATGCCGGGCATGCGGTCGAAGATCTCGCGCTCGTGATTGTCGATGACCGGCGGCTGGTCGGCGAGCTGCACCACGGTCGTCTTCTTGGTGACGGTGATCTCCGGTCCCGGAACCTCAGGCATGGAATGCGCATAGCGGGTGGCGCGATTGAACAGGTACCCCGCCTGAACCAGCACCCGATGCAGCTTGGTCCCATGCCGGGGTGCCTGCTGGGCCTGGGATTGCGAGCCCGAATCGCTCGCGGCGTTCTGCGCGGTTGCGACGGAGCAGAGGAGCGAGCATGCGCAGACCAGAGTGCAGGAGAAACACTTCACGGCGGACCTTTTCGCTAGCTATGGGCGGGCGGTAATATAGGAGTGGCGCCGAAACTACTACCAGTGGTCGTAAGTCGCGCCAGCGCGGGATCCCCTCGCCCGGCCGTGCCCCGGGATCTTTCGCTCGGTCTCCCATTGCGGCGGCGTCCGCGACTTGAGACGCTAGCGCCCCCCGACGCCGCGCGGCGCCGGAGCATGCCGGAGACCTGCAAGTGGGCGATCGACTGGAGCTCGGACCGCTCGAGCTCAAAGTGCTCGAGGTGCTGTGGCAGCGGAACCGCACGACGACAGTGCGGAACGTGCAGCCATCTTTCCCGCGTCTCGCCTATACCACGCTCATGACGACGCTCGACCGCCTGTACCGCAAAGGCCTGCTGCGGCGTTTCCGGCTCGGTCGCGCTTTCGGCTACGAGCCGCGATGCTCGCGGGACGAGCTGCTCGGCAAGATGGTATCCGGTCGTGTGGTAGAGCTCCTCGCGGCCTGCGGTGACAGCACGGTGCTGCTGTCGACTCTGGTGGAGGCTGTCGGCCATCGGGACGCGGAGTTGCTCGATGAGCTCGAGGCGCTCGTTCGCGCCGAGCGCGCGCGCCTCAAGTGGGAAGAGGAGTGGGAAAAGAAATGAGCTTCGACATGACCTTCCCGCTGGTACTGTTGGCCGCCTACGGACTCTTCAATCTGCTGCTTTCGGCGGCGGTGGCGCTCGCATGGCGTGCCGGGTTGCGACGACATTTGACCGACGCGGCCGCAGTCCTCGCCGTTCGCCTTCTGCCGGCATTGGGATCCGCAACCGTCGTCCTGACAATCGTCCTGCCCGCGTTCCTCATTTACGAGCCGCGCCACGCCCATGACCAACCGGGGCCACTGCTGGTGGTGTCCGCCGTGTTCTCACTGCTCGTGTTGGGGGATGGAGTTCGCCGTGGCCTGCGTGCATGGCGGGCAACGGGGGCACTGGTGCGCGGCTCGCAACCGCTCCTCACCCATTCCGCGGGCGACGGTGCCGAAATAACGGTCATCAACGTCAGGGAGCCGCTCGTGGGCGTCGTGGGGAGCTGGCGGCAGCGGATCGTCGCGGCCCGGAGCGTGGCGAGCGCCTGCGATCAGGAGGAGTTTCGCCAGGTGCTCGCTCACGAGGCAGCTCACATGGACGCGCGGGACAATCTGAAGCACCTCATGCTGCTGACCATGCCGGATGCGCTCGCCTGGCTGACCACGGGCAGTGCACTGACGGCTCAGTGGCGGGCTGCGACTGAGCTGGAGGCGGACGAGCGCGCCAGTGGCGCCGATCCCCGCAAGCGCGTCGCGCTTGCCTCGGCTCTGATCAAGGTTGCGCGCCTCTCGCTCGCGACCGCCCGGCCGCGCGCGGTCTCCCGGGTGAGCACGCACTTGAGCGGGCTCGAGCAGCGGGTGCGCCGGCTCCTCGCACCCTCGCCCGCCATGCGCCGCGCGTTCCCCGGCCGCCGCCTGGTCACGTGCGCGCTGCTGGTCCCGTTGCTCGCGGTGCCGCTCTATGCTTCGGTCCATCGTCTCATCGAGGCACTCGTCGCCTTCGGGCGCTAGGAGGCCAGGCGTGCAGGCTCCGACCACCAACCCGGGCACCCTCTCCCCCTTCCATGTTGCATTCCCGGTGCATGACCTGGCGCTCGCGCGCGCCTTCTATGGCGGGACGCTCGGCTGCCCGGAAGGGCGCAGCTCGGAGGAATGGATCGATTTCAACTTCTACGGCCACCAGATCGTGGCTCATCTGGCGCCGGGGGAAGCCGGCCAGGTACGGCGCAACACGGTCGACAATCATGGCGTGCCGGTGCGCCATTTCGGCATCGTATTGCCGCTGGCCGACTGGCAGGCCCTGGCCGACCGCCTGCGCGCCAAGGGCTTGCGGTTCCTCATAGAGCCCTACATCCGCTTCAAGGGGCAGCCCGGCGAGCAGGCGACGATGTTCTTTCTCGACCCTTCCGGCAACGCGCTCGAGATCAAGGCCTTCGCCGATATCACCCAACTCTTCGCCAAGTGAACGCCCGCTGAATATCAGCTCGGGCGTAGCCGTCCAGCCGACGGGCACGGCATTGCGGAACCCGGGACCGCTCGCGACCGTTATCGAGCTGACCCTTCCGCTTGTGGAGTTGTTATGCGCAAATACATCGTGGCGCTCGCAGCCTTATCGCTGACCAGCGCCGTTGCATGGGCCGACAATGGGAGTGCCCATCCGGTAAAGGATTCCTACATCACCACCAAGGTGAAAGCCGAGCTGGCAGCCGATCATGTGACCAAGGCCCGCCACATCCACGTCGCTACCGTGAACGGCGTGGTGATGCTCACAGGTATGGCCCGCTCGGACGCGGAGAAAGATAGAGCCCAGAAGGACGCGTGGCGAGTCAAAGGCGTTCAGGCGGTCCATAACGACATCAAAGTTCCGGACTGAGACCCTTCCGGCCGGACCCCGCTCGCCGCCGGGCGGGGTCCGGGTCGGGCGCCACGGCGCTTGCAGCGGCATGAACGGCAGCGGATCATAGCCACCGGGCATCCAAGCCCCGGTCGCAAACGGCGCTCGCCATGAAAATACTCAGGCCCTGGTTCGTCGTCCCCCTCATTGCACTCTGCTCCGCGCCGCTCCTCGCAGCGCCCGCGGGCGGGGTCGACGCGTCGTTGCAACATGCCATCGCAGGCTCCTGGCGCTCGGCGGCCAACAGGGCGCGCGATCGTTATCGCCACCCGGCCCAGACGCTCGAATTCTTCGGCCTGCGGTCCGACATGACCGTGATCGAGCTCGAGCCGGGCGGCGGCTGGTACACAGAGATCCTGGCTCCGGTGCTGCATGACAGCGGCCATCTGATCGAGGCGACCGCGCCCGCCGCTGGCGGCAGCGCTTTCATGCATCGGATGGCCACCGCGTTCGACAGCAAGCTCAAGTCCGACCCGGCCGTCTACGGTAACGTCACGCTGATCCCGTTTGCCCCGCCGGGCCAGGTGGCCCTCGGCGCGCCAGGCTCGGCCGACATGGTAGTGAGCTTTCGCAACTTCCACGACTGGCTCAACCAGGATCCGGCGACGCTGGCGGCCATCTTTCAGGCCGCTTACCGCGTGTTGAAGCCGGGTGGAGTGCTCGGCATCACCGAGCACCGCGCGCGCCCGTACGACGATGCGATCGCGAGTTCCCGCGCCCTGCACCGCATCCCCGAGGATTATGTGATCGAGCTCGGCCTGAAGACCGGCTTTCAGCTCGGTGGGGTGTCGGAAGTCAACGCCAACCCGAAGGACATGGAAACCGTCAACGTGCACCGCCTGCCGCCCGATCTGTCTGGGCCTGCCGGCGAGCGCGCGAAGATGGTGGCGATCGGCGAATCCGACCGCATGACCATCAGGTTCGTGAAGCCGACAAGCCCGGCTCAGTGATCGCACAGGGAGACATCACCGCTCAGGCTCTGCATCCGAACGTGGCCACTGCCCGCGCCGCGTGTGCCCTGGAGGTGGTCTCCGGGCCCGTACTCGCTCTTGTCCGAGCGCTGGCCAAAGCAGTTGGTGATGTCGCCGCTGAATGTCTTGACGTCGTATGAGTACCCGCTGGGGGCGGCCGCGTCGATCTTCTGATCGCCGCTCACGGTCTCGGTCTCGATCGTGCCGCCGCTCGCAAGAGTCGCGCTGAGATCGATGTCGCCGGATGTGGTGTGGAGCCGAACCAGGCGGGCCGGTGACAGCTCGGCGGTCAGCGTGCCGTTGACGGTTGTTGCCTCGAGCTCGCCAGCGACGTTCGTGACCCTCAGGTCGCCGCTTACGCTGGCCGCGTGCAGCGTACCGTCCTGGCGGCTGCCGTGCAGATTGACCGTTCCGCTCACGGAGTTCACTTCGTCATTTCCCGAGCCGAGCTCCGCGTCGATGTCGCCGCTCACCGTACCCAGGCGTTGAGCGCCTGAAACGCCGCGCGAGGTGATGTCGGCGCTCACCGCCGACACATCGAGCTGGCTCTCCCGCGGCACCTTGATCTCGAGGCGGACCGATCCCGCATCGCCGGACCAGCCTCTTGAATCGCAGCCGTTGGAGTTGCCGTACGTGACACACACTCTCGTGTGCCCGCCCCCGGTGATGACTCTGACCCGTTGCGAGTCGTCCGAGAGGTCGGCCATGACCGCCACCTGCGGCTTGTCCCACCCGGTGACCTCGACCTTGCCGGAGACGTTGCTGACGTCGACCTCGCCGCGCGGCTCCGCCGTCACCTGCTGCTGGAATGTGTTTGCATGAGCCACCGCGGCCACGAGCGCCAACGATGCGGCCAGGACTGTCGTGCGATAAGAGGATGTGCTCATGATCAGGTCTCTCCGGCGCCGCCGCTCGCCTGCTGGACGGTCGACAGCACTTGCATCTCGTTCTGATAGGTATCGATCAGCAGCTCCTGCAGCAACGCATTCCCGGGCTCGCGGCCGAGCGCCTGCTGGATCTGTTGGATCGACTGACGAATGGTGGTCAGGCTCTGGAGGACCTTCTGCCGGGTCGGCGGCGGCAGCTTCGCCAGCCGCGCGTCCAGGGTGCGCAGCAGCTCCTGTCGCTCACGCACATACCGCGGATCGGTGACGTAGGCCACCGCGATTCCCTCGCCGCCTGTACCAACATGCGGAATCCCGGCGCTCTGTGGAACCGGGCGCGCGGGTGACAGCACCCACCGGTCGAGAGAGACCCCCACGAAAACGGCAGCCAGCACTGCGGCGAGCGCCGCGATCTGCATGAAGCGGGAGCGGCGGTACCGTGCGGGCTCCGCCTTGCGACCCGGCAGCGCGCCGGCGTCGGACTGTGGCCTGCCGCTCTCGCGCAACCGCGCCTCGAGCGCCGGCCAGCCGTCATTCGGCGGCGGGATCTCTCGCGGCAGCTCGCTGACGCGCCTGACCTTAGGTGGCGCTGGGTCGTTCATGAGTGATCACTCTCAGGCTCGAGCTTGGCGCGCACCAGCGCGCGAGCCCGATGCAATTGGGCTTTGCAGGTACCCTCGGCAATGCCGAGCATCTGAGACGCCTCTCCGTGCGAGTAACCGTAGATCCCGCAGAGTACGAGTGCGTCTCGCGCGCCGTCGGGAAGGTCGCCGACCGCGGCCTCGATCTCTTGCACTTCGACTGGCGTATCAAGCGTCCACTCCTCCGGTAAGGTTCCGGGCTCATCGCCCTGGTCTATCGCCGATGCCGACAACTCGACCTGCGCTGCACGTTTGCGGCGCCGGTTCAGCACCACGTTTACCGCAATGCGGTGCAGCCACGTTCCGAAACTGCTCCGCGTCTCAAAGCGCTCGAGCGCCCGCCACGCGTTGAAGAATGCCTCCTGCGCACAATCCTCCGCGGCGGCCGGATCGCGTGTCATCCGCAGGCATAGCCCGTAGACGCCACCGATGTGGTCGCGGTAGAGGCGCTCGAACGCGCGCACGTCCCCACCGCGAGCCCGCTGCACGAGCCCAGCCTCCCATTCGATCCAGTCGCTTTGTGCAGCCGGCACCATTCAATCCTTTAGAGTCAGGGGGATGCGAAACCGTTTAAAAGCCGGCTATTGCCCGGCTTCAGGCCGGGGCTGAGCATCGCCGCCAAGGTCCTGGCCCGAGCGTCGGGTAGGGTACGCCCCCGGATTTAGCTTATTTTCCCGGACTCGGGCACTTCGGGGCGCTGTTCGTGACCTGCTTCTGCGGCTGCAGCTTCCAGTCGGCGGGGATCTCGAACTGCTCCGACGGGATGGTCGAAGTATCGATCGAGGTCGTCTCGGTGGTGAGCGATACGATCCGGACCAGCGCACCGGGCGCCGGTACTGGTGCCGCTGCAGGCGCTGCAGCCGCCGCGCTACCCGCGGAGGACTGCGGCGTCGCCGCGTTCGCCGCGGCATTCGCCGCAGGGTCAGCTGCCGCGTTCGCCGCGCCGGACGCCGCCGCTCCGCCGGCCGAGCTGGTGTCGATGGCCGCGGCCCCGCGATGGAAGAGACCCGCGAAGCCTCCGGCAAGCGCCTTGGAAGCGATACTGTGCATGCTGAACGCGTTACTGCCGCTGCCGCTGCTCGCCTGCTGCTGCGCAGCCTGCTTCGCCTTGCCACAGTGCGGGCCGCCGAAAGCCATGTAGAAGATCGTGCGCAGCGGATAGCCCTTGAGAGCCGAAGCCTTGCCCTGCAGCTGCATGAGCTGGCCGGCGTACGGCGCCATGAACTGTTGGACCGAGCGTTGCACCTGCGGATTACTCGGATCGAGGCCCTGCGCCTGCAGATACCTTTTGCCGAATTCCCGCCGCTCCGTGCCGCCCGCAATTTCATCCGCCGTGAGCCAGGTCTCGAAGCCGTAGTCGATCTCGCACACATCCCCGGTCTGCGTGTCCGTGCAGGTCTGCGACATGACGACGCTGGTCTTGCTCGCATCGTGGCCGAGGATGGTGGCGTGCTCGCCGGTGGCGTTCACGTTGACCGCCGAAGCGCTCATCTGACAGTGCGAGGTGTCGGGAGCCGATGTCTGCGAGGCTCCCTGCGACTGCGGCATCGGGCAATTCTTCATCTCCTCCATGGTCGCCTCGAGCTGCTTCTGCGCCTCGGCGCGCTGCTCGGCCGTGGGGAAGGGGCGCTCGGAATAAAGCTTCTTCTTCGGCTGCAGCTGCCACTCCACCTGCTTGTCGAGACGGACGATGCGCCCGCCCTCCATGTCGTGGCAGAAGAGCGAGAGGAAGCCCTGGCAGCTCGTAGTCGAGTCGGTGCGCTGCTTGTCGGGGGTCGTGCGCTCCACCGAGTCGACATCGATGTTGATTCCGCCGACGGTCATCGAGGTCTTCTGCTCGATGGTGACGTCCGCGCGCGCAGACGGCGCCAGCACCACAAGAGTCGCGGCGGTGGACAGTGTCAGGGTGAGGATGGCGCGGATACGGCTACGGGTGATCATATTGGCTGTCTCCCCTTGTTTTATAGCGACTGGCCGCGATTCTACTCTCCCGTCAGGGCAACCGGGCCAGGTATTCGTAATCCCTGCGCGCCGCATCCATGCGCGGCTCGGCGAACGGCGGCTCCTGCTCCACGTAGTAGTACCTCATGCCGACCTCGTAGCCGACCGGGAGGATGGCCTTCCAGTCGAGAGTGCCCGAGCCGACATCCGCCGGATCCATTCTGAACGCATTGTTGGGCACCCAGCCGACGTCCATCTCGAACCAAACGACGCCGGGCTCCGTATCCGCGAGCAGCAGGTCGAATGCGGTGCCGGATCCCTGCCGCACGAACTCGACGTTGTGATTGTGATAGGCCAGCTCGAGGCCCTCGCGCTTCAGGGCGGCCCCCTTCTCGTTGAGCTGCACGGCCAGGCGCTGCCAGTCATCGCCCGACATCTCCCTGGCGGCACGGCTCAGGAACGCCAGGCCGTCCTCCCCTGACGCGGGCCGCCGATGCCCGGCGGTGCCGCGAATATCGGTACGACCACATATTTGACGCCGAGACGGTGCATCTCGGCCGCAAGACGGCCGAGATCGTCCGCGAGCGATGGCCCGCCGCCGCGGTCCGCTTGCAAGGGCACATGGGCGCTGGGACACGCGAGGCCGGCCCGGTCGAGCGCCGCGCGAAACTCCGCCGCAGTACGCTTCATGAAGCCGACGCTCTCCACCGTCCGATAGCCTATCTTCGCAACCGCTTGGAGCGTCCCATAGAGGTCGTGGTAGGGCGCCTCTCCCAGAGTGTAGAGCTGCAGACCCTTCCGCGAGTTCGCTCCCATTGCTCGCCCCCTCAAGGTAGTTCTCACCCATCTCACGGCGTAGGATGGTAGCGTGATGACTTCGAAGCTCGCCACGGTGATCGACGCCCGCGCACGCGATCTCGGCGGCTTCACCGTAGGCCGCGTGCTGCCGGCACCGGCGCGCAAGCTGATCGGGCCCTTCATCTTCTTCGATCACATGGGACCGGCCGCTTTCCCGCCCGGCCGCGGCATCGATGTGCGGCCGCACCCGCACATCGGCCTGGCCACTGTCACCTACCTCTACGAGGGCGAGATCGTCCATCGTGACAGCCTCGGCTCGCAGCAGCCGATCCGCCCCGGCGATGTCAACTGGATGACCGCGGGCCGCGGCATCGCTCATTCCGAGCGCACCGGGACCGAGCTGCGGCAAACGGGCTCGCGGCTCGATGGGCTGCAGCTTTGGGTGGCGCTGCCCCGCAGGCACGAGGAAACGGCGCCGGCGTTCCATCATCACCCCGCCGGCGAGCTTCCTGCCCTGGAGGTCGCGGGCACGCGCCTCCGCCTGCTCGCCGGCAGCGCTTTCGGCGCAACATCGCCGGTGAAGACTTTCTCTCCCCTCTTCTATCTCGATGCCGTCATGCCGGCGGGCAGTGAGCTGCCGCTTCCCAACGACTACGAGGAACGTGCCGCTTACATCGTCAGCGGCAGGGTCGAATGTGACAACGAGCGGGCCGAGCGCGGCCGCATGTTGGTGTTTGCGCCCGGCGCCGCGGTGAGGCTGCTTGCCGCCACCGATGCCCGCGTTGCCATCATCGGCGGCGCTCCGATCGATGGCGAGCGGCACATCTTCTGGAACTTCGTCTCGAGCTCGCAGGCGAGGATCGAGCAGGCCAAGCGCGACTGGCGGGAAGGCAGGTTCGCCAAAGTGCCCGGCGATGAGCAGGAGTTCATCCCGCTTCCGGACTGAGGGCGCCGCCCGGCATGACATCGCGCATCCGATCGACGGTGCGCAGAGGCGGGAACACCCGCATCCAGATCGCAACCACGATGAGCGTGCCCACGCCGCCGAGAATCACGGCGGGGACCGTTCCAAACAGCGCCGCGGTGACTCCGGACTCGAAGCCACCGAGCTCGTTGGAAGCGCTGATGAAGAGCGTGCTCACCGCGCTCACCCGGCCACGCATCGCATCCGGCGTCGCGAACTGCACCAGCGCGGAGCGGATGTAGACGCTGATCTGGTCCGCCGCGCCGGTAACAGCCAGGGCCGCCAGAGACAGGCGGAAATCCCTCGATATCCCAAACGCAATGGTGCCGATGCCGAAGATCACGACTGCGGCGAACATGGTGTAGCCCACCTTGCGCTCGACCGGCCGGCGCGTGAGAAACAATGCCGTCAGGGCGGCGCCGAAAGCCGGCGCGCTGCGCAGCAGCCCGAGACCCGTCGGGCCAACGTGCAGGATGTCGCGCGCATACACCGGTAGAAGCGATACCGCCCCACCCAGGAGCACCGCAAAGAGGTCGAGTGAGATCGCGCCGAAGATCACCCGGCGGGAGCGCACGAACTCGATGCCCTCGCGAACCCTTGCGAGCCGGCTGGCGAGCGCCGCCGCGTCGGTGGCAACACGCCTGCCGCCGAGAAACGGCATCCCCCCGGCACTCGCCAGCGACGCCGCCAGCGCACTGCCGTAGGCAACCGCTGGCCCCAGTGCATATGCGAACCCGCCGAGCGCCGGGCCCGCGATGATCGCAAGCTGGGTGATGGAAGATCCCCAGGCGAGTGATCGGGGCAGCCTCTCGGGCGGAACGAGGAACGGCAGCAGCGATCGGGTCGCAGGTCCCGAGAAGCCGCGCGCGGTGCCATAGAGAAGGATGATCGCGTAGAGCGGCCAGATCGAGGTCTGCCGGGTGAGGACGAACACGAGCAGCAGTCCGCTCGAGATTGCCTCGAGCAGGCTCGCCAGCGTGATGAGCCGGCGCGGATCGAAGCGGTCGGCCAGCTCTCCCGCGGGCAGCGCCAGTAGAAACATGGGCACGAACTCGACCAAACCCACGATCCCGAGCGCAAGCGGGCTATGCGTCAGGTCATAGACCTGCCAGCCGACGGAGACAGACTGTACGAGCACCGCCATCCGCGACAGCACGCGGATGCACAGATAGAGCGGCAGGTCGCGTTCGCGATATAGGTTGCTAATTGCCGCGGCTCGCCCGCGCGTGCAGATAACTCACCGCGGCCAGGTCCTGGACGATGTGGCCGAGGGATTTGTAGACGGTGATCTCCTCCTCCGAGGTGCGTCCCTGGATGCGGCCGAGCAGGACCTCGCCGATCTCCGCGGCGATGTGGTTGTCGTCGATGAGTCCCGCCTCCTTGGCGAGCAGGAACTCCGCGGCCGCGGCCAACGCCGAACGCCGGCTGTCCACTATGTAACGGCTCTTCTGGACCAACGCGTGATCGACCTCCACGGGTCCCGCGTAGCTGGAGCCGACGACATTCACATGCGTGCCCGGTCGCACCCATTCTCCAAGCAGCACCGGCGTTCGCGATGCCGTCACTGTGCAGATGACGTCAGCGGTGGATGCCGCCTCACGCGCCTCGGCGATTCCGCTGACGCGCATGGCAACTTCACGCTGCATCTGCGCCGCGAAGGCGGCAGCTCGCTCCGCAGAGCGCCCCCAGACCAGAATCTGCTCGAAATGCCGAATCCGGACCAGCGCCCGGATATGCGAGGCCGCCTGCGCGCCGCAGCCAAATATGGCCAGCGTCCTGGCATCCCGCCGCGCGAGCGCGTCGGTGGCGACGGCGGACGCCGCCGCGGTGCGGATCTCCGTCACCTCGCCGGCATCGGCAATGCAGGTCAGGTGTCCGTTCTCACTCTCGAAGAGCACGACCACGCCGCGATGCGCGGCGCGGCCCGGCTGCGCCGGATCGGCGAACACCGACAGCACTTTGGCGCCGAACCCGTGCGGCGCGGTGAGTGCGCCCGGCATGAGGCCAAAGAACTTGGCGGGGGCGATCTCGAAGATGCTGCGCAGCGGCTGAGCCTTACCCTCAGCGCTGAAGGCGGTCATGGCGTCCCGGACCGCCGTAATGCAACCGTCGTAATCGAGCGCGGCCCGCACCTGATCGGGACCGTAGAAGGGCACGCTCCCGTTGGAAGCGGTGTCGGTCAAACCCTCATCGTCCAGCCGTGCTTGTCCGGCGACTCGCCGCGCTGAATGGTCACCAGCCTCTCACGGAGCTTACGCGTGTGGAGTCCGACGTCACCGCTTCCGACCCGGTGCTCCTGGCCGTGGTGAACGAGAGTGCCGACACCTGCCAGCACCGCCGCGGTGCCGGACAACGCGGCCTCGCCGCCGCGGACCCACTCCAGCATCTCGGCGACATCGAACTCGCGCTCCTCCACCCGGTAGCCCTCCTCGCGCGCCAGGGTCAGCACCGAATCGCGGGTCACCCCATGGAGGAATGTCGAGTCGAGATTGCGGGTGAGCACCCGCCCGTCGCCGATCAGCAGGAAGTTGGAAGCGCCCGTCTCCTGCACCGAGCCGCCGGGAGCGAACAACACCTGGTCGGCGTTGTACTTGCGCCGCGCTTCGAGCGTGGGACCGAGAGCCGCGGCGTAATTGCCGCCCGTCTTCACCTTGCCGGTCTGCGTAGCCGTGCGCGCATTGACATCTTCAACGTAGATGCGCAGCGGCTTCATGCCGCCGGCGAAGTAGTCCCAAACCGGGCTCGCGAGCACGATGAGATTGGCGTCGCTGGCGGCGGCGCCGGCGGCGCCGATGTTGGGTGTGGTGCCGAAGAGGATCGGCCGCATGTAAAGCGCACCCGGCGAATCGGGGACGACATCGCGGTTGCGGTCGATGGTGGTACGGATCATCTCCTCGAGCTGCCGCGGATCAGGCTCGGGCAGCACGAGCGAGCGGGCGCTCTGGCGCATGCGCTCGATGTGACGGTCCATGCGGAACACATTGATGCTGCCATCTGCCCAACGATAGGCCTTGAAGCCCTCGAAGCAGGTGCTGGCGTAGTGCAGCACGTGGGCGGCCGGATGCAGCTCGATCGGCGCGCACGGCCGGGCCTCGAAGCGCCCCCATGCGCCGTTCTGGTAGCGGGCCAGGGTCATCGTCGGCGCCAGAACGGTTCCAAACGCCGGGCGCGGCTCTTGCGAAGGCTTGGGCATGGTGTTCATGCCCGCCAGTTTAAGCCGGGAGCGGCTAGGATAGCCATTCATGAGTACCCCAGCGAAGATCGTCAGCAGCCACGCCGGCCTTCGGGCCGAGATCGCGGCCAACGGCGCGGTGCGCCGCCTGGATTGCGGTCCCACGACCCTGACGCTGTTCATTGGCAACGAAGTCGAGACCGGTCCCGCCAATCTTTTTCTGCGGCGCCGGGGCAGCAAGTCGGACTGGACCGCTCTGCTCGGCCCTGACAGCCCAACGCGATTCGCGGCATCGGCGGCGCAGAGCAGTGTCGCAGGCCGCGGCGACTGGCAGGGGATCCAATACGCCATTTCGCTGGTGCTCGCGGCGGACGCCCCTGTCTGGTTCTGGCACGTGCAGCTCACGAACACTTCGTCCGAGCCGCAGGAGCTGGATCTCACCTATGCTCAGGATCTCGCGCTCGCGCCCTACGGGGCGGTCCGCATGAACGAGTATTACGTCAGTCAATACATCGATCACACACCGCTCACCGATCCGCGGCACGGGATCCTCATCGCTTCACGACAGAACCAGGCGGCGGATGGACGCAATCCCTGGTGTCTGATCGGATCGCTGCGCCGGACGATTTCCTTCGCCACTGACGCGCTCGATTTTTACGGACTCGCCAGCCGCGCCGGCGAACCTCCGTGCGGCATCCTCGATGACCTTCCCGGCCGGCGCCTGCAGCACGAGCATTCCATGCCGGTACTGCGCGATGCGCCGCTGCGCCTCGCTCCCGGCGAGACTCTGCACGCGGGATTCTTCGGCATTTTCGTTGCCGACCACCCGGACGCCAGCTCGGCGGCGGACCTGGCCAGACTGGCTGGCATTCTGGCGCTTCCCGAGGCGGCGCCCGCGGAACTGTCGCTGGACTCGCTCACCGCCGGCGGAAGTCGCACGCGTTTCTCGGCGGCAGCGCCTCTGCAGGTGACTGATCTCGATGCCGGCGCGCTTCGCCGGCTCTTCCCGTCGCCCTGGCGTCACGAGGAGAGCGATCAGCGCGGCGGAGTGCTGTCGTTCTTTCACAGTGCCGACAGTCACGTGGTGCTGCGCGCCAAGGAGCTGCGCGTGCTGCGTCCCCACGGCCAGCTGTTGCGCACCGGCCGTCATCTGACTCCGGATGAGAGCGCTCTGACATCGACTGTGTGGATGAATGGCGTCTTCCACTCGATGGTCACCCAGGGGCATGTCAGCATCAACCGCTTTCTGTCCGCGAACCGCAGCTATCTCGGCTTCTTCCGCTCCCAGGGCCTGCGCGTCCTGGCGCAACTGGCCGGCCAGTGGCACCTCCTCGGTGTCCCTTCCGCGTTCGAGATGACGTCCGAAAGCTGTCGCTGGATCTACCGCCACGCCGCAGGCGAGCTCCAAGTGCGCTCCACGGCCTCAAGCGAGCCTCATGCACTGACCCTCGACATCGAGGTGACCGAGGGACCTGACACGGCTTTCCTCATCTGTCAGCACATCGCGCTGAATGGCGATGACGGCAACGCGCCGCAGCCGCTCAACTGGCGGCGTGCCGGCGACACGCTCGTCGTGACGCCAGCACCGGAATCGGATGTCGGCCGCAGATTCCCGCAGGGCAAGTTCCAGATCGCTCTCGCACCGCAGACGGCGGCGCTGCGCATCGCCGCGGATGAGCTGCTGTTCCTCGATGGGCGCTCACGCCAGGAGCCATATCTCTGCATCGAGACCTCGCCGACGCGACGTGCCGGTCTCAGCATCCGCGGTTACCTCGTCGCGGAGGAGAGTCAGACTCCCTGGCGGCTCCCGCCCGAGGAGGGATTGCTGCCGGTTGTGACCGTCGCCCCGACGGCTCCCACGGAAGCCGCCGGTCACGCTGCCCACCTCGCCGAAATGGCCCCCTGGTATGCACAGAACGCGCTCGTTCACTATCTCTCGCCGCGCGGTCTCGAGCAGTACTCGGGCGGCGGCTGGGGCACTCGGGATGTCTGCCAGGGACCGGTCGAGATGCTGCTCGCGTTGGCGCGCATGGAACCGCTGCGTGACGTCGTGCTGCGCGTCATGGCCAACCAGAATCCCGACGGAGACTGGCCGCAGTGGTTCATGTTCTTCGAGCGTGAGCGTGGGATCCGCGCAGGCGACTCTCACGGGGATATCGTTTTCTGGCCGCTCATCGCGCTCGCTCAGTATCTCATCGCCTCTGGTGACACGGGTATCCTCGACGCCCAGATTCCGTACTTCGACAACAGGGGCCCGGATGCAGGCCAGCGCGCGTCAGTTTGGCAACACGTCGAGCGAGCTTTCGCCATCATCGACAGACGGCGCATTCCCGGCACGACGCTCGCCGCCTACGGCCATGGTGATTGGAACGATTCCCTGCAGCCGGCCGACCCGGCACTGCGCGACCATATGTGCAGCGCGTGGACAGTCACGCTGCATTTTCAGACCCTGACGATGCTGGCGCGCGCGTTGCGATCCGTCGGTCGCGCCGCACAAGCGGAGCCACTCGAGCGGCAGGCTGAGCTCGTCCGCAGTGACTTCCAGCGTCTTTTGCTGCCGGATGGGGTGCTAACGGGATATGCCGTTTTCGACGGCGGCAAGGATATCCGTTACCTCCTGCATCCGCGGGATGCGACGACCGGTGTCCACTACAGCTCCCTAGCGATGATCCACGCGATCCTCGAGGACCTGCTGACACCGGATCAGACACGCGCGCACCTCGAGCTCATCGGGCGAGAGCTTTCCGGTCCCGACGGCGTGCGTCTGTTCGATGCTCCGATGCCCTACCATGGCGGGCCGCTGCGCATCTTCCAGCGCGCGGAGAGCGCCACGTTCTTCGGCCGCGAGATCGGCCTCATGTACATGCATGCGCACCTGCGCTACGCGCAGGCCCTGGCGCATGTAGGGCGGGCGGAGGACTTCTTCCGCGCGCTCTGTCAGGCCGATCCGATCGGCATCCGCTCCGTCGTGCCGACCGCGACGCTGCGCCAGTCGAACTGCTACTACTCCAGCTCCGATGCGGCGTTCGCCGATCGCTATCAGGCCCGCTCGGATTACGCGCGTGTCCGTAACGGCACGATCCCTCTCGACGGCGGCTGGCGCGTGTATTCCAGCGGCGCCGGGATCGCCCTTGCCCTCACGCTGCGACACTTCCTGGGACTCACCTGGGAGTCCTCAGCGCTCTGTGTCGATCCCGTGATGCCCGCGGCACTGGACGGACTGCGGGTGACCATGTCCCTGCGCGGATATCCGCTCGATGTGACATATCGCGTCGGAAACTCGGGCTGCGGGGTCGACGAAGTCGTCCTCAACGGCACGAGCCTGCCGTTCACACGTGCAGCCAATCCGCACCGCCGCGGGGCAGCGCGGCTGGCCGCCGGGGCGGTCCTCGAGCGCCTGAGCCGGAACCGGAATACCCTCGCCATCGACCTCGGCTAGGGCCGGCGATATCATCGCGCTGCTTGCCTCACGTCCACACCCTCCGTGCCCTGCTCATCAGCCTGGTCGCATTGGCGCTCTGCGCCTGCACATCGGGCGATGACTCGTCCGCGCCAGCGGCCGCGCGCGTCCTTCGCGCGCCGGAAGCCATTGCGACATCCGCCACGCCTCCACCGATGGCGGTCGCGCTGGCGCCGCAGATCAACGATGCCGACTTCTTACAATTTGATAAAACTCTGTCATCCGACGCCTTTAGCGGACGCAAGCCGGGAACGCGCGGTGAGGTACTGACGATCCGCTACCTCGTCGATCAATTCCGACGCATGCACCTCACACCCGGGAACCACGGCTACTGGCTGCAGCTGGTGCCGGTGGTCACGACGACGCTGGCCAACACCGGCGCCAAGCTGGAAGTTCGTACGGCCGGCGGAACGCAGAGCTTTGCCTATGGCACCGACATGGTGGCCTTCACGCAGGATGCGCGACCCCTCGTCGCTCTGCGGAACTCACCCATCGTGTTCATGGGCTATGGGATCGACGCCCCCAAGTGGCAGTGGAATGACTATCAGGGCGTCAGCGTCAAGGGCAAGACGGTGGTGGTGCTCGTCAACGATCCCGGCTACGTCACCGGTGACCCGCAACTCTTCGATGGCAAGGCAATGACCTGGTACGGACGCTGGGTTTACAAGTTCGAGGAGGCGGCGCGCAGAGGCGCCACTGCCTGTTTCATCGTTCATACGAGCGACGATGCGGCCGGGTATCCCTGGACAGTGGTCAGGAACAGCAACAGCGGGCCTTTGCAGAGCCTGCCCGCGAACGTCGCACCGGGTCCGCGTCTCGCGGTCGCGGGGTGGCTGACGCTCGCCGCCGCGCAGCGGCTCTTCCACGCTGCCGGACTCGATTTCGACGGCCTGGCGGCCAAGGCGGTGCAGCACGATTTCACGCCCGTGCCGCTCGCGGCCAGCGCTTCCATCCTGCTGCGCAGCACCATCGTGCGCGGCCGATCCTACAACGTGCTGGGGCTCGTCAAGGGCAGCAAGCACCCCGACCAGGTGGTCGTCTACAGCGCGCACTGGGATCATCTCGGCACGGTGACGGAGCCGCGCGGGCGGCGGGAAATCTTTCACGGCGCCATCGACAATGGCAGCGGTCTTTCGGCGCTGCTCGAGATCGCCGACGCCTTCGCTCACCAGAAGACCCCTCCCGAGCGTAGCGTGCTCTTCCTCATGCCGACGCTGGAGGAAGCCGTGATGTTGGGGTCGCAGTATTACGTGACCCACCCGATCTTTCCGCTCGACAAGACGGTGGCAGACGTCAACATCGACGCGTGGCCGGTCATCGGCCGCGCTCGCGATATGACGGTCATCGGCGCAGGGCAATCACAGGTCGAGGATGACCTCAAGCAAGTGCTCTCATTGCAGGCACGGAAGTTGACGCCTGAAGCGACGCCGCAGTACGGCTTCTATTTCCGCTCCGATCATTTCAGCTTCGCCAAGGCGGGAGTGCCGGCGCTGATCGCCGGCCCCGGCCTGGATCTCATCGAGGGCGGCCGCACTGCTGGCCTCGCGGCCTCCGCCGACTACACCGCGCACCGCTACCACACGCCAAACGACGTATTCGACTCCAACTGGGATCTCAGCGGCACGCTCGAGGACATCCAGACGCTCTACCTCCTCGGCCGCAACCTGGCCGACGGCGAAGAGTGGCCGGACTGGTATGCGGACAGTGAGTTTCGCGCGCAACGCGCCACAATGATGGCCAAGGCGCGGCAGCCGGCTCGGGCGGGCAAGTCATCATCTGCCACAGGCACCCGCGGCGGTACTCCCTGATCCGCTCAGGCCGTGGCTCGCGACGGCGTCACATCGATGATTTTCTCGCGCAGCAGCGGCACTATTTCCCGCACCACCATGCGCGGCGGGACACTCTCGCCGCGGGCGGCGCAGATCGCCGCCAGGTAATCGGGACGCAGATCGAGCTGCCACACCCGCCAACGCTCAGGTGAATCGCCGAGCTCCGACCGCATGTGCAGCATGAGTCCCCGCTCGCCCGTCAGCTCGAAGCGAAAGGCATCCAGCCGGATCGCCAGGCCCATGCCCCGCGCCTTGATGTACGACTCCTTCAAAGTCCACAGCTCGAAGAACCGCCGGCGCCGCTCGGGCGGCGGAAGCGCGAGCAACGCCGCGCTCTCCTCCGGCGCGAAGTAGCGATCGAGCCCATCGATCTGCGCCGCACGCGCTTCGATGCTCTCCGTGTCGAGGCCGAGCGTCCGGCCCGTTGTGACTCCCAGCATGACCAGATCGGCGGCATGCGAGATGTTGAATTCCAGCGGCGGCACGTCCCGCGGCGCCGAGATGGCCGGCCGCCCGTGCGCGCCGGCCGAGAATACCCAGTCCTGTGGCGGCACCGCGGCGTACCGGGACAAGACCGTGCGCGCCAGGGCACGCGTGACCATATAACGCAGCTGATCTTTGGCGAACCGGAAGCGCGCCTGTCGCGCGCGCTCGTCTGCGCTGAGCAGCGCATCGTAGCGGGGCCACAGCGAGTCATCGCCGATCTCACTGATGTAGGTACACCAGAGGTCGATCCTGCGGCTGTCGGCGGTGAGGTCCATGTGGGCGCCTCAGGTGCCCGGCTCGCCCGCCGAGCGCACATCCTGCGCCCTTCCCTTCCAATTCCCGCCCCTGCCCGCGGCGTATTGGACGGCGGAGTGAACCGTTGCCACCGCGTAGAAAAGCGCTACCGCCGGCAGAGTCAGCGTGTAGGCCGGTGAGACCCGATAGAAGCGAACCATCGGCAGATAACAGGCGCTCATCAGCAGCCACGCCGCTGCGCCGAGTCCCATCATGAGCGGCGCGCGCGCCAGCAGCAGGAACGGCGGCGCCAGATAAGTGACGGTCAGTCCGCAGAGCGTAGCGGCGAGCATCAGATAAGAGTGCCGCAGCTGATTGAAAGCGGTGCGTGAGACCATCGCGCCGATCTCGGCGAACGAGCCGTACACCCGCAGGCTGCGCGTCCGCCGCGCGAGACCCAGCCAGATCCGTCCGCCGCTGGATTTCACCGCGCGCGCCAACGCGCAGTCGTCGATGATGCAGCCACGGATTGCGGCCAGGCCGCCGGCACCTGCGAGTGCCGCGGGCCGTATCAGCATGCACCCGCCCGCGGCGCCCGCTACCGCGGAGCGCGGCGCGGCGATCCAGGCGGGCGGATAGAGCTTGAGAAAGAAAAAAACGAAGGCCGGAATCAGGCAACGCTCGGCGAACGTCGCCGTCGACAGCCGCACCATGAGCGAGGCCAGGTCGAGATGCTCGGCCTCGGCCTTGCCGACGAGCGCCGCCACTTCATCGGGTGCGAACTCGATGTCGGCATCGGTGAGCAGCAGAAAATCGGGATCGCGGCGGAGCGCAACCGTGACGCCCTGCGACATGGCCCAGAGCTTGCCCGTCCAGCCCGCCGCGGGCGCAGCGCCGCGAAGCACCGTCAACCGTTCGCCCGCACCCACCGCATCGGCGGCTCGCCTCGCCTCCTCGGCGGTACCATCCGTGCTGCCGTCGTCGACTACGATCACGTGGAGCGGCAACGTCAGTGTCTGCGCCAGCAAGGAGCTCACGGCCTTGGCGATTCCCTCAACCTCGTTGCGCGCTGGCACGACCGCTATGATGTGCCTGCCGGCCGCGACGGCGGCAGTTGGGGATGAGGATGACGAATGCACTGCGCGCGAGACGCGCCAGAAGCCGCCGTGCGCGAGCAGGAGATACAGCCAGATGGCGAGAGGCACCGCCGCGGCGGCATGCGCGAAACTCACAGCTTCAACCGGAACCTGGGGCATGACCCTGCATCGGCGTGCGAGCGGGCGTGCGCGGCCGATATAATCTACGGACCAGTTTCGCCATGCTGGCTTCCTTCTTTCCAGTGAGGCCGCGGCCCAATGCCGCGGGTAGCGTTCTGATTGCCTCGAGACACACGAGCGAGCCTGCGATTTTCAAGCATAGCCCAAGGCGCCTCACGCGTGCAGCGCTCGGGCTGATCGCATCGGCGCCCCTTTGTCTCGCGGCCCCCGCCGCCGTCCTGCCGGGCACGGCTGGCGCTCAGGCGGCCACGCCGCCCACCCCGGCGCCAAAGGTCACCGGCCCCATTCAGGCGCCGAAACCGTCGCCGAAGAAGCAGGCCCCGCACAAGGTCAACTGGCTGAATCCCACCACCTGGCCCGTGCTGCCGGTTCCGCTCACCGCGGTCGACCCCAACAGCGGCCTCACGCTCGGCATCATCCCGACTATGCTGGTGACCAATTCGCGCAGCGAGATCACCGACATCATCGCGCCCGATTTCTTGCACAACCCCTACTTCGGCTGGGGCGCGCACGGCCGGATACTCGCCTTCCCGTCGGAGGACACCCAATGGTCGATCGTCGCCGGCGCGAAGCAGCACGTCGAGAGCACCTTCGATGCGGAATACGAGACCGGCCTGCTGCGCGACTCACCCTTCTCGCTCACGGTCGAAAGTCTGTACGACCGCAGCGGCACACCCCGCTTCTTCGGCGTCGGCAACAACTCGTTCCAGATCAACCAGACCGTCTATATCGATCAGCAGATGGGCGTCGACGCGACGCTCGGCTGGAACATCACCCATGCCTGGCAGCTCGCCTATACCTTCGCCGCGAAGAAAGTGAAGGTGCTCGGCACGACCCTGCCGGGCATTCCGGCGATTACGTCCCGGTTCGAGGGAACGCTCGGCATCGGCACCACACACGAGCTGCTGGACCGCATCGCGCTCGTTTACGACACGCGCAACGACATCGTCATTCCGACCAGCGGCATGGAGGTCGTTGCCTACGGCGGGGTGTCGAGCCGCAACGTCGAGCTCGACGACTCGCTCTTCACCGAAGCCGGTGGCGACGGGAAATTCTACTGGTCGCCATACAGCTCGCTGGTCGTGGCGACCCATGTGGATCTACGCTATGAGCCGACCGCGCGCCACGTTCCGTTCTGGGGGCTGAGCAGCCTGGGCGGCGATGAGAGCGTCATTGGTGGTTCGCAGACCCTGCGTGGCTACGGCACCTCGCGCTTCTACGATCGCGATTCGTTCTCAGCCAACCTCGAGCTGCGGCAGACCGTGCTCTCGATGGATGCATTCGCCACGCACATCGACATCCAAATCGCCCCGTTCTTCGACACCGGACGCGTTTTTCACAGCAGCTCCACCTTTCCGATCACACACCTGCACAATGTGATGGGAGTGGGATTCCGCGGTATCGCGCCGCCCTCTGTCGTCGGCTACGTGGACATCGGGAAGGGCCACGACGGCATAGCCGTCTTCACGGGTATCGGATATCCATTTTAGCTTCTGAACGGCACTCCGTCGGGAAGGTAGCCGTTTTCGCTGAACCAGCGTAGCGCATCCGCGAACGCGTCCGATGCGGGACGCCAGTGGTAGCCAAGCTCGCGCACCGCCTTGGCGCTCGAGAAGAACATGCGCTTGCGCGCCATCCTCACACCTTCGACGGTAACGCGCGTCGGGCGGCCGGTCAGGCGCGCATAGAGCTCCGAGACATACGCCACCGGCAGCACGGCGCCATGGGGCAGCCGGATGCGCGGCGGGGTCCGGCCGACGAGCTGCGCGATGAGCGTCAGGATCGCTCGCAATGTCATGTCCTCGCCGCCGAGTATGTAGCGCTCGCCGACACGCCCGCGATGGAAGGCCAGCAGATGGCCCGCCGCGACATCGTCCACGTGCACGATGTTGAGTCCTGTGTCGACATAGGCGGGCGTGCGGCCGCGGGCCGCATCCAGGACGATCTGACCGGTGGGAGTCGGCTTGACATCTCCCGGTCCGATCGGCGTCGAAGGATTGACGATCACCACCGGCACGCCGCGGGCAGCCGCTTCCCGTGCCCGCTCCTCGGCGAGGAACTTGGAGCGCTTGTAATGTCCGATCATGTCGGCGAGAGCCACCGGAGCGTCCTCGGTGCCCACGCCGCCGACCGTGGGCAGTCCGACCGTTGCGACGCTGCTCGTGTACACGATGCGTTGCACTCCCGCGCGCCGGGCCGCATCGAGGAGGAGCCCGGTGCCATCGACGTTCGTGCGGTAGAGCTCCTGCGGCCGCGGCGCCCACAGCCGGTAATCGGCGGCCACGTGAAAGGCCGCCTCGCATCCTGCGAGCGCCCGCTCGAGCGAAGCGACATCCGTCAGATCGCCGACGACCTGCTCGACAGCGAGCGGGGCTACGTTGCGGCGGTCCGACCCGGCGCGCACCAGCGCACAGACATCCCAGCCCGCCGCGAGCAGCGCGCGGGCGACCGCGGCGCCCACGAAACCGGTCGCCCCCGTCACCAACGCCCTCATGAAACCTCCGCGCGCGGTCCGCCAACGAGCGCGCGCCGCGCCGCCGATCCGGGCGCGGCGACGGCCGCGAGCACGCCCTTTGCGACACGGTACCGCGCCGAGAGGCGAATCAGCGCGCCGACATCCTTTGGTGCACGCAGCAGCTCCGCGAGCAAGCGTCCGATGCGCAGTTGACCGCCGCCGCTCGCGGCGATCACCGCGGGAGGCAGCTCATCGGATGAGGTATCGACGATGACCCGCAGCGCGATGAAGGGTAGTCGCGCCTGCGCTGCCACCTGCGCGATGGCCACGCTTTCCATGTCGACGGCGGCGGCGCGCGATTGGCGCCAGGCCGCGGCCTTGGCTTCGGGATTACCGATCGGTCGCTCGCTGCTGAGGAGTTTGCCGCTGCAGGCGATGCAGCGGGCGGGCAGAGCGGCGCGCAGTCGCTGACGCCACTCGCCGGCCGTCGCCGCGACGGTGGTGCCATCGCCTGCCACGAGTTCCTCCGGCAGCAGCACCGCACCGCAGATCAGCGCCGGATCGAGACTACCCGCCATTCCGAAGCTCGCGAGAGCGCTGGCGCCCGCGAGCACCAGTCTGCGCGCGGCCGCGGCAGCAGCATCCTCCCCGATGCCACTCACCGCCAGCAGCGCGCCGTCGGCGAGCCGGCGGAGCCCGGCGCCGTGACGGGCCGCGGGCCCGAGAGTGCGCGCCTCGGCCGCGAGCGCCGAGACGATGCCGATCGGCTTCAAGGCGGATGAGACTCGCTGCGGCGGCGATAAGCGGCCAGCGCCCAGAACGGAAAGAAGGCGCAATAGCCGTGATACTTGAGATAGAACACGCGGGGGAAGCCGGGAGAGGTGTAGGTCGGATGCGACCAGAGCCCTGAGCTCTCCTGAGTACGCAGCAGGCAGTCCACGCCGCGCTTCACCGCCGGCGAGTCGCCCTCGCCCGCGGCGATGAGCCCCAGCACCGCCCACGCCGTCTGATACGGCGTGCTGGCGAAAGTCGCATCGCGGTAGGTCCCGAGATCATAACTATCGTTGCTCTCGCCCCACCCGCCGTCGGCGTTCTGACGCGAGGAAAACCATGCCACGGCGCGGCGCACGGCCGGATCCGCGGCAGGAATTCCAGCAAGCTCCAACGCCACCAGCACCGACCAGGTGCCATAGATGTAGTTGCTGCCCCAGCGCCCGAACCAGGAGCCGTCGTCCTCCTGCTCCTGTCTCAGGTAGGCAATTGCGCGCTCGAGCGCAACACGGTCCTGTGGCCGGTATACCCGCGACAGCACCGCCACCACCCGCGCGGTCACATCGCTGGTCGGCGGGTCGAGCAGCGCGCCGTGATCGGCGAACGGAATGTAGTTGAGGTTGTAGTGCGTGTTGTCGGCGTCGAACGCGGCGAATCCGCCGTTGTGGCTCTGCATCCCGACCAGCCAGTCGAGAGCGCTGTCGATGGCCGCCGTATAGCGCTCCGGCAAGCGCGCCTGATGCATGGCCCAGGCGACCACAGCCGTATCGTCGAGATCGGGGTAGTGCGCGTTGCCGTACTGGAACGCCCAGCCACCGCTGGGCACCCGCGGCCGCAGCGACCGCCAATCGCCCACATCTTCCAGCACCTGCCGCGGCAGGAGCCAGTCGAGGCCGCGCACCGCGGCGCGCATCGACTGACTGTCACCCGCCTCCTGCAGCGCCAGGGCAGCCAGGGCGGTGTCCCATACGGGCGAGACGCAGGGCTGGCAGTAAGCGCCATCGCCGCGGTCGACCAGGAGTTTCTCGATGGCGCGCTTGGCGGTGACCCGGCGCGGATCATCCGCCGGATAGCCGAGCACCACCATCATCTCGAGGGCGTTCACCATGGCCGGGAAGATCGCGCCGAGGCCGTCCTCGCCATTCAGCCGCTCGAGCACCCAGGACTCGGCGCGCCGCATCGCCGCCTTGCGCATGGCGCCAGGGATCAGCGGATCGATGCACCGCGCCAGCCGATCTATGCCGAAGAAGATGCGGGCCAGGAGCCTCCCCTGCCGCGGCAGACGGAAGTAGTGATGCTCTTCCTCCGGCGGCCTGGTGAAAAGCTCGAGCACATCGATGCCGCGAGGGTTGCGTGCACGCGGCTTCAGCGTGCAGAGGACAAAGAGCGGCACCATCACCGTCCGCGACCAGTAGGAGACCCTGTCGATGTGGAAGGGAAACCACCTCGGCATCAGCATGATCTCGACCGGGATGTAGGGCACGGCCCGCCAGGGGACCTGGCCGAAGAGCGCGAGCGCGATCCGCGTGAAGACGTTGACGTGCGCAGCGCCACCGCGTGCCAGGATCGCCTCGCGGGCCCGCCGCATGTGGGGCGCATCCGTATCGTCACCGACCAGCTTCAAGGCGTAGTAGGCCTTGACGGTGCAACTCAGATCGAGCGCCCCTCCATGGTACAGCGGCCAGCCGCCGTGGGCGGCCTGCTGCTCGCGCAGGTAGATGGCGAGCTTGCGCTCCAGCTCCGGCTCGATCTCATCCAGATAATGCATCATCAGGATGTATTCGGCCGGAATGGTGCAGTCGGCCTCGAGCTCGAACAGCCAGTGCCCGTCGCGTCGCTGCAGCCCGATCAGGCCATCGCGCGCCGCGGTGATCGCCTGCCCGAGCGGCCCCACCGGGCGCGCGGCCCGCGCACGCGCCACCTCGGCCATGCCCGCAGCGCCGGCAAGCTCGCGCGGGGCGGCACCCGCATGTGCGCCGGGTGTCATGGCAGCGAGCCTCCGAGCCGTTGCGATCCGGCGAGCTCATCCGCGCTCGCGCTGGCGGCGCGCATCCCCGCGGGCTTCATCGGCACCGGCGCGACCGACAGTGGCAGGCCGCGTGCGGCGCGCTCGAACAGCTGTTGCAGCACACGGTCGTTGCGTACCGAGAGACTGGTCAGGGTCCGGGTCATCATCACCGCCGATCGTGAGACTTTCACCTGCGCGCCCGCGGTGAAACCCGGGGTCGTCTGGATCTTGCGCAGGGTCAGTGCCGCGAGACCGAGTGCCCACAGGCAGAAGAGCCGGATACCCGCCTCCTCGCCAGGAATGAGCAGCGTGAAGTCGAGCGCGTTGCGCAGATGGCGGTGCGCGACCCCGATGAGCTCGAGCATGCCCGCATGAAAGCGCGCATCGCTGCGTTCCGGCGAGAGCTGCGCGAGGTCGACACCGTGGCGGCTGAAGACCTCTTGCGGCAACCAGCAGGCGCCGCGGCTGCGGTCCTCCCAGACATCCTTCAGGATATTGGTCATCTGCAGGCCCTGCCCGAACGAGGGCGCGAGCTCGAGGAGCGCGCCATAGTGCCGCATGATCGCCGGCGAGTAGGCGCAGAAGAGCTCCGTCAGCGTTTCGCCGACGATTCCCGCGACGTAGTAACAGTAGGAATCCATGTCGGTCGAGCGGGCCAGCCCCTTGAGGCTCGCGGTGCGCTGAAACTGATGCATGCCGCGGCTCATCACCTCGATGCAGCGACGGATCGCAGCGCGCTGACGCTCGTCGAATCCGCTCACGACCCGGATCACCCTATCCATGTTGGCGACGAGATCGCGCTCCGCGGGCAGCGTGCGGCCGGATAGGCGCGGCACCACATCACGCGCGAGCCGGGTCGCATCCTCCGCGCCCTTAACGACAGCGGTGAAGCGCTCGAGAAACACATAGGTGTCGGTGGCCGACAGCGCCGGCTCGTCCTCGATGGTGTCGGCAATGCGGCAGAGAAGGTATGCGCTGGTCACGGCCGTGCGCAGCGCCGCGGGGAGCTGCGGGATCGTCAGCGCGAAGGTGCGCGAGACGAGCGGCAGGATCTCGTCCTGATACGCCTCGTCGGACTTGCCGGAATCGGGTTCCACGGCCTCTTGCCTCCGGTCAATTGCGCCTGGCGAGCAGCCAGTCGGTCACGCCGCGCAGCGCATCCGCGCGAGCGCCGAAGGGAGCGAGGGACG
>DASXFY010000116.1:0-23368 GCA_036489335.1 Steroidobacteraceae bacterium
CATCATTCCGGTGGTCGAGAACTTCGATGAGCTCGGGCTCATCCTGAAGCACGCCGAGCGCTATCAGGTACGGCCGCGCATGGGCGTGCGGGTAAAGCTCTTCACCGAAGGCTCGGGCCGCTGGCGGGAGTCGGCGGGCGAGAAGTCGAAGTTCGGCCTTTTCATTACCGAGATCCTCGAGCTCTTCGGCTTGCTCAAGGCGCGCGGCATGCTGGATTGCCTGCAGCTCGTGCATTGCCATCCCGGCAGCCAGCTGCAGGACATCCGGCGCGTGAAAGATGCCATCAACGAGCTGGCGCACGTCTACGCTGAGCTGAAGCTCATGGGAGCGGGGCTGCAGTACATCGACGTGGGAGGCGGCCTTGGCGTCGACTACGACGGTAGCGGCACGAATTACTCGTCATCGATGAACTACACGCTCAATGAGTACGCAAGTGATGTCGTGTATCGGATCGCGAGCGTCTGCGACGCGCGCGATATCCCGCACCCGATGATCATCAGCGAGTCCGGCAGGGCGATCGCGGCGTACCACAGCGTGCTGGTGTTCGATGCGCTGGGCTCGTCAGCACTCGACAAGTTTCGGGTGACGGGTCGGGAAGACGAGGATTACGCCGGCCAGGAGGAACTGCCGCAGCCCGTCCGGGATCTGTTCGAGGCTTTCCGCTCCGTGAACGAGCGGCAGCTCGTGGAGTGCTATCACGACGCCCTGACGGCGCGCGATCAGGTGCTGCAGATGTTCAATCTCGGCCTCCTGTCGCTCGAGTTCCGCGCCCTGGCCGAGCGTCTCTTCTGGGCTACCTGCGCCCGCGTCCGCGACTGTTGCCGTCGCCTCGATCGCCTGCCGGAGGAGCTCGAGGGCCTGGAGTCGATCCTCTCGGATACGTATTTCTGCAATTTCTCGGTATTCCAGTCGCTGCCGGACAGTTGGGCCATCGACCAGCTGTTTCCCATCATGCCCATCCACCGCCTGGAGGAGCGTCCCGCCCGTACAGGGGTGCTCGCGGATATCACCTGCGATTCGGACGGCAAGATCGATCATTTCGTCTCGCTGCGGGACGTCAAGCGCACCCTGGAGCTGCACGAGTTGAAGCCGGGAGAGAAGTACTACCTGGCGGTCTTCCTGGTCGGCGCTTACCAGGAAACCCTCGGCGACCTGCACAACCTCTTCGGCGATACGCATGTGGTGCACGTCCGGTTGCACGACGAAGGGGGCTGGTGGATCGAGGAGATCGTGAAGGGCGACACGGCCAACAAGGTACTCGAATACATGGAGTACGACGTGGCGGAGCTCTATCCCGCCCTGGCTCGGGATTGCGAGCGCGCCATCCGGGACGGGCGCATGACCCTCGCGGAAAGCCAGATGCTGAAGCGGTTCTACGAGAGAGAGCTCGACGGATACGCCTACCTGGAGCCGGCGGCCAGCTGACCGGGAGGTTGTGGCGACTTTGCTACAACCGATGTTTGCCATCGGCAAAAACCGGGAGTAGCATCTGTCGTGTTTGTATCCCCCAGGGATGTAACGCTTGATTTCCGCTGTTTCGTTCGAATCCCCTCCCCGTCCCGTAATCCACGATAACGCGGCACATGCGACCGCCTCGCGCGGCTCGCCGCTGTGCGCATTGCGAAGAGAGACTTCCGGATGACGACGATCTATGTGGGCAATCTGCCCTTCAACGCCACCGAGCAGGACGTGAAAGCGCTGTTCGAGCGTCACGGCAAGGTGGAATCGGTCAAGCTCATCAACGATCGGGAGACCGGCAGGCCGCGCGGCTTCGGTTTCGTCGAAATGTCGCAGAGCGAGGCCCAGGGGGCGATCCAGGCCCTGAACGGCTTTCAGATGAACGGCCGCGCCCTACGGGTCAATGAGGCCCAGGAGCGCGCACCCCGTGCGCGGCAAGGCGGCGGTCCATTCCGGCGCTGAAACCGGCAATTTCGTTGCACTATTGATTCAAACCCCGCTTCGGCGGGGTTTTTTTTGCGCGGGCGGCCCTCCAGAATGGGCCTCTCATGCCTGTCCCATTGAAAGTCGCCGCCCGCACGCTCGCCCTGGCATGCCTCCTGGCCGCCGGTGGCCTGATAGCCGGCTGCGCTACTACAGGCGGTCAGGAGACTACCGCTCGTGCCCTCGATGGGATTCTCGCGGGCAACCAGCGCACGGCGACCGAGCGGAGCCTCGACCCGTTCCGGCATCCCAAGGGCACGCTGCTCTTTTTGGGCATCCGGCCGGGCATGCGGGTACTGCAGGTCTGGCCGGAGCCTGGCTGGTACACCGAGATCATCGCGCCGCTGCTGCAGGCGAAGGGCCGTTACATCGGCGGGGTGATCGCGCCGGATCCGGGCAGCCATTTCCTGACGGTGCGTCGCGCCAACTATCGCCGACTCCTCGCCTCCCGGCCCGATCTCTATGACGGAGTGGAGGTGGTGACCTTTCCGCTCAATGGAAGCGATGTGCTGGCGCCGGGATCGGTGGACATGGTGCTGAGCGTCGGCGATCTGCATGAGTGGATGGCCCTCGCAGATGCGCAGCAGGCCCTGACCACGATCTACCGTGCGCTGACGCCGGGAGGGGTTTTCGGAGTAGTGGACAACCGCGGCAATCCAGCGCTACCGCAGGACCCGCGGGCGAAGGCCGGCTATGTCAGGCAGGACTACGCGATCCGCATGATCGAGGCAGCGGGATTCAGGCTAGTGGCCACCTCGGAGGTCAATGCCAATCCGAAGGATGTGAAGAACTACCCGGCTGGTGTTTGGGCGCTGCCGCCGGATTACCGCCTGGGTGGTCTCGATCGCGCCAGATACCAGGCCATCGGTGAAAGCGATCGGTTCACCTTGAAGTTCGTCAAACCCGAGCCGAAGGGCTAGCGCCGCTACCACATCTCTTTCAGACGGGCGCTTACGTCGAGGCCAGCGTCCGCGGTCTCCTCCGTCAGGGCATCGCCTGTGACGCGGGAGCCCTGGAAGGTGCCGGATTCCAGGGTTTTGAGCACCTTGTCGGTGAGAAAGCGGCTGCGGCCACCGTAGACGTGCTGGTCGCCCAGACGATGTTGCGATGTCAGGTGGAATTTCAGCGGCGTCAGCAGCAGCAGGTCGTTCTGGGCGCGGGTCAGGGCGACGTAGAGCAGGCGCCGCTCTTCCTCGATGAGCTCGGGCTTGCCGGTGGAGAACTCGGAGGGGAAGCTGCCGTCCACCACGTTGAGCAGGTAGACGGTATCCCACTCCATCCCCTTGGCGGAATGGATGGTCGAGAGAATGAGGTAGTCCTCATCGAGGGCCGGCCGACCGGCCAGGTCGCTGGTCGCGTTCGGCGGATCGAGGGTCAGCTCAGTCAGAAAACGCTCGCGGGACGGGTATTGACTGGAGAGCACCTCGAGCTGGTCGAGATCGCCGAGGCGCGTGTGGAAGTGCTCGTATTGACGCTCGAAGTGCGGCCGATACCACTCCCGCGCGAGGTGTACCTGCCCGGGCCAGGGGCGCTCCGGGTCCGCGAGTGCGACCAGGAGCTCGACCAGCCGGCGCCAGTCCTGGGTGCCACCCTGTGGGGGCGTGAAGCTCTGCAATGCACTCAGAGCACCGCCGTTGGCCTCGAGGTGATCGAGGGCGCGGCGCGCGTTGCCGGGGCCCATGCCGGGCAGCAGCTGCAGGGTGCGGAAGGCCGCTAGACCATTGCGGGGATTGTCGGCCCAGCGCAGCACGGCGAGCAGATCCTTGATATGCCCGGCCTCGAGGAACTTGAGGCCCCCATACTTCACGTACGGGATCTGACGGCGCCCGAGCTCGATCTCGAGGACGTCGCTGTGGCTGGAAGAACGGAAGAGCACGGCCTGCTTGCGCAGGGGGACATTCGCCTCACGGCGCTTCAGCACCTCACCGCAGATACACTCCGCTTGCGTCTGCAGGTCCTCCACAGTCACGACTCTTGGCCGTGGTCCCTCGCCGCGGCTCGACAGCAAGTGCTTGCGATGCTGGCGGGGCGCCTCCCCCATTACGGCATTGGCGACGTCGAGCACCTGCTGGGTGGAGCGGTAGTTCTGCGCCAGGGTGACCACCTCCGCCCGCGGCGCGAAGCGGTCGGGGAAGCCGAGGATGTTTTCCACCGCGGCGGCGCGGAAGGAATAGATGGCCTGGGCATCGTCACCGACGACCGCGAGCCCGGCTCCATCGGGTCGCAGCGCGTGCAGGATCTCCGCCTGCAGTTTGTTGGTGTCCTGATATTCGTCGACCAGCACGTGATCGAAATGACCGCCCACGTGCGCGGCGAGCCGCGGATGGGACATCATGATATGCCAGTAGAGCAGCAGGTCGTCGTAGTCGAGCAGGCTGTTGGCTTGCTTGCGCTCGACGTACGCGCGATAGAGGCGCGTCAGGTCCGGCTCCCACTGCGCACACCAGGGGAACTGCGCCTCCAGCGTTTCCTTCAGCGGCCGTTGTGTGTTGACGCGGTGGGAATAGATCTGCAGGCAGGTATCCTTGCGCGGGAAGCGCTGCTCCTTTTGCGCGAGGCCGAGCTCCTGGCGCACGGTATCGATGAGATCGGCCGAGTCGCCGCGGTCGAGCACGCTGAACTGCGGATCGAGCTTCAGGTGCCGGGCGTAATGGCGCAACAGACGGTTGCCGACGGAATGAAAGGTGCCCGTCCAGCTCATGCGCTGCATGATGCCCTGGCTGACGCCGCCGATCGTCTCGTTGAGCGCCGCCTTGGTGAGCTCGTAGGCGCGCCGGCGCATTTCGTTCGCGGCCCGCCGGGTGAAAGTCAGCATCATGATGCGCGCCGGGTCCACTCCGTGGATGACGAGATGCGTGACGCGATGCGCCAGCGTGTCGGTCTTGCCGGTGCCCGCCCCCGCCACGATCAGCAGGGGTCCGGATTTGAAGCCCTTCCCCGGCAGCGGGTCGCCGTAGGTCACCGCCCGGCGCTGGGGACCGTTGAGCTTCGCTAAGTGTGACGCCGTCGACATGACGGCGGGGGACTATACGTAATCTGGTGAGGCGCTGTCACTGAATGACGTCACGTGTTCAGCATCCAGCGGCGGCACTGGTCCGCCACTGGACAATGTCCCTCACTCGATGGCGTGCGCCGGGGCGGGAACAGGCCCGAGATCGGCGCTGCATGAGATGAGCCGCTGCCTGACATCCCGCTCGATGGCCGCGAAATCCACCGGCAGGTGCGCCGGATCGCGGGTCGGCAGCCGGCAATCAGCGAAATCGACGCTCAGGCCGACGTCGGCCAGAATGCGGGTGTGCACTGCGTCGCGGTACTGTTCGGAGCGGGCCAGCCGGTCGACATCGAGCACCAGATCAGCAGCCGATTCCGCCGGCGCATGGGACAACAGCGAGACTGCGGTGAATGCGCGGTACGACAGCTCGTCGCTCCACGGGTAAAGGCCGGCGTAGAGGGATTTGTACTGGCGCGCCAAGCCACGCGGCAGGCGTGGCAGATCGAGCATGCCGGCGAAACGGTGCGCGGGAGTTCCGGCCGGGGCCAGCGCCAGGATGAGGAAATGACACAACTCGAAATAAGCGAGCGGCACCTCCCGGCGATAGCTGCGGCAGGAAAGCCATTGCTGCAGCGGATTGCGGCGGACGACTATGTGGTAGCCGCCAAGCGCCTGCTTGAGCGCCGCCGCGCGGCCGAGCGAGCGTGAGAACCCGAACACCGGATGCGTATCCCGGCTGCGGGCATGCCCGATGAGCCGCGAAAGATAACGTGCCTCGGGCCTGACACCTCCGCCCTTGGTCGGGAAATAGCGAGCGAGCGCGAACTCCCTGCGATATCCCGGGACGCCCCTCATGAGCGGGCGAAGCAACGGGCAGTACTCCTCCGCATAAGGCAACGCGAGCGGCGGGTGACGCGAGTTCCACCCTTGCGGAGTCTGCCGCCGGATGCGCTTCGGCGAGCAACGCGACAGTGATTCGCCAAACGGCTCGTAGAAGCTGGTCGTGGACGGATTGCGGCGAAAGCGGCTCCATACGTACGTGCTCGCGCAGCGCCAGCCCGCGTGCAGGAAAACAGGCAGGTACTGTTCCGGTGGCGGTCTCAATTCGCATCTCCTCGCTTGAACGTCGGGGACTATACCTCGGTCGGCACGGCTATTGACGTGCAGAAAAGCGCCACAAGAGTTTCAAAGTGTAAGCGTGCTAGGCTCGTGACAGATGAATCCGCGCAAGCGAACGACGCACTTTCAGGGGCGAGTCATTTCGCTCAGCACCGACGAGGTGCTGCTGCCGAACGGACATCTTGCAACGCTGGAAGTCGTGCATCATCCGGGCGGTGCGGCGGTAGTGGCGATCGATTCGCAGGAGCGCGTCTGCCTGCTCAAGCAATATCGCTATGTGGCTGACGGCTGGCTGTGGGAACTGCCGGCGGGAAAGCTCGAGCCGAATGAGCCGCCGCTCCACACGGCACAGCGTGAGCTGATCGAGGAGGCCGGTGTGAGCGCGCGCGAGTGGCTCAGCCTGGGCTCGCACCTCAGCTCGCCCGGGATCTTCAGCGAGGTGTTGCATCTTTTCCTCGCGACGGGCGTCGAGCCGGCAACCGTCGCGCACGAGCAGGCCGAGGTGATCGAGATACACTGGGTACCGTTCGCCGAGGCCTGTGAATGGGCAGAAACCGGCCTGATCCGCGACGGCAAGACGGCGATCGGGCTCATCCGGGCACGTTATGTCCGGTGCCGCGCCGCGCAAGCGGGACCACGGACTGATCCGTGACCGCTGTCTCAGAACACCGACGGAAGCACTGCTAAGGTCAATGCGTCCGCGAGCCGCGGATTGCCGTTACCAGTGCTTCTTTGGACGCCACTAGAAAAAAGATCGATGGCGCGGAGAGCCGCAAGCAGGACAGCACAAGCGAGCGCCGGCGCCTTTCCAGAGTCCGCCACGACGAGCGCGGAAACGCCTACGTCGAATGGGTGGATGTACCCGCTGAGCTCATCAAGCGCCCGAAGCTCGAGATCCAGGACGAGTCCACGGGGCTGCAGCTGGAAGCGCCACAGACCTCCTGCGACCCGTACTCGAACCGCTCCGGTACCGCGCGCACCAAAAGTAGCGGCAACACGACACGTACCGACCTGCGCAAGCTCTCCGAGTGGATCAAGATGATGCGCGAGCGCGAGGACCGCAAGCGCGACAGCCCCCCGGAAGAGCCGCCCGAAGAATAGCAGGCCAGGGCCGTTCCCTGGCTTGCGGCGAAACGTGTAGGGTCTCGCGAAAATCGTCTCGACGATTTTCGCCAGTAAGCAAACCGTCGACGATTTACGCCAATAAATCGATCAGCGCCAGCTTGCGCGCATTGCTCAATCGATAGAAACGCCGCAGCTCGCTGAGCACCTCGCCTTCCGTGCCGGCAGCGCGGCGACGCAGTGATTGCTCCAGCCGGCGGCAGAACTTTTCCGCGTATCGGCTGGCTTCGCGGTAGAGATCCTCCCGCCCGGCGGCGAGCCGCGGATCGATGCGGGCGCGCTCGAACAGAATGCGGCGCAGCTCCGCGGGAAATCGTCCCGGCAGCTGGCGGCGCAACAGCCAGTAGCTGGCCACATACTTGTCGACCTCCGCCTGCATCTCCAGCTCCAGGATCGAGACCGCGCGGTCGTGACCGGCATTCCACGCGAGGTACAGGAAATGGCTGACGCCTTCGAGCGCGGTGCAGTAATCCGCGACGTTGCCGTCGTGCAGACGCACCATGGGATCCTCGCGCCGTAGCCTTTCCAACAGGCCCGGATCGAGATAGAGGGAGACTCCCGCCTCGCCGCCGCTGTCCGCGGGTTGCGCGACGATCAGATCCTCTTCCGCGGCGCGGCCACGGACCGATACCGGCAGGTGCCTGCGATCGGTGACCAGGAAGTCATATACATCGTGAGCGACGCTGACGTCGTAGATGCCGCCAATGAGCTGCTGCAGCTGCGTCAGGATCACAGGATCAGTGCGCGAGCTGCGCTCCGGCGGCCGCGGTCGGATCGACGCCAAGCCGCTTGAGGAGCGTGTAGCAGCGGCGGCTGCGGGTCTTCAGCCATATCTCGTACAGTCGCAGGATATCCTTGTCCGAGTGGGTGTAGGCGGTCTCGGCCAGCTCGTTGAGCGCATCGACCATCGGTTGGAATTTCTCCGACAGCTCCGCGAACACGTTGCCGAGCACTCTGCCGTTGCTGCGGCACAGCGCTTCGGCGAGCACTCCATAGGCACGCCCTCCCATGGCGATGTGATAGTCGATGTCGATCAGCTTGCGGGCAAAGCTCTGGGCGAAAAATCCGGCGACGAACAGCGACACGTCGCCCAGGCGCTGCAGGTTGCGATTGCGCTCGCCAGCCGAGCGCGCCTCGAGCGCCTCGGACAACATCACGACCAGCGGCTTCAGCCGCGGGCCCTCCGGAGTCAGCTCGAACAGCGCCTCGGAGCGAGCGAATAGCGTCAGCAGATTGACCACGTAATGCTCGGTCTGGTCTTCGACCGAGAGCTGCTGGCTTTGCAGAGCGCCCTGCAGAGCGTCCCTGAAGTATTCCTTCAGATTGACGACCGGCTGCACCCGGCAGGATGGGTGTGTGTCAGACATGGCGGTAACAGACCTCCTGAGCACTTCTCCTACCTAATGAAACGGCAGCGCAAGCCTAAAGTTCACCTCACATAATTACCGAATACCGTGACGTATTGTCCATTGGCGCAAGCGGGGCCGCGTTTATTCGTCGTTCAGCTTTGGCAATTGACGGGGTCGAGTGCTAACAGTCGAGCCAGCTGCGTACAGTCGGCAACGTCGACGTCGGCTCGCTTCAGGTTTGGCGGCCAGGGCGCATGACTGCGGTTCATCCAGGCGGTCCGCAAGCCCGCAGCGCGTGCTGCCTCGACGTCGAGCAACGGGTCGTCGCCGACGTATAGGATGTGCTGCGCCTCGACACGGAGATCACGCGCAAGCTGCTCGAAGCAGCGCGGATGAGGCTTCGCCGCCCCGATCTGACGCGCGTTGAGCGAGACGCTGAAGAGAGACGCCAGGCCGATCAGTCCGAGATCCGCATTGCCGTTGCTGAGGGACGCCAGTTTGTAGTGCCCACGCAGGCGCTCGAGCGCCGGCTGAACGTCGGCGTAGGGCTGCAGCTCGTTGCGTGCAGCGAAGAATACCTGAAAGGCGCGCTCGGCCACCTCGTCCGCGTATCCGCAGGCACGCGCGTGCGCCGCCAGCGCGGTGATCCGCAGATAGGTGAAATCGTGCGCGTTGTGCGGCTCGCTGCGGGCGAGCTGCTCACGCGCACTGCGCATTTCCTCTACCGAGACGCGCTCGGTGATCCTGGGGCAGTGCTCGCGCAGCCAGGCGTGCAGGCGCTGCTCCGCGCGAACGATCACCGGGCCAACATCCCACAGTGTATTATCGAGGTCGAAGGCGACTGCGCGCAGCTCGCCGAGTCCGGCAGACCGGGGCGCCGCACGGCCCGGGCTCAAGGTTCCCGTAGTCATGCCATGAAGGTTACCATTCCATGTCGGATCTGACTCTGGTGATCGGCAACAGGAACTACTCTTCGTGGTCGCTGCGGCCATGGATGCTGCTGAAGCGACTCGGCCTCGAGTTCCGGGAGATTGTGATCCGGCTCGACACGCCGACATCGAAGGATGAGATCGAGAAATACAGCCCGAGCGGGCGGGTGCCCGTACTGCTGGATGGCGACCTGAGCATCTGGGACTCCCTCGCAATCTGCGAATACCTGGCGGAGCTCTCCGGTCAGGGTTGGCCGCGTGATCCCGCCGCTCGCGCCGTGGCACGCTGCGCGTGCGCGGAGATGCACTCGGGCTTCGTCAACCTCCGGATGGAATGGCCCATGAACGCGCGCGCGCGCAACCGCCGCACGATCACGACGCCGGGCCTGGAGGCGGACATCGATCGGATCGATGAGATCTGGAACGATTGCCGGCGGCGTTTCGGGGCTGCGGGCCCCTGGCTCTTCGGCGAGTACTGCATCGCCGATGCGATGTACGCGCCGGTGGTACTGCGGTTCAACACCTACGGCGCACGGATCTCGGAGACGGCGCGCTGGTACATGGCCGCCGTGCTCGAGGATGCGACCCTGCAATCCTGGCTCACGGCCGCCAAGGCGGAGCCGTGGACGATTGCAGCGGGTGAAGTGGGTTAGCCGTAGGTTGCCCGCCACTCCGCCCGGTAAGACATCCCCAACGACATCAACCGCTCCAGCAGCTCCGGATAGCCGATCCCGGCCGCACGGGCGGACTCGGCGAAGTCCTCGGACGCCTCCAGGTTGGGGTTGGCGTTGGCTTCGAGCGCATAGACCTCGCCACTGGCGGTTGCCCTGAAGTCCATGCGCGCGCAGCCTGAAAGACCCAACGTCCGATAAATCCGCCGCGACAGCCTGTCGAGGCGCGTCACCACCGCCGGCGCCAGATCCTCGGCGGCGCGGGTGGTGATGCCGTATTTCGTCTGATATCGCTTGTCCCATTTGACCTTGCGGGTGGCGATGGCGGCCAGCGAGTCGGGCATCGAGCCGAACACCATCTCCCACACCGGCAGGCGCGTCAGCCGGTCGTTGCCCATGACGCCGACGTACAGCTCGCGACCCTCGATGAATTCCTCGACCAGGGCATCGGTGCTGAGCTGCTCATGGACGAACTCGATCCGCTCCTTGAGCCGCGCCGCATCTTCCACAACGGAAGCCTGCGCAATACCCAATGAGGCGTCCTCGACAGTGGATTTCACGAACAGCGGAAAGCGGAGCTTGCGCGGAACACGGACGCGCAGGCCTCGCTGGAAGACGGCGAACTGCGGGGTTGGAATGCGGTGGAAGGCGAGAAGCTGCTTGCACAGCGGCTTGTCACGTGAGAGCAGCAGACCTCGTGGATTGCAGCCCGTGTACGGCTGGCGCAGCAGCTCGAGAAACGCGACGACGTGCTGATCGTACGTGACGATGCCGTTGAATTCCTCGAGCAGGTTGAAGACGATGTCGGGCTTCCAGTCGGCAATGCTGCTGCGCATCTCGGTGAGACTATCGAGCACTCCGAGGCAGCGAACGTCGTGGCCGCTGGCGCGCAGCGTGCTGGTGACGTCGTATTCGGTACGCCACTCCTCGATCTCTTTGTCGCTATGGCCCTCGAGAGACTCCGGCGGCACCAGGCTCGCGTGCACGACGACGAGCGTGCGCAGTTTTCTCATAATCGGAGGTGGGGAGTCTCGCCTTGCGCGTAGAGGCTCGCGAGCCGCTCGAGCAGCCACTTGGCACTGCGCACGGCATCGCGGCGGTTGCCGCGGACGTAAAGCTTCAAGGTCTCACTGCGCTCGATGAGCATGCGGGCGATCTGCTGCACACTATAGCGCTCAAGGCCCAGCTCGCGCGACACCGACACAATGAGCGATTTGCGGTGGGCGCGCAGGAGCGTTGCCGCGCGCAGAGCGCCGCGTCGTGCCGGCGGCGGCGCAAACAGCCTTTGCAGGAATTCGTCGGCCAGTCCGCGGCGGTAATGGCGCTGGCGAGCGAGCTTGCGCCGATAGTGCTGCGCCAACGTGCGGGTGTTCGTCTCGAGAGGCTCGATGCGGATCCGATTGCGCACCGGCGCACGGCGTCCGCGTACTTGCGCCATCAGCTCGTCGACCGCGCTCAGCTTCTGGAATGCGGGCCAATCGGCGTAGCTCTTGCGCCAACCGGATCGCGGCGTCAGCCAGACGGCGAACGTCTCTGCGAAGTCTTCCGTCGGGTGTGACTGCGCATACCACTCGCCCAGGTGATGCACGTAACGGCGGCTTCCGGGGCGGGCTTTGTAGCGCGCGGGATACTGGAGCGAGGCGGGTCCGAAGATTTCGCGCCAGCGCTTGCGGCGCCGGAGCCTATAGGCATTGTCGAGCGCGTGCCCCGCTTCGTGCCGCAGGATGCGCATGAACCAGGGCGTATTGCCGCCTTCCGCCTCGCGCATGATGCGCCGCTCGAGCCGCTCCAGTCGGGGATGCGCGAGGTAGAAAGGTATGGCGAGACCAGGGATTCCGTCGGGGGAAAACCACTCCTCGGACAGCCACACGTGCGGATGGAAGCGAATGCCGCGGCCCTCGAGCTCCGAGTAGAGCCGCCGCACGCGCCGCTCGAGCCGTGAGCCCTGCACCTCCAGGCCCAGATCGCAAAACCGCAGCGCAAGCAGGCTCTCGTCGGAGAGACGAGTCCACGTCAGTTTTTTCTGCTTGCCTGGCTGCGAGCTCACGGGCCCGCAAGCCTACCCGTTTCCCGGTGCGTTTCCCACGATCCTTCCAGCCCGGCTCAGCCAACGACCAGCAGGTAATGTTGCAGAAGTCTGTCGGCGTAGGCTTCGATCAGGGGGCGCTGCAGAAGGCAGTCGCGCCACCGGGCCGGAATCGCGGCGGCGCCGTAATAGGCGCCCGCGAGTTGACCGCAAACCGCGCTGGCGACGTCCGAATTGCCACCGTGATTGGCTGCGTGGAGCACCGCGTCACGGAAATTGCCGGTTGCGGCGAAAGCCTCGATCGCCGCGGCGAGCGCATCTGTGGCGGTGAGGTTTGCGCGCACGCTCTCCCGCTCCCGCGGTTCGAGGCTGCTCCCGGCCGCACCGGCATCGGCTCCGCCGTGCAACGCGGCCAGGATGCGCGGCTTGGGCTGGCCAGAGAGCGCCAGATGGAGGGCGCGCGCCAGATCACGGCAGGCGCCAAGGACGGCGGGCGCCTGACAGGTGGTTCGGGCGGCGTCGCTGGCAAGCTGCACGGCCTCCTCTTCCGCAGCGAAGAAGAACATCACCACCGGCGCGACCCGCGACAGCGGCTCCGGGTCGAGCTGATCGGGAGCGTGCGAGCCGGAGAATGGCTGGCGCCGCCACTCCGCCACGACCAGGGCGCGGGCAGTGGTCGCCGTGATGCCCAGGCATTGACCGGTGGCGGAGAGGTACCCTTCACGCTGCCAGCGCTTGTAGCGCTCGACCTGGTCGCGGGCATCGAAGCCCTGGGCCGCGAGCAGGCTATCCGCGAGACAGAGCGCCATGGCGGTGTCGTCGCTCCAGCCGCCGCGAGGCAGCGCGAACGGGCCACCACCGGTCAAATCGCCGACCGGAGTAAACGTGCCGGGCTTGCGGTACTGAGTCGGGGCGGCCACGGCATCTCCGGCGGCGAGGCCCAGGAGCGTGCCGAGAAAGCGCTCGCGCAGGCTCCGTGCCGCGGCGAGCGTAGCGGGATCCAACAGCGGGTCCGCCACGGGCGGTGACGATTCCGGCTGGGGCGACAGAGCCGCGCGCGGCGGCCCGGCCGGCGGGTCGAGCGCGAAACTCAGCTCGCGCGGTGTCCAACGGCGGATGTAGTCGGTCTGCGCCTCGGTCTCTGGAACACTGGGCCAGAACTTCGAGCGCTCGCTCTGCTGCCAGAGCCGTGCGAGCTCATCGAGCGCCTGCTCGCCGGTCAGACCGCGCTCCACCAGCAGGCAACCGACCACCGTGCCCGTGCGGCCGATGCCGGCACGGCAATGCACGTAAGCAGGGCGGCCGGCGCGCAGCGCATCGTGCAGGCAGTCGAGGATCTCCAGCATTTGCTGAGGCTTCTCGGGCAAGCCGTGATCGCGGATGGGCTTGCGGAGGTACTCGACGTTGAAGGGAAGCGCCTGATCGTAGGGCTCGATCTCGGTCGGATGCGTGAGGTCGACGAAGCACTCGATGCCGCAAGCCAGGAGCACGCCCAGGCGCTGGCGCGTCGCCTCGGGTGCAAGTCCAGTGGGATGCTCGCCGGCCAGAAGCAAGCCCGGGAGAACCCAGTAGGTATTGGGCAGCGGCGACGCAGCGAGCGCGGGTTCCATCGACGCTCACGCCCGCTCGAGCATGCTGTCCTCGTCGGCCATTGACATCGGCTCGATGGCCCCGGCGAAGGGTGACAGCGCGCGCTTGTCGTCCAGGCAGGCGAAGTCGAAGTGCCGCGGATCCGCCAGATGCTCGACCTCGACGTGCCGCAGCGCGGAGAAAATACTTTCCGTGCGGCCCGGGTGGTCACGCTCCCAGGCGGCGAGCATGTTCTTGATGGCTACGCGCTGCATGTTTTCCTGTGAGCCGCAAAGCTTACAGGGAATGATGGGAAAATGGCGGCCGCGGGCGTAGCGCGCGATGTCGCGTTCCGCGACGTAAGCGAGCGGTCGGATGACGATGTGCCGGCCGTTTTCGGAAAGAAGCTTCGGTGCCATGGCCTTCAGACGACCGCCGAAGAAGAGATTCAGAAAGAGCGTCTCGACGATGTCATCGCGGTGGTGCCCGAGGGCTATCTTGCTGATGCCATTCTCGGCGGCGAACCGGTAGAGGGCGCCGCGGCGCAGGCGCGAGCACAGGCCGCAGAGGGTGCGACCCTCGGGGATGACACGCTTGACTACGCTATAGGTGTCCTGCTCGATGATGCGGAACGGCACACCGAGTGATGTCAGGTACCCCGGCAGGACATGCTCGGGAAACCCGGGCTGCTTCTGATCGAGATTGACGGCGAGGAGCTCGAAGTCGACCGGCGCGCTGCGCTGCAGCGACAGGAGGATGTCCAGCAGGGTGTAGGAATCCTTGCCACCCGAGAGACACACCATGACCCGGTCGCCGGGCGCGATCATCCGAAAGTCCTCGATCGCCTTGCCGACGGAGCCGCGCAGACGCGCCTGCAGCCGCGCGAGCGTGCGCGACGTCCTTCCGCCTGGGGGCGACAACTCCGTCGTCGCCGGTACGGCTCTCACAGGGCGGGGCGGCATCTAGGCGGCGGCCTCGCTGGGCGTCACTTCCAGGTACTTCGCCTCGATGTAGCGGACGAACGTGGCGGCGGAAAGGGGCTTGCCGGTGGCGGCCCGCAGCAGATCCTGCACCGGCACCTTGGCGCCGAGTCCATGCACGTGCGTGCGCAGCCAGCCGAGCAGGCCCGAGAACTCCCCGCGCGCGAGCTGCTCGTCGAGCGCGGGCACGTCGTTGCGCAGGCTCTCGTAGAGCTGCCCCGCGATGACCGCGCCCAAGGCATATGAAGGGAAGTAACCGAAGGAGCCGACGGCCCAGTGGACGTCCTGCAGGCAGCCCTCGCTGTCGTTACCCGGGCGGATGCCCAGACGCTCCTCCATTCCAGTGTTCCAGGCGTCCGGCAGGTCTCGTACCGCAAGCGTGCCGTTGAGCAACTGCTTCTCGATCTCGTAACGCAACATGATGTGCAGAGGATAGGTGAGCTCGTCGGCATCTACGCGAATGAGTCCGCGCCGCACGCGGGTCAGATGAGCATAGATGTTCTCGACGTCCCATTCCGGTCCACCTACGCCGAAATGCTTCACGATGAGGGGCTGCACGTAACGCACGAACGGCCGGCTGCGGCAGACGATCATCTCCATCAGCAGGGACTGGCTCTCCTCCAGCGCCATGCCGCGGTCGCGGCCGACGGGCTGGTCGCGCCAGTCCTGCGGCAGACCGAGGTCATACATCGCGTGGCCGGTCTCGTGCAGCGCACCCAGCAGCCCGGAGAACAGATCATTGGGATCGAGCCGGGTGGTGATACGGATGTCGCCCGGAACTCCTTCGGTAAACGGGTGCTCGCTTTCATCGAGACGGCCGCGCTCGAAGGAGAAGCCGATCTGCTTCATGACTTCCACGATCAGCGCACGCTGCTTGCCCGACGGGAATTTGCCGCTGAGCGGCGCGGGCGGCCGGTGCTCCTGCACGGCGATCGCTTCACGGATGAGAGAGGGCAGCCGCCGTGAAAGGCCCTTGAACATGGCATCGATATCGGCGGTGGTGATCCCGGGGCTGAATTCATCGACCAGCGCATCGTACGGCGCCAGATTCAGGGCCTGCCCGAGGAGCGCCGCCTTGTCGCGAACGAGGTGCAGGACCTCCTCCAGGTGTGGCGCGAAGAGCTCGAACTTGCCCTGCTGGCGAGCCTCGAGCCAGCGGACCTCGGCGCGCGAAGTGGAGCGCGCGAGGCGGGAAATCAGCGATACCGGCGTTGCGATCGCGTGATCGCGCTGGCGGCGCATCTCGCGCAGGTTCGCTACCTGCCAGTCCTGCATACCCGGGGTATTGGCCTGCGCACGATCGAGCAGCCGGGTGATGCGCGGTGCTGTGAGCAGCGCGTGATGCTCGGTCTCGAGGGCGGCAAGCTGCTCACCGCGAACGTCCGCGCTGCCGCGCGGCATCATCACGGCGGCGTCCCAACGAAGGAGTGACAGGGCACCGCGGAAGGCGTGGAGTCGCTTGAACTCCTGCTCTAGCTGTTTGTATGGCGAGGCTGACATGATCTCTTCTCAATCCGTCCGCTCCGCGCCAGGCCAAAAGTGGCCCTGAAGGTGCCCCGGAAGTAGCGCAACGACGCCCAGATGGGGGTGGCCGGAAACGGGAGAATGGGCATAGTCTACCAGCGAGCGGCGCCGGAACCGGTCCAGAGAGAAGAAAACTATTTTATAATCATATAGTTATATTATATCCCGACCGATTGACACTCCGCGCGGGGGGTCACAGGTAGAAAGGACGGGTTGTAGCCTCAGACACAGGGAAGTGCCCCGCCGCCGCAAGGTGGCGGCGCCTCGGGCAAAAAACCGCGCTTTTTGCCCCGAGGCGCGCTGGGCGGGGCACGATGCCCCGATCCAGCGCTATAGAGCGCTATAGGAAGTGTCGCCATTCCGGCCATCGGGCCACGGCGATACCGATACCGATCGAGATGATGAGCAGCAGAGCGAGCGTGAGTCCTATGAGAAACCGTTGCATCGCTGGCGGGGTCTGCCTTGCGGGTCCGGGCACCATGATAGCGTCCTGGAGAGCAGCATGACTTTGAGCGTGTGCCTGCTCGCCGCCGAAGTGGCGCCACTGTCCAAGACGGGCGGGCTCGCCGATGTGGCCGGCGCCCTCGCGAAGTACCTGACTGCGGCCGGTCACGACGTCCGGCTCTTCACGCCCCTCTATGCGTCCATCGACCGCGTGAAGTTCCCGATACAGCCTGTCGACGGCCTGCAGGAAGTCCCGCTGCGGATCGGCCCACATCATTACGTCTACTCGGTTGTGACCACCCGGCTTCCGGGGTCCGACGCTCTGGTGTATCTGGTCGATTGCCCGGTCCTCTATGGGCGGCCGGCGATCTACACGACCGACCCCGACGAGCATCTGAGATTTCTGGCTTTCACCCGCGCGGTGCTGGCTGCTTGTCAGCGCATGCACTGGTCGCCGCAGATCCTGCATTGCAACGACTGGCACACGGCCTTCGGACCACTCTTCCTCAAGGCGCTGCTCGAGGGCGAGCCGCTCTTCGCGCGCACGCGCTCGATGCTGACGATCCACAACATTGGATACCAGGGAATATTCAGCTCGGTGGCCATTGCGGACCTGGAGCTGGGATCGAGGAGCTACCTGCTGCATCAGGACGACTTGCGCGCGGGGAAGATCAACCCATTGCGTCATGGCATCCTGTACGCGGACACGATCACAACCGTGAGCCCGACGCATGCCCGCGAGATCTGCACGGACGAATACGGTATGGGGCTACAGGACTCGCTGCGTATGCGAGCGAACGCGCTGACGGGCATCCTCAATGGAGTTGACTATCAGGTTTGGGATCCGCGCAATGACCGATACCTGCCCGCGCATTACGGTCAGGAAACTCTTTCGATCAAGGCGGCCCTCAAGAGCACCTTCATCGAGCGGCTGGGTCTGACGATACCCGAGACGACTCCGCTCGCCGGGATCGTGAGCCGGCTTGCGGCGCAGAAGGGCATCGAGCTGATGTTCGAATCGCTGCCGCTGGTGTTGGAATGGAGGGAGCTCGGCTTGGTCGCCCTGGGCAGCGGCGAACCGCAGTACGAGCGCTTTTTCGCCGAGCTCGAGCGGCGCTTCCCGGGACGGGTCGTATTCAAACAAGGTTACGACGACGAGCTGTCGCACTGGATCGAGGCCGCCTGCGACATGTTCCTCATGCCTTCGCTCTACGAGCCGTGCGGACTCAATCAGATGTACAGCCTGCGCTACGGCACGGTGCCGATCGTGCGCCGGACGGGAGGACTCGCGGACTCGGTGGCGCATTACGATCCCGCGACGGGACAAGGCACCGGTGTCGTGTTCAACGATTTCAACTCCGAAGGGCTCGAATGGGCTCTCAACATCGCGCTCGATCTGCACGCGCAGCCGCAGGAGTGGCAGCGCCTGGTGCGCAACGGAATGGCGCAGGATTTCTCCTGGGAGCGGCAGGGAGCGCGCTACGTCGAGATCTATCAGCGGCTGATCGGCTAGCGCGGAAACGCGCGCCATTGCAGCCTGACGGCGACATGTCTGCCGCCTGAGACATTGCGCTCGCGCGCGCGGCGGCGTTTACTGTCGCCAAGCCAAGGGCAAACCTGCCGTAAGGTGGGGACGCAAAGCCTCCGGTCTGCATCGTCAGACAGCGGGGTTGCCGGTCCGCAGCCGCCATCGAGCGGCATGGCACCGTCACGCGATCTGCGCGGCTCGACTCGCACTCGAGCCGCAGCCAGCGTGTTTGCTGCCCTGGCGAAACCAATCGGGTTTCAGCACGGGGTGGTCCATGTTTCAGACAAAGAAGGCTGCAGTGTTCCTGCAGCATGCCGCGCTTTGCGCGCTGGCTTCGGTTTCGCTGCTTTCCTCGCCGCTGGCGAGCGCCAACACACCGCCGAAGATCACTGGCAAGCCGGCGACCAGCATCACGGTGATGCATGCCTACGCGTTTCAGCCGACGGCGAGCGACGCCGACCACGGCAAGCTGACATTCTCGATCAGCAACAAGCCGTGGTGGGCGGCATTCAGCGCCGCAACGGGAAGGTTGTCCGGCACGCCCGCAAACACCGGCAGTTTCAGCGGCGTGGGCATTTGCGTCAGTGACGGCAGTGCCCGCACCTGTCTGCCGGCGTTCGCCTTGAAGGTTGTGCCGCCCACGGGGCCGCCGGTCATCAGCGGCACGCCCGCCACGACGGCCAAAGTCGGCAGCCCATACTCGTTTCAGCCCACGGGCCACGACCCCAGTGGCCTGAAGGTCACTTTCGGAATCTGGGACAAGCCGTCCTGGCTCAGCTTCAACAACGCCACCGGCAAGCTGTCCGGCACGCCGACCGCGGCTAACGTCGGCGGTTACGGGCCCATCGGCATCACCATCTCGAACGGCTACCGGGGTGCGCAACTGCACGCCTTCTCGATCACCGTACCGTCCCAGGGGGCCGCACTACCTCCCAGCGCGGTAACGATCGCGTGGACGCCGCCGACGGAAAACACCAACGGCAGCACCCTGACCGACCTGGTGGGCTACCACATCTATTACGGGACGAGTCAGTCGAACCTCAGCAAAGTGGTGGACATTACCAATCCGGGGCTCGCCACCTACGTGCTCAGCACCCTGTCGGCGGGGACCTGGTACTTCGCACTGACGTCGATCAACAGCCAGGGCGTAGAGAGCACGCGCTCCGCGGTGGTGAGTACCGTGGTCGACTAGCCGGCCAGCGGCTCTACGGCGCCGCGAGGCCGAACTGTGTTCGCAGCCAGTTGACGAAATGCGAGCCGGCCGCCTCCCGGGTCCAGAGCAGCCAGTAGCTGCTGGAGCACTCGACCGTCCAGGGAAAGGGAGCCAGCAGGGCTCCCTGAGCGATGAGCTCGGCATAGAGGACCGGTGACAGCAGGGCCGCGCCCACGCCGCTCACTGCCGCCTGCGCCTCGAGCTCGTAGTTCGGCAATCGGGTCGCAAAGTAACGCGGATGCGCGCTCGCAACGCCAGCGAGCTTGAACCACTCCGACCATTGAGGGGCCGGCAGCAGCGGCACCCTCAGGAGCTTTCTCACCGTCAGCCGTCCACGCCGGGGCAGCAGTTTCGGGCTGAGCAGCGGCGTGAGGGATTCGGTGAGGAGCCTGACGCCTTCGTAGTCCGCCCATGGCCCGCTGCCGCTGCGGATCGCGACATCGAAGGATCCCACGGGTAGCGTCGCCTGCTCCGCATCGAGGGCAATGGTATTGGCGCCGGCGAGAGCGTGATAGGCCGCCATCCGCGGCAACAGCCAACGGGCGGCGAAGGTGGGTGCGCAAGTCACGCGCAGCGGCGATTTGCTCCGCCTGCAGTCATCGACCGCCGCGCGCACCAGTGACAGCGCATGCTCCACCCGTTGCCCGAGCGCCCTGGCCCGCGCAGTCGTCGTCAGCCGCGGTCCGCGTCGTCTGAAAAGCTCTACCCCCAATTGCGCCTCGAGCGTCCGCATGCGTTGACTCACGGCCGTCGCGGTGATGCCGAGCTCGGCGGCCGCCCGCGAGAAATTGCCGTGACGGACGCTCGCGGCCAGCACGCGCAGGGAATCGAGCGGCGGCAGTCGCTTGCTCATATTCGATTTGAAGCTGATCTTCAAATCAAAGTCAATTTTTATCGTTATCCGTGCCGCGGCCGTCCGCATACACTTCGGTCCGACACAAAAAAAACGGAGCTCTACGACATGCGCTATCGGGTGCCGGCAACCTTACTGGCGATCGTCATGGCGGGTGCGACGAGCATCTGCGCCGCCGCCACCGACTCCGCGGGCTGCCACGCGTTCGACTTCGAGTACGGCAGGTGGAAGATGCCCAACGATCGGCTGGTCAAGCGACTGGCCGGCTCGCATCGATGGGAGCACTTCTACACGTACGATGTCGGAGCGCCGCTGCCCGGCTGCATCGGCGACACGGATATCATGCGGACCGATCACTGGCCGCACTTCTTCGGCGTGACGGTACGGACTTACGATCGGAAGACCGGTCTCTGGCGAATCTACTGGGTCGACGACCGATCGTCGAATGGCGAGATACAACCGCCGGTCGTCGGCCGTTTCAAAGGCAATGTCGGCCTCTTCTACGGCAAGGACACGTACAACGGCATTCCCGTGCTGGTGCGCTTCATCTGGACAGTGAACCCCAAGGGCGCGAAGGTCGTTGCCACCTGGTCGCAGGCGTTCTCGACCGATGGCGGCAAGAGCTGGGAAGTGAACTGGAGGAACGAGCTGATTCGCGACACCCGGTAGTATCATCGTGGCTCGGTCCCGGCGATTCCCGGGACGGAGCATTCCGATGGTGACTCGATGAGCGATTCGCGCCCATACCAATCCCGTGGTGATGCGCTGTCCGACGACCGGCGGACGGTGGCGGAGATCGAGGCGTTGCCCGCGCAGGTGCGCAGCGCCCATGCCGACCTCGCCGAGGGCAACATCGATCGCGCCGAGAGCACCATCCGCGCCTTCCTGCAGCAACAGGGCATCCATGTCGAGGGCATGCGGGTGATGGCCCTCGTCGCAGCCAAGCGCGAGGTTCTCGAGGTGGCCGAGGAGCTGTTGGCGCAAGTGCTCCGGCGAGCCCCGGAGCATGTCGCTGCGCGCGGCGAGTATGTGGCGGTGCTCAATCGGCTGCACAGGTTTGCCGACGCCCTGCCGCACGCTCAACAGCTGCTGCGCGGCCGGCCGGATTGGCGCGACTACCGCCTGCTTTACGCCGAAACGCTGTCCGGTCTGAACCGCTACCAGGAAGTCATCGACGTTCAGCGGTCGCTGCTGGCAGGCGCTTCGCACCCCGCCCCCCACCACCTGGCCATGGGCCATGCGCACAGGGGCCTCGGCCTCGTCGATCAGGCGATTGCCGACTACGCCCGGGCGATTGCCGCCCGGCCGGCTTACGGGGAGGCGTGGTGGAGTCTGGCCAACCTCAAGGTCCACCGGTTTACGCCCGAGCAGCAGCGCGCCCTGCGGCAGGCGCTCGATGCGCCGCGCCTCGAGGAGAAAGACCGCATCGGACTTCACTTCGCCTACGCCAAGTGCCTGGAGGATGAGCGGCGCTTCGCTGAGTCCCTGGAGCATTACACGCAAGGTAATGCACTCAAAGCGCGGCTCGCCCCCTATCTGCCGGACGTCATCGACCGTATCGTCGCCGAGAGCAGGGAGCTGTTCACGGCGGAGTTCTTCGCGAAGCGGGCTGGCTGGGGTCACCCGGACTCTTCCCCCATCTTCATCGTCGGCATGCCGAGATCCGGCTCGACGCTCGTCGAGCAGGTGCTCGCGTCTCACCCCGCGATCGACGGCACGATGGAGCTGCCGCAGATCAATCACCTGATCCAGGCGGTTTGCAGCGCCGCCCGGCCCGGGCAGGGACTGCGGCCTTACCCTTCGGCGCTGAGCGCACTCGATTGCAACGCGATGGCCACGCTCGGCAGCCTCTACATCGAAAAGACGCGGCTGTTTCGCACCGGCCGGCCGCGCTTCACCGACAAGATGGGCGAAAACTTCCTGCACGTGGGATTCATCAGGCTGATTCTGCCGCAGGCGCGGATCATCGACGTCCGCCGCGACCCCATGGCCTGTTGCTTCAGCAATTACAAGCAGCTGTTTGCCGCCGGCAACTTCTCTTATGACTGGAAATCACTCGCGCATTTCTATACGCGCTACATCTCCATGAGCCACCATTGGGATTCGGTGCTGCCGGGCGGCGTCTACCGGCTATCCTACGAGCAGCTGGTGCGGGACTTCGAAACCGAGGTCCGCCGGCTCCTGGATTACCTGGCGCTGCCGTTCGACGAACGCTGCCTGGCGTTTTACGACTCCGCCCATCGGGCGCACACGTCAAGCTCCGAACAGGTACGCCGACCAGTCAACGACCAGGGCATCGGTCAGTGGCGCCACTTCCAGGACGGACTGGAGCCGCTGCGCCGGCACCTGCGCCAGGAAGCGCAGGCTGCCGGCGTTGCGGATCTTCTCAGAACGTCACTTTCCCACTGAGAGTGAAGCGCCGGCCGTAATTCAGGAGACTGAAGAACTCGTCCGTTCGATCGACATACTCCTGTATGACGGTATCGGTCAGATTCGTCCCCGACAGGGACACGGTGAAATTCTTCGTCACGTCGTAATTGATCTGCGCATCCAGGGTGCCGTACCCCTTGACGAACACGCGGTCGAGCGGTATGCCGCCAGTGCCTATCGCGGTGATGTAATTGTTCCGGTGATCGTAGGTGATCCGGGCCCCGATGCCATATTTCTGATAAATCAGGGACAGGTTCTGATAGTCGCCGAGGCCGGTGAGACCGAAGGTCTCCTGACTCGCCGAGGCCGCTGCCCCGGAATTCAGTCCGGCGCTGGTCGATAGGATGGTGGCGTTGGCATTGAAACCCAAGCCGTCCAACGGCGCTGGCAGGTAGCCGAACATGTGCTGCGCGCTCAGCTCCAGGCCGCTGACGTGCGCCTGTCCGATGTTGGTCGGGCCGTCGAACTGGAAGGTGGCCACATTGTTCGGAAACTGCGATAGATGCTGCGAGTTGATGATGGGAACCGACAGCGAGCTGGCGGTCACCGTCTCGATGAAATCCTGCAGATCCTTGCGGAACACCGATCCGGCCAGGTAACCGTCGCGCGAGTAGTACCACTCCAGGCTCAGGTCGTAATTCCTCGAGGTATACGGCTTGAGGTTCGGGTTGCCGCCC
>DASXFY010000038.1:0-156524 GCA_036489335.1 Steroidobacteraceae bacterium
ATCCCGCTGCGCCTGCCGCGGTTCGTGGTTCCCCTGCTGACCGGTGCCGCCGGTGGCTCGCTCTTCATCTATCTGACGCACTTCCAGTTCCGCTCGCTGCTGCGGCATCTGCTCAACTTCGAGCTGCACGGCAGCATGCCGTGGCCCTGGCTCTCGATCGCGTTCTCGATGGTGGGCGGCTACTTCATGTGGCAGGCATGGAATTTTGCCTCGCAGCTCGCCGCGCGGCCGCTGAGAAGGCTGGGTCTTCGCGGGGATGTGCGACTGCGGTCGACCGACAGCGGACTCTAGCCGGCGGGCGGCGCCGCGCCGCTAGACGTCACTCTCGCTCAGTCGCAGATCGGCCCAGCCACCGGGCCGGCGCAGCCATCTCAACGTGAGCTGCGAGATGAGATTCCAGCCCTTCCAGACCAGGAACCCGCCGAGCATGCCGGCGGCGACGGACAGCAGAGGCGGCGTCGCGCGGTGCAGCGCGGAGAAGGGAACCGAAGCCAGCGCGGCAAACTGGTAGTGCATCAGATAGATGAAGAGCGATGCCGCGGCCGCACCCACCAGGATGTTGACCACGAACTGCGGCAGTCGAACGGGAAGCTCACTGAACCATGTCACGGCGAGGCCCGCCACAACGACGTACCAGCCGACGGGGAATCCGATGTGGCCGTAGTAGTCGATGACGTTGAGTGCCACGAACGCGATGCTGGTCAGCAGCTTTTCTGCGCGGGTGGAGCTGTACGCGGCGCACCAGCCGATGGCGAACAGCCAAAGATACATGTAAGGCACTGCCAGCCAGATGCGCTGCGGATCCCAGATGAGCGGCACGACCACGCTCATCAGCCACGCCGTCGCCAGCAGCGCGAGCGCGTAGCCAAACACCCTTTTCAGCGCGAAACGCCGGATGCCGGCGATCGCGAGCGGCAGACCGGCGAGCAGCCAGGTCTGCAGCAGCAGATCGATGAAGTACGGCGATTCGTACTTCTTGAAGGGTCGCGGATCCAGCCAGTTATCGATGAAGAGCCAGGATTTGAGCTGCACCGTGCCATGTATGGCCTGATGGATGACCGTGAAGAGGAAGCAGGGGATCGCGAGCTTCAGCATCAGCTGCAGCACGGGTCGGATGCTCTGTGAGCGCTCGATCGCCCGCAGCTGAAATTTGGCGAAGCTCATGCCGGATACCACCATCAGGGAGGTATTGCCGAGCAGGCTGCTGAGACCGAAATGACTCGCGACCACGACATAGATCGCCAACGCCCTGACGAAGACTATCGTGTCGAGCGATGCGAGCTTATAGCTGCCGGGGGCGGCCGCGGGACCGCTCTGCGCTTCCTGCCGCACCATCTCACGGATGGTGAGGTCCTGATAGATGCCGCGCGCCACCTCATCGGGCACGCCGGCGCGCTGCATTTCCATGATCGCGGCGATGGAGCTCAATGAATCACCGCCCAGGGCGCCAAAACTGTCGTTGACGCCAACGTGCGGGCGAATGAGCACCGTTTGCCAGATCTCCACCAGCTGCTTCTCGCGCGGGTTGGCGGGCTCATCCGAATCGGACAGAGCGACGACGGGGAGCTCTTCCGCTGCGGGGCGCGCATCGCGTTGGGGCTCGCTTGGCGGCGAAATCGCGCCCGAGCGCAGCTCCTCCGGAGCGGTCGGTTCGACTGCCGGGCGTTGGGCCCCATCGGGCCGAATCCGGCTGCGAAGGACGGGACCGCCCGCCAGCCAGACCTTGCCGATCGCCTTCTGCAGGACCTGCTCGTCCGGCTCGTTCTCATACCGCTGCCGGATGGACCAGATCACCCCCTGGAGGGTGCCCTTGCGATCCGGATGCTGCGTGGCGAGAACACTCAAGGTGCGTGCCGGTCCGCATTCGACCGGGATGGGATCGTCGAGCTGCCAGAGCCGGCCCAGGGCATCGCTGAAACGGGCGGTGCGGCTGGCATGCAGCAGCCAGTATTCAGGATCGGTCGCCTGCTGAGGCGTAATCCAGTCGCCGGTCACATTGGAGAGGTAGGGAATGGTCGGCTCACGGAGTCTGACCGTCCGCAACTGGGTGCGGAACGGCTCGAAGATCTCCTCCATCTGCCGGGTATGGAATGCGTGGCCGTTCTGCACGCGCCGATAGATCACACCGCGCGTGCTCAGAGTCTTCTCGAACTCGCTCGCGGCCTCGGGAGGGCCCGCCACCACGCAGTGGGCCGGGCCGTTGATCAGTGAGACCTGCAGGTTGTCAGGCAGGAACGTGCGCAGCTCCGGCTCCGGCAACATGACGGCGAGCATCACCGCTTCGGGCAGCTCGTTGACCAGCTTGGCCCGGATCGCGACCAGCCGCAGAGCGTCCCGCAGGGAGATAACCCCGGCGAGACAGGCGGCCACATACTCGCCCATGCTGTGTCCGAGGAGGGCATTGGGCGCGACACCGAGCGACAGCCACAGCCGGGCCATTGCGTATTCGATGGTGAATAGCGCGGGCTGCGCGAACAACGTGGTGTTCAGCCGCGCCGTATCGGGATCCTCCGGCTCGGCGCCCCTGCGCCCGAGCATTCTCTTGAGATCGGTACCCGGTGCCGCGGCGACGCTCTTCCATGCGTCTCCCGGGGGATAAAGGATTTCCCGGATGTCCGTCCCCAGGTAGTCCCGCAGAATCGCGGCGCAGCGGTCGACCTCCTCCTTGAAGACCGCTCGCGTCGCATACAAGCCGTACCCCATGCCGACGTACTGATCGCCAATCCCGGGCAGAAGCAGAACGATCGGCCGAACGTCGTTCTCAACGTGGTTCGTCAGAATCCGATTGGAGCGTTTTTCCGCCAGGGCCGCCACTGCGTCTTCGCGACCGCCACAGACCAGCATCCGCCTGTACGCGGCGTCCTTGTTGACCGTCTGCAGCCCATCGACGAGCCCCTGCAAGTCCGCGTCGGAATGCGCAAGCCTCTGGCGCAAGTCATTGGTTTGCTGCTCGAGGGCCTCCTGGGTGTCCGCGGACAGGAGCAGCAGCAGCGATTTCGGCGAGGGGTCAGTGGGGATCATTCAGGTATTTCGCGAGCGCCCATACGCGCAGCCTGTATTTTTGTGCTTATCACCGGGCCTCCGGTGGATCGAACCGCGATCATAACGCCCCTCAGGTACCGCCGGGAGTGCGCCGCGCCCGCATCCCCGAACTTGAGAACCAGTGCACGTTTTGCGGCGTTTCGCAGTAGCCGGCACTAGGTGACATAATAGCCACGTTTTGAGGCGCATGCCCTCGCGTTGCGAACCATCGCACGTTACGCTGGTGAGCAGTGGCGCCCGGAACCAGGGACCGATCCCGAACGAGATAAGAACCAGGCCGATGAATCCGAAATTGGATCCCATTCTCGACCAGATTCGCGGCGGCTGGCGTTTCCGCTGGTACGCATTCGGTGTCGCGGCGATCATTGCGCTCGTGGGCTGGCTGACCATCTTCACCATGCCCGACCGGTACGAAGCCGAATCCAAGGTGCTGGTCAACACACGCACCGCCTTGCAGCCGGCGCTGCAGGGCCTGGTCGTCGCCCCGGATGTGAGCGGTGAGCTCGACTACGTGCGTCAGGCGCTGCTTTCGGACCCGCAACTCAGCCAGTTCGCCGAGCAGGTCGGCCTGCTGCCCGCGGGGCTGACCGATAAGCGCCGCCAGACGCTCCTCTATGCCCTCAGCACGCGCGTCGACATCTCGATCGAGCAGAGTCAATCGCTTTCCGACGGCGGCAGCGCGACGTATGGCATCAGGTATCAGGATGTCAATCAGCAACGCGCGCTCGCCCTGGTGAAGCTGCTGACGAGCAGCCTGGTGAACGAGACCCTGGGCGGAAGCCAACAGGGGTCGCTGCACGCGCAGGCGTTCCTGCAATCGCAGATCACCGCCTACGAGAAGCGCCTGCAGGATGCCGAGAACCGTCTGGCGGCGTTCAAGTCGCAGCATTTCGGATTGCTGGCCTCGCAGCAGGGCGGCTATTTCCAACAGCTCGAGCACGAGACCCAGGCGATCGAGGATATCAAGACCAAGCTGTTGGTCGCGCAGAGTCGTCTTCGGGAGCTCACGCAGGAGCTGCATGGGAGCGCGGCGATCTCTTCCTCGGAAACGACACCGGTCATCGGACCCAACGGGCAGGTGCTCGGCGGCGATACGCTGTCGCAGATCCAGGGGGCCGAGGCCCACCTCAATCAGCTGCTGCTCAAGTACACCGACAAGTATCCGGATGTGATCGCCACCAGGCAGCAGCTCGCGCAGTTGAAGCAGCGCCGGGCGCAGGAGATCGAGGCGCTGAAGCAGGGTGATGCCTCGGTTGCCGCATCGAGCGGTGCGAGCTCCAATCCCATCTACCAGGGTATCGTGCTCGGGCTCAACAAGACGGATGTCGAGATCGCGGACCTGCAGGCGGAGCTCGGCGATCACCAGGAGAAGGCGCGGGACCTGAAGAAGCTCCTCGACTCCACGCCGCAGCTCGAGGCGCAATACGCGCAGCTGAGCCGCGACTACGACGTCAACAAAAGTCAATACGCGGCACTGCTCGCAAGCTATGACAAGGCGCGCCTCGGCCAGCAGGCGGGCAACGCGGGCGCGGTGCGCTTCGAGGTGGTGGAGCCGCCCATGGTGAGCTATACGCCGGTATCACCGCGGCGGGGCAGTCTCATCGGGATGGTGCTGCTGGCCGCGCTCGGCGCGGGCGCCGGGCTGGCCTATTGGCTCAACCAGCATCAGCCGGTGATCGGCTCCGCGACCGGGCTGCGGCAGCTCACGGACATCCCGGTGTTGGTCGTCGGGCCCGCGTTCCCCACGCAATCGACGCGTGCATTTCGCGCCGACGTCGCGCGATTTGCGCTTGCGATGGGCTGCCTCTTCGCCGGCTTCGTCCTGGTGGTGGTGTTGAGTTATATGGGGGTTCGACTGGGCGTGCGTACAGTATGAGCATCATCGAGACTGCCATTGGCAGGCTGCGGCGCGACACCGCCATGCCGCGCCCGACCGGGGTGGCACGGGAGGATCAGGGGCGCGAATCCGGTGAGCGCGTGGACCCGCTGGCGCGGCGGCAAATCGCGATCGATCTCGAGGCGCTGCGCGCCGCGCGCGAGCTCCCTGAGAGCAACGAGGAGCGCAGCTTCGCGGAATACTATCGGGAGATCAAGCGTCCGCTGATCGCCAGAGCGCTGGCGGTCGACGCCCGGTCGGACGCGCGACTCATCCTGGTGACGAGCGCGCTGCCAGCGGACGGGAAGACGTTCACGTCGCTCAACCTTGCTGTCAGCATCGCACACGAGCGCGACGTGTCCGTGCTGCTCGTCGATGCCGATGCGCCGAAGGCGCACCTCAGCCGCTCGTTCGGAGTCCTGGAGGAGCCTGGATTGCTCAATGCTCTCAGCAATTCCGCGCTGGACGTGGAGTCGCTCGTCCTCGGAACCAACATTCCGGGACTCGAGATCCTGCCGGCTGGCAAGGCGGCGGGGGGGACAGCCCCGGAGCTCATCAGCAGCGCGCGCATGGCACAGATTGCGGCGCGGCTGACTGCGCTATATCCGCGGCGGCTGGTGCTGATGGACTCCTCGCCGCTGCTCGTCTCGAGCGAGGCGCGGGCGCTGAAGCAGGTTCCGGGACAGATTCTCATCGTTGCGCGCGCCGGCAAGACTCCGCGTCAGGCGCTGCTCGATGCCATCGGCATGGTGGAGAAGAGCAAGCTCTACGGCCTGGTGCTCAACGAGGCGCACGAGTCCGGCGGCCATGGCTACTACTACGGCTATGGCGGATACGGCGATTCGGAGGGACGGAGCGACCCGAAGGCTTGAGGCGGGAATCCGCTGCGGATTCCAACCTAACACTGGAGAGGCGAGAGGAAGCTCGCTGCAAGGCCTTGTTACAATTGCGTTTCATTTCCGGCGCGTGACCTGTGTTCGTCGAGCCGCGCACAGTCCCGAGCGCCTCCGGTGCGATATTATGTCCGGCGAACTGTGACCCAATCGACATTCCTCTCCGTGACCCACGACCTGACCATCGGGCATGAAGCCGCCATCGAATCGACGCCCGCCACCCGCTCCGATCCTGCAGGAACGGGCCTGGAGGCACCTGAGCGCCTGCTGAGCACATTCGGGGTCGTCGTCATCGGCAGGAACGAGGGCGAGCGCCTGAAGCGGTGTCTCGAGTCCCTGTCGGGGCTCATGAGCCGGACCGTGTACGTCGACTCGGGATCGAGCGACGACTCCGTGGCGATGAGCCGGGCGCGCGGCGCCAGTGTGGTGGAGCTCGATCGGAAAATCCCATTCACCGCGGCGCGGGCGAGGAACGAGGGCTATCGCAGGCTGCTCGAGCTGCACCCCGCTCTCGAGTCCGTGTTCTTCGTGGACGGTGACTGCGAGGTGGCCACGGGGTGGCCGGCGGCCGCCGTGAGCTTTCTCGAGCAACATCAGTGGGTAGCCACGGTGTGGGGGCGCGTGCGGGAACGACACCCCGAAAGATCCATCTACAATCGCCTCTGCGACATGGAATGGCAGGCGTTCCAGGTGGGGGAAACGACGGCTTGCGGCGGCAACGCGGTGATGCGCACGCGCGCCTTTCGCCAGGTGAACGGCTTCGAGTCACGCTTGATTTGCGGCGAAGAGCCTGAGCTCTGTGTGCGACTGCGCCGCGCGGGCTGGCAGATCTGGCACATCGAGCCGGAAATGATATTGCACGACGCCGCCCTGCATCGATTCTCCCAGTGGTGGACGCGCGCGGTGCGAAGCGGCTACGCGTATGCCCAGGGCGCGCACCTGCATGGCCGGGGACCGGAGCGGCACTGGGTATCCGAAGCGAGGCGTATCTGGTTTTGGGGGCTGTGGGTACCCGTGATGGGTCTTGCGGCCACCGTGCTGGTTGGGCCCTGGGCCCTGCTCGGCGCGGCTCTGGCCTACCCGCTGCTGGTGCTGCGCATCGCGACCAAGGGCGGAAAAGAGATGACGCACAGGTGGCTGCGCGCCAGCGCCCTGGTTCTGGGCAAGTTCCCTGAGATGCTGGGTCAGGTAAAGTTCACCTGGGACCTGCTGCGGAAAGTCGAGTCGCCCATCATCGAATACAAGTAAATCCGTTGAAGATCGCGTATCTCATCAACGCATACCCCAAGGTCAGTCACAGCTTCATCCGTCGGGAAATCCACGCGTTAGAACGACAGGGACTGGAGGTGACACGGATAGCGCTGCGCGGATGGGATGGGCCGCTGCCGGATGAGGAGGACCAGAAGGAGCGTCAGCGAACCCGATACGTGCTTCGTGGCGGTCTGTGGTCTCTGCTGCCATCGCTCCTGCGCACACTGCTGCTGTCTCCGATACGTCTCTTCCGTACCGTCTGGCTGGCGGCGAAAGTGGCGCGAGGCACCGATCGTCCGTTGGCCTACCATCTTGTCTACGTCGCGGAGGCGTGTCGTATCCTGAGTTGGGTGAAGAGTGCCGGCGCCGAGCGGCTGCACGCCCACTTCGGCACGAATTCCGCGGAAGTGGCGATGCTGGTCCACTCGCTCGGCGGGCCGCCGTACAGCTTCACTGTGCACGGCCCCGAGGAGTTCATGCGGGCGCTGGGCCTGCCGGAGAAGATCCATCGGGCTTCCCTGGTCATCGCCATCAGCAGCTTCTGCAGGAGTCAGCTCTGCCTGTCGGCGCCATTCGAGGAATGGCCCAAGATCCACATCGTGCGCTGCGGGCTGGAACAGGCATTTCACCAGGGCGTCGACAACAGGCTGCCGGCGCCCGCCGCTCGCCTCTGCTGTGTCGGCAGGCTCGCCGAGGCAAAGGGTCAGCCGCTCCTCATCCAGGCGGCGGCGCGGCTGGCGGCGCGGAACATCGATTTCCAACTGGTGCTGGCGGGCGATGGCCCGCTGCGCGCCACTCTCGAGTCGCTCATCGATGGCTTTCAATTGCGCGACCGCGTACGCATAACAGGGTGGATCAGCAGCGCCCAGGTGCGCGAGGAGCTGCTGGCGTCGCGGGCGATGGTGCTGCCGAGCTTTGCGGAAGGGCTGCCGGTCGTCATCATGGAGGCGATGGCGCTGCATCGTCCCGTGCTGACAACCTACGTGGCGGGTATTCCCGAGCTGGTCACCCATGGGGAGACCGGCTGGATGTTTCCCGCGGGGTCGGTCGACGATCTCGCGCTCGCGATGGAGCAGTGCCTGACGTGCCCGGATGAGGAAATTGCAAGGATGGGCGAAGCCGCTCACCGGCGCGTCATCAAGCTTCATTCCATCGACGAGGAGGCGCGCAGGCTGGCTGAGCTGTTTCGCGCCAACCTTCCCCAATGACCGCCGTCATCCTGACCATCGTCTGTGCGCTGCTCTTGGTTCCAGCGCTGGTGTTCTTCGTCGAGGTGCTGGCGGCGGTCATGCCCGGCGATGCGTCGTCGGCTCCCAGCGCGGAGCCGCTACGCCTCGCCGTCCTGATACCCGCGCATGATGAAGAGACCACGATCGCCAGGACGCTGAGATCGGTCGGCGCGCAGTTGAGAGCATCCGATCGGCTGCTCGTGGTCGCGGACAATTGCTCGGACCAGACCGCGCAGATCGCGCAGGACGAGGGCGCGGAAGTCATCAGACGCGAGAGCCAGGACCTTCGCGGCAAAGGCTATGCGCTCGACCACGGGGTGCGTCATCTCGAGAAGGACCCCCCGGACGTGGTCATCATCATCGACGCCGACTGCGTCGTGTCATCCGGATCGCTGGCGACACTGGCCGCGGCCGCGCAGGCAGCGGGAGCGCCGGCGCAGGCCATCGACCTGATGCGGGCGCCGGAGGGCGCGGGATTGCGAGTCAGGATCGCCGAGTTCGCGTGGCTGATCAAGAACCGGGTGAGGCCGCAGGGGTTGCGCCGGATGGGCCTGCCTTGTCAGCTGATGGGCACCGGCATGGCATTTCCATGGGCTTGCATCCGAGCGTCGTCGCTCGCCACCGGGCACCTCGTCGAGGACCTCAAGCTCGGAATAGAGCTGGCGCGGCGCGGCCTGCCGCCTCGATTCTGTCTGGCAGCCACGGTCAGCAGCGAGTTCCCGACATCCGATGAAGGAATCCGCAGCCAGCGCACGCGCTGGGAGCACGGTCATTTGCGGGCCATCCTGAGCGAGGCGCCCAAACTGCTGCTCGGAGCCCTCATCCGTCGGGACGCGGCTCTGGCGGCGATCGCGCTGGATCTGAGCGTGCCGCCGCTGGCACTGCTGGCCATGGCGATCGCAGCGAGTTGGGCCATTTCCCTGGGCGTCGAGCTGACGGTGCGGGCGAGCCTGCCTTTCTTCCTGGCAACCGCCGCGGCAGTGTTGTTTGGCTGCGCCGTGACGCTCTCCTGGCGGGTTTTCGGCCGCCAGACGGTCTCCGGCAAAGACCTCGTCATGGCGGCGCTCTACGCCATCTGGAAGGTGCCCCTCTACCTGGGGTTTCTGCTCAAGCCGCAGTCGAAGTGGGTGCGCTCCAAGCGCTAGGTCCGGCCAAATCCCATGCGCAGCGTGAATGTCGCCGTCCTGACCGTCAGCTATAAATCGGCGGCTCTCACGATCGAGTGCCTGCGATCGGTCGCCGCCGAGCGCGAGCGCGCGGCTCCCGAGATCGACATTCGCGCCATCGTGGTCGACAACGCCTCGGGCGATTACCCGCATCTCGAGCGGGCGGTCGCGCAGAACGGCTGGGGCTCCTGGACGCAAGTGATCCTGGCCCCGCGCAACGGCGGCTTCGCCTATGGGAACAACCTGGCGCTGCGGCAGGCCTTCGCGGAGCACGCGCCCGATTACCTGCACCTGCTGAATCCGGACGCGCAGGTGAGACCCGGGGCCATTGCGGCCCTGGCGCGGTTCCTCGAGGCTCACGACACGGTCGGAATTGCCGGCAGCAGCTTCGAGAACCTCGACGGCAGCGATTGGCCGATCGCCTTTCGATTCCCCTCACTCGTGAGCGAGCTCTGCGCCGCCCTTCACATCGGGCTCGTCTCCCGGCTGTTGCGAAGATGGCAGGTGCCGCGGCAGATGAGCCGCACGCCGCAGGCCGTGGATTGGATTTCCGGCGCCTCGATGCTGATCCGCGCGAGGGTATTCGAGACGATCGGCGGTCTCGATGAGAACTATTTCCTCTACTTCGAGGAAACGGACTTCTGCCGCCGGGCGCGTGCGGCCGGCTTCGAGACCTGGTACGTGCCGGAGAGCCGCGTGATGCATGACGCCGGGCAGACCACCAAGGTGATGGAGCGCACGGCTGGCCCGACGCGATTACCGCCCTGGTGGTTCGAGTCCAGACGCCGCTACTTTGCGGTCGCCTTCGGGATGCGGCGCGCGATCCTCATCGACCTGACCGTCGCTCTGGCCTATCCGATCGGCCTGCTCAAACGGTTTGCGCTCGGGCGCGCAGCGACGGCGGTTCCGCGTTTCTACCGCGATTTCCTGCGGCACAGCGTGCTGCGGCCGCGGAATCGATCCGTTCCAGCCGTGCGCGGATTCGTCAGTTAGCGAATGTCCACGCGGTCACGTCCTGCTGCGCAGGGCCGGTGTAGAGCGAGGCCGTGAACCCGACGTAAGCCGTGTCGGCGCCGACCGCGGACGGAATGTCGACGCTCCAACTGGTCGAGAACGTCGCGCTGCTCACCGTATCCTTCATGGACAATTTCAGCGTCGCGCCATCGTACGACAGCGTGCAGGCTATCGGATGGCCACTGGTCAGATCGACATTGTTGATGGTCGTCTGCGGCTCGTAAGGAGTCTCGCCGTTGGTATACATCCCGGTGGTGCGGTTCCACTCGTCGAACTTCACCCCGACGCTGGTGGAGATGCCGCCATAACCGCCGTCGGGCGCGTTGATCTGGTAATTCTCGAAGCCGAACGCATACGGGCCGCCGCTGACGGCAGCGAGGCCTGAAGTGTCAGCGGACGCCGGCGTCTGATTCTGGATCACGAACAAGAGCGTGTTCTGGTCGGCGTTGCCGGAGAACTGCAGAGTGAAATGGGTCGTGAACGACTGGATGTTTACCGGCGCGGCATAGAATCCCGAGGCGATCTCGATGCTGTTGGTCTTGTCCGTGAGCTGCAGGTTCGAGCCGTTGATGGTGGCGGTTCCGGCGTTGAGCATCAGGCCGCTCGCGCCGGCGAAGCCGCCCGAAAAGTTGATGATCGGGGTGCCGGCGGGCTGGATCTGGTAGTTGCCCTGTGCCGGCTCGCTGCTCGTATAGCCGCTCTCGACCGCGATGGCCTGCACGACTTCGTTCGAGCCGACCGTGATCGGGCCGCTGTAGACGGCGGAGGCGGTCGTCGGCGGCTTGCCGTCGGTGGTGTAATAGATCGTGGAGCTGGCGGGGCCGCTGATCGTGACCGACTGCGAGGACGTATAGGCGCCGGGGGCGGGGCTGAAGGTCGGCGAGTCCACCCGCGTGTTGAACCCCTGCCACCAGCTCCAGGAATTGATCAGCAGGGGGACCGGATTGATGGTGCCGCCGCCGAAGCCGATGTAGGCCGTATTGGCGCCGACGATCGCGGGGATGTCCACCGGCCACTGGAAGTACGCCTGCTTTTGGGTCACCGCGTCGGTGAGCGTCATGGAAAGGATGGTTCCGTCATAGACCACGTGCGCCGACACTACGTCGCCGCTCTGCAGGTTGATTCCCTGCGGGATCAGGTCCTGGACCGGCATGATGCCGTTGTCCATGAGCGGCCCGCCGTCGATGTAGAGGCCGGTCATGCTGGGCGTCGCGCCGGTGTAGGACTCCGAGCCGCTGGAGCCATTGGGCGTCGCGTTGAAGGCGATCGCGACGCTCTTGCCGATCGCGGTGCCCGCCGGGTTCACGGCGTAGGCGAAATATCCCAGGCCATTGGAATCGCCGCCGGCGCCGAACCCGCGATGGTCGTTCTGGATCACGAAGGTCTCACCGTAGCCGTTGGAGGTGATCGTGAACGTGAAGTCGGTGGTGAACGAGGTGATGTCCTCCTTGGTCCCGTACCAGGCCTGGCCGGCATCGTGCGCCTGCTCGCCCGCGAGCTGGATCGCGCCGCCGACGACCCCCTCGGCCTCATCGAGATTCAGGCTGCCGGTATTGCCCGAGAAATTGGCGAAGCTGAAAACCGCCGTGGCGGTGGTGGGCGGCGGCGGCGCCGCCGCGGCGACCGTGATCGTGAATACCGGTAGGGCAGCGGAGCTGCCGGACGCGCTGGCGTCGATCTCGATGTTGCTGTCCGAGCCCACATTCGAGGCGGAGGGAGTTCCGGAGAGCGAGCCGGTCGAGGTGCTGAAAGTGGCCCAGGCCGGCTTGTTCGTGATGGTGAAGCTCACCGACTGGCCGCTCGGCGCGCTGACCGTCGGGGTGAACGAATACGCCTGACCCACCTGGGCCTTGGTAGAGGGTGTGCCGCTGATGGTCGTGCCACCGGAGCCGCCGGTCCCACCTGAGCCGCCCGAGGTACCCGTCCCCCCCGAGCCGCCGGAGGAACCGGACGAGCCGGAGCCGCTGGAGCCGACGGCGGACGAGGCTGCGGATGAGGATCCATTGCAGCCTGCCACGGCGGCGAGCAGCAGAGCGCAGAGCACGAGGGTGCTCGTTCTGAGACATAGCCTGATGGCATTGCACGACATGCGCTTTCTCCACTCGACCGCGGGCTCCAAAGCCCAGATACCTCCGGAGCCCGAGCCGAGGGGATGAAAGCGGGAGACGATGAGCTCGAAGCTCGTCGGCAACCCCGCTATCTCGCGCCATGGCCCGAGACCGGAGGCTTTGCGTCCCCGCCTCGCGGCGGGTTTGCCTCATGCAACGCAGGAATTTATAGCAGCAAACCGGCGCGGATGTAGCCTTGACCTCACACTATACAACTCGTCGCCGGTTACCGACACACCTCAATTACCATATGTCCAGGACGTTACGGACTGCCCCGAGGGACCCGTGTAGAGCGAGGCGGTGAATCCGACGTAAGCCGTGTCGGCGCCCACCTGGGACGGAATGTTCACGCTCCATTGGGTCGAGAACGTCTTGCCGGTCGCCGTGTCCGTCATCGACAGGGTGAGCGTCGAGCCGTTGTACGAAAGCGTGCAGGCTATCGGGTCGCCGCTGTTCAGATTGATGCCCGAAACGGTCGTCTGCGGCTCGTACGGGGTCTCTCCGTTGGTGTACATGCCGGTGGTGCCGTTCCACAGGTCGAACTTCACGCCGACGCTCGAAGACAGCCCACCATAGCCGCCGTCGGGGCTGTTGATGCCGTAGTTCTCGAAGCCGAAGGCGTACGGACCGCCGCTGACGGCGCGAACGCCCGAGGTATCAGCGGAAGCCGGCGTCTGGTTCTGGATGACGAACAAGAGGGTGTTCTGATCGACATTACCGGAGAACTGCAGAGTGAACTTGCTGGTGAACGACTGCACGTTCACCGGGGCGGCATAGAACGCCGAACCGATCTCGATGCTGTTGCTCGTGTCCGTGAGCTGCAGCGTGGAGCCGCTGACCTTGGCGGTTCCGGCGGTCAGCAACTGCCCGCCCGCGCTCGCGAAGCCGCTCGGGAAGTTGATGGTCGGAGCACCGGCGGCCTGGATCTGATAGCTGGCCTGCGCCGGCTCGCTGTTCGTATCGCCGCTCTCGACCGCGATCGCCTGGACGACCTCGCTCGAACTGACCGTGATGGGGCCGCTGTAGACCGCGGAGGCGGTCGTCGGCGGCTTGCCGTTGGTCGTGTAGTGGATCGTCGCGCCGGCAGAGGCACTGATCGTGACCGACTGCGCCGACGCATAGGATCCGGAAGCCAGACTGAAGGTAGGCGCGGAGACGCGGGTGTCATACCCCTGCCACCAGCTCCAGGAGTTGATCAGTAGCGGGACCGGATTGATGGTGCCACCGCTGAATCCGACGTAGGCCGTATTGCCGCCGACGACCGCCGGTATGTTCACAGGCCACTGGAAGTATGCCTGCGCACCCGTCGACGTGTCGGTCAGGGCCATCGAAAGGATGGCGCCGTCATAGACCACGTGCGCCGACATCACATCGCCGCTCTGCAGGTTGATCCCCTGCGGGATCAGGTCCTGGACCGGCATGATGCCGTTGTCCATGAGCACCCCGCCATTCAGATAGAGCCCGGTCATGCTGGGCGTGGCGCCGGTATAGGATTCCGAGCCGCTCGAGCCATTGGGCGTGGCATTGAAAGCAATGGCGATGCTGTTGCCGATCGCGGTGCCCGCCGGATTCACGGCGTAGGCGAAATATCCCAGGCCATTGGAGTCGCCACCGGCGCCCATGCCTCGAGGATCATTCTGAATGACGAAGCATTCGCCGTAACCGTTCGCGGTGATCTTGAACGTAAAGTCCGTCGTGAATGCCGTGACGTTCTGCTTGGTCGTGTACCAGGCCTGGCCCGCATCGTGCACTTTTTCGCCGGCGAGCTGGATCGCACCGTTGACCACCCCTTCCGCATCATCCAGGTTGATGCCGGCCGGGTTGGCCGAGAAATTGGCGAAGCTGAATACCGCGGTGGCTCCGCCACCAGCCGGCGGCGGCGGGGGAGGCGGCGGCGGCGGCGGCGGCGGGGGAGGGGGCGGAGGCGGTGAGGTCGTCGTAGCCGGATCGACCGTGATCGCAAACGCCGGCAGCGACGCGGAGGCCGTGGCGGTGCGCGCTTGGATTCCGATGCTCTTGTACATGCCGACATTCGAAGCGGTCGGCGTACCGGAGAGCTTGCCGTTGGAAATGCTGAAAGCCGCCCAGGTGGGCTTGTTGGTGACGCTGAAGCTCAGCGCCTGACCGGTCGGATTCTTGACGGTCGGCGTGAATGCGTACGCTTTGCCCGCTTGAACCGTGGCAGCAGGTGTGCCGCCGATCGTCGGGGCGGCCGCGGAAGACCCGCCCACCTTGATGGAGAACGCCTTCAGCGAGGCCGAGCGGTTGGTCGTGCGGTCGTATATCGATATCGAGATTCCCTTGGACGTGCCGACATTCTTGGCCGACGGTGTGCCGGAGAGGCGGCCGGTCGCGGTGCTGAACGTGGCCCAGGACGGCTTGCTCCAGATAGCGAAGCTTCCCTTCTGACCGCTCGGAAACTTACCTGTCGGCGTGAATGAGTAGGCCTTGCCTACCTGCGCCGTCGTCGCCGGCGTGCCGCTGATCGTCGGGCGGCCTGTGGCGGCGGATGCACTGGTGACGGCGGCTGCGCCGAGGAGGATGGTAGTGAGCACGAACGTGCCCGTTCTGAGGATTGCCCTCACGGCGCTGCATGACATTATCTGTGACCTCCACTCGTCTGCGACGCCCCCGGAGCAAGCGCTTCCGGACTCGCAGCCAGGAGAATGGAGAAGGGCAGACGATGAGTTCTGCAGCTGACGCTGAAACTCTTCGGCAACCCCGCTATCTCGCACAGTGGCTCGAGACCGGAGGCTTTGCGTCCCCGCCTCGCGGCGGGTTTACCTCATGCAACGCAGATATTTATAACAGCAAGACCGCGCGGAAAGTATCGTGTTATTTCGCTGCGCGCAACCCGTCGGCCATGTGCGACACCGAGCGAGTCGATTCGTCGCCGGACCCCGACAAATCCAGCACGAGCGCGCATGTTGGAAAGTGCGGCCGCGCTCATGCTGCGATTGCACTCCGCGGCGCGATTCGGTGCGCGAGCGATGACGTTTGCGATGCGATCCGGCACGCGGCTCGTGACGAGCGCAGATGCGCTGCGCGGCACGCAAACGAGCCCGCGATGCGATCCGTGACTCGCTCGCGCAGGCGCATATGCGGCGAGTTAAGTAAAACCGGCCATCGGCGCCTCGCCGCTCGCGGTACTTGCGGCCAACCTCAGGTATCGAGAGAATTACGATGAAAACGTTGAGGTTTTCGTGACGCAGTTCTCGCTTAGCAGGTGATGCGGTATGTCCACTGACCCGATCGACGTGTCCCGCAAGTGGGACGTCATTGTTGTGGGCAGTGGGATGGGCGGTGCGACCGTCGCCCAGGCGCTGGCGCACAGGGGGCTCGAAGTTCTCGTCCTGGAAAAGGGCAGGCGAGTGTCGCTGGCCAACGGCGATGAGCAGGGCGTGACGCCCGAGGAGCGCATCGAGCGAGGCTGGTGGCCGCTGCCCGTCAGTGAGATGCGAAGCGACGGCACACATGCGAGCGTCTTCGCGCCTCTCGGCTGCGCCGTGGGCGGCTCGACAATCCACTACGCCGCGGCGCTCGAGCGCATGGCAGCGACGGATTTTCAGCAGCCCGCGTCAGCCACGAGAAATCTGCCAGCGTGGCCCGTCGCTTACGAAGAATTCCTCCCGTACTACGAAGCCGCGGAAAAGCTCTACCGCGTGCAGTTGAGCGCCGAGACCGCGATGCAGCGGATGAGCGAATGGGACCAGGCCCTCATGGAGCGGATGCGCCGCAACGGGCTGCAGCCCGAGCCGCTGCACGTCGCGATCCGGTACGACGAGCAGTGCGAGGAGTGCATCGGCAGGGTTTGCCTCAGAAAGTGCAAGGCCGACGCTTCCTCGGTGTGTCTCGACGACGCTCTGCGGCTTGGAAACTGCCGGCTGTTACAGGACTGTGACGTCCAGTCCATCGAAGCCACGGCGAGGAGCGTGCAGGGAGTGCGAGCGATCTGCGGCGGGAAGGATGTCCTCATTCACGGGCGCATCGTGGTCCTCTCCGCGGGCGCATTTCGCTCACCCCTCATCCTGCTGCGATCCGTGAGTCCCGACTGGCCCGCGGGGCTGGCGAACCAGTCGGACCAGGTCGGGCGCAACCTCACGTGCCACACTTCGGATCTGTTCGCGGTCTGGGCGCCGCATCGCTACGGTCGAAGCGGAAGACAGAAGAAGGCCATCTCCGTCCGGGACTTCTATCTGGTGGAAGGCGAGCGTCTCGGCTACGTGCAGAGCATGGGCATCGAGATCGGACGCGGCGCAATAGCGTTGCATCTGAAGAACCTCATGCGCGGCCATGGAGTGAAGAACGAGCGTCTGCTGTCGCTTCTCGCGAAGGTGCCATCGCATCTGGGTGCCGCGCTTCTGGGCAATGCAGGGCTGTTTGCCGCGATGACGGAGGATGATCCTGACGCGAACAATAGGGTGACGATCGATCCGCAGCAGCCGGACGGCGCCCGCTTCAGCTATACGATAACCGCCGACCTGCATCGCCGCGCCGATGCGTTGCGCGACAGGTTTGCGGCCGCGATCAGGCCCTGGCGCCTCGCACGCTTGTCGACGAGCCTGGCGATGAACTACGGGCATCCCTGCGGCACGTGCCGGTTTGGCGAGGATCCCCGCAGCAGTGTGCTCGACCGGGATTGCCGGGCGCACGGGCTGAGCAATCTCTTCGTGGTCGATGCCTCGTTCATGCCGCGCAGCGGTGCAATCAATCCCAGCCTGACGATCGCGGCCAATGCGCTGCGGGTCGCGCCGCGGATTGCCGCCGCGCTCGGCTGAGGGGCGCGCGATGGCTCGAGTCAAAGACGACGCGCCGTCGGCGAGCGCTCCCGACTGGTCACGGGAAAGTAAGCGGCTTTTTGCGTGGGCCCCCTCGCGATCGCTGCTGGCGAGCATTCGCGCCTACCAGCGCCACGGGAATTCCCGCTGGCCCTGGCACCTCTTGCTGCAGAAAGTCGCGGTGCTGCGGCATCGCTTCTGGAGCATCGTCACCGGGGCGGATATTCCACTCAATTCCCGCATCAGCGGGGGTCTCATGATTCCCCATCCCAATGGCATCGTCATCCATCCTGGGAGCGAGATCGGCCCGAACTGCATGATCCTGCAGCAGGCCACCATCGGTGTCGCCGACGGCGCCCGTGCTCCGCTCTTGGGCGGCAATGTGCTGGTGGGCGGCGGTGCCAAGGTTCTGGGCGCGATCCGAATCGGCGACAATGCGCGCATCGGCGCGAATGCCGTGGTGCTGCGGGATGTGCCCGATGGGGCGACCGCGGTGGGAGTGCCGGCACGAATCATTCGCGCCTGAACGAGAGGTCGACGCCATGCGATTGAGAATGAGCACCCTTCTCCTCGGCGTGCTGCTGGCCGCCGGCACGGGAACGGCAGTCGCCGTCACGTCGGCGAATGCAAGATCGCCCCTCGGAATCAACCTGAACAGCATCAGCTTTTACTCGACCGAGCAGCCATTCCTCAACGTATTCGTGACCAACGGCGGCTGGGTCACCCATAGCCAGGACACGTGGGATACGCATGAGGAGCAGTACCTGCAGCTCGATGCCAACGGCTATCCGAAGACGCTGGTCGCAGCGCCGTCCGATCCGCACCCGCAGGTTTTCGATTCCGTAGGGGCAATCGTCGATCGGGTGCCGGTGCCGTATCTATACCCCGCGGGCAGATACGTCGTGCTGTACGACGGCGAGGGCACGATGACCTACGAATTCGACGCGAGGCTGATCAGCTCCTCGCGCGGTCGCGATGTCATCGAAGTCGCGCGGCCGAGCGACAACAACGGCATCCATCTGCAGATCACGGAGACCGATCCCCGGCACAATGGCAACTACATCCGCAATATCAGGATCGTGAGGGAGCAGGACCTGGCCGCATTCAAGGCGGGTAAGCTCTTCGATCCCGCCTTTCTGCAGATGCTCAGCCGCTTTCGCGTCCTGCGGTTCATGGACTGGCTGAATACCAACGGGAGCACGCTCTCGTCCTGGTCCGCGCGCCCCATGCCGAGCTATTACAGCTGGACCCCGGGCGTGCCGCTCGAAGCGGCGGTGGCGCTTGCCAATGCCATCTCCGCCGATGCCTGGCTCAACGTGCCGGCAATGGCGGATGACGATTACGTCCGGCAAATGGCTGCGCTGGCGCACGCCAAGCTGGGACCCACCCAGAAGGTCTATCTGGAGTACAGCAACGAGGTTTGGAACAACTCCTTTCCCCAATACGACTATGCAGTGACGCGCGGCAAAGAGGCGTGGCCGAACCGCCCGTCGGGCGACAACGGCTACGATTGGAATCGCAACTGGTACGGAATGCGCAGCGCGCAGATCTGCGACATGTGGAAGGCCGCCTGGGGCCCCGACCGCAATCGGGTGATCTGCGTGCTGGCAGCTCAGGCGGCTTATGGCACCTCCGCGACCGAGGCGCTCGACTGTCCCTATTGGGCGGGCGCGCCCTGCTCAGGACACGGAATCGGCGCCATCGCGATCGCACCCTATTTCGGCGATCGCAACCTGCCCTCCCAGTGGGTCACGCAACCGGATGGCGGGCTTGCACGTCTATTCGGGTCGCTCGTCGCGGGCGGCGATCCTGGCGTTCCAGATGGCGGTTGGTTCCATGAGACCGCGCAATGGGAGACCTCGTACGCGGCAATCGCCGCGCACTACCGTCTGCCACTGATCGGCTACGAGGGCGGTCAGGGGTTCATCAGCGGCTCCCGTGATCCGGCTGCCCAGCTGCTCGTCGCCGCCAACCGTGACCCGCGGATGGGCGCTGCCTATACGCAATACCTGCAGCAATGGAAAGGGGACGGCGGCGAGCTGCTGGTGCTGTACAACGACATAGGCTCGTTCTCCCAGTACGGCGAGTGGGGTGCGCTGGAATCGCTCATGCAGTGGAAGACCTCCGCCGCGCGGCCGCCGCCGAAGTGGGCCGCCATCCAGGGCTTCATCGGCAGCACGCCCTGCTGGTGGCCGCAGTGCACGCAGTGATGGGCCAGCGATGGGCCAGGTCTACAGAACCTTGCTCAAGCCGCGCATGAGGATCGGGGGCACAAAGTCGCGCGCGACCGCCGCGATGCGCTGGCGGGCGGTCAGTTTGAATTCACCCTCGCGACGCTCGCGAAAGAGCGTCGAATGCTCGCCGCTGATCTCCTCGGCCGGGCGTCCGTTGCTGAAGTAATACAGCGCCATCGATTTTCGCGTCATGTTCTCCGGGCACTGCAGCGGCTCCGGGTGGCCGTGGTAGGTGAAGTCCGTGGTGCCGAAGACCATGACCCGGTTGAACAGCGGCGCGACTTTGGCCTCGCAGCGTGTCATGCCCCGGTCCCACAACTCGAGGTTGCCGCCGTATTCGGCCTTCCAGTCCTTGTTGAGATAGAGCAGCAGGTTGAGTCTGCGGTCCAGGTCGTATAGCCCGTGTTTGTTGAAGTCCGCGTGCACCCCCAGCTTGCCGCCGCGAACGATCTGGTGCAGGCCGCCGCCGTCGAAGCCCGGATCGGGGATCAGGTTGGCGATTCCCGTGACGCCGCTCAGGAAGTCGAGAAAGGTCGCGGAGTTGAGATGGTAGAAGAGGAGGCGGGTGGCGGGACCGAAGGAGGCTTCCTTGGCCGACATCAGTTTGATCTCGCGCTCGTTGTCGAATTTCCGCCACTCGATGTCCCGCGGCCGGGGGAATTCGGCCAGCACTTCCTCGACCAGGGCGGGGTCGAAGAAATCGTCGAAGACGACGTGCGGGTAGGGCTTCGCGGCCGAATAGGCGATGCGAGCCCGTTCCTCCTCCGCTTTCATACGGGCAAGAGGCAGGAAGGAATCGATGCCGAGATCTTTGACCGACTGCATAAGGGCTCCTCGTAGCCTTTACTTATGTCTGTGGAGATGCAGGTGCAGCCAACTGTGCGGCACGACGGCCAGGAACAGATGGCTCAGGAGAAAGCAGAAAAGGAACGTGCCAAGCGCGAGGCCCATCGAGCGCAGCTCGGTCCTGAATTTCAACAGCCCGAGCTGCTGCTGCTTGAGATAAGCCCAGATGAGGGGCGCGAACGAGCCGGCCAGATTGAACCACAGAAAACCCTTCAGGCCGTAGAAGTAATAGCCGAGGAGCGAGGCCGGGACCAGCACGACGAGAGTGAGCCCGTTGCCTACCAGTATGGCGTGAGTGACCCCTGCGGCGAAAAGGACGTTCTGCGACACGATGAGGAATGCCTGAACCACGGTGGCGAGCCCGAGCACCATGAGCACATAGCCGCCGAATTCATAGCGCGGATCGTAAAGCACGGAAACGATGGACTGCGACAGGCCGGCGACGATGGCGGGCAGCAGCATGCCGAGGAAAACGAGCTTCCTGTTCTCGTTGTAGTAGCGATCCCGGGCGGTTTTCCTATCGGAGCGGAAGTACTCCGAGCAGCGCGCGTAAAGGATCAGGCGCGCATTGTTATTGATAATGTTGCGTACCGGCGCCAGCATGTTGCCGGCTATGCTGTAGACGCCGAGCAGCGCCGTGCTGAACAGGCGCAGGAAGATCAGCTTGTCGTACTGGTTCAGCAGCATGGTGATGAAGCTGGACGGCGTCACCACGCGGGCGAAGTGGAACTGCTCGCGGACCGCTTCGCGGTCCCAGGCGAAGCCGACACCGACCTCGCGATAGAAGAAATGGCTGATGATGGTGAGCAGCGCGCGCTGGAAGAGAAAGCCGAAGAGCAGCGCGTATACGTTTCTCAAGACGAAAGCGAGACCGATGACGACGACGGTCATCGCGAGGTTGGTGAGAAATTCGGCGTAGTTGCCGATGCGCGCCTTCTGATCCCGCTGCGCGAGGATGTACGCCATCGATTCAGTGCCGGTGAGCAGAAACGTGACGCTGAGGAGCCTGCAGGGCGCCGTCAGGCTCGGCTCCTTGTAGAGGGCCGCGAGCAGCGGCGAGGCGAGGAAGAGCAGGCCGAAATTCACGATGGAGCGGAAGAAGCGTATGGTCCAGATCGTATGCACGAACCTGACTTCGCTGCCGCGATGATGCCGGATGAGGAGCGCAGTCGGGCCGACGTCGGACAGCATCTCGATCGTGAAGGCGAAGGACAGGAGAATGGCGAACAGCCCGTATGCCGCGGGCGTGAGCAGCCGGGTGAGAATGAGACTGCTGCCGAGGCGAACGACAGCCAGCGACCCGTAGGTGAAGGTCGAGGAGAAGAGGTCGCTGCGAAAGCTGAATTTCAGCGGTCGGAACGGGCTGCGAAGAATCTTTTCCATTTCATCCAGGCGAGGCGTCGACGGTCACACCGGGCTCGACGGGGCGCTGCCCGGCGGTGACGGGTTGGCGCGGCGAGGCAACCGCCGCATAGGCTCCTGCCAGCCCGATGACGATGTAGAACAAGTGCTCGGGAGCGGTGCCGAGGCTGCTGTCGGCGAGCAGGAGCAGCATGGCGACGATGGCGGCCGCCAGACTCGTGCCGAGGAAGGCCGAGTCGAGGTCGGTCTTGCAGATTCGCCTGCTCTTGCGATAGGCCCTCACCAGCGGCGTCAGCATGAATGTCAGGAAAACGGTGAGACCGGTGAAGCCGTAGAAGAGGGTGACACCGACGTAGGCGTTGACCACATCTATGATTCCCTGTCCCTGACGAAGATCCTCCATCTTCGATAGCGCCAGTTGATCGCCGAGGATCGGCCGTTCCTTGATCAGCTCCCACGAGCGGTCGAGCAGGCGCTCGCGGTAAGTGAGCGTGTCCGTGTCGACCGTGCCGCCCATGAAAGGAATCATGCCGCTGATCTTGTCGCCAATGGGGGAGGCGAGCAGGGCAGCGCCGAGGAGCAGGAACACCGCGGCCGCTTTGAAGACGCGGGAAATGCCGCGCGGATCCAGGGCGGAGTAGGCGAAATAGATCACCACGGCAGCGAGCCATGGGCCGCGGGAGAAGGTGGACAGCAGTCCGGCACAGAACAGGAGGGTAACGGCGATCCTGGTGCGGGTGCTCTTCACGTGGGATTGGAGGTACAGCCAGAAACCCAGGGCGATGACGAGCAGAAACCCGAGCGACAGCGGCTCTCCCGTGGCGGCCTGAGCGCGCAGGAAGCTGCCGCGGGAATAGTACTCGTCGAGCACGCTGTTGCCGCCCCAGCGGCCATTGATTCCGGTGTAGAGCAGCCAGTGCTTGGTCGACTCGAAGAGGGCGACGATCGCGAGCAGGGAGCAGGCCAGGCAGAACGTCCCCAACGCATCCAGCAGCTTCCTGCGGTCCGTGCAAGTGCGGCTGGCGACGTAGTACAGGGTATAGAAGTCAACCATGAAGAGGGACCCGTCGCGGACAGCGTTGGTGAGGGAACCCTTCGTGATGACGTGGTTGGCCATATCGGGAGGCACGTAGAGAATGACGTACAACGCGCCGAAGCCGAGCAGGGCGAGGTCGGTCAGTTTCAGTCCCTGGATCTGCTTCGCGTCCTTGGATTTGCGCAGATGCAAAGCGACCGGGACGAGCACGCAGAAGGAGAGCAGGCGGAAGATATCGAGCGAGAAGAGATCGTTGATCAGAATCGGCGGAATCGCCACGGAGATCGGCGGTATGACATTCATCAGCAGCAGGCAGAACGCGATGGGGTTCGAGTCCTTCCTGCCCCCCCAATAAAGAACCGGCGCCGCGATCGCGGCGAACAGCCAGAAATTCGGGCTGAGGAAGGCGACGATCGTCAGGGTGAGCCAGACCTTGCGTCGCAGCCTGAAATCCGCCTCGGCCATGAAAAGCAGGGCCGTGGGCTTCGCGAGGGCGAAGAGCGGAAGGCTGAGCGCCAGTACGACGATGATTTCTTTGAGGGCGATCGGCATCCGCGCTTATCCGCCTACGGTACCATCGCCCATTGTGTGTAATCTGTGACGGGCAACTCTCATCGAAAGATGCGGCCCTGATCTACGATAGCGCATGGGGGCGAAGGTACCATTTTGAGCGTCGTGCCGTCCGGGCACGCTTTTCACAAAAGGTGGCGAAAAACAATGACGGTAAGATCCACAGTAACGTCCATGTTTGAGGAGGTCGCGCGCGAGCAACAGCGCCGGCTCGCGCCGTTGACCGACACTCTGCGGCTGGTCGAGTCAGGACTCGATTCCCTCAGCTTCGCGCTCATCGTGGCGCGGCTGGAGGAGGCGCTCGGCTACGATCCGTTCGATACCGCCGCGAGCTTTCCCGTCACATTCGGCGATTTCGTCGGCCTTTACGAGAAATACCCGCGGTAACGCGATGACCCTGTGGGAAGCGATCGCCCGGAGAGCCGCCAAGCCCGCAGGCCCCTGGCTCGACGCCGGGTGCCCTGTGGCGCTGGGGTCGCTGGCGAATGCCTCGATCCTGGGCGGGCGCCTCGAGACGCTACGCGGGCGATCGGTGATGGTCTCCACGGAGCACGCGCTCACAGCGGCTCTTGCCCTCATCGAGCTCGACGGCGTGGCCAGGCGCATGGTGCTTTGTACGCCCGGCCTTGCTACGGAGCACCTCCCGCAGGTCGTGCGCGACGCGCAGGTAGACGCCTGGGTCACAGATGCCACCGGCGGGGCGCCGCCTCCGGAATTGGGGTCGATTTCCTGCCTCGTGGCCCATCGGGTGCCGCAGCCCTGCGAGGTCGACCGGCGGAGCGAAGCGTCGGCGACGGAGTGGGTCCTTCTGACGTCGGGCACGACGGGTGGACCCAAGCTGGTGGCGCACACGCTGGCCAGTCTCACGGCGGCCTTCGCGCAGCTTCCCCGCCTCGAGCAGGGCGCGCCCATCTGGAGCACCTTCTACGACGTTCGGCGTTACGGGGGACTGCAGATCCTGTTGCGCGCGCTTTTCTTCGGCTCATTGCTGCTGCCCGCCGGCGCTGACGAGTCGCCGGGCGAGTTCCTGGGGCGCGCCGCCGCGGCGGGCGTAACCCATATTTCCGGAACCCCCTCTCACTGGCGCAAGGCGCTGATGAGCGGGGCCACCGGCCAGCTCCGACCGGACTATGTGCGCCTCTCCGGCGAGATCGCCGACCAGGCCATCCTGGATGCACTGCGCGCGGCATTCCCACGGGCGGTGGTGGCCCACGCCTTCGCCTCCACGGAGGCGGGGGTAGCCTTCGAGGTGCAGGACGGCCTGACGGGCTTTCCCGCATCGCTGGCAGGCACCTCGGCGGAGGGCGTCCGAATCGATGTCAGCCGCGGGACACTGCGGATCCAGTCCCCCGGCAATGCCTCGCGGTATCTCGGCGAGGGCGCGCCACCGATCAAGGACGCCGAGGGGTTCGTCGATCTGGGGGACAGGCTCGAGATGCGGGGCGAGCGCTGGTACTTCGTCGGACGCAGCGGTGGCATCATCAATGTGGGTGGCCTGAAGGTGCATCCGGAGGAGGTCGAAGCCGTGATCAACTCGCATCCGCAGGTGCGCATGTCGCTCGTCAAGCCGCGCCGCAACCCGATCACCGGCACGGTGGTGACCGCGGAGGTGGTGCTGGTCGATGGAGAGACCGCAGAGAGCGCGGAGAACGCCGAGGCGCACGCCAAGCGGGTCTGCCGCGAAATCCTGCAGACCTGCCGCGAGCGGCTCGCCGCCCACAAGGTGCCCGCGCTCATTCGCGTAGTGGCCGCCCTCGAGGTATCGGCCTCCGGCAAGCTGGTCCGCCGCGATGCATAACGTCCTCGTCACCGGAGGAAGCAGAGGGCTGGGGCTGGCGATCGCCTCGACACTGGCCGCCCGCGGCTACAGGGTGATCGCGCTGGCGCGTTCCAACACGGCGGAGCTGCGCACGGCTATCGACGCCCATCCGGAAAATCTTCTCTTCCGGGCCTGCGATCTGGCGGATACGGCCGGGATCGGCGCGATGGTCGCGCAGCTGCGGCGCGACACGGGACCGATATACGGGCTGGTCAACAACGCGGGTCTCGGGACCGGCGGCCTCCTTTCCATGATGCGCGACGGGGACATCGAGTCGCTCGTGCGCCTGAACACGCTGGCGCCGCTCATACTCACCAAGTACCTGCTGCGGTCCATGATGGCCGCGGGGCAGGGCCGCATCGTCAACATCTCGAGCGTCGTGGCCTCGAACGGCTTCAAGGCGCTGTCGGCCTACTCGGCCACCAAGGCCTCGCTGGAGGGATTCACGCGCTCGCTGGCTCGTGAAGCGGGCCCGCTGGGGATCACGGTGAATGCGGTTGCGCCCGGCTTCGTGGACACTGCGATGACCAGCGAGCTGAACGACAAGGATCGCCAGCGAATGATTGCCCGGAGCGCATTGCGCCGCATGGTAGGCCCCGACGATGTGGCCGCCGCCGTTGCGTACCTGATGAGCGACGAGGCGCGCAATATCACGGGCACTACACTCACCGTGGATGCCGGCTACACGACCTGAAGGCTAAAGATGCAACCCGAGACCATAGCGCTGCATGGCGGCTTCGATTGCGATCCGACGACCAAGTCAGTCGCGGTACCGATCTATCAGACCGTGGCGTACTCCTTCGACAGCGCCGAGCACGGCGCGGCGCTCTTCAACCTTGAAGTCGACGGCTTTCGCTATACGCGGATCGGCAACCCGACCACCCAGGTGCTCGAGCAGCGGGTGGCGCAGCTCGAGGGCGGCATGGGCGCGCTGTGCGTGAGCTCCGGGCAGGCGGCACTGCATTACTCGGTGCTCGCTGTCACGGAGATGGGGCGCAACATCGTTTCGGTGCCGCAGCTCTACGGCACGACCCACACGCTTCTCGGCTACATCCTGCCGAAGCTCGGTGTGCGCACCAAGTTCGCCGATTCCGACCGGCCCGAGGCCCTGGCCGCGCTCATCGATGAGGATACGCGGGCCGTCTTTTGCGAGACTGTTGGCAACCCGGCGGGAAACGTCTGCGACATCGAGGCGCTGGCCGAGGTGGCTCATCGCGCGGGTGTGCCTCTGATCGTCGACAACACCGTGCCGACGCCGATTCTCGTCCGCCCGATCGACTACGGCGCGGACGTCGTGGTGCACTCACTGACCAAATTCCTCGGCGGCCACGGCACCACGATGGGCGGGATCATCATCGATAGCGGCAAGTTTCCGTGGACGCGCCACGCCGCGCGTTTCCCGATGCTGACGGAGCCCGACGAGTCCTACCACGGCCTCGTTTACACGGATCACTTCGGACCTACCGCTTACGTCGGGCGCTGTCGCAGCGTTTTCCAGCGCACGATGGGTTCGGTATTGTCACCTCTCAGCGCCTTCCTGTTGCTGCAAGGCATAGAGACGGTGGCGCTGCGTATGGAGCGCCATGTCGAGAATGCGCGCCGGGTGGCGGAATTCCTGCGCGGCGACCCGCGAGTGTCATCGGTGAGCTACGCCGGCTTCCCTGACAGTCCCCACTATCCGCTGGTGCAGAAGTACCTCAAGGGCAGAACCTGCTCGCTGCTGACCTTCGAGGTCCGCGGTGGCTACGATGGTGGAACACGCTTCTACGATGCGCTGAAGCTCTTCAAGCGCCTGGTGAATCTGGGGGATGCCAAGTCGCTCGCCTGTCACCCCGCCTCTAGCACCCACCGGCAGATGTCGCCGGAGCAGCAGCGGCTGGCGGGAATCGGCCCGGAGACCCTGCGCCTCAGCATCGGCATCGAGCACATCGACGATATCCTCGCCGACCTCGACCAGGCGCTGGCAGCCGCCGCGCGCGGCTAGGAGCCCGGCTTGATGCGTTCCAGGAGCGCCTCGAGCGATGCGAGGGTGGCAAAGCTCTCCGGGTTGATCTCGGACTGAGGGATGGTGACGTCGAATTCGGCCTCGATCGCCAGCATCAGGGTCACCATCTTGATGGAGCTGATGCCGAGCTCGCTCAGGCGCGCATCCACCGCCAGGGGACGGTTGGCGGCCGGCGTCCCGAGGATTTTGCGAACCACGGCCAGCAGCCGCTCACGGGGATTGAGGGCAGAGCTGGCCTCTGGACCTGGATTGCTGCTACTCATGGCGGCCCGATCATACCTGGGGCGCAACCGTGCCGTCGCGCCGATGTCTCAATCTGGCGGGACAGGAGGCCGGAAATTTTATGTAAATTCGACGGGGGCGCCGCCTAATGTGATCCCGGTCCGGCAGCGCGGTGGCGCTTGTGGCATTAATTCGTCACTATTGGTAACAGGTCCGGAAGCCTGCGGCGCCGGGGCAATCCGGATAGAAAAACACAAGGCACCCATGGGAAGACTTTCGTGAACGACTCGTCCGCCGCACCCCCAGCCGCGCGAAGCGCAGCTACCCCCCAGGCGAATCTCAGCACCCGGACCCAGGCCGCGGCGACAGTCGTCGCGCAGCATGCAGGCCAGGTGGATTCCGCCCCCCGGTTTCCCGCCGAGGCCTTCGCGGCCATCCGGCAGCAGCGCCTGCTCGGCATTTTCGTCCCCGCGGCGCTCGGTGGCGAAGGACTGCCCGTGAGCCAGCTGGCGGATGTCTGCCATCGGCTGGCGCAGGCCTGCTCCTCCACCGGCATGATCTACGCGATGCACCAGGTGAAGGTCGCATGCCTGGTGCGCCATGGCCGAGGGAGCGCCGCGGTCGAGAAGCTGTTGCGACGGCTCTGCACCGAGCAGCTCCTGCTGGCTTCCTCGACGACTGAGGGGCAAAGCGGAGGCAATGTGCGCGCCAGTGAAGCCGCGGTCGATCGTCGGGACGGACGCATCAGCCTGGAGCGGCAGGCGAGTGTGATTTCCTATGGGGCCGATGCCGACGGCATCGTGACGACCGCGCGCCGCGCCGCAGATGCTGCTGCGTCGGACCAGGTGCTGATCGCCTTCCTCAAAGAGGATTACACCCTGACCCGGCTTCAGGGTTGGAACACCCTCGGCATGCGCGGGACGTGCAGCGAGGGCTACACCCTGCGCGCCAGCGGGACGGAAGATCAGATCCTGCCGGAGCCCTACGAGTCGATTCATGCGCGCACCATGGTGCCGTTCGCCCATCTGCTGTGGGGCTCGGTATGGGCGGGCATTGCCGCGGCCGCCACGTCCCGTGCGCAGGCCTTCGTCCGCACTGCCGCGCGCAAGAGTGGCGGACAGTTCCCGCCAGGGGCGTCGCAGCTCACCCGAGCGCTCGCCAACCTGGGCACGCTGCGCGCGGTGATTTCCAGCTCGCTGCGGGCCTATGAGAGTCGGATGGACGACCCGGCCGCGCTCGACTCCCTCGAGTTCCAGTCGCAGATCACCCTCACCAAAGTAGAAGCCTCGGAGCTCGCGGTGGCGACGGTGCTCCTCGCCCTGCGTGTCTGCGGTCTATCGGGATACCGTACCGACGGCGATTTCACCGTGGAGCGGCAGCTCAGGGACGTGCTGTCGTCACCTCTGATGATCAATAACGACCGCATCCTCGCGAGCCTCGCCAGCACTTCCCTGCTGGCACCCGCTTCGTCGGGTGTCAGCGATTGAGCGGGACCAGCATGGGAACTTCAGAAAAGCGGGCCGCTTCCAAGGAACTGGATGCGAACGAGGCAGTGTGGACAGCGTTGTTCCGGCCTCTGGGCGTGGACGGTGTCTACGGACGCAGCGCACTCTACGTGGGCGTGCTGCAGGGACTCGAAAACTTCATCTCGCAAAGCAGGCCGTCGGGCGCGGAGGTGTTGCGCTTCCCGCCGGTGATGAGCCGCTCGCAGCTCGAGAAGTCCGGTTATCTCAAGAGTTTTCCCAACCTCCTCGGTTGCGTCTGCGCCTTGCACGGCACGCCCGCGGAGATCCGTGCCGCGGCCGACACCTATGAGGCGGGCGGCGACTGGACACAGTCGCTCGGGCCTTCCGACCTGGTGTTGACACCGGCGGCCTGCTACCCGGTCTATCCGATCGCAGCCGCCCGGGGCCGATGCCCGGAGCAGGGACTGGTATTCGATGTCGCCGCGGACTGCTTCCGCCGCGAGCCCTCGCGCGAGCTCGATCGGCTGCAGTCCTTCCGGATGCGCGAGTTCGTGCGCATCGGCCCGCCGCAGGCGATCCAGGCCTTTCGCGAGCAGTGGATGGCCCGCGCACAGGAGCTTGCCGGTGAGCTCGCTCTGCCGTGCACGCTCGACATCGCCAACGACCCCTTCTTCGGCCGCGTCGGCCAGGTGATGGCCGTGAGCCAGCGGCAGCAGTCCCTCAAGTTCGAGCTGCTGATCCCCTATTTCGAAGGTGTGGCGCCGACGGCGTGCATGAGCTTCAACTATCACCGCGATCACTTCGGGCTCACCTGGGACCTGTTGTGTGCGGATGGCGAGCCGGTTCACACCTGTTGCGTCGCTTTCGGAATGGACCGGCTGGTGGTCGCGCTCTTCTGCGTTCATGGCGCCGATCCGACCCGCTGGCCCGCCCAGACGAGACGCGCGCTCGGGCTGTAGAGCGCTGCCGCTTCCGTGCCACTCGATCCACACGTCGGGCGCTTTCTCGGGAAGCTGGCGGCTTCGACGCCGCGCAGCACCGGGGAGCTGAGCGTCGAGGAGCGTCGGGCGACTCTCGAGCGGCTGTTGAGCCTCGGAGGGGAGCCGGAGGCAGTTGCCAGCGTCGAGCAACGGGTCATCCCCGGCCCCGGCGGGATGCTGGGCGTGCGGGTGTATACGCCGATCGATGCGCGCTCGCCGGTCCTGCCCGGACTCGCCTTCTTTCATGGAGGAGGGTTGGTGGCCGGCAGTCTGGACACACACGATGTCATTTGCCGCGCGCTGGCGAACGCGAGTGGTTGTAGGCTACTGTCCGTGGACTATCGGCTGGGACCTGAATCGCGCTTCCCGGCGGCGGTGCTCGACGCCTGTGCCGCCACGCACTGGATAACCTGTCACGCAGAGGAGCTGGCTTTGGACCCGGACCGTGTCGCGGTGGGCGGCGACTCCGCCGGCGCAACCCTGGCTGCCGCCGTGTGCCAGAGCCTGCGCGACTCAGGGGGCCCGCGGCTCGCCCTGCAGTTTCTCCTTTGCCCGATTCTCGATTATCCGGCCGCGACAGCTTCGCGCGAGGCGTTTGCCGCCGGCTACCTGCTCGACAGGGAAACACTGGCGCACGATTTGAAGAACTACCTCGTGCCCGGGATCGATGCCGGCGATCCGCGAGTGTCACCCTTGCGCGCGCAATGCCTCGAGGGATTGCCACCGGCCTGCATCCACAGTGCGGAGTGCGATCCGCTGCGGGATGAGGCCGTGGCGTACGCCGAGCGGCTCGAGCAATCGGGCGTGCGTACGAGCTATCGCTGCCATTCCGGCATGATCCATCTCTTCTACGGCTTGGGCGCGGTCATTCCCTATGTCCCCGAAGCCTACCGCCTGATCGGTGCGGACATCCGCACGCTGTTGCATTGAGCGATCCCATGCCGCCTCCATCCTCATCAGACGAGCGCAGCCAACTCGAGCGGCTGCTGCAAGACCTCTATGCCTTCCGGACCTCCGGCGACCTCGATCGGCTCTGTGGCCTGTTCGCGGCGGATGCGGTCTTCAAGATCGCGGGCTCCAGCGACGGCAAGCCGATATCGATCGTCGCCCGCGGCGAGCGGGAAATCCGCACCTGGCTGGGAGTCCTGGTGAAGAGCTCGCGGATCTCGAGTCACGAGATCGTGTCGATGGTCATCGACAGCCCCCGGGCCGCGGTGCAGTGGCGGGCCAGCATTCACTCCAGGGTCACCGGCGCCAGCGTGGCAACTGACCTGCTGGACATGGTCGAGACGCGCGACGGACGCATCAGCTCTTACCTCGAGCTGTTCGTGCCGGCGTGATGCGGCCGATCTACTTTCCCTCGGGCGGGCATCAGCTTTTCGGCTGGCTGCACCTTCCGGCGGGCGCGACCTCGGACTGGGGTGTCGTGGTCTGCAAGCCGTTCGGCTACGAGGCCCTGTGTGCCCACCGCTCCTTGCTTGCTTTCGCCGACAGCGCCGCGGCGCTCGGCATGCCGGCTCTGAGGTTCGACTACGCCGGAACCGGCGACTCCGCCGACATCGATCCCAACGCCGATCAGGCGGAGCTCTGGACACGCGACATCGCCAGCGCCGTGGCGCAGCTGCGCCGTCTCACCGGCGTTTCACGCGTGTGTCTGCTCGGCTTCCGCCTGGGCGCCCTGTTGTCCGTCATCGCGAGTCGACAGTGTCCTGTGGAGGCTCTGGCACTGGTCGCGCCCGTGTTGAGCGGCAAGCGTTACTCACGGGAATTTCGCACCCTTCAGATGGCGGCCGATGCCGCCGAGGCCGCCAACTCCGGTGCCGCGGGGCCGCGCGAGAGCGCAGGCATCGGTGTCGGGGGACTCGAGGTCAGCGGCTATGCTCTTGCGGCGGCGAGCCTCGCGAGCCTGTCGCAAGCCGACGCGGCCGGTGCGCTCGCGCCGACCGTCGCCGACCTGCTGGTCATCGATCGCAGCGACCTGCCGGTCGCGCGCGCGTGGGGGCAGGCAGCGCACGATGCGGGCGCCAGGGTGGAATACCAGGCCCTCCCAGGTTTCGTCGAGATGATGTTGCGGGCGCCTCAGTTTGCCAAACCGCCGCAGGAGATGCTGCAGGCAACGAGCGCATGGCTGTCACAGCTTCGCGATCGGGCGCCAGCCGGGGCTGCGGTTACGGGCGCGCAGCCGCCCGCCACGGAGCTGGTGTTGGAAGGAGAGGGCGGGGATCCCGAGGGCTTCATCACCGAGAGCGGCGTATTCCTCGGCGCGGATCAGGCGATGTTCGGCATTCTGACCACGCCGAGCCGCGATGAGAATCGCCGCCGCGCAGTCATACTGCTCAATATAGGCGCCGACTACCACATCGGCGCCAGCCGCATGTATGTCTCCCTGGCCCGTCGCTGGGCGCGTCGCGGCTACTACATCCTGCGAATGGACCTCGCCGGCCTCGGCGACAGCAACACCCGTCCCGGACGAACGGACAACGAGGTCTTCCCGCCGGAGGCGCTGGAGGATATCCGCACCGCCATCGACTTCCTGGTCACGCGTTACGGAATTCGGGAGGTCAGTCTGCTCGGGCTATGCGCCGGCGCATACCACGGGCTGCGGGCAGCGATTGCCGGCTTACCGCTGGCGCGCGTGCTGATGGTCAACCCCTCGAATTACTTCTGGGACCAGACGATGTCGCTCGAGGGGCTGCAGCTCACGGAAGTCGTGGGCAATCCGACCATTTACCGCGAGCGGATCTTTTCAGTGCGGGCCTGGCGCCGATTTCTGACCGGGCAGGTGAACATCTGGCGCATAGTCAGGATCTACATGCGTCTGCCGGTGCTGACGCTGCAATCGAAGCTGCGTGATGCGGCGCGGGCAGTCGGTGTCCGTTTGCGTCACGACCTCGGCCGCGAGCTCGAGACCGTCATCGCGCGCGGGGTTCGGATGGTATTCATCTTTGCGCGCGGCGAGCCCGGGCTCGACCTGCTCAAGATCGAGGCGGGGTCGATGATCGGGCGCCTGGGGGAGCGATGCCGTCTGTGCATCATCGACAGCGCCGATCACACGTTCAGCCGCAGCGGCGCGCGCGAAGTACTCGAGAACGTACTGAGTGACGAGCTCTACGCCAGGCAGGAGTTTGCCGCTGCTACGCGGACAGCCCAAGGCGGCTTGCGACCTGCCTGACCGCGGCCGCGGGCCCGGACGCTATCGCGTGGAATACGCCGCGGCGTACCTCAAAATGGAATGCTCGTCCCGCCAGGACCGGTACATGATCTCGAACCCCAGATTGCACATCGTATCCCGGTGCTTGTCGAAGCCGTAAGCGATCAGCGAGCGAAAGCGGGCGAAGTGATCGAGGTTCAAGCGCAGAAATTTCTCCATGATCACCGCATCGAACGGATTGAACATGAAAAATATCGTGTTGCCGTCGGGGACTTTCCATTGCGCGGCATCGGCGGCTACGAAAGATACGTTCTTATAAGGCGTCCGCTGCAGGTTTCGCTTGGCGGCCTCGATCAAAGGCTCGGAGAAGTCCATGCCATAGACGTGCGCGAAGGGATAATTCCGGCGCGCGAATAGGGAAGGCTGTCCCCTGCCACAACCGACGTCGACAAAATTCTGGAACGGGATCCCGGTCTTAAAGGCCTCGCGCAGCAGTGAATTCAGCTGATAGGTGGAATACGGCCGATAGTTGTAGGAATGCGCCAGGGAGTCCGTCGCGCTGGTAACGAGGCTTTCGCGCGGAACGAATTCGTCGAACTGCAGCGAGTGGCGGCGAATGAAGAGCTGATCGCTCGCCCGATGATAAAACCGGGAGAGAGGCTCCAGTCTTTCGCCAAGGGAAGGTCGGGCCCATGTCGACATAGTTCTGATTCCTGGCGGCGTGGATGTGCCGTGCACATCCCATGGTCCCACAGCCCGCCATCATGATCGCCGCCGCCGGCCGTAGAGCGGCCGGCGGCGGACGCGAGGCTCTCAGGGATCTTTCTTGCGCGAGCGCCAGCCGCGTAGCGCGGCGAGGCCGCCCGCCAGCAGGGTCAGAGCTGCCGCCGCACTGGCCGGGTCGATCTCCGGCGCAGATGTCGGGCCGCTGCCTCCCTGGTGGGGAGGGGCCTGACAGAGGAACGGCAAAATGTAGCAAAGCAGGCTCTCACCCGGTTGATTCAGGGGTGGGCTAGCCGTACCAGCGAATGTCGCGGTCGATACGGCCGCGGTCAGTGTCAGCATGCCAATGGCGAGGGATTTCAACATCGTCTGGATTCCTTCATCTTCGAGCCGGCGGGACGGCGTATTTTTTTTGACTGTTATCGCTTGCCTCGACGCCGGCCGCGGATGACGGCCAGGCCCCCGGAGAGGAGGGTCAATGCCGCCATTGCGGTTGCAGGGTCGAATTCAGGCGCCGAGACTCTGACGGCACCGAAGGCCACGGCCGTGGCCGACAGCGAGATAAGCAACACTCCGAGAAAGCTGCGCATTTTCTTATTCCTGTTCTGCACTTCCGATGAGCCGCGTGTGTGGCCCGAGTGCGGACTACCACGCTGGAAGTATCATATCGACCCTGTCGGCAATTGCAAACAACTCAGGGCTCCGCGGTGTGATCCAATTCACAAGAATTGTCAGCGCCCTCGTTATGTCAATGGCTCACCAGAGCTGCCACTGGTGCCCGAGGAGCACCGCGGCGCTGAGCAGGGCGTTGAGGACGGCATGCCCGGCGACCGCCTCGCCGATGCGGCGCGTGCGGGTCAGCAGCAGCGCGAAGACGATGCCGGCCGCGATGCCGACAGGCCAGAGCGCGCCGTCGAGAATTCCGTAGACGACGGCGCTCGCGAGCACCGGCAGCCAGCCGACGGCCGCGAATGGCACCGAATCGAAATCCGCGGCCACGAACCGGCGCAGGAGATAGCCGCGATAGGCCAACTCCTCGGCGAGAGGCAGCACGAGAATGGCGGTCGCGACCCGGCCCGCGATCCACAGCGCGCGAGCGGGAGCCGACATGGCGGTGAGGCCAGCCGGCATCGCCTGGCGGGAGAGAAGGAAATGACCCGCCACGAGCGATAGCGCAAAGATCGTCACGCCGGCGGCGACGGCGCGCCAGGAGAAGCGCCAGTCGAGACCGCCGAGCCGAGGCCAGCACACCGCGAGCGCCGCGCCGCCGGCGAGCAGTCGCAGCGCATACCAGGTCTCGAAGTGTCCCGAGGTGGCACGCGAGATCATCCCCGCGGCGAGCACCAGCAAAAAGGGCATCAGATAGGCCGCCGTAGGATTCACTGCGGTATTGGCCGTGGCGGCGCTCGCGCGCTCAGCCGCCGCCGCATTGAGCCAACGACTGCGGCGGCTCACGAACACGAGACCGCAGGCAACCGCGTTGAAGCTGATCCAGCCGGCCTGGGAGTGGAAGCCGAACACCGCGATGGCCGGGTGGCCGGCGTTGCCGATGAGCACCAAAGCGGCGATGCGGATGACGTTGAGCGCAAAGAGGATGAGGACGCCGGCGGGCATGAGGAGCAGAGCGCGCGGGAATCGGTACTCGGCGCGAAAGAAGATCAGCCACGAGGCGCAGAAGGCGAGTATCAGGCCCATGCCTTCGAGACCCGAGCAGACCGGGTCGATGCCGACCGCGAAGTGAGGCGCATAGATCACCCGCGTCGCCGGCTCCGTCAGCAGCCCCGGCAGGAACGGAATCAGTGTGAGGCGCACGAGATCGAATGTGATCTGCGCCGTCGGCACCCAAAGATCCTGACTGAATACGATCGCCACCGTCGCCGCCAGAGCAGCCGCCGCGGCATAGAGCCACCGATGGCCGACCGCGGCCGCGCCTCGTCGCCAGATGTCCCAAGGAGCGAGCGCCGTGCAGAGCGCCGCGACGGACAGGAGGGTCAGGACCGTTACCGATGCGGCGAGGAGCGCAAAGGGAAGATGCACGGCGTGCGTGCCATAAAGGTTATAGAGCGCAGCGGCGATGGGAACGAGCAGCAGAACGTGCGGCGCCAGCCATCGAAAGCGAACCGGCACGCTTCGCGCCTCGTCGTTGATCGTGCGCAGCGCCGCATCGCTGCGCACATAGATGAAGAGCGCGAGGGCGATGGCGAAGGAGACGGCGAAGCGAAACCCGTAATGCTGCAGCAGCCGCACCGCTGTGCCGAGCCCGTGCGCCGCCTGCGCCGCATTGAAATTGACGAAGCCGTTGAGGAAGAACTTCTCGAGGAAGAGGACGAGGGCGAGCGTCCAGATGCGGGCGGCCAGACTCAGGCGCGCGGGTTTGTCCAACGCGGCCGCTTGGGGAGAGATCGGCCCGAGTGCGCTCACGGCGCGCAGTCTAGACTGCGCGCCGCCCTGACGAGGTTATGGATGTATGGCTGGTGTGACGCAGCGCACGATTTGCGGAGGAGGCTGGGCTACTGCTCGTCGGTCGGGTTCTTGACCCGCGTTCTCCAGACCTCATAGGGGTCCCAGGACGAGGTTCGCTTGCGCGTCATCCGCTCACGGGAGGGAACTGTCACCGAATTCTCCTTCGCCTGGCCCCGTGGGGTGCGGCGATCGAGAATGAGTGGCGGCAGAACGGCATCGGTTCGAGTACTCATCGCTTTGATTTCCTAATCCCGCGGCCAACATATTTTTTTATCCCGGTTTGCTTCTTGTCCTAAAGGGAGGCCACCACCCCGTGAAGCGGTCACATTATAGTCAGAATATGGTGAAAAGCTAATTACATATCGTCTGTAACTGCTTGTTTGTCGGCGACTTGCGACGCTGTCGGGAGGCCGCGTGCGCCGTTGCTGGGAGGCCACGAGTTAAGTCAAATTGAGGCGAGCATCCGACCCATGGGAGCGAAGGAAAACTCTTTGAGCAGCCGCCGCAGGCGCCCCTGGCAGCGGGACAGATTGGTGTAATGGCGGAAGCGGGAAAGGGTTCCCACCGAGATCCGCGGCTGGCCGGGATCGATCTCCCAGGGGTGGAGGTAGAAGGCGAACGGTCGGCCGGCGGCATTGATGCGCCGCAGGCCCGCCAAAGTGAGCCGGTAGGGAAAGATGCGGAAGTAGCCGCCACCGGTGACGGGGATCTTCAGGCCGAAGAAGTTGGCCGGGGCCATCGGGAATTCGAGGATCGAGCGGCCCGAGGGCGCGGTGACCCTCCCTGGGACGGGGGATGCATCCGGGATGCCGTAGCGATCGTGGCGGATGGCGAAGATGGAGGAGTCGTAGCGGAAGCCGAGATCGATCAGGTCATCGAGCGCCCAGAGCGTATCGCGGACGATGGAAAAGCTCGCGGCGCGATAGCCGTGCACCGGTTCGCCGATGGAGTCCTCCAGCAGTCCCTTGGCGCGCGCGGTCTCCTCGCGGAACTGTTGCCGCGACTGGCGGTAGATGAGCTCGTGCGAATAGCCGTGGCAGGCGATCTCATGGCCCGCGGCCGCGATCCGGCGCACGAGGTCCGGGGAGCGCTCCGCCACCCAGCCGAGCACGAAGAAAGTGCCTTGGACCTGCCGCTCCGCCAACAGCTCGAGCAGGCACTCCGTGTTGCGCTCCACACGGTATTCACGCGTCGGCCAGCTCTCGCGCGAGACGGCCGAAGCCAGGGCCGCCACATGGAAGTAGTCTTCTACGTCGACGGTGAATGCATTCACCCGCATTGCGGGGGGTGCGCTGTCAGTGGCGCTCACGGGATGATCCATGGGCGACATTCTAGCCCGCAAAAGAAAAACGGCCCCCGAAGGGGCCGTCGAAGAAAACCCATCCCGGGTTTGGAAATCTACTTATGTCAAGCTGAAAGCAAGACCCGTGCCACGAGTAAAACAACATGTGCGTCAGTGGGTTACAAAATCCAGCCTGGAGACACTGTAAAGCGCCTCGACACCGACTGTTGGCGATCGGCGTCACGTAATGCAAATTGCCTGAGCTCGAGGGTGGCGGAGCCCGGGCCCCACGGGTACGCTCGGCGCATCTGCATCCCGTCGGAGTCTCATGTGCGCACCCCCGTCTCTCTAGTCTCTCTGGCCGCCCGGTCCACCTGCGTTCTTTCTGTTTTGATGCTGGCTGCCTGCGGTGGCGGAGGTGGTGGTGGTGGCTACAGCGGTGGAGGCGGTACGACTGGTGGAACCACTTACACCATAGGGGGCACGATCAGCGGCCTGTCCGCGGGCGGACTGATGCTGAACGACAATGGCGGCGACACGCTGACCGTTTCTTCCGGTGCGACCTCGTTCATGTTCACCACACCGGTCGCAAGCGGGGCCGCTTACGACGTAACGGTCAACACGCAGCCGACCGGAGAAACCTGCACAGCCACCGCCAACACGGGCACCGCGATGGCCAATGTGACTTCGGTGGTGATCACCTGCATTGCGAATACCTACACCATCGGTGGCACGGTCAGTGGCCTGACGGAATCGGGGCTGACGCTGGATGACAATGGCGGGGATACGCTGACGGTCGCAACCGGCGCGACCACATTCACCTTCGCCACGGCGCTAGCGAGCGGGGCCACCTACGATGTGACGGTCGCCACGCAGCCCTTGGGAGAAAACTGCACCGCCACCGCCAACACGGGCACCGCTTCGGCCAATGTGACTTCGGTGGCGATCGCCTGTGCGGATTCGGGCGTAGCGGTGGGCACTTTGGCAGGAGCGGGCCCAGCCAACGCGGGAAATGCTAACGGCACAGGAATCGCTGCGACGTTCCACGCGCCTGCGGGCGTTGCATTGGATTCATCTGGCAACGTGTACGTGGCGGAGTACGGCAACAACGACATCCGTAAGATTACACCTGATGGGGTGGTCACTCTCTTCGCGGGTTCGAGCGATACGACTGCCGGTCATGCGGATGGCACTGGCTCCGCGGCCACCTTCTGGAACCCAACGGGAGTGGCGGTGGACTCCGCTGGCAACGTCTACGTCGCGGACGAGAGCAACAATGAAATCCGAAAGATCACCTCTGCTGGTGTCGTGACGACCTTCGCCGGTTCGACGACGATAGGCCACGCCGACGGCACCGGGACGGCAGCCACTTTTAGCGCTCCCAACGGCATCGCGATAGACTCGTCGGGGAACCTGTGGGTCACTGACTCGGCTAATAACGAGATCCGCGAAATCACCACGCCGGGCGCGGTGGTGACGACTAAGTACGGAAATCTCGCCGCAGGTAGAGCCAATAACACCGGCACTTTGGCGACGTTCAAAACACCGACGGCTATAGCCGTCGACTCCGTGTCGGGCAATCTCTTCGTGGCGGATCGCGGCAATAACGAGATTCGCGAAATCAATGTATCAACGACCGCCGTCACCCTGTTCGCGGGCTCGTCCGGCGGGACCGCCGGCAGCGGCAATGGCACGGGTTCAACGGCGTCGTTCTCTGCTCCCACCGGAATAGCAATCGATTCCGCGGGGAATCTCTACGTGGTGGATTCGAGCAACTCCGAGATACGCATGGTGACGCCGACTCAGGTGGTCTCGACCTATGCCGGATCCACGAATCCCGGCTACGCCGACGGCACCTCGAGCGCCGCCCAATTTGATATTCCATACGGCATCGCGATCGACTCTTCGGGCACTCTGTACGTCGGCGATGATGTGAACGACGCGATCCGCGTGATCGCGCCGTAGGGAGCAATCCGGGCGCGATTGAACTACGATCGCGCCCGTGGTCGGGTATCTCTTATCCGCGGGGGCATCCGCCCTCCTGCTGGCGACATGCCTCACCCTGTGGCGACGGCGCCTGACGGGTGCGGGCCTGGCGGCTGCGCTGAGCGCGCAGGTCGCCTGGGCCCTGGTGAGCGCAGCGCAGGACGCGGGGATCCCGATCGCGATCGGGCTCTTCGTCGCGATCGAGTACCTGCGTGATCTCGCCTGGGCGCTGGTGCTTCTCAGATGCCTGAGCCGCGCCGGCGAGTCCCGACCGGCGCAAACGGTGCAACACATCACCGGGGCGCTGGTTGCCCTGGTAATCGCCGCGGCCGCCGCCTCGCTCATCCCGGCGCAGAGCGCAATCATCTCGAGCTATCTGCGGCTCAACTGGCTGTGGGGCGGGCTCTTCCTGGCGATCGCCGGCCTGGTGCTGGTGGAGCAGGTCGCGCGCAACACGCGCGCGGTGCACCGCTGGCAGTTGAAATACCTCTGGCTGGGCATCGGACTCCAGTACGCCTGGGATCTCGCCCTCTTTTCGGTGGCGATGCTGCATGGCAGCGCAGCAAAGGACTTCTGGCTGGCTCGAGGCTTCGTCAACGTCGTGTCCACGGGTCTCGTGGCCGTAGCGCTGAGCAGGATCCCACAGTGGGAGTCGGCCGCCTTCCTCTCGCCGCGCATCGTCTTTTTCAATGCGACGCTGCTCGGCACGTCGGTTTACGTCCTCGTCATGGCATTGGGCAGTTACTACGTCCGCCAGCTCGGAGGTACCTGGGGCGCGGCCGGTCAGCTCCTCTTCCTCACGGCCGGCATCCTCGTGCTGGCGATCGCGGTGCTCTCGGACCAGTTTCGCGCGTGGACGCGCGTTACCATCGCCAAGCACTTCTTCACGTATCGCTACGACTACCGGACCGAGTGGCGAAAGCTCACACGTGCGCTCTCGGAGGCGAACGAAACGCCGGTCTACGAGCGGATCGTGAAAGTGATGGCCGGCTTCATGAACGCACCCATCGGCGGGTTCTGGTTACGGGACGCGGAGGGCGTCTACATCCCGGTCGGCGGTGAGCTGGCGCCGCTCGATGCACCGCGCGAGGCGGGAGTAGGGGAATTCTTCGACTTCCTGCTGCAGAACGAGTGGATCTACGATCTCGATCAGGCGCGCGCCCCGCAACGCGACACCCCCGCCGTGGCGCCACCGGCATGGATGCTGGCGAGCGAGCGGATGTGGCTCGTCGTGCCGCTCATTTGCGAGGGCTCGCTCATCGGCTTCGTGGCCATTGCGCATCCGCTCGCGGAAACGCCGCTGACCTGGGAGGAGATTGACCTGCTACGCGCCGCCGGCCGCCAGGTGGCGAGCTTCCTTGCCTTCGAGCAGGCGGCCAAGCGCTTGGCCGAGGCGCATCAGTTCGAGGCAATGAGCCGGATGTCCGCGATCATCATGCACGACCTGCGGCATCTCATCGCGCAACAGGCGCTGGTCGTGCAGAACGCATCCCGTCATCGCGGCAACCCCGAGTTCTTCGACGACGCGATCCTCACGATCGACAATTCCGTCAAGCGGATGACCCGCCTGATGGATGAGCTGCGCGGCGGAGTGCTTGCGGAGGAGAGAGCGCATCGCAGCGATCTCAACGAGATCTGCGCCGAGGCGGTCAGGCGCTGCGCGGATGGCACGCCCAAGGCGCAACTCGAGGTGCGCGACCGTGGCCTCGAGGTGATCGTCAACAGGGAGCGGCTGCTGCAGGTGCTGGAGCACGTGATCCGCAATGCGCAGCAGGCGACACCGCCGGAGGGATCGGTTACCGTGTCGGTCGGCCAGGCCGGCCAGCAGGCGGTCCTCGAAGTGACGGATACGGGCTGCGGCATGGATCAGCAGTTCATACGCGACCGCCTCTTCCGACCCTTCGACAGCACCAAGGGAGAGCAGGGCTTCGGCATTGGCGCGTATCAGGCGCGCGAGTTCGCACGTCGGTGCGGCGGCGGAGTCGAGGTCGAGAGCGCACCCGGCAAGGGCACGAGGTTCATCATCCGGCTTCCGCTCGCACCGGCGCTGGTCGCGGCGGCAGGCGGAAGAGATCATGAGCTCCAAGCGAACTAGATTACTGGTGGTCGAGGACGATCCCGGACTGCAGCGGCAGCTCAAGTGGGCCCTGGATCAGTTCGAGGTCGATTGCGCGTCGAACCGCACGGATGCGCTCAATGCCGTCAGGCGCTTCGAGCCGGCAATTGTGCTGCAGGACCTTGGCCTGCCGCCGGATCCCGACGGTGTCGAGGAAGGCTTCGCCACCATCAGCGAGATTCTGAGCGTAGCGCCGCGTACCAAGATCATCGTCGTGACGGGCCGCGAGGGGCGCGAGCATGCCCTGCGGGCTATTCGTCTCGGCGCCTATGACTTCTGCCAGAAGCCCGTCGATACCCAGGTGCTGTCGCTGATCGTCGATCGGGCGAATCTGATCCATCAGCTCGAGGCCGAGAATGCGCGTCTCGCGGAGGCCCGATCCTCCGAAGCGCTGCAGGGCGTAATCGCCGGCAGCGACGCCATGGCCAAGGTATCCCGCCTGATTCAGAAGCTGGCACCCACTCAGGCCACCGTTCTGCTGCTCGGAGAAAGCGGTACCGGCAAGGAACGGCTCGCCCAGGCACTGCACGGCTTGAGCGAGCGGGCATCGAAGCCGATGGTTGCCATTAATTGCGCGGCGATACCGGAGAACCTGCTGGAGAGCGAGCTCTTCGGCTATGAGCGCGGCGCGTTCACTGGGGCGGTTAAGCGCACTCTCGGCAAGATCGAGACCGCCGACGGCGGCACGCTCTTCCTGGACGAGATCGGCGACATGCCGCTGCCGCTGCAGGCGAAACTGCTGCGGTTCCTGCAGGAGCGGGCGATCGAGCGCGTCGGGGGACGCGAAGTAATCCAGGTGGATGTGCGCATCATCGCGGCGACCCATCGCGACCTCAAAGCCGCAATAGCGGATAAGACCTTCCGTGAGGATCTCTTCTACCGGATCAGCGAGGTTGCGGTCACCATTCCGCCGCTGCGCGAGCGCGGCTCGGACTCCGTGCTGGTCGCCAATTACCTGCTGCAGCAGGCCTGCAGGCGCAACGCCAAGCCGCTCCTGAAGCTGGCCCCCGACGCGGTCGCTGCCATCGAGCAGTATTCCTGGCCCGGGAACGTGCGCGAGCTGGAGAATCGGGTCAATTCGGCGGCCATCATGGCCGACGGCAAGATGGTCACGGCGGTGGATCTGAGCCTCCAGCAGCCGGTGCCCGCGGGGGAGGCGGACATCCTGCCGCTGCGCGAGGTGCGCCAGCGCGCCGAGGACGCTGCGGTTCAGCGAGCCCTCGCCATCACCGGCGGCAATGTCTCGAAGGCCGCGGAGCTTCTGGGAGTGACCCGGCCAACCCTCTACGATCTGATGGGGCGAACCTCCACTCCGGGCCCGAAATGAGGTGTCGAAGGGTTTTACAGAAGGCTGTGTCGCCCTTTGGAGAATGCGTATAAGCATTTGAGTTTAAAGATTAAAATCAGAATGGCCTGCTTTTTGCTTTATCCTCAGCGCGGCCGGAAAGTTGGGCCGGATACCACTAACCTGGAGCCTAGTAAAATGAACGCATTCAAGACGGGAACGCTGGCAGTGGCGCTTTCGGCCGGAACATTGCTGGCCGGCACCGCGCTGGCGAGCCCAGTTATCTCCGTATCCACGACAGGACCCAGCTTCCCGGTTCTGAACCTCGGTACGGGAACGACCGCTGGCTGGCAGAACAGCAACACGATCACCAATCCGGGATTCGCTGACATTTCATCGATCACCTTCAGCGGCGGCTCCGCCTCTGGAAACCCGGCTGACGGCTCAGGCGTCTATTCGGGCACCGTTTTCAAGGTAGCCACCACGCCGTTCCCGGCCGGTACGCCGGGCAACTCGATGCAGAACTATCTCGTCGCTCAGGCGCATGGCGGGACGGTCACCATCAACTTCGCCGCTCCCCAGACCTCGCTGCTGATCGAGTGGGGCAGCGCCGATGTCGCATCGGGGTACAACCTGATTACCGGCGGCGGGAACTCGATCGACGGGGCCATGATCCTCGCGGCCGCGGGCCTGCCCAGCTCGGACAGCGGCAAGATGAATTTCGCCGTTGACATCACCGGGCTGAACCCGTTCACGTCTCTGACCTTCAGCGATTCCACTGCCATGTCGTCCTTCGAGTTCGACATCGGACAGGCGTCGTCGGTGCCGGAGCCGGGCTCGCTGGCCCTGATGGCGATGGGCCTTGCCGGGTTGGGCTTCATGGTGCGGCGTCGCAAGCAGGCGAAGTCGTCCATCTGAACCCCTGCTGACCTAGGACTGACGGAAGTCATGGTGCCGGGGCCGCGCAAGCGGCCCCGGCACTGTCGTTTTGGGGCGGGAGTTTTTTCGAGCGCTTAGCCGTTCAAGTTATCGTCTTGCTGACGATGCTCGAGTAGCTGCTCTGCAGTCCCGTATTGGTATAGGCCGTCACCGCGAAGTACCACGTCCCGCCGGCCAGGCCCTGGACGAGATAATCCGTGGCGCCGGCGCTTGCGACGTCGACCGACTTGGTGAGCGCGGTGGTGCTCGTTCCGTAATGGATGGTATAGCCGGCCAGATTGGTGAGCGCCGAACCATTCGTATTCGCGGTGGGCGCCGTCCATGTCACGTCGACACTCTTGTTGGCCGGGGCCGGTGTCGAAGCGGCTGTCGGCGGCGGAGTCGCCAAGCGAGTCGGCGTAGTACTGAGCGACAATGACTGCGTGCCGGGACCGCTCATCGCAGTGGCACCAGCCGAAGTGCTGGTGGTACTGGTCTCATTGCATCCCGTGAGCAAAGTCGAGGCCAGCAGCACGGGGCAGACCACAAATAACCCGCGCGCGCCAATCGCACGACCGAGCTGAGCTCGCAACTTTCCCACGTTGACCCTCCGGTAACCTGGCGCCGCAGCCGGACAAGCGATGAAACCGGACAGGCGGCGCCGGGATAGCCAAAGCAACGGCCATGCCGGAATTTGATTTCCCTTCTTCTTCAGCCACTTAGGCTGACAGGCAAGACATATTGCACCGTTGGAGGGAGTCGAGTTGTCTGCACACAGAGACGACCGGCTCGCGGCGCGCGTGCCGCGCGGCGTCAAATCGCTATTTTTTACGATGATTTGCGCAAGACGCCGCCGTGTTGTCATTCGGCGTCAGGATGTGCGCAGGAGCGTCAACTTCCCGGCCGCTCCGACAGAGTTCGATCAAATCCTGACATAACACAGAAAACATAACGCACACTGCTCACGGAGTTGTGACGCAGTTCTCGTCGGGATCTCTTACAGCATGCGCGCCCCGTTTGACGTAATCCGTCGGCAGGGGTGCGCTAACAGATTGATTTTGCATCGATATCCCACGGCGTGCACGCCGCTTGCATTGGCTGGGGTCAGTGGATCAAAGGCCGGACAGGTCGCAGGGTAGTAGTGATGCGCAAGAACAGAAATCTGATGCTGCTGGGATGTCTCTGGGCCGGGGCATGCCTCGCGCCGTTGGCGGCACAGGCGAATCCTGTAGTCTCCATGGAGCTGACCGGAGTCAATGAGTCGTCCCTCAATGGGGTCAATACCGGGCCCTACTACGCGACGATCGGGTCGAACCCTGCATCGGTGGCGGTGTACTGCGACGACTTCCTCGATGACGTCAACCCGGGACAAGTCTGGCAGGCGACGGTCACCAACATGAGTGAGCTGTCGACGACCACGCTCGATACCAACTTGATGTTTCACGACTCGACGGCCGCGGCACAGGCGTCGAACTACATGGCGGCGGCGTGGCTCGCGGAGCAGATCGGGAGCCAGAACCAGTCGCTGCCCTCGGGACAACTGACGGCGGAGCAAGGCAGCTACGCGCTCTGGTACATCTTCGATTCGAGTGCGTTGGCGGGTCTTTCGTCGAGCGATTACGGCGCCGTGTTGGCTGACTACAACGCCGCTTTCGCGGCCGTGGTCGACGACACCCCGAGTGATTTCTCGAAGGTGAACATCTACACGCCGCTCCACTCGACGCCGGGATCCGCCAGCAGCCAGGAGTACCTCGCTGTCGATGCGCCGGAGCCGGGCACTTTGGCGCTCATGGCCGTAGGTCTCGCCGCGATCGGCTGGAAGGCTCGGCGGCGCCGCCAGGCACAGTCGATCTGAATCGCGACTGAACGATGATGCCGGGGTCGCGCAGGCGGCTCCGGCATCGTTATTTTTGCGTCGCAAAGCGTCTCGAACTTGCGACGCAGTTCCGGCCTCTGGCTGTGGCTTACGCCGTCTAATCGGGGCGCGCTCGGCTGCGGACTGGTAAGATTACCGCGAAGAAGTCGGGTCGCCGAATTCCTGGGGAAATCATGGCATTGACGCGAGCAGGGTCCATTTGCGTGGCATTCCTAGCACTGCAGATCGCGGGATGCGGCGTCCTGCTAACCCCCCACTACAGGCTCGAGCGCGCCCAGCGCGAGATCAATGCGGGGAAGTGGCAGGATGCCGCGGTTGATCTCAAAATCGTCGTGCAGAAAGAGCCTAACAACGCGCAGGCATGGCTCCTCCTGGCGCGGATATCGCTCGATGTCGGTGACATCGCTGGCGCGAACTCCGGTGTGACGCATGCCATTGCAGCGGGCGCGAAGGGGCAGAGCGTAGATGAGTTGCGCGCCCGTATCTGGGTCGAGGGTGGGCAGTCGCAGCAGTTTCTCGTTGCGATCGCGCAGCGCCGCATCGACCTGCCGGAGCCGGATCGGACACTCCTGATGGCTCGCGCGCTCATCGCGACGCGGCAGCCCGACACGGCGCTGGCGAGGCTGCAGCCGCTCGTTGCGGCGCAGCCTGACCTGATCGAGGCGCAGGACTTGGTGGCCGAAGCGCTGGCCAGTAAGGGCAAATTCGCACCGGCGCTGCAGCAGCTCGATGCGACGATGCGGCACGATGCGCAGTCTCCCGGGCCTCCTCTGCTCGAAGGACTCATTCTGCAACAGCAGGGACAATACTCGTCGGCGGAGGAAGCGCTCGAGCTTGCGCTGAAGCGCATGACGCCGTCGGAGCCGCTTTCTCATCGGGTAAAGGCATTGATTGCCCTCACGCAGGTGCGCCTGGCTCTCGGCGATATCAAGGCTGCTGCCGGCAGCGAGTACCTGGTCGCGAAACTCGAGCCGCAATCGCCCGCCACGGCGCTGTTGGATGCGCGCCTGAAGATCGCCCGCAAGAATCTGCGGGGTGGTGTCGCGGAGCTCGAGCAGATCCTGGCTGAGGCGCCGGGTTACGACGAGGCGCGGTTGCTGCTCGGCGCGACGCTGGTTCAGCGAGGAGATCTGCAGCAGGCGCAACAGCAGCTGCAGCAGCTGATCGAGAATGAGCCCGACAATCTTGCGGCACGCAAGCTCCTCGCCGAGGTACAGCTCAAGCTTGGTCAGCCGGAAGGGGCTCTGAACGCGCTCAGTCCGGCGCTAGCCACCTCCAATCTCGACCCGCAGCTCCTCTCGCTTTATGGCGCCGCCGCCAGCGGCGCGGGCGACAAGCAGGCGCTGATCGAGGCGCTGCAACGTAGCGTGGCGGAGCACCCCGACGACCAGACGGCACTCCTGAACCTGGGTGAAGCGTATCTTGCCGCTGGCCAGGCGTCGCAAGCGCTCACCGTGCTGCAAAAGACCACCGACGACGGCGATCCGCAACGCGACCGGATGCTGATCGCCGCGTTGCTGGAGGCTCAAGGCCCCGAGGCAGCGGGAGCCGAAGTCACGAGCTTGTTGGCTGCACATCAGCACGATCCGGGCGTCCTCGACCTCGCGGCTTCCTACTACGTCACACAGGGCCGAACCGACGATGCCAGAGCGACACTGCGCGCATCGCTTGCGATCGATCCCGATGATGTGGGCGCTCAGGTCGACCTCGCCCGCCTAGATGAGGCCGCGGGCAATGCGAGCGCGGCCGAGGGACGGTTGCAAGCGGCGCTGAAGGTTCACCCTGAAGCCCTGCCCATCCGCGTGGCGTTGGCTGACGTGCTGGTGCAGATGAAGGCATATGACAAGGCGCGCACCCTGCTCGAGGGGGCCGGACCGAATGCGGGCGCGCAGGTGAAATTCGCGTTGGCGCAGGTGGCGCTCGCCAGCGGAGATCTGAAGAGTGCAAATGCGGCTATCGATCAAGCGCTTGCGGCACAGCCCGGGCAGCCCACGCTGGTTGAGGACGCGGGCCTCCTGCTGATGAACGCAAATCAGTACGACGCGGCGCTGGTTCGCTTCACGCAGGCGACTCAGCTCGCGCCGAAGGACGCCAGTTATTGGCTCAATACCGCGCGAGCGCAACTTGCCCTGAAGCAGCCCGCTGCTGCGCGTGCATCGCTCAATCAGGCCGATCAGCTGCAGCCGCAATCCCTGCCCGTGATCGCCACGCTCGCGTATCTGGACTTGCGTGAGGGCAACGGCCAGGCGACGCTCGCGCGGATCCAGGCAGTACTCGCCCAGCGGCCGGACGATACCGGGGCGCTGCAGCTCGAGGGAGACGTTGATACTTATCTGAAGCAGCCCGCGGCGGCCGAGGCGGCTTATACCAAAGCGCAGCAGCTGCACCCGAGCGCGCGCCTTGCGGCCAATCTGTATCGCGTGCGCGTGATGGCGCACGCATCCCGGCCGCAACAGCCTCTCGAGCAGTGGCTGGCGCACGAGCCGCAGAGCTGGCCGATACGAGATCTGCTCGGCGAATACTATCTCGGCCCGGGCAAGTCACCGCGCCTGGCGGCACAGCAGTTCAAAGCGGTCATTGCTCTGCAGCCGAACGATGTCGAGGCATTGAACAATCTGGCGTGGGCGCTGAATCAGGTCGGCGACTCCGGAGCGCTGGCGATCGCGCAGCGCGCCTACCAGCTGGCGCCAAATGCGCCGAGCGTCGATGACACACTCGGCTGGGTCCTGACGCACCACGGCCGGGCAGCGGACGCGGTCGATTACCTGCAACGCGCCGCGAAGCTCTCTCCCAGCGACGCGGACGTGCAGTATCACCTCGCGTACGCGCTGGCCAAGACGGGCCACACGGCCGAGGCGCACGCGATCCTGACCAGGATCCTATCCAGCGGACAACCGTTTGATAGCCGGTCAGAGGCGCAGCAATTGCTGAGATAGACACTCACGGATCAAAGGCACGATGGCAACATCCTCGATATTTTCCGAAGTGGCTGCCCTGCAGGACCAAGTCCGGGGCATCTGGCGATTCAGGCGGGTGGCGATCGTCGTCGCCTGGTGTGTAGCGCTCGTCTCTTGGGCGGTGATATTTCTGATCCCGAGCACCTATGAAGGCGCCGCCAAGATCTACGTCGACACCGGAACTACGCTGAGCCAGGCGACCAAGGGAATCAGTCTCGAGGATGACGTGGTCCAGCAGATCGAGCGGGTCAGCGCGGCGCTGCTCGGCACGCCGCAGCTGCGTAAGGTCGCGAGCGATACCAATCTGCTCGCCGGCGCGGTGACCCCCAAGCAGCAGCAGGCCGTGATCGACGATTTGCGGGATCGGATCAACATCATCGCGGATGTGGATCCCACCGATCCCAATCCACATGCCGCACCGAAGCAGTTCACCATCACATACGACGATGGCAACCGGGCGCGCGCCATCCAGGTGGTCGATCGGCTGCTCAACGAATTCGTCGAGGACTCCTTGCACGACAAGAGTCAAGGCTCGCAGGAGGCGGAGCAGTTCCTGACCCAGCAGATCGCCGAGTATGGACGCCGGTTATCGGTCACAGAGCAACAGCTCGCGGATTTCAAGAAGACCAACAGCGGGCTGGTGCCGGGTGAATCGGGAGATTTCTTCGCCGGCTTGCAGCAGGAGGAGCATGCGCTCACCGCAATCCGCGAGAACCTGTATGTGGCACAGCGCAAGCGCGACGCGCTGGCCAAGGAGCTGAGATCGGGGCAGGAGTTCACTGCGTCGGACACCGCGGGTGGCGGGGGTTCGACTCCGCTCGATCTGGAGCAGCAGATTCAGCAGGATCAGCAGCGGCTCGATGAGATGCTGCTGAAATTCACCGACAAATACCCGGATGTGATCTCGCTGCGCGAGAGCATCAAGGAGCTGAAGGCGCGCGAGAAGCTGCAAAAGGCAGCTGCCAAGAAGGGCGACCTCGGCGCGGCGTCCTCGCTCGGGCTGTCCACCAGCCCTGTCTACATGAAGGTGCAGGAGGAATATAACTCGGAGGAAGTGGAAATCGCGTCCCTGCAGCAGCAGATCTCCGACCGGCAGAAGCGCATCGCGGGGTTGAGGTCGCAGATGGGCTCGGCGCCGCAAGTACAGGCGGCGTACGCGCAGCTGACGCGCAACTATGCTGTGACGAAGAACAATTACGATCGGCTCCTCGCCCGCCTCGACAGTGCGCGCCTCGGGGCGCAGGCAGCCTCAACGGGGCTGGTGAAGTTTCAGATAATCGATCCGCCCGCGGCGAGCTTCACGCCGGTGTCACCCAAGCGGCCACTGCTCATCGTCGGCGCCTTCTTTCTGGCGTTGGCAGCCGGAATCGGGACGGCATACATGCTGCACCTGCTGCGGCCGGTGTTCGTGAGCACGCGGCAGCTTGCTTCCGCGACTGGTCTTCCGGTGCTCGGCGCGATCAGCATGGCGTGGGCGGAGAAACACCGCCTGGTGAAGCACCAGATTTCGGTCCGTTATGCATTCCTCTCAACGGGTCTCCTGGTGGTCGGGGCGGTCATATTTACCCTCAGTCTCTTTCCGATCTCGACCGGGAGCCTATGACTATGAGCGTGGTGGAAAAGGCGATCCGGAAGCTACAGAAGCAGCGCGAGCAGTCCGCGGGCGAATCGCGTACTCAGGAGGAAAGCCAGGCAGCGGAGGCGCTCCAGTCGGGCGAGCCGGCGCCGCACGCCGCGCCCGCCGTCAGCCGGGAGATTGTCATTCTGGAGCGTGCCGGCCTGCGGGCCGCCGGACTGATGCCACCGGAAGAGGAGCTCGACCTCATCACGCGGCAGTACCGCAAGATCAAACATCCGCTGGTTGCGCGCGCGATGGGACGGGGCGGGGCGCGTGAGCCCAAAGGTTATCTCATCATGATCGCGAGCGCGATGTCCGGTGAGGGCAAGAGCTTTACTGCCATGAATCTCGCGTTGAGTCTGTCATTGGAAAAGGAAGTGAACGTGTTGCTCGTGGACGCTGACGCTCCGAAGCCGCATTTGAGTCGGGTGATGGGGCTCGCCGACGCGCCGGGACTGTTGGATGTCCTGCGGGATCCGCGGCTCGACGCGGAGACACTCATCCACCCCACGAACGTCCCGTCGCTCTCGTTCCTGCCGGTTGGCGTCGGCGCGGACGATGCAACGGAGCTACTGTCGAGCGCACGCATGGAGCGAACCGCGGCGCTGCTGGGACAACGCGACAGCCACCGGATCGTAGTGTTCGACTCACCGCCGCTGCTGCAGACGACCGAGTCGCCTGCGCTGTCTCGAATAGCTGGACAGATCGTGGTGGTCGTGCGGGCAGAGAGCACTCCGCAACCGGTCCTGCTCGATGCAATCAACACCCTACAAGGACATGCGGCTGTGTCGCTGGTGCTGAATCAGAGCACGCAGTCTGGTACAGCGCCTTACTATTACTACGGTTACGAGAGCAAGGGCGGCGGCATTGCGCCGGTTGATGCTGGCGACGGTAGGCGGTCCTGAGCTAGCGTAGCGCGGGCCGCAGCCAAGGTGCGGCGGCAGATAGTCGCTGCCGCGCCGCGTTGCAGTCCGGCAGGCACAGGGTGCGCAGTGCCGTGAGGGACGCTACGGGCGGCTTCACGATTGCCGCCAACCCATACCAGAGCTGCGACGCACGGGGCTGCGCAAAGACACGGCCGCCAATGCGGTACCTCGTCCAGACGAGCGAGCGTGAGCCGTCGGAACCCAGGGCCACGGTCTCCTGCCAGCGTCCGACAGGGGAGCTCACTACGCGTAACGACTGTTGCCGCATCCGTCGCGGCCCACCCAGCAGATCGTTCCGATAGCCCAGCAGTTTGGCGCTCTGCGTCTGCACGCGGTAGGCCACCGTAAATGCCTCTACCGGCGCTCCGGCAGGATCGGAGTAGCCCGCGAGCGATTCGCCGCTCGAAGCGACGAAGTGTGGCTGCCATCCGCCTGCATTTGCCGTCGGACCTGTCCAACCTGGCGGCGCAACCGGCCACCGGACTGTCACCGTGAGGTCAGCCCGCGAGCTCGCCAAGTCCACCGCGTAGGCCAGCACGGGCATTGCCGCGAGCACGGCCAGAGTCGATGCAATCGCCGCGCGACCCATCGTGGAGCCGGATTGCGGCGCAGAAGTGTTGCGGATTTTATCGACGGAGAAAGCATGACCTGACGGGGCCACCCTACCTGTCCACCAGAGAAATGAAGCGAATACGAAGGCGAACAGCCACCACCCGAGCCAATAGTGATGCCTCACGAGTGAGCTGCCCATGTCTGTTTCGTACGCAGCGATCACGACGGTGAAGATGCGTACCCAGTTAACCATCAACGAGAGGGCGCCCATGAGTCCCAGCCATCGCAGCCTTCGCTGCCAGGACTCGCCCGACAGTTTGCCGTAGATTGCGGCCAGGGCGAGTCCGACGATCAGCTCGTGCAAGCCGCTGCAGCTTTTGGCGATCTCGATCGAGCCGGCGGGAAGGCGAACGAAGTCGCCTTCCATGAAGGCGGGAATGCCCGTGAGCCAGAGCAGCATCTCCGTGACTCTGGCGCTCAATTCCTGGACGATGCCGTTGATGTCGCCCCAGAGCGGCATAGCGAAGTACAGCAAGCCGATCGGAAACGCCACTGCCCGCGCTATCTGCCGGCCGCAGGCCGAGCGCAGCGCCGCATAGAGGATCAGCGGCAGAAGGAGCAGCTGCAGCTCCTGAATCGCTGCTCGCCAGACCCAGACCCACACCACGCTCATCAGGGCGAGCGGAATCAACGCCAAGGGCTCCGGGCGAATTGGCGTCAGCGCCAGCCGCTCACGGTCGCGAACGACGAGCCAGAGCGATAGCACGAGAAGCAGGTAGCCGTGGGTGTAGGTTTCGCCCGGCCAATCCGTCCAGAGCCGGTGGAGCTCCAGCGCGCTAGGCCAGTAGATGAGTGCCACCGCTGCCCAAAAGCAGAGCACGAGCGCCAATGACTTGAGAGTCCGTACGGAGCCGGAATCGCAGAGCTGTGAGGTGCTGAGGTCGGACAGGGTAATGCCGGGATGAGCGAACAGCGGGGGGGCCCATTTTGTACCATAGGGTCGCCCGAGGACCAGCGCGGCGGGAATCTGTTAAGTTGTCGCAAATAGACGAAAAGCGAGATTGGGTACGTCCCTCGACGCCGGAGGACGGCCCCGCCATCGTGGCATTGATGCGCTCCGCCGGCCTGGAGCCCCATAGCGACCCCCGGCATCTGCACTGGAAGTATTGGCAGGAGCGGATTGACTGGTCCGGGTCGCGCTCCTTCGTGCTCACGAACGGGCGAGACTTGCTCGCACACGTGGCCGTGGTTCCCGGGGCAATCCTGTACGAGGGGAAGCGCGCCCGCGTGATCCACATGATCGATTGGGCTGCGCGCCGCGAGGCGGTCGGCGCAGGGACCCGATTGGCAAAACATATAGCCGCGATGAGCGATCTCACACTCGCGACCGGCGGCAGTGCTCACAGCCTCAAGATCCAGCCCCGGATGGGCTACGTCGATTGCGGGACGATAGCGGGGTACGCTCGGACTCTCTGTCCCCTCGGCATCCTGAGTAGACCAAGCGCATCACGGTGGAAACTGATTCCCCGCATGGCGCGCAGCCTCCTCTGGTCGTTGGCGGCGCCGCGAGCACGGACCGCGGGTTGGCAGGTGCGCCGGATTGAGATGGAGGAGATCCGGCAAACGTGTCCACCCATGCCCGCGGAAAGGCCAGGAAAAACTGTATTCGAACGCAGTCCAGCACTCCTGCGGCACGCGCTTGCCTGTCCCATCGTACCTATCGAGCTCTATGGGCTGGAAAAGGGTGGGAAAATCTGCGGTTACTTTCTCTTGAGCTACGCCCCCGGTCAGGCCCGTGTTATCGACATGTGGGTCGCTTCTGATGAGCCTGCCGAGTGGCGTGCGCTCGTTCACGCGGCCGTGCACAGAGCCAGAAGCAAGCGCCGGCTCGCGGAGCTGATCGTCTGGTCGAGCGATCCGAGCCTGTCGCGTATTCTCGCGGAGTGCGGCTTTCACGAGCGCCTCAACCTACCGATCTCACTACTGGCGTCGCCAGATACGTCGCCGCCACGCGACATAATGAGGGTCCAGATGCTCGATAGCGATGCCTTCTACCTGTATGTGGACGGGAATGAGCTATGGACCTGATGGCGCCAGCAAATCGTCCCAGAAGGCGCCATATGGCGTCTCAGGCGCGTTTCAGATGCCAGTGAATGTGCTGCCCGCCGCGGGCTCCGACTGGGACCCGTTCGTGATGGGTTTTCCGGACTCCAGCATCTACCACCTGAGCGGCTGGACGGAAATCGCGCGCGAGGTCTTCGGTCATCACGTCCTCTTCCTGGAGTCCCGCGATGCATCCGGATCACTGCTCGGCGTGTTGCCTGTCATCCGCCAGCGAAGCTGGCTGCTCGGTAATTTCGCGACCTCGCTGGCGTTCTTCAACTACGGAGGTGCACTCGCTGCTGATCCTCTGGTCGCCCAGCAGATGATGATTCGAGCCGCGGAGGCAGCCGAGGCACTCGGCTGTCGTTACCTCGAGTTTCGCGACACGCAGCCGCGACCGGGCGGCTGGGCGAGACGCACAGACAAAGCAACTCTGCGTCTGGATCTCCCGGATACGGTCGAGGCGTTGGCGAAGCGTCTGGGGTCGAAACTCCGCTCGCAGGTAAAGCGGGCGGACCGCGAAGGCGTCCAGTGCCGGACCGGCACGATGGCACTGCTCGATGACTTTTACGCCGTATTCGCCGAAAACATGCGCGACCTCGGTACCCCCGTCTATCCCAAGCGCTTCTTTGCGAAAATTCTCGAGCGTTTCGAGCAGCATTGTCAGTTGGTCGTCATCGAGTCGCAGGGGGAGCCGTGGGCGGTGGCCTTCCTGGTGTTCTGGCGGGGCTGTGCCGAAGTGCCCTGGGCATCGTGCCGCGCCAAGGCGAAGCCGCTAGGCGCCAACATGAAGCTCTACTGGGAGTTGCTGTCGCAGGCGATCGGTCGCGGCTGCACCTCGTTCGATTTCGGCCGCTCCACTGTCGACAGCGGCACCGATCGATTCAAGCGGCAATGGGGCGCCGAGCCGATGCCGCTTCATTGGTGCCGCTGGGAGCGGCAGGGGAATGGGCACGACGGCTCGACAGTCGAGCGCACGGGCAAAGCGATGCAGCTCGCGACTACAATCTGGCAGCATCTTCCTCTCAGAGTCGCCAATACTCTCGGTCCTCTCATTAGCGGAGCATTGCCCTGGTGAGCGCACTAAAGACGATCGCAAAGCGGGCCGTGGTGCACACAATAGCCCGAACGACGCCGCTCACGTGGAGATGGCGCAGGCCGGGGTCACTCGTCGTCCTGATGTATCACCGCGTGTTGCCCAAGGATTCCGCAGAGCGCAAGACCGAGCAGCCGGGGATGTATGTGTCTCCCGAAACGCTCGACCTGCACCTCAACGAGCTCAAAAGGCACTTCGAGCTGGTGCACCTCGACGACTGGCTGCGCCGCGCGAAGCAAGGCTTGTCCCTTCCTAGACTCGCCTGTGCGCTCACTTTCGATGATGGCTGGCGGGACAATTACGAGTTCGCGCTGCCGGTGCTCGCGAGACACGGAGCGCCGGCGACGATCTTCCTTGTCTCCAGCTACATCGGCACCTCGTATCGGTTCTGGCCGAACCGGCTGATCGAGCTGGTCCTAAGAGAACACTCCGAGCCCGGGTCTGTGTCATTCCCCGGCAAGTTGCGTCTACTGGTCGATCCGGTTTTGACCAATGTCAGGCGCCGCGCGCGCATTCACATCGAGGATGTGGACCCCATCATTCAGAGTGCGCTCAAGTTCAAAGAAGAGGAGATTCGAGCGCTGGTCGAGGCTGCGGAAGGTCGAGGGACAACAATGGGTTCCAGAGACACGGTTGATCTTAAGGAGATCGCCGCGATGTCTGCCTCCGGATTGATACGGTTCGGATCGCATTCGTCCACGCACTTTCGGCTGCACGCGGGCGCATCCGAAGATCGACTCTCGGCAGAGATCGTCGAGTCACGATCTCAGCTCATGGAAATATGCAACCAGCCCGTTGACCTGTTCTGCTATCCGAACGGTGTCACGAGCGCAGCTGCGGTGTCGTTGGTGAGCCGTCACTACCTCGGGGCGGTGATCACCGAAACAGGATGGCATTCGCTGGCAAAGGATCCGCATTTCATTCATCGGATTCGCGTACACGATGATGTCAGCAGTGACAGGGACGCCTTTCTCGAGCGGCTCTCGGGTTGGTTATGACCGTACTTCCCGGGTGCGGTCCTAGCCGAGAACGTCCTGGTATAGCGCTTCGTATTTCGCCAGCATCGCCTTCAAGGAGTACTCGTCCCGTACTCGCTTGAGCGCCGCTCGTGACAGGTTCCTGGCCAATTCCGGCTCGTGCGCGACGCGATATATCGCATGTGCAAGTTCGCCAGGATCTCCGGGCGCAACTAGGAGGCCGCTATCTTCGCTCAGGATCTCCTGAGGGCCCCCGCAGCGAGTCGCCACAACCGGTACTTCACACGCCATCGCCTCCGTGCACGCTATGGAAAAGCCCTCGCTTTTCGAGCTCAATACGAAAACATCCAGATTGTGCAGCACCGCGGGGATGTCAGGCCGCAGACCTAGAAAGAAAAAATGACTTTCGAGCCTGAGTTGACTCCGAAGCCGGATCAGATCGTCTGCGAGAGTGCCGCGGCACTCTCCTGCCACCACGAAATAGAAACGATCCGAGCGGTCTGCCAGAGCACGGGCGGCGTGCAAGAGGTTATCGTACGCCTTGGCAGGCCGGATATTACCTATTGCGCCCACGAGTATCGCGTCCGGCGGTAGTCGCAATTCATTACGGATCGAATCGTCCGTTCCACGTTGAAACGCTGTCGTGTCGATTCCATTCGGGATGATGGCCGACCGGGAAGAGGGGATCTTGAGCGTGCCCGCCAGCTCCATACGCAAGCTTTCGGATACGAACACGACTTTCCGAGAGCCGTTGCGGACGATGGACGCCTTTATGGATGTGAACCGGTCGCCGGTCGAGATGTCGGCCCCACCGTGGAATACCGAGACCACCGGAATCGAACGGATGACGCCCAATGCGCTCGCGTAGACCGCCGTGCCGTAGAGGTGTGCGCAAATCAGGTCTGCGCTCACGCTGCGCGCAACCCCTGAGATCTGGCGCAAGTACCGCAAGTTGAATGACCCGCGCGCCGGTGCGATGACGGGATCGAATCCGCTTTTACGCACACGGTCCGCGAGCCAGTTGTCGCTACCGACGACTGCCGTCGAGGCAAATTTGGTTGGATCGAGCCGCGTCGCGCATTGCAAGAATACGGTTTCCGCGCCACCAGGCCCTCCCGTATCGATCACGTGCAGTACTGATATCACCGTGTTAATCCGGCCGTTACGGAGAGCTCGTCGGAGCCGGCGGTGCCGCCGTAATCACATCCCATATGTGACGGACAGCGTCGACTTGATCTTTGCTGTCACTGCGGTCCATGTGTAGTCGGACTCGACGCGTCTGCGGCCCGCGGCTCCCAATCTCGCGGCATCGCGCGGATTTCTGCCGACCTCGATCATCGCATTGGCTAGTGACGTCGCATCTTCCGCGCGAGCGATCAGCCCGGTTTCGCTCTGACGAACGATTTCCGGCATGGCGCAGCGGTCCACCGCGATACACGGTAAACCGTATGCCATGCCTTCCAGCAATGAGATGCCGAACGGCTCATAGATGGAGGGAAGAACCATCGCGGTCACAGAATTAAACAGTTGATCCAATCGCGCTCTGTCTTCAGGCTTTGATTTGGACAGGTATCCTGCACATGTCACGCCCGGCTGTTCAAGTATGTGAGCAGGTCCGGCGACGATGAGTTCAGCATCCGGTATGGCTTTCCGGACGATTTTGAACGCCTCCAGTAGGTATTTACCGCCTTTTCTTTCGAAATCCCTGCCGACGAGCAGGTATCGCGGCGTAGACCAAGAGCGCTCGGGAATCTGGGGCAGTTTTTCAATGTTGATGCCGGCGCCTACCACATGCACTTTCGAGCGGGCAACACCGAAGTCATTAATGAATGAATCTGCAAGCCATTCGCTCATGACAAAAATGCCGGTGAGGGCGGTATAGACGGACTGTTCCCACCTCAAATGGGCTCGTCGCGCGCCCTCCGAGAGCAAGCCTCGGCCATAGTAGCGATACCACAGTGCCGCATTCCCGTCGTGATAGCTGAAGCACGGGAGGTTTGTGGTAGCGCCGGCGGAAAACCAAGCGCCAATCTGCAGGATTCCGTTAACGTCCCGGTGTGTGCCGATAATCCTGCCTGCAGCCTCTGTGAGGGCACGAAAACGGGGTACGCTGGCGTGATATTGTTCCTTCCAGCGGCGCATCGGGAGCGACAAAGTCCGCACCTTCTCGAGCGAATCGCGGATTTCGCTTAGCGAGACTTCGCGCGCATTGGCGAGGGCTCCTTGCTTCTGGAGCGAGCGAAAGAAATTCGCCGAGGAGCCCGACCAGCTCAACGGGTCAAAGGGTGGCTCGGAGATCAGCCCCAGCAGTGTCATCTCAAATACACCATTGACTGAGTGGAACTAATTGGTGCGGAACGCGGACCCAATACGGTCGTAATCAGCCATATCCCGCATCCTTAAAGGTTCCACCAACCCCGAAATTCAGGAGAACTCGCTGCACACGCGACAGCTCTTGAATCTGCAGGAGGCGGCTCTTACCTATCGATTTCATCTCCGATGAACGCGGCACTGGCCATCCCAGATAGCCTTCTATCCGTTTGACTTCTGCTGGAATGTCGAGATCCTCATACCGTACCAACAGGCCGTTTACGTCTTTGTACCCAAAAATGAAGCCGTGGGTTATCTCCGCCCAGTTTCGACCAAAGGAATATGCGGTCGCGATCGGCTTGTCAGGCCAGCGACGATACCAAGCGGCTCCTAACTTTCGATAGGAAAGATAGGCATCGCGTGGATTTCGATACAGGAAGATTAACTTACACTTGGGATACAGGACTCGAAGGTACGTTGCGTCATCGATCGTGAGTCTTACTTCCTTCACCCCCCACGTCTTGCGACCGAACGACCTTGACTGCTCACCAAAGACTGCATCATAAAATCTACGATGAGCATCGAGAAGGCGCGCGACGTCTGGGTATAGGTTGGCGACCCAGACGTTGGCCAAATCCAATCCCGTGCGAGCAGAAAGGAACCAATCCTCGCGCGGCCAATCAGCGGTGAAAGCCCGGAACTGGTTTGCCATGCCGCGCCAAATATCGGAATGGGCAAAAGGTTCGCCCCAGATTACCAAGTCACTATTGTGTTCCATGACCATTCGCTGGAGGAGCGTGGAGCCGGAGCGCCAGCCAGCGCAAAGGATGAAGACAGGGCTCTCGTCAGAGCTCTGAATCTCTGGAGAGATTCTGGCGAGTGTATCGCGCAAACGAGCGGACAGGTCCGTCCAATCGCGAGTCTCGCGCGCCACCATGTACCAGGCACGAAGAGGACCGGCTAGACCCAGCAGAGAATGCTTGATGCGCGGATTCATATCGATTAACCCAGTCTTAAGCAAAAGCGGCTGCTGATTTCCTCAGGCAGCGACGCTTAGGTAGTGCAACAGCTCGGCTCAAACGGCCACTCCTTGAAGTGGCGCATAAGGTCTCTCCAGCTCTCAAGGTTCTCCTAATTGTGCTCAGCAACGACAAGGATCTGCCGCAATCCGTCGCTCGCCAAGCCGATTGCGATTAGGGCGGAGATGTTGCGCGCCTCGCTGGCCACCGCCTCGAATTTGCGAGAAGTACGTTACGTCGTTTCGGAGACATGCAGCTCGTGCACCTGCGCGGCTTAGGAGAGCGATGAGAGTTCCCTCGCTCTCAGTCTTCGTGTCCGAAAAGTTCCAACCAGCTCGGGCCTTCGCGGCTAAATGGTACACGAAGTGAATGTGTCGCGAATAGCGGACATGCGCGAACTTGTGCGCGGCTACTTTGTCCTGTATTGGTGAAAGCCGTCTGGACGGTGCGGTCAGTGACTTAAAGGCGCGACGAGCTTCGCATATCTGAAGGAGCGGTGGTGCTAGCTTTACGTCTCACTTGGTCGGCCGAAATTGACATCGAAGCCCGTGTGCAGAGCACCAGCCTCGTTGTGGTGGTCCACGGCATTGGTGGTAAACCTCAATTTCGCGGAGATTATTTGTGATGAATCGCCTAATCGCTAAGGCAGCACCTGGTCTGCTTGCAGGAGCCTGGCTGCTTGTATCGCCGTGCGCGCTTGCCGGCTCGGCAGCTGATGCAGTCGGCCCGGTACAGGTACTTACCAATCTGCAATTTAGTCCAACGGCGCTGGGTTCGGATGCAACTTCGCAGCTGATGAATTCAGCAATACACAGCTTGGCTGCGAATTCAACGACACTGAGCATGCCGGGATGGACCTTTGGGTCTCATAACGGTGGTTCGCTTCTCATCTCAACGACGACGACTACGCCTGTGTCAGGTGACAGCTCGTACGCACTCGAGGCAGTCTATCCCGCATCGACCGGTGGCGGGCAGTATACGTGGGCGGATTACAGTGTGTCATCGTTGAACACCCGTGATGTTTACATCGAGTTTTGGGCCAAGATGCCAGACGCAAAGGAAGGGTTGAAGTTCTTAAAGATATTCAGCAAAAGGACTGGTAGTGATGGATATGCGCGGGTTACCTTTGGCGTAAACTACACAGGTGCCCCCTCTCATGGAGGAATTCCTAATGTGGAATTCGGCGACGGGACGACGCTTGTCAACGATGGTCAGAATGCCATTCGTTTTGATGGTACGTATCCCCAGTGGATTGGAAGATCGTACGGGAGCGCGAAGGTGCTTACGCCGCAGATGAGTTACTGGCCGGCGTCCGACTGGGGGACGTCGTGGCACCATTTTAAAGCTCATGTAAAATTCAACAGCGGTACCACTTCTGCGAACGAGGTCCCGGACGGCGAGGTGTACCTCGAGATAGATGGCACGGTCTACGCAGATGCGACTGGTCTGTATGACCGGAATCCAGCGAATGGGCCCATTGATTACGTCGAGTTCGGCGGGTGGGCGCAAACGGACTCACAGCCTTTCGATGTATGGTTCGATAATATTACAATTTCAAGCGGCGGGTTTGCGTCAAATCCGGCGCCGATGCCGCCCGAAGAAGTGAAGGCTCAGTAATACAAGCCAGAGCGCCAGCCTGGCTGTACGCAGTGTTGTGAAGCCGCAATGCTAAGGTGACATTCCGGCTCGCCTCTTATCTAGATGCAGAGCCCATGACAGAGACCGAGCAAAACCGCCTGCTAACGTGCGACTGGAAAGTACTTCGCCACATTTACCCCGTGGCGTAGAGCAACCTCCCTCAGGCCGAGATGTCTGGGCGGCATTGCCGAATCGATTGCTTTGCGGCGCGGTTGGCTGCTCTCGGCCTCTGGCTACTCCGCGGCACAGTCCGATCCCCGCAGGTCGCGTGCCAAAGAACGTAGAGCCATTGAGCTGACAAATCGTCCCATCGAGGACGCTGCTCGCCGCCTCGAGATCTTACTGCGAGTCGATGGCTTCGTGCTCTTCGTCCAGCCTGAATCGCTGTTGAAGGCAATCGCGGGACTCCAAGGTTGTGCCCCAGTGAATCGCGTTCCCTTGGAAGGTGTATGGGTCATTGCCCAGCGTGGTTGATTGGCGGGCGCCCGCCGGGGTGTTGTAGAGCGTGCCGTCACAATTCGTGGCGCTGCGGATGAGCCCGCAAAATCGCGTTTAGAGGTCAATGGGTTAGGTAATTCACGGCCGAAGTTGCTGCGATGCGCTTGCGACGGGATGTCTTCTCGCGTTGCTTCGCGAGTCGCTTTGGAAACTGAGGGCCTATCGGACAATCGTGCAGAGCCCGGCGCTGTGGTTCATCGCGGCAATTGCCATGCTACTCACCTGCAGCGGCGTACCGGTCATCGTCAGTGATGGAATCGGCATTACCCTGCTTAATATCTCGATCGCCATGCTGCTTGATTCGGTATATGCGCACGCAAACGTCGCGTGTTGGTCGCTTCCTGAACGCGGCTCCGATCGTCTGGCTTGGGACCATCAGTTATTCACTCTATGTGTGGCAGCAGTTGTGGCTGTTCTCGAATCTCCATCTGCCGGCGAGAGTCGTAGGAACAATCGGTTGCGCGGTTGCATCCTACTACCTTATCGAGCGGCCAGCGCTGCGATTGCGGATGCTTTTCCGGCCTAGATCTCCGGATGGCCTGCGGGCGTAGGCGGAGACTGACCGACGAGGCATGGTGGGCTATGGAGCAGTGCACCGCCGAAGCGCGCCACGGCTCTGTCGTATGGCCGCTCCCCGCTGTGAACTCACCGCGTCGGAACTGATCTATGCCAACTTATCGTTCAATGTAGAGCTGTGATTTAATGCCGGACGGTTACCGCCTGTGCGCTGCGCGAGAAGAATAACTACATGTGAACCGGCGAGCGGTGCGGCTGGATGGGTAGCGCGCGTTATTACCTCAGTCACTTGTAGTCCGCTGCGCTCCATGCATTCGCGGGCGCCAGCGATCGTATATGATTTTCGGAACGGCTGAATGATTGGGTTATGAAGCTTCTTTCTAGCCCATCTTGTGAGCTCGATGGGTCGGAATCTGGGCCAAATGTACTGACGGAGTTTTAGGAGGATGCGCTGCGACATGCTCAGGTCGGTCTGGATGAGCGCTATGTAATGGCCGGATTGCGATAGAACGCGGCAGATCTCTCGCGTTGCGGCTTCCGGGTCTTCAAAGTGTTCCATTACGCCCACGGTTACCACGAGGTCAAAGAATGCGGACGGGAAAGGGAGCTGTTCGCATCGGGCAACCGCGCATTCGGCGTCTGAACGGCTTCTGGCTCTGCGCAGGGCATTGATAGAAGGGTCGATGCCGAATTTTCTCGTCCCAGTCATCGTGGCAAGCAATGTACCTTCGCCGCAGCCGATTTCCAGAACGCGACCCTGGGCGCGCGACCGAGCCAGCCCGCAAAAGTAGGATATGAACTCTTCGGAGCGGCCTTGGTCAACCCAGACATCCTGATGATCACGATAAATGTCGTCGTAGACCTGGCGCACATCGGGTCTATCAGGCATCGGGGAGTTTGGAATGAAGCAGGGGATTCCGTCGTGCACAGGATAACTCGCCGAGCATTGCCGGCAAACGTAGCTTTCCAGAGGCTGTTTGCATTGCGGGCATGCGTACACAGATTCGGTTGACTCTGTCATCGTTTGAATAGCTCCTGCACCCATTGCCAAGACTCGACTATTGCGGGCTTCGGGTCATGTAGCCGCAGGATTTCCTGGCGGCACTTTGCATCAGCGAAGGACCGCGCAAAGGCCGCGATCGCATGTGCCCTTTGGCCAAAGTCGGATGAAGTCCTTTTCAGGTCAATGATTAGGCTATCGACGTCCCCGAGAAGCCAACGCAGACGTTTTCCCACGGCGTAGGAATGCGGTCCGGTCGTAGGCAGAGTTTTGGTAAGTTGATATAACAGCCACGGAAAGTCGACGCCACAATCGATCGCGAGTTGCAGCGTGCCCCAGAAACGACCGTTTACTTCCATCAGATAAGGCACACCATCAGCGGCAATGCGGAACTCGACCATCGCTACGCCGGTCCAATTGGCAGCAGCGAGAAGCTTGGCTGCGGCGGACTGCATCGTAGGATCAACTGGAACGCTCTCGCTGAGGACGCTGACGCCCCCTGTTGGGGGCTTTTCGCGGAGGCGCGCGTGGGCAAACCATGCGACTGGCCCCGATGGACCGTATAGTGCGAATATGCCGGCGCCACGGCCGGGCACGAACTGCTGAACCAGGCAAGGGATGTCGCCAATCCACGTTTGGTTGTTGAGCGCCTCGGAGAGGCCATCGGGATCGTGCACGATCTGGACGCTGGTCGAGAGAACCTGATCCCCTTTCAAGTATCTGGAGCGAGCGGGCTTGAGGACGACCGGAAACCCAAAATCGTGCGCGGCTTCGACGACTGCTGCTTGGGTACATGCGGTCCGAGTCCGCGGCGCTTGGATGGCCAGCTTGGCGGCCAGCTCCATAAGGCGGGCTTTGTCCGTCAAAGTCTCGTAGCTGTCGGCTCTTGGAGTCGCCAGATGCACGGAATTACATAAATCCGGTTGACTGGCAAGCAGCATGGTCGTCAAATCCGTTGCCGGTATGATGATTTCGATACCGAGGCGGTCCGCTGCTTCAAGGACGTCTTTGGCAAATGCGCCAGGCGAGGTCGCAGGGTTGGAGTAGCGGATCGAGGTGGTCACATACCTCGATGCCGCGCCGATAGTGTGAGGCCGATGATCGGCAGCGATGACCGTCAGTCCACGGCGGCCCAGACTGCGGATAATGGCCAGGGCGCTTCGCTGATTGGCATCGAGCACCAGGACCTTGTGCATGCCACCCGCTGGTTAATCAATGACCCTTGGACTGTGCTCAGCTTATCAGAACCCAAGGGCTGGCGAATAGCCTGTAAGCTAATGATTTTGACCGCAGAATTGAGCTCGCAACTATGGTAGACGTGGAGCTGTACGGAGGCAGGAGGGGACTTCTCGAGCACGCGCGCACTCGGACTCTCTACGCGCTAGGCGCCTACCGGTCGGTACGTGACATCGAGTGGGACGCCGTGCAGAGACTCGTGCTCGTATGCAAGGGCAATATTTGCCGCAGTCCTTACGCTTGTGCGAAGGCGCGCTCGTTGGGCGTGCAAGCCATTTCGTTCGGTCTCGATGCCGCGGAGGGTGCACCCGCTGATGCTGCTGCTAGACAAAACGGGCTGTTACGGGGCATGGATTTGTCCGGACATCGGTCGGCAAGGCTGGAATCGGCTCGATTGGCAAATCGCGATTTAGTGATCGTGTTTGAACCTAAACAGATTACCTACGTCCGGAAGCGGGTCGGCGATGGTACGCCAACTCAACTGCTCGGCATTTGTTCGCGTCCGGTTCGGCCTCATATTCAAGATCCGTTCGGAATGAGCGACAGGTATTTTCAGCAGTGCTTCTCCGTGATTGACGCGAGCATTGCAGCGCTTGTCGAGCACATGGCAAGAAGTGGTGCTCCGGCGATCAGCGGTCCAACTCCGGAGAATCCAGACGAGAGTGTGGCGCGCCGTAATTGGCGCGACGGGATGCTCGGTTGATGGAAAAACTATACACACTGAATCCGAAGGTGCTCTGGGCACAATTCAGAAAGGAGCATTTCGCATTCTGGATGCTGTGCCTATACCTGATATTGCAGTATTTTGATCCTTTGCGGATCTACCACGGTCTCGATGCCCTTCCCTTGGACAAGGTATCTCTCGGCTTGGCCGTGCTGTCGCTGCCGATGGACTCGCGCAGGCATTGGGTGCGCGATGCGACCAATATATGGATGACGATGTTTCTGCTCGTAATCCTCGTTTCGTCGGCGTTGGCAACCTACCCCTCGATATCCTGGAGTCACTGGTTCGATTTTGTAAGTTGGTACGTGATTTATTTTCTTATCATCAACATTGTCACGACCTCAGAGCGGTACTTCATATTCCTGGTGATTTTCCTGGTGGCAAATTTCAAAATGTCGTTCTTCGGGGCTCGTACTTGGGTCGGGCGGGGCTTTGGCTTCGTCGGGTGGGGCATCGTAGGTCCGCCGGGATTTTTTCAGAATTCCTCCGACTTTTCCTCGGAAATGCTCATGTTCGCGCCCATCGCGTTCGAGCTGGCCCTGTTCGTCAAGCCCCATGTCCGACGCTTAACGTACTGGTTCCTGATGCTCGGCGCCGTAACGGGCGCAATGTCAGTGCTTGGCGCGAGCAGCCGCGGATCCCAAGTCGCGTTGGCTTTCCAGGGCGCCTGGATAGCCATTCAGCGCAAGCTAAATGTAAAGGTGCTGATCGCGGCCGTGGTACTCGCCGGTCTTGGCTATGCGCTTCTCCCATCAGCGGAAAAGGCACGGTTCACCAACGCGGGGACCGACTCGACATCCATACAGCGGTTGGATTACTGGAGGGAAGGGGTAAAGATGATCGAGAATCATCCCTTTCTAGGGGTCGGATACTTCAACTTCGCACCGGTTTATGCCTCGCACAGGGCGGACAAGTTGTGGCACGGTAAGCCACAATTACCGCACAATATTTTCATTCAGGTGGGCACGGACGCCGGCTTGCTCGGCATCGGCATTTTCGCGATATTGATATATCGAAACCTGAAAGTCACGAGGGAGATCCGTCGCGCATGCGCGACGATCAAGGATGCGCCTGCATTCGCTCCAAGCGTTGCAAAGGGATTGGTGATTACTACTTGGGGTTTCGTCGTCGCCGGGCAATTCAATACGGTAGCCTATTATCCATTCCTGTGGATCAATTTGGCGCTGACCGTGTCCTTGGCGGCGATCGTTCGCCGAACCGCCGAGCGCAGCGCCGAAGCCGAATTGGGCCGCCGGGTACGTGGGTCGCATAGTGGATCGGTCGCCGCGTCGGGATCATCTCACCCCGAGCTCGCGGTACCTCGCAATACACTATGACTCGGGCGCTGCGGGTACTGCACATCGCATCGGGTGATCTCTGGGCTGGCGCCGAGGTGCAGGCATTTACATTGATTGCGCATTTGGCGCAAATGCCGGATACGCAAATTGCTGCAGTTTTGATGAACGATCGGGCGCTTGCCGATAAGCTTCGATCGATTGGGATCTCGACGTATATCCTGGATGAACAGATGAGCCATTCGCTAGAGATATTTGTCCAGTTGCGTCGCGTATTGCGCAGCTGGCGACCGGATATTGTGCATACACACCGGCAAAAGGAGAACATTCTCGGCTCGCTTGCGAACCGCTCATGCGCGAACGTTCCTTCCGTCCGGACAGTACATGGAGCGAATGAAATCGATTGCGCGCCTAGCTGGACGGGTGTTCGCCGTCGCGTGGTGGCAAATCTCGACCGCTGGTGTGGTCGAGCCCTGCAGCAAAGACTCATTGCGGTTACGCCGGCGCTGGGCGCTCAGATGACAGGCGAGTTCCCCGCCGCGAAGATCGCGGTGATCGAGAACGGTGTGGATTCCGCGACGGTGAGAAGTGAGAATGGTGTTGCCGCTTACCGGGCGACTGACCCGGATGCCACGCACATCGGAATCGCGGGGCGTCTGGTTGAAGTGAAGCGAGTAGACCTCTACATCGAAATGGCCGCCATTCTTTTGCGAGAGCGACCCGAACGGAACTGGCGATTCCACATCTTTGGCGAGGGCCCGATGAGGCGCAGCCTGGAAGGGCTCTCGCAGCGGTTACAGACGCACGAGAAGGTGATTTTCCACGGCCATAGGCAGGATATTGCGACGTGTGTAGGCGGACTTGATGCCCTCGTCATTTGCTCCGACCATGAGGGGATGCCGATGATCTCGCTGGAGGCGGCAGCCCTCGGGGTGCCAGTGGTGGCCCACGCCGTTGGCGGACTCCCGAATGTAGTTCCGGAGGAGTTTCTGGTCACTCGGCACGAACCCAGTGGGTACTCCAGTGGGATTCTGCGAGTTCTTCGTGCGGACGGACGCGCCATTGCCGCGCGGAGTGCTGTCGCTGCGCTCAATCAATTTTCCGCTCAGCGCAACGCCGAGAAAGTACGGGCCTTGTACGAAAGTTTGATCGGTAGTCAATGAAGGCTGAAAAGCGTTCACCTGGCTTCGTGGGTCACGCAGCCACTTATGCGATCGGGAACATTGCGCGCCGGTTTGTCGGCTTCGCGATGCTGCCCATCTACACGAGGTTTTTGACTCCGGCCGACTACGGCGTCATTGGTCTGCTCACCTTTGCCCTCGCGCTGATGGAGCCTCTTCTCGGCGCCAGATTGGGGTGGGCAGTTCCGAAGTTCTACTTCGACGCTCCCGATCATCGGGGCAGGCGGGCGGTGATATGGGGGGCCCTGGGTCTTACCGGGGCCGCGAGTGCCGTATCGGTACTCGTGCTCGTACTATTCCGCAACGTTGCCGCTGACATCCTGTTTGGAAATCGGCAATATGCGCTCGCCCTGGGCCTATTTGCCGTAGGTCTTTTGAGTCAGCCGGTCGAACAAGTGGGAATGCTGTATCTGCGCCTGCGTGAGCGGTCGGGTCTTTTCTTGGTGTTCAGCGTGGGCAAATTGCTCATTCAGCTGGTGCTCAATCTCCTCCTGGTCGTGTGGTGGAGGGGTGGGGTCATCGGTGTCGTGCTGAGCGCCATAATTTCCTCCGTTCTGATTGGGCTTGGAAGCTCTATATATGTCGCAGCCAATGAGGCTCCGGCCTGGGACTGGCAGCTGACGCGGAGAATGATGCAATTTTGCTGGCCTTTGTGGTTGTCTGCCCTCGCTGGACTCTACATCGGGGCATCGGGCGCGCTATTTCTCCGGGCATTCGACACGCTGAGCGATGTCGGACGGCTGCAGTTGGCCTTGAAGTTTGCCACTACCGTCGCTTTTCTCATTTGGGCGCCGTTCCAACAGCATTGGGAGCCAATGAGCTTCCAGTATTACAAGGAGGTAAACGGAAAGCGGAAGTTCCAGGTCGCATTCATCGCGATTTCCGCACTGATGTTCATCGGTGGTCTGGTGGTCAGCATATTCGCAGAGCCGGTGATCAAGGTCATGGCGACCAAATCCTTCTATGCGGCAGTGAGCGTGGTCCCTGTACTCACATTTGCAATTATCCTGGATAGGCTGCGTACGTTCTTCGATTTCAGCTTCATGATCACAGACCGCACAAAGATGCGCGGCGCCTACCAGTACGGTACGGCAGTTGTCATGACGGTTGCATACGTGGGGCTCGTTCCCCATTTCGGATTGATCGGTGCGGCAGCGGCGCAGTGTCTCACCTTTGTGGGTACGTTCGTTTACGTCTATTTCATCTCGCGGCGCTATTTCGATCCAGGGATAAAGCTCATGCCGATAGTTCTCTTTTCGCTGGTCGGCTTCGGGGCTTACGCCTTTGCAAGCGTGGTATCTCAGATTCCCAATGTTGGCATCGATCTGCTGATAAGGACGTGCGTAGTACTGATCGCCAGCTTGCTCATTGTCGTGCTAGCTCTTCGAGCGATCGGTGCGGTGGATCTCTCGCTGTTGGAAACTCTGCCTTCACCGCTGAACAGATTGGGGCGGATACAGCTCGCGAGACTTTTGGGGAATTAGATGGAGTTAGGGGCTTAGTGAAAATGTTGCTCAAGCGCTTATTTCGCAGGGAGATGGCCTCGGCTCGAAGCATTGCGGAAGAGCTGGAACGAAGAGGAATCTTCCGGGATCAGATCAGAGGCGAGCACCTGGCGCACGTCTATCAGGGTATGAAGAATATAGTCAGTGCGCCGGAGTTCCCCCCCATCGGGAAACTGTTGCCATGCCGGCTACCGGCTGGAAGTGACCTGGATCGTCCCGTGGTCGGCGTTATAGTCGAGACGAGGCGGCATCCATTGCTCGAGTTCGTGGTATTGAACTTCAGCAGAACGCTCGAGATCCCGATTCAGCTATTCCATGGCAAGTCGAACCTCGACTTCATTACGTCCAGTGCGATCTCCACCCTCATGGATCAGGGCAAGGTGGAGCTTGTTCAATTGGAGGCCGACAGTATTGACGCGAGGAAATACAACGGCCTGCTGATGACGAGAGGGTTCTGGGGTCTTGTTGGGTCACGAAACAAGATTCTATTCTTTCAGACAGATGCGATCGCGTGCGAGCAGTCGGACTACACATTGAGCGACTTCCTGTCATTTGACTATATTGGTTCCAAGTGGCCGCGGCAGCGTCCCGTCGGTCTGCTGATTGATGGTGGAAATGGCGGCCTCAGCTTGCGGGACTGGAAGAAGTCCTATGAGTGTCTGACCCGCTTCCCGCCGGCGGGATGGAGCGGGGGCGAGGATGGTTACTTCGCATTTCATATCGATCTTATGGGAGGGAAGGTGGGGAGGGATATCGATTGCGCGCAGTTCTCAACCCAGTATGAGTTCTTGTACAGAAGCTTGGGAGCGCACAGGATTGCCTATCTCGATCAGCACAGTAGGGCTGCATTTCTTGAGTATTGCAAGGAGGCTGAACGTCTAATTAGCTGAGCGAACGTTCAGGGCTGGGGCCCCGTAAAGAGTTGGCGGTTGGCGCGGTAGAGATCGGGCGCGTTCGCGAGAGATGCCTCGCTGCCGAGCGTGGGAGCGACTGGGTTTTGGTCTGGCTCTTGGGCGAGGAAGTATCGAGTCATATCGGCTAAGGAGGTTGCTGAATACATATCTTCGACCCGCTGGCTGGCGTTGCGTGCAATTCGCGCCCTCAGTGCGGCATCGGTCTTCAGGCGCATGACGAGCATATGAGCCTCCTCGTCGGTGTCGAACAAGAGGGCATCCTCGCCGTCATGGAGAAAGTGCGAATAGCCTCCGCGCCGATGCGCCACAACCGGGAGTCCACATGCCATTGCCTCGAAGACGACGCGCCCGAACGTCTCGAACCAGTTGTCGTTCGTGCGGTAGAGAAAGCAATCAAGTCCGCGCATGAATGTTGCGACGTCTTCGAGACTTAGCGGCAGCAATTCCAGGCCAGGTGTCGGATCGGGAATCCGGCTGCGGAGGACCGTACCTCCCATGATTCGCACGGCGCATCCCGCCGAGATCAGGCGCTGGTAGAGTGCGGGAGCTCCTCCATGATGCTTATCAGCAACGTCGCGACTCATCCTGCCGACCGTGAAGTCGCGATTTCGTGGCCGATTCTCATTTGGCGTTAAGCGCACCAGGTCGATGGGCGAAGGGAGTATCGGTCCGGGCAGCCCTATGGCGCGTGCTACCTCTAAACCGGAATAAGCGAATTCCACGGGCCAAATCCCACCACATGAGACTCTTCTGCGCATGTTTATGAAGGATTCGGGGCGCTTCGGCATGGTGTTGCAAAGAATGATCCGCCTGCGCGCCATTGACAGCCAGGCCCATCTGCCTACCGCGAACCAGAAGCCGACGAAGACTAGCGTCCCGGTGAGCGGAAATTCGCCATGCCGCGGCCTGAGGGCTCGGATCGGGATGGCTCTGGCGAGGGAAGGGTCGGGACTATCCCACTCGCTCCATACTGTCACATCGGCGGCTTCCCTGAGCAGCTTGTACAGCTCGACAACTCGCATTTCCGATCCCGCGACTTCCGTCATGGGATTGATCAGATGGATTCTTTTTCTTGGACCCATCGCCGTTTGTCCCGTTCTTCTTGTTAGCGATGAGGCTCGCGCCCTAATTCTTGAACCTCCCGCTATGCTTATGGTTTAGGTTACCAAGGAAATACTCGGATTGTAAGGGGGGTTACGCGGCTATCCGGTCAGCCGCGCGACACGTTGAGAACGATGCCATCCGAGTATCGCCGCTCGGGTTGCGCGAACCGTGCCCGCATTCACTAAGGCGTGAGTCGGAAGGGTGAAGAGGCGGTCCGCCAATGCTTTGGCGTTGGGGAATGGTCCTTGTTGCCAGACCACTTCAGGGATTCCCGCAACCTGCGTCAGGTCTGTGCCGTAAAAGCGTGATGCTCCTAATCCTGTGCTGTTGAGGTCTTCCACGAGCTTGTCGCGAGCAGTCCGGTCGGGCGCCAGCATCGCGAGGCGGAGGGGCTCGTCGGAAACCGTCGCGCAGGGGGCGGTAAGAGTGACCACTCCGAGGTCGGACCATTCTTCGATTGCGGCTGCCCATATCTCGCGTCCGTAGGATGGCTTTTGGCGGTATAGGTCGAAGGCTTTTCCCACTCGCCGCCAAGCGTGTTCAGGGAACAAAGCGGTGTTGCGAAGGGGCTTGTAAACAACCTGTCCCACTCCGGTTCCGGGCAAGGCGGAGAAGGTCCCGTAAACTAGAGGGCGTGTCAGAGCGTTAAATGCTATGGCGGCCGCCCGACTGCTTAGCAGCCGCGCTCTAACGGTGTAACGCTCAGGCCGAATGGAAACCGAAGTCTGGTCTCCGCGTGGTCCGACGAGCGCGCCGCCATGGAGGAGATTGAGGGGCTTGCCGCGGCCGAAGCTCAAGACCACATAGTCGCCAGGCCACTGTCTGATCTCCCGAGGAAGATCCTGCGCGCTGTCTTGAATGAGAGAGATTTGCCTTTCCCGGCAAAGATCGATCAGCTCCGTGGACCCATCACCTACTCCCAAGAGGTTGACCGCGATGATGGCGACTGTATTGGACGACACGCTTGATCTGAGCGCCTCGCTGTCGTAACTCCAATGAGATGGTGCGACGTCTACCAGTCGTGGCCGTACGGACGCATGAACGCATGCGGCTACAAGGTCGGGGCAGCCGTACGCAGGGATAATGACCTCTGCTGTGCTTACCGATCTCTGCGCGGCGGATGCAGCGATAGCTTCGGCGAGAGCCGCAGTACCGGAAGGGTACAGCGTGATCGCGCGATTCCCGAAGAACCGTTCCATCGAGAGACGACCCTCGGGGCTGCCTCTCTTCAGCGGTACCGCTCGCCGCACTGGTGGTAGGGCGGAGAGTGTCACCGCCTTGAAGGCTCCCAGGCGAGGATGGTGCGACCGGAGAGCACCAGAAGTGCCGCGTGCAGGATAGCCACATTCACTTCGACGAAGTAGATCCCTATTCTCGCGAGGCCGATCTTATGTAGCCCAGGGGCTATTTTGGAAGCGAGGGGTGAGAGGTACAAGGCAAGCTGGAGGACGAGCAGCGGCTGATACAGTGGGTGATGAACAGCCAGGGCGGCATTGGTACCGAGTGTACAGAGCAGGAACCACGGTGTGGCCCATCGCATTACCTTGTGGCTGAACACCTCGAATGAAAATCGTCCGTACCGGCCAAAATTAAGCACCTCGGCGCGAATGCGCAACGACCCCATACCCCGGGTGACGGTGCGCACCTTGCGTTGGTACTCTTTGGCCCTATCCGAGATGTTCTTGTAATAGCCGATGACCCGCCGATCGGAGACGGCGCGCATCCCCAGCTGCACGCAGCTCAGGGCGGTGCCGAAATCGCTCTGTACGCGGTTGTCCCATTTCTGGCAGACGGCGCGACGTGCAGCGAAAAACGATCCACTTAGCCCCACGAGGGAATGGAACCGCGTTTCCAGATCGCGTAACCACATCTCGTAGCGGACATAGGCGCCCTCGCCCTGTAGGGTGCCATCCGCAGTAATGAACCGATCCACGCTGGAGACAGCACCGATATTCGGATCGCGGAAGGAATCCAGGAGATGGAACAGTGCATCTTCGGGCAATATCGTGCCGGTGTCCGTGAAGACGATCAGATCGGCGTCAGTCGAGGCGATGGCTAGCTCCTGCGCATGCTCCTTGCCACCGCGTACAGGTGAGCGCACCAGGCGGACTCCCTTGTCCGCGTGGTTGTGCACAATGCTGTCAGTAGCGTCGTCCGAAGCGTCAGACGCCACGATTACGTCGAGTTCGACGCTCGGCCGCTCCAAAGCCAGGGTATTGGACAGCTTCTCGGTAATCTTGGCCGCCTCATTGCGTGCGGCAATGATGATGGCGACTTTCCGTACGGGCATCGCAGGTGCATTGGCGTCGGTCGTCCGGGGCGGCAGGACCGTCAAAAGTGCGGGATACCAGAAATAGCTGTACGTGGCAGCGAAGACGCAGAACCAGAATATTGCTTCCATCACGGATATCATAAAGGGGAGAAAGCCCTGGAGTAATGGGTAGCCTGCGACGATGAAAGTTTTATGGTTTTCCCACCTCGTGCCCTACCCGGAGACCGGTCTCGGGGTGCTTCAGAGAAGCTACCATCTGGTGCGGGAACTGGCCCGTGCACATCAGGTTTATCTACTCGCGTTCGTGCAACGCAAGATCATTGCGGAGCTGCTGGGCGATGTAGATGCGGGGCTTCAAAAGGCGCATGAGCATCTGGGCCAGTACTGTACGCGTGTGCAATTTCTCCCGATTCCCTCAGATGGCTCGCGGCTGGGAATGACTTGGCTTGCGGCACGCAGTCTGGTCGGAGCTCATCCTTACACGATCAGGTGGCTGCTCTCTCGGAAAGCCCAGCGGGTAGCGTCGGACTGGAATGCTTCGATCGATTTTGATGTCGTGCATTTCGATACGCTGAGCTTGGCGCCATACCGCAACATTTTCACGCGCGGTGCGAAGTCCCTAGATCACCACAATATCGAATCGGCCATGATGCTGCGGCGGGCGCGGATCGAAAAACACCCGCTGAAGCGGGTCTACTTTTGGCAGGAAGGCCTGCGACTGCAGCAATACGAGCGACGTGTATGCCCGCAGTTCGATCTGAACATCACCTGTTCCCACCTCGATACGGAAAGACTCATAGATCTGGCGCCAGCGTTGAACGCGACGGAAGTTCCAAACGGGGTTGACACGGACTACTTTCGACCGGACGGTGAGCCGCAACATCCGCTTAGCCTGGTGTTCGCAGGGAACCTGTCATGGTATCCAAACGCCGCGGCAATGCATTTCTTCGCAGAGAGTGTCTGGCCGGCGTTGAAGAAGGAAATCCCGGGAGTGACCATGGATGTGATCGGCGCAAGCCCATCGCCTCGTCTATTGACTCTAGCTGCGCGGGACAAGGATTTCCGGGTTCATGGTTTCGTCCCGGATGTGCGACCCTACATCAACCGAGCGGCGCTTTACGTCTGCCCGATCATGGACGGCGGCGGAACGAAACTGAAGATATTGGACGCGCTTGCCATGGCAAAGCCGATCGTCGCCCATCCGGTCGCCTGCGAGGGCATTGGCGTGCGAGATGGGCATGATGTGCTCTTCGCTCGTGAGTCTGACGATTTCGTGCGGACGATCGTGACGCTGCTCGGAAACCCCCAAACAAGACAGCAGCTGTCTGTCAATGCAAGACTGTTGGCGGAGTCGTCGTATTCGCATAGGGTGATCGGCCGGAAGCTCGTCAGTGAGCTCGAGCGCTGCCACGAACGGTATGTTGCAAATCGTGCCGCCGGGATACAGCCGGCCAAGATCATTTGCCCCTGAGGCGGACCACATCCCCGTACAAGCGCGCAAAGCGCTGCGCCGCGATAGTCGGATCGTAGTTCGCGAGTACCTTCTTGTGGCCCCGGATTCCCATGTTGGTTGCCAGTGCCGAATCCGCGAGGAGCATCGTGATTCGGTCCGTCATGGCGCCGATATCTTTCGGGTCGACAAGGTAGCCGTCCACACCGTCCTCAATGATTTCGGGCGGAGCGCCTAATACAGAGGCGACGACGGGCCGTGCTTCCGCCATTGCCTCGATAACCACCATTCCGAATGGCTCCGGCTCGATCGAGGCGTGCACGACAACAGTGCATTTTCTGTAATAGGCCGCGACGTCGGTAACCAGACCGGCGAAATTGAATTGGCCCGCAAATGGCGACGACTGCGCGAACTCGCGACATTCCTCGAAGTACCTGGGATCGCTGTCGGAAGCATCTCCCACGATGTATATCCGCAGGCTGGGAAACCCTGGAAGTACCCGCATCGCGGCACATAGGAATTCCTTCTGACCCTTCCAGTGCGTCACGCGGCCGAAAATGCCTATGGCGAGCTCTGTCGGCATGGCGGGCGGTGAGGCTTCGGGCGCGTGTTCCACGAAATTTGGGATCTCGTGAATTCGAGCCCGATCCACGCCTGCTCGGACGGCGGATTCAGTCACGGCCCGGGAGATGGACACGAACGCATCGACATGCCGAAGGGTCCTCCTGCGGCTCCGCTCCATCGGAAGATACAGAAATCCGTGTAAGTGGCTCACTATGGCGATGCCGAGGATGCGCGCCGCCCAGAGTGGCTCCAACGCGAAGTTATTCGCGTGCAGTACGTCTACACGTTTCTGGCGACACATTTTGGCCAGGCGAATGACGTAGGACATGTTGGCGAGCAGTTCAGTCGCCATGGCCGCGAGCTCCATGATGCGGCGCAGGGGCGCCCAACGAAATCGCCTGCGGATCGCCCGCTTCCAATTCTGCAGCGTAACGTAGTCGACGGGCGGCGCTAGTAGCCGTATACCTGCCTGGCCGGCAAAGCCGTCAGTAACGAAGCCATCCGAGCAGGCGCTCACGAGGGAGGCATCGACCAGACTGCCATCCAGATGCTTGAGCAGATTTCTCGCAACGGCGAGGGTTCCGCCGAACGCGATGGCCGTGTCGACGATTAGTACCCTGATGGGACGCGAAGCGTTGCGAGATTCCGGCGTGGAAGGCTCCGGCGGGTTAGTCGAGTCACCATCGTCGCAATGCTTTTCAACGACGCTGGGCATCGTCACGTCCCTTCGGAGACTGCCTGAGCATTCACGTGGCCGCACTCCTGCGACCGCCATTCGGGAAAATCGCGGCCCAGCAGTCGGGTGAGGTGGTCAATTTGCCGACGCTGCAGTTCGCTGATGGCCTCTCGCAGGTGGGGGACGTCTCTTTCTACTTCGTGCTCGGCCACAGGCCGATAGGCCTGTTTCTTAGCCCAGTTCTTCATCCAGGCGGGAATGTGTGGCGAGATCCTGTCCCAGGCATCCGAATATTGAATCCGGTTCAGGAGTCCGGCGCCAGCGATGGCAGTGATGTCCTTGGGTTTCTGGTTGTGCGCCTTGCCGGACTTGTCGCCGATCGGATGGCATGCGAGCCCGAGCCAACGGTAGATGCGATCCACTTCGCGCTGTGGATCCTCCAGCAGCGCTTCGAAAGTCAGAGTTAGAACCGCACCTCTGCCGAAGCGATCGAAGTATGGCTCGAGCTGCGTCGCGTAATCGCTGAAAGCCAGGTAGCTGGGGTCTTCTTGTACGGCCTTGAGCAGGGAACGTAGCTCGCCACCGTGGTACGCATCTCTGAGTGCGTGCCAGTACTGGCTCACCACTCGATCAAACGGATTGCGCATGATGTAGATCAGGCGTGCCTGCGGGTTGAAGCGGTACAGGCGTTCCGGCACGCCTTGAAAAACCGGCAGCTTGGTATAGTGCGTGCTCGACTCACCGAGATAGCGATACTCGCCGCCGTCGCGCTCCCACCGGCTGTAGTACCACTCCTCGCCCTTGTGGAGGCCCAACTCCTCGACAAAATACCCGGGCTCTTTCTCGTGACTCATCAGGATTTGCGGGTGGGTGTCCAAGTACTCGTGCAGCGTTGTGGTCCCGGACTTCATCGCGCCGATGATGAAGAGATTGGGCCGGGCTTCGGTCATAGATTTCGCTTGTCCACTTTTCCGTTCGGATTTCTCGGCAGGCTGTCGCACAGGATAACCTGGGTTGGCACCATGTAAGACTCGAGAAACGCGGCGCTGTCCGTGCGCAGCGACTGAACGGTCAATCCGGCCGAAGGATCCGCCACTACATACGCTCGAATGGCTTGACCCAGGATCTCATCGGGCACGCCCACGACGGCCGCTTCGCGCACTCCCGGAATGCGATGCAAGGCATTCTCAACTTCGACCGGGCTTACTTTCTCACCGCGCGTCTTGATGATGTCATCCGTCCGGCCGACAAAATAGAGATATCCCTCGTCATCCATGCGGAAGAGATCGTGGGTGCAAAGTGCCCTCTCGCCGGGCAGCTTACCGGGCTTGAGCATCTCGTCGGTGAGATCGGGCCGGTTCCAATAGCCCGCCATCACGTGAGGACCTCTGACATAGAGCACGCCGACTTCCCCCGGCGGAACCGGCTTCCCCTCCGTGGAGAGCAGGTAGACCTCCGTTCCGGGAATCGCCTTGCCCACCGAGCCCGGCTTCGAGTCAAGAAGCGCCGGGTCCAGATAGCTCACGCGCTTGCACTCCGTGAGGCCGTACATCCTGTAGATCAGCGCATTGGGGAAAATCTCGCGCAGCCCAGCGGTGAAGTCGTCCGGCAGGACTGCCGCGGTGTTGGTGAGCCGCGTGACGGACGGAAAGCAGAGCGGTGTGCGCCGGTGAGCGGCGAGGAGGGTGGCGAAAATGGTCGGCACCCCGGGGAATGCCGTCACGCGCTCGTCGCGCATACGGCCGAGTACTTCTCCGAGGAAGGTGAACGAGCGCTCCAGCACCAGGCAGGCGCCCAGAGTCACAGCCATCAGGAGCTGATACAGACCGTAATCGAACGACAGGGGTAGGACGCAGAGGATTTTCTCGTCCTGCGTCAGACGCAGGTATTCGAGGAGGCTTCCCGTTGTGAACACCATCGCTTGGTGCGTCTGCATGACGCCTTTGGGTGTGCCGGTACTGCCCGATGTATAGATGATCGCCGCGAGATCCAGGGGAATGACCGGCACGGGCTCTGCAAGCGGCTCCGCCCCAGCCAGCGCTTCTTCCAGCGGCTCCGCAAGTCCAGCGCACTTGCCCGAGCAGAGCACCACGGGCGGCGGCTCGATTCCCTGCAGCGCTTGCAGGTAGGTTCGCTCGAGACCGCTTTCAGTGATCAGCGCCTTTGCGCCGCAATCCCGCAGGATGAACCCGAGCTTGTCCGCCCTGGTCTGCGGGTTGATGAGGACGAAAACGCCACCTGCGATCAAAGTGCCAAAGATGGCGCAAGCGCAAGCCCAGGAGTTCTCGAGCTGAATCGCGACCCGGTCACCGCGGGTAATGCCGCGACTACGCAGGGCGCTGGCCAGTCTCTGAGACGCATCCAGGAGGTCCCCAAAGGCATAGGATTGCCCGTCCGCGATCACCGCGGTCTTGTCGCGGGCTGCCGAGCTGCCGTGCTGCAGGAGGCCATCATGCAGAAGGCGCTGGCGTTTCACGGCTCGCGACATCCTGCCGCTCGCCGGGGCGTGTGACATAAGTCCTTGATCATATGCGGCTTCAGTATACTTTCAGGCCACGGGGCGAAAGGGACAGGTTCGTGTGACACTGCAGACCGAGCTCAGGCAATTTATTCTAGAAAACTATCTGCTCACGCGGGACGAATCCGCACTAGGCGATTCCGATTCTCTGACGGCTAGGGGTATTCTGGATTCCACCGGCGCGCTGGAGCTCGCTCTGCATCTGGAAGAGCGGTACGGGGTTACGGTGCAGGACGAGGAGCTGCACCCCGACAATCTGGATTCGATAGACCGGATAGCCGCTTTCATCGAGCGCAAGCGCGCCTGAATTTCCTGGAGAGGCCGACAGTGACCTGCCATTTGGCCGAGGGGACTTAGCCCCGGTGTGCGGAATCGCCGGCGCGCTGCTCATGACCGGGCAGACCGCGCTTCCCGACCCTGCGCAAATGATCGCGATGCTCAGGCACCGCGGGCCGGATGGAACAGGGTATTTCCGCTCTCCCACCTGCGCACTGGCGGGCGCCCGCCTGAGCATTATCGATCTCGAGACCGGCAATCAGCCCGTGGCCAACGAGGACGAAACCGTCTGGACGGTCCTGAACGGGGAGATCTTCAATTTCATCGAGCTGCGTGCCGAGCTGCAGACCCTCGGCCATCGGTTCCGCACCCGCTCCGACACCGAAGTCATCGTCCATGCTTATGAGGAATACGGCGATCGGTTCGTCGAGCGCCTGAGCGGGCAGTTCGCGATCGCTCTGTGGGATGTGCGGCGACAGCGCCTGCTGCTCGCCAGAGATCGCGTGGGTATCCGTCCGCTCTTTTACGCGAGGGCGGACGGACACCTGCTCTTTGCGTCTGAGGTCAAAGCTATCCTGGCCGTCAGCCCCGCGACCGCGACCCTGGACGAGCAAGGGCTCGCCCAGATATTCACCTTCTGGGGCACCGTGGGCCAGCGGACCGTATTCAAAGGTGTTCAGAGCCTGCCTGCGGGGCATCTACTCATCGTAGAGAAGGGTGCCGAGCGTCTGGAACGGTACTGGGATTGGACCTTCCCACAGGGCTCGGGACGCACGGATCTCGGCATGGACGAAGCCGCCGAAGAGCTCCATGCCCTACTAGAGGACGTGGTTCGGCAACAACTGCGCTCGGACGTTCCGGTCGGGGCGTATCTCAGCGGGGGACTGGACTCCTCGGGCATCGCCGCTCTGGCCCGGGAGAGTGTCGAAACGCTGCAAACCTTTTCACTCACTTTCGACGACCCTGAGTTCGATGAAAGCGGCTATCAGCGCCAGATGGCTGAGCACTTGGGCGTCAGGCATTCCGCCGTTCGCTGCACGGCGCAGGACATCGGGAATGTCTTCCCGGACCTGATATGGCATACCGAGACGCCGGTTCTACGTACCGCACCTGCGCCGCTGATGCTGCTCGCACGGCACGTACACAGCCAAGGCTTCAAGGTCGTGCTGACAGGGGAGGGGGCGGACGAGGTATTCGGCGGCTATGACCTCTTCAAGGAAGGCAAGATCCGCCGCTTCTGGGCCAGACAGCCGGACTCCAACTGGCGGCCGCTGCTCCTCTCGCGGCTCTATCCGTATCTCGCCCGCTCGCCAGTGGCCAACAGGCACTTTGCGCGCCTGTTCTTCGGCCAGCGTCTCGAAGAGCTACGTAACCCTTTCTACGCCCACCTGACGCGCTGGACCACCACCCGCGGGATTTTCAGGCTCCTTTCCCCCGAGATGCAGGCGAGCCTCGCGGCCGCGAAGCCCGAGGAAGAGCTGACGCGACTGCTCCCCTCGGGGTTCGGCACCTGGAGCGCGCTTAGCCGTGACCAATACATCGAGGTCAAGACCCTGCTCGAGGGGTATCTGCTTTCCTCGCAGGGCGACCGGCCCTCCATGGCGCACTCCGTGGAGGGACGGGTCCCCTACCTGGATCACCGCGTCATCGAGTTCCTGAACGCGCTCAGCCCGCGTTACAAGCTGCGCGCTTTGCATGAGAAAGTATTGCTGCGCGGCGCGCTGCGCCGCATTCTGCCGGAGTCCATTCTGAAGCGGGTGAAGCAGCCCTATCGCGCTCCGGACAGCCGTTCGTTCTTCCAGGGCGAAAGGCCGCTCCCCTATGTGCAGGAGTTGTTGAGCGAGTCGAATCTGCGCCGTACCGGCTACTTTCACCCGCAATCCGTGGGGCGGCTGCTCGACAAGTGCCGGACGGGCCGCGCGCTCGGGGCCGGTGACAACATGGCATTCGTAGCCGTATTGTCGACTCAGCTGCTGCATCAACACTTCTTCGGGGGGCGGGCGGCGAGTTCGCCGATCAGCGCATGACATTCGGCTGGGATGTGCTGGACATCGACGCGCGCTCGGAAGTCGAGCGAATGTGCCGCGAGCTGCGCGACGCAGTAGCAACGACGTTACACAAAAGAGGGGCGGTAGTCGCCATATCCGGCGGCGTAGACAGTGCAGTCTGTGCAGCGATTGCGGTGCGCGCTTTAGGCGCCCAGCGCGTGCTGGCGCTCATCCTGCCGGAGCGGGAGTCCTCGCCTGAGAGCGGCCTGCGCGCGCGATCCCTCGCCACACATCTCGGCATCACGCCGCTCGAGCAGGACATCGGCTCCTCCCTGGAGGCCATGGGTTGTTATCGTTGGCGCGACGAGGCGGTCCGCCGGGTTTTGCCGCAATACGGGGCCGGCTGGCGGATGAAGATCGCGGTATCGGGGGGGCTCGAGGGACGCATCAATCACTTCAGGTTGGTTGTGCAATCCCCCGAAGGATCGATCCACGAAGCGCGCCTCAAGTTGCCGGAATATCTACAGATCGTGGCCGCCACCAGCTTCAAGCAGCGGGCTCGCAAGACGATCGAGTACTTCCATGCGGACCGGCTCAACTATGCGGTGATCGGGACCCCCAACCGGCTGGAGTACGACCAGGGGTTTTTCGTCAAGAACGGCGATGGCGCCGCTGACATCAAGCCGATTGCACACCTCTACAAAACGCAGGTGTACGAGATCGCGCGCTATCTGGGGCTGCCGGCGGAGATCGCCGCTGCGCCGCCGACAACCGACACCTACAGCCTCTCCCAGGGGCAGGACGAGTTTTACTTTGCGCTGCCCTACCGGGAGATGGATCTGGCGCTCTGGGCGCTGAATCACGGAATCGCCAAGGAGCGCCTGGCAGAAGTGCTCGGAATGTCGCCGGAAAGGGCCGGACGCGTCTATGATGATATCGGCGCCAAACGCCGCGCAACGCGATACCTACACAGACAGCCCCTTCTCCTCGGCCCGGTGCCGGAGATCGACGGCAAATGAACTCCCCCGCCAAAAAGAAGGTCAAGAGTTTCCTCGGACGCGCAGCCGATGCCGCGGGAATCTTCGCCCGCGACTTCCGCGCGAAGATGGTCGTGGTGACGTTCCATCGCATCAACGACTGGATGGAGGACGACGCCATCACCTGCAGCTCGGCGAAGTTCGAGGCGTTCTGCGAGTTCTTTCGTACGCACTTCCGGGTGGTGAACCTGTCGGAGCAGGTGGCGGGCTGCCGCGAAGGGCGGCACATGGGCGGTACGTTGTCGATCACGTTCGATGACGGGTATCGCGACAACTTCGAGGTCGCCGCTCCTATCCTGCGCAGACTCGGCCTGCCGGCGGCCTTCTTCGTGGCAACCGGCTTCATCGGCACCGATTACAGCCCGCCCTGGGATCAGCATCTCAGCCGCCAGCCCGGCTGGATGAGCTGGGACCAGGTGCGCTCGCTGCGCGATCAGGGCTTCGAGATCGGCGCGCATACCGACGGCCACATCGATCTGGCCACCAAGGACGCCGAAGCGGTGCGGGCCGAGCTGGCGAGGTGCCGGACCAAACTCCAGGAGGCGCTGGGCGTGCCGCCGACCCTCTTTGCCTACCCGTTCGGGGGGCGGGAGAACATATCGCCACCGTCGCTGGAATTGGTGCGTGAAGCGGGCTTCCAGTGCTGCCTCGGCGCCTTCGGCGGTGTCAATCCTCCGGTGGCCGATCCCTTCCACCTGAACCGCATCAACGTTGCCGGTTGGTTTGCCACGCCTCATCAGTTGGGACTCGAGATCCTGTTGCGTCGGGCCTAGCTGTCGAGACCTTCATCGCGAGAGTATTGATCGAGCGGCTCCGCCTGACCTGTCGCGCGACCAGGACGTGATCGTTCTCCGTATCCCGAAGCGCGCAAGACTGCGCGCGTCGCGAGATTGAGCATCATGCGCTCAGTCGCCAGCAGCGACTTTCGCTTTGGCTTTTGTGCCGCCTTGGAGTAAACCGGCTCCCGGATCTTGCGCATTTCCGACGAGCGGGGCACGGGCCACCCCAGGTAGCTCTGAATCCCTGCGACTGCGTCGGCACTATCCAGGTCTTCGTACTTGACCAGCAGCGCATCGACTCTCTTGTACCCTTCGAGATAGCCGCGCGTCAGCTCTGCCCAGTTGCGCCCGAATGCGTAAGGCGTCGACACGAAACGATCCGGCCAGGTGCGAAAGACGGTGACGTCCCAATGACTGTAGGAAAGGAACGCATCGTACGGATTACGATACAACAGGATGATCTTGCACTTGGGATAGAGGACGCGAAGGTAAGCCGCATGATCGATCGTGAATCGGACTTCCTTGAGTCCCCAACTCTTCCATCCTGCCCTGTGCGCCGGCTCGGCAAACAGGGTACGGTGAAAGCTGCGGTGAGCCTTCAACAGGTCATCAACGTCGGGGTATAGATTGGCCACCCAGGTATCCGACGGGTCCTGCAGCTTCATCCCCGACAGAAAGTAAGGTTTCGGCGGCCAATGGGTGGTGAAGGCGCGGAATTGATTGACCAGGCCGTCGTGAATGTTGCAGTGCGGAAAGGGCTCGCCCCACATCAGGAGGTCCTTTCTGTTCTCCATGATCATCCGCTGCAGAAGGGTCGATCCGGAGCGCCATCCGGAAGAGAGCACGAATACCGGCTGCTCCTCGTCCAGTCGTGTTTCAGCGGAGACCCAGTCGAGCGCCTGCTGCAACCGACCCGGCAGGTCTGCGGCCTCACGCCGCGTCTGGGAGCCGAGGCGCCACGAGTATCTCGGGCCTACGGTGGCGCGGACGAGCTTCCTGATGAATCCCATTCAGGCGGATCTCAGCAAGTCGTCGACAATCGCCATGAAGCTCGTGTCGTATTGGGTCGAGGAGAACCGTTCTTCGGCCAGGGCTCTCCCGGCTGCACCCATTGATGCGCGAAGCGGAGGATTCTCCCCCAGTCGCAGCAGATGTCGTCGTAGACCTTCGGCATCATCGAGGCCGAAAAGAAAGCCTGTTTTGCCGTCGATGATCGTCTCCGGAAGGCCGGTGCAGTCGGACACCACGGCGGGCAGGCCGCACGCCGATCCCTCGATGACTGAAATACCCAACCCTTCCTCCATGGATGCCAGCACGTTGATGTCAAAGACGTGCTGATAGTACGGTAATACATCATTCACGTAGCCCGTCAGGCTGACGTTGCCGGTGAGCCCGAGCTCGCTTACCTGTTGTCGCAAATTTTTCTCCATGGGACCCGCCCCCACCAGGCAGAGGTGGAACTTTGCCCCGGTCTGCTTCATCAAGGAGCTGAATGCAGAAACGAGAAAATCCGCTCGCTTGTTGGGGGCGAACGCGCCGACCTGACCGATCACTATGGCGTCGGTTGAGATTCCCAAGTCCGCCCTCCAGTGATCGTCCCGAGATGGGGCCACGCGGAATCGGGTCACGTCGATGCCGTTGTAAACGACAGTCCCGGGCCTGCGCGGACTCGATGCCGAATGTCGTTGCACGAAGGCACTGGGAAATACTCGCCTATCCGCGAACCTCGCCAGCCACAGGTAATGGGCGCGCCGCGCCGCCGGATGATGAAAATGACAGAGTACCGGCACTTTCGCCGAGCGCCCGACCGGAATCGCAAGCTGACAAGGAAGTCCGCCGCTACAATAAAGCAACACGACATTCTCGCGCCTGACGATCTTTCTGAGTCGTGAGACCTCCTTGATGTATGCTCCTATCGGCAAGGATGTCTCGCGGATGCCGGATATCATCAGTTCAGGGAACTGGAAGTCCACGAACTCCGGACGAGGATCCATGGAGCTGAGCGCGCCGTCGATGCAATCGTTTCTGCGGCCTATCACCAGGCGATAGCCGGCAGCCGCCAATGCGTGCGCGGAGCGGATGAGTACCGCTTCCGTGCCTCTGATGAATGCGCCCCCGCGATGAAGCATCACGACAGTGGGTGGCGCCTGATTCAAGCGCGGACCTCGAGCCCTAAAATCCTAACGGCGATTCTCATAACGATGTGACGACTCTCAGCGCAAGCGACTGAGCGGAAAATTCTACCGAGGTTTGCACGAGCTCAGCGGCTTTTGCAGCTGCGACGCGGCGTGATCCCGAATGCGCCTCCGGCCGCCAGGGCGAAGGTGATCCACGCATGATCGAGGCGCGGGTGTCCGTGCCGGGCGACATATTGCCCCGGGTTGGAATCCCCTTACACTCCGCTGTAAGATCCCGCCGCGACAATCGCAAGACGCTTCCGGGGATTTCGTTCGCCGGCCAATGGCGAATACATCGGGCTCTCACCGGGCCTGCGGTAGGAGGAGGCACTGATCATGGTGGGTCAATGCGCATTCGCGTATTCGGACAATACGTTTATTTGTCGATCGCGACCCTCACGATCATCGAAGCGATCGTTTTTTATGGCTCAGTCTACGGCGCAGTTCTAGCTCGGTTCGATGCCGACTACGGTTCGATAGCGCACTTCAGGGACCTGCAGGGCCCGCTGTGGACCCGCGCGCTGCTATTCACCATTGTCATGGTGACCTGCCTTCTGGCCTTCGGGCTCTACAGTGCTCGCCAGCGCGCTCAATTCGCAGGGATCGTCCTGCGTCTCAGCGTGGCGCTCGCCACGGGGCTGGCAGCCACCTCGACTATCTTTTACTTAATTCCCGATCTTTGGATCGGGCGTGGCGTGATGGCGCTCGCCGCGTTTGGCGGCCTATGCGGCGCGGCCGCTTCCCGTTTCATCTTTTCGCGCGTGGTCGATGAAAGCGTCTTCAAGCGGCGAGTGCTCGTCTACGGCGCTGGCGGGGCGGCAGGGGCGATCGCGGAGCTGCGCAGGCGGTCCGACCGCAGGGGGTTCGTCCTGGCCGGCTTCGTAGCTGTGCCTGGAGAGCTGCGGACGGTCGAGAGCGGCCGTCTTCTCAATCCCGAGGACGGGCTGCTGGCGCTCTGCAAGCAGCTCGAAGTGGCCGAGGTGGTGGTGGCCATGGATGACCGGCGTCGGGGCTTTCCGATCAGCGAATTGCTGCAGTGCCGGCTCGCGGGCATCGATGTGACGGAGCTCCTGACCTTCCTCGAGCGGGAGACCGGGCGGGTTCGCGTCGACATCCTGAATCCCACCTGGATGATCTTCGGGGAGGGCTTTCGGCGCGATCCGGTGCGCCGGATCAGCGCCCGGGCGCTCGACCTCGCGGCGAGCCTCGTGGTCCTGGCGGTCAGCCTGCCGGCGATGCTGCTGGCGGTGGTCGCGATCAAGCTGGAGGATGGATGGCGGGCACCGGTGTTCTACCGGCAGCGCCGGGTGGGGCTTCTCGGCCGGGAATTTGAGCTGCTGAAGTTCCGCAGTATGCGCATCGACGCGGAAAAGGACGGCCAGGCCCGCTGGGCCCTCAAGCGCGACCCTCGGGTTACCCGCGTGGGCGCCTTCATCCGCCAGACGCGCATCGATGAGCTGCCGCAGATCCTATGCGTGTTGCGCGGCCAGATGAGCTTCGTCGGGCCGCGTCCGGAGCGGCCGGAGTTCGTCCGCGAGCTGGCGGAGCGCATCCCCTATTATGTCGAGCGCCATTGCGTCAAACCCGGGCTTACGGGCTGGGCGCAGCTTTGCTATTCCTACGGCGCTTCCGAGCAGGACGCGCTCGAGAAACTACAGTACGATCTCTACTACATAAAGAATCACACGCTCCTATTTGACCTTGCCATCGTGCTCCAGACCGTAGAAGTGGTCTGCCTAGGCAAGGGTGCGCGCTGAGCCCCGCAACCCGAGACATAGCAAGAGACATGATGCAGAAGATTTCCCGACCGGTATTGCTAGCCTGCGTCTGCGGCGTGCTCGCCGGGGCCCTGGCCGTCGTCGCCCAGGCCCAGACACCTACGCCGCAAATGCCTGCGGCCCAGACACCAGCCGCGCAGGCGGCACAAGCTGCACAGTCGCCGGACTACATCGTCGGCCCCGGAGACCAGATCGAGGTGTTCGTGTGGCAGAACCCCGATCTGAGCGTCAACGTGCCCGTGCGTCCGGATGGCAAGATCTCCACGCCTCTGAATGAAGACATGGTGGCGGTCGGCAAGACCCCCAGCCAGCTCGCTCACGATATCGAGATGAAGCTGTCCGAATACGTCCGCTCACCGCACGTGAACGTGATCGTCGTGAAGCCTGACAGCGTATTCAGCCAGGTGAAGGTGATCGGACAAGTGCTGCACCCGCAGGCGATCGCCTATCGTCAGGGCATCACCGTGCTCGACGCTGTGCTCGCTGTAGGGGGCTTGAGCGAGTACGCCGCTGGCAATCGCGCACATATCGTTCGCATGGTCGACGGCAAGGAAACGGACATCTCGCTGCGACTCAACGCGCTAGTGAACGGCGGCGACATGTCGCAGAACCTGGCGCTGAAGCCGGGCGACGTGCTGGTCGTACCCGAAAGCCGCTTCTAGTGCGCGTCATACGGATAGGGGCGTGGCCCCTCCTGCTGGCGCTTGCCCTGGTGGCGCCGGCGCTGAGTCTCGCTCAGGACGCCACCTCCAATGGAGAGGGCACTTCGACACCAGCAGCCGGTACGCCGGCGGTAACTGGTGCACCTGGCGCGGGGGCGCCCGTGGCGGTACTGCCGGGGACCTCGGTGCCCGGCGCAGCCATACCGATCGTGGGACTCACCGGACTCACATCGCTGCCGGCGGAATACACCAACTACGATGTCTCGGCGGGACTGGGTGAGACCGATAACGTCGGTTATTCCCGTACCGATCGCAAGGCACAGACGCTGTCCGCGGTGAATGCCTTTTTCGACTTCATCCGCAGCGGCTCGCATCTCGACCTGAACGCAGTCGGCAATTTCAGCGATACCGACTACCTCGAGGGTGCGTACAGCAACCAGTTGCTCGGGCGATTCGACGGGCTCGCCGACCTGACGCTTTGGGAACACCATTTCAAGTGGCTGGTGCGGGATGACTACGGCGATCAGCAAGTCGACGTCCTGCAATCACTGACGCCGGTGAATTTGCAGCGGATCAATGTCTTCTCCACGGGTCCCGAGCTGACGCTACAGCCGACGCTAACGACCTTCGTGGAGATGCAAGGGATCTACTCGCGCAACAGCTGGCAGGATGAGCCCTTCAGTGGCAACACGGAGACGGGCACGCTGACGGCAGGTCGCCAGCTCTCGCCCGCGTCAACCGTTTCGCTCGTAGCTGAGGTATTGGAGGAGCGCTTCGACAATACCAGCGTCGAGGCTGCTAACGTGGATTACCAGGTCCGTGAGTATTACGGACGGTACGCGGTCGCTGCTGCGAGGACCAGGATTGACCTTCAGGCCGGCCTGGCTCAGGCGAATGACAGAGGCTCTTGGAGCTCGACCCCACTCCTTAGGGTCTCGCTCAGCCGCAGCGTCTCGCCGTTCTCCCGTGTCTCAATTGCGGGTGGGCGCGAATACAGCAATGCGATGGGCAGCTTCGCCTCCCTTGCCAATGGCGTGACAGGCGGCATCCCGGTTGGGAGCGCGACGCAGACCACGGGAAATGCGCTGCGCACCTACGGCGATTTAACCTGGAGCTATCATCGCCAGCGCACTTCGGTCGATGTCATCACCAACTGGGAGCGCGAGGGCTACGACGTGCAGTCGAAGTTCGACTTCACGCAGACCGACATCGGGTTGAACCTGCGGCGGCAGCTCAGTCCGAGACTCTCTGCCAACATCACGGCGACCGTGGATCGTGGGCAGTATGGCAGTCAGGGCTTCACGAACACTTACGGTACGGTGGGCGCGGGCCTCGTCTATCACCCCGGTAGGTGGATCGTGGTCTACGGCCGTTACGACCACCAGTTCAGGCGCTCTTCCGGGGTGACGCAAAGTTTCGGTTACGACGAGAACCGCATCTTCGTGATGATTGGCTACTACCCGCATTCCTCCGGCACGGGCTTGCCGCGAGGCATGGGAGGCGGTGGATACTAGTGATCGGCAGCGGACGCCGTGACCGCAGTGTGACCCACTGCACACCAGGAATTTCGCCAGGCTTTACACTGAACTGTAAAGTCGCACGACGCGTGCAAGGTTCGGGTTATCGATGGCTGCCGAGATTCTGCGCAGGAAGCTGCTGATCCTGGAGAACGATCGCGCGTTGCGCAGAGAGCTCGAGGGGATCTTCGCGGACCTGGACGTCACCACCGGGGAGACCTCGGAGCAGGCCTTGGCCCTGGTGCGCCGAACGGAGCCGGACGTCGTGCTCTTCGACCTTGGGGCCGCCCGCCAGCCGGCCGTAGCCGCCCAGAGCCTGGATCTGCTGCGCCAGATCCTGCAGATCTCACCCGATACCAAGATCATCGCCATGACGGAGCACGACGCGCGCGAGCTCGCCGTCGCCGCCGTGGGCCTCGGGGCGGCGGACTTCTACTACAAGCCGCTCGATGCCGGGGTGCTGTCCATCGTGGTGCGGCGCGCGTTCCGCATCCGTGAGTTGGAGGAGGAGAACAGCCGCCTGCGTGAGCGCACGGGCGCCATGGCGCTCGAGGGCATCATTGGCGCGAGCGACGCCATGCGCGGCCTCTGCCGTGCGGTCGAGAAGGTCGCCCCCACCGGCGCTACGGTACTCATCCTGGGCGACAGCGGCACCGGCAAGGAGCTCATCGCCCGCTCCGTGCATCGCCTCTCCGGGCGCGCGCACAAGGCTTTCGTCGCGATCAACTGCGCGGCCATCCCCGATACGCTGCTCGAAAGCGAGCTCTTCGGCTACGAGAAGGGCGCCTTCACCGGCGCGGCCAAGCGGACCCCCGGCAAGCTGGAGGCAGCCGACGGGGGCACGATATTCCTCGATGAGATCGGCGAGATGCCCGCCTCCCTGCAGGCGAAGCTGCTGCGTGTTCTGCAGGAACGCACCGTGGAGCGCATCGGCGGCCGCACGCCGATCCCGCTCGACCTGCGCTTCGTCTGCGCCACCAACCGCAAGCTCAAGGAGCTGATCGGCGGCGGCGCGTTTCGCGAGGACCTCTACTACCGCATCAGCGAGGTCACCATCAACGTGCCGGCGCTGCGCGACCGGCAGGGCGACAGCATGCTCATCGCGCAGGTTCTGCTGCAGCAGATGTCGGAGCGCTTCGGCAAGACAACCCGCGGACTGACGCCCGACGCCATCCGAGCCATCCAGGCGCATCCCTGGCCGGGCAACGTGCGCGAGCTCGAGAACCGCATCAAGGGCGCGGTGATCATGGCTGAAGGCGTGGTGGTGACCGCCAACGACCTCGGCCTGAAGGATCCGGGCGAAGACCCGGAGTACCTCAATCTCAGGGTCGCCCGCCAGCGGGCGGAAGTGCAGGCGGCGCGCCAGGCGCTCGCCGTCGCGCGCGGCAATCTATCCCGCGCCGCGGAGCTGCTCGGCGTCACGCGGCCGACGCTCTATGACTTGATCGAGCGACATCACATCGACGTTGCGTCGTTCGGACGCAACGGCTCGCCGGCGGCCGAGGTTGAAGAGGCCGAGGCGAATCTGGCCGATGCCGCCGTGGCGCACGCCAAGACGCTGCCCTGAGGCGTGCTCAGCGGCGTGGCGGCGGACCATGTTGGAATATGTGATGTCGAGCACATGGTGACCGCGCCGGCGCTTTAAACTTTCAAGGTCGTGCCACGCAGTCGTTCATCTTAGGGATTTCCATGGCGGCGGAGACAGAAGAGATCCTCGCTCGAACTGAGATTCGCCGAGGCACCGCGGTACGGCCGCGAGCGGTGAGCTCACCAACAGCTCCGCCTTCGAGCGTGATGCTCCTCGACCTGAATTGGAAGCAGACCGGCTACCTGGTCGCGGCGCTTTCCAACTGCGGCATCGCGACCACGCTCATCACCACGGTGCGTCCCGACGGTATCGCGCTCAGTCACTACTGCACGCAGATCGAGAGCCCGCATCCGCGCTCAGCCGAATATGTGCCGTTCCTGCGCAGGCAGATCGCGAGCGTCCATCCTGACCTTGTGATGCCGCTTGCCGAACCGCTGATGGAGGTGGTCTGGGACCTCGACCCGGCGTGCGAGGTGGCGGTTCATCCGGCAATGACGGCGGATCAGCGGAGCGTCCTCGGCGACCGGCGGCGGTTCTACGAGCGTGCGGTGTCTCTGGGGATCGACGTGCCGCCCTGGATGCCCGTTGCCAGCCCGGCCGACCTCGAGGTGGCCGCACGGCGATTTGGCTATCCGCTGGTGCTTCGCGGCACGCGTGGGCTCGCCGGCAGTCAGGTGCGGGTGGTGAGCTCACCGCCCGGGGCGGTCGCGGCGCTCGGTGAGCTGCAGGGTAATTCGCCCGGACAACCGTTTGCGCAGGCCTTCATCAAGGGTCACCGGCACCTGGTCGGCGGTTTCTTCGCGCATGGCGAGGCCATCCGCCTCTTCGCGCAGGAGACGATCGAGCAGTATCCCGCGGTCATCGGGCCCTCGACCCGGGTGCGCCCCTGTGCCGATGAAGCTCTGATCCGAAGCGCGCGCACGCTCCTTGCGGACCTCGAGTGGTTCGGCATGGCCTGTGTCGAATTCATTCGCGATGAGCGCGGCCGCTTCGTTCTGATGGAAGTGAACCCGCGTCCCTGGGCCGCACTCGAGGCCGCCGAGCGTAGCGGGGCAGACATCTGCAGAGCTTTCGCGGAGACCCTCGCGGGCCGGCCGGTAGCGCCATCGCTCGGCTATCGCTTGGGTGGTCCTCAGGTGGTGCTCGAGGGCTTCCTGCTGGCTCGCCATCTTGGCAGGGGCATCGGGCCCACGCTGCGCACGCTGTCGCTGCGGGACTGGCTCGACTGCCTCCGGGCCGTACCCTGGAGGAAGCCCTGGCTCGCGCTGCACATGCTGCGGCGCCTGTATCGGGAGCTGGTGTAAACCGCCGCGGTTGAGGCGCCGCAAGCGCCATTGCGCATGCTCTTGCGCAGTTGCAATCCATTGACATATCTTTGGAAATTTACCGTCAGCCCTCGGGCGCTGGCGGCGCTATAGATGGTAGGCTGCGCGCCGGAACACCCCGCAGCAACCCTGGTCAAAGGCTCGACCACCCGTTTATTTCACCTTCGTTAGGCGATGAGACGACGATCCGGCGGCCGCGGGCCTTTTGCGGAGTTGAGTCGCTGTGGACAATGGCATGACCCCAGACGTTCTTGAACAGCCCACCGCCGATCGTCAGTCGGCGGCGGTCTCCGAATCCCCGCCGCCACACCGAGAGGTCAGCCGCCGCAAGCGCCTCATCTGGATCATCGGCCTGATCGTGCTCGTCGTCGGGGTTGGCTGGCTGATCCACCATCGGTTGGCTTCGCAGGCCGCCCAGCCGCACTTCGGCCGGGGCATGATGGGCGGACCCATGCCGGTCAGTGTGGGCACGGTTGCCACAGCGGATGTGCCGGTCGTGCTGGATGCCCTGGGTACCGTAACTCCGCTGGCGACCGTCGCCGTGCGGCCGCAGGTGACCGGCGCGCTCGTCAAGATCGCCTTCAAGGAAGGGCAGATCGTCAAGGCAGGCGATGTTCTGGCACAGATCGATCCGCGCCCGTATCAGGCGGCGCTCGACTCCGCCAATGGCCAGCTCGATAAGGATGAGGCCGCTCTCGCCGGCGCCCGCATCGACCTGGCGCGCTACAAGCGGGAGCTGGCGGAGGACGCCATCGCGGCGCAGACCTATACCGACCAGATCGCCACGACCCACGGCGATGAGGCCGCGGTGGCTGCCGACAGGGCCTCCGTGGAGACGGCGCGCCTCAACCTGGAATTCACCCGCATCACCTCGCCGGTGGCGGGCCTCGTGGGGCTGCGGCAGGTGGACCTGGGCAATCTCATGCAGGCGAATCAGAGCCAGCAGATCGTCAACGTCACGCAGATGCAGCCGATGTCGGTGGTGTTCAGCGTACCGGAGAACGACCTGAGCCAGGTCCTCGACCAGGTGCACCAGGGCAAGAGCCTGGTGGTGCAGGCGTGGGACCGCAACATGAAGAACCTGATCGCCACCGGCACACTGTCGAGCGTCGACAACGAGATCAACACCAGCACCGGTACGCTCAACATGCGAGGTCTCTTTGACAACGCCAAGCTGGGCCTCTATCCGGACGAATTCGTCAACATCAAGCTCGTCGTCAGCACGCTGCCGAACCAGATAGTGGTGCCGGGGGCCGCGGTGCAGAACGGCCCATCGAGCAACTTCGTCTACATCGTCAATTCCGACCACACGGTCAGCATGCGCACGGTCGTGACCGGCCCGACCGATGGCAACAATATCGCCATCATGAAGGGCCTGACGCCTGGGGAGACCGTGGTAACCGACGGCGCGGATCAGCTCAAGGACGGAGCGCAGGTGCTGCTCCCGGGTGAGAAGCCGGCAGGCGACTTTGCGACTGGCGCGGGCGGCACCCACGGTGGCTCGACTGCGGAGCGCTGCACGCGCATCTCCGCAATGATGAAGGGCGCGACCGGCACCAAGGCCGAGCGGCTCGCCAAGATGTACGCCCGCCTCGGCTGCGGCGGCTCGGGACCGAAGTCCACGCCGGCGAACTGACGATGAATCCGTCCCGCCTCTACATCCTGAGGCCGGTCGCCACCTCGCTCCTCATGGTGGCGATCGTCATCCTCGGGGCGATCGGCTATCTGCTGCTGCCAGTGTCGACCCTGCCGGAGGTCGACTATCCGACCATCGTGGTGAAGACGTTCCTGCCTGGGGCGAGCCCCGATGTCATGGCCTCGACGGTGACCGGGCCCCTGGAGCGCCAGTTCGGCCAGATGCCGGGCCTCGATGAGATGTCCTCCAGCAGCTCGGCGGGCGCCTCGGTCATCACCCTGCAGTTCGATCTCAATCTCAACATCGATGTGGCCGAAGCCGAAGTGCAGGCGGCCGTCGACGCCTCCAACAGCCTGCTGCCGCAGAGCCTGCCCGCACCGCCGATCTACGCCAAAGTGAATCCGGCCGATGCGCCGGTGCTCACGCTCGCGCTCACCTCCACCGCCATGCCGATCATGCAGGTGGAGGATCTGGCCGACACGCGCATCGCGGAGCGGATTTCCCAGCTTTCGGGCGTCGGCCTGGTGAGCCTCAACGGCGCGCCGCGGCCGGCAGTGCGCATCTACGCCAATCTGCAGCAGCTCGCCGCCTATGGTCTCAACGTCGATGACCTGCGCACGACCATATCCAATTCCACGACCGACGCGCCGAAGGGTAACTTCGACGGTACCGCGCACGCCTATACGATCGACGCCAACGACCAGATCACCACTGCCTCCGGCTATGCCGATCTGGTCGTCGCCTACAAGAATGGCTCGCCGGTGTATCTCAAGGATGTCGCCAAGGTGGAGCAGGGCGCCGAGAACACGGAGCTCTCGAGCTGGGTGAACGCCACGCCGGCGGTGCTGGTGAACATCCAGCGCCAGCCGGGCGCGAACGTGATCCAGGTGGTCGACCGCGTTCGGGCACTGCTTCCGGAGTTGAGCGCCTCTCTTCCGACGGGCGTCAATCTCTCGGTCGTAACCGACCGGACCAACACCATCCGCTCGTCCGTCGATGACGTGGAGTTCGAGCTGAGTCTCGCCGTCGCGCTGGTCGTGATGGTGATCTTCCTCTTCCTGCGCAACATCCCGGCGACCATCATCCCGAGCCTCTCGGTACCGGTGTCCCTGATCGGCACGTTCGCCTGTATGTATCTGCTCGGCTTCAGCCTCGACAACCTGTCGCTGATGGCCCTCACCATCGCTTCCGGCTTCGTGGTGGACGATGCGATCGTCATGATCGAGAACGTCTCGCGTCACATCGAGCGGGGCGCGAAGCCGCTCGAGGCGGCGCTCAAGGGCTCCGGCGAGATCGCGTTCACCATCCTGTCGCTCACGATTTCCCTCATTGCGGTGCTCATCCCGCTGCTCTTCATGCAGGAGGTCGTCGGGCGCCTGTTCCGTGAGTTCGCCATCACGCTGGCGATCTCCATCCTCATCTCCGCGGTGGTCTCGCTCACCCTGGTGCCGATGCTGTGCGCGAAGATGCTGCGCACCCACGAGGAGGCGGAGCGCGCCCAGGGCAACGTGGCCCGCAAGGCGGAGGAGTGGTTCAACCGGCTGATCGCCGCCTACGGCCGGGCGCTCGATGTGACTTTGAGACATCAGACGCTGGTGCTCTGGATCGCGGCCGGCACGCTGGTGCTCACCGTGCTCCTCTACATCGTCATTCCCAAGGGCTTCTTCCCGCTGCAGGATACCGGCCTCCTGCAGGCGACCACCCAGGGACCGCCCTCGATCTCCTTCCAGGACATGACCCGGCGCCAGCAGGCGCTGGCGCAGATTCTCGTCAAGGATCCGGACGTCGTGAGCCTCAGCTCCTACGTCGGGATCGACGGCACCAACATGACGGTGAACGACGGGCGCATGCTGATCAACCTCAAGTCGAAGGAAGATCGCAGCGACTCGCTGACCGAAGTGATGGAGCGGCTGCGCCAGGAGGCGGGCCAGGTTGCCGGCATCACGCTCGCGCTGCAGCCCGTGCAGGACCTGACGATCAGCTCCATCGTGGGCAACGCCCAGTACCAGTTCATCCTCGGCGCCGCGGAGCGCGAGATCCTGACTCCCTGGGTGCCGAAGCTGCTGGCGGCGCTGCAGCATTCGCCGGCGCTGGCCCATGTGTCGACGACGTTCCTCGATAGCGGCCTCACGGCCCAGGTGGATATCGATCACACCACCGCGGCGCGCCTGGGAATCACCGACGCCACTATCGACAATGCGCTCTACGACGCGTATGGCCAGCGCATCATCACCACGATCTACAGCCAGTCCAACGACTATCGCGTGATCATGACGGCCGACCCCTCGGTCGATGACACGGTCAACGCTCTCAACTACATCTATCTGCCCTCGGCGTCCGGCGGCCAGGTTCCGCTCGGCTCCATCGCGCACATCAGCGTGCAGAGCGCGCCGCTCTCCATCGACCACCTCGGCCAGTTCCCCGCGGCGATGTTCTCCTTCGACACCGCGCCCGGGGCCTCCCTCGGCGAGGCGGTATCGCAGATCCGCCAGGCCGAGCATGACGTTTCACTGCCGGTGAGCATCTCCACGACCTTCGAAGGTGAGGCGCTGGCGTTCGAATCGTCGCTCAGCAGCGAGGTGCTGCTGCTGCTCGCGGCGATTGCCGTCGTCTACATCGTCCTCGGCGTGCTGTACGAGAGCTACATTCATCCGCTCACGATCCTGTCGACACTGCCCTCGGCGGGCATCGGCGCGCTGCTCGCGCTGATGATCGGCGGCCAAAGCCTCAACATCATCTCCATCATCGGCATCGTGCTGCTCATCGGCATCGTGAAGAAGAACGCCATCATGATGATCGACTTCGCGCTGACGGCGGAGCGTGAGGGCGGCAAGACGCCGTATGACGCCATCTACGAGGCGGCGCTGCTGCGCTTCCGCCCGATCCTCATGACGACCGTGGCGGCGCTCTTCGCCGCCCTGCCGCTGATGTTGGGGACCGGCACGGGCTCCGAGGTGCGCTCGCCGCTCGGCCTGTCGATCACCGGCGGACTGCTCCTCAGCCAGCTCCTCACCCTCTTTACGACACCGGTCATCTATCTCTTCTTCGACCGGCTGGCACGGCGGGCGCGCGCCTGGGCAAGTGGGCGCGAGGAGCAAACAGGAGCGCCTCCGCTGCCCTCCAGCCCGCGCGGATGAGCATCTCCACACCCTTCATCAAGCGCCCCGTCGCAACGACGCTGTTGTCGTGCGGACTGGCGCTGGTGGGCATCGTCGCTTACTTCCTGCTGCCCGTCGCCGCCATGCCGGAAGTGGATTTTCCGGCCATCGTGGTGCAGGCACAGCTTCCCGGGGCGAGTCCTGACACGGTCGCCACCAGCGTGACCACGCCGCTCGAGCGGCATTTGAGCGGTATTGCCGGGGTCGACGAGATGACCTCCTCGAGCGGCGTCGGGAGCGCCCGGGTCGTTCTCGTCTTCGATCTGAGCCGAGATATCCACGGCGCCGAGAGCGACGTGCAATCGGCCATCGAAGCTGCGCGCGTCGATCTGCCCACGGCCCTGCGTCAGAATCCGACCTATCGCGCCTTCAATCCCGCGGATGCCCCCATTCTCATCCTGGCGCTCACCTCGGACACCCTGACCACGGGTCAGGTATACGATGCCGCCTCGACGGTCATTCAGCAAAAGCTGCTGCAGATCGAAGGCGTGGGCGATGTGACGATCGGCGGCAGCTCGCTGCCGGCGGTACGGATCGACCTCGACCCGCAGGCACTCTTCAAATACGGGATTGGACTGGAGGATGTGCGGGCCGCCATCTCTTCGGCCAATGCCAATAGTCCCAAAGGTGCGGTCGACGATGCCGCGCGCCGGTATCAGATCTACGTCAACGACACCGCGACTACGCCACAGGAATACCGGTCGCTGATCATTGCGTATCGCAATGGCGCGGCGGTCCGTCTGGGCGATATCGCGCAGATCACAGATGGTGTGGAAGACGTACGCAATCTCGGCCTCGCCGATGGCCCTCACCGCGCGGTCCTGATGATCATCCGCAAGCAACCGGGCGCGAACGTCATCGATACGGTCAATCAGATCAAGGCCGTGCTGCCGCAGATCCAGGCGTCCATCCCCGCCGGCATCGGTCTGATCCTCAGCAACGATCGTACGCAGTCGATCCGTAACTCGGTGCACGATGTCGAAACGACGCTGCTACTGGCAATGGTGCTGGTCGTGACGGTGGTGCTGGTGATGCTGAGCAATCCCCGCGCCGCCATCGTGCCCGCGATTGCCGTGCCGTTGTCGCTGGTCGGCACTTTCGCGGCCATGTATGGCTTGGGATTCAGCCTCAATAACCTCTCGCTCATGTCCCTCACGGTGGCGACGGGGTTCGTCGTCGACGATGCGATCGTGGTGATCGAGAACATCGCCCGGCACGTGGAAGCCGGCATGCCACGGATGCAAGCCGCGCTCCAGGGTGCGAGCGAGGTCGGTTTCACGGTGGTGTCGATGAGCTGCTCGCTGATCGCCGTCTTCATCCCGATCCTGCTGATGGGCGGCATGGTCGGGCGGGAGCTGCGCGAGTTCGCAACGACGCTCGCCGTGACAGTGGTTCTATCGCTGATCGTCTCCGTGACGATGACCCCGATGCTCTGCAGCCATGTCCTGCGACCGCCACGCCGGCTCGGCCTGCTTCTCGGTGGGTTCGAGCGCGGCTTTCTTTGGCTCAGAAGCTTCTACGGGCGCACGCTCGCCGATGCGATCCGCCACCCGCGCGCGGTGATGTTCGTCCTGCTGGGCGTGGTGTTCCTCAACTTCTATCTGTTCCACATCGTGCCCAAGGGCTTCTTCCCGCAGGAGAGCTCGGGCTCGCTCAACGGCAACGTGGTCGCCGACCAGAGCATCTCCTTCCAGGCGATGCAGAAGAAGATGCTGCAGATCGTGACGGCTGTGAGCCGCGATCCAGCGGTCGAGCACGTGGTGGCCTTCACCGGCAGCGGCGGCTGGGGCGGCACGACCAACACCGGGAATCTGTTCGCGGGCCTCAAGCCCATCTCCGAGCGCAAGCTGAGCGATGCCGCGGTGATCGGCCGGCTGCGTCGTGAGCTCTCGGGGGTCACCGGCGCGCGGCTCTTCCTGCAGTCCGCTCAGGATATTCACTTCGGTGGCCGACAGGGCAATGCGCAATATCAGTACACGCTCCTGTCCGATGACCTGGCCACGCTCTCCGCCTGGGCGCCGAAGATCACCACCGCACTGCAGAACAACCCGGCGCTCGAGGATGTGAGCTCCGACCGTCAGGAGTCGGGGCTCGACGTGCAACTGCAAATGAACCGTGCGACGGCGGCGCGCCTGGGCGTCAACATGTCGGACGTCGACGCTACACTCTACGATGCCTTCGGTCAGCGTCAGGTCTCGACGATCTATCAGGACATGAACCAGTATCATGTCGTGATGGAGGTGGCGCCGCAGTTCTGGCAGAGCCCGGATACCTTGAAGGATATCTATGTCAGCACCTCGGGCGGGGCGCTCGGCGGTACCCAGTCGACCGCCGCGGCCGTCGGCGCCTTCAGCGGCAGCGGTGCGGGCTCGGGGACGACCACCGGCAGCTCCTCGATAACCGCGACCTCGAGTGCCGCCTGCGGCTCGACCTCGACGGCCGCCTCCGGCACGGCCCCTTCGGGCACCGCGAGCTCCTCCGGCTCGAGCGCCGCGCAGAACGATGCCGCCAAGAACTTCGCTCAGAACCAGCTGACCAACAGCACCGGCAGAGCATCCACGGGCTCGGCGCTCAGCACCTGCGAAGAGACCATGGTGCCGCTCTCCGCCTTCAGCTCCTATGGCCCCGGAATCACGCCGCTCGCCGTCAACCATCAGGGACCCTTCGTGGCGACGACTTTTTCCTTCAATACGGCCGAAGGCGAGCCGCTCGGGACCGCGGTCAAGGCCATCGACACCACCATGCAGCAGTTGCACGTGCCGAGCACGATCCACGGCGAGTTCGCCGGCACGGCCAAAATCTTCCAGCAGACCATCGCGGAGGAGCCGCTGCTCGTGCTCGCTTCGCTCATCGCCGTCTACATCGTTCTCGGTGTGTTGTACGAGAGCCTGGTGCAGCCGATCACGATCCTCTCGACGCTGCCCTCGAGCGGCATCGGCGCCGTACTGGCGCTGCTGATCACCGGTGAGTCCTTCACTCTCATCGCGCTGATCGCCGTCATCCTGCTGATCGGCATCGTCCTCAAGAACGCCATCATGATGGTCGACGTGGCACTCGAGACGCAGCGCGACGGACACGAAAGCGCCGAGCAGGCGATCCACGACGCGTGTCTGCTGCGCTTCCGGCCGATTCTGATGACGACCATGGCCGCCATGCTCGGGGCGCTGCCCCTCGCCGTCATGACGGGGCAGGGGTCGGAGATGCGCCGTCCCCTGGGTATCGCCATCGTCGGCGGCCTCTTCATCAGCCAGATTTTGACCCTCTACACGACTCCCATCGTTTATATCTACCTGGACCGCTTCCGCTCGTGGACCATGAGAACGTTCCGCCGTCGTCAAAAGCAGCCGTCATCCCCCCCAACCGGAGCCCACGCCGCATGACCCGCAAGCCTGTAGTCACCGTGGCTCTGGGGGCGGCGTGCATGCTGGCGCTGACAGCCTGCGCCGTCGGTCCAAATTACCATCGGCCCGCGGCGCCGCCCTCCATTACCTTCAAGGAAGGGCAGGGCTGGAAGCCCGTCACACCGGCGCAGGTTGCCAATGAGCAGTGGTGGGCCATCTACGACGACCCGGCGCTCTCCTCGCTGGAGCAGCAGGTCGAGGTGTCGAATCAGAATCTGAAGGCGGCGGTGGCCAACTACTACGCCGCGCGGGAGGCGGTGAGCATTACACGGGGAAGCTTCTTCCCGAGCATCGGCCTCGCCGGCGGAGCCACGCGCAGCGGCGGCGAGGGCAGCCGCAGCGGATCCCTCTCGGGCCCTTCCGGCATCGTGCAGACGGGATCCGGGACACGCATGCTCTACGACGCGCAGGGCACTGCCAGTTGGGATCTCGACATCTGGGGCAAGATCCGCCGCGAGGTCGAGAGCGATGTGGCGAAGGCGCAGGCGAGCGCGGCGGATGTCGCCGCCGCGCGCCTCTCCGCGCAGGCGACGCTGGCGGAGGATTACTTCCAGTTGCGGGCCGCGGAGCAGCAGCTGCGGCTGCTGAAGACCTCGGTGCAGGATTACCAGGTATCGCTCAAGATCGCCCAAAACCAGGTCAACGCCGGCACCACGACGCTCGCCGATGTCTACTCGGCGCGCACGCTGCTCGAGAACACCATCGCCGAGGAGAACGAGGTCGAGTTGAGTCGCGCCAAATTCGAGCACGCCATCGCGGTGCTGGTCGGCAAGGCGCCCTCGGAGCTGAATGTCGCGGAGGGAGAGTTCACTTCCACGGTGCCGGTCGTGCCCGCGGGCATGCCCTCGGAGCTGCTGCTGCGCCGGCCTGACATCGCCGGAGCGGAGCGCGACCTCGAGAGCGCCGATGCCGAGATCGGCGTCGCCGAGACCGCCTGGTTCCCGAGCCTCACGCTCTCCGGCTCCTTCGGGTACGAGTCCTCCGCGCTCTCGAACCTCATCCGCGCCAGCAATCAGGTATGGTCGTTCGGCCCCTCGGTGGCGCAGACGCTGTTCCAGGGTGGGGCGATCCTCGGACAGATCCGCGAGAATCGGGCCTTGTACGATTCGGCGGTCGCCACGTACCGCCAGACCGTCCTCACCGCCTTCCAACAGGTGGAGGACGACCTCGCGACGCTCAACTACCTGCAGACCGACTACGCGCAGGAGAATGAGGCGGTCGTCGACGCGGAGCGCTCCGAGACTCTGACCCTCAACCAGTACCGGGCCGGCACCGCCGCCTATTCGAGCGTCATCGTCGCGCAGACCACGCGACTGAATGCGCAGATCACCGCCCTCAATGTCCAGAGCCAGCGCCTGGTGGCGAGCGCCGACCTGGTCGATGCCATGGGCGGCGGTTGGAATAGCGCCCAGCTCAAGGCGCGCGATGAAGGGGTCACGGAGACGCTGAAGAGCACCCTTCAGTAAACATCGGCTCAGTTGTTCAGCGCCACGATCACGTGATCCGAGGTGAGGGCACCGCTGGCGTAGGAGCCCTCCGCCATCACCTGCAAGAGCCCGGTCGAGCCGTTGAGATCCGTCGTCAGGGCGCTGGCGAAGTCATTGAAGGTGCCGAAGCTGTCGATGGTGTGGCTCTGGACGTGCACGATCGCAAAGGACTGTGGCGCGGTTCCCGTCGTATCGGGCAGGAGCTGCAGCCCACCGCTCAGGCTCGCGGCACCCACCGTCAGCCAGCCGATCCGTACTGCGCTCACCGGGCTTGCCTGCAGCGTCGCCTGACTCAGCAGCAGCTCCGAGCCGGTGAGGATGGAGAAGGGCGCCGTGATCCCGGGTGAGGCCCAGCGTGCATCGAACAGCGTCTGGGTCTCTCCGTAATTGATCAGTGTGCTTGCCGCAAAGTCCGGCGGCGCGGAGCCAAAGGGCGTTACGAAGCCCGTGAACGCTACGGCCACGCCGTTACCCGCGGACGCAGTCGAGACGGAGGAGGGCACGGACACCTGATAGGAGGCCGCGGTCGCATCCTGCTGCGACGTGGCGCCGGTGCCCGCGAAATCGAGTCTGCTCGCGTCTACATCGCCGAGGTCCTGCAGGCTCACTGTTACTGCGCCCGTCGCGGTCGCCGTCACGAGCCCCACGCCAGTCGTCGGGAACAGGAAAGCAGTGCCCACGGTGGCATCCATCGTCGGGGTACCGGCGCTGGCGCTGCCCGGCATTCCCGATATCCGCACCACCTGGCCCACGGAAATATCGCTCGAGGCGTAGGAGCCGGACTGGCCCTCCTCTACGACCCTCGTGCCGGCGCCGACCGTGACGCTGACTTGCCTCTGGAAGAGCACGCCACCGCCTTCGGGCTGGTACAGGAGCCCGTTGCCAACAGTGAGGGTATCCCCACTACGCGCGAGCACTGTGCCCTGCACGTTGCTCATCGTGGTTCCTTCGACGATCGGACCGACGAGCACCTGCGTCGCGGTGAGCGTTCCCGTGGTGCGATCCCAAGTACCGTAAGTCGAGGTAAGCGTTCCCGCAGTGAGCATGGCGAGCTGCGCCAGACCGGCGCTCCCCGTATAGCTCTTGCCATTGATCAGATACGTGGTCGAGGTCGTCGTTGCGATCGTGGCCTGACCCGTCGTGTTGCTCTGATCCTGGAACGGGCGCACGTCGATGACGTAATCATTTGCGCTGGTGCTCACACTGACCAAAGGTCCCCGTACATGGATCTGCTTGGTCGTATCCGGGGCCAGGCTGGCCGTCAGGGTAGGGCTGACGGTGACGGTGATCGGGTTCACCGAGAGATCCACGCTGTTGGAAGCCAGCAAATTGAAGTCGAGGGCGAGGTTCGCGATCGTGCCCGCGGTGACGACGAGCGGCTGGTCCGAGTTGAGAGACAGCGTCAGCGTCACCTGTCCGGTCAGTGGCTGGCCCGTGGTGCCGAGAATGTCAGCCGCCGGAACTGTGACATCGCCGCCCGTGGTGTCGACGACGATGGTGGCGTTGGTGAAATCGAGAGTGAGCGCTGCCGATACGTAGCGGCCCGCCGGGATCTGGTCGGCGCTGACGATCTCGGAGAGGCTCACGAGCTGCGCGAAATCGACCTGCGTCGTCACGGGAACCGTCTGTACGACGGTACCGTCGGAGCGGGTGAGCGTCAGGGAGTCGACATTGACGATGTAGCTGACGAAGTCGCCCGGCTGATCGGTGAGTGACACCATCGCCGTGCCGCAGCCGCTGCACGATTGCTGTGCCACGGAGGGACTCGGCATCGTCGAGCTGGCGTTTCCGGAGGACGACATCCCCGAGGAGCCGCAGCCGGCCAGCGCCATGGCGCCAACGGCGCACAGTGTCCAGAGGGCGATAGCCCGGAAACCGGAGGGCGCGCGAATCGCGCGGACGATACTCATGGCTGCACCTCAGCGTGCTGATCGTCGCGCACCGGGGGATGGTCGGTGCTCGACGATCATTCTAGGCGCGTGAGCTCGGCCGTGGAAACTGTCGTCTGGCGCAGACGATCAATTGGTTACAGTCGCGCTGACCTGGGCCGAAAGAGGGCTTTCCGTGCCGGCCGAGTTCACCGCGGCCACCGCGAAGTAGTACTTGCCAGAGGACAGGTTGCTGACCACGTAGGTGGCGATGCCGGGGTTTAAGACCGAGATCTTCTTCGACAGGCTACCGGACGAGGTGCCGTAATGGATGTTGTAGCCGGCGAGGTTCGTCAGCGGCGTGCCGTTGGTGTTTTCCGTGGGCGGCGTCCAGTTGATGGTCAACGTGTCGGAATGAGTGACCGGGTCAGTACCACCGGTGCCGCCCGACCCGGTCCCGGTCGGCTTACCGCTGCTGGATGTGCTGCCGGCCGGTTTTCCGCTACCGGACGTGCTGGTGGTTGGCGTGCCGCCGGTCGATGTGCTGCCCGTCGACGTGCTGGTGGTTGAACTGCCGCTCTCAGCCGACGTGCCGCCGCCAGCAGACGTGCTCTGCGCGGGCACAGTGCTCTGCGTCGACGAAGAGCTCGCGACCGCGGCCGATGAGCCGCCGCCGCTGCCGCAGCCTGAGAGTGCGAGTCCCAAGGCCGCAGCGGCACCAAAATAGACCCCATGGCGCGTTCCGCGCCCCCGTTTGGCGTTCTTCATTCGTCCCCCGAACCTGTCTACATCGCGCGCCGAGTGCGAATCGGCCGCTCTGGATCTAAAGCAAAGACTGTGCCAAAGCTCGCTACCGGCGTGGTGTCAGTCCACCCTGGCGCTGACTTCGGACGACAGCGGGCTCTCGACGCCCTGCGAATTCACGGCGCCGACGGAGAAGTAGTAGGTCCCCGGCGTCAGGTTATCGACGACGTAGGCCGCGATGCCGGGATTGGAGACGGTGACCGTCTGGGTATAGTCGCCAGACGTCGTCCCGTAATGGATGTTGTAGCCGGCGAGGTTCGTCAGCGCCGAGCCGTTGGTGTTTTCCGTCGGCGGCATCCAGTTGAGTGTGACGTCACCGTCATTGCCCGTGGGCAGCGTGCTGTCGTTGGCAGCTGTGGAGCTGGCTGCTGCGCCGGCTGCGCCTGAGCCGCCACCGCCGCAGCCGCAGAGTGCGAATCCCAGCGCTGCGGCGACACAAAGATAAAACCCACGGCGCGTCCCGCGCCCCCGTTTGGCGTTTGTCATGGATCCCCCGAACTGTGCGATCCGTTGCCGGCATTGCGGGCGAGCCACGGGTCGGGAGATTGCTCGAAGCCTTCAGCCGTAACTCGGCCTTTTCTTCACGAGGCTGTCCTGTAGCGCCGCGCGCTCGCGCGCCCGGTTCAGACCACCCCGGCAACCCCGCTGTCGTAGGCTTCGCGCCGTTAGACCGGAAGTTTTGCGAAGCCCACCTTTCGGCGGACTGTGCCCTTTGCGCCGCCGTGCGACTGGCGGTGCGCATGACCCGGTGCAACGCGTGTGCCAGAAGCTGCGAGCGCGCCGTACGAGGGGTCAACCTGGCGTGAGCACAAGCGCTGCCGAGCGGAGCGCGCCCATCCGGGGGCATGTGCCGTCGGGTGATGCAGACATCCGGCGTCTGCTTCAGCCAGGCGATTTAACTAAATACTTGAATCCAAGGGATAAATCGCTCGTCGCACATGGCCGACAGGGGCGTCGCATGACGTCACGCACGAGGCGATGGAGGGGGTCCCTGGCAATGGGCATCCGGCTTGCTCAGCTTACTGGCTTACGGAACGAGAACGCCAGCGTGGCGAGAGCGGCATGTGCGGAATAGCGGGTTACCTTGCATCGGGGCATCGCGACGAGCGCGGCGTCTCGCTGCGCACGATGGCCGCGGTGCTCGCGCACCGCGGGCCGGATGACGAGGGCTTCTTCGAGGCCGTGACCCGCGCCGGTGACCGCAGCGTGGGCCTCGCGCACCGCCGGCTTGCCATCATCGATCTCGACACCGGGCATCAGCCGATGGCGAACGAAGACGGCACGGTGCAGATCGTCTTCAACGGTGAGATCTACAACTTCCCCGAGCTGCGCGATGAGCTCATCGCCAAAGGACATGTCTTTCGCACTCGCTCCGACACCGAGACGATCGTGCACGCGTACGAGGAGTGGGGTCCGGAATGCGTCAGGCGCTTCCGTGGCATGTTTGCCTTCGCCATCTGGGATGCCAACCGCGAGCGGCTGCTGCTGGCGCGCGACCGCTACGGCAAGAAGCCCCTGTTTCTCTATCAGGCGGACGGACTGTTGCTGTTCGCCTCGGAGATCAAGGCCATCCTCGCGTTTCCCGGTGTGCCGCGTCTGGTCGATCGCGATGCGCTCTGGGATTATTTCGTCTACCGCTATGTACCCGCGCCGGCGACCCTGCTGCAGGGCATCCGCAAGCTCATGCCGGGAAGCTATGTGGTGTGCGAGGGCGGTGCGGTGGTGGAGACGCCATACTTCGTGCCAGACGACGGCAGGCCGGCGACGGCGGCCGAGCCGGCGGCCGGGGATCCGGTGTCAGGCTTTCTCGCGCAGCTCGATGAGGCCGTGCGGGTGCGAATGATCTCGGACGTGCCGTTTGGAGCTTTTCTCTCCGGCGGCATCGATTCCTCCGCGGTGGTCGCGATGATGTCGCGCCACTCGGCGCACCCCGTGAAAACCTTCTCGGTGGGATTCGCGGAATCCGCCTACAGCGAGCTCACCTACGCCCGCGCCATCGCCGAGCAGTTTCGCACCGACCATCACGAGCTGACGGTGTCGCAGGAGCATCTGATGGAGCACCTGCCCGCTCTGGTGCGCTATCGCGACGCGCCGGTGGCGGAACCCTCCGACATCCCGATCTATCTGCTCGCCCGCGAAGCGCGGCGCACGGTCAAGATGGTGCTCACCGGGGAGGGCGCCGATGAGTTCCTCGGCGGTTATCCCAAGCACGTGCTCGAGCGCTATGTCGGCACCTATCAGCGCGTCCCCGCGGCGCTGCGCCACGGCCTGATCGAGCCGCTCTGCCTGTCGCTGCCCTATCGCTTCCGGCGCGCCAAGACGGCCGTCGCCAACCTGGGGATCGCGGATCGGCGCGAGCGCCTGCCGCGCTGGTTCGGCGCGCTCTGCGGTGCCGAGCGCGACCGGCTCACCCGGCTCAGCGGGCCGCGAGTCAACCACACCGCCGCCCACTGCTTCGACTCCTTTCACGGCAACACCGCGCTGCGCGAGATCCTCTATTTCGACCAGACGAGCTGGCTGCCGGACAACCTGCTGGAGCGCGGCGACCGCATGACCATGGCCGCCTCGCTCGAGGCCCGCATGCCGTTCATGGATCACCAACTGGCGGCGTTCGTCTCCGCCCTGCCGGACGAATGGCGGGTGCGCGGCCTCACCACCAAACGCATCCTGCGCGAGGCGATGCGCCGGGTGTTGCCGGCGTCGATCCTCGAGCGGCCGAAGATCGGCTTTCGCGTGCCGGTGAACGAATGGTTCCGCGGCAGCATGCGTGGCTATCTGACGGACCACCTGCTGGGCGCGCAGTCGCGCACCCGCGACTACTACCAGCCGCAGGCGCTGCGCGGTTATGTCGATGAGCACACCGCCGGCCGGCAGAATCACGAGAAGCTGCTCTGGTCGCTCCTCAGCCTGGAAATCTGGCATCGTGAATTGGGGCTTTGCGCTTGAGCTCGACTGTGCGCCGTGCGAACGCAAATCAGTAAGCGGCCCAGGGCCGGGCTAACTACATCAGGAGCGATGCTTGCTTCGTCGAGCGTCGTCCGGGGGCGCAATGCCTCGCCGGAGGCTCCAGTCGGATGACCAACGACGCACTCTCGTTCACCCGCAGCTTTTCGATCGCCCTCGTGGCACTCCTCGAAGCGGTGGCCCCCCCGGCCGTATCAGCAGGGATACTCCTCGGTCTCTGCGATCTCTACAAGGCGCAGTTCAGGGGTTTCTTCGTCGTACTCGCGGTCCTCGTGGCGGCGCTCTCGATACTCCTGCCGAGCGCCCGGCCGCAGGGCGCACCGCAGCTGCTGTCGCCTTCGTGGCCGCTCGCCGGCAGGATACTCGTGCGCTGGATGGTCATCATCGGCATCCTGCTCGCGGTCGGCTTCGTCACCAAGTATTCCGTTGATTTCTCGCGCAGGGTGGTGGTGACCTGGATCGTGGCGACACCGGCGATCCTCATTGTCGTGATGCTCTGTCTGCAGGAGCTCAGGCGCCGTCTGATGTATGACCCCGCGATGGTGCGCCGCGTCGCATTCGCGGGTTGCAACGAGATCAGCGTGGCGCTCGCGCGCCGGATCGGCGAGAGCGGCGAGCTCACGGGCCTTAAGGTGGAGGGATTCTTCGACGATCGCAGCGCCCAGCGGTTGGGAATTCCCGGCGAGTGCGCCCGGCTTCTCGGCCGGCTGCCGGAGCTGACCGCCTTCATCAAGCGGCGAGGCATCGATGTCGTCTTCGTCGCCTTGCCGGTGAGACACATCCAGCGCGTCATGCGGCTGCTCGATGAGCTGCGCGACACCACGGTGTCGATCTATTACGTCCCCGATATCTTCGCCTTCGACCTCATTCAGGCGAGAAGCGGCGAGCTCTTCGGCATCCCCGTGGTCGCCCTCTGCGAGACACCGTTCTGCGGCTATCGCGGAGTCATCAAGCGGATCACCGACATCGCCTTCGCCGCTTCCATCCTGATCGTCGCAACGCCGCTGATGCTCGCGCTCGCTCTGATGGTGCGATATTCCTCGCCCGGGCCGATCATCTTTCCGCAACGCCGCTATGGTCTCGATGGACGCGAAATCACCGTGTGGAAGTTCCGCAGCATGATGGTGGTCGAGGACGGCGAGCAGGTCGTGCAAGCCAAAAGACAGGATCCCCGCATCACAGCTGTCGGGCGGTTCATGCGCCGCTACTCTCTCGATGAGCTGCCGCAGCTGTTCAACGTGCTGCAGGGGCGAATGAGCCTGGTCGGGCCGCGGCCGCACGCGGTCGCGCACAATGAGCAGTATCGCAAGCTCATCAACGGCTACATGATCCGGCACAAGGTGCCCCCCGGCATGACCGGGCTTGCGCAGGTGAACGGCTGCCGCGGAGAAACCTCGCGCATCGAGGAGATGCAGGCACGCGTCAACTACGACCTCGAGTACCTCAGGCGCTGGACGCCGCTGCTAGACGTCAAGATCCTGCTCCTGACAGCTGTCCGAGTGCTGCAGGACGAGAAGGCTTACTAATGGAGGGGGTCCTGCGGGGGTTCGCCTCGCTCTTCGAGGATACCCGCCCGCGCGCGCGGGCAGATCGGCGCGCGCTCGTGCTCCTCGTGCTGATCATCGCCGTTGGCGCGGTCGTGCGCTTCTGGGGCCTCGGCAATGTGGGTCTTCATGGAGACGAGAAGACAATGGCCTTGCCGGCGATGCACCTGCTCCGATACGGCACGCCGGAGATGCCGAGCGGTTTCGTCTATCCGCGTGCGATGGCGCAGCTCTACCTGATGGCGGGATCGGCGCGCGCTTTCGGTGGCCCCGGCCCCTGGACATTTCGCCTGCCGTCGGCGATCTGCGGGGTACTGCTCGTCCTCCTGACCTGGCTGGCCGGCCGGCGCTTCCTCGAGCCGCGTTGGAATCTCGCATTGACGGCCGTCGTGGCGCTCCTCCCGGCGTTCATCGAGGATGCGCAGACGGCGCGCATGTATGTGTTCCTCGTAACAGGGGTAGCGGGATTCATGGCGCTCCTCTTTGCGTGGGAGCGCACCGGACGCAACGCCTACCTGGTCGCCGCCGTGCTCGAGATGGCGGTGAGCCTCGAGTTCCATACTTTGTCGATCTTCGCCGCCTGGCTCTGTTTCCTGCCGGGTCTGCTGCAGGGCGATCGCCGCCGGTTGTGGCAGGGCGCGGTGGCCTTTGTCGCCATGGCAGCGGAGTTCGCCGCGCTGAACCACTGGATCAGCGCGGTGTACCCGCATACCCTGGGCGCCGTCGCCGGCACGCCGATCAACGGGCCGCGAGCCCTGGCGCCGCCCCTGCACCTGTTGTGGCCGCTCGCGATGGTGGTGCCGGCGCTCGCGCTCTCCTGGTATGTGATTCGCTCGCGCGGCTGGATGCCCGTCATCCTGCTGGCCGCGAGTCTCGTGGCTCAGCTGTCCCGCATGGATCACGTGGCGGTGCTGCTCATCATTGCGGCGCTGGTGCTCGCGCGCCGTGAGGGCAGGCTGCCCGCGGCGCGGCTCGGCCTTTACTTCGCGGTTTGCGTGCTGCTCGCCGCGGCGGAAGTCGCCTATCTCCTGGCACACGAGTCGGGCACTCTGTCGCAAAGCCTGGGTCTCCTGCTCGGCTGGCCGAGCGTGCGCACCTTCATCCCCGTCTCCAGCTACTCGGTCGTGGCGCTCCTCATCGTCGTCTGCGGCCTCGTCGCGGGGCTCTGGCGGCTGGCTCACCGACAGCGGATCCCCGACCACCTGTTGTTTCTGACGCTCGGAGTCTGGATCCCGCTGCTGCAGATCGGCTGCTTTCAGTGGAACCCGGAGCAGCGTTACGTCGAGGGGCAGATGCTGCCGCTGCTGCTCGGGGCTTTCGCGATCGGGCAGTGGGGCTGGGCCACCCTCGCATGGAGAGTGAATCTGTCCTGGCCGCATATGGGCACCGCGGCAGCGGCCCTGTTATGCATTCTCGTCATCGACCCCATGCGTCTGCGTGCCGCGGTGAATCCGACCTACGCCAACTACCCGGACCATCAGGGTGCCGCGCAATTCGTCGAGTCGCTGCATCCGGCGCCCGGCGATATCATCGTCGCCGAGGATCCTCTCGTGCAGACCTACTACCTGGGACATGTCGACTACTGGCTCGAGGATCGACGGCAGGCGGCCACCTTCCTGCGCAAAGTCGATGGCAGATGGGTGGATGAATACACCGATACCCCGTTGATAGGCAGCGGCGCGCAACTGGAGCGATTGGTGAACAGCCGGGACCGCGGCGCCATCTACGTCATCGGCAGCGGCGAGAATGCCGACGACCGAGAGAGGGTGATGCGCGGTCGCGGCATCGAGCAGGCGCTCGACTCCCCGGCCTTCCATCTGGTCTACGTCGGCCGGGATCGGCTCACCGATGTCTGGAAGGTCGATCCCCCCGGGCGCTCCCTGGCGGCGGCGGTCCGCGCCGTCCCGGACAGGTGAGCGCATGGCTGGCGTCGGCAATCGGGCTGCGATCCTGACGCTGTCGCGTCTCGCCAATTTCGGGCTGCTGCTGATCAGTCCCGTCATTCTGGTGCGGCTGCTGACGGTCGAGCAGTTCGGCAGCTACCGCGAGTTTTTGCTGTATGCCTCGGTGTTGCAGACGATCGCCGTCTTCTCCATCAACGACAGTATTCTCTACTGCATTCCGGCGCAGCCCGCGTGTCGCTGGCGAACCGTCCGGCAGACCGCCGTGCTCATCGCCTGCAGCAGTCTCATCACCGTCCTCGGCCTGGCGATATTGGATCGCGCTACCGGCGGGCGCATCGTCGGCTCGCTGCTGCTGCCAATCTGCCTGTACACGCTCTTCTGCTCCAACCTGGATTTCTGGGACTGGTTCTGGGTGGCGACGGATCGTCCCGGGCTGATTTTCGTATACACGTCGATCCGGCTCGTGGCTCGCGTGGCCGTGGCGATCGTGACTGCGGCATTGACGCACAACGTGCGGGCCATTATCTGGGCGCTGATCGCGGTCGAAGCGCTGCGGGTGCTCGGCGCGCTGGTGTTCATGCGCGCGGCGGATCGCAGCGCCACGGAGCCACCGCTGCCCGACCCGTGGCGCGAGCAGTTGAGGTACTGCGTGCCCTCCGGGACCGCCTCGGTGCTCGCGACGCTGAACCGCAACTTGAGCAGCCTCGTCGTCACCAAAGTGCTCGGCGTGGTCGCGTTCGCGCAATATACGATCGGCAAGTTCGGCGAGCCGGTGGTACTGACGGTCCGCAACTCGGTCTCCGCGGTCGTGCTGCCGGAGATGGTCCGGCGCGATCGCGACACGCGCGAGCATCCGCTCGCGCTCTGGCGGCGGGCCACCGTGCTCAACGCGATTCTGCTCCTGCCCGTGGTGGTCGTCGTGTGGCGCTACGCGCGGCCGCTGGTCGAGACGGTATTCGGCCGCAGTTATGCTCCAGCGGCACTCGTCCTGCAGATCTATCTCCTGGTCGTCGTGCGTGAATGCTTCGACTTCGCCCCGGCGCTGCGCGCCCTCAATCGGACGCGGCCGCTGGTCGAGAGCAGCGTGGCCTCGATGGTGGCCTGTGCGCTTCTGCTCGTGGTGTTGATTCCGGCGGGCGGCGTCGCGGGGGCGATGCTGGCGCTCGTGTTGTCGACCGTCGTGGAGGCCGTATGGCTTGCCCGGGCCACGATGCGTCACTATGGCGTGAGTCTCGGCGAGCTCATCCCCTGGGGCAGCATCGCCAAAGTCGCAAGCGCGGCGCTCCTGGCGGCAGCCGTGCTCGCCACCTCCGCCTGGACAGACATGTTCGGACCCGGCGGCATCGCACTCGCTACAGCGGTCTACGCAACCGTCTTCGCGCTGCTGCTCCTCGCGCTCAAGGTGCCTGAGGCCCATGCGCTGCTCGCATGGGCGAGACGGTGTCTGCCGGCGCTCACCACCGTTTGCCGCAAGGCCTGATCGCATGCGTCTTCTCTATGTTCTGCTCATCGTGACCCTCATCGGCAGCGACACCTTCCAGGCGGGCCTGAGCATCGCACCCGGGCTGAGCGTCAAGAACGCGCTTCTCTATCCCATCGCGCTCGGACTGATCTTCCGCATGGCGCTCACCGGACGCTTCCGAATGCGGCTGCCCATCGTCAACGTAGCCTTCATCGTGTGGATCACTTACGCCATCCTGACATGGGTCGCGTGCGTGACGGTGATCCACTATCCCGGCTACGAGCCGATCCCGGATGGCATCGCGCTCAAGTCGGGCCTGGTCGATTCCGCGCTCTTTTTCTTCGTCTATTTCTACGGCATCGAAGAGGAGCGCGACTTCTTCCTGATCGCGAAAACGCTCGCGCTTTGCATCGGTATCGCCAACATCATGACGATCGCCGACATAGCCGGCATCGTCCACCTCGGTATCACGGTCGGCCAGGAGGGCGTCGAAGCCGATCGTGTCTTTGGAGTGTTCGGTCACGCAAATGATACGGCGGCGCTGATCGTGTGCGTTCTGCCGATGATGGTCACCGTGGCGATGGCGGGCCGTGGGGTCGCAAGGCTCCTCTGGTATGCCTGCGTGCTCGCCTCGATCGCGGTACTCATCCTCACCATTTCGCGCGCGGCCTATGTCGGCGTCGTGGTCGGCTATGGAGCAGCGGTATGGCTCTGCCGGCGGTACCTGCCGACCTCGCGCGTCATGATCTGGACGCTTCTCGGAATGACGTGCGTGGCGGTTTCCGTGGGGGTGGCCGCGTTGCTCATGCCCGGGTTCTGGCAGGTGATCAGCGACCGTCTATTCAACCAATCGATGGCGATGTCGATGAGCGTTGCCTCATCCGGCCGTACCACCATCTGGTCGACCGCGATCTCCACGATGATGTCTCACCCGCTCACCCTGCTCACCGGCTTCGGCTTCCGCGTCTATGAGACGATGTTCGTCCTGGTCACGCACAACTACTACCTCGATCAGTGGTTCGGCCTGGGCCTGATCGGTCTGTTCGCCTTCCTCACCATCCAGTACCAGGTGGTGGCGACGGCGGTGCGCGCGATCGCGACGGCCTCGGCGCCGCTGCGGCCATACATGATCTCGCTCGTCTTCGGGATGCTCGGGCTCGCGGTGTGCATCTTCTTCGGCAATCTCTATAACCCGTGGTCATACGTATGGATCTACGTCGGTTTCTCGGTACGCGCCGCGGCCGACATCGTCGCGAAGGCCGAGAAGGCTGCGCTCAAGTCCCCCGCGCTACCGCAAGTCATCACTGTTAGGACCCGGGCCTCATCCGGAGGGCGCGCGGGCGCGCGGCGCGTTGTCGGTGAATTGAGACGCTGAGCCGTCTGGGAATGGCGACTATTGACGTTTCGCCGAAGGCTGTAAAAATAACGGGACTTCCGATGTGGACGTGCATGCGGTCATCGAACCGCAGTGATTGTCCGGCGCCTCGCACGCGTGCGGACCACCACGAGAGCAGTCACGGCTCGAAAGCTACTGCGAGCCGACTGTCCACCGCATTGGACAAGCACCTCGACTTCGTCGAGCGGTCAGTCACAACTCCCCGGGGGGAGACGATGATTCATAATGCATTTCGTCGGCATTTGACGGCGGCAGCCGCCGTTGCCGCGCTCGGTACCTGCGCGAGCGCGTTCGCTTTCACACCACCGGCATTTCCACGCATCGCGGGCGTGCAGTACGGCTCGCCGTTCAACTACAACGACCCGACATATCAGGCCCAGATCGAGAAGCAGGCGATCACGATCCTGCAATACTGGCCGGGGATGAGGGCCGGCAGCGAGTCGATGCAGAGCGTCGTGCAGGCGATCAAGGCGGCCAATCCCAACGAGCTGGTGTTCCTCTACACGCTCAGCGACGAGGGCTGGACCTCCGGCGACAATTCCGTCGCCCGCGCCGCCGAGACCGCCCAGTTGAACTCCATGCAATGGTGGCTGTATTCGAGCAAGTCCTTCACGAATGCGAATGCCGTCGCTTCCTTCTACGGCGACGGCGGGTACACGATCAACAATACTCCCTACACGCCCAAGGATGCGCAGGGCGACGACTCGATCGACTGGCTGACCAAGTGGTACGTCAACACTTTCTACGGCCAGGTGCCCAACATCGACGGCCTCTTTATGGACAACGTGTTCACGGAGCCGAGAGTCGCCGGTGACTGGTATCGCAATGGCACGGTATTGCAGCCGTCGGACCCGAAGGCGCAGGCGGCGATCCAGGCCGGTTACGAGCGCTGGTTCGGCCTGTCGCATCAGCTCATGCCGGGCAAGTACCAGATCGCCAATGTCGCCACCTGGTACGAGCCCGGGACCGCGGCCATGCCGGCAGGATACAAGAACATGGCCGACGGCGGCCTGCTCGAGGGCATCATCGGCGCGTCCTACTCGATCGAGACGTGGGACGGCTGGCAGGGCATGATGACTCAGTACAACAGCGTCATGCAGGCGGTGAACGCGCCCAAGCTCGTCATCTTCAACCAGTATGGCAGCTCGACCGATTATCAGTCGATGCGCTACGGGCTGACATCCTGCCTGATGAACAATGGCTATTTCAGCTTCACCGACCAGTCTCACGGCGGCTATGGCGGGACCACCTGGTTCGACGAGTACAACGCCAACCTCGGGCAGCCGACGGTGGCCACGCCACCGACGGCGGCGTGGCAGAACGGAGTATGGCGGCGTGATTTCACCAACGGCATCGCGCTGGTGAATCCGAAGGGTAACGGGGTGCGGACGGTGCAGCTCGGCGGCACGTTCATCAAGATCAAGGGAGGTCAGGCCCCGTCGATCAACAATGGGCAGACGGTGACTTCAGTGACCTTGCAGGACAGGGACGGTGTGATCCTGTTGCGTCAGAGTCCGATGCAGGAACCGAAGGCTCCGACGGGCGTCAGCATCTCCAAAGATTGAGGCGATGTCATCGGACGAGAGTCGGCTCTCGTCCGATGACGGCCCGCCGCTCTTCGAGCAGCCCGTCGATGCAATCGGCGAATCGATCCGTCATCGCCTGCACCGTGAAGCGCTCCCGGACGCGAAGCGCGGCGGCGCGGCCCAGCCGCTCCCGCAACGGACGATCAGTCAGGCTTTGCAGGTGCGTCGTCAGCGCCTCGATGTCGCCCGGCTGATAGATGAATCCCTGCTCGCCGTGAGTGACGAGCTCCGTGGCGCCACCGACGTTGCTCATCACCATGGGCTTGCCGAGCGACATCGACTCCAGCGCGGCGAGCGAGAAGGCCTCGACGGAGTGCGAGACCAGAGTCATGACATCGCAGGAGCCAATGAAAGGGCGCACGTCGTCCCGCAATCCGGTGATGACGACATGCTGCCCGAGGCCGAGGCGGCCGGCCGCGCGCTCGATCGCCGCGCGCTGCGGACCGTCGCCGATGAGTAATCCCTTGGCGGGGAAGCGGTGGGCGCGCAGCCTGGAGATGGCCGCGAGCAGGTCGGCGTGCGCCTTTTCCGGGCGGAACACGGAACAGAGGCCGATCAGGTAGTCCTCATCGTGAACGCCGAGTGAGCGGCGCAAAGCGCGCAGCTCCTCGCTCGTATGCGACTCTGTGTAGTGAGCCGTATCGATGCCGTTGTGGATCACCTCATCGCGCGCAGGGCGGATGCCTTCGCCGCGCCAGTGGGCGCGTTGACTCTCGCAGACATAGATGAGCCGATCCGAGCGGTTGAAAAGCGGCCGATAGAGGAGCATCTGCGCTCTTTCCTTGAGACTTCGCAGCAAAGTGGTGTGAAACACGGTCGCGAGCTTCGGCCGGACACCGCTGCGGCGCAGCGCGAGCCTCCCGTACAGCGTCGCGTAGGGGTTGGTACACACGATCGCATCGATTCCGGCAGTGACAATCAGCTCGCGCAGGCGTCGGATCGCCGTGTTGTCGATGCGGCTGGCGACGTCGCAGCAGAGCACCGCGGCGAGCCGGTCCTGCCGCAGCTCGGGGAGGAGCTCCTCATTACGCTTCAAGTACGCCAGATGGAGGCGGAAACGACCGGGATCGAGATGGTTGAGCAGGGTCACCACCTGCTTCTCCGCACCCCCTGTCTCCAGGGAGTTGACGATGAAGAGCACCCCGGGTGTCACTTGTCGCTCGCGGTCGCGTCGAGACAGGTATCCCTCCTGGCGTGCACGCCGCGCGGCTCGATACCGAAGCGGCGATAGAACTCGAGCAGGCGCCTGATGGCTGTGTCGAGCGAAAAGCGCTCGGCGACGGTCGCGCGCGCGGCTGCGCCCAGCCGCCGCCGCAGCGGCGCGTCACTCATCAGCCGGGCGATGGCTGCCGCCAGCGCGGTGGTGTCTCCGGGCGGGATCAGGAGGCCGTTGGCCTCGTGAGTGATGATCTCCGGGACGCCGCCTACCGCTGTGGCGATGGTCGGCAGGCCCCAGGACATCGCCTCCAGCAATGCCATCGGCATGCCCTCCACGTAAGAGGGCAGCACGAATATCGTCGCCCCGGCGAATGCCGCACGCTTGCGCTCCGCTTCCAGCCAGCCGGTGAACCGGACACGGTCACCCAGCTCGAGCTCCATCGTGAGGTCGCGGACCTCCTGCAGCGCGCTGCCCGTCCCGCCGTACACGAGCTCGAGCTGCGGAAATTGCCGGGTGACCTGGGCGAAGGAGTGGGCGAGCTCGAGCACGCCCTTGTGGCGGGCAATCTCGCCCAGAAAGAGCAGGGTCGGCTGCGGGCTCTCGCGCCGCTGCGCTGGCTCGAGCGGTGGCAGGGGCACTGCGTTCATGAGCACCTCCAGCCGGGCTTGCGGCGAGATCTCGTGCAGCGTTACGCGCCATGCCTCCGACAGCGCCAGCACCAGGTCCGCCCTGGCAAGCACCCGGCTCACGATGCGCCGCGCCCGCGGCGAGCATTCCTTGTAGAACTGTGCGAATTCCGAGCCATGGACGTGCAGCAGATAGGGCCTGCCGGCAAGCCGCGCCAGCAGGCAGACGACCGCCTTGCGCCAGAAGGAAGCGCGGGAGGAGAGGTGGATGTGGACGAGCGGAGCATCGAGCGTGGCGAGCCGCGCCGCCACCCCGGCCCAACCGGAGACAGCGGCAACCACCTTGGTCCAGTGAGACCCGGGGCGGTGGGTCGTGACGTAGGTACAGTCGATCTCTTCGAAGAGGCCCGCCTGGATATAACCCTCCACGACCGTACGGATACCTCCCATGCCGGCAAGGTCGGTACCCACCATCAGCACGGTGCGGCAGGGTCGATCCGTCATTTTCCAAGAGAGACGAGCGATGCCGGCGGCGATGCGCGCGTGAGCGATGAGAGCGCCTCCATGTAACCGCCCACGGACCGCGACTCATCGAAATGCTCATCGAAATAGCGGGCGCTGCTGGCGCTGGCGGCTTGCCAGGCGCCGCAGTCGCCGGCGAGTGAATCGATTGCCGTCTGCAACCCTGCCGCATCGCTCACCGCGGCGCCCATGCCATTGCGGCTGATCATTCCCTCCGGATCGAGAAATGTCACGACCGGCGTGCCGCGCGACCAGGCTTGTATGAAGGTGTTCGGGAATCCCTCCGTCTCCGAAGTGCTGACATGGACGCGAGCGCGCTCGAAAAAAGCTCCGACTCTGTGCTGTGGCACCAGGCCGTGGAAGCTGACGTTGGGGAGGGACTCGGACCGTGCGCGCACTTCGTCGTAGAGCGCCGGAGCTTCCGCCAGACGGGCGCCAATGAGGTGGAACGACAGGCCCGGGAGCCCCGCTGCCGCATCGAGGAAGAGATGAGGGCGCTTCAATGCGCGCACATTCGCCACCCACAGCGCGTCAATGTCGCGCTCCTGGAAGGTCCGGCGGCGGCCGGCCGGCTCCACCGCAAGGCCCATCACCTGACTCTGCCGCCCAAAGTTGCGCACCAGGGCGCGCTGCTGCGAGGGCGTCTGCGCCAGCACCAGGTCCGCGCGCGCAAGTCCCCACTGATAGAGCTGTCGATCGCGCCAATAGCGCACGAGGAGCGCGCGCGGATCGCAATCGGAATCGCTGGCGATGCGAAAAACCAGCTTTTTGCGGCGGCGGCGGGTAAAGAGCGCCACCTGCCCGAGCTCCGCGCCGGCGCAACTGGTGTAATAGATGTCAGCGTCGGCCCTTTGCAGCGCGCTCTGCAGCTTCGTCCAGCGGGGATGCAAAAAGCGAACGACCGGAAAACCGTCATCGGCCCGATACGCCTTGTAAGTCTTGACACCGTCCCAGGTCGCGCCATCGCTCTGTCCGCTGTCGAGGACGATCATCGACACGCGCCAGCCGCGCCGCGCGAGCGCGCGGGCGAGGAGAGTGTGCTGCAGCGCCTCTCCGCCGGCCGGCTGGTCGGAATACTCGGGCGCCAGGACGGGAAGATTCCCCAGTCCGACGAAGCACACGTGGGGGGCGGACATCGGTTCGCTCGTGACGGTCACGACCGCAAGCAAACGCGGGCCGAAGCCAAACGTTCCAGTGGCAGCCGGCGCGAGCGGGAACGCAACTTGCGCCGCCTCGGGAGCCCTTTTCCCACGGGGGAGACTCCCTTGAGCATGACAACCGAAGCTGCGGTCGCGACAGGCGCCGGCACCCACGCGCATGAGATCGCACGCGGCGAACGCTTTTCCTTTGGCGATAACTGGCTGCGCTATCTGAAGGTTCTCGACGACAGGCGAATCGAGCGGGCCGTCGACAGCCTGAAGAGCATGCTCGAGGTCGACGACCTGCGCGGCAAATCCTTTCTCGACATCGGCAGCGGCAGCGGCGTCTTCTCGCTCGCGGCCAGACGGTTGGGCGCGCGCGTGGTCTCCTTCGACTACGATCCGCGCGCGGTGGCCTGCACGCAGGAGGTCAAGCGACGCTACTTCGACAAGGACGGCGACTGGCGCGTGCTGACCGGCTCCGCGCTCGATGAGGGATTCCTGGCGAGCCTCGGCCGCTTCGACGTCGTCTATTCGTGGGGAGTGTTGCATCACACCGGCAACATGTGGACGGCGTTGGCGAATGTCGAGCGCAACGTGGCGGAGGGAGGCAAGCTATTCATCTCCCTGGCCAACGATCAGGGAGGGCCCTCGAAGCGTTGGACGAGCGTGAAGAGGATGTACAACAGGGTGCCATCGCGTCTGAAGAGCGCGTTCGCGGTGCTGGTGTATTTGCCGCTCGAGCTGCGACGATTCATAGCCAGCCTCGCTCGCGGGCGGCCGCACACGTATTTTTCCTATGTGATGAATTACGGCGAGAACCGCGGCATGAGCTGGTGGCGGGACAACATCGACTGGATAGGCGGTTATCCGTTCCAGGTCAGCAAGCCGGAAGAGATTCTCGATTTCTACCGCTCACGAAACTACATCCTCCTCAGGATGAAGACTTTCGGGCCTGGCCACGGCTGCAACGAATACGTCTTCAAACAAAGCTGAGGCGGCTACCTTAGACGGGAACGCAACTTGCTCAATGCAGAGGTCCAGCCAGCGCGCCCAGACGACGCTGCCGCCCGTCTATCAAGAACCGGAGGACTGCCGATGCGTTCCACCCTGTCCCGTCTGGTGTGCGGGGCTCTGCTAGCCCTGGCTGCCAGCGCCGCCTTCGCGGCCGCGCCCACCACGCCCGATGCACCCTATACCGTAAAGCCAGGCGACACCCTGCAGGTGTCGGTGTGGAAGGAGCCGGAGCTGCAGCACCTGGTGCTGGTGGAGCCGGATGGAACCTTCACCTTCCCGCTCTGCGGCGAGATCGACGCGCATGACAAGACCGTCGGCCAGCTGCAGCAGGAGATCGGGCAGCATCTGGCGCGCTTCATCACCGACCCGGTGGTCACCGTGTCGTTGCAGAAGATCGCCGGCAACCGTGTCTACGTGATCGGACAGGTGACCAAGCCCGGCGCCTTCATCGTCAACCCGAGGGTCGATGTCATCCAGGCGATCGCCATGGCGGGTGGCACGACGCCGTTCGCCTCTCTCGGCAATATCAAGATCATCAGGCGAAGCGCCGGCGGCGAGCAGGAAGCGCTGCCCTTCAACTACAACGATGTAGTGCATGGCAACGACCTCTCGCAGAATGTGACGCTGGAGGCCGGCGATGTCGTCGTCGTGCCGTAGGCGCCTCTATTTCGCGCTGGGCGCCGGCGCGCTCCTCGGGCTGGCGCCGGGCGTGCGCGCGGACAACTGGGAGATGCTGCCGCGCCTCGAAGTCGGCGGCATCTGGAACGACAACTACCGGCTGGCCGATGTCCCTGCCGACGAGTTCACGGTGTACGGGCCGTACATCGATGCGCAGCTCGCCATGGACTACCTCTCGCCGACATCGAAGCTCGACATCGTGCCGCGCGTGCATTGGAATAACTTTCCCACGGATCACACCGACCAGTCGACCGACGGCTTCCTGGATATCGACGGCGAGCACAAGACCCTGCGCTCCGACCTGCTCGGAGTCCTGCAGTTCTCGGATCAGGAAGTGTTCTACTCCGACTACCTGCCCGCGACCTTTCCCGGGCTCGCGCTCGGCCAGGCGACGACGGCCCCGAGCGGCCGCATCACCGTCACTACGCGCCAGAAGCTGGTGCGGGCAGCGCCGGAATACAAATACGACTTCACGCAGCGTGCTCACCTGGACCTCAACGCCGACGTCGAGAACGCGACTTACCAGCAGAGCCAGGTCGAGCAGATCGGCTACACCAGCTATACGGGCAGCGCGGGGGTCGGGTTCGACGTTTCGCAACGCTCGGTCCTGGTCGTGACGGGCCTGGGTACGCACTTTGCGCCGCAAAACGGCGGCAACACCACGAACAATTACGGCGCGCAGGCGGAATGGGACCTGCAGCAGTCGCAGATCGCGAAGTTCTATGCTCGCCTCGGCGTGGAGCGCTCCGCGGCGCAGACGGCGATCGGCACTGTCGACAACAATGGGGTCACCGGCGGCGTGGGCGTCGATCTGCGTTACCAGGTCACCGAGGTCACCATCGATGTGGTGCGCTCGCTGATCCCGACCTCCCAGGGCGTCATGATGACCGATCAGGAGCTGCGCTTCCGGATACTGCATGCGTTCTATCCGAAGTTTTCGGGTTACCTCGGCGCACGCGGCATGCGCTTGAGCGGCACCGCGAGCCAGACCGCGCTCACCGTATCGAGTGAGGACTATGCGACCGCGGAAGTGGGCTGTGACTACCAGATCACGCAGAACTACCGGATCGAGGCTGCGTACGACTATGGCTGGCAGCGATTCGCCGGCACGCCGACCGCAACCTCGAATGCCATCAGGCTGGCGGTCATCTATCAGCCGTTGAGCCGCTACGAGCCGCTGCCGGAGTTCACCGGCATCCCACCCCAGGAGCGTTGAGCATGGCGGAACAGGAAGAAGCGTTGAGCTCGAGTCCGGACCTGTCGGACTACGTGGCGGCCATCAAGCGGCGGCGGATGCTGCTTGCCAGCATCGCGCTGCCGATCCTGGCGATCGCGGTGGCGCTGGCGGTCGGGTTACCGAACATCTATGTCTCCACGGGCCTCTTCGCCTTCGCCGACGCCAATGTGCCCGGGGAAATGCCCGCGAATGCCAACGGGGATGCGATCCAGCGCCTGCAGGAGCAGTATCGCGATGCTTACGTCGACAGCCTCGCGAGCACGGTGACGAGCGACGAGAGCATGAAGAGCCTCGTGCAGGAGGTACCCGGGGTCGTCGCGCCCGGAACCGGTACGGTAACCGCGGTCAAGGAAGTCGAGCGCCGCGCGAAGGTCGAGACCGTGCGCACGCAGGTGCTCGACCCCAACACCGGTCGCAACCTCGACATCATCTCCGCCTTCACGGTTTCCTACGAGAGCCGCGATCCCGATGTCGCGGCGCGGGCCGCCCAGTGGCTGAGCAACGCCTTCATCTCGGCGAACCGCAGCGGCCGGCTGGTGAGCGCCAAGGCGGCCGAGCAGTTCTATGACACGCAGACGCAGAACTACCGGCAGCAGATTGCCCAGATCGAATCGAAGCTCGCCACGTTCAAGGAGAAGAACTACGACCAGCTGCCGGGTCTGACCAATCTCAACATGAACATCATGCAGACGACGCAGCAGCAGATCGATACGCTGACGCAACAGATCGGCGCGCTGCGCCAGAACCGCATCTTCCTCGAGGAGCAGCTCGATACCGCGAAGAACGCCGGCCAGGACGCGGGGCTGCTGGCGCAGCTGCAGGCGGAGTACAACAAGAAGCTCGCCACCTACGATTCGGACTACCCCGACATGATCGCGCTGCGGCAGCAGATCGATGAGCTGCAGGAGGGCGGCGGCGCGGTCAACAGCCTGTCGCTCTCGGCCCAGCTGCGCACCGAGGAGCAGGCGCTCGCCCAGGCCAAGCTCCGTTACAGCGAGGACTTCCCCGACGTCAAGCGTCTGGAGCGCCAGATCCAGATCCTGAAGACGCGCATGGGTCACGGTGAGAAATACGCGGGTAACTCGGCCGGCAGCCCGGCGGTGATCCAGCTCAGGACCCAGCTCAACGCCAACCAGACCCAGACCAATGCGCTGCAGCGCCAGTCCGACGGCATGCGCCAGCAGCTCATGCAGCTCGAGGGACGGGTCGCGGCCGCACCCCAGGTGGAACGCCAATACAAGTCGCTCGCGCTCAATCTGCAGCTTGCGCAGACCAAGTACAACCAGCTGCTGAAGTACCAGATGGACGCCCAGCTCACCAGCCAGGCGATCTCGAGCGGCCGCAGCGACCGGATCCGCATCGTGCAGAGCCCGGGTGTGCCGCTCACCCCTGGTAAGCCCAAGCGGACCGCCATCGCCATCGTAGGACTGATGCTTGCGATCCTGCTGGGATTGACGGCGGTGGTGATCGCGGAAAGTGTCGACCAGACCGTGCGCGGCAGCCGTGATATCCGTCGGGTGCTGGGGCAGTCGCCCCTCGGCGTCATCCCGGAGATCCAGGACGCGGCTACGGCGCGGCGAGAGCGCCTGCAAGTATCGATGCTGACAGTGTGCGTGTTCGTCGGCGCCGCCGTGGTCGTGATGGCGGCGCGAGTCTTCTATTCCTGAGCCAAAGAGCTGCGCGAACAACGAGGTAAGAGCCACCCATGAGCCTGATCGAGGAAGTGATGCGCCGGCAGGCGCACGAGCGCGCCGCGATGGGAGGATTCGCGGCGGGAGCGAGCAGCGCGGCGGCGCCGACCGCACGAGTGGCGCGACATACGGCCGCGCCCGTGCCCGAAGTCGTGCAGCAGTATCGCCTGGCGGCCGTCGACCCCGAGGCGCTGGAGCGCAACCGGGTGTTGCTGCGCGTGCAGGACGTCGCGGTCTCCCGCGCCTACAAGATCCTGCGCACCCGTGTGTTGCATCGCATGGCGGACCACAACTGGTTCACTCTCGGAGTGACCGGCACCGGCGCCGGCGAGGGCAAGACGATCACTGCCATCAATCTCGCGATCGCCCTGGCGCAGGATCCGAACGCCTGGGTGTACCTGGTCGATCTCGATCTGCAGCGGCCGCAGCTCGGCGCCTACCTCGGCATGAGCTACGACAACGGCCTCACCGACTTCCTCACCGGAGAGGCGGAGCTCGAGCAGGTCGTGTACGACATCGGGCTCAAGCGGCTGGCGGTCGTGCCGAATGCCAGCCCAATCGAGACCTCCTCGGAGCATCTGCGCTCGCCCCGGATGGCCGACTTCCTCAACGCTCTCGAGGCGCAGACGCCGCGGCGGATCATCATCCTCGACATGCCGCCGCTCATGATGAGCGACGATGTCCTGGCTTTCGCGCCGCGTGTCGACAGCTTCCTGCTGGTCGCCTCGCAGGGCCTCACCGCCCGCCGGACGCTCGCCAACGCCAAGGAGGTGCTCGCGGAGCTCAATGTGCTCGGCGTAGTCCTCAATCGCTCCACGGAGCGCAACGACAGCCCCTATTACTGATGTCACTCGATCTTTCGGTGGTGGTCCCGCTCTTCAACGAAGAGGAGAGCGTGCGGCCGCTCCACGCGGCGATCGTCGCGGGAGTCGAGCCGCTTGGAGTGTCCTTCGAGATCGTGCTCGTCGACGATGGCAGCCGCGACGGCACCGTGCGCGTAGCGGATGAGATCGCGCGCGCCGATCCGCGCGTGTGCCTGGTGAAGTTCCGCCGCAATTACGGACAGACCCCGGCCATGGCTGCCGGCATCGCCGAGGCCCGTGGAGAAATCATAGTGACCATGGATGGGGATCTGCAGAACGACCCGGCCGACATCGGCGAGCTCCTCGCGAAGATCGACGAGGGCCACGACATCGTGGTGGGCTGGCGTCACCGGCGGCAGGACAAGCTCTGGACGCGCAAAATCCCATCGCGCATCGCCAACGCGCTGATTGCGCGCGTCACCGGCGTGCCGATCCGCGACAACGGCTGCTCCCTCAAGGCCTACCGTGCTTCTCTCATCAAGCGCATTCCGCTCTATTCCGAGATGCACCGCTTCATTCCCGCGATGGCCTCGATCGCCGGTCCCCGCATCGCTGAAATTCGTGTACGCCACCATGCGCGGGCGTTCGGGCACTCCAAGTACGGCTTATCCCGCGTCTACAAGGTGCTGCTGGACCTCATGGTCATCAAGACGGTCGCCTCGTTCACGGCCCGACCCATGCGCTGGTTCGCGATGCTGTCGCTGCCGCTGTTCGCCATCGCGGCGGTGGCGCTCGGCTGGTCCTGTGTCAACTTCGCCGCGAGCGGCGAGATCTCGCTGTCGATAGCAGGCACGGGGGTCATCTTTCTCACCTCGACGGTGATGTTGCTCGCTGCGGGGGCCCTGGGTGAGCTCATCTACGAGCTCGGCGACGTCCGCGAGCACCAGTTCTCGGACCTCACCCAGCGCTTGCTGATCGCATCCGGGAGGCGTCAATGAAAGAGTCGGCCTGCGCCGATGGCAACATCGAGATTTCCGCGATCATTCCGGTGGGTTGGCGGCACGAGGCCGACCTCCTCGCGCTCTATGCGGATTACACCGCGGCGCTCGATGCGCTCGCAATGACGTACGAGGTGATCGTGGTGTTGGACGGGCCGCGACCGGAGCTGGCCGCCGACGTGCAACGGCTTCTCTCCTCGGGCGAGAGCGTTTCCGTCATCGGCCTCACCCGGCGTTTCGGTGAGGCGACCGCGCTGGTCGCCGGCTTCAAGCGCGCGCGGGGGCGCATCATCGTCACGCTGCCCGCTTACCACCAGATCCGCGCCAGCGAGATCGGCAAGCTCGTGCGGGCTCTCGGAGTCGTCGATCTCGCCATCGGGCGGCGATGGCCCCGGTCGGGAAGCCGCTTCGAGGCGGTGCGCCGCAACGCCTTTCACCGCATGCTGGCCTCGGTCACCGGCGAGCGGCTGCATGATCTGGGCTGCGGCGTGCGCGCGATGAAGCGGCGGGTGCTGGAAGAGGTCACGCTCTACGGCGACCAACACCGATTCCTGCCGGTGCTCGCCAGCCGCAACGGCTTCAAGGTCATGGAGATCGAGCTGCAGCAGTCGCCGCGCGACCGCTTGGCCGGCACGTACGCTAGCCGCGAATATATCCGCGGCGCGCTCGACATCTGCACCGTCTTCTTCCTGGTGCGCTTCACCAAGAAGCCGCTGCGCTTTTTTGGCATGGTCGGAGTGAGCACCTTCGTAGTGGGCGCGGCGCTCGTCGCCTGGCTCGCGATCGATCGCCTCGTGTTCAGCCATCCGCTGGCCGATCGGCCGGCGCTGCTCCTGTCATCGCTCCTGGTCGTCCTCGGCATGCAGCTCTTTGCGCTCGGGCTCCTCGGTGAGCTGATCATCTTCACGCATGCGCGCGACATCAAGGATTATCAGATCGAGGAGGTGGTGCGGTATCCCGCGCCGCAGGCCCTGCCGGAAGCGCCTCGAGTCATCGAGAGGGCCGTGTGAGGCCGCTGGCCGGTGCGCAGGCGGGCCCGGCCACGCAGTGGCGGGCGACGGTGGCATCGGCAGGAGCGCTAAGACTGCGCCGGGTCGTGTTGGGACTCGCGCTCGCTCTGATTCTCGCCACGTGCGTATTCGCGGCCGGCCGATTGCTGTGGCGGGTGATCAGCACGGACGGCGGCTGGTACTCGTACCCTGGCTACGCGTTGTCGCAGGGGCGCGATCCGGATGAGAATCTGCTGCCGCCGGCTCAGTTGCCGCTGGCCACCCCGGGAGTGCGCTCGCTCTTCAAATGGGAGAACCGCAACTTCCTTCTCACCGACATCGACCGGGCCTGGTTCGGGATTGCCGGACACGGAGAGGGGAGCCTCGTCACCTTCGGCGTGCTGCAGTGGCTCGCTCTCGCCGCGCTCGTGGGTTGGAGCGTCCATCGCGCGACCCGCAGCCGGTGGGCAGCCGGGGCGGCCGCATTGGCGGCGTTGAGCGATGTGCAGTTCATCTTCGAGAGTCTGGCGGACCTCCGGCCGGATATTCCGCTGGCGTTGCTCGGGGTTGCGAGCCTCTGTTGCTTCATTCACTTTCTCAGGCGGCGCACGCCGGTCAGTTTCATTGCCGGCGGAATCCTCGTGGCTCTGCTGCCACTCGTGCATACGACAGGTGTAGTGCCCGCGGCGATGATGCTGACTTGTGTGGCACTCTCCGCTCTGATACCGACGGATGGGCGCCTGTCGAGGCCATACATGCTGGCGTGCGCGGCGCTGGCCGCGGCGACACTGATCCTCTTCGTCCTCCGCAAACCGATCATTGACTTCCTGATCCCGACCAAGGTATCCCTCGCGGTTCAGCTCACCGGCCTTCATGACCTGCCGGCGATGCTGCTGGGCATGGCCCACCGCGGGCTTGGATGGAAGCTCGCGCAGGAGCGCGAGCGCTGGATGAGCTACTTCCTTCCCGGCAATCTGCCGCAGCTCTGCTTTCTGCTGACGGGATTCCTTGCCCTGCTGCGCGCGGTGTGGCAACGCAAATCGCAGCGCGCCGAGCGGCTCTGGCTGCCGGCCGGGTGGCTGGTCGGCATCGTCGTTCTGACCGCGACCGATCCCCACTTCACCAACACCCACCTGATCCCGATCATCGCACTGGGATACGTGATGGCGGGAGTCGGCTGGGCGCTGTTGCTCGAGGGCACCCGCCAGCCTGTCGCGCGGACCCAGGGGATGCTCGCGCTTGCCGTCCTCTGCTTCATGGGCTTGGGCCTGCGGACGGCGCAGGCCTCCATCGACGCGTATCAGGGACCTCGCCAGGGTGTCAGCCCGGCTGCCGTGCGCAGCCTGCTCGCGAAGGTCTTTCCCGGTTCGGGCGTGAGCTGGGCCGTGGGACCGACATCGATCTGGCTGTATGTCCCGCCGCACGGAACGCCGGTGGTGGTGGACGATCGCGACGATCCGGGAGTCGTGAGGACGGCGCTCTGGAAGAGAGTGAGCGTCCTCGTCATTGACTCCAATTTCCTCGACTACGGCTGGGGAAGCCTCACCCGTCAGGGTGTCGCCGCCGGCTGGCTGCGTCCGATCGGCCAGGTGGGGACTCCCAAAGACCCGTACTACCTCGCGGCCTTTCGCGTCGAGCACACCGGAGGGCACTGATGGCTACGCTGCTGAAAGAGACGGTCTACGACTATCGTGAGACTGGAGCTGCGGACACGCCCGCCGGGATCTCGCCGGCCCTGCCGCTGCCGCGGCTTACGGTGGTAGTGCCGTGCTTCGACGAGGAGGATGCTTTGCCGCAGACGGCGGAGCGCCTGACGCTACTTCTCGGACGGCTGCGCAAGGACGGCCGCATCGCCGCCGATAGCCGGATCATGTTCATCGACGATGGCAGCCGGGACCATACCTGGCAGCTCATTGAGCGGCTGTCGCGGGAGGACGGACGGATAGGAGGCATCAAGCTCTCGCGCAACCGTGGCCATCAGAATGCGTTGCTCGCGGGTCTTTTCACCGCGGATGGCGACGTGCTGGTGAGCGTGGATGCCGACCTGCAGGATGACATCGAGATCATCGGGGAGATGCTGAAGCAGCACGCCCAGGGGGCGCAGATCGTGTATGGAGTGCGGGACAATCGCGCCAGCGACGGGATATTCAAGAGGGCTTCGGCGCAGGGGTTCTACCGCATGATCCGCGCGCTCGGGGTGGAGTCCATATACAACCATGCGGACTTCAGGCTGCTCTCCCGTACAGCGGTGGACGCGCTCAAGGACTTCGGCGAGGTGAATCTCTTCCTGCGCGGTATCGTGCCGCTCATCGGCTTCAGGTCCTCGATGGTGTACTACGCGCGCGGCGAGCGGGTGGCCGGAGTCTCCAAGTATCCACTGCGCAAGATGCTGGGGCTGGCGCTGGATGCGGTGACGTCGTTCTCCGTGGTGCCGCTGCGGATGATCTCGGTGCTGGGCGTCCTGGTGTTTCTCTTCAGCGCCGGGATGGGTATCTGGACTCTTTGGGTGCGGCTCTTCACCGAGCGGGCGGTGCCCGGGTGGACCTCGACGCTGTTGCCCATCTACACGCTCGGCGGCCTGCAGATCCTATGCGTCGGGATACTGGGCGAGTATCTCGGCAAGGTCTATCAGGAGACCAAGCGGCGGCCGCGATACATCATCGAGAAGGTGCTTTGACCGGAGTTGCGCTGCGCAGCGGCAGGACGCATCTTTCGCGGTTCGTGCGCTTCGCCGTCGTCGGCGGTATTGCGACCGCGATCCAGTACGCGGTGCTCGTTCTCCTGGTGCGCGGCTTCGGGATGGCGCCGACCGCTGCATCCTCGATAGGCTTCGCGCTGAGCGCCGTCGCCAATTATCTCCTCAACTATCGTTTCACTTTCCGTAGCGATCGCCCACACGGCCCCGCGGCGGCGAAGTTCGGATTGCTTGCGGCTATAGGACTCCTCGTCAATGCCGCCGTCATGCACCTGCTGGTCGCAGCGGGCGTGCACTATCTGCTCGCGCAGGTCTGCGCGACAGGAGTGGTGCTCTTCTGGAATTTCGCCGGCAACAGCCTGTGGACCTTCGGCGTCGTAGAACGCACGAGAACCTGACGCGTCACGTGCCGTCCTGATACGCAGATGCGTGTTGGCATCATGTTTGAGACCCCCTCCGAGTTGTGCTCAAATGTCCCTCATGGCATACAGTATTGAGGTGGCGGCTCATGTCGGCGGCAATGGCGGAGGGCTATATGGATGACGGTGTGGTCAGACTCGAGCCGCGCCTGGTGCGGATCGAGTCCGGCGTGGCGAATGTCAATGAGCGAGTAGGGCGTGTCGAGCAGGGAATCGAGCGACTCGATGGCAGGATGGACCGCCTCGACGAGCGTGTCGGTCTCATCGAACGGAGGCTGGTCGCGGTCGAAGTAAATACCGAGAATATCAAGGAGAACCTCGGCAAGCTGGACATCGACATGCGCGAGATGCGCAAGTCGATGGATGACAAGTTCGAGTCGATGCACAAGGAGATACGCGGACTCATGCGTTTCATGATCGGGATCCTCATCACGTTCTTCACGACCTTGATTGGCCTCGGTGCGGGCCTGCTCGCGGAGTTGGCCAAAGGTCTTCACTGAGGGCTTGACGGATTGCGTGGCTTGCTGCTATGCACGTCACATGAGCACTTCCGCGGAACTCACCCATCGGCGGCATGGTGGCCAGGGGATGAACGTCGAGCACGCAATGCGCGTCGCCAACCATGCGCGCGCGGCTTACGTTGCGCCGGCCCACCAATATCCCCTGAGCGTCACCATGAGTGCTTCCCGGCGCATTGAGCTCCTGACCTGGGCGGCGCGCAACGGCGCCTGGATCGTGGAGGACGATTACGACAGCGAATTCAGGTTCAGCGGCAACCCGATCGCGTCATTGCAGGGGCGCGACATGGACGGGCGAGTGATCTATGTGGGGACGCTCTGCAAGGTCGTGTTCCCGACGCTCAGATTGGGCTTCGCCGTCATCCCCGAGGATCTGGTCGGAGCGTTTCTCGACATCAGAAACGCGAGCGACATCTGCACGTCCGTGCTCCATCAGATGGTCATGACCGATTTCATCCGGGAAGGACACTTTTCACGGCACATCAAGCGGATGCGCGCCGCGTACATGGAGAGGCACAAGGCGATGGTTGCATCCATACAGGACCAGGCCGACCGGGTTCTCGAAGTCGTGGGTGATCGAGCGGGGCTATACGTCATGGCACTCCTGCCCGCAGGGATCGATGACCTGGAGCTCGCCGAGGCCGCGAAGCAAATGGGTATCCCCGTCCGCGCATCATCCCAGTGCTATGTAAGCCCGCCAGAGCGAGGGGGCTTGCTGATGGGATACGCGCATACCGACGTGCGGGACATCCCCGCCAAGGTCAACGCCTTGAAGACGCTGATTCACGCTCGCATGCCCAAACACTGAAGCTGGCGCTCGGGCGCCACGGGACCGTCACTTTTTGCAGACAGCGATTTGCGGCGTGGGTACGGGCTTTGCTCGATTCGATCGGGCATGCGAATACTGCTCGTAGCGCCACAACCGTTCTACCAGGAGCGAGGGACACCGATCGCGGTGCGGATGCTGGTGGAAGTGCTCTGCGCTCAAGGTCACGCCGTCGATTTGCTGACATACCACGAGGGCGCGGACCTCGATATCGATGGCTTGAAGATTTTGCGCACGCCGGCGCTGCCTGGCTTGCGGCACATCCCGATCGGCATCTCGTGGAAGAAGCTCGTTTGTGATCTGCTGATCTGCGCGCAATTAGTGCGGCTCGTCCTGTCGCGCCGCTACGATGTAATACACGCGGTCGAGGAGGCGGTATTTCCGGCGATACTGCTGCGCTCCTCGTCGCACGCCAGAGTGGTCTATGACATGGATTCGATGCTCGGCGAATCGCTCGTCTCCAGGTGGCGGTTGCTGCGCCCGCTGGAGCGTGTGCTGCGCGTCATCGAGCGGGCCGTGATCCGCAGGACGGATGCGGTCTTCGCCGTCTGCAGCGATTTGGCTCAGCACGTCAGCGACGATGCACCGGGCGTGCCGGTGTTTCTGATCGAAGATGTGGCGCTGCCATCGCACCAAAACTGCGGCAGCGCGGAGCCGCTGCGGGAGCTGTTGGACATTCAAGGCTCTCTTGCGCTCTACGTCGGCAACCTGCAGCGCTATCAGGGCGTGGAGCATGTCGTGCGGGCGATGGCGCAGCTGCCGAGGGCGCTCGACCTCACTCTGGTGCTGATCGGCGGCGCGGAAAACGACATCGCGCGGCTGCGGGCGCTGGTGCGCAAGCTCCATGTGGAGGAGCGCGTGTACCTGCTGGGACCGCGGCCGCTGGCGCAGCTCACCGGCTTTCTCGCGCAGGCCGACATTCTCGTCTCGCCGCGCTCGCAGGGCAGCAACACACCGATGAAGGTCTACTCGTACATGAATTCGGGAACTCCGATTCTCGCCACCCGGATTCTGTCGCACACGCAGGTGCTCGATGACAATTGCGCGCAGCTCGTCGAGCCCAATTCGCAGGCACTGGCGCACGGGCTCGCGGCTCTGGCCGCCGACGAGCCGCTGCGCGCGCGCCTCGGGGCGGCGGCGCGCCGGCGGGCCCGCGAGAAGTATTCAGTCGAGGCGTTTCGCGAGAAGGTGCGCGCCGCTTACCGGACGCTCGAGGCCTTGGGCGCCGTTTCGGAGCCGGCCCGCGCGGCCGGCAGGTAGCCTGCGCTGCGATACCACTGCGCTGTGCGGCGGATGCCTTCCGCCGGCGTGACTTTCGGCGCGTAGCCCAGCAGCCGTATAGCTTTCGAGCAGTCGAACTCGCGATGATGCGTGAAGAAGGCCACGCGCCTGCGGTGCAGCGGCGGCTCGATGCGCAGCGGTACGCACACGGTTTCGCAGAGGAGGCCGGCGGTTTCCACAGGCCATACGGGAATCCGCCAGCGTGGCGGCGCCACGCCGAGGGATTGCGCAATGTGCCGGACGATCTCATTGAGCGTCGGCGCTTGCGGGCCGGCGAGGATGAACACTTCGCCGAGTGCCGCTTGCGAGGTGCTGCAGAGAAGGATGCCGTCGACGAGGTCGTCGATGTGCACCATGTGCAGCTTCGGGGTGCCGCTGCCGATCATCACGAAGACGCCTCGGGCCACGGCGCGGTAAAGCTTGAGGAACCGCAGATCCCCCTCGCCGTATATCGGACCGGGCCGTACGACGGTGACCCGCTGACCACGCCGTGCGGCGGCCATGACGGCGAGCTCGCCTTCGAGTTTGGTGCGTTGGTAGATGTCGCCGGGGCCGTACGGATAGCTCTCGTTGGCCGGTGGATTGGCGATATGCCCATGCACGCCGCCGGTAGAGCAGTGCACGACCCGCTCGCAGTCGAGGCGGCGTGCCGCCTCGAGCACGTTTTGCGTGCCGCCCACGTTGACGTCGTGATAGTAGCTGTCCGGATGCCCGGCGGTGCGGAACACCGCCGCGACGTGGTGAATCTGGTCGCAGCCGCGCGCCGCCGCGATCACGTCATCCAGCGAGGTCAATTGCCCGATGCAAACCTCGATACCGTCGGCGGCAAGCGACGAGGCCTGCGCTGGGTCGCGCACGAGCGCGCGCACTGTCTCGCCCTGGGCGGCGAGTCTGCGGGCAAGGTTGCCACCGGTGAAGCCCGTGGCGCCGGTGACGAGGATAGTGCGAGCCATGCCCGAGCTGGAGCACGGATCGTGCCTTGCCGGGGCCCGGAAGCCCTTACTTGAGGTTCCGATCGATGATTGTGTCGATGGCGCGGATGCGGCCGTGCACGGCGGTCCAGCCGAACCGCCGCGATAGCAACTCGAGCACGACGATCCGCGGCCCGAACATCACGATGAGCCGCACACACGGCGCAACTGCGCTTGCGGATCGGCCACCAGATCCTCGTACCGCACCTCGATCCAGCGATCGTGCGGCAACAGCGGCCGATACGCCGCCCATTCCCCTTCGGCGTCCATCCAACACTGCGCACCGACATAGGCGTTGCCCGCCCAGCCGATCTCGACCGCGGAGTAGGCGACCGCGCGGCCATCACGCAGCAGGTCGATGTACCTCGCCCGCGGCCAGAGGTATCGCAGTCGGTTGAACCCGTGATTGACCGTCGCGCCGACGATGCGCTTGCCATCCCGCTCGAGTCTCTGGTACAAAAAATCGTTCACCAGCGCGCGAAACGGCAGGTCGGGCGGAACCTCGAAATGGCTGTGGCGGAAAACACGGTTGTGCGTGAGCCGGCGGCGATAGACGGCCACGTTGGGAAAGGCGCCGGCGGCGGAGATGTCGGCCACGAGAAAATCGGATTCCAGGTTGAATGCGATGTCGGGGTGATGATCCAACATCAGGCGCAAGAGGTGGTTCCTGAGCGCTCCGAGCCAATGAGGAACACCGGCTCTTCTATCATGCGTGCCGATGACTCGCGCGCGTCCTCCCTCAGGCACGATACGCTCGAGTTTGATTGCTGACTCATGACGGCACGGTCGCCTCCTAGGGTAATTTGTCGGAGACACCCGTGGGGGAGCTGCATGTGCGTCACACATTTGACACAATATGGCTCGCGAGACGGCAATACCGTGAGGCGGTCGTGCCGGACTCATGATCAAATGTAACCAACGGGCGGGGCGGGGCGGAACGACATGAGAATATTCGCTGCACTGGGAGGGGGCGACATCGTGGCCGCCCAGCGCAAGGAGCTGGCCGGTGATTCCAGCATCGGCGAGACCAGCCTGACGTTCTCCGGGCAACTCTACCGGTACTGCGCCGGGCGGGGCTTCCAGGCGCTCTTCACCAGCTATTGCAACCGCGCCGACTCCCTCGATACGCCGTCGGTTCGACTGGTGAACGTTCCCCGGGCGCAGCGCAACGGAGGGTTTGGGTTCCATGCCGGCCGTGTTGCCTACGGTGTCAGGCTGGCGCGAATGGCGCGAGCGTTCCGCGCCGACCTGGCACTCATCGATTCGGGAACCACTCACCCTTTCGCCCTCGCGGCCTTCCGGCTGTTGGGGATACCGGTGGCGGTCAACTTTCACAACGTACGCTGGCCACAGGGTTTCGAGCCGCGGGGGCCGATCGCGAGCACGCTGCGGGCATTCGACTCGTGGGCCTTTCGACACGTGATAGTCGCCGCCATGGGCTGCTCGCCGGAATGCGGTGTGCAGGCGCGGGCCGACGGCGCGACGTCGCTGCCGTATTTCGGCTGGTGCGCGCAGTACCTGCCGGAAGGCTTCGAAGACTCGGCGGTCGATGCGAGCCGCAATCCCTTTCGCCTGCTGTTCGCGGGACGGGTAGAAGACAACAAGGGTGTGTTCGACCTGCTGCGCATCTCAGCGGCCCTGAAGGAGCGCTGCTCCATTGCGGTGGCCATCGAGGTATGCGGTGACGGCTCCGCGCTGAGTGCGCTGCGCGCCGCGGTCGCGGCAAGCGGTCAGGGGGACAGGATCACGGTGCGCGGCAGGTTGGAACGGGCGCAGCTGCTGGCGGCGTACCGGCGCGCGCATGCGGTGATCGTGCCTACCCGAAGCACCTTCTGCGAGGGAATGCCGCTGGTTTGCGCCGAGGCCGTGCTTCTGGGCCGGCCCGTGATCACCAGCAGGGTGAGCAATGCGTTGCCCGTTCTGGGAGACGCCATTGCGGTCGCGCAACCCGACGATGTCGCAAGTTATGCCGAGGCGGTGCGCAGCGTCGCGGAGGATCCGGCGCTTTACGAGCGGTTGCGGGCGGCATGCCCGGCGGCGGCGGCGCAGTTCTTCGACCGCAGCCGCAGTTACGCGGCCGCCGTCGAGCAGCTGATCGCGGCTACCTCTGCTTGAACTCTTCCGGTGTGAGCTGGTGCCGCGCCAGCAGCTTGTAGAAGTCCGTGCGGTTGCGCTTCGCCAGCCTCGCCGCCTGACTCACGTTGCCGCCGGTGATCTGCAGGATCTGCGACAGGTAGCTGCGGGTGAACTCATCGCGCGCCTCGTCGAAGGAGGGCAGGCGCCCGGGTGAGCCGCCGAGCGACTGCTGCACCAGCTCGACGGGGATGATGGGAGTCTGTGACAGGGCGACGTTCTGCCGCACCACGTTCTGCAGTTGGCGGATGTTGCCGGGCCAGTCGGCGGTGGCGAGCAGCTCCACGGCCTCGGGGGCGTAGATCTTGCGCTGCGCGGTTTCCTTGGCGATCTGCGCCAGGAAGTGCGCCACCAGCAGCGGGATGTCTTCCCGCCGCCGATTCAACGGCGGCATCTCGATGTGGACGACGTTCAGGCGGTAGTAGAGGTCTTCACGGAAATTTCCCGAGGTCATCAGCTGTTGCAGGTCGCGGTGCGTGGCGGAGATGACACGCACGTTGACCGGCAGCGCATCGGTGCTGCCGACGGGACGAATGACATTCTCCTGCAGGACGCGCAGGAGCTTCACCTGCAGGCGCATCGGCATGTCGCCGATCTCATCCAACATCAGCGTGCCGCCGTCGGCCGCCATGAAGAGGCCGCGGTGGGCGCGGGTGGCGCCGGTGAAGGAGCCCTTCTCGTGGCCGAAGAGCTCGGACTCGAGCAGGTTCTCCGCCATGGCGCTGCAATTGATGGCGACGAACGGCCGGTTGCGCCGCGGGCTCGCCAGATGGATGGCGCGGGCGAGCAACTCCTTGCCCGTGCCGCTCTCGCCCGTGATGAGGACGCGCGCATCGGTCCCGGCGACCATGTGGGCCTGGGCGAGCTTCTCTTCCATCACGGCGCTGCGAGTGACGATCTCCGCGCGCCAATCCTCATCCGAGGCGCCGAAGCCGGAAATGCGCAGCGCCTTCTGCACCTGATCCAGCAGCTCCTGCTTGTCGACGGGCTTGGTCAGGAATCCGAAGGCGCCCATCTGTGTGGCCAGCACCGCATCCGGGATGGTGCCGTGCGCGGTCAGCAGGATCACTTTCAACCCCGGCCAACGGTTCTGCAGCTCCTTCAGCAGCCCGATGCCGTCCATCTGATCCATCTTCAGATCGGTGATGACGAGGTCGGGGCGGAAGCGGCTCGAGGCCGCGAGTGCCTGGGCACCGCTCTCGACGGCCTCGACGTCGTAACTCTCCGCGCGCAGGCGGATGGTGAGGAGACGGAGAAGTCCGGGATCGTCATCGACGACAAGGATCCGTGCCTTGCGCCGTCCGGACTGAGTCAGGGTGTTCGGGGGGGTTGTCATCTTGCGCTGCTCGGGCAGTACGCTGCCAGGTGTCAGGGTCACTTGGGTCGTGCCTCGTTGCTGGGTTTGCGCTCGTTGAGCGACTTTTCAATGTTGGCTATCGCCGCCAGCTTGGCTTGCGCCTCCTGGAGCTCCTTTTTGAGCTTCGCGTTCTCCCCCGCAGCGCCGTCGAGGCGATGCTTGAGAGGCGCGAGCTCTCCGGCCCGGGCGGCGTCAGTCTGGAGGGTGCGGTTTTCTGTCTCCAACGTCAAATAGTCGCCAATTTGCTTCAGTTGCAGGGCAGCGAGGGTCCGCTCGCCGGGAAGGAGGGAAGACTGAGGGTCGTCCGAGAGCTCCTGCAGCATTTCCTGGGCGCGCGGCAGGTCGGAGCCGGCCTGGTCGGGCGTGCCCAGGATCAGTGCCAGGCGCAGCTTCTTGCTCTGCGTCGGGGTGGTGCGGAAATCCTCTTCCGCCGAGCCGACGATCTGCATCTGCTGCTCCGGCGCGGCCGCGATCAGCTTGTCGAGGACCGCGAAGTCGTCCGCGAGCGCTTCGGCGGCGGCAGCTCTGTGATCGATCACCGGCTTGGCGGGCGGCGGCGGCCTCTGAGTGAAGAAGTCGCTGGTGCAGCCGCTCATGAGCAGCGCCGCCGAGAGGGCCAGCGCCGTCAGGGTCTCACGCCGCATGGGCTTCGGTCCTGCGCTGGGGGCTGTCCCCGGGCCGTCCGCCACGCGCCAGATTGATCGGCAGCCGGATGCGAAAGTGCGCCCCGGGATACTCGCCGTCCATGATTTCCACCGTGCCGCCGTGCGCGGCGACGAACTCCAGCACGACCGAGAGCCCGATGCCGGTACCCTTGACCGCGGTGCTCTTGGCGGCACGGCCGGTGTAGAACGCCTCGAACACATGGTCACGATCTTCTTTCGGGATGCCGGGTCCGTTGTCGGCGACGTCGATGAGGATGGAGCCGGAGACTGTCGCGGCTTTGATGTGAATGGTGCCTCCCTTCGGGGAGTATTTAACGGCATTCGACACCAGGTTCTCTAGTATGAGGCGGATCTTGCCGCGGTCGGCGACGAGGGTCACATCTTCCACCTGCACGTCGAGGCGCACGCGCTGGGAGAGGAGGGTGAGCTGCTGATTCTCGAGCACCTGCTTGACCACCGGCCGCAGGCGGAACTCGCTCGTCTCCAGGCCTACGCTGGTGGTCTGCCAGGCGCTGAATGACAGCAGGTTCTCGATCATTCGCTGCAGTTTGATGCCATTGTCCCGCAGGATGGCGGCAACTTCCCGTTGCCCGGAATCGAGCTCCCCGACCGCCCCGTCCATCAGGAGCTCCGTGCCCTCGCGGATATTGGCGAGCGGCGTTTTCAGCTCATGCGACATGTGACGGAGGAAGCGGTTCCGTTCCTGGGCGACCTCCAGCAGCCGCAGGCGCAGCCATTCGAGCTGCTTGCCCAGGCGCTCGAGGTCATGGGGCCCCCGCACGGTGATCGGGTTGTTGATCTTGCCGTGGCCGATGTCATCGATGGCGCGGTCGATGTGCCGCAGCGGCCGGCCGACCACGAGGGTCAGGGTGAGGATGGCGATCAGGGTCAGCGGCACGAGGAGCGCCACATACCAGAAGAGCCGCTCGCGGGCGTGATCGGTCTGGCGCTGCAACGAGGCCACCTCGCCATCGATCTGCGCGTTGCTTTGCTCCGCTACCTTGTCGACGAGGGCGCTCAGCGTCGAGAACTGCCTCGTCAGCCCGGTTGTATTGGTCGCGGCCGTGCTTGCAGGGGTCGTCAGCACCGCATCCCGAATGGTCTTCTGCACCACGGCAACCTGGGCGAGGGTCCGACGGGCGTCGTTCGTCGCGTCCAGGTAGAGCTTCGAGCGGGTGGAGGAGAACGTTTCGTCCTCCTGTTCGTACGACTCCAGTAGCTTGGGGTCATTGAGAACGTCGTAGAGGCGCGCGGTACGCTCGAGCGAGGCTATCTGGCTAAAGAGCTGCTGGCTGGCACGTGCCGCGGTGACTCCCTCGATGACGATCCTCTGACCAGCAGTCGCGAGCGTGCGAATCTGCAGGGCGGCTGTGATGATGGCCACGAGAAGCGGCAGGGCGATGAGCATCAGCCCGAAGAGCATCAGGCCGCTCAGGGACTTGGGCCTCAGCCACTGCATTCTGGGAGATTCTACGCCCAAGGCTCTTGCAGCAATCGCCTTTCCCACGCGAGAGACGTGCGCACGATGGTGTCGAGGTCATCGAAGCGCGGCCGCCACCCGAGCTCCTGGCGGATGCGGTCGGCGCGCGCCACCAGGGTCGGGGGATCGCCGGCCCGCCGGGGCTCCTCGATGACCTTCAAGGGGCCGCCCGCCACCCGCTCGACACTTTGCAGCACCTCACGCACGCTGTAACCGTGTCCGTAGCCGACATTGAGGACGGTGGACGCACCGCCGGCGCGCAGGTAGTCGAGCGCGTTGAGATGTGCCGTCGCCAAGTCCTCGACATGAATGTAGTCACGCACCCCTGTGCCGTCCGGCGTCGGGTAATCCGTGCCGAAAATCGAGATGTGCTGGCGCTTGCCCACGGCTGCCTCGCACGCCACTTTCACCAGCAGAGTTGCCTTGGGCGTCGCTTGGCCCAAGCGACATTGAGAATCCGAGCCCGCGACATTGAAGTAGCGTAGCGCGACGTGCTTCAGATCGGACGCGAGAGACACATCGCGCAGCATCCATTCCGACATCAACTTCGAGGTCCCGTAGGGATTGATGGGGGCTGTCGGACTGCTCTCCGCCGCGACGCCTTCGGCGGGAATCCCGTAGACCGCCGCCGTGGAAGAGAAGACGAAATGCCTGACCCCCGTCTCCAGGCAGCATTGCAGGAGCGAGCGCGTCGAGCAGGTATTGTTGCCGTAGTACTTCAGCGGCTCGCGCACCGACTCCGGCACGATGGTATAGGCGGCAAAGTGCATCACCGTGTCGACGCCATGCTCGCGCAGAACCGCGAGCACCGTCTCACGGTCGCCCACCTGGCCGACGACGAGCGGCGTGTCGAGGACCGCCTGGCGGAAGCCGCGCGATAGATCATCGAGCACGACGACCCGTTCGCCGCGGTCACGGAGCTGGAGTACGACGTGGCTGCCGATATAGCCGGCGCCGCCGATCACGAGGATGGTGGCCTGTTTCATGCAGAATGGGGGTACGCTTTGATGGGATGGATGGGAGCCAAAGCTCGCAGGCGATGATAAACAAAATCGAAACGCCATTCGCGGGACTGTCCCCTGATCGGGTGCTCGATGCCGCGACCTCCGTGGGCCTCGACCCGGACGGGCGGCTCTTCGCGCTGAACAGCTACGAGAACCGCGTCTATCAGCTGGGCAGCGCCACCGGCACGCTGGTGCTCAAGTTCTACCGCCCGGCGCGCTGGAGCGACACGCAGATCCTGGAGGAGCACCGCTTTGCCGCCGAGCTCGCGGCTGCGGAGCTGCCGGTGGCCGCACCGGTGGTGATCTCGGGCCAGACCCTGTGCCGCCACCTCGAGTTTCGCTTCGCGGCCTTCCCCTACATGCGGGGTGGCGCACCGGAGCTCGACGCGCCCGAGGCGCGGGAGCTGCTCGGCCGCGCCATCGCCCGTGTGCACCAGATCGGCGCCCGCCGTCCGTTCGAGCGGCGCCCGGAGATCGGCATCGAGCGGCTGGGGCTCGAGGCCCGGGAGCTGGTCCTGGAGGCGGACCTCCTGCCCGAGGGACTGCGCGAGCGCTACGAAAGCGTCAGCGGCACGCTCCTCGAGCGCATCGAGAGCGCTTACCGCGAGGTCGGGCCGGTCGGGCGGCTGCGCCTGCATGGCGACTGCCATCTCGGCAACCTGCTGTGGAACGAGCACGGTCCGATATTCGTCGATCTGGACGACTGCGCCATGGGACCCCGCGTACAGGACCTGTGGATGCTGCTCTCCGGGCCGCCTGCCGACCAGCAGGCGCAGTGGGCGGCGCTCCTCACCGGCTACCAGCAGTTCGCCGATTTCGATTTTCGCGAGCTGCGGCTCATCGAGCCGCTGCGCGGCCTGCGGATGCTCCACCATGCCGCCTGGGTCTGCCACCGCTGGCTCGACCCGGCCTTCCCCCGAGCATTTCCCTGGTTCGGGGAGGCGCGCTATTGGGAGGGTTACCTCGGTGATCTGCGCGAGCAGGTGGCGGCGATCGACGAGCCGCCGCTGCTCGTGGGCTTGTGAGGGTGAAGTCACGAAAATCCAACGATTTGCGTGCGCAGCGGCCCCGCGCCGCGCTATTGTCATAAGGTCGTCGCTGCGTGTTTGCGCGGAAACCTAAGCGGATGCCAAGAATCATCTCCGCCGCCTTGCGTTGGGCGAGCCTATGGGCCGTGGTGGGCCTGCTCGGCGCATGTGGCTATCTCAGCGGCGGGGCGCACCCCATGCTGGCCTCCCATGCCAAGCCGCAACCCCATGCCTCCCAGCCTCTGGATCCGACCGCCAGGGCCCTGGCCGGCATGGTCGAGGCCGTGGGTCCGAGCGGCGCCCAGCCGCCGATCGAGCTGCGTTTCTCCATCCGCAACCGGCCGCAGGTCGGCCAGGACGATGAGGTCGATTACGCGCTGATTCCGCAGGTCGGCGGACTGGACATCGTCCGCCTGGTATTCGGCGCCCTGGATGGCCTGCAGGTCACGAGCCAGGCGCCGCCGCTGGCGGGGATCAAGCCGGCGGCCGGCGTCCCGATCCTGGGCTCGGTCACGGTCCGGCCCACCCGGGCGGGCCTCTTCACACTGACGGCCGCGGTGGCCGTCGAGTCCGCCAACGGCTCGGTGGTCTGGCCGTTCAGCATTCCGATCATCGCGGGGGATGGTCCGGCGCAGACTGCGGCCAACCAGCCCTAGCCATGTGATGTCAACGCCGCAGATCGCCCTGCCGCAGCCCGAGGACACGCAGCCGAGTGCGTCGGCGACGACGACGCTCGTGCGCGCTGAGCCCGGACTCGCGCCGCCTGCGCCCGATGACCTGCATCCGCAGGTGCGCGGCATTCTCAAGGAGGCGGCGCTCAGGTCGGGCCTCGGCGAGCCTGACATCGGGCTGCTGCTCAAGTTGATGAGTGTCCAGTGCGAGGCGATGGATAGCGAGCGACGCGGCATCGTCCAGTCGATGCGGCTGATGGCGGACGAGGCGGCGGAGCTCGCCTACCGCGTGCGGGAATCCGAGCTCACCGAGCGCGCCGCGGTCGCAGCCCGGGCCGTGCTCGAGCAGCTCACCGGTACCGCGCCGTTACCCGAGATCCTGGCTTCGATCACACGCTTCATCGAGGCGGTGGGGGCCGGCACGGTCTGCTCGATCGCCGTGCTGGACTCGGACGCGCAGGCTTTTTCCTACCTCGTTTCCCCACGGCTGCCGGAGACGCTCCGTGCCGCTCTCGAGCGCTGCGCCGTCGACATCCGCAATGGCTCCTGCGCGGCCGCGGTGTATCTCGGGCGGCAGGTGCTGGTGGCCGACATCGCCACCGACCCCTTCTGGGAAGGGCCGCGCGAGCATGCGCTCGCGGGGGGGCTGAAGGCCGCCTGGTCCACGCCCATCAAGGCGGCAGACAGCAGGCTGCTCGGCTCCCTGGGTGTCTACCACTCGACCGCCGGGCTGCCGGGTCAGCGGGAGCTGCGCATGATGGATCATGCGGCGCAGCTTGCCGGCATCGCCGTCGCCCGCCGACTGTCCGAGGAGGCGCTGCGCGCGAGCGAGGCGAAGTACCGCGGACTCTTCGAGAGCATCGTCGAAGGGGTCTACCAGAGCACCCACGACGGCCGGCTGCGGTCGGTGAATCCCGCTTTCGTCACCATCCTCCGCTACGGCAGCGCCGAGGAACTGTACGCCCTGCCAAGCGTTGCAACGCTCTACTGGAACCCGGCTGACCGCGCCGAGTTCAGGCGCCGCGTGGAGTCGGAAGGGGAAATCCGCAATGCGGAGTTTCTGATGCGCCGGCGCGATGGCGGGCAGGTGGTCATTCTCGAGAATGCGCGCGCGGTGCGCGATACGGCCGGCCGGATCACGCATTACGAGGGCACGATTGCGGACATCACCGAGCGCAAGCGCGCTGAGCAGGCGGTCTTCGCCGAGAAAGAGCGCGCGCAAGTGACACTCCAATCGATCGGTGACGCCGTCATCAGCACCGATGCCGAGGGCAGCATCGAGTACATCAATCCCGTCGCCGAGAGCCTGACCGCCTGGACCCTCGAGGAGGCGCGCGGGCGGCCGATCGGCGAGGTGCTGCGGCTCGTCAACGAGATCACCCGCGAGCCGATCGAGAACCCGCTGCTGTGTGTGTTGGGCGGCGGGGACATGAGCGCGCCGGCCGATCACTCCGTGCTCGTCACCCGCGCCGGCCACGAAGTGGCCATCCAGGAATCGGCGGCACCGATCTGCGACCGGCAGGGACGGGTGATCGGCGCCGTGATCGTGTTCCACGACGTGACCAAGGAGCGGCGCCTGAAGCGGGCGCTGTCGTACCAGGCGAGCCACGATGCGCTCACCGGCCTGATCAATCGCCGCGAGTTCGACAACCGCCTGCACGCGGCTGTCCTGAGCGCGCAGCGCGGAGAGGGCAATTACGCGCTCCTCTATATCGACCTCGACCAGTTCAAGGTGGTGAATGACACCTGCGGTCACCAGGCGGGCGATCGGCTGCTGCGGGACGTCACGGGCCTGCTGCAGGCACGCGTGCGCGCCACCGATACGATCGCGCGGCTCGGCGGTGATGAGTTCGGTGTGCTGCTCGAAGGCTGTACCGTAGAGCAGTCAACCAGAATCGCGGACGGTGTCCGGCAAGCCATTCGCGATTACCGTTTCGTCTGGGGAGCCACGACGCTTTCCGTGGGTGCAAGCGTTGGTGTCGTGCAGATCACAGCGGAGACCGAGAGCGTCGCCAACGTGATGAGCGCTGCTGACATCGCGTGCTATGCAGCCAAGGACGAAGGCCGCAATCGCGTCCACCTCTACGAGGCGGATGGGATCTCCCATCCCCGCCACCGCGAGATGCACTGGGTCGCGCGGGTGACGCGCGCCGCGGAGGAGAACCGGCTGGAGCTTTACTTCCAACCGATCCGGCCGATCGCGCGCAGCAGCGCCACGGCGTTCCACGAGTTGACGGTGCGGCTGCGTGACGATGACGGACGGCTGGTGGCGCCCGGGGAGTTCATCCCCGCGGCGGAGCGCTACAACATCATGTCGGTGATCGACCGTTGGGTGGTGCAGCGGGCCATCGAGCGCCTCAAGGGCTGGGCCGGCCAGGCGCTGCTCGCGGTCAACCTGTCCGGCACCTCGCTCAACGAGCAGTCATTCATCGACTTCGTGCTGCAGCAGGTGGGCGATCCCAGCGTGGCGCAGGCGCTGTGCTTCGAGATCACCGAGACCGCCGCGGTCACCAACCTGTCGAACGCGACCTTCGTCATGCGCGAGCTCAAGGCGCGCGGCTGCAAATTCGCGCTCGATGACTTCGGCACCGGGCTCTCTTCCTTCATGTACCTGAAGACGCTGCCGGTGGACTACCTGAAGATCGATGGCCAGTTCATCAGCCACGTGGCCGAGGATCCCGTGGACCGCAGCATGGTCGAGGCGATCTGTAAGGTCGGCAAAGCTCTGGGCATCGAGACCGTGGCCGAGTGCGTCGAGTCGCAGGCGGTGCTCGATGAGCTGCGGCGCATCGGCGTCGACTACGCGCAGGGATACTTTCTCGCCAAGCCCGAGCCGATCGAGCGGCTCTTGCTTTAGTCTCCGTGCGCTACACTATCTCCGGGGTAACTTGGAGCGTATCTCATGAGCAGCTCTGAGCCGCCGTTCACCGTCGGGATCCAAGAAGAATATCTGCTCGTCAAACTCGATTCGCGCGATGTCGACGCGGATCCGCCCGCGCGACTCCTCGAGGAATGCACCCAGCGCTCGAACGGGCAGGTCAGCCCGCGGTTTTTGCGCAGCCAGCTCGAGGCCAGCACGAAGCCCAGTCGCACCCTGGCCGAGGCGGGCGCCGATCTCGCGCGCCTGCGCGGCCTCATCGCCGAGGTGGCAGCGCGCTATGGACGCGCGCCGATCGCGGCATCCACCCATCCTTTCGCCGAGGCCGCCCGCCAGATCACCACCGAGCGCGAGCAGTTCTTTGCGCTCGCCAACGAAATGCAGGGCGCGGCGCGCCGCATCATGATCTGCGGCATGCGGGTGCATGTCGGGATCGATGACGATGACCTGCGGGTCGACCTGATGAACCAGCTGACGTATTTCGTGCCGCACCTGCTGGCGCTTTCCTGCTCGTCGCCCTTCTGGGACGGGGAGCGCACGGGACTCATGTCGTTCCGCATGACCCTGTTGAGCTCGCTGCCGCGCACCGGCCTGCCGGAGCGGTTTGCGAGCCACGCCGAGCTGCGGCGCAACCTGGATATGCTGGTCCGCAACGGCATGATCGAGCATGTGGGCAAGATGTGGTGGGACGTGCGCCCGGCCTCGCTGCACCCCGCGCTGGAGACACGCGTGATGGACTGCTGCACCAGCATCGACGATGCGGTGAGCCTGACGGCGCTGACCCTGTCGCTGATCCGGCGGCTGTATCGCCTGAAGCTCGACAATCGCAGCTGGCGCATCTATCCCAACATGCTGATCGCCGAGAATCGCTGGCGCGCCATGCGCTACAGCGTCGACGGCGAGCTGCTCGACCTCGCGCGCGGCGAGCTGGTCGGCTTCCCGCAGCTCATCAAGGAGCTGATCGCGCTGGTGCGGGAAGATGCGGCGCAGCTCGGCTGCCTGGCGCAAGTCGAGCGCCTGCAGACGATCCTGCTGCGCGGCACCAGCGCTCACCGCCAGATCAAGATATTCGAGGAGGCGCGCGCCGCGGGCGCGAGTGCCCGGGAAGCACTGCTGGCGGTGGTCGATTTCCTGGTGAAAGAGACCGCGGCGAGTCCCACGCCCTAACCGCTGGCGGCGCGGCTGGCTGCCGGCGTCTCCATCTGCTGCTCACGCGCATCGAGCACCTCGACGTCGTGAAATCTCGCATAGTCGATGCGGTCGATGCCGTCGTCGCCTGACGTGAAGATGTCCACAAAGCCGTGATTCCAGTGAACCGCGGCGGGCATATAGTCCTGGCGGGACATCAGCGTCTGCCCCGTCGTCTCGTCGGTGCCGCCGATCGTGAGCAGGAGATACGCCTTGGACTCGGCAAAGCTCTCAGCGGTGGCGCCGTACAAAGGGCTTGCCTCGTCGATGACGTGCAGCAGCGTCCAGCCGAAGACGAACATCGGCTGCTCGCTACGGCGCAACGGAAGGTCATAAATGCGTCGGATGCGTGAGCCTTCGACGGTGAGCTCGTCACGAATCAGCCGCAGCTGCGCCATGGCCTCCATGATGACGTTCTGCCGCTCGTTGGCGGCGCGCAGCATGAGGGTGGGCCGGCCGTCGAACTGCCGGACGACGGCGTGCCTGGCGAAGAGGATGCGGGCCGTGGGCCGCGAGAAGCGGGCGAACATCATGCCGGTGATCAGCGCCACGCCCATCAGGCCGAAGAAGATCTCGACCGAGGCGATGACGTGGGCGTAGACCGTCTGCGGGTGCATGTCGCCGTAGCCGACGGTCGCCAGAGTCTCGACGCTGAAAAAGAACCGGCCCCAGTAGCCGGCGGGATTGAGATTGGCGACATCGCCGGACTGCAGCTGATAGAGCGCGGCGAAAAGGAGGTTGAAGAGGATGAAGGCGCTGCCGTAGGTCGCAAAGAGCCGCGGCCAGCTCATGGTCATGAAGAGGTGGTAGAGATCCTGCCAGGGCCTGCGCGGCAGGCCATACGTCACGATCTGCCGGCCGGTAGGCAGCGTGCGGTACAGAGTGGAGCGTCTCATTGCCACGGGCGGAGTGTAGCGTGCCGCAAACCGCGGCGTCAGCGGCCGGATCGCGGTCAGCGCGAACGAGCGCTGCGGCGTGCTGTGTGTGGGCTAGAGGCCCGGGCTGCGTTGGCGCGTGGTCGATGGGTTACCTCCCAGCCCGTGCAGGCGAGTCCGATGTATGCCGGGATGGGCTTGGCCCCCGTGCTGTAGTAGATGATTGTCCGCCGCGTCAGATGGAGGGCCTGGGCAGCGGTCGTCAGAGACAATGCGTTGCGCTTCATCCACGCATTGAAGTTGGCTGTAGGAAATGCGTCGCCCGACTGCTCCTTCGACAGGCGATAGAGCGCCTCACCGGGAATCCCGATGTCCGCCTGCGGCCATTCCACGCCGTGGCCCCATTCCGCCACGTGGGCTCGAGCAAAGAGCTTCGCGTCGCGCAGTCGCTCGTGGCCCGGCGACTTCAAATATTCGCCGACGTGGACCTCGCTCCGGTCACCGTTCGTCCATTCGAGGCGCAAGCGGGCCGGTGGCAATGCCTCGACTCGTGCGATCTTGAGTTTCACCGCTTCTCCGGATTCAGCCTGAGCCATTCAGCCGTGATCTGCGCCGAGTGACTTCTCGCCCACTCACGTGCCTCGGCCAGAATGCTTGCATCGATCGCGCCACTCAGTAGCGCGAGGGTGCCTATCGCGACCACCGCCGCTCCATCCGGCGTCCATACATGAAAATGTGGCATGCCGTGCTCGCGACCGAAAACCTGAAGCCTCCATTTGCTATCGCGATAGGGCGTGGTCATGATCAGGCTAGTGAATTATATTCGCTACGTCAAGGAGATGTTCCGTCGCGTGCGAACTCAACGTATCAGTCGGCGGCCGCGCGGGCATCGGCAACAGTCTCTGCGTTCGTGTAGATTCGTTGGATTACTGTCGAGCGCGAAGCGTCGGCTGGTCGGCTTGGTTTGCTTCAGTCCCGGGAAATGCTCCGGAGACTCTCACCGTCGAGCGGTTCCTGGCAGCATCCCGCCTGCGCGTAGGCGCCGCAATCGCCTACCTCTTCGTGCGAGTGCCGCGCAAACTGCCGTTGGGTCCGCGACTGTAATATAATGAGCGAAGGGTCCCTGGGTCAGGCCGCGTGATATCGTCCCGGCGTGCACGCGCGCGAGCGCGCAAGGACTGTTGGATCGAGAGCAAATCGGAGTTTCCCCGGATGTCGTCGACCGCCATTCCCCTGGAAAAGGCCTCGCTTCCACAAGTACGGGAATGGCGCAACGTCGATCTGCGCACGCTGCGCGAGGAGATCATTCCGCGCGACCAGCCGGCCGTGCTGAAAGGATTCGTCGCGGAATGGCCGAGCGTACGCGCGGCGGCGCAATCCCCTGAGGCGCTGCTCGAGTACGTCCGCGCTCGCGACCCGGGCCAGCCGCTCAAGATCATGGTCGGGCGTCCGGAGATCAAGGGCGTCTACTTCTATCGTGACGATATGAGCGGGCTGAACTTCGAGTACCAGGAGCAGCCTTTGCACGGCGCGCTGGCGAAGATTCTGGCCTGCAGGAACCTTCCCGAGCCGCCGGCGATCTACACGGGTGCGCGGGCGGTGGAGCGCTATTTTCCCCAGATCCGCATCGAGAACAACCTGCCCATGCTGGCCGAGATGGGCAAGTCGGCGTGGTCATACGTTTGGCTGGGCAATGCGGTCACGGCCGCCACGCACTATGACAACATGGAAGGCATCAACTGCACGGTCACCGGGCGCAAGCGCTTCACCTTCTTTCCCCCCGATCAGCTCGCCAATCTCTATGTCGGACCGCTCGAGCTCTCTCCGGGCGGGCAGCCGACCAGCATGGTGAGAGTCGCGGCGCCCGACCTCGAGCGCTATCCGCGCTTCGCCGAGGCGCTTGCCGTCGCGGAGACGGCGGAGGTCGTGCCGGGCGATGCCATCTTCATCCCGAGCCTCTGGTGGCACAACGTGGAGGCGCTCGAGCCGGTCAACTTCTCGCTCAACTTCTGGTGGTGCGAGCCGGCCGAATGGCTGGCGGAGCCCTTCGGCGCTCTGGTGCACTCACTGCTGGCGCTGCGCTCGCTGCCCGCGGAGCGGCGCGCGACCTGGCGCATGATGTTCGATCATTACGTCTTCCAGACCAACGGCGATCCGGTTCCCCACCTGCCGCCCGAGCGGCGCGGCATGCTCGGCCACCTGTCCGAGCCGCAGGTCGTCTATCTGAAGAAGCAGCTGATGCGCTCGCTCATCAAGAAGCTGCCGATGGAGACGAGCGTGAAGGTCCTGCAGGCGCTCTTCCCCGAAGGTCAGTGACCGCAGGCTGCGGCGCCCGCCGCGCCGCTCTCGAGCCGAATGTTGCTGATGGCGAGTGTCAGCGTGCCGGCCGTTTGCAGCGCGAACGGCGTCCACACGTGGCTCATGTTCTCGCCCGCCGCGGCGAAGCAGGCGAGCGCGATGTCGAGATGCCGCCATTGGCCCCGCGGCGCGGCACGCAGGACCGGCGTGATGGGCACGGTTGCGCCGCAGGAGGCGCCGCAGCCCATGCCGATCGTGACCGCGGCGCTCGGTGCCTGCTGCAGCCGATAGTCGAAGCCCAGAGCCATCTGCCCGTTGGTCTGCCGTGTCAGGTCGATCGCGGTGGCGCCGGTGATTTCCGCGGTCGACTGCCCGCCTGACCAGCGCAGCTGCCGCGAGTCTTCCTGCCTGGTCTTATCGGTCGCCGTGAGAGTCAGTCGTCCGCTGTTGGATGCGCCGAGGCCACGCGCCACCGGGCTCGCGCCGGCGTCGTCGGCGACCGCCCAGTGCCAGCCGGAGCCGGTGCGGCCGGACCCGAAAAATACCTTGTTGTCGACCAACGCGGCCGAGGGCAGCCCCGAGGCTTCCGGGACCTGCGCCAGATTGCCGTCGCTTGCATCGCGCAGGCCATAGCCGAGCGCGAAGAGCGGCTGCCCGGGCGTGTCGCTGCCGAACTGCAGCGGCGTGCGCGGCCAGGAAAAGGACAGTGTGCCGCGAAAGTCGTAGCGGATCGCGCCGTCGGGCCTGCGAAAGAGAACATCGGCGACGCCGTCACCCTCGGATCCCGGGAGCCAGGCGGCCACGAACGCGGTCGATGCGTCGAGCTCCGGATTGACCCACAGAGGCCGGCCGGAAATGAACACCGAGACGATCGGGATGCCTGCGGCGCGCAGACGCCGCAGGAGCTGCAGATCGTCGTCGTCCCCCGGGCTGAAGGCGAGATTGGGCACATCGCCCTGGAACTCCGCATAGGATTTCTCGCCGTAAACGACGATGGCGACGTCGGGCTTGTGTTTGAAGGCGCCATCGGAGCTGAGCACGGCTTCACCGCCCGCGGCGCGCACCGTCTGCGCAATGCCGCGCCAGATCGACTCGCCGTGGGGAAAGTCTTTGTTGGTCGTCTCCGTGCCCTGCCAGCTGATGGTCCAGCCGCCGCACTGCATCGGGATGTCGTCGGCGCCGTCGCCGGCGACCAGCACCCGCTGGTGCGGCTTCAGGGGCAGGAGGTGGTCCGCGTTCTTCAGCAACACCAGCGATTCGCGTACGGCGCGGCGCGCAATGGCGCGATGCTGCGGCGAGCCGAGGAGATCGAAGTGGCCAGCGAGCGGCCGGGAGGCGGGTGGCCCTTCCGTGAGCAGCCGGTCGCGCAGCTTCACCCGCAGGATCCGCCGCACGGCATCATCCAGCCGGGCGCGCGGTATCTGCCCCGCGCGCACCTGCTGCAGAGTGTTGCTGTAGAGCTGCTTCCAATCGCTGGGCGCCATGAACATGTCGAGGCCGGCAACGACCGCCTGCGGGCAGCTTGCGTCCGTGCAGCCCGGCACCTGGCCGTGCGCATTCCAATCGCCCACCGTAAAGCCATCGAAGTGCCAGCGGTCCTTGAGCACGCCGGTGAGCAGGCCGTAGTTGGCGGCCATCTTCACCCCATGCCAGCTCGAGAAGGAGACCATCACGGACTGTGCGCCGGCTGCGACCGCCACCGGGTAGCCCGCGCCGTCGCTGTCGCGCAGCTGCGTCTCGCTCTCCGTGTTGTCGCCCTGGTCCACGCCGTGCGTGCCACCGTCGCCGAGGTAGTGCTTGGGCGTGGCGATCACGTGCCGCGCGTCGAGAAACTGCCGCGTGCCGGGCTCGCCCTGCAGACCCAACACCATGGCGCGCGCATAGCGGCGCACGAGCGCCGGGTCCGCGGAATAACTTTCGTAACTGCGTCCCCAGCGGTTGTCACTGACGATCGCGAGAGCCGGTCCGAAAGTCCAGTCGAGGCCGATGGCGCGCACTTCCTCCGCGGTCACCCCGCCGATGAGGCGCATCAGCTCCGGGTCGTGCGCGGCACCGAGGCCGACATTCTGCGGAAAGATGGTCGCGCCGTAGACGTCGTTGTTGCCGTGCACGGCATCGATGCCCCAAAACTCCGGCACGGGATGCGGACCGTGAGAGGGCGCCAGCGAGGCGAGATAGAACTGGTTTGCAAGGCCGAGCCATGCGGACGGCGGCGCCAGCATGTTGCCGCCGGGCTTGGAGTTGCCGCCGTTCAGGACCGCGCCGAGCGGATACCGGGCCAGGTCCGCGGGGGTGAGGGTGGAGATGTCACCCTGGATGAGCTGTCCGACCTTCTGCTCGAGCGTCATGCCGGCGAGGAGCGAATTCACCTGCCGCTCGAGCACGGGATCGGGCGGTAGCTGCGGCCGCGTCTGCGGCCAGATCTGCGGATGAATGCTGGCGGGCGGCTCGGCGCTGCGGACCTGAGCGGACGCGAAGAGCCCTGAGAGAATGGCCCCCAGCGCCATGATCACGACCGCGGGGTGCTCGTTCTTGGCTGCACGCATATTCGGGCGGCAGAATCCCATGAGCTGACAGCGCTGTCAAATGGACATGATAGCGGTCACAATGAGCGCCCGGAGCGATAATGACACGGGTGAGTGAGGATCCGACTTTCGCGCGCGCGGTGGCGCTGCACAGGCGCGGCGATATAGGTGCCGCGGAGCAGCTCTATCAGCAGATCCTGCGTCAGCAGCCGCGGCATGCCGGCGCGCTGCATCTGCTCGGCTCCATTCATCTGCAGCGGGGGAAGGCGGCAGAGGCTCTCGTCGCCTGCGAAGCGGCGCTGGCGGTAGAGCCGGGCAACGCGGGCGCTCAGCAGACGCGCGGCGATGCGCTGCATGACCTCGAGCGCTATGTGCCGGCCATCGAAGCCTATGATCGCTGTCTGGCGTTGAATCCCGGCAGCTTCGTCGCCTGGTCGAATCGCGGCTCCGCGCTGCTGCACAGCCGTCGGTTCGAGGAAGCCGTCACGAGCTACGAGCGCGCGCTCGCGCTGCAGGGGAGCCTCGCCAATCCCCACCTCAACCGGGGCGCCGCGCTGCAGGAGTTGGGCAGGTTCGAGGCGGCCCTGGAGAGTTTCGATCGGGCCATCGCGCTCGAGCGCGACCTCGCCGCGGCGCATGCGAATCGCGGCTGCACCCTCGACTGCCTCGGGCGGCCGCAGGAGGCATTGGCGAGCAGCGAGCGCGCCATCGCTCTGCAACCGGACTACGCCGCGGCGCATGTCAATCGCGCCCTCACGCTGTTGCGCCTGGGCCGTTTCGCCGCCGCCTGGGCCGAGTACGAATGGCGCTGGCGAAACACGGAAAGCGCACTCTGGCGCGACCGCCGCCAGAGCTCCGTGCCGCTGTGGCTGGGGCGCGAGCCGCTGACGGCGAGGACGATCCTGCTGCATGCGGAGCAGGGGTATGGCGATACGCTGCAGTTCTGCAGATACGCGCGGCTGGTCCGCGAGCGGGGCGCGCGGGTGATTCTCGAGGTGCCCGCCGCACTGACGCGCCTGCTGAGCGGGCTCGAGGGAGTCGCGCGTGTCATCTCGCCCGATGAGCCGGCAGGCGATGTTGATTTTCAGTGTCCGCTCATGAGTCTGCCGCTGGCGTTCGGCACGATGCTCGAGACCATCCCCGCCGCACAACGCTACCTGACTGGCGAGCCGGAGCTGGTCGCGCGCTGGCGGGCACGTCTCGGGGAGCGGCGCGGCTTCAGAGTCGGGCTCGTCTGGTCCGGCGGATTGCGGCCCAACGAGCCGCAGTGGTGGTCGGCCAATGCACGCCGCAATATCGAGCCGCAGCGCCTGCTCGAGCTGCAACACCCACGGATCGAGTATGTCAGCCTGCAGAAAGCTCAGCCCGGCGAACCCGCGCCGCCGGAGCCGCGGCGCGCGAGCTCGGGCGATCTGCGGTTGCTCGATCTGACACGGGAGCTGTCCGACTTCGCGCAGACGGCCGCGCTGATCGAGAACCTCGATCTGGTCGTCTCCGTCGACACGGCGACGGCACACCTCGCCGCCGCGCTGGGCAAGCCGACGTGGATCCTGAGCCGCTTCGACGGTTGCTGGCGCTGGCTGCTCGGCCGCAGCGACAGTCCGTGGTATCCGTCAGTGCGCCTCTTTCGCCAGCAGACACCGGGAAGCTGGGACGATGTGGTCCGGCAGGTTCGGGATGAGTTGTTCCGTCTGGTTGCTTGAGTTACGGGCTGCTCAGGCAGCCACGTGGATGTGCTCGGGCGGCAGACCGGCAACATAGCGGTCGTACATTTTCGCGTAGGCCGTCTCCAGGTGCCTGGCGGATGCGGCGGTATCAAACAGGGGAGCCGTCCGCAGGCTCGCGGCCAGCTTTGCCCTGATGCCGGCCAGCCGCTGCGGGTCGTCAGCCAACTCGACGGCGAGCCGTTCGTACTCGTGCGCCGACGGAGCGATGAGCTCGGGCAGCCCGACGGCCGTCAGCAGGCTCGCTCCGACTCTGCCGGCAAACGTCGCGCCGGTGCAGGTGAGGACCGGCAAGCCGGCCCACAATGCATCGCTGGCCGTCGTGCCGGCGTTATACGGCAGCGTATCGAGGAACAGATCGGCGGTGCGATAACGGGCGAGATATTCGGCGGCCGGCAGTCTGGCGCCGAAGACGATCCGATCGGCCGCAACGCCGCGCGCCTGCGCCTCGCCGCGCAGATTTCGCTCGAGCGCCGGCCTGCCGCCGAGGAGATAAAGGACACTGGCGGGCGCTCGCCTCAGGATGCGCATCCAGCCGTCGAACGTGCCCGGCGTCAGCTTGTAGGTGGAGTTGAGACAACAGAAGACTAAGCCGGCGGGCGGCAGCCCGAGCTGCCGGCGGCTGAACTCGAGCGGCGCGATGCGCCGCCTGGAGTCGTTGACCTGGTAGCTCGGCAGGTAGACGATCTTTTCCGCGTAGTCGTGGCGCAGCTCCTGCGGGATGATGGCGTCGTCGGCGATCAGGTAGTCGATGTAGTCGGCCGACATCGTGCCGAGGTAGCCCAGATAGCTGACCTGGAGCGGCGCGGCCCGCAGCGCGAAGATTCCCGGGCGGCTGCCGCGCGTGAAGCCGCCGAGGTCCACCGCGATGTCTATCTCCAGGCTGCGCGCGAGCCGCGCGATGTCATGGTCGGACTGCTGCCGCACATCGAGAAAGCGATCGAAGGCCGCCGCGAGCCGCTGGCGCATCTCGTCCCGGGTATCCTCACCGAACGCGAACGCGGTCAGCTCGAGCCGCGACCGATCGTGCGTCTCGAAGAGCCCCGCCGTGAGGGAGGAAGTCGCATGCGCGCGAAAATCGGCGGAGAAGTAGCCGACGCGTATACGGTCGCGCCGGCCGCGCGCCGGCAGCGCTCCCAGCGCGCCGTCGGGCGGGTATTTCTGCCGCACCCAATTGCGTGCGGCCAGCTTCTGCAGCGGTGGCGAGTCGCACAGGGCGAGCACGACGAAGGGATTGGATGCGGCCTCGTTGCGCTCGATGCGCGCCGTCAATCGCGCCACTTCCGGTGCAAAGTCGCGCCAGTCGGCGAGCTGCATCCTGGCGTGCAGACGCTCGCCATGGGATGAGGGGAGGCTCGCATCGAGCGCGATCGCCTGATCATAGCTCGCGATGGCGCTCTCGTACTGTCCGAGCATGGCGAGGGCGTTGCCGCGGTTGTGGTGGGCACGCGCTTCCTTCGGCTCGAGGGCAATGGCTCTGTCGTAGCTTGCCACCGCGGCCTCGAAGCGCTCGAGCGCATATAAAGCATTGCCGCGCACGTACCATGCGCCCGGATGGCTGCATGCGAGGGCAATGGCCCTGTCGAGGCTGGCGATCGCCGCCTCGAAGCGCATCAGTGCGGCGAGCGCTCTGCCGCGCTCGAAGTAAGCCGCCGCGTAGTCGGGTTGCAGCGCGACGGCATGGTCATGGCTGGCGAGGGCATCCTCGTAGCGTCCCAGATCGAAGAGGGCCTTGCCGCGGCTGTTGTGGGTCGGTGCCTGATCCGGTTGGATCGCGAGCGCCCGGTCGTAGCTCGCGAGCGCGGCTGCCGGCTGGCGCAGGGCGCGCAAGGCATTACCCTGGTTGTTGTGCGCGGCGACGTTGCGCGGCTCGAGCTGCAGGACTTCGCCGAAGAGCGCAACGGCCCGCCCGGGATCGCCGGTCTGGGCGGCAATGATGCCCAACAGCATCGTTGCCTGAATCTGGCCTGGCCGCAATCGCAGAGCCTGCAGACAGAGCGCCCGGGCCTCTTCCAGCCGCCCCGCGCGATGCAGGGAGTGCGCCTCACGCAGAGCCGCCTCGAGCTGGGATGTCACGTCGTTCGTCATGGTCCGGCCGCGCGCCCGTCAGTGCCCCGGATAGTTGTAGAGCCTCACCCGGTACAAATGGATGGCATGCGCGTCCAGCAGCAGCGCCCGTCCCTGGTCGCTCTGATCACCGTTCATCTGCTGCGCGACCGTCCAGCGGCCGTTCTTCCAGGCCAACTCTGCGATGCCGGCGATGCCGGCGAAATGATCGTCAACATCCGGATCGCGCAGGAACGATACCGTGAGCCCGCTGCCGAGGATGTAAAACTCATCCGACGCTGATTGCATGACCATCATCGCGCCCTCAGCCGCGAGTGGCTGTTGGGTCGGCCAGGATCTCGCCAGGGTGGCGCGGAAGAGATAACCGTCGAGTGCGACCGTCTGAAACGGGCGAGGGCTCGTCAAGTGCAGCACCAAGCCGCGGGTCTGTCCGCGCGTCTGCGCCTCTATGAAGCTACGCCCGAGCTCGCTCAGGATCTGATAGACGTCGGCGAGCCTGGGTGTGCCGGCCGGCGCGGCGGGCGGCGCGTCATCCACGCCAAAGGCCGAAAAGCCGATTGCCCGTGCCTGACCGAAAGCATAGAGGGCGTTGTAGGGCGCGAGGCTCAGGCGCGACTCGGGGATGAATGCCGGATTGCCCTGCTCCTGATAGCGCCTCACCCAGCGCTCGAAGTCCGGCCAGTAGATATCGGGGGCGTAGAAGTCGACGGCGGGCGCCGCGGCGCGGTAGATGGGCTGGGTGAGCGGGTAGGGGCCGCCGCTCGGATAATCCCCGGCGCGCTCGTGCGGCGCGGGCAACTGCGCGTTCATGTACATCGGCAGCGGATACTGACGCTTGCCCGCCTGCGCCACCTGCCCGATGAAGCGCGCGTAGTACCAGGCCATGAAGACCTCATCGGCCGTATCGCCGAAAGTGTGGGCCCAATCCTGCCCATCGGGTCTGAAGTCGGCGGCGAGCCGGCGCGGCAAGCGCGTCACGGCGTGGAGCAGTGCGGCGAGGAGCGGCGGCGGCACCGGACCGGCAAACAGCCGGTTGGCTGCCGCCGAGCGGTCGCGCCCGCCGAGCCCGACATAGCCGACCTCGTTCTCCACCTGCACCATGAGGACGGTGCCATGGCCGGAGTCAACAGTGCGCACGTGGCGCATCAGTGCCGCGAACGCGGCGCCGTCGCGTTGCTGCGTCTCACTGCCGAAAACCGACAGGATCGGCAGCGCGGAGCCGTCGGCCGCCAGCGCGCGCGGGAAATGTCCGGTGTCGGCCAGCACCCAGCGCGGCGCGTAGCTCGAGAAGGCGTTCTTCCAGCTGCCGAACCAGAGCAGCACCAGGTGCAGATTCCGTTGCCGCGCGAGCGCGATCCAGTGATCAGGGATGGAGAAGTCGAAGCGCCCCTCGTCGGGCTCGATCTCATCCCAGGCGACGGGCAGCAACACAGTGTTGAAATGCTGCGCGGCGAGCCGCGGCAGGATGGCATCGGCCTGCGCAGCGGTGCCGGCAGAAGAGTTGCCGAGCTCACCGCCCAGGATGAGGAAGGGCTTGCCGTCCACCAGGAGCTGCGCGGGCCTGGCGACGTACCGGATCTGGGCACGCGACACGGGCGCCAGCACCGTGGCAAACAGGCCCGCTGCCACCGCTGTCCTGAGCCAAGTTCGCATGGAGACTCGCAATCGTTGGATTTGCCAGCAAAAACCAGAGGGGCGGGGCGCAGGGTAGCGTCCGTCTTGCAAAGCGTCACCTGCTGCGCAATGATAGCGCTGTCACGCCGACCGCCATGCCGGCGTGGCACTGGCACAACGCCAAGCCGCGAAGATCCAGGGCGCCCAGGGGCCCCGGGGCTCCGAGTCGTGATGGCCGAGGCTACGGTAACGTCACCGGTGTTCACGCAACCATCGCGCTGCGATGAACCGCGTCGTAGCCACGGCGGTTGCGGGCGAGCCATCACTGCGCGGGCTGGCGCAAGCGGTACATATGGGGAAATCGCGCTCCGGAAGACCGAAGCGTCAGCCGGACACAACGACAGTTGACATGGGCCGAAGAACAGGCACATACTCGATCCACGTTAAGGTAGCGCTACCATATAGAGCATGTAGCAATGAGCACCGTGGCGTCAGGGGGCTTCCGAGTTTAGATCCTAGGCATCAGCCGTGCCATGGCGATGCCATCCGTTGTTTTATTGCAACGTCCATATCTTTTCGAGGGGGAGATGTCTGATGAGCCGCAAGTCTAGGCGAAATATCTCGAACAACGCCGGGGCCAAGCGCACGCTCGCGCTGCGCCTGCCCTACAGCACTCTCGGCCTGTCCAGCCTGGCGCTGGGCTCCATGGCCTTCGTCAGTGGGGTGCATGCGCAGGACGCATCGCCCGCCAAAGACACCAACGCC